>NZ_VDGI01000016.1 GCF_006861825.1 Psychrobacillus vulpis | reverse complement strand
ATCCAGCGAAAGCTGTCAAGTACGTTCTTTACTTGACTGGTTTCGCTGGATGCAGGACGCTTCATGAATGGATGCCGTTCTGAAACGGACTTAACTTTTTTGTGTCCAAGATATTGACGTAGATCCATAACATAAAGTAGTCACTATGAGAGACCAACTAAATTAAAAGGGGGTCTTTTTTTATTTGAAGGATAAATAATAAACGAGTCGAATAATGGCGTTTATTATTTATCTATAAACAAAAGCAGCATCTCTATTTTGAGATGCTGCAATCAATACTACTCTACACTTCGTAAATAAATAATAAAGAACTTGCCCACAACAACGCTATTTTAAACTAACCTTAGTCATCGAATTTTAAAGTTCCCCGAAAACATTTTATAAAGCTTGATGATCCCGACTGGGTTCGAACCAGCGACCCCCACCTTGTCGAATTTGTAACCCTTAAATAACCAGGTAAAACTGAATTCAATTTTGTTAAATAAGTCTGAATTAATAGGGTTTTGGAGACAGTTAAAGTCATTTCAGTAAATTAAAATCGGTACAAAAAATAAATTATGCGGACAAATTGCGAACAAAAGAGTGAACAGGTGGTCTGTATGACTCATTTAATGAAAAGAGGTTACTACAGTTTCAGTAATAGCTAATCGTTAAGATGGTTTAATTAAAGTATTTCCTTTGTTACATATATCTTGTAGATTTCTCCAATTAGAATCCCCGCTTAATGAATTAACAACATTCATTAGAATTCAGCACTTTCTATTACAACTTGTCCTTTTCGAATTGGCAAATTTCTCCTTAATAATGTTTATAATTAATAGAAGATAGTACTTAATTTAACTACATATTAGTTCATATCGATATAACCACTATTTTCCTTTGGTGGTAGTATAAGAGACACAAAGTAATTTATTTTTATTAATTCATAAGCATTATTTTTTGAAAATACCGACTTTTACCTTTACCTTCTTGTACTAAAATGGAATATTATAACTATCGATAGTTTACTAGAGGAGGAGAAGAATGTTCACCTGTGGGGTATTATTGTATAATCAAAAATATTGCTATTATTTTAAAGTGGTTGATTCTAAACTCTTGATGAGGCATTGTCTATGAAAGTGTTGGACGTAGATTTATTTCAAGATTGGTTACATCGAAACTTAGCTATGCTAGACAGGTTAGGAAGTGAAATAGAGGTAATCCACCGTGCAGTGTTGGGGTTAGTGCAAATGGAGGATCAATTAAAAGGAGAAGGTGGGAATGCTATTCGCTCCTTTTATGGGGAGTGTCATTTGCCATTTCTTCAATTTTTCCAGTTGTTTTCCGAACATTATAAACAAGTGCTACAACAGATGGAGGCAGCTCTTTACTCACTCGAACCTGATTCGGCAGGCTACATATTAGAGCAATTCTTAGAGGGAGAACTGGAGCAGGGACTTACGCTTATAGGCAAACTCACCGCTAATTTGACGGATGAGACAAACAATATTATGGATCAAGTGAGCGATATTGTTGGGCTACCACATCTCGACGATAGTGGAGTTCAAGAGGGAGTCATTCATTCGAAAAGGAAACGTGATGACACGGTCACGCATCTTCACGAATTTGATGCAACTCAAACAAACGCACTAAATCCCATTGAACAAGATTTGCAGGCAATGGGAACTTGGCTTACGGATATAGAGGGGCTTTTCAAAGCAGGGGTAAGGGATATAACCTTCGAGTCAAACCAGTGGGATGTCCTTACGTTTAGAAGTGAAATTAGAACGGAACTGTTCCCAAAAGTGTACTTAAATCCTAGTAACCTATGGATAGAGGAACATGAACAGCTGATCGGTACGATGATTACTGCAACCACTTTCCAAACCCTTGAAGGGAAAAAAGTGAACACTGTCGAAGAGAACTTAGATGAAAATATAAAATACCATCTATATGAAAATGGTTTACTCATTAAAGAGTATAGTGTAGGCCAAACAGTTTTCTATGAAGTTGTTTCCAAAGTTGAATATAAAGAAGAGAGTGGTCAAGCGGAGAAACCGAAGGGAAGTAATGGACTAGACCACTTCCAGACTGGATTAGATTTAGCTGGACTTATACCAGGCGTTGGAGAAATAGCGGATGGTGTAAACGGAATTATCTATTCGTTTAGAGGAGATGCAACGAATGCAGCACTTTCTTTTGGAGCGATGATCCCCTTTTTAGGCTGGGCGAGTACGGGTGGGAAATTTGCCAAAAAAGGCAACGATTTATATCAAGCAAGAAATGTTGTGAGCACGGAGAAGATGGAGTCCGTCTATTCTCCAATTTACCAAGATGTCGTCAACAGTCCACTAGGCAAAACACAAAGTCAGCTAGATGTCTTATCTAACACTCGTTACCAATTTGGCACGCCAAATGCCCTTACATTCAGCATGCCTTCAGTAAAAACTGATATCCCTACGACCATCAAGAGTGGAGATGTCGAAGTTAAGACCACAGAAGGCATTGCAAAAAATTTAAATAAAGATCAATTAAAAGTTATAGAAGACATCGAAACTGGAAGGATATCTTTAGAAACGACCAAGCATAAAGGGAATTATGGTGAAATGAAGATGGATGTCCATTTTGAAAGTCAAGGTTATACTAGAATTAGTCTTAATCGAGTTACTAGTTTAGATGATAAAATAGTTCAAGGGATAGACGGAGTTTACGAAAATTCGGGTCTTCCACCTAAATATATTATTGGCGAAGCGAAATATGGTATTTCTCAATTAAGCAACACTAAGACAGGTAAGCAGATGAGTGAGGAATGGGTGGATAGTAGGAATAGATTAGACAAAGCATTGGGGCGAGAAAAAGCTGATGAAATTAGAATGGAATTATTACTTAATCCTGAGAACATTGAAAGCGTACTCGTAAAAGTAGGTAAGGATGGCGAAGTGTCACAATTAATTCTTGATGAGTTCGGTAAAATAAAGAAATAAGAAAAGAGGCTGTACTATGAGAGATACCATAAAAAATAGCAGTTATTTTAAGGGATATTTAGAATATGAGTACGCTAGAATTGAAAAATTTGAAAAAGCGGTTAATAAAGTAATTCAAGAACGAGGAATAACAGACAGAGGCGTTCAATCGGGTCTTCGTAGCATAGAAGGCTTCTATTTTAATACTTTAAATGCTTTGTATTCTTCAGGTGCACCGCTTGAACGTATAAAAGATTTCTTTCCCAAGGTTCTTCATAGTATGAAACAGGTATGGAATTCGGATAGAGGTTATGTGGAAATGGTTTGGATGATTTCAATCGGAATTATGTTAAATATCCAAAAGGAGGAAATGCGTGAATTAGAGAAAATGGTAGCAGAAGACGGTATTAAAGACTATTTAATAGACTTCTTAATTGGTTATTATGATAAGGATTGGGAAGGAAACACCCAAAATTTTAAGTTTGAAACACCATACAAATCATTATACAGCGTTATAAACGCCCCTAATAAAGAAGAATCATTATCACGTATAAAGAACTATTTATTCAAAGAATGGTATCATGGGCATAAAGATACCGGTTGGTATGATACTCATAAAAGTAATGAGGATATCTACAGTGGTTATTGGAGTTTTGAAAGCGGGGCAATTGCAAAGATATTAGAATTGGATGATCATATATTAAAGGATGTTCCTTACTATCCATATGATATGGTTCATCATCTAAAAGATTAAAATAAATAAGAGTGGAAATAGACCAAAGACCTTATGTAATTCGAGGTCTTTTATTATTGCTAACTACTTTACACTCTAAAAGTATTGGTTTGTATCATGTGAAGGCAAAAATATACCAAGACAATTTAAGAAGGTTCGAACACCAAGGTTACATATAGACAATTTCTAGAAGGCGAACTGAAACAAGGACTTACTCTGGTTGGTCAGCTTACAGCTAGTTTGGCGGATGAGACTAACGGTATTATGGATCAAGCAATGTAACTTCCAGACTGGATTAGATTTAGCTGGACTTATACCAGGCGTTGGAGAAATAGCGGAAGGTGTAAACGGAATTATCTATTCGTTTAGAGGAGATGCAACGAATGCAGCACTTTCTTTTGGAGCGATGATCCCGTTTTTAGGCTGGGCGAGTACGGGTGGGAAATTTGCAAAAAAAGGCAACGATTTATATCAAGCAAGAAATGTTGTGAGCACGGAGAAGATGGAGTCCGTCTATTCACCAATTTACCAAGATGTCGTCAACAGTCCACTAGGCAAAACACAAAGTCAGCTAGATATCTTATCTAACACTCGTTACCAATTTGGCACGCCAAATGCCCTTACATTCAGCATGCCTTCAGTAAAAACTGATATCCCTACGACCATCAAGAGTGGAGATGCCGAAGTTAAGACTGAAATAAAAAAAGTGGAAATTGAGACTAAGGGTACGGGTAAAGCAGCTATTAAGCAAAACGAAGTTACTACTTATAAGGATTTTGTTGATAGGTCAGTTGTCGGGGATAATTTAGAAGGGCATGAAGTTTGGCAACATGCAAATTTGAAGGCGAACGGACTTGCTACTAATAGACTTTCTACTGAAGCATCGAAGAACAATCCAGTAATAGCATTAGAACGTGAACAGCACAAGCTTATAAATAAGGCACAAAGAGGTGTTGACGCTACCAATCAATTACCATTAGATAATATTACGAGTAATTCTAAAATTTTGCGAGATGCTGGTATTTCAGAAGATATTGTAAACGATATTACAAATAAAGCGTTAAATCATATGAAAAACACTCTAGAATAAGGAATGATAAGATGCAAAATGAATTGAACCAATTAATGATGAAGTTAGAAAAATCAATTATGAATGAGGATTTTATTGATGTTACTTACGATATTGTTGAAGAAATAGAAGAAAGGGAAGATGCTTTTGAAGCTATTCAACCTATTTTCAAGTTGATGGAAAAATATCCAAATATAAATTTTGGTAGACCAGGGCCTCTTGTGCATTTTGTTGAAAAGTTTTATAAAAATGGATATGAAGAAAAGCTTGTTGAATCACTTAAAAGACAACCTACACAACATACTGTTTGGATGTTAAATAGAGTTATCAATGGTTCTCAAGGGGATAGAAAAGAATATTTTATAAATGTACTGGATAGTATTATTGCGTTTCCTAACCTTGATGATGAAATTGTATCACTAGCTAGCCACTTTAAGTCTTTACATGAATAAGTATTAAGTTAAAACCTTGATTGGCTTTATGATATGCCTTTTAAGGTTTTTTACTTTAATTCATAATAAATCAGCTGATATTTGATGAGACATTAAGGAAATGATTCGTTTGAGAGTCGAGAGCTCATGATGGTAGTACCATCAAGGAGTTTGATTCTATACAGGGATAAGTGGAAATAGACCAAAGACCTTATGTAATTCGAGGCTGAAACAGGGACTTACTCTGCTTGGTCCAGATATAGCTAGTTTGGCGGATGACACTAACGGTATCATGGACCAAGCAATGTAAAGGACTAGATCACTTTCAGACAGGATTAGATAAAGAAGGGCTTATATCAGGAGTTGGAGAAATAGCGGATGGTGTAAACGGGCTCATCTAAAAATGGAAAAAGATAATTCAATGAAAGAAAGTGGGTGTATTTATGAGTGGAACAGAAAACCTTATGAATAGTATATGGTTTGGAGAAAAATCAACTCTTTCCCAATCTGAAATTAAAGAAAACATTTTAAAAGCTGTTACAGAAACGGAAGTTTTATTTAACTTAATAGAATTATATAAAATTGGGGATATTACTCAAAAACCATTATTGATTCAATTAATGAATCAGACTAAAGATGAAGCTGTTTTGAATTTATGTATTAGAGTATTTTTAGCTGTCGCAACACATGATGACTTAAGGGATTCAAATAATCTTCGATTTCTTAGTGAGGGTACAGAAGAAACGATAAACACTTTTGCGTCAGCAGCCATTACATCACTTTCTCTTCATACAATTCCTTACTTATTGGCATTACTTGAAGAGTGGGATGAAATTAGTGATACAGCTCTTATTATAAAAGACTCTATTGGTTTTTTCATTAATTTAGAGGAACAAAATGGGGAAGAAGCAACTGTGGATGAAATAGGGGATTTTTATTTTAAATATTGTGATGAGAATGACACGGAAAGTTATTACTTTCAACAAAATTTAGCTTTTCCTGGATACTTAGCTAAAAAAATAATACAGAGAGTTATGATTGCAGCAAATAATGAAGAGCCATTAAGTATGGAATTAATTCCATCTTTATTATCAATTTGGACTGGTGAAAAAGTACCTGGGGAGTACAACACTATTATTAGTGGAGGCAATTATCAAGGTTTTATTGATTATATAAATGGACTTTCAACTAAAAACTGGGAAAAGGGAAAAAAAATTTTTACGGATAAAAGCTTTAGACATTAGAAAGTGGTAACTGATATGTTCAGTTATCACTTTAATTTTTACGTGGTATATCATGATACATCTCCATGAATTGCACTATTTAGCAGCAAATATTAATTGCACAGGTGCAGTTGAATTGGCTAAATCAATGTTTACAGGATTATGGTAATAATGGTCCCGACTGGGTTCGAACCAGCGACCCCCACCTTGTCGAGGTGGTGCTCTCCCAACTGAGCTACAAGACCAAGTGAAGCATACAGTAATACTATGTTTCTAATTAAAATAGTAACACAAAGTAAGGGAATGGTACATATCTAATAAAGTCGCTACTCTGTTGAAATTATGGATCTATCTACACATATATTACATATACATTATTGCAATCGCTTTATTTTATTCGTTTTTCGTAAGTACTATTGACAGTATACTCATGTACTGGTATATTAAATAAAATTTTCCAATAATGAAAACACAGTGATTAGGAGTATTAAGGAATCTTTATTGTTTAGAGAGCTGCTGTTTGCTGCAAAGCAGTCAATAAAATTCCCCAACTCACCTAGGAGTGGTTAGGCTGATATGTAGGTCTAAACGGGTAACTTCCGTAATAAAGTAATGGAAGAAGGCTTGTTACGTTATTTTACAAGTCAAGAAGAGTGATACCACGTTAGGAATAGCCTATCGTCTCTTTAAGAGATGATAGGCTTTTTTGTATTTATTAGTTTATTTAAAAGGGGAGAATTGCATGGTGGAGGAATGTTTTATTTGTGAAAAGCATCAAGGAGTTATTCAAACAGCTGGTGTAACAATATACGAAGATGAGTATGTATTTGTTGGTCATATTGATAGAAAAGGGAAACCAAATTATTTAGGGCATATTATGATTGATTTGAAAAGGCATGTCCCTTCACTTGCAGACATGAATCCAGAGGAAGCAAAGGCATTTGGAGTAATTATGGCAAGGATAAGTAAATCTCTGAAACAAGTTGAAAAAGCTGAACATGTATATGCGCTCGTTTCTGGGAACTCAGTTCCACATCTGCATATGCACTTAGTTGCCCGTTATCCAAATACCCCTGAACAATACTGGGGACCCTTTGAAGTTTATGATGCACCGAATGCTCGAATGGGTGATAACAGTGAAGTGATTGAAGTCTGCAATAGAATTAAATACTTTTTGGAGAGTAATCCGTATGAAAATTAATAATAGTCACGAATATAGTTGGGTAGGAAGTCAAGATAATTATGTGGATGAAGTAAACATTCATGCCGTTCAACAGGTCATTTTAGGACGTTTTGGAGGTAATTCGTCTGCTGGTCAATATAAGAATGAAGATGGATGTCTTATTTGGGTTAGTGAAAAGCAAGACTGGGAGCTTGCTATATTATTAGATGCACATCAGACGGCAGAGAGTGCTGAGTTAGTAATCTCTACAATAGAATCGTTAAAAAAGGATTTTATAAGCTCGTTAAATCTATCTTTAAAGGAAGCATTTCCTCAAGTAGGTATGTTGATCATTAATGCATTTGATAGCAAGAGTTTTAAAGAAAAATGCCAAAAAATACAAGGGGAAACTGCTTTCCTATGTGTTGTAAGAAAAGGAAAATTTCTATGGTGGCTGTCAATTGGTGATTGTGTACTTCATTTATTTCATCCCGAATTGTCAGCGTTAAATGAGTATCAACAAAATCATCGCAGTTTTTACGAGTGGGTAGGAAGAAAAAACACATTTGATTTGGACGTTCCTTGTTACAGTATTGGGACAAAGGAATTAAGAAAAGGACGAAATCATATATTTCTTACGACCGATGGGCTTATTGAATGTCCGAATACGGCTTTCTCAAATCCAACAGAGATTATGAACTATTTTAGAGATGGTGAAAATGGGCAAGGTATAAGCAAATTATTATTTGAAATAAAAGAGAAAGATGTTCGAGATAGTACGACAATTGTGTCTTGGATGGTTGAAATTGAAGAAGAAGCTACACAGCCAAGTGATATGAAATAGCAAGGAGGAAATGCATTTTGATTATTAGAGAGGCAACGTTGGCAGATGCTGCGGGTATAGCGAAAGTACATGTAGATTGCTGGAGAACTACCTATAAGCATATTATTTCGAATGATTATTTAGAAAAATTGTCTTATGAGCAAAGAACAGAACTATGGATTAATAATATATCAAAAGAAGGAAACTATGTGTTTGTAGCGGAAAATAAGGATGGGCAAATAATTGGATTTGCTGGTGGTGGGAAGAGAGTAGAAAATAAAGTGGAACATTCAGGTGATGTAACCTCTATCTATATATTAAAAGAGTTTCAAGGTATGGGTATCGGAAAGAAATTGATCCGAAAATTATTCTCTAAATTTGAAGAACGTCAGTTTAATACAATATTTGTAGAGGTACTTGAAGACAATAAATCTAAACTTTTCTACGAAGCTCTTGGTGCTCAATTATTTGATTCGACAAAAATAACAATTGCAGGCTCGGAATTAAATTTATTAATATATCAATGGAAAAATATTTGCTAAGCAGATTCTGTAAAATTTTTCTTTTTTAACAATTAACAAGGAATTCTATTTACAGTTATCGAATTTATACTTTATTCACTTTTTTATCTTTTAAAATGTCCAAGACTAAGCAATTTCTTCTGTTCCGCATTTTAACAGCATTCGACTCTTGCTACATCATAAAACCGATCAGTCCCTTAAAGGGAATACTGATCGGTTTGCATATATCCAAACAGATACCATATTAAGTTGTCTAATGGATATCCATTGTGATTACGATACTTTTTCGAGGTATCTATTGAGCAACACATCCAATTCTTGACTACAGGAAACGACGAGTGGATGGGTGTATCCTAGATTTTTTGCTTTTCTGTACATTACTTTCCTCTTGATCCCGATTCGAACCAATAATGCTTTTTCGTTCAATAAACTTTTCACAAAAACTTCCTCCAAACAATATATTTAGCTTCAATTCTAGTGGAGTATATTCTCGAAGGTGGGAAGCAACTTGTCCATTGTATCCTATAAAAATCGCAAAAAATGTCATATTGTGAAAAAATACTCAATGTTCACAAATTTGTCACAAATTAAAGGAATACTTGTCGAAATAGGAAAAAAATAGGTGTAATGACAACTGTCGTTATAAGTGTACAGTTCGATAAATTTCTTCTCAGATATTTTCTAATTCTGGAAAGGGGTAAATAGATTGATCAAAAATAATTTATTAAAGAAAGAGAGTCCTACTAGTACAGTTTCATTAATTATCATATTTATTTTTGCACTAACGGTTGTTTTGTTTGATTACTTTCCAGGAGCGTACTTATTCGAGGAGAATAGCTCTAATGAACTGACAGTTATTAAAAATGGAATATTAAAAAAGGTGCTTTTCTCGGTTGATGTAACAAGTGAGAATGAACTGAAAGTTGCTTTATTAAAAAACTCTATTATTGAACTAAAAGGATTATGGTTTGCAAACTGGATTTTGCTGCCGTCTATTTATTTAATGGTCATAAATCTTAGAGAAAAATCAAAAAACTTCTTAATTTTCATGGTGATTTTTGGAATAATAGCAATTCCTCTTTCCATTTATTCATACATTACTCATATCAATTTTATTGAACATTTAATACAAGGTTTGATAGCTAGATAAGGCGACTAAATAGTGAAGTAAATCCACTATAAATAAAAATAATGAAAATTATGACGCACTAGTAATGTACTTGTTAGATAGGAAATCTATTAATCTAGCAGATGTATTTATTTTATCAGTAACTCTATTGCAAACGTTGAAGAGGTAAAGTCAGGGGAAAGGAGAATTAACATATGAAACAACTAAATATTCCAAGTGATTTCGAACAATTTGAAGCAACAGTAGGAAAAGTACTTACTATTTCATACCCAGATAAGCAAGGAGCCACTTCTAAAGTGACTTTCATACATTCGGAAAACGGACAATTTGTATGCAAAAGCGCTACGAAATCAAAGTACAAAGGGTGGCTTTCACAAGAAGCACAAATCATGAAACAACTGAATGAAGAAACATCTTTGCCTATTCCAACCTTCTATCAATTTTTGGAAAAAGAGAAAGAAAGTCATTTACTTATGAGTCTAGGAAAAGGAATTACATTACGAGAAGCTTTAAAGAAAGCTAAATCAGATGAGGAAAAATATGTACTTTGCAAAAGTTTTGGAGATCTTTTAAAACAATTACACGAAACATTGCCGCCTGCCTCATGGAGAACACAAGAATCTTGGCTCGATTTACAATTAGAAAAAGCCGCATATTATTTAGAATCGTACAATGTAGATGGGGATCAAAAGTTATTGGATCAATTGAAACAACATAAACCAACTCCATCAAAACCATGTCTTATTCACGGTGATTGTACTATTGACAATGTGCTTGTTTCCAATGGGAACGTACATACATTTATTGATTTAGGCGGAGCAACCTATGGTGATCCTCGCTATGATATTGCATTAGCGATTCGGTCCATTAAGAATAATGAAGCCATGTTGAGATCTTTTTACAAAGGGTATGAACGACAAATAATCTCAGAAGAAGAATTCAACTATTTTGATGGCGGATTATATGAGTTTTTTTAAATCTTCGATTGTGAGTAGGTCTGATATTTTATTTATTGGCTTGGCAGCTCCAAGCATATAAAAGTGTACTGTAGAAATTATGAGGTCATTAAGGGAAATGAAAGGAAGAGTAAGATGAATAGTTGGAAAACGTTAAATTCAAGTTATGTGTTTAAAACACCATTCGGGAATTTACGGAAAGATGAATGTGAACTTCCAAATGGACAAATTATTAAGAGTTACTACGTAAATGAGTATGCTGATTGGGTGAATGCCATTGCACTTACAAAGGACAAAGAGATTGTTCTAGTCAAACAGTACCGATATGCTGCACAAGACTTCTTTTTAGAAATTCCTGCTGGTAAACCCGAGGGAAATGAAGAATATGAAGATGCTATATTACGAGAATTAAGGGAGGAAACGGGCTATATTAGTGATCAGAAACCTATATTATTAGGAGAGTTTTACGTAAATCCTGCGACCCAAACAAATAAAGTAGTAACTTTTCTAATTTTAGATGCTTATAAAGCTTATGATCAAGAACTAGATCCGACTGAATTTATTGATGTACATCTAGTGGATATTAAAGAAATGGAAACAATGATTTCAACTGGTGAGATAAATCAGTTATTTACAGTGAGCGCTTATTACATGTCTAAGTCATTTTTAAAAGACTAGTAAAGTGAGAGGGATGGATATGATAAAAGGTTTTGCTACAAAAATCGGGACTAGTTTATATACGAAAAAACATGAAATTCCAAACCGAAAAACTCCTTGGTTTACTACTTCACGAATTGCACTAGGAACACATTTAGGAGATATGAATGAAAAAGATTCAGAATTGTATCGTGAATCGATAGAATTCTGTTTGGAAAATGGGATTAACTTAATTGATACTGCTATAAATTACCGTGGAATGCGCTCTGAAAGAGATGTAGGTTTTGTTTTAGAGAAGTTAATTAGTAAGAAAGGAAGTATTAAGAGAGAAGAAATTGTTATCTCTACAAAGGGAGGCATCATTCCTGGTGATATTGAAGCCAATCTTTTCCCTCAAGATTATTTAGAAAATGTTCTTCTTGAAAACAATGTAATAAAAAAATCAGATCTAAACATTGTGGATCATCTTAGACACGTGTTAACACCAAGTTATTATCAATTTGCAATTGAACAGAGTAGGAAACATTTAAATTTAGAAACGATAGATATTTATTACATACACAATCCCGAGATTTCAATGAAAGTCCTAGGTCCAGAAATATTTTATAGACAGTTAAGAAATCTATTTAGCTTTCTAGAAGAGGAAGTAGAAAATCAAAAAATAATGTTTTACGGTTTAGCGACTTGGCATGGTTTAATCTACGAACCGAATGAATCGGGCTATATTTCATTAGAGAAAGTAGTAGAAGTGGCAAAAAGTATAGCTGGTGAAAATAACCATTTTAAATTCATTCAATTCCCTTTAAATCGACAGATGGATCAAGGAGTGACAAGAAAAAATCAACAAGTAAAACATAGCTACTTTTCCGTTATAAATGCAGCACGGCAATTAGATTTAGAAGTAACAACAAGTGCTCCTTTTAACTTAGGTAAAAAGTTCGAGGAGGAGAATAATCCTGCTCAATTGTTAACGCAAATTATGGAAACAAGAGGAATTACTTCAACAATGATAGGAATGAAAAGGGTACAACATGTCGTTCAAAATATAGAAGTTATAAAAAATTTGTCATTTTAACAAGGTAAGGGATTGATACTAGCATCCGCTTGGGTGCTTTTTCTTTTAGTTATAGATAAAATTTTAATGAAACACGTTTAGTTGGAAAAAAGAGTGACTTAGTTGGAAAAATTATTGCTTTAGTTGGAAAAATCGCATCTGTAATTGGAAAAAAGTATTTAATATCAAATGTTAGAAGCACATGATTTCATTTGAAGCTACACATTAACAAGGGGGAGATGGAATGACAACATTTGGACTAATTAGACATGGCATTACTGAATGGAATGATTATGGTAAGGCACAAGGAATTTCTGATATACCTTTAAATAATATTGGTATAAAACAAGCACAAGAACTGGCAAATAGACTTTCAAAAGAGGAGGAATGGGATGTTATTATTTCAAGTGACTTATCGCGTGCCATAGAAACTGCACAAATAATATCCGATAATTTAAAACTGACAAATTGTATGATGGACGAACGAATTCGTGAAATTAATTGTGGAGAAATTGAAGGAACAACCGAAGAGGAACGGATTCAAAAGTGGGGAACAAGTTGGAGAGAATTGGACCTTGGTATGGAAAAATTTGAAGATGTAGCTATGAGAGGCATTGAATTTTTAGAGGAAGCGGTAATTACCTACAAAGATAAACGCGTGTTAATAGTAAGCCATGGTGCATTTATTGGTTTAACATTAAAAAGATTGTTACCAGAAAAGTTTACAAGTACATACATAGACAATACTTCCATAACGATTCTTCAAAATATAGAAAATAAGTGGGAATGTTCTCTATATAATTGTACGAAACATCTTAATAGAAGTTAGAAAGGAGAAAAAATAAACCAAAAAATCCATCACTTTTCTTACTCAAACATGAAATTCAAAAAAGGATTCCTTGAACGGCTTGAACCGTCACGGGATCCTCGTCATATTTCTATTTATCTAGGAAAACCGGTGAACATTTGATTTCCAAACCCGGGAAACATTTGGTTTCCAAACCCGGGAAACATTTGGTTTCCGAATCCAGGGAACATTTGGTTTCCAAACCCGGGAAACATTTGGTTTCCGAATCCAGGGAACATTTGGTTTCCGAACCTGGGAAACATTTGGTTTCCGAACCTGGGAAACATCTGGTTCTCGAACCCAGGGAAAAATTCGTTTTCAAACCGAGGAAATCTTTCATTTCCAAAACGGGGAAAAAATTCGTTTTCAAATCGAGGAAATCTTCTGTTATCAAACCGAGGAAAAAAAAATTGGGGTCTAAAAACGGGAAACATTTGGCGTCGTCCTACATTAAAAGGCATTGGATTGAACACTTTTTACCTCCTTTCTTAGGTTTAGTATAGGCTATGTTTAATTAATGAAGCGGCTTAGACTTAAACCCATGCCCAGTATTCAATCTTGGTATTCAGGATGGTTATGTCGTTTACACCCAAATAAGTAACATCCTGTATAGATGGAAGTATCAAATTTCATTATTGGGATAAAACCATTTGAGATTTGTTCTATGATGTTTTCATATTCCATTTTTTCATCAAGTAGTTTTTTGATGTGTTGTTTCTTGTCGTTTTCTGACCAATCTTCGTCACATATTTCGTTATGTGCATCAGTTATTTCTTCACTTTTTTGAAGGATTGATTGTTCCACGATTTCATGGGCTCGAGTGATAGAGTTGTTTTTAAGTAGTGAAAAAACATACAAAGTAACCCAATTAGGCTGTTTATAATAGCTTTCCCACCCCTTATCAAACCACCGTATTGCTTCATGAAAACAACCCATATCAACATATAATTCTGCAACTTCAATCTCACCGACAAATTCATCGTCTTCTTCTGAAAATGTATTTAGTTTCTTTTTCGCCTCTGTTAATTCCCCAAGTTTAACAAGACATATTATATGACTGTACATGGAGTAATCGGAGCTATTGGCACCTAAAAGGAAGAATTCCAAAGCCTCCTGAAATTCTCCAAGATGATATTTAGCAACTCCTAAATTTTTATAAGCTTCAATAGATGGTTGTATCTTAATAGACTGGAGCAAAATATTTGAAGCTTCTTGCCACATTTTTGTTTCTAAGTAGATTTCTCCTAAGAGATTATAAGGGAAGTAAGAGGATGGATTCATGCTTACTGCTTCTTTAATTAATTCAAGAGCTGTTTCATTATCCTCTTCTTCATGACGATATATCCAAGCTAGATTATTTAATGATTGAACATCTCTTGATTCACTTACAGCCTTTTGAAATAATACTAACGCTTGTTCATATTCATTTTTTTCAAGCATTTCAATAGCTTTTTGATTGGTATTCAACGGTTTTCTCCTCTTATCTTAACTAGACTATATTTAATTGTATGTTCTGTTAGAAATTATAAATTGATCTCCCTCTAAAAAGGATTTATTTACTAAGATGAAGAATAAATGTAAATATAGAAATGAATCTCTGAAAATGTCTAATCGGTAATGCACGAATAATTCACCCAAAGTAGTAGCTTGGCATAAGGTAATTGTATGTTAAAAAAAGGGGAGATTGTTAATGCTTCTAGAGTTTGTTAAGCGTATTTTAGTAGCTTTGATAGCTACTGTCTTGTTTAGCATGACATTTGCGTTTTTTTCCTAATAGAGAAACTAATTCTTATTATATTTCACTGCTCGGTTTATTTGTACTAATTTCCATTTACTCGGGACCTGTTTTTATTATTGCTGGCGTTATTTGGTCTATTATTATCGATTCGCTATGTTCTCAATATTTACATGCTTTCATTTGGTATGTAATTGCAGGAATAGTAAGCGCAATCGGCTTTATGTTTATTGTTCTAGGTGGTCCATTGGAATTAAATAAAGAAACTTTTAGTATTCTAGGATTAGGAATAATTGCGTCCCTTTTGTATTATCATATTTTAATTATTTGGAAGACTAGGTTCTTTAAAAGGTCACTTTACATGAATTAAGTAACTTCAGCGTTTTTGGATATTTCAAATGATTAAAAACCGGGGAGCTGTTGAAATTGATCAAGAAAATAGTTGTGCTTATCTTATTATTTGTGTTGTTAACTGCTTATAAGGATGAATCTGCATCTAAAACGGTAGGAAGCGAAGTTGAAAAAGCGTTGAATGTGGAAGTAAATAAACTCCAACTAGAAAATAAGCAATTAAAAAAACAAATATCTAAAATTGAAAAGGACCTTGAGGAACAAGATGATGCTTTAAGAACGACGATGAACTTAGCACTAAGAGTTTTCACTGCATTGAATAATAAAGACTTTGAGTATATTTCATCGATATCTTCTCCGAATGTTCAAGTGAAGGAAAAAGAGAGTGAAATCTACTTTAGTAATGATAACTACAGTCACAAAATTACCAATAAGGATTATCTTCTAGAAAACCTGGAGTATCGTTTTAATCAATTTGAAGACGATAAAATGACAATAGGTTTTGCTGAATACTTTTTGGAAGGACATAGTACTATTTATTTTGGATTTATCAAGCAAGATGGAGAATGGCTATTAGACTATATGGTAACGGATGCATAGTATTTGGAGGATTAATGATGAAAAATACAACAGAGAAGATTTTAGAATTAACAACAATAGAACAATGGAAAAAAGCATTCCCTATTATGAAGCAGCTTCGAACGGATTTAGAGGAAGAGACTTACCTTGCTTTACTTAATGAAATGAGGAAGGATGGATATCGCCTTTTTGCATTGATTTCAGGAGATAATATTGTCTCTCTAGCTGGGTTAAGTTTTAGAGTGAATTTTTATAGTAAACGCCACGTATTTATATATGATTTAGTAACCGATGCTTCTTCTCGTTCTTATGGATATGGGGAAACATTATTAAATTATATTCATCAATGGTCAAAGGAAAATGGAGCAGAGTATGTTGCTCTAGAATCTGGCGTTCAAAGAATAGACGCGCACAGATTTTATGAAGAAAAGCTTAGCTATGATAAATGGTGCTATTCATTCAGAAAGACCTTGTAATCATTAGCGATAAAATTAGATTAGGTGGGAGAAGAGGTACTCAATGATAAAATCTGTGAAAGGCCAATTTATCTTAGGTATAGTTACCGCTATTCTTTTTGTGTGTAGTACTTTTAATTATATTGAGTTTAGTGGTGAGAAAAAATTCCCTCAAGTGCTCTTTTATTTTGCAATGATATTTTCCGTTTATAATGCAGGATCAATCACACAAAAATATATTCAAACGAAAAGAGAAGCCAATTCTTAGGAGGGTTTTTTTGAGTCATTTCGAAAAAGAGTATCTTTCAATTATCATCCAGCAGTTTAGCCATTTTAAACAACGAGCAGAATTGGGGATTGAGCAATTATCGGAAGATGAATTACATTGGAAACCTAGTGAAGAATCCAACAGCATAGCTATTATCATGAAACATTTAAGTGGCAATATGCATTCAAGATGGGTTGATTTCTTGTCGACTGATGGAGAGAAATCATATAGGAATAGAGATAGTGAATTTATTGATGACTACCAGCCAAAAGAGAAGCTTATGCAAAATTGGGAAGAGGGATGGAATCTACTTTTCTCCACACTTGAAAATTTGAAGGAGAACGATTTACTTAGAACTGTAACACTTAGAGGTCAGCCACTCAGTGTTATACAAGCTATAGAAACGGAAGTAGCACATATTAGTTACCATTTAGGTCAAATATTATACATAGGAAAACAATTAAAAGATAAGGAATGGGTTATATTAAGTATCCCTAAAAACGTTTCAGAAAATGGCATTAGAAAATCAATACATATCAAACGATAAAGTAAAATAGGCATCCACATCCATTTTGAATTTTGTCTTCGAAATGGATTTTGTTTTGTTTTTTATTTTAGAAGGAGTTTTGAGTTTGAAAGAGAATAGTAATCTATGCTCGTATAAGATGCAGATATGCTCGGATAGAACGAGTTATTGCTCGGACGGAAAGTTTGGGCTCGTATGGAATTGCTTTATGCTCGGATAGACTGCATATATGCTCGGATAGATTGATTCATTGCTCGAACGGAAAGTTTGTGCTCGTATGCCAAGGGTTTATGCTCGTATAAGCTACAGATATGCTCGGATAGACCGAGTCATTGCTCGGACCGAAAGTTTGTGCTCGTATGCCATTGCTTTATGCTCGAAAAAACTACATTTATGCTCGGATACATCGAGTCATTGCTCGAACCGAAAGATTGTGCTCGTATGCCACGGCTTTATGCTCGTATAAACTGCATATATGCTCGGATACGTCGACTCATTGCTCGGAGCTAAAGTTTGTACTAGTATGCCACGGCTTTATGCTCGTATAAACTACAAATATGCTCGGATAGACCGAGTCATTGCTCGGACCGAAAGTTTGTGCTCGTATGCCACTGCTTTATGCTCGTATAAACTACATATATGGTCGGATAGACCGAGTCGTTGCTCGAACCGAAAGTTTGTGCTCGTATGCCATTGCTTTATGCTCGTATAGACCGAGTCATTGCTCGTAAAGAAAGTTCGCATTTGTAAATTTTTTAGAATGACTGAAGAATTTCTTCATCAAAGAAATTAGAAAACAATACATTTGTTGGGTGGTTATTTTGATGCAAACGGCGCTTCTAACAGTAACACATGATATTTCGGGAAAAAATATAGAATTATATACAGAATTAAAAAGTGAACTTGAAGGTTTGTATTCTGAAATTTTTATTACGATTAGTGATGAATCTTCTTTGGAATTGATAAAAGTAATTGAAGAAAGTAACTTTAAAGTCAAAATTATTCCAAAGAATGGTGCGGCACATGCCCGAAGAGAAGTTCTTAAGTTTGGGCTAGAGGGAAATAGTAAATATTTTCATTACTGTGATTTTGATAGAATATTAACATGGGGAAAGTACTATTTAAATGAACTAAAAACAGTTGTTTTAGATGTACCTAACTATGACTATCAAATTTTGGGAAGATCGGATAGGGCAATAAAAACACACCCAATTGAATGGATAGAAACAGAAAAAATCACTAATAAGATTTTCTCATTAGAATTTGGAAGGGACGTCGACATTACTTCTGGTTCTTGTTCATTTTCAAAAGAAAGTGCGGAATATATAAACGGTTATTCAAAAGAAAAAATGACTGATTCCGAGTGGGCAATGATAATAGCAAGAATTGCTAAACTTCAGGTGGATTATAAAACGGTAGAAGGATTAGAATATCACGAAGAAATTAATAGCGTGGATAAGGAGATAAGTGATTCGGATAAATGGTTACGTAGATTAGAACTTAGCCTAATAATAAGTAGAGCTTCCATGTATACTGGGAAATAAACAGAGGCTCAAACTATTTTCTAAAACCTTGCTTTATAGGAATATGCAGAGGAGGTGCTATTCTGAAAAGAATTCTATCAATTTAAGGTGGCATGGCTGGTGGAAAAACAACTCTAGTCAAAAGGTTAGAAGAGCATTTACTTGATGTACATTTTACATATGAAAATCCATACCCCATTGTTAGAAAAAGAGATGATTTGAATATAGATATCTTTACAGAGGAAGGATTTATAGCAAATCAAAGATTGTTCATCGAAGCTGAAATAAAACGGTATCATGAGTTGCCAGATAGTAAAATAATATTTGATAGAGGCCCAGAAGATATAGAATTTTATACTTTACATTTTCCTAAAGCTAACGGATTTGCATGGAATATAGAAGATCAATTAAAAAAAGAACTTCAAGAATTACGGCAATACCGTTCTGATATGATTTTATATTTAGATGCTAACGAAGAAACACTACAGAAGAGGATGCAGAAGGATTTAAGTAGAAGTAGAAAATCTTTTCATAACAATATGAAATTATTCCCATTTGAGAGAGACTGGTATCTTCAATTTAATACAAAGATTTTGGATGTCAATAACCGTACGCCAGAAGAAATAGAGGAATGGACAATTTGTTTTTTAAAGAGGAATAACTTTTTGTAACAATGTCAATTTATTCACTCACATAATTCTTCAAAAGGGTCTGGGGTTATAAACCCCAGACCCCTTATTTAAAACTAAAATTTACTACTAGTTAATACACAATTTATTCTGACCATATATTGGGGCTAGGCTACAAGAAACTAAATTGTTGTTCAAAATTGTATTTGTAGCTTTTCTAACTTACGATAAAGTGTACGAATACTGATTCCTAAATCTTTTGCTACCAATTGTTTTCCATTGTAGTTGTTCCCATAAAGGTTGAGTTTTTGAGATATGATTTCTCTCTCTACTCCAACCAATTCGACATTCTTTATTGCATTCTGAGTAACATTGGAATTGGCTAATAAATAGGGAGGAAGTGATTCCTCACTTAAATAATTTTCTGTTTCAAAATTCATACTATATTCAATAACATTTTCTAGTTCTCTCAAATTTCCGGGCCAGTGATAAGTTGATAATATATCCATGAACTGGTTTGTGCAGGAAATGACATACTTTCCAGATCGGTTCTTCAAGTTTTCGATCATTTCTTCAACAAATAAAGGCAAATCAATTAGTCTTTCTCTTAAAGGTGGTATTGTAATAGGGATTACATTTAAGCGGTAAAATAGATCTGGTCGAAAGTTCTTTTCATGTAATGGTTGATTTGTAGCAGCAATAATTCTAGCATTTACCTTCTTTACATTAGTCCCGCCAACTCGTTGAATAATACCATCTTGTAAAACCTTTAATAACTTCGATTGTAAGTGAATAGGAAGCTCTGCTATTTCATCTAAGAATAATGTTCCATTATCCGCTAATTCAAAATAACCTTTTTTTCCACTTTTTCTTGCATTGGTAAACGCTCCACTTTCGTATCCAAATAGTTCACTTTCAAATAAGCTCTCAGGTATACTCGCACAGTTTATTTCTACAAGAGGTCCTGTACGTACAGTGCTATTTTCATGAATATACTTTGCCAACATGCTTTTCCCTGTCCCAGTCTCTCCTGTAATGAGAACTGTGGATGTACTGTTTCTAATTTTCTCTACTAATTTAGTAATATGTTTGAATGCTTGACTGTTACCAAAAATATACTTTCCTGAAGTGTAAACAGGAGAATGATTGCTTTTAAATTCATTAGAATCCCTCAAGATTGAAATAATAATATCTTTTAAACGCGTCAACCATCCAGTGTAGAAATCTTTTTGTTCAATTAGTACATTTTCATTATGATGAGATAAGCTAACGAAAGAAAGATACCCAAATTTTTCACCATTAAACATCATATCCTGGATAAGTTCTGCTTTCGATGGACAATTATTATAAAAATGGCATCCTTCACACATCTTCATATCTCCTGGCTGATGAAGTAGAGTAATGTGGTTTCCATATATTCTATCAAAAAAGGGAGCATGCACCTTTATTCCCTTATGAGTTATATAATCCTCGGTTGCGGCTATTAATCGCCCCTCTCTATTAAAACAGGCAATGTCCACTTGCAAAAGCCCCGAAAACGCTTGTATCACTTTCGAAATAGAACTTAGCAAAATCACTTAATCACCTCTAATTATATTCCTGCTATTATAATAATGAATTATATTCCTAATGTTCAGAATAATCAATGTCAAATAAATAAGTTATAAGACACCTAACATTGCTGTAAATTTACGTCTCTTTCAGTTTGTTAAACATCTTACTTAAAGGCTTCCTATTTATACCTACAGCATTACTATGCTTTCTATTAAAGTTGGCATAGAAATTGCATTATAAAATTTGTATACAAAGATAAAA
This sequence comes from Psychrobacillus vulpis, assembly GCF_006861825.1. Taxonomy (GTDB): domain Bacteria; phylum Bacillota; class Bacilli; order Bacillales_A; family Planococcaceae; genus Psychrobacillus; species Psychrobacillus vulpis. The sequence goes on along the minus strand of NZ_VDGI01000016.1, from coordinate 74,540 downwards.
AAATAGGAAGGATGGATTCAAAGATGGGTATATATGAAGATAGCCTAAGTGGTAAACGTGTTGTTATTACTGGAGGTGCTAGTGGAATAGGATTAGCTACCGCTCTTCGATTTGTAAATGAAAATGCTATTGTCACTATCATTGATAACAACAAAGATACATTAGAAAAAATATTGAATGAGTATCAGGGAATTAAACACGGTGTAATTGCTGATGTAAGTAATCATCAAAGTGTGTGTGATGCGTTTATAGAAATTGATCAATTGACTGGTGGTATAGATATTCTTATTTCTAATGCAGGAATAAGTGTTAGATCAAATTTTTTAGACATTACTTCGGAACAATGGAATAAAGTGATTGGTGTAAACCTTAATGGCATCTTTTATACTGCTCAGGAAGCTGCAAAAAGAATGATTAAACAGGGTCATGGAGTTATATTAATGACAGCTTCTACTAACGGTTTAGTAGGTCATCCATATTATGCAGACTACAATGCTTCAAAAGCAGGTGTTAATCTTTTAGCACGAACGATGGCGTTAGAATTAGCTCCGACAATCCGTGTAAATACAGTTTGTCCAGGATACGTGCTTACTCCAATGCAAATTGCAGAATATAGCCCAGAAGCATTAGAACAAGTTAATGAAAAAATTCCATTAAAAAGGCATGCCCAACCAGAAGAAATTGCGGGATTATTTGCTTTTCTAGCATCTTCAGAAGCGAAGTATATAACTGGACAACATATCCCTATTGACGGTGGAGAACTAGCATAATTTTCAGGTTTAAAGTATCAATGCCTAAAGAATCATAAGAAGGGTATCACTAAGTCTTTTTCTACTTAGTGATATCCTTCTTATTTTTGCCAAACAGAAATTTAATAACTGAGTTTTCGCTCGAATTAGTATTGTAAAGTCTATGTTACCTTCGGAATTAATTCGATTCTATCATAGATGACGTAAATGACACAGCTGGCATACTTTTGTCATTTACGACACATGGTATTCAATTAATTACTTCCTTATATTTCAGAATTTTCTTTGTTTTTTATATATTTTTCTTTGTTTAAAAAGTTGGCACAGAAATTGCAATATTAGATTGTATAGCAGAAAAAGGAGGAGAAATTATTTTCAAGTTTTTGGGGTACCAACAGCGATGAATACAATTAGAATTTGCTTAGAAAGGTTGAGATTAATATGAATTATGAAGACTTACTAGGGATTAAAAATAAAGTTGTTGTCATTACTGGTGCTGCTTCTGGTATAGGACTTGCAACTGCAAAGTTATTTTCTCACTTAGGTGCTTCCGTAGCTTTGATTGATATTAACGAAGAGCAAGGAAAAAAAGTCACCAATGAAATAAATATAAAAGATGGGAACGCAAAATTTTACAATTGTAATGTGACATTATCGGCAGATTGTGAAGCAACTGCACAGAAAATTGAAGACGACTTTGGAAAAATTGATGTACTTTTTAATAATGCTGGAGTCATTCGAAGAAAAACAGTTGTCGATCATACAGAGGAAGAATGGGATTTAGTGCTAGATGTTTCTTTAAAAGGAGCGTTCCTACTCTCAAAATACATTATTCCTATCATGGAGAAAAATGGAGGAGGGAGCATTGTTAACACTGGATCTGGTTGGGGTTTGAAAGGTGGAGACTTGGCTGCATCCTATTGTGCTGCTAAAGCTGGTGTAGTCAATTTAACAAAAGCTATGGCCATTGATCATGGTAAGCAGAATATTCGAGTGAATTGTATTTGTCCTGGCGATACAGACACACCTCTCCTAAGAGACGAAGCAAAACAATTAAAACATGATGAGGATTCTTTTTTAGCCTCTTCAGCAGTTGACCGACCGCTAAGCCGAATTGGAACACCACTAGATATCGGGAAAGGTGTATTATTCTTGGCTAGTGATATGGCTTCTTGGGTGACAGGAACAGTCCTTACAGTTGATGGCGGAGGCCTAGCATAATAAATTAGGAGGAAATTGTTATGAAAGAATTGAAGAAAATTGCACATCCTTACATTCCGAACACAGTACCGGAAATCAAAGACCAGATGTTAAAGGAAATAGGAGTAAAGACAGTAGAAGAGCTGTTTGCTGGAATTCCAGAAGAGTTGCATTATCGTGAAGAAATGAACATTTCAAAAGCGCTTTCAGAGTATGAGCTTCGCAGATATATTAATGGAATAATGTCAAAAAATATCAGCACAACAGAGTATTTGAATTTTTTAGGTGCTGGTTGTTGGAATCATTTCGTCCCAGCCATTTGTGATGAAATCAATTCTCGTGCTGAGTTTTTGACTGGATACGCAGGTGATCCTTACGAAGACCATGGTCGCTACCAGGCTCTTTTTGAGTACCAAAGTTTAATGGCTGAGTTAGTCGATATGGATGTTGTCAATGTACCGACCTTTGACTGGGCACAAGCAGCATCTACATCAATTCGGATGGCAAGTCGAATTACTAGTCGGACAGATGTATTACTACCAAAAACAATATCTCCAGATAGGTTAAAAGTTATAAAAAACTATTGCTCACCCTATTTAACTGTCAGCTTGATTGACTTTAAAGAAGATTCTGGGCAAATTGATCTTGACGATCTGAAGAATAAACTATCTTCTAACACAGCTGCTGTCTATTTTGAAAATCCTTCCTATTTAGGATTTTTAGAAACACAAGGTCAGCAAATAAGTAAACTAGCAAAAAAACATGGAGCAATTACTATTGTGGGTGTCGATCCAAGTTCTTTAGGTATCGTTGAGCCACCTAGTCACTATGGTGCTGATATTGTTTGTGGTGACCTTCAACCATTAGGAATGCATATGAATTACGGTGGTGGTCAATCAGGGTTCATTGCAACTCATGATGATATTAAATTTGTGCAAGAATATCCATCCAGATTATTTGGAATTGCACCTACAGTATCAGAAGGCGAATATGGCTTTGGAGATGTATATTACGATAGAACTTCCTTCGCACAAAGAGAAAAAGGAAAAGAATCTGTTGGGACGCAAACGGCGCTATGGGGGATTACAGCAGGAGTATATTTATCTTTAATGGGGCCAAACGGAATGTATGAACTCGGTAAATCTATTATGCAAAAGTCACAATATGCGATGCAACAGATTGGTAGTATTCCAAATGTCGTTGCATCACGATTTGAGTCAACTAGTTTTAAAGAGTTTGTTGTTGATTTCTCTTATACGGGTAAATCAGTAAAAGTGATTAATAAATATCTTCTTGACAATGGAATTTTTGGAGGTAAGGACCTTTCCGAAGATTTTCCTGAATTACAGCAATGTGCTTTATTCTGTATTACAGAAATTCATTCTAAAGATGATATCGACCATCTCGTTTCAATGATTAAACAGTGCATAAACTCAAAATGAAATAAATAGTAAAGGATGAATGAACATGCAAAAAATTAATCGCGAACATAAAGTGCGGAATTTTCATCAGGCTAAATGGGATGAACCGATTATTTTTGAACTTCATAATAGTGGTGAAAGAGGTGTTTCACTTCCAAAGGTGGAGTGCGAAATTGTTGAGTGTGTAGGTGATGGGGTATCAGCTTTACCAGCATCATTGATCAGAAAGTCGGCACCTGAATTACCTGAAATTTCACAAAACAGAGTTCTTCGCCATTACTTAAGACTTTCTCAGGAAACACTTGGAGCAGCTTTTAACGTTGAAATAGGTCAAGGAACTTGTACCATGAAATATTCACCAAAAGTTAATGAAGAAATCGCTGCATCTCCTAAAATGACAGAGCTTCACCCTCTACAGGATGAAAGTACAGTGCAAGGTCTATTGGAAGTAACGCATAAATTAGATCTTTGTATGAGAGAAATTTCTGGTATGGATTACTTTTCGTTTCAACCGGGAAGTGGAACACAGTCATTATTTACAATGGCTTCTATAGTTCGAGCTTACCATGAAAGTAAAGGGGAAGGTGATCAGCGTGATGAAATTATCACTACTATCTTTTCGCACCCCTCACAAGCAGCAACTGCTGCTGTAAAAGGATATAAAATTATTACACTGTATCCTGATAAAGACGGTTTTCCAGACCTTGAGAAGTTAAAAGAAGTTGTCTCTGAACGTACTGCGGGCTTTGTAGTTGCGAACCCTGAGGATACAGGCATTTACAATACACGTATAAAAGAATTTACAAAGGTCGTCCACGAGGCAGGCGGGGTTTGTTATTACGATCAAGCAAATGCAAATGGTTTGTTGGGAATTACGAGAGCCAAAGAAGCAGGATTCGATATGTGCTTTTTCAATCTTCATAAAACATTCTCTACACCACACGCATGTGGAGGTCCAGCTACAGGGGCACTAGGCGTGGTTGCTAAATTAAAGCAGTTTTTACCTGGACCAATAGTTGAAAAACAAGGTAATCAATATATATTAAATAGTGATTTGAAGCACAGTATTGGAAAGGTTCGTTCTTTCCAAGGAGTACCTCAAATGATTGTTCGTGCATACGCTTGGATTCGTTCACTCGGTGCAGAAGGATTAAAGGATGTAGCAGAAATCGCTGTCTTAAATAACAATTACCTGTATCATCATATTCTAAAAATTCGTGGAGCAAGTGCCCCATATATTAAAGGGCAACGATTGGAGCAAGTGCGATATAGCTGGGAACAGTTAACACGAGAAACTGGAGTATCAACCGATGATATTTCACGAAGAATGGCTGACTTCGCACACCAATATTGGACTAGTCATCATCCATATGTTGTACCCGAGCCATTTACGCTTGAACCAACAGAGTCAACTTCTAAATCAGATTTAGATGAGTACATTGCTTCATTAACACATATTGCAAAAGAAGCATATGAAAATCCAGAAAAAGTGAAAAATGCACCTTATAATAGTTCTATTCACCGTGTAGATGAGCAAGATTACTTTGATAATCCAGAAAAATGGGCAATCACATGGCGATCATACTTAAAAAAGGTTAAAGAAGTAGAAAAGATCAGATCCTAATTTGTCTCCCCATCCATGATGAAGCTTTCTCATGGATGGGGAGTTGGTGATATTGAATCTAAGGTGGTGTCTCACATGATTAAAGTAACTAATTTAAAAAAATCATTTGGAGATTTAGAAGTTCTAAAAGATATCAATGTACAAATCAACAAAAATGAAGTTGTTGTAGTAATCGGTCCATCCGGATCAGGGAAATCAACGCTCTTGCGGTGTTTAAACAAATTAGAAGAGACAACTTCTGGAACAATTCTATTAAATAATATTGACCTCACTAATAAGAAGGTCAATATCAATAAAGTAAGAGAAGATATCGGAATGATTTTTCAGCAATTTAACCTATTTCCTCATAAGACAGTATTGGAGAATATTATTATTGCTCCAATGAAAATACGAAAAAAAAGCAGAAAAGATGCTGAAAATGCAGCATATATACTGCTTGACAAGTTAGGTTTAGTGGATAAAGCAACAGCCTATCCTGATTCCCTATCTGGAGGACAGAAACAGAGGATAGCAATTGCTAGAGCGCTAGCAATGGAACCTAAAGTAATGCTTTTTGATGAACCGACTTCTGCACTCGATCCAGAAATGGTTGGAGAAGTTCTAAATGTTATGAAACAACTTGCACATGGAGGAATGACAATGGTCGTTGTTACGCATGAAATGGGATTTGCTCGTGAAGTAGGAGATCGCGTGATTTTTATGGATGAAGGTTATGTAATTGAGGAAGCTGATCCGAAGCAATTATTTAGTAATCCTCAACACGAGCGAACAAAAGCGTTTCTATCAAAGGTTTTATAAGCAATAACAACTATTATGAAAATTAAAACTTGGAGGAAAAAATAATGAAAAAGAATCGTTTACTAGCTGTAATGTTTTTTTACACAACCCTAATAATGTTATTGGCAGGATGCGGAGGCAAGTCAGATTCATCAAGTGCGAATCCACAAAAAGCTGAAGAGGATTTGAAATTGGTGAATGAAGGGAAACTAACATTTGCGATGAGTGGGCTACTTAAACCATTAAACTACAAGGAAAACAATGAGTTAGTTGGTTTCGACGTAGAAATAGGAACTGAAATTTCAAAAAGAATCGGGCTTGAACCAAATCCAGTGACGAATCCTTGGGAAACTATACTTCAAGGATTAAAGGGGAAGAAATATGATGTCATCATTGGAAGTATGACTGCCACGGAAGAACGCTTAAAACAAGTTGATTTTTCAGATCCATATTATATTTCTGGTGCACAGATTTTCATAGCGGAAACAAACGATGCCATTCAATCGAAAGAAGATTTGCGTGATAAGTCGATTGGTGTAATGCAAGCAAGTACACATAAAGAAGTTGCAGAAACATTGTCGACCGATGTGAAAGGATACCCAAGCGAAATATTTGCTTTACAAGACTTAATACCGGGACGTATTGATGCGGTCATTACGGACAAAATTGTCGGAGTTTCTGCAATCAAGGAACAAGGTATGAAAATTAAAACGGTTGACGGTGTTCTAAATAGGGAAGAAATTGCAGTCGCAATTAATAAAGATCATCAAGCTTTACTAGACAAAATTAATGGCGCCATCGCAGAAATTATAGAAGATGGAACTTATGAAAAGATAAGCATGAAATGGTTTGGAGTAAATATCATGGAGGACTAAATATACTAGTATAAAGTTACCTTAGTAAAGGAGTTAACTTACAATGAATTTCATAGAAAGTATTGTGTCCATTATCCAAAAACATGGAACGGCCTTTTTAGAAGCAACAACTATCACTGTTTCTATCACAGCTATTTCTCTCATAATCGCAACAGTAATTGGGTTAGTTTTTGCATTCTTTAAAGTATCAAATATTTGGATACTTGCTAAATTAGCAGATATCTACATTTTTATTGTTCGTGGGCTCCCATTAATTGTGCTAATTATGTTTCTGTATTATGGAATTTCAAGTGTAATCGTTCTAAGTGATTTTATCGCAGGTGCGGTTGCATTAGGGATTCATTCCGGTGCATATTTGGCAGAAATTTTTAGGGGAGCAATCCAATCTGTTGATAGAGGTCAAAACGAGGCAGCACGCTCTCTGGGTATGACTGCTCCTTTGACAATGAGTACGATTATTCTCCCTCAAGCCTTTAAACGAGCGATTCCAGCATTAGGAAATCAGTTTATCATTGGTCTGAAAGACTCCTCCCTAGTTGCTTACATTGCTGTAACCGAGCTCTTTAGTCATGCACTAACAGCTTCGGCTGAAAACTATATGCCATTTGAGACATACCTAGTTGTAGGGTTCTATTACTTAGGGTTAGTCTTAATATTCACACTATTACTCAATTATGTTGAAAAGAGATTGAATACTGAAAACTTATATATGAAAAAACTAAAAAAGAAAACTCACTCTTTATAAATATATAATGAACCCAAAAGTAGAGTTTTTGAAAAAGGAGTATTATAAATGATTACTACAAAAAACGATGTACTGTTATTAACAGAAGAGCTTGTTCGTGTTGAGAGTATTGTTGACACTCCAGGTGAAATCGAAGCTGCTAAGAAAATATTTGAATTGATTTCTGAGATGCCCTACTTTTCAAATAGACCTGACCAAGTATTCTTATCTAAAACAAATGATGATCTATTTGAGAGATACAATGTCTTTGCATTTGTAGAAGGAACAAAAGATGAAAGTAATAAAAAAACGATTATTTTAATGGGACATCTTGATACAGTTGGAATAGAGGATTATACAAATTTAAAAGATGTAGCATGCAATCCTACTGAGTTAATGAAAAAATTACAGACTGAGCAACTCCCTGATTTAGTAAAAGAACAACTTGATTCTGGAGAATGGTATTTTGGTCGAGGTGTACTCGACATGAAAAGTGGAGTTGCTAGCCATTTGTCGCTATTGAAATTTTTTTCTGAACATCCTGAAGAATTATCTGGAAATCTCGTTTTCTTCTCAGAATGTGATGAAGAGGTTAGTTCAAAGGGAGTTTTATCAGGACTAAAGGATCTGAAAAAATGGAAAGAAGAGCGAGGCTTCGATTATGTTGGGTTAATAAATTCTGATTTCGTTGCTCCTTTATATAACGGAGATGTAAATCGATATATTTATAAAGGAACTGTAGGTAAATTACTTCCTTCATTTTTTATTACCGGTGCAGAAACGCATGTTGGATCGTCGTTCGAAGGACTGGATCCTAATTACATTGCTGCAGAATTGACAAGACAAATTAGCTATAACCCTGCACTATGTGACCGTCATTTAGGAGAAACACCCGCACCACCAATATCATTAAAACAAATGGATTTAAAACCAAACTATACTGTCCAAACAGCACTTTCAGCTTATATGTATTTCAACTTTTTTGTGCAAACATGGTCTCCTAAAGATGTTTTAACCAAACTTACTGAACAAGCACAAATAGCTTTTGAAAGCGCTATCAAAACACTGAATGAAAGATATGAAGCTTTTTGTAAACTAAGCAATCAACCTTTCAAACAATTGCCTTGGAAATCACGAGTAATAATCTATGAAGATATGACAAAATCGTTAAAGGAAGAGCATGGTGAAACGTTTGTACAGCACATGAGTAAGTTTAAATCGAATCTTATTCAGGATGAGAGCTTAGATACAAGAATGTTTGCCGCTAGGGTTGTAGAAGAAGAATGGAAATGGATGAAGGATCAAAGCCCAGCAATTATTTTACTTTATTCATCACTTTATTCTCCTTGCCTTGAGCTTTCTGGGAAAAATAAACAGGAAGAAAATCTTATTTCTGCTTTAAATAAAGCAATAGAAAAAATTCAACCAAGATACAAATATCCTATTGTTTCTAAAAATTACTTTCCTTACATTTGTGACATGAGCTGTGTTTCTTTAAAAGATGATGATGAATCCATTCAGACGGTGATAGAAAATAATCCTGCTTGGGGAACAAAGCATTATGTGAATTACCAAGATATTAGAGAAATCAATGTACCTGCCATTAATATTGGACCTTATGGATATGATGGACACAAACGCTATGAACGTATGGAGATTGAATATTCCACCGAGGTTGTTCCAGAAATCACTAAAGAGATTATCCTAACGCTTATTGGCTAATTGCTTTTCGCATTTAATTCAAATCAATAATTTCATTTAATTACATTAATTCTCTAGAAAAAAAGATATAGCTATCCTTGCTATATCTTTTTTTACTTCAACATTTGCTCCTGTCCGAAACTGCTGTGAGCACTTCACTTTATCCTTTAGACAACGGAATTCAAAGGTTTACGTAGTTGGGCTCCGTCGTATTGATATTAGTTTGATTAAGAAATAAGTAGTGTAAATACTGTAATTAAGTTATTAATTTTCTGAATTTTGTGTTGACTTATACGATTCGAACTATTAATCTAATATCATATTACTGTATATTATATCTCCGTTTTTTATTTGTTATATACAAAGGATGTTGATAACTCCATTCCATAAAGAAAGAAAACTAGGGGGAATGATGTTTGTATAATCCATTAATTGAAACGATGCAGCGTAAAGAAATGGAAAGCCTACAGCTAGATCGACTCCGTAGTACAGTTAAGAACGTTTATGATCATGTTGCATTTTATCGAAAGAAATTTGATGAGCTTGGAATTAAGCCGGAAGATATTCAAAGTTTAGAAGATTTAACGAAGCTGCCATTTACAATAAAACAAGATTTGCGAGAACATTATCCTTTTGGATTATTTGCAGTATCACAAGAAGAGGTTGTTCGGATTCATGGATCTTCGGGAACGAGTGGGAAACCAACAATTGTTGGATATACAGCAGAGGATATAGAAATGTGGGCTGAAGTTGTAGCGCGTTCAATTGTGGCGGCAGGTGGTAAAAAGACAGATATTTTCCATAATGCCTATGGCTATGGTTTATTTACAGGGGGAATCGGGCTCCATTATGGTGCGGAAGTTCTCGGAGCAACCGTTGTGCCAATGTCAGGTGGAAACACGGAAAGACAGATTACATTAATAGAAGATTTTAAACCGAGAGGCATATGCGGGACGCCTTCATACATGTTGAACATAGCGGAGAAAATGAAAGAGAAGGGTATAGATCCGAGGCAATCGTCGATGGAATATGGAATTTTCGGAGCGGAGCCATGGTCGGAAGAAATGAGAAAAAGGCTAGAGCAAACTTTCCATTTGAAAGCAGTTGACATTTACGGATTGAGCGAGATTATTGGACCAGGTGTCTCCGTTGAATGTTATGAAGTTCAAAATGGTCTACATGTGCAAGAAGATCATTTTTACATCGAGGTAATTGATCCTAAATCACTTGAACCAGTTGCTGAAGGGGAAGAAGGAGAGTTAGTTTTTACAAGTTTAACGAAGAAAGCGCTTCCAATTATTCGATACCGCACAGGTGACATCTCATCCATAACACGCGAGAAGTGTAAATGCGGCAGGACTTTGACGAGAATGTCGAGGGTGAAAGGTCGTACAGATGATATGTTAATTATACGTGGAGTGAATGTCTTTCCAACGGAAGTAGAACGGGTTCTTTTACAGGTGGAAAATCTTGTCCCTCATTATCAAATTCATTTAATTAGAAAAGACGTGATGGACATCGCGGAACTACATGTAGAAATAGATAATAATCTCTATGAAAAAATCAATGGTGATTTAAACGATTCACAAGTAACCCAACTGAAATTAGAAATTCAAAGTTCATTAAAATCGAGCTGTTTAGTGTCTATGGATATTGTTTTCAATAGTCCTAAAACGATACCAAGATCTGAAGGAAAAGCGATTCGAGTTATAGATTATCGAGATAAAAATGTAATAGGTGTGTAATTCATACTCAGAAGGAGGAAGTCTGTTTGTCACACAACGAGGAAATTTTTGATGTAACCATTATTGGGGGAGGACCAGTTGGCTTATTTACTGCGTTTTATGCTGGCCTTCGAAATATGTCTTGTAAAATAATTGAAAGCCTTCCGCAGCTAGGTGGACAATTATCCGCTTTATATCCTGAAAAGTATATTTACGATGTTGCAGGTTTCCCTAAAATAACAGCGCAAGATCTCATCGATAGATTAAAGAAGCAAATGGAGCAATTTGAACAAACAGTTTGTTTGAATGAAGCAGTGGAAGAGATAGAAAGACAGCCTAACAATTCTTTTAAACTATTGACGAACAAAGGGACCCATTTTACTAAAACAATCATTATTACTGCAGGAAACGGGGCATTCCATCCGAAAAAACTGGATCTTGTAAATTCTTCAAAATTTGAAGAAACTAATCTTCATTATTTTATTAATGATTTACAAAAATTTGAGGGAAAAAAAGTTCAGTTGTTCGGTGGTGGTGATTCTGCAGTAGACTGGGCTCTTATGCTAGAACCAATTGCAGAAAAAGTAACATTGGCTCATCGTCGTGATAAGTTTCGAGCACATGAACATACTGTGGAAATGTTGAAGAATTCAACTGTACATGTATTAACTCCATTTGTTCCTTCTGCATTTATAGGAGAAAAACGAATTAAACAAGTAGAGTTAATAGATGTGAAAGGCAATGAAACAATGATTATCGATGTTGATGATGTAATTGTAAATTATGGTTTCGTGTCCTCTCTTGGTCCAATCAAAAATTGGGGATTTAATTTGGATAAAAACAGCATTGTCGTAAATTCAAAAATGGAAACAAATATTGAAGGAATTTACGCTGCCGGTGATATTTGCACATATGAAGGAAAAGTGAAGTTAATCGCGAGTGGATTTGGTGAGGCGCCGACTGCAATTAGCAATGCAAAAGTATTTATCGATCCAACCTCTAAAGTTCAGCCTCTTCACAGCACAAGTGTTATGGATAAACCGAAGAGACAGGCTGAAAAAGTCTGATAAACATAGGAAGGAAGACATTATGCCAAAGTATACAATTGTTGATCAAGAAACATGTATTGCATGTGGATCTTGTGGAGCCAGTGCACCAGACATCTTCGATTATGATGATGAAGGACTTGCGTATGTAATTCTTGATGAAAATAAAGGGACAGCTGAAGTACCTCTAGAATTGCAAGAAGATTTAGAAGATGCGTTTGATGGATGTCCTACAGATTCAATAAAAATCGCTACCAGCCCAATAATAATAGAAATGGTTTAAAGTGGGCTAATTTTTATAGACTAACATCATTCTTAAATATATAACGTTATATTGTTATAACGTCATTAAATCGTTATATGCAATCATTTAAAGGCATAACTTTATTAAGGGGGGTTAGATATGACCAATTTGCAAAATGCGGCAGAAGAAGAACAATTGGCTCATTTCATGCAGCGAATTGAACGTGGCGACAAGATTGAAGCAGATGATTGGATGCCAGAAGAATACAGACTGACATTGATTAGATTGATTTCAATGCATGGCATTAGTGAAATAATGGGGGCACTTCCTGAGAAAGAATGGGTACCTAAAGCTCCTTCATTAAATAGAAAGCTTGGCATTATGGCAAAAGTGCAAGATGAAATGGGTCATGGCCAGTTGCTTTTGCGGGTAACGGAAGACTTACTTGTTCCTTATGGAAAAAATCGTGGAGATATAATGCAAGACTTATTTAATGGGGATTTGAAATTCCATAACGTTTTCCATATGGAAACGAAAACTTGGGCGGACGCTGGAATTATAGGTTGGCTCGTTGATGGAGCTGCTATTATTACACAAACAAATATGCTTGGGGCTTCTTACGGACCGTATGCAAGAGCACTACAGAGAATTTGTGCAGAAGAGGTGTTCCATGCTCAACATGGTGAATCGATTATCATGGCTCTCGCTGAAGGTACAGATGAGCAAAAGGCAATGATTCAGGAATCTCTCAATCGCTGGTGGGAAGCTCTACTAATGTTCTTTGGACCGGCAAGCAAAGAGACGACAGGATCTTCGAAACAAGACTTGACGATTAAATATAAAATTCGCACTAAAACAAACGAAGAATTTAGACAACTCTTTTTTGATAAATACATTCCGCGTATTTTATCACTTGGTTTGACCATTCCGGATCCGACAATCCGTTTTGATGAAGAGAGTAAGCTTTGGTCTTATAAACAGCCGGATTGGAATGAATTTAAGAAAATCATAAAAAACGGGGGACCACGTTCACATGCACGTCTGAACTTACGAAGGTCATCTTACGAAAATAATGCATGGGTGCGCGATGCACTGAGCGTGAAAGTCACCTAGCGAAAGGAGGCAGAATAAATGACCGAAGAGAAAACATTTTATCAAGAATATGAAGTCTTTAGCAAGCGAACGCCAAGTTCTGCTTTCCAACACCAATTTAGCTTATTAGCTCCAAATGAAGATATGGCATTTATTTTGGCACAGGAAAACTTCATGAGACGTGAACCGGTTGCTGACATTTGGATTGTGAATCGAAAGAATATTCGAAAGATGGATGTAGAAGAGAAGATGACGCTTGGCAGACTTGACAATAAGGATTATCGGACAACAAAAGGCTATGGTTACTTAAAGAAAAAATGGCGTCAGTACGAGCAGCAAATATTGGATGAAAAAGAGATTCTATCATGGGGAGGAGAGCGTAAATGAATGAAAATGAAACAGTCATGAGCCAGGAGTATAAAGAAGCAATAACGAGCTTATTATTTCAACTTGCCGATGATGATTTCTTGTACGCCTATCGTGGATCTGAATGGCTCGGACTCGCTCCCCATATAGAAGAAGACGTCGCTTCTTCTTCCATTAGCCAAGACAGCATGGGTCATGCAGCTATGTTCTATAAATTACTCGAAGATTTAGGAGTAGGAAATGCGGATGATCTTGCCCATTCACGTCCTGCACTGGACAGAAAAAACAGCGTTTTGATGGAGCGAGTGAACGGTGAAGGCTATTATATGGAAACCCCCTTATATGATTGGGCATATCAAGTTGTCAGAAGTTATTTTTACACACAGGCGAAAAAGATAAAAATCGATTCTTTATGTGAAAGCTCGTATAGCCCACTTGCAGACACTGCAGTAAAAGTGAGAATGGAGCTTTATTATCACAGGCTTCATTGGGAAACGTGGTTTAAGCAATTACTTAGCTCTACAGATGTTGCGAAAAAGAAAATGGACGAAGCTATCAAAAAGGTTATGGATGATTTTGGTGATGTGTTCTCTTATGGAAACGAAAAATTATTAATCGAAAAAAGTAGATTAATAAGTAGTGAAGAGAGTTTGAGAGATAAATGGAATGCAAGTATCGAACCAGTATTTGCAGCGCTTCAAATGGAAGTACCAAAGATATCGGATAAGCCTACAAAAAACGGACGAAACGGTGAACATACGCAAGACTTGGTAGAAGCACTACACACACTTTCGGAAGTTTACAAGTTCGATCCAATAGCAACTTGGTAATTCGAAAATGGAAAGAGGTGACTTGCATGGAAGCATCCTTAGAAATTTCTCCTGGGCGCGTATATGAAGTACTTGAAGGAGTAAAAGACCCGGAAATTGATTCCATTAGCATTATGGACCTAGGTATGGTGGTGGAAGTCACTACTGTGGGAAATAATGTAAAGGTTGTTTTGCTCCCTACTTTTTTAGGATGTCCAGCACTCGAAATTATTAAAAAGAATACGATCAATGCTGTAAAAGAATTACCGGAAGTGAAAGATGTCCAAGTGGAATTCGTCTTTCACCCACCGTGGACATCAGATCGAATAACGGAACGAGGACATGTGAATCTTAGGAAATTCGGAATTGCACCACCACCAAGACAGATTGAAGCAGACGGCTCGTGGCATATAGAATGCGCTTACTGCGGATCTACGTATGTCACGATGGAAAATGTTTTCGGTCCGACTGCATGCAGAAGCATTTTGTACTGTAAGAGTTGTAAAAACGTATTTGAAGCTATGAAACCTGTTTCTACATTAATGTAAAGCGAGGAGAAGAAAAATGGCAAAGTTAATCGCGTTGTACAAACACCCTGAAAACAAAGAGGCTTTTGATGCACATTATTTTAACGTGCATGCACCACTAACAGCGAAGATCCCAGGGCTTCGTGAGATGAAAGTAACGAAAGTAACAGGATCTCCGATGGGGGGAGATGGAAAATACTATCTCACATGTGAAATGCATTATGATAGTTTGGATGCACTGCAGGAGGGCTTACGTTCACCGGAAGGAAGAGCTTCTGGCAAAGATTTAATGGGATTTGCAGGTGATCTTGTCACATTAATGATTGGTGAGGAAGCGTAATGAATCGTTTCGAATTCATTGAAACATCTTTAAAGAGAAATATAGCAGTTATTGAGCTGAATCGACCTCGACAGTTAAACTCATTAAATCGAAAAATGGTCAATGAAATTGTCGTAGCGATGGAGGAATTTGACCGAGATGAAAACGTTCGTGTAATAGTGCTTACTGGTAAAGGACGGTCTTTTTCAGCAGGTGCCGACATTGACGAAATGATGGATGATAATCCAGTAAGCCTAGAACAACTAAATCAATTTGCTGATTGGGACCGTTTTGCGCTCATTAAAAAGCCTATACTCGGTGCGGTAAAAGGGTTTGTCTTCGGTGGTGGATTTGAGCTTGCGCTTTGCTGTGATCTTTTAATCGCTAGTATCGGTACTGAATTTTCATTTCCAGAAGTAGGACTTGGCGTAATGCCAGGTGCAGGAGGAACGCAAAGGTTAACAAAACTAGTGGGTCGTACGAAAGCCCTCGAATGGCTTTGGACGGGGGAGCGTATTTCTGCGGAAACTGCTCTCAAACATGGAGTTATTAACAAAATCGTTGCACCTGAACTACTAATGGAAGAAACAATGAAATTGGCAGAGCGTCTTGCTAATCAGCCGCTTCTTTCAGTGCGGCTAATAAAAGATTCAGTTAATAAAGCTGTCGATTATCCTTTATATGAAGGAATGCAATATGAGAGAAAAAACTTCTATCTACTTTTCGCTTCACAAGACCAAAAAGAAGGTATGAACGCATTTGTTGAAAAAAGAAAACCGAATTACAAAGGGAAGTAAGGAGGTCGTTGCATGTTCGAAACGATTCGTTATGATGTCAAAGATGGAATTGCATGGCTCTATTTAAATAGACCTGACAAATTAAATGCATTTATCGCACAAATGAACCGAGAAGTGAAAGATGCGATCAAAGCTGCTACATTTGATGAACAAGTTCGCTGCATAGTCATTTCAGGTGAAGGAAGGGCTTTTTGTTCTGGACAAGATTTGGCAGAAGTCGATGAGAATATGGATCATGGCCAAGTTTTAAGAGATCACTATGGACCGATGATAAAGCAAATTAGACAATGTGAAAAACCGATTGTCGCAGCAGTAAATGGAGTTGCGGCTGGTGCAGGGTTCAGCCTAGCACTTGCTTGTGATTTTAGAATTGTATCGGAACGCGCCAGTTTTTTGAATGCTTTCATACATGTTGGCCTCATTCCTGACTCGGGTAATCTGTATTATTTAACCAAGTTAGTCGGTCATGCTAAAGCTTTGGAATTATCCATTCTTGGAGAAAAGGTGTCGGCTACTGATGCAGTCGCATTAGGTCTAGCGAATAGACTTATTCCGTTAGATTTATGGGATGAAGAGGTGTCGGCATTTGCAGCAAATCTTTCTACTTTACCAACAAAGGCGATTGGTTTGATTAAACGATCATTGAAATTCGCTACAGAGCTTACTTTTGAAGACTATCTTGAGCAAGAAGCACAAGCACAACGGATTGCTGGTTTAACAATTGATCACCGCGAAGGTATTCATGCATTTATGGAAAAAAGAAAACCTGTTTTTTCAGGACAATAGGGAGAGCTGAGCACATGACAACAATTCGGGATAATGATATCGAGCAAGAGGCAATGAAACGATCGTTTTATCATTTGATTGTAAATGGAGAAAAAATAAAAAGTAGTACAGGTGAAACGATAAAAACTTACAATCCAGCAACAGGTGAGTTAGTTGCGGAAGTTGCAAAAGCGTCCAAAGAAGATGTTGAAAAAGCCATTGCAAGTGCACGAGATGCATTTGACAATGGTAAATGGAAAATGTATCCGGTTGGTCGTCGAGCGCAAGTATTGAACAAAATTGCTGCAATAATGCGTTCTCGTTTTAATGAGCTAGTTGAATTGGAAATTCTCGATACTGGTAAAACGCTTCATGCAGCGCAAGGTCAAGTTTCTCAAGCGATTGAAGATTTTGAGTTTTATGCAGGTGCAATTGTAGGTCACCGAGGAGTCGTCAACAATGTTCCTGGCCAATTCCATAACTATACAGAGAAAGAGCCAGTTGGAGTCTGTGCACAAATCATTCCGTGGAATTATCCACTTATGATGGCTGCTTGGAAAGTGGCACCTGCTATTGCAGTAGGTTGCTCGGTAATTGTAAAGCCGGCATCCCTCACACCATTAACTGCCATAATCCTAGGGGAAATTTGTCTTGAAGCAGGTGTTCCTGCTGGTGTGGTGAACGTCCTTCCAGGTTCTGGATCTGATATTGGTAACTTTTTAGTGGAGCATCCTCAAGTGGATAAAGTAGCTTTCACTGGCTCAACGCCTATCGGTAAAGACATTATGGGGAAAGCATCTCAATCGTTAAAACGTGTAACATTGGAGCTTGGTGGAAAATCTCCTAATCTTGTATTTGAAGATGCAGATATTGACGCTGCAGTAGATGGTTCACTATTTGGTATATTCTATAATTCAGGTCAATCTTGTGAAGCTCGATCTCGTTTATACGTACATGAGGACATTTACGAGGAATTTTTGAATAAGTTTGTTGAAAAAACGAAAAAATTACATCTAGGCAACCCATTTGATAAAGGAACACATGTTGGAGCAATCATTGATCAAGTCCAACTTGATACAATTGATAGTTATGTACAATCTGCTCGGAAAGAAGGAGCGGAAATTCTTGTTGGTGGTAATGTTACGAAACCAAATGGTTATGAAAATGGATTCTGGTATGAGCCAACGATTATTGCAAACGTAAATCACGATATGACAGTTGTAAAAGAAGAAATTTTTGGTCCAGTTGTTGTATTGATGAAATTTAAAGATGAAAAAGAAGCAATCCGACTTGCAAACGATACAGAGTTCGGGTTAGGCTCAGCCATTTGGTCAAAAGATGGTGCACGTGCGACGCGTGTTGCAAATCAGATC
The DNA here is from genome assembly GCF_006861825.1 of Psychrobacillus vulpis. Lineage (GTDB taxonomy): Bacteria > Bacillota > Bacilli > Bacillales_A > Planococcaceae > Psychrobacillus > Psychrobacillus vulpis. Next base: position 56,407 of record NZ_VDGI01000016.1, on the reverse strand, counting down.
CAAGCAGGCATTGTCATGGTAAACTGCCCATTCTCAGCATTTCCTGGGACACCATTTGGAGGATATAAGCAATCAGGGTTCGGACGTGAGCTATGTATTGAAACGCTAGACCTCTATACGGAAACGAAAAGCATTTTATCTTACTACGGCAGTCGACCACTGAATCCATTCGGACTGTAAAAATAAACTGAAAATACGGACAGGGAAAAATTCAAACCCTGTCCGTATTCTTTCATTAACATAAGGGGAGTAGAATAATGATCAACCGTATTGTTATCATAGGTGCAGGTATTATGGGAAGAGGGATTGCTTATGTAGGAGCAGTTGGTGGCTATGCAGTGACAGTTGTCGACAATCATAATTCTGCATTACTAAACGCGAAGAAAGACATGGATAGTATGTTTGAAAAAGGACTTGTGCACGGAAAGATTACATCGGTACAGGTTGAACAAGCACGACTTAATTTAAGCTATGAAAGCGACCTTCCAAAAGCAGTAAGTACTGCTGATTTAATTATTGAAGCTGTACCTGAAATAACAGCTATAAAAAAAGAAGTGTTTGAAACGATAGAAGAACATGCACCTTCTCATTGTTATTTTGCTACAAATACTTCGACGATGAGCCCAACAGAAATCGCTTCTTTTGGAAAACGCCCAGAAAAAACAATTGCGATGCATTTTTTTAATCCTGTACATAAAATGCCTTTAGTCGAAATTGTACGAGGGTTGGAAACAAGTGATGAAACGGCCGAAAGAATTAAAGAAGTAGCTATAAAAATGGGAAAAGAAACTGTTGTCATTAATGAATTTCCAGGGTTCGTAACGAGCCGAATTAGCGCACTTGTTGGTAACGAAGCGTTTTACATGCTTCAAGAAGGGTTAGGCACACCAGAAGAAATTGATAAAGCGATTAAGCTAGGATTAAATTACCCAATGGGACCATTCGAATTAGTAGATTTAGTAGGACTTGATACACGATTAAATAATTTGAAATATTTACATGAAAAGCTTGGGGAAAAGTATCGTCCTGCACCTCTTTTAGAACAATATGTCAAAGCAGGGCGTCTAGGACGAAAGAGTGGAAAAGGTGTGTACGACTATTCTATTGATGAAGAGTTGGTTTCGAAATGAGAGAAGTAGTTATAGTAGATGCTGTCCGTACGCCAATCGGAAGATATAACGGATCACTAAGAGAAGTTCGACCAGATGATTTAGGAGCTATTGTTATTAAAGCACTTGTTGAACGTAATCCGAACCTCCCCGTAAACGAAATTGAAGAAGTTGTTTTCGGAAATGCAAACCAAGCAGGTGAAGATAACCGCAACGTTGCAAGAATGTCGGCATTGTTAGCTGGTCTACCTGTCGAAGTAGCAGGAACAACTATAAACCGACTCTGTGGTTCTGGACTTGACGCTGTTATGTACGCTGCAAGAGCAATATCAGTTGGCGAAGGCGATATTTACATCGCTGGTGGCACTGAAAGCATGACGCGAGCACCGTTTGTCATGGCAAAGCCAGATAAAGAGTTCCCACGAGGAAATATGGAACTGCAAGATACAACAATCGGGTGGCGTTTTACAAATAAAAAACTGAAAGAGATGTACGGTGTAGATACGATGCCAGAAACTGCCGAAAATGTTGCAAAGCGATTTCATATAACGCGTGAGGATCAGGATTTATTTGCATTCGAGAGCCAGCAACGTGCTAAAAAAGCTTTGGCGGAAAATCGATTTGCGGAAGAAATCGTTCCGGTTATGTATAAGGACCGGAAAGGGAAGGAAATCATTATCGACCAAGATGAGCATCCAAGACCAAATACAACGTTACATCAGCTTGAGAAACTAAAACCATTATTTGAAGGTGGCACGGTTACACCTGGTAATGCTTCGGGAGTCAATGACGGTGCATCTGCTTTACTTCTTATGAGTGCGGAGAAAGCAAAAGAATTGAATGTGAAGCCATTAGCAAAATATGTTACAGGTGCTACAGCGGGACTTGAACCAGCTGTTATGGGGCTTGGTCCTATTTTCGCTTCAAAAAAAGCACTACAACGTGCAGGGTTGAAAACAACTGACCTTGGTCTTGTAGAATTGAATGAAGCTTTTGCTTCACAATCTCTGGAGTGCATTCGCCAACTGGAACTAGAAAGTGAAAAAGTGAATGTCAATGGAGGAGCAATAGCTTTTGGGCACCCTCTAGGTGCAAGTGGTGCTCGGATAGTAACGACTCTTTTATATGAAATGAAGAAAAGAAATGTCCAATTCGGTTTGGCAACAATGTGTATCGGTGTAGGTCAAGGGATTGCAACTATATTTGAGAATGTATCAGAGTAGGTACTACAATTTTGCTGTCCTTCAAGCGTCAAAGCTCTTTAAAAGAAGAGTAACGACGAGAGAAGGGCATTTTTATAACCAATACAATAGATTGTTCTTGGAACGAAAACAAAGCGACAGGAGAAATTCAATATAGTTGTTCGAATAGGAGATGTCATAATGACGAATATTTTATTAAGAAAAGAAAACAACATTGCATATATCACCATTAATCGCGAAGAAGCTCTGAACTGTTTTAATTACGATACATTGCATCAGCTTCAACAAGTAGTAGATGCTATCTCAATTGATCCGGAAGTGAAAGTGATTATATTTACTGGAGCAGGGGATAGATCTTTTAGTGCTGGTGCCGATTTGAAAGAGCGGAAAACATTAAAAGAATCAGAAGTTAGAAGAAACGTGAAAGCGATACGAGATGTGTTCAACAGTATTGCAAATCTACCACAGCCAACTATAGCTGCAGTAAATGGGTATGCATTTGGCGGCGGCTTCGAGCTGATGATTGCGTGTGATTTTTCCATTGCAGCTGAAGGAGTGAAAATGGGTCTAACTGAAACAAGCTGGGCAATCATACCAGGGGCAGGAGGGACGCAAAGACTACCAAGACTAGTAGGGGAAATGAGAGCGAAAGAGCTGATTTTCACTGCAAGAAAATTCACGGCAGAAGAAGGGGTACAGCTTGGAGTGGTATTAAAAGTAGTCCAAATAGAAAACCTTCTGAATTCTTGTGAACAACTAGCAAATGAAATAATGAAAAATGGTCCTGTAGCAATTAAACAAGCGAAGTATGCAATTACACAAGGGATGAATACGGACTTACAAACGGGGCTTGCAATCGAGTCTAAGGCATACGAATTAACGATCCCTACTGAGGATCGAATGGAAGCGTTACTTGCATTCAGTGAGAAAAGGAAACCAGTCTTTTTAGGGAAATAATTAGTAAACTCTAATAACAAAATAATGAAAGAAGGGAAGAAACGTGTTATATTGGTAATCAGGGAAAAAGAAAGAGTGAGTTTACATGTCGAATACACAATCAATGATATTTACAATTTACGGTGATTATATCCGTCATTACGGTAATAAAATATGGATTGGAAGCTTAATCCGACTGTTAAAAGAGTTTGGACATAATGAACAGTCGGTGCGCGTAGCAGTTTCAAGAATGATGAAACAAGGTTGGCTCGAGTCCGAGAAGGAAGGGAATAAAAGTTATTACTTTTTGACGACTCGTGGAGAAGCTCGGATGGAAGAAGCTGCCATTAGGATTTTTAAATTAATGCCAAACGACTGGGATGGAAAATGGCGTATGCTAATGTATACGATTCCAGAAGAAAAAAGACAAGTTCGAGATGAACTACGAAAAGAGCTCCTATGGAGTGGATTCGGCAGTTTTTCTAGTGGATGCTGGATATCACCGAACAATCTTGAAAAAGAAGTTGAATTTCTTATAGAAAAATATGGTATACAAAATTATGTAGATTTCTTCGTAGCAGACTACAAAGGTCCTCAAGCAAACAGAGCTCTTGTTGAAAAAAGTTGGCCGCTTCAAGAAATTGAAGGAAAATATCAAGATTTTATCTCTACCTACAGCAAACAATATATAATCCATCAGAGCATGATGAACGATGGAAGAATGTCGGATGCAGAATGTTTTGTTGAACGAACAAATCTTGTACATGAATACCGTAAGTTTCTATTTACAGATCCTGGTCTTCCAAAGGAATTGTTACCTGAAATATGGAGTGGGAACCATGCAGCTCTTTTATTTGAGCAATATTATAAATTGCTTGCACAGCCAGCAAATCATTTTTTCGAAGAAGTATTCCAAGAAGATAATGATATGCGTCGTAAAGACAAAGCATATGATGCAGATGATCATCCACTACTTATGGACTAACGTTTTTGTCAATCAGAAAAATACTTTGTTTGTAAACACATATCGGAATATAGTAAATCACAAGGTTTTGGGAATGTTGGACATTTCCTAAACCTTGTGATTTTTTATATGTTTGCAAACATCAATAGGTAATGGAAAAAGCCGCGAGACTTCTACGGAAAAACGGAGCTTCCAAGACCCCGCACGAGCGTAGGGAGGGCACTGAAAAAGTCACTATAATTCGAATTTACCACATAGGGTTGTCCAATGTTCCAATAAAAAAGAAAATCGTTGAAACGGCTCCCTTTCCGGAGGCCACTGAAAAAGTCACTTTTTTTCAAAAAATAAAAACGAAATCCCATAATTCCTTCACTTTTTAGGGTGTTTATGGGGACGTCATGCCAATTTTGATACAAATATACTTCTCAAGTGGTGACTTTATTTTCTGAATTTTGGTTTTTCAGTGGCCTCCCTTTCCGCGGGCGTTGCCTCAGCCTCCTCGCTTCAAGGGCACTGAAAAAGTGTTATTCTAATAAATTTTCTATCAAATAGTCGTTAAGAGAATTTATCACTTTGGCATTCGCTTTCCGCGGGCGAGCGACGAGCCTCCTCCTTCGCTCTGCTTCGTGCGGGGTCTCGTCTATCTCGCTTTCCCGCAGGAGTCTCATGCGTCGCGCTAAATTCTCTTAAATAAATACAGCAAATAGTTCCTACAAAAATACTAATTCGAGTTTTTCAGTGCCCTCCTCGCTACGCTGCGGGGTCTTCGACTAACGCTATTCCCGCAGGAGTGTCGCCTTTTTCAACGGTTTTCTATAAATGAAAAAGTAATTTTTCTAATAACAGACAGTTTTTCAATGCTCACAGTGATGGGAGAATAGCTTGGCGATTCGTCCGCGGAAAGCGAGTAGCTTTTCCGGACTCAATTAGTTTTGATTGGAATTTATAAAAAAAATATTATCCTCTCTAGCTTTGATGCACTGCAATAAGTAAATCTAATAAGCTTACGTCTTGGAGACGAAGCCTGCGAAATTTAGTGAGTGAACTTGGGTCTATCACGGGATCTTCTGGTGCCAGATCTAAGAAATACTTGAACGACATGTCGTATTTGGACCGTTCTACTAAATCCACATCGGATACATCAAAAATTGCCTTTAATAGTAAGTACTTGAACATTCGAATTGGGGAATTGCATTCCGACCATTATCTAAACAATATTTTGTTTTCAACTCCTCTAAAACGAAGGAGAAGTCTACCAATTCATTTATTTGATGAAGTATATTATCTTTAGGAACGACCAAATCATAAATCGCCATGATGGGCTTAAATTAAGGGTTTCTTGGTTAGAAACCATTTTGCACACCACCATTAGTTAGTCTCTCTATTATAAACGAAGAAGGTTTTTAGAAGAATAGGTGGATGCTAGTTGATTGGAGGGGAAGGCGGCGACTCCAGCCGGAATAGTATGAGCTGAAGACCCTGGACTAGCGTAGCGAGGGAAGCGGCTGAAGCCATGCCGGCGGAAAGCGTCCGCCTGGAACGGAAATCAACGATTTCCCAATAAAAAGAGAGTATGTGAACAACTTGTCATTCACCATACTCTCTATGAAATCTCTTGGAGGACTTTTTCAGTGCCCTCAGCGTAGGCGTTTCGTCCGCGGAAAGCGAGTGGCTTTTCCGTACTCAACTAGTCTTAATTATGTAAAGTGTATTAACTAGTTATAGGAGTGTATGGGCGAGCTCCTTATTACTTTTTAATGGGCACTCTATTGTTAGATGATAAAAGTTCCTATCTCAAGAAATAATGGTCATGAATTCACTTGCGAATAGATGACCATTTTATTTTGTTTCATTAAATTTTATAGAGTAGTTACTTTTTTATCTGAAGTAGCAGGACTATTCTTCTTTTTCAAAAATTTCTCGATAATCGTATCCTTTTTGAACATACGTATCAATAGAAAGCTGAATAATATCGAAATCTTTTTCGTTTAATTCTCGCACTACCTTTCCTGGTGAACCGACGACTAGTGAGCGTGGGGGAATTTTCTTTCCAGGCGGAATTAACGTATTAGCACCGATAATGCACTCTTCTCCAATTTCAGCATGATCTAGAATTGTAGATCCCATTCCAATAATAGAGCGTTTTCCAACCTTACATCCATGAAGGATAACATTATGTCCAACAGTAACTTCGTCTTCTATTACAACTGGCGCATCTTCATATAAATGAATGGTTGAATTATCTTGGATACTGCATCTTTTTCCAATTGAAATTAAACCTTCATCTCCGCGCAGAACTGTATTAAACCATATAGTAGATTCTTCTCCAACTAGTACCTCTCCGATAACTTTTGCACCTGGAGCAACAAAAACAGTAGGATCTAACTCAGGTTTTTTCCCTTTAAAAGTGATAATCATAAATTTACCCCCATTTTTCAAATAATCTCAATTGTCATTCTATTAATTTTACTATAACATATTTTTATAGGGGTGGATAAAAAATGATATATATTTGTGAAAAGTTGCAAATAACCTATCCAATTATTCAAGGAGGAATGGGGAATATTAGCAATGCACAGCTCGCTGCAGCTGTCTCAGAAGCAGGGGGCCTTGGCACGATCGGGTGCGGAACAATGTCTCCAGAGGAAGTAGAGAACATAATATTAGAAACAAAAGCGTTAACAAATAAGAACTTCGCTATAAACATTGCAATTAGTGTCACACCTTTTACAGATGAATTAATTGATCTTGTTATCAAACATAAAGTACCAATTATTTCGTTATCAGCGGGAAACCCAGCACCATATATTCCTCTACTGCATGAACATGGAGTAATAGTAATAGCTCTAGTAGCTTCTGTAAAACATGCGCAAAAAGCGGAAGCTGCTGGGGCAGACATACTCGTGGCAGAAGGGTTTGAAGCGGCTGGTATAAACTCAAACTTAGAACTAACTACTTTCACACTCATTCCGCAAATTGTGAAACACGTTAAAATTCCCGTACTTGCAGCTGGAGGAATTGGAGATGGCAAAGGATTGGCAGCTGCACTTATGCTTGGTGCAAGTGGTGTCCAAATCGGTACGCGTTTAATCGCAACAAAGGAAGCACCTTTTCACGATGTTTATAAGGAAAATTTATTGAAGGCCAGTGACACGGAAACATTAATCGTCGGTCGAAGTGTAGGAAGACTGAGAAGAATCTTAAAGACACCTTATGCTATGAGGCTCTATGAGCTGGATAGAGCAGGGATGACACTAAATCAATATAGTGAATTGACCTCGGAAAAACAACATCTAAAAGGTGCATTAGAAGGCGATATCGAAAATGGTTTTATGAATAGTGGACAAATTGCGGGACTTATTGAAGATATTCCAACAGTAAAAGAACTAATTGATGAAATGGTGGAAGAAGCAGAAAATCGTATGATTAAATCTGCAAAAGAATTTAAGAGAATACTAGAGTTGTAAAAAGTAGTGGGGACCTTACTCACTACTTTTTTTGTATGAATCAGTCAATTTTGAATTGATAGATTTTTCTAATTACTATATTGACTATCGTATTACAAATTGATACGATTACGTTGTAATAGTGTTATGTTATGTGAAATATAATTGTATATGTAAGCGTTTACATCATTATGTGTAATGGTGAATAGAAATACCCAAACACCATTCAGTATTAAGAAGATTCGAGCATATAGTAAGTAGAGGTGTTGTAATGAGAAGCGGAATGGAAATAGGCAGAGAAGAGACTATACAAATATCAGTAACAGAGGATATGTTTGCATCTTTTGAAGGGAAAATAGTTCATCCTGTCTATTCAACGGTAACAATGACATATCATATGGAGTGGGTTTCCAGGAAAATTATTCTTCCATTTTTAGAAGACCATGAAGAAGGAATGGGAGCATCCGTAAAGCTAAGTCATATTGCGCCTTCCCCACTCGGTACGGTAGTTACGCTAACTGCAACTTTAGTTGAAGTAAAGGACAATGTAGTACTGACAAAAATTGTGGCATCCAACCAATTAGGTATTATTGGTAAAGGTGAAGTGAAACAAGTTATTTTACCTAAAAAAACAATAGCTGAAAAACTTAGAAATGCTTCAATATTTCCAGAGAAAAAAGAAACTATTTTAGACTAGAAAGTAATTCCTTAGGGGGTATAAAGTGTGATAATGGCTGAAAAAATGGCAATAACAAAAGAATTTGATCTTTTCGAGAAGATGGCGAAGCATGAACAAGTGGTTTTTTGTAACGATCCATCTACTGGATTGCGTGCAATTATTGCAATCCATAATACAACGCTTGGCCCAGCACTTGGTGGATGTCGTATGCAGCCATATAGTAGTGTGGATGAAGCGCTAGAAGATGCTCTTCGTCTTTCAAAAGGAATGACTTATAAATGCGCAGCTGCTGATGTCGATTTCGGGGGCGGGAAAGCAGTAATTATTGGTGATCCTAAAACTGATAAATCACCGGAACTATTCCGCGCATTCGGCCAATTTGTAAACTCTCTAGGTGGACGTTTTTATACGGGTACCGATATGGGGACGACAATGGATGATTTCATTCATGCGATGAAAGAAACGAATTTCATTAACGGACTTCCAGAAGAATATGGTGGAGGTGGTGATTCTTCTATACCAACTGCCGCTGGTGTTTTGTACGGCATCAAAGCAACCAATCAATTGTTGTATGGAAATGATGACTTAGGTCAACATAGTTATGCGATTCAGGGATTAGGTAAGGTCGGGTTTAAAGTTGCAAAAGGACTTCTGGAAGCTGGTGCTCGCATTTTCGTAACAGATATTAATAAAGATAGCCTTCGAGCAATCGAAGAAGTAGCTGCAAAAACAACTGGCAAAGTTCAGTTTGTTGAAAATGATGATATTTATTCCCAAGAAGCAGATATATTCGTTCCATGTGCATTTGGAGGGATTATTAACGACACTACAATTCCTCATTTTAAAGTAAAAGCAATTGTAGGTTCAGCTAACAATCAATTATTAGAAGATAGACATGGAAGATTATTGAGAGATAATGGGATTTTGTATGCTCCGGATTACATTGTCAATTCTGGTGGTCTTATTCAAGTGGCAGATGAATTGTACGGTATAAATCATGAACGTGTACTTGCGAAAACGAAACATATTTACGATGTAATGTTGGAAGTGTATAAAGATGCAGCGAGCAACGGAAAAACAACAGAGGAATCAGCGAATGCAATGTGTGAGAAAAGAATAACAGATAGAAGCAAACGGAATAGCTTTTACTCAGCACCAGCGAAACCAAAATGGTCGTTTAGCAAACTATCCTAATGGGAGGCGAGTTAAGTGGAAGATAACTACCCTATAAAAAGAATCATAGACGATCAAGGATATCTTGTTGATACGGGATTTGAAAAACAAATAGATGAGCAATTGGTTCAAGACCTTTACTATCACATGTTACGAATTCGTACTTTTGATAGAAAAGCGATTAACTTGCAACGACAAGGACGTTTAGGTACTTATGCCCCTTTTGAAGGACAGGAAGCTGCTCAAGTTGGTAGCGCACTCGCATTAAAAACTGGAGACTGGGTTTTCCCAACTTATCGAGATCATGGTGCGACAATTACATTCGGAAAAAGTATGGCTAGAACGTTTTTGTATTGGAATGGTAGAGTAGAGGGCTGTGTAGCACCGCAAGATAGAAATATATTCCCACCCGCTGTTCCTATTGCTACTCAACTACCTCATGCAGCAGGTGCTGCTTGGGCTGAACAGAGAAGAGGGACACAAAATGCAGCAATTGCTTATTTTGGGGACGGTGCAACTTCGGAAGGTGATTTTCACGAAGGTTTGAATTTTGCGAGTGTATTCAAAGTACCAGTTGTCTTTTTTAACCAAAATAATAGATATGCGATTTCAGTCCCGATTGAAAAACAAATGAATTCTGAGACGATAGCTCAAAAATCAGTTGCCTATGGTATACCAGGGGTACGAATCGATGGAAATGATTGTTTCGCAGTATATTTTGAAACGAAAAAAGCTTTTGACAATGCACGAGCTGGAAATGGCCCAACATTGATAGAAGCAGTTACGTGGCGAAAAGGTGCACACACGACTGCTGATGATCCGTCAAAATACCGTCCTGAAAAACAAGGGGAGGATATTGTTGACCCATTAGCAAGATTAGAACTGTTTATGAAAAATTACGGTTACTGGAATGCTGAATGGATCCAAGCAACTAAAGATAAAACGAGCAGTGAAGTTGATGCGGCTGTTGAAGAAATGGAAAAATATCCTCCGCCAAACTTAGAAGACGTTTTTAATCATGTATACGCTGAGATGCCAGCTCAACTTGTTGAACAAAAAGAATCGTACCTTGCACATTTAGGGAGGCGGTAATGAATGGCACAAATAAAAGAGTCAGTTACAAAGAATGAAACGACAAAGCAGTTGACTTTAATTCAAGCTATTAATGATGGTATGCGACTCCTGTTAGAAGAGGATGATCGAACCATCATTCTTGGAGAAGATATCGGTAAGAACGGCGGGGTATTCCGAGCGACAGAAGGACTACAAGAAACTTTTGGTGATGATAGAGTAGTAGACACTCCACTGTCAGAAGCAGGGATTATCGGAACGTCAATTGGTCTAGCGGTTAACGGTTTTAGACCGATTGCTGAAATTCAATTTCTCGGTTTTATTTATCCTGCTTACGAGCAGATCATGACACATGTCTCACGAATTCGAATGCGTTCGATGTCCCGTTTTACAGTGCCAATGGTTATTCGAGCACCATACGGGGCTGGAATACGCGCACCCGAGATACATTCTGATAGTACTGAAACCTTATTCACACATATGCCTGGCATTAAGGTCGTCTGCCCTTCAAATCCTTACGATGCAAAAGGATTGTTAATTGCTGCCATGGAAGATCCTGATCCAGTATTGGTTTTGGAGCCTATGAAAAACTATCGTTCGAAGAGAGAAGAAGTACCTGTTGGAAAATATACGGTGGAAATTGGTAAAGGAAAAATTGTGCGTGAAGGTACGGATGTAACACTAATTGCTTGGGGAGCGATGATATCGATTGCAGAGAAAGCAGCTGAATTGGCTGCCCAAAAGGGAATTAGTTGTGAAATTATTGATCTACGAACATTGTATCCAATTGATCGTGACATAATAGTTAACTCTGTGAAAAAGACAACAAGAGCAGTTATTATTCATGAAGCTCAAAATACTGGAGGATTAGGTAATGATATCGTGTCGATTATTAACGATACAGCCTTCCTTTATTTACGAGCTCCAATTGAAAGAATTACGGGATTTGACGTACCGGTTCCATTCTTTGCATTAGAAGAACATTATCTACCAACACCGGCAAGAGTCGTTGAGGGAATTGAAAAAGTGGTTCATTTTTAAGGAGGATATGGAATGCTCGAAGTAAAGCTGCATGATGTCGGGGAAGGAATGACCGAAGGAGAAGTACTTCATTACTTAGTGAAGGTCGGAGATTCGGTTATGACTGATCAACCACTTGTAGAAGTACAAACAGACAAAATGGTTGCTGAACTTACTTCTCCTTGCTCAGGCATCGTTAAAGAAATTCGTATTGATGAAGGTGAAGTTGTACAGGTCGGAACAAGTTTACTCTACATTGAATCCGATGAATCTGTACGGACGGAACAAAAATTACATGTAGAAATGAATCCAGTTTCAGAAATGAAAGGGAAGTCTATGAATAACAATGAAGAAAAAGCTCTTCCGATGACTTATAAACGAGTGCTTGCTACTCCATACACACGCAAAATTGCACGCGACAATAACATTAATATTGAAGACGTCCGTGCTACAGATCCATCTGGAAGAGTAACAGAGGAAGATGTTTTTCGATTCTTGAAAGGAATACAATCAACTGAGGAATCAGTAAAGGATGAAAAGCAAACAGTATTTTCTCAAGAAATACCCGATGAAATTCCTTTTAAAGGGATTCGGAAAAAGATTGCAGAAAAGATGTCGAAATCACTCTTTACAATTCCCCATGTCACTCATTTTGACGAAGTCAATATGACAAACTTACTTGAATTGAAAGAGCAAATGAAAGCATCTGGAGAATCAATCAGTATCCCAGCATTTCTTATTAAAGCACTTGTTATTTCATTAAAGGAATTCCCTATATTCAATGCGGAACTTGATGAAGAAAATAGCAGGATACTACTAAAGAAAAACTATCATATCGGTATCGCGACAAACACAGAAAGTGGTTTAATGGTCCCGGTTATTCATCATGTCGATAAGAAATCAATTAAACAGATTAACAAAGAGGTTAAAGGGTTAACAGAAAGAGCGATTGCAGGTAAACTACAACCATTTGAAATGCAAAATAGTACCTTTACCGTGAGTAATGTTGGACCTCTAGGTAGTACAGGAGCGACGCCAATTATCAACTATCCTGAAACCGCTCTGATTGCTTTTCACAAAACGAAAAAACAACCAATTGTCAATTCTCATGATGAAATCGTAATAGGCCATATTATGACATTTTCTATGGCGTTTGACCACCGTGTAGCAGATGGCGCTACGGCAGTTGAATTTACGAACCGCTTTGCAGGTTTGATTGAACAGCCACATAAACTAATGTTGGAGTTGATATAAAATGGTTGTTGGGGAAATCAGTCAAGAGCGGAATCTTATAATTATTGGGGGAGGGCCAGGGGGCTACAGTGCTGCCATACGGGCTGCACAGCTTGGTCTTACGGTCACGTTAATTGAACAGGCTGATATGGGGGGGGGCTGTTTGAATAATGGTTGTATCCCCTCCAAAGTTTTTGCACATGCAGCCGCAAAACTATCAGAAACCGCTCATCTAAACAGCCTTGGAATTGGAAGTTCGGAAATGATCTTCGATTTTCAAAAGTTAAGCTCTTATAAAACGAATATTATTAATCAGCTTAGGTCAGGTGTAGAAAGTTTGTGTAAGGAAAATAAAATTGAAATAATACGTGGAAAAGCTACATTCCTATCTGTTGATAAAATCGGAGTAGAAAATGGACATCAATTCGATATTTATACATTTGAGCAACTTATTATCGCAACTGGTAGTAACCCGATAACACCAGATGTTAGGAAAGAGAAAGATCCAAGGTTTTTATTGTCGCATGAAATATATAAGATGGATAAGATTCCAGAGCACCTCATTGTAAGAGGGCAGGATTATATTGCACTTGAGATTGCTTCTAGCTTTGCGGTATTAGGGGCTCATGTCAGTGTTGTAATAGATGGTAAAATAGGTCTCCCTTTCGATGAATCTCTAAATAAAGAATTAACTCGCTTGTTTAAAAAGCGAAAAATAAAAATGTATAAAGAAGTGGATTTCATTGCAAAACATGAGACTGAAGAAGATATTACTATTACCTTTATATCGGATAGAAATGAAGTAGAGACAATAAGTGGATCTCATCTATTTGTTTCCGAAAAAAGGAAGCCTAATTTGGAGGAGCTAGGAATAATCCGCTTTGGAATCGAACTTACCGAAGAAGGATTTATTAAGATTGACAAAGATATGCAATCATCGATCCCTTCTATATATGCAATTGGTGATATAACTGGTGGTCCAATGCTCGCAGGAAAAGCTATAAAACAAGGAAAAGCTGCAGCTGCATCCATTGTTGGAACACAAACAGAAGTTGATCTGACATTTATGCCAGTTGTTGCGCATACCATTCCACCAGTCGTTTCAGTGGGGCTAACGGAACAAAATGCGCGTGATATAGGCCTAGATATTCGTGTTAGCCAATTTGCTCTTGGTGGCAATGGTTATGCAACAATTACTGGGAAAAAGGATGGATTTATTAAAGTTATTTCAGATTCAACAACTGAAATAATACAAGGCATTCATATGATAGGAGAAGGGGCAGTTGAAATGTCTGGCTCCTTTGTCCAGTTGCTTGAAATGGCAGCCAAAGAAGAAGATATTATTTTTCCACACTATGCGCATCCGGGATACAATGAAGGACTACTTGAAGTAGTAGAGGGGTTAGTTGGACAAGCAATTCATACTTCACCAATGAAAAAGAAAGACTTAACGAAGATTTCATGAGAGCTACTAACCGTTTTGTGAAAACAAAAGACTGAATATTGTAATTCTTCATATTTGAGTCAATTTATTACCATTTCATTTATAAAGTGAAATTTTATATAAAAAAATGTTATTGCTAGTAAATGCGAAGTTTTATTTTTGTTGATTGAAGCGGAAGGCGGTGACTCCAGCGGGAAAAGCTTGAGCTGAAGACCTGGACTGAGCGTAGCGAGGGAAGCGGCTGAAGCCAAGCCCGCGGAGAGCTTCCGACTGTAGCGTAAATCAAGCTTGTTCGGATTCTAAGGCTATATTCTTGTTTGTGAAATTGATTGTATATTGAGTCAGTTCCACATTTTCACGTTTTTTTACATTAGATTCAAATAAATACTAAATAAAATGGAGTAAAAGAGGGGGAAATGTAATGAAGAACGGTTGGAAAAAAATGTTGGCTGTTATTTTTAGTTCCACACTAATACTAGCGGCATGTAGCGATGGTGGGGAAAAAGAAGCATCTTCGAAGAAATATAAAATAGGCGTTACTCAGATAGTAGAACACCCGTCACTAAATGCAGCTTTTGATGGCTTTAAAAAGGCTTTAGAAGATGCAGGAATCAATGCTGAATATGAGGTTCAAAATGCTCAAGGTGATAACAGTAACAACACGACTATAGCGACGAATCTTGTTAGTGCAAATGTAGATCTTATTTTTGCAAACTCAACACCGAGTGCTCAAGCGGTAGCTAGTGCTACATCAGAAATCCCTATCGTTTTCACTTCAGTAACAGATGCAGTTGGAGCTGAGCTTGTAGACTCTATGGAAAAACCTGGTGGTAATGTAACTGGCACGATTGATGCTCATCCTGATGCAATTACCAATACTATGAAGTTCCTTAAAGACGAATTGGGAGCAAAAAATGTTGGAATGGTGTTTAACTCTGGAGAGCAAAATTCTCGCGCTCAAGTAGATGCAGTAAAAGAAATGTTGAAAGATATGAATATGTCTGTAGTGGAAGCTTCTGTAGCAACATCTGCAGACGTGAAACAAGCTACAGAATCATTGATTGGTAAAGTAGACTCGATGTATATCATTACAGATAACACAGTAGTTTCCGCACTTGAATCTGTAATTTCAGTAGCAAATGAAAATAAAATTCCAATGATGGTAGGCGAATTTGACTCCGTTAAACGAGGAGGACTTGCAGCATACGGCTTTGAATATTTTGACATTGGATACGAAGCAGGACAAATGGCTGTCAAAATCTTAAAAGGGGAAAGTAAACCAGCTGACTTGCCTGTTCAAATTCCTCAAAAGCTTAAATTAATAATGAATAAAGATACAGCTTCTACTTTAGGACTTGACGTAAAAGACGAATGGAAAGCCGAGTTTAGTGAATAAATAGGAGTTGATTCTACATGTTTTTAGCAATGTTTGGCTCAGTGGAGCAAGGAATCATCTATGCAATAATGGCGCTTGGTGTATATTTATCATTCCGAGTTTTAGATTTTCCAGATTTAACAGTTGACGGGAGTTTTGTAACAGGAGCTGGAGTTGCTGCCACGATGATTGTCTTAGGATATCATCCGGCAGCTGCTACGGCAGTTGCTATAGTTATCGGATTTCTTGCTGGATGTGTAACCGGCTTCCTACATACAAAAGGAAAAATAAATGCACTACTATCTGGAATATTGATGATGATTGCTTTGTATTCTATTAATCTACGCATAATGGGGCTGACTTCTACAAATTCCATTGGTCGTCCGAATATACCTTTATTAAATGCCGAAACAATATTTATTCAGTTCCAAACTTTTTGGAGTTCTTTAGGTATCGATAGTAGCATTAATCATTTTTTCAGCATGATGGGAGTTCAATACTTACCTTCTACTTGGGGTACATTGTTCATCATGATCATTATCGTTTTACTCATTAAGTTTATCGTCGACTGGTTTTTAAAAACCGAAGTGGGTCTTGCAATTAGAGCTACTGGTGATAACAAGAAAATGATTCGAAGTTTATCTGCTAATACTGACACACTTGTAATTGTTGGTCTTGGATTTTCAAATGCACTAGTTGCTTTTTCAGGCGCTCTTATTGCTCAATATGCAAAGTTTGCGGACATCGGAATGGGAATCGGAATGATTATTATCGGACTTGCTTCAGTCATTATTGGTGAGGCGGTATTTGGTACGAAAACAATATTTCGAACAACCTTTGCAGTAATTGCGGGAGCTATTATTTATAGAATTGTACTAGGTCTCGCACTTAGAGTGGATTTACTTGATACAGGAGATATGAAATTAATTACTGCTGTTATTGTAATTTGCGCGTTGATTTTACCGCAATACTTTGAAAAGAGGCGGGAAAAAAATAGAAAAGCTAAACGCCATGCGGAACGGCAAATGGAACATGAACACGTGCTCTTGAGGGAGGGAAATGCCATTGCTAAAGCTCAGTCAGATTAATAAATTATTTAATGAGGCAACACCAGATGAAAAAATTGCTTTAGATCAAATTAATCTAACGTTAAACCCTGGAGATTTCATGACTGTGATTGGTAGCAATGGTGCTGGAAAATCGACGATGCTGAATATGATTTCAGGCGCTCTTACTCCTGATTTTGGTGAAATTGAAATAGCGAATAAAAACGTTACAAAAATGCCGGAATATAAACGCTCACAAATGATAGGAAGGGTATTTCAAGACCCGATGGCTGGAACTGCACCTACGATGACCATCGAGGAAAACTTGGCGATGGCTTATTCGCGAAACAAAAAACGTAGATTAAAAAATGGGGTTGACAAGAAGCGACGAGAGTTGTTCCGAACATCACTTGAAACTCTTCATTTAAACCTGGAAAATCGGTTGAATGCAAAAGTAGGAATGCTTTCTGGAGGGGAGAGGCAAGCGCTTTCTCTATTGATGGCTACATTTACGCAACCATCTATTTTACTTCTGGACGAACATACTGCAGCACTAGACCCATCCCGAGCGGAACTAATTACGAATTTAACAAAGCAGCTTGTTGAAAAGGATCAACTTACTACGCTAATGATCACACATAATATGCAACAAGCGTTAGACCTCGGGAACAGGCTTATTATGATGGATAAAGGACAGATCATTCTAGAAATTGAAGCGGAGGAAAAGAAAAAACTAACCATTGCTAAACTAATGGATGAATTCCAACGTATTCGTGGAGAGAAATTAACTAGTGATAAAGCATTGTTATCCGTTTAATAATCTGTTTCTGTGTTTCGAAGCTTAAGGCGCTTTTCCACTAGTTTGCGGTTTCAGGACCTCGTCGTACAAGAAAAGGGCCTTTTTTAATTTCTATCTGTAAATACTCCAATGCAAAGCTTTAGTAGACTTAGAAGCTTACGTTTTTCATATAGTATTTCTTAGGAAATAAATTGTTGTTAGCAAGATGGAAAAAGGAGTGAAGCGTTTGAGCCGAGCTAGTTTTAGAGTGTTGGGGGAACCCGTATTAATAAAAGCGGAAGTGAATACACGTAAGAATACTGTTGTGATAGAGGACTACGAGTTAATTTCGAATGAAATCCAGTTTGACAACCCGATAACAGGAACTGTTTATGGGACATTGCTGAATTTTAAAGGTGAACTTGAAAGATTAGGAGATGATGTAAATAACGAACCATATTTTTCGCCTCCAATCGCTCCTGTCCTTTATATAAAGCCTGTGAATACGTTCAATTGTTATGGTGGTTCAATACCGATGCCAGTAGGGATATCGAAATTAGAAATGGGAGCGGCTCTCGGAATAGTAATAGGTAAGAAAGCAGTAGCTGTGGATGAATCTACAGCATTATCTTATGTTGCAGGGTACACGATCGTGAACGATGTTCGAATACCGCATGATAGCTTATATCGGCCAGCGATTCATTTTCAAGCACGGGATGGTTTCTGTCCAATTGGGCCATGGATAATCGATCGTCATGGAGTAGAAAACCCAGATAACGTATCAATCCGCGTATACATTAATGATAAACTCCAGCAAGAAAATTCAACATCCAATTTAGTTCGTTCTGTCTCACGGTTACTTGCGGATGTGACTGAGTTTATGACATTAAGTCCAGGAGATGTGTTACTCGTAGGTGTCCCTGAAGACGCACCACAAGCAAGTGTAGGAGATAAAATTCGAATTGAAATTGACGGTATTGGCAGCTTAGAAAACGTAATTGTTGATGAAAGCGAGTCAAAATGGAGGAAACTGATATGAGAAGAGCCCGAGTAGCATATGGGGGTGTCATCCATGAAGCAATTGAATGGGGAAATCAACTCAAATTAGCGGATGGTCGAGTAGTCGGAGAAGACGAAATAATGTGGCTTACGCCGATAGAGCCTCGAACAGTGTTTGCATTAGGGCTTAACTATGCGGATCATGCAGCAGAACTTTCATTTGATGCACCATCAGACCCCCTTGTCTTTTTGAAAGGACCAAATACGTTGATAGGTCACCAAGCATATACACGTCGTCCAGCAGATGTCACTTATATGCATTATGAGTGTGAATTAGCTGTAATTATCGGTGAAACAGCTCGAAATGTCCAAAAAGAAGATGCCTATAAATATGTAAAAGGCTACAGTGTCGCCAATGATTATGCGATAAGAGATTATTTAGAAAACTACTACCGTCCCAACTTGCGAGTGAAAAATCGAGATACATGTACACCATTAGGACCATGGTTAGTCGACGTAATGGATATTGCCGATCCGATGAATCTAAGATTAACAACACATGTTAATAGCGAATTAGTCCAAGAAGGAACAACAGCAGATATGATTTTTGATATTCCATCGATTATTGAGTATTTAAGTAGCTTTATGACGTTGAATGAAAATGATGTCATTCTAACAGGTACTCCTAAAGGATCGGTTAATACAGTAGTCGGAGATGTTGTCGTCACAGAAATAGAAGGAATTGGTCGCTTGGTAAATACGATTATCGGGGAAGAGGCCTTTACAAATCGATAGTGCGAAAAGGAGGGTCTATATGCCACATTTTATTGTCGAGTATACGGATAATATTAAGGATGAGGCGCATCTTGGAAAGTTGTTTGAGGAAGTTCATAAAGTGCTCATTACACAAAATAATGTTTTTCCAATTGGTGGAATTCGTTCAAGAGCGATTGAACTAAATGAGTATAGAGTGGCTGATGGTACGGAAGATGATGCTTTCGTTCATGCAGTCTTAAAAATTGGTGCCGGTCGTTCAGAGGAATTAAAAAAAGAAGTGTGTTCTACAATATTTGAAATAATGAAAGAACATTTCTCCCGATTGATGGAAAAGAGGTATCTAGCCTTGTCCATGGAACTGATCGAATTTAGTGAAGCCGGTACTTATAAACATAATAATATTCACGCTAGATTTACAAATAAGTAGCAATCGTCTAGTTCAATAGAGTGAAGTAACTAGAATAAAAATGAAGGTAAATTGGAAATGTTTATCCGAAAATAGGAGGGAATAGGATGGGTGCACGAACTGGAAAAGAATATATAGAAGGTATAAAAAATCGGAAAACGGAAGTATGGATTCACGGAGAGAAAGTTGACGACGTAACGACACACCCAGCATTTAAAAATGTTGTAGAAAGCGTAGCAGGTCTTTACGACTTGCAACACGAGAAACAAGAAAAAATGCTATATACCTCACCTACATCCGGAAAAAAAGTTGGGCTTTCATTCATTACTCCTAAAACGAAAGAAGATCTGTTCAAAAGACGTGAAATGCATACCGAATGGGCAACTTTTTCAGGTGGAATGATGGGACGTTCTCCAGATTATTTAAATACAAGTATTATGGCATTTGGTACTGCTAACCAATTTTTTGCTCAAGAAGGTGGAGGAAGTGACCAATTTGCTAAAAATGCAGCAGACTACTATGAATATGCTCGTGAAAACGACATTAGTTTAACTCATACATTAATTCACCCACAAGTGAATCGATCCATGTTAACGCAGTCTGAACAAAAAGATCCTTATCTTTCCGCGCGTATTACGAAAAAGACTCCAGACGGAATAATCGTAAATGGCTGTCGACTTTTGGCAACATTAGGCGGGATTACGGATGAGATCGTTGTATTCCCTTCTACTATAAATAGAACACCTGGAACGATAGACGATCCATTTGCATTTGCATTTGCAATTCCAAATAATACTCCTGGTTTAAAATTCCTATCCCGTGAATCCTTTGACTATGGTAAAAGCAAATGGGATCATCCACTAGGTGCTAGATTTGATGAAAGTGACGCTATCATTTCATTTGAAGATGTACTTGTCCCGTGGGAAAGAATTTTTGTGTGTGAGAGTACTGATATATGCAACCGTACGTATGCCGAGACTAATGCAGTTATCCATATGACACATCAAGTTATATCTAAAAATGTCGTAAAAACAGAGTTCATTTTAGGTGTAGTCATCAGTATGATGGAGGCAATTGGTATTGATAAATTCATGCATGTAAAAGAAAAAGCAAGTGAAATCATGGTTATTTTAGAAGTGTTACGCTCTCATTTATATAAGTCTGAGCACAATGCAAAAATTGATCAATATGGCAATATGACTCCAGATTTTGAACCATTGAATGCCGCACGCAACTGGTTCCCGAAAATGTATCAGCGTATGCATGAAATCATTAAAATTTTAGGTGCATCAGGATTAATGGCGCTTCCAACTGAATCAGATTTCAGCAATACAGATGTTGGTCCATTAGTACATCGTTACACACAGGGTGCAAATATCAATGGTGAAGAAAAAGTACAACTATTCCGTTTAGCTTGGGATATTTCCATAAGTGCATTCGGTAACCGTCAAGCACTTTATGAATATTATTTCTTTGGAGATCCAGTGAGAATGTCAAATGCTTATTATGATGGATTTGATAAACAACCTTATAAAGACATGGTTACAAACTTTTTAAATAAAACGAAAAAAGAAGCCGGAATATTTTAAGCTTTTCAGGCTCTTCATATTAGTTGAAAGGAGAAGGAATGATGCAGCAAATAAACAAAGAAATAGATGATCGTCTGTACCGAAATGTGATGGGCAGTTTTGCAACAGGTGTAACAGTTATTACTACAAAAGTTGCTGATGTTGTGCATGGCATGACTGCAAATGCATTTATGTCGGTTTCCTTAAATCCGAAGCTTATCGCAGTCAGTATTGGAGCAAATGCAAAGATGCACCAGCATATAAAAGATTCGAAGAAATTTGCTATTAACATTTTATCGTCAAATCAACTAAATGAATCGAAGCAATTTTCGGGTCAGCTTCAATCAGAAACTGAAATAACCTTCGTTACTTATAATGGATTGCCGATTTTAGAAGATACATTAGCTGTTGTTACATGCGAACTGCATAGCGAATATGTAGTAGGTGACCATACGATTTTTATCGGTCAGGTTACTGGAGTTAAGATTGAACAAAAAGATCCACTATTATTTAGTCAAGGGAAGTATAGGGAACTAAAAGAATTACAGGAATAACAATGGTTGGTACCTAGACTATATAGATGAAAAAAGTTACTTAAAAGGAGCAGATTCTATTGGCATACGAAGAAGCTAAAAAGAAGTTAAGAGGGTCCATTTGTCCTGTCGTTACACCTTTTACGGAAAGTGGCGAGATTGACGAAAAGGCATTCATTGATCTAATTGAATGGCAAATTGAAAGTGGAAGTCATGGGATTTCTGTTACAGGAACAAGTGGTGAACCAAGTTCACTAACAATCGAAGAAAGAAAAAGAGTGATGGCTCTAGCGAAAGAAACGATTGGTGGTAGGGTATTTTTTGCACCTGGCACTGGCTCTACTAATCATGATGAAACAATGGAGTTAACAAAGTATGCAGAAGAATTAGGTGCTGATGCTGCTATGGTTATCGTCCCTTACTACAATAGGCCAAACCAAGAAGCGCTTTATCAACATTTTAAAACAGTAGCTGATTCCGTTAAAATCCCTATTATTATCTATAATATACCAGGTCGATCAGCGGTAAATATGGAAGTTAGTACGATGAAACGTTTAGTAGTAGATTGTCCAAATATTATTGGAGTAAAAGAAGCAAATAAAGACTTCGAACACGTAAACCGAGTACTCCTAAACTGTGGTAGAGACTTCCTTCTGTTCTCTGGAATTGAACTACTTTGCTACCCTATGCTAGCAATTGGCGGTGCTGGATTTATTAGTGCCACAGCAAATGTAGAGCCAGTAAAAGTAGCAGAACTATACAACGCATGGGAAACAGGAGACGTTAAAAAAGCACAAGATCTTCATTTCGAATTAATGCCATTAAATGACGTACTTTTCAAAGACACTAATCCAGCTCCAGCTAAAGTAGCACTAGGTATGATGGGGAAAATCACGCCGAAACTTCGATTACCTTTAGGATTACCTTCAACTGAAATACAAGAGGAAGTACGTAAAACACTTATAGAACTTGATATTTTGCCGAAGGAAGCAGCTGTAAAATAAATCACTACAAAATTATCTTAAGAAAATAGGTGATGATAGTATGGTATCCTCCCATGAGTTAATTTCTTTGAAACACGAAACACAAAAGGATATATCTCTATATATAAATGGAGAATTCACTTCCGCATTAAGAGGAAGTACATTTAAAAATATGAATCCATTTACTAATGAACAAATTAATGAAGTTGCTGAAGGTCAAACGGATGACATAAATAAAGCAGTTGCAGCTGCGCGCGAAGCCTTTGATCACGGGCCTTGGAAAACAATGAAATTAAGTAAAAGACTATCGTACATTTATCGTATTGCAGATTTGATTGATGAAGAAATAGAAAGAATTGCTTATTTAGAAGCACTTGATACGGGTCTTCCCATTAGTCAAACTAGAAAAATGGTGAGCCGTGCATCAGAAAACTTTAGATTTTATGCGCGTATGGTGGAAAATCGCTTAGTTGGAGATGCCTATCAAGTAGATGATGAATTTATCAACTACACAATTAATGTACCTGTAGGAGTTGCAGGATTGATCACACCATGGAACGCTCCTTTCATGTTAGAAACATGGAAAGTGGCGCCGGCATTAGCAACTGGTAATACTGTTGTGTTAAAGCCAGCAGAACTTTCTCCACTTTCAGCAAATCTATTAGCTGAAGTGATTCACAAGGCTGATCTTCCAAAAGGTGTTTTCAATGTTGTTCATGGCTTTGGCGAAATAGCAGGTGATGCGCTTGTTAAACATCCTGATGTTCAGCTTATTTCATTCACTGGTGAAACAAAAACTGGTTCTACTATCATTAAAAATAGTGCCGATACACTTAAAAGCTGCTCAATGGAACTTGGTGGTAAATCGCCAATTATCGTATTTGAAGATGCCGATTTCGATCGTGCTTTAGATGCTTGTGTGTGGGGAATCTATTCTTTTAACGGTGAAAGATGTACTGCGAACTCACGGTTATTTTTACAAGAAAGTATTAAAGATAAATTCATTGATGCATTAAAAACACGTGTTTCTAATATTAGAGTTGGTGACCCGTTAGATGAAAATACGGAAGTAGGCCCACTGATTGATAAAGGGCATTATAGTAAAGTGAAAAGCTACTTAGAAATTGCAAAAGAAGAAGGCACTGATGTTGTAACTGGTGACATCCCAATGGAGTTTGCTAGAGGGAACTTTGTAGCACCGACGATTATACTAAATGCTAAAAACAACATGCGTGTTGCTCAAGAAGAAATTTTCGGACCGGTACTAACTGTATTGACATTTAAAGATGAGGAAGAAGCCATTAAGTTAGCAAACGAAGTCGAATATGGACTTGCCGGCTATGTATGGACGAATGATATTAAGCGAGGACATCGTGTTGCGCATAGGGTCGAAGCTGGAATGCTTTGGGTGAATGCACAGAACGTTCGTGATTTAAGAACACCTTTTGGCGGTTCCAAATCCTCTGGAATCGGACGTGAAGGTGGACATTACGGTTTCGGTTTTTATACGGAACAGAAAATTATTCATATTTCCATTGCTGATCATCATATACAGCAATTCGGGAAAAGATAGAGGAAGGAATGGTGAAAACGATGGATTTTTCAATCATTCGTATCGCGAGAACTGTTCTTCATGTAGTGGACTTGGAAGTATCAAGAAAGTTCTATGTAGATGGATTAGGCATGATTGAAACAGAAAGCGATGAAAATCATATATACTTAAGAGGTTTAGAAGAGCACTCACATCATAGTTTACTTTTGAAAAAAGCGGATAAAGCAGTAGTAGAAGTACTTAGTTATAAGGTTGAAAAAGAAGAGGATCTGGATGAAATTGAAAAGCTTTTCATTTCTAAGGGCTTGAAAACAAAATGGATGGAGAAGGGAAAACAACATGCAATGGGTAGAACCCTTCGAGTCCATGATATATCAGGCATCCCACTAGAATTTTTTGCCGAAATGACTACCGTTGACCGAATGCTGCAACGCTATGACCTTTATCATGGGGCAAAAATTCAGCGAATAGATCATGTAAATTGTGCAGTACCCCATGTTCAAACAGCCTATGATTTCTATGTGAAGGACTTAGGTTTTTCATGCTCTGAGTATACGGATACAGAAGACGGGAATTTGTGGGCTGCATGGCTATATCGAAAACCTACAGTTCATGACCAAGCATTTATGAGTGGTCCTGGACCAAAATTACACCATTTCGCATACACACTAACCGATCGATTAAGCGTGCTTGATTGCTGTGATGTATTAGCGAGTATGGGTTATGCTAATTCGATTGAACGAGGACCTGGTCGACACGGTTTATCCAATGCTTTCTTCTTGTATTTGAGAGATCCAGATGGTCATCGTATAGAGCTTTATACAGGTGATTATTTAACTAGTGACCCAGATCTAAAGCCGAAACGTTGGGATTTAAATGATCCACTTCGTCAAACGTTCTGGGGACATAAAGCACCAGACCAATGGTTTAATGAAACAAGTACATTTATCGATATTGAAACGGGCGAAGAAATAGAAAGTAAAGAACCGTTTTTAGAACAAAGAAAACCAAAAATAATGGCTTAAGGACATAGCTCCATTAAATAATAAAAACAATATAAACCACCTATGAAAATGGTACCTTATCATTTTCATAGGTGGTTTTCTCCGTATGTTTAATATCAGACACGAATTCAGCCATGTGTATCATGCAATTTTGGATAAAATCTATCAAAATTCAAGGGATTTTAGAGTATGTTATAGAATTGATTGTATAGAACATAAAAAATATAATCGTTCGTTACTTAATTTCATCCTTATATTGTATTTCGTTTATTCATAAATAAAGAATAATGTGATAAAAATTCAAGTAGAGGAAGTTAAAATATGACAACATCATACGTGAATTGGGGAAAAGGAAGAGTAAAATTAACTTGGAAGCAGTCTGACCAACTACCTGTACATGACTTCATTACTAGCGTGCATGGATTCTGTTTTTATGAAAATAAGTTGCTATTAGTAGATTTAAATCATCGAGGATGGGATATCCCAGGTGGACATCTTGAATCACAAGAAACAGCTGAACAATGTTTTAAGCGTGAAGTAATGGAGGAAGGATATGTAAGTGGAGAGTCTCAGCTTTTAGGTTACATAATTGTAGATCATAGTGAAAATTTAACTTGGGATGAAAAGAGTCCCTATCCAAAAGTGGGATATCAAGTATTCTATCGTATGGAAATTGATGAAATATTTTCTTTTGATGCAAATTATGAGTCAGCACGTAGAATTTTTATTAAGGCTGAGGAAGTTTCCAATTATTATCATGACTGGAATGAAATTTATCAAGAAATACTAAACTGCGCTTTGAATTGATGGAATAATGAAAATTAGGGTTAATAAAAATACGAAAAGAGAGTGGATTTTGAATGAAAAACGTAACGAAATTTAATATATTTAGACCAGCAAATGAACTATTTGAAGCATTTGTTGACCCTTCAAATATCGGGAACTTTTGGTTCTCTTCAAGTTCTGAAAGATGGGAAGAAGGAAAGACAATCCTATTAAAGTATGATCTATATGATGCAGAAGCAGAGATCAAAATTGTAGAAATTGAGCAAAATAAACGAATTATATTCAAATGGGGACCAGTTGAAGAAGAACATGTTGTCACAATTTCATTTACTGAGTTAGAAAAAATGGGTACAGCTATAGAAGTTATTGAAGAAGGTTTTATCGAAGACGATGAAGAGCTCATACACAAATTAGTAGACAATAAAGAAGGCTGGGTTTTTATGTTGACCTGTTTAAAAGGATATTTAGAATTTGGTGTTACAGGGTTAAGAGGAGGAATAGCGAAATAATTATAGAAAATAGATTTTAATTTAGATTGGAGAACATCATGATAATTAACAACAAAGATTGTTACGTTAATGGAATAAATTATACTGTTAGATCTGCGATAGTAGAAGATGCAATGGTACTCTCTGAATTAAGACTACAGATTGATGGAGAGACCGAAAATTTGGATAGAGAAAAAGGGGAGGCTTTCATCGATATTCCTGGTTTTGAACAGATTATAAAAACGGACTCCGAGAATCCTAAAAACTTATTTCTAGTTGCAGTAGTGCAGGAGCGGATTATCGGTTTTTCAAGATGCGAAGGAAATCATTTGATTAGATTCTCTCATAAAATAGAATTCGGAGTATGCGTGTTAAAAGAATATTGGGGATATAGTATTGGAAAGAATCTATTAAAGGAATCAATTTTATGGGCCGACACCAGTGGAATAAAAAAAATCACTTTGAATGTTTTAGAAACTAATGATAAAGCCATTAAACTGTATGAAAAGCTTGGATTTGAAATAGAAGGCATCTTAAGAAAAGATAAACTCCTTTCTGACGGTAATTACTATAACACTTTAATGATGGGAAGATTTAATGAGTGATGCATAGTCTACTATAGTTCCTACATAGAAGAATGGTTGCAGCTTAAAAGTATAGGAACATTTATATAAAGGAGATATGAGACCGTGAATTATAGGACTGTGGAAGAACTAGAGGAGAATCATTTAAATGATTTATTGAACTTATTTAAAAATGAATGGTGGACGCAAAATCGGCAACTTTCAGATATTCGGAAAATGGTGGATAACAGTACAGTAGTGATCGGGTTAGTTCATAATGAGACCGAAGAATTGTTTGGATTTGCAAGGGTAATGACAGATACTGTTTATAGAGCTTTAATATTTGACGTAATAGCTAAAGAGAACTATAGAAACAAAGGTGTAGGGGCAATCTTGATGAATGCAATTTTAGAACATCCATACGTTCGAGATGTTGAGCGAGTTGAACTATATTGTCCAGATAGATTAGTTGGCTATTATGAGAAATTTGGTTTTTCAACAGATGTAAATGGTAGTAATTTAATGAGATTGAAAAAATAATGTAGTTTCTTTCAACTAGAAAGTACGATATTTTATTGGAAAAATTACATAATAGGAGGGGTATATGAGGCTCTTTCATGTGAGTGAAGAAAGTAATATCGAATTGTTTGAACCACGAATTCCTACACGGGTAGATTTAGATCCTACTAAAGGACTTGTATGGGCTATAAATGAAAAATGCTTACCAAATTTTTTAACACCAAGAAACTGTCCTCGCGTTTGTTTTCATGTTGGAGCAAATACTTCAGAGACAGACAAGAGAAGATATTTTTCATCAGAGTCATGTGTCCATGTAGTAGTAATAGAGAATAAATGGTTTGAAGCGATGAAAAATACTACACTATATTTATATGAATTTGATTCCACTGAATTTAGTCTTTTAGATGAAAATGCAGGCTATTTCACAAGTGCTAAAAAACAGATTCCGATAAATAAAATCGAAACAACTGATCTATTTCAAGAGCAGTTTAGAAGGAATGTTGAATTGCGATTAGTTGATAACTTATGGGATATATTCAACGAAATCCAGAATACAACATTAAATTGGTCAATGTGTAGAATGGGCTTTGCTCAGCCGAAATTGGAGACCCACTAAGTAAACAAATCATATAAGGAGAATGCTCTTTTAAAGTTCGCTGAGCTGCGTAGGCGGCTCTTTTTTTATTCAATTAAAGGTGAAGGTTTGTTGAATAAGAAATACATAGTTACCTTTAATAGAAAATGATAATAACAGATAAATAGGTGGAGAAAAACGATTCGTTTTTCTCTACCCTGATTTATTTTCGGGACTTATTAACGACAACTCAATGAGCTACATTTTACTGTTCGATTTGATATTTTTTCATTTATTTATAGTTTAGAAGTAGTTGTTAAAATCCTCTTTTATAAGGTGTTGGTGGCACTGTTTTTCCAGTAATCACTTCTTCTGCATGAAGCGCCCAATATGGGTCATTTAACATTCCACGTCCAATTGCTACTAAATCTGCCTCGCCAGTTACAAGAGTTTTTTGTGCAAGATTTGGATCTTTTAGATTTCCTACTGTAATTACTGGTACATCTAATGCTTCCTTATATGCTCGAGCAAATGGAACTTGGTATCCAGGAGTGTTCGCCGGTTTAATTTTGCCAGGAGGAGCTTCACCACCACTTGATACGTGAAACATATCTACGCCAGCCTCTTTATATTTTTTGGCAATCTCTATGGAGTATGCTAAATCATATCCATCATCCATATATTCAATAGCGGATATGCGGAAAAGTAGCGGCATATCTTCCGGCAAAACACTACGGACTGCTTGAATAACTTCTACTCCAAATTTAGATAAGTCTTCACCATATTCATCAGTACGGTTGTTTATCGCTGGTGAGTGAAACTGATGGATTAAATAACCATGAGCCCCGTGGAGTTCAATTGTATCAAATCCTGCTGCTACTGCTCTTCTTGCTGCTTCTTTATATTTAACAACCATTTCTTTCACTTCTTCAGTTGTAAGTGCTCGTGGTTGCTTCCATTTTTCTGTAACTGGTATGTTCGAAGCGCCAACGGGTGGATTCGCATCCTCTGCTTTTCTCCCCGCATGCGCTATTTGTATTCCTATTTTAGTACCGTATTTATGTACGGCATTTACGATTCTTTCATAAGCGGGAATATGATCATCAGACCATAAGCCTAAATCGAAATCTGTAATTCTCCCATCAGGCTCCACATCTGTCATTTCTACAATGATGAGTCCTGTACCTCCTACAGCGCGCGAAACATAATGGACAAAATGCCAATCATTTGGAATGCCGTCTTTTGCAACAACAGAATATTGACACATAGGTGGCATTACGATTCGATTTTTTAGTTCCATCCCTTTTAGTTTAAATGAAGAAAATAAATGGGTCATTTTAACACACTCCTTTTGTCTATTATCCTGTTTTACCTAATATGAATCAATTCATTTGTTTTTGTTCATATTAATAAAATATTCAATTGGCGAAATAAACCGATAATTATTATATACAGCGCTCATTTCCCTTCTCTAACTGGATAGTGTAAGGAATAATTATATAAAAGAAAGACATCAGTCCTTAAGGAAACGAATAAATTCCGTTTATTTATAAATTTGTTGTTGTATTTATGCAATGACGGTGATATATTATGTATATTAATACTTAATTAACGCATAAACATACAACGGGGGAATATAAAATGAGTAAAAAAGTAGTTTTAGCATATTCAGGTGGACTTGATACATCGGTTGCAATTACATGGTTGAAAGAGCAAGGGTATGAAGTAGTAGCAGTATGCCTGGACGTTGGCGAAGGAAAAGATCTAGAATTCGTAAAAAATAAAGCGTTGCAAGTTGGCGCAGTAGAAAGCTATATGATTGATGCAAGAGAAGAATTTGCAAATGAATATGCTTTAATTTCTTTACAAGCTCATACTTGGTACGAAAGTAAATATCCACTTGTTTCCGCATTATCTCGTCCATTAATTTCTAAAAAGTTAGTGGAAATTGCAGAGCAAACTGGTGCAACAGCAGTAGCACATGGATGTACAGGAAAAGGAAATGACCAAGTTCGTTTTGAAGTTTCTATTAATGCATTAAATCCTAATCTAGAAGTAATTGCACCTGTACGTGAGTGGAGCTGGAGCCGTGAAGAGGAGATTGCATATGCAAAAGAGAAAAATATTCCGATTCCGATTAACTTAGACAGCCCATTCTCAATTGACCAAAACCTTTGGGGCCGTGCAAACGAATGTGGTATTTTAGAAGACCCATGGCAAGCACCACCAGCAGATGCTTATGAACTAACAGTTGCACTAGAAGATGCACCTGATACTGCAGACGTTATTGAAATTGAATTTGAACAAGGCGTACCTGTTTCGATCGATGGCGTTAAATATCCATTGTATGAATTAATATTAAAACTAAATGATTTAGCTGGTAAACACGGGGTTGGACGTATCGATCACGTAGAAAACCGTCTTGTTGGTATTAAATCACGTGAAGTATATGAAATTCCTGGTGCTCATACATTATTACTTGCACATAAAGAATTAGAAGATATTACGTTAGTAAAAGAATTAGCTCACTTCAAACCAGTAATCGAGAAAAAGTTAACAGAGCTAATTTATGAAGGACTTTGGTTCTCTCCACTTAGAACTGCTTTAGAAGCGTTCTTAAAAGAAACGCAAGTATATGTAAACGGAACAGTTCGTGTGAAATTATTCAAAGGTCATGCGATTGTAGAAGGACGTAAATCTCCTAACTCTTTATACAACGAAAAACTCGCTACTTACACAGCAGAAGACGAATTTAACCATGCATCAGCAGTTGGATTTATCGAACTATGGGGACTTCCAACAAAAGTTCATGCAATGGTGAATCAAGGAGCAGAGAAGGTGAAAGCATGACCAAGCTTTGGGGTGGGAGATTTCAAAAATCTGCCGAGCAATGGGTAGATGAATTTGGAGCTTCCATAGGTTTCGACCAAGCATTAGTAATGGAAGATCTAGACGGAAGTATTGCACACGTTAAAATGCTTGGGGCATGTCATATTTTGCCCCAAGAAGACGTGCAACAAATTCTTGGCGGTTTAGAGCAATTAAAGAAACTAGCTGCAGATAATGCACTACAATTTTTAGTTGCAAATGAAGATATTCATTTAAATTTAGAAAAAATGCTGATAGATTTGATCGGTCCAGTTGGTGGAAAACTACATACAGGGCGTAGTCGTAACGATCAAGTTGCAACAGATATGCATCTATTTTTAAAAAATAGAGTGAATGAAATCATCGAGTTAATCGAGTTATTCCAACAAACACTAGTAACTCAAGCAGAAGCACATGTGGAAACCCTTGCTCCTGGATACACACACTTGCAACGAGCACAACCAATTTCTTTTGCCCATCATTTAATGGCATATTTCTGGATGTTGGACCGAGACAAAGATCGTTTTAAAGATTCGATGAAACGTATTGATATTTCTCCACTAGGAGCAGGTGCACTTGCTGGTACTACTTTCCCGATTGATCGAAAACTTTCGGCAGAGTATTTAGGCTTTTCAAGTGTATATGCAAATAGCATGGACGCGGTAAGTGATAGAGATTTTATCGTAGAATTTTTAAGTAATTCTTCGATGCTCATGGCGCATTTATCTCGTTTTGCAGAAGAAATTATTCTTTGGTCAAGTTCTGAATTCAATTTTATTGAGTTAGATGATTCATTCTCTACTGGCTCAAGTATTATGCCTCAAAAGAAAAATCCGGATATGGCTGAGTTGATCCGAGGAAAAACTGGTCGAGTGTACGGGAATTTAATGGGCTTACTAACTGTAATTAAAGGATTACCGCTTACTTATAACAAAGACATGCAAGAAGATAAGGAAGGTATGTTCGACACTGTACATACAATCGTTGGATCGCTGAAAATTTTTGAAGGTATGGTTCGTACAATGACTGTTCATACAGAGCGTCTACACGATACGGTACACCAAGACTTTTCCAATGCGACAGAACTTGCTGACTATCTTGCTGCCAAAGGGCTTCCGTTTCGTGAAGCGCATGAAGTAACTGGGAAACTAGTATTCCTTTGCATTCAACGTGGCTATTTCTTGTTAGATCTACCACTGGAAGATTTACAAGAAGCAAGCAGCCTTATCGAGTCTGATATTTACGATGTCTTATCACCTCTTGCTGCTGTGAAAAGAAGAAACTCTCTAGGTGGAACAGGTTTTGAACAAGTTGTCATCCAAATAGAGGAAGCTAAAAAGCGTTTAGTATAACAAAAACTGTAGACACTGAGTGAATTGCACCCAAATTGTTGGACACAACTAACAATTCGAGGTACAGTTCAGAGCTGTCTACAGTTTTTTTGAGGTTTTACGAACAATACTAGTCTTTTGAGAAGAGGTAGTTGGAAAATAAGAGAGTTAAGTTGGAAAAATTGCAAGTTTAGTTGGAAAAACGTCTATGGCAGTGTTTATCTGCGGAGAGTGAACTTGAGTACCACCTTATCTAATACAGTGGCAATTACAATTCCTACAATATATCGAAACAAATCCACAGCAAGAAAACCTTTGCCAAGGACTAAAGCCCCGAGGGTTGTCGCACGAATTTGATTGATCCAGTCTTCCTGATACAGTTGACTAAATTCGATACCAAAGCAAAACATTAAACTAAGGCAAGTTGCTGAAAGTGGGCTCTTACCCACAAGTAAAAAACGGAACCCGAAATAGACCATCATAGCCCACAGCATATCTCCTGCGTTCTGTGCTACAAATAATGGAAGCAGGAAGCTCCATTTTCTAGAAGCTAGGCCTAATAATACAGTTGTTACAACAGCTGTAATATAAGCTAACCTCCAATTTCTGTAATGCAAGTTAGATGTTTTATTTATAAAAGTCAATAGAATCACTCTTTGGCATAATTTTTTATTCACTAAATTTCATTATAAACTAATATTAGTTAAATTTAGGTGAAATAGAAAAAATATATTACATTAAATAAAATATTGTGAAAATTATTTCAGTCTGCTAAAATTGTCTATATTAAAACAGAAGGGGGTACCGTAATATGAAGAAAAGATCTTTGGAATCTTTGTCAAAAGGCATTGGGTACTCGACTGCTGTTTTTTTTGCTTTTGCTAATCATGGGAGAAGTCTGTCTAATTTTAGATTAAAACGACTGAAATCCTTTGATTAGATTTTTCTAATTAAAGAAATGGTATGAAATACCACAGGTCGTTTTCCTGTGGAGTGAAAGAATAAATTTCTCAAACCACAGGAGTTCCTGTGGTTTTTTATTTTGGAGGAGGAATAATAATGGAGAAAAAACAAGAGATATTTATTAGATTATTGAGAGTTTCAGATGCGGAGGAATTACTTCTGCTAGAGGTGGAGAATCGAGATTTTTTTCAACTTTATTCACCGTTAAAAGATGACCGTTTTTATAGTATCGAGGGGCAAGTGGAGCGTATTGAAAATAGTATTTCACGTTCTGAGCAAGACACTTTTTATTCTTTTGGTATTTTTATTACTGAAAATGAACAGCTAATTGGCAATGTTACATTATCAGAAATCGTAAGAGGTGATTTACAGAGTTGTTGGATTGGATACTATTTAGATAAAAGGCAAAATGGGAAAGGATATATGACAGAAGCTGTAAAACTTGCAGTTGACTATGGCTTTAAAGAACTAAAGTTACATCGTATTGAAGCGGGGGTTATGCCGCATAATAAAGCTTCTATTAAAGTGTTAGAAAAAGCAGGTTTTCATAAAGAAGGAATTGCAAAGGAGAATGTACGAATTAACGGGAAATGGGAAGATCATCAAACATTAGCTATTATAAATAAATAAGACTGTATGACTCTAGATGATTTTTGCAAAATTCTACGGTCTTTTTTTCAAGGTTCAACTCACTGAACAACACCTATTTGATTTGGTATAATATTCATAAAAATGAGTACATTCTGGAGTTGATTTTATGATTGAAGTAAGAAGACTGCAATTAGATAATACTAAACGTACGATTGTCATTTCAGACATCCATGCAAATTTAAAGCTTTTTCAAGAACTATTAAACAAATTGCAATATACAGAGGAAGATTATTTATTCATCAATGGTGATCTATGCGAAAAAGGAACAAATAGTTTAGAAGTAGTTGAATATGTTAGGAACTTGTCTGAACAATCTAGTCAAGTGTATATAACTAAAGGGAATTGTGATGTTGTACACCGATATGTTTTTTCTGGGTCTGAAGGAATCATTCCATATATGAATAAGCAAAAGAATTCTATTTTAAATGAAATGATTGCAGATCAAGATAAAACTATTCACGATTTCACCGATTTAAATGAACTATCTAATTTTTATCGCCATCATTTTCTTGAGGAAATACAATGGCTAGAAGCACGACCTATCGCTTATGAAACAGATGATTTTATTATTATACATGCAGGTCTTGAAAACATAGAAGATTGGCATCAAACAGAAGAAAAAGTTGCTTTATATACTCAATCATTTTATGAGCAAGAACACCAAGCTGATAAAACAGTCATTGTAGGACACTGGCCAGTCGTTAATTATCGAGCGAACCAAATAAGTTCACATAATCCGATAATTGACTTAGATAAAAAAATTATAGCGCTGGACGGCGGAAATCAAATCAAAAAAGACGGTCAACTTAATGCTCTAATTATCCAATATAATAAATATTCATATACATACGTTGATGAATTAACGAACGATCAGATTGTACAGAAAGCTCATACTGATACATCAAAAAGAAAAGGAACGGTCACATATCCAAATTACAATATGCGAGTTATAAAGCAAGAGGATTTCTTTACTCTTTGTGAAAATACTAATCTTGGAATAGAACAATGGATTAAAAATGAATATTTAATAGTTGATGAATTAACACGTTGTAAAACAGATCTAAGTACAACTTTTTTATCTGTTAAACAAGGCGAAAAAGTATCGATTGTTGATAATGAATGTGATGGATATACACTTGTTAAGAGAACAAATGGGGAAGTGGGTTGGATTCCAAAAGACAGTTTTACAAGTTAATGCTAAATGGGGTGTATAGAATGGATGTTCAATGGTCAAATGCATCACCTGATATACAAAGATTTGTATATGAGCTATTGGATAAAACAAAGGAAATTATAGGTGAAGAGTTAGAAGGCTTTTATATTCACGGATCTTTGGCAATGGGAGGGTTTAAGCGTAAAAGTAGCGATATCGATATTTTAGTTATTACTACAACTCCATTAACTATGGAGAGTAAAAAAATATTTGCAAAGCTCTTTTTAGAATATTCCAATCAGCCATTTCCTGTTGAGGTCAGCTTTTTGAATATAGAACAATTGAAATTTTGGAAGCATCCATCGCCTTTTGACTTCCATTATAGTGAACTATGGATAAAAAGGTATGAAGACGAATTATCGGTTGGTATAACTAGCTGCTTAAACTGGGAAGATATGACAGATCCTGACATTGCTGCACATCTTACTATTACATATCATAGAGGAATTTGCTTATTTGGAAAACCAATTAAAGTAGTATTTCCTTTAATACCTAAAGCACACTATATATCTTCAATTATTAGTGATTTTGAAGACTGTTTAGAAAATATTGAACGAGACCCAATATATTGTACATTAAACTTAATTAGAGTATTTTGGTTCTTGAAAGAAGGAATTATTTGTTCCAAACAAGAAGCTGCAATATGGGGATTGGCTAATCTACCAAAAAAGTTTAACTCCATAATTGAGCAAATTGTAAATGGTTTTGAAACCAACGAACACCAATATGCTTTTGAAAAGAAGGAATTATTAACAATGAGAGATTATATAAAACGGGAGGTGGAAGGATTGTTAAAATAGCTGGGCTTCGATTTTAATGTTTTTTCTCATAAATGTGTAGTTGAAGATATAGAGGAGAATATAATAACGAAGAATGTAAGGAAACAACTATTTGGTATAGTTGTTTTTCAGAATCTCTTATTAACTATCAGGATGGCATTAATCCACTTCAGAATGAAACTGTAGGCACTCAATTCCATTAGATTGAACTGCCCCGTAAATGTTAGACACAAAACTAACATTTACGGGGTGTTTTTATATGATATTTTATAAAAATGAAAAATTCCAGAACCGCTTAAACAAATTTGTACATAAGAATATCATCTATGTATTCATTGTCGCTTAACTTGAATTCTTTAATTTTTCGTCCTTCCTCAACAAAACCCATACTTTTGTATAAATTTATCGCTCTTTGATTTGTAGAGAAAACGCCTAAGCAAACCTTTTCTATAAGTGGATTTTGCTCTGCCCATGCTAACAACTCTTTTAACAATAGCTTACCTACTCCCATACTTCTATGTTCTTTTTTTATCATCATTGTGATAGAACCAGTATGCGATAATCTTATTAGTTTTTGAGTTGAGAACACTATCAATCCGACAACTTCACCATCTATTTCAGCTATTAACATTGTATCTCTTTCATTCTTTATTAAATTCTGAACCCATTCTATTTGTTCTTCAAGCGTTTTCTTGTACTCCTCTGAAACAGCAATAAAGAATTCTCCTTCATCCACAATTTCCCGTTGCAAAGCTAATATTGCTGTTGCATCCTCTACACAAACAGTACGAATGCTGAATTTATCTTTGTTTTTTACTGTCATTATTTCACCCCTCTATTATATTAATTCTACGCCTTATCAATATTTTCCTTTTTATGTTGATTCGATAATTATCAAATGGTATATTCTAAACATATAGAATGCAGAGGGGTGACAATATGGAAGTGTTAAATCTTACAAGTAGGAAGAGGGAAACGTATCAAATACAACTTACGTATTCGATTTTGTGGGAATGTGCATTGGGGATAGCGGCAATTACGAATACACCTATTATTAATACGTTAGAGAGACCAGTAGATTATTGGCAAGGTATTAAAAAATCGTTACCTATTGAACTATTAGAAGACTTAGATTATGTGGAACAGAATAACACTTGGAAAGCTTTACTACAGCTACTACATAAAAAAGATTTCTTAAATATATCGGAATTTACTTCTTATATTTATGAACTGGCAATTGCGGATCTAAAGTTTATATGTTTACCGTTTGTAGGAAATAAATATAATGAATTGAGAGAAAAAGCTTCATTAGGAGATGATTCTTCTATTACTAAAATGAAAGAAGTAACAAGCTCCAATCCATTTTTCCCACGCTATATTGAATTCATTTGCAATGCAAATGGAGAACAATTAAAAGAGCATCTTATACGTGTGATCACAGGTTGGTATGAAGAGGTTATAAAGAAAGACTTGGAGCACATTCAACTAATTTTGCAAACAGATTATGAAATGAAGAATAAGATGAAATCTAATATGTCTTCAGAGGAGTTTGTAGAATGGGCAACAGGGGGGATAGCATACTTACCAGAACCTAGTGTAAATAATGTATTGTTAATTCCTCAATACATTTATCGTCCTTGGAATATAGAAGCAGATATAGAAGGAACTAAAGTTTTTTATTATCCCATTGCAAATGAAAGTATAACGCCAAATGATCGATTTACACCAAATAACTTTTTAGTATTAAAGCATAAAGCATTAGGTGATGAGGTCCGCCTACGAATAGTTAAGATGCTTTTTGAGCAGGACCGTACATTGCAGGATATAACAGAGCAATTAAATATTGGCAAGTCTACTATTCATCATCATCTTAAAATATTGAGAGCTGCTAAATTAGTAGAGATTTCAGATGCAAAGTATTCCCTTAAAAGAAAAGCAGTTGAAATGTTATCGAAAGAATTGGATCTTTATTTTGATCAATGATGAGGTGGGGAGTATGAATAGAAGTTTATTTAAGAATCGGCCATTTCTGTTTGTTTGGGTTGGGAATGTTATCTCAGAGTTAGGGGGAGCTTTTGGTACTTTTTGCAACTCTATTCTAATTTATCAGCTGACCAATTCAACTATGGCATTGGGAAGTATGTGGTTATTATACTTTATACCATCCCTAATTCTACAATTGTTTATTGGCCCCTTTATCGACAGGTGGAGTAGAAAGTGGATCATGGTATTTTCTCAGTGGACAAGGGGGGTAATCTTTCTTATTCCACTTGTAACACTAGCAACTGGTAACCTAGAAGTTTGGCATATTTACGCAGTACAAATAATAGTGGGTTTAATTACACCAATATATACGCCAGCTAATCAAGCAATTACACCCACTATTGTTCATAAAGATCAATTAGCTCCTGCTAATGCTTACATAGACGGTACGGTAAGATTAATGACTTTCCTTGCACCTATTTCGGGTGGCGTTGTGATTGAGTATATAGGAGTTGTGCCTACGCTAATTTTTGTATGCGGAATACTTATGACTAGTGGTGCATTGTTAGTTTTCATTCAAGAAAAGAGAGACTCTCAAAATGTAAGGAAATCATGGTTGGAACAATTTATGGAAGGAATTTCTTATTTCTTTAAACAACGACTTATTGTTTGGCTTGGAATTTTTTTAGCTTTCGTTCAGTTTGGGGTAGGCGTGACGATGGTTGTTACTTTGCCATATGTAACAAAAGAATTATCTGGGTCTTATGCGGAATATGGTTATTTTATGGCCAGCTTTCCACTAGGGTATGTAATAGGGTCAATATTAATAGGGAAAATTAAATATAAGAGTCGTAGAGTATTAATGTTAGGTGCATTAGTAATTGGTGGTTTAACTTTTATTGCGTTAGGCTTTAACTACAGTATCATTTTTGCAATTATGACGGAGATAATTGCTGGAATAGCAATGGCTTTCTTCGGTGTCCATAATATAACGATTTTTCAACAATCCGTTCCAAATGAATTGATGGGTAAAGTGGCATCTGTTCGACTTTTTATTATTCGAGGGGCTATGCCATTAGGTGTACTTGTTGGAGGGATTTTAAGTGAACAGTGGGGAATACGTCCACTATACTTTTTGATTGGATCCATTATTTGTGCCGTGTCATTACTCGGAATATTTCTTCCATATTTCAAGTTTATGGATGATCCATCTAGCGGAGAAAATAATAGCCGGATATAAGATAGTACAATTCAAGTAATATTGTAAATATGTGAACTATGAGGTCGTTGCTTTAGGATACAAGTAAGTAAAACTCTTAAAGATTAATATAATATTTTGTTTTCTTTGTATAATGTAATGTACAATTCAACAATCAAAGTTTTTAGTTGAAATCTAATGGGGGCAGTCCAATACGTTAGAAAATCGTTGCAACGGCTCCCTTT
This sequence comes from Psychrobacillus vulpis, assembly GCF_006861825.1. Classification (GTDB taxonomy): domain Bacteria; phylum Bacillota; class Bacilli; order Bacillales_A; family Planococcaceae; genus Psychrobacillus; species Psychrobacillus vulpis. The sequence continues at coordinate 16,948 of NZ_VDGI01000016.1, read as the reverse complement.
CCCGAGCGCACTGAAAAAGTGTCATTCATATAAATTATCTATCAAATAGTCCTAAGAGAATTTAGCGCTTTGGCATTCGCTTTCCGCGGGCGAGCGACGAGCCTCCTCCTACGCTTCGCTTCGTGCGGGGTCTCGTCTGTCTCGCTTTCCCGCAGGAGTCTCATGCGTCGCGCTAAATTCTTTAAATGATATACAGCAAATAGTTCCTATAAAAATAATAATTTTGAGTTTTTCAGTGGCCTGCCTTTCCGCGGGCGTTGCCTCAGCCTCCTCGCTTCGCTACGGGGTCTTCGACTAACGCTATTCCTGCAGGAGTGTCGCCTTTTTCAACGATTTTCTAGAAATGAAAAAGTATTTACATACAGGATGACTAACATCTTTTTATCTGTCTACAAATATGTGTTATTAAAGTATGATTTTAGACAAATAGGAATGAAATTGAATGGCAATGTAATTTGTAAGTACAAGTGAGTAGAGAAGGTCAAAGCTTAGAGATTCAATTACAAGCGATTGAAAAGGATGCAAAGGAAATGAGATTTAACTGAGCATGTATTTGGAGAAAATATTGAGTAGTAAAGAATATTCGATAGATTTGAAAAGTGCGATGATGATAACGACAAGTTGATAAATAGTAGGAATAAAGCATATTGATAAAAGTGGTTCTATCTTTTCCGTTTTTGATTACACTTATTGTAAGAAAGAGTGAATGGAGGTGATGAGGATTTGGCGAAAAAATGGGGAATTAGGGCCCTTTTAGTATTTGGGGTGTATGCTTTAGTGATGTATGTATATATCTTCCATAGTAATAGTGGAGGTATTCCAGGTGCTTTGAAAGGGACTGTTGCAGATCCGTCCGTATTTATGTCCGAGCGTGAATTGTACCTTAGTGAGGAGTATTCAAAAATAAAGAATTTCCTCTTTTTTGTAGCAACACCGTTTGAATGGCTTGTCTATTTATTTATACTAATTACTGGGCTATCCCAAGCGTTTGAAAGATGGATTCCTTTGCGAAAAAAACGGGCATTCGTACAAAATGCAGTATACTTATTTTTACTTTCACTTCTTATGTTTATCGTGTTATTTCCTTTAGACTATTACAGATATTCCTTAAGTAAGAGCTATGGGATTAGTACCCAAATGTTCAATTCTTGGATGAGGGATAATGTCATTGATTTTTGGGTTAACTTCGGAACTACTGTAGTAATTGTGACCGTTCTTTATTGGCTGATTAATAAAAGTCCAAAGAAATGGTGGCTAAGTGCTTGGTTATTAATGATTCCTTTCTCCATTTTCCTCATGTTTATTCAACCAGTATTAATCGACCCATTGTATAATGATTTCTATCCATTAACAAATAAAGAATTAGAGACGAAAATTCTCACGTTAGCTGAGCAAGCAAATATACCAACAGAGCATGTGTATGAAGTGAATATGGCGGAAAAGACAAACGCTCTAAATGCCTATGTGACAGGGATTGGGAGTAATTCTAGGATCGTATTATGGGATACAACTTTAAACCGTTTATCAGAAAATGAAATTCTCTTCATTATGGCACATGAAATGGGGCATTACGTAGAGAAGCATATCTATTTCGGAATAGCTGGCTATATTATAACCTCTTTTTTGGGCCTTTGGATAATATCAAAACTAATGCCCCGGATCATCGCTCGCTTTGGACGTGGGTTGAAAATTGAACGAATGAATGCTATTCATTCGCTGCCATTACTTTTACTTATTTCTTCTTTTCTATTATTTGTTTCAAGTCCACTTTCAAATTATATTTCTAGATACCAGGAAACTAGAGCTGATGAGTATGCGCTAGAGTTAGTAGCTGACCCGGAAGCGGCTGTCAGTACTTTTCAAGAACTTACGAGGGTTGGATTAAATGAAGTGAATCCTCCACTACTTGTTAAATGGTTTCGATATGCCCATCCGACCATGTTAGAAAGAATAAATAATGTTGCCAAGTGAACTATGCACTATGGTAATATAAAAGACTTGTCCCAAAAAAGACAAGTCTCTTTAGTTTCTTATAATGAAAATTACCTTCTTCTCTTCTTACTTAGATCTTTTGCAGATGCTAGATTTTTTTCAACTATTTTTTCAAATTCTACATGGACATGAAATATATTTTCTTCAATCTGCTCCACTCTAGTAACTTTTCCTTTACGACCTTTAATTTTTAGGTCCTCATCAACAGAAGGAATATTTCTTAACGCTTGAGTTAATACGATCGACTTATTCTCATAAAAATGAACGGCAAACATATTTTTCTCCCCTTTATCCTAAAATTTTATTTCTTAAAGTTAGAATCATCTCATTTTATGATTTCCATAGAGATATAGAACTTTAGAAATAAATAATAAAGAATTAGGAGAGAGTATAATGTTCTGCAAAATAGTTAGTATTACATATTTCTTAAAATCCAGTAACTATCACTTGGACGATTTCTTGTGCAATCCCAATAATACAAGCAGCCCCAACCAATTGAAAAATACCAAAAGATCCTACAGTCCTTTTTTACTTTTTCACGCTGTTTTTATTCGAAGTGAATTAGAATCTACTTATTTTTTTCAATCACATCTATTATTTCTTTAATCGCCCTTGATGTTTGTACATGGTGTAACCACTTGGGGTTCGCCATAATTTTATTACTTGTATGGATTTCAACAATGTCCATATCATGAAGTGCTGTTTGAGGAGATTGTACTTCACCGTTTACTTTAGCAAAGGCCATTTTACTTGCTAGTGATGAATTTAAGGCGTAAGCAAAATCAATAATATTGGAGTTTTCCGGTAACTTAATCACATCCATTTTTGGAGTGAACACAGTTATTTCTTTTTGAAGTAGTTCAAATGAAACTAACTCACAAAATGCGATTGAACTTTGTGCGATTGATTTTACGGAATAGACGGATTCACCAAATAAGGACACACTTAGATTTTGTATATTGGATTCTTGTAATTTATCAAAGATTCCATTTTCATAGTAGTTCTGCGTTTTTTCATCTTGAATTATCACATGGTTGATCTGATCATCTATTCTAACCTTCGTTTTTAGATATTTTAAGAATGGATGTTTTTCTATTGCTATTTGATCAATAAATTGATGTGGTACTGGTTCGAACAATGAATGTATAACTCCAAGAGCAGTGTAGCAATTAGATGTTGTTTTGGTTGTAACGTGAATAGTAAGAAGGTCTAGGAAATGATGTCCTTCGCTTATTAGATTATACGATTTAAAGAGAGGAGGCTTCTGCCACTCTGTATGAATAATGATGGTATTTGAATCGCTTACCTGTAGTTTATGAACAAATTTATGATAAGTGTTGGAAAAGACTTGCGTATAATCTTCCATTATCTTTTTAAATCGTGCATATCGTTGTGGATTTAAGTAGTAGAATCCTAATTCTTCTAATTCTTCTTGCAGCTTATACAACCCTATTTTTTCGGCAAGTGGAGAGAAGAATAGGAGGGTTTCATTGGCATAAGGTATTTTCTTTTCGATTCTTTTTACTGCGAGGGTTCTCATATTGTGTAGGCGATCTGCTAATTTAATGACCGCTACACGGATGTCAATCATAGCGGTTGAGAGAAGTTTTTCTGTGTTAATGGCACTATATTCTTCCTTTTCAAATGTCCCCTTTTCGAACTTTGTTAAACCGTTAACAATAATAGCGACTTGTATACCAAAGTGAGTTTCAATTTCAGAAAGAGAAACATCTGTATCTTCAACGACATCATGAAGTAAGGCGCATACTAAAGAAGTCAAATCTGCTTCATACTCTAATAATATGAAACAAACTTCAAATGGATGGATAATGTATGGTTCACCCGTTGCTCTTGTTTGCCCTATATGTGTTTGCTCTGCAAATTCCATTGCCTGTTGTAATTGTATTGTTTCAGCCTCTGATAAGTAGTTGCACTTTTTCAACAGCACTTTTTTTACTTCATTAATCAACGATTTCACCCCGGTGAAAATAAAATTAAACAAATACTTAAAGCCATAAAAATATGTCGAGCTTCTGTTCGTTTATACATATTTCTCCCCCCATACACTCAAAAAACCACTTAACTTCCATATTAAGATATTTATACCATTTTTAATTCTATTTGAATAATCGAATAAATTAAATGAAACCCCCTTCATAGCTTGTTATTTTTTTTGGACCGCTTATAGTGGGGGAGACATTGTATTATGAAAGAAGCGTTTGGCTTATTCATATACCTAAGATTAACTTTATACTTTGGGGAATTGCAATGTTTTTGCTAATCGGTGGCTTTACCGTTCTTTGGCTTATGAATATTAAGAAGTTATCAATCATTCTCTCTATTTTGTGTACTTTTGCTTGTGCGGTTCTATTATATGGGGGATCATTTTCGTATGTAATATTATCGGAAGAAGCCATCGACTTGGGTAAAGCATTTTCTAAAGATAAGCAAAGTTATAATTGGGAAAACATTGAACGTATTCACTATTATGATGACTAGGAGAATGAAGATGTTATTCCATTTTACGTGTTTTATTTTCCAGATGGAGAGGAAATGCAACTTAAGAAAAATGGACTCTTAACGGAAGAAATTCGAATTGGAATTGATCATAAAATCCGAGGGTTTGACATTCCATTTGAGAGAATTCATGAATGGTGAGGAACCATATTGAGGGAAGCAAAATGCTATCCGGTCAGAACTATATATAACCCCTTGAAAAAGGGAATGTTAGACTGCCACATTCATAACGAATGTGTTTTTTTCTGCCTTTAAAAAGAATTAATGTATGAATCTACTAAAAATTCTTTTTTTTAAAAGAATTACTATGTTATGATAATTCCATCTTTATTTTCACACTGTAGGGGGATTTTTTATGAAAGGTTTTTCAAAATGGCTGCTCCAATTGGTAGTTGGATTCATTGGCATTTTGCTAATCAGTGGATTACCTATTTTGATCATGGGTTTTCAGCAAGGGGAATTTAGGTGGAAGGAATATGGAGAGCATTTAGTTATTTTATTTCCCCTATCCGATTTCCTTGATGCGAATTACGGTCCGCATATTGGACAGTATATCATTTATTCTTTAGAAATATTATTTCTCGCGCTTATTGTTGCGACTGGTTTGGCAATTCTTTTTACTATTTTAACAATGCTATGCAAAGAAAGGACAAGACAACGTATTAAAACAGTCTTTTTCTTTTTGGAATCGTTACCAGACATATTAATTATTTTGCTCGTACAGTTGACTGTTATTATGATTCATAAAAATACAGGCATTTTTGTATCAAAAATCGCAGTCACTGGTGGAGAGAAACTTTACTTTTTACCTGTTTTTTGTTTGATGATTTTACCAATGATTCAGCTGTATCGTCTAAGCATGCTAACTTTTGAAGCAGAGGAACGGAAGATGTACGTGGAGCTTGCAAAGTCTCTTGGGTTTAAGAAATTGATCATTTTACTAGTACATATTTTTCGAAATGCTATTATTAGTATATTTTTTCAATCGAAAAAGACAATGTGGTTTATGCTGTCGAATTTGTTCATCTTAGAGCTCATGTTCAATATGCCAGGAATTATGCTTCATTTAAGAGATAACATATCAGGGGAAGTGTTTTTGATTACAGTTTGTAGCTTTTTCTTACCTGTTTTCCTATTGTATAGTTTTGGCGAGTGGTACTTTGTTCGTCGGTTGAACAGAGGAGGTGCTTTCGAATGAAATCTGTTTGGAAACAACCGTATTTTGTCATAGGATTTGTTATACTTGCCTTCTTTTTAGTGGGGAGCTTTGTGTTTGAATGGGTGTTTGGTTCAGATCCGAAACAAACTTATTTTATCTATGAAAATGGTCGTGTTGTCCAGGCTGCTCCTCTTCCTCCAAGTTGGATGCATCCATTTGGAACCGATCAATTCGGATATGACATGCTAGCAAAAATTATGCTTGGTGCAAAATATACGATTATCGCCGCAATGGGAGTTGCAGCAGTTCGTATGTTTATTGCGGTGCCAATTGGATTTGCAATAGGTACGTATTGGCAAAAAAGACGTTTATTAATTAATAGTTTTATAGACCCTCTACATTATGTACCGATGACTATTTTTGCGTATCTTATGTTGTATCCAGTGTTATGGGAGCCTATGGAAGGCTTTTCCACTACTGTGTGGGAGCGCATAATTATTCAAGTAGTGTTAATGGCGATTATTACTGTCCCGATTGTCTCTTCTTTAATTGGCAATGAAGCCAATTTGCTTTACCATGAGGAATATATTTTAGCATCAAGAACACTTGGTGCTAGTCGTCTACGCATCATTACTCGACATCTATTTCCAATGATGCGGGAGAAATTATTTGTTTTATATGGTCAGCAAGTTGTCGAAACACTAGTTGTATTCACGCATTTAGGACTTCTTTATCTATTTATTGGTGGAACGGAAGTTAGCTATGATCCGATGTTTGGAGATCCACCAAAATCGATAGCTTATGAATGGGCAGGACTATTTGGTTCTTCGTTTCGTTATTTGCAAGGTGTTCCATGGCTTCCACTTGTCCCTGCAATCTGTTTTGCACTTGTCATTTTAGCGGTTGCAGCAATGATTGAAGGGTATACTAGAGCAGTAAGTGGTAAAGTGAAAATTCCAAAACGCAAGAAAGTTGCACTTGTGTCAGATGATACGATTAAATGGAATCAACAGCAGTTAAAAGAAAAACTGCAAGTCCTTCGTGAAAATGAAATACGTTAAAGCTTTATGTCTCAAGTTATGACTGAAATTATGGATATTAAAACAAATATTGACAAAGACAATTCATTAAACTACAATAATTTTTAATTATTAAATACGGAATAGACAGCGATGAAGAGAAGAGTAATTTTGATTAATTATTTCTAGAGAGCTCCAGTAGGTGGAAAGGAGCAATAATTATCTTAATGAAAAAAGACTTGGAGCTTCGCACGGATCTAAGATAGTATTCTTAGTGATAATGCGACGGGTTCTCCCGTTAAAGAGATAGGGTATAATCAGTTATTTTAATTGCCGTACCTGAAGAGATTGATATGGCAACATATCAATAAACTGGGGTGGTACCACGAAGTTAATAACTCTCGTCCTCAAGATTAATAATCTTGGGGGTGGGAGTTTTTTTGTTGTCTAAAAGTAATAAACTATTAAAAAGTCTGGAGTGAAAAAAATGGTTAATGAACAAACAACTCGAAGAATAGAAAAGTTAGATGCCATAAAATCTCAAGGAATTCAAGCGTATCCTGAAAGGTATTCTACAAATTATGAACTTGATGAAGCTGCATTACTTGAAGATGGTACTACTGGTATCCGCGTAGCGGGAAGAATAATAGGCATTAGGAAATTTAGTAAATTTAGTTTTATTACCATATCAAACATTCAAGGAAGCTTGCAACTTCTGTTGAACAGGGAAGAAGTTGGCGAAGTCCCTTTTAATCAATTTCATGATTTACTGGACATTGGAGATTTTATCGGTGTTGAAGGACAGATGTACACAACCAAAACTAAGGAGAAAACAATACGGATTGAGAGTTATGTGTTTCTTGGAAAAGCATTACGGTCTCTTCCTGAGAAATGGCATGGGTTAAGTAACATTGAAGTGCGATATAGACAGCGTTATTTAGATTTAATAATGACAAAAGATACTCAAAATCGTTTGTTAGCAAGAACAACAATGGTTCGTTCTATTAGGAGGTTTTTTGAAGATCAAAACTTCTTAGAAGTGGAAACTCCAGTTTTACAGCATACATCATCTGGTGCAATCGCTAAACCTTTTAAAACCTATCATAATTCATTGGATGCTCACCTAAATTTACGAATTGCACCAGAAACCTATTTGAAGAGATTAATTGTAGGTGGTTTTACAAAAGTATTTGAATTTGCAAAGTGTTTTAGAAATGAAGGCATCAGTCCTCAACATCTTCAAGAGTTTACCATGGTTGAAGGGTACGCTGCATATTGGAACTATGAGGATACTATGAAATTAATGCGCGAAATGGTTCTGTACGTTCTGGATAAAACGTTTAATACAACTTCAATTGTTATACAAGGTCAAACGATTGATTTTTCATTAAAATGGGACATTGTATCATTCAGAGATTTAATTTTAAAAGATACAGGGATTGATATAGATCTTTTTCCTGACTTTGAAGCTTTATATCAAGAAACTAAGAGAAAAAACATTGATTTAGAACATTCTGATATTGAATCTTTAGGTAGAGGTAATTTCATTGATCTTTTATATAAGAAAAAATGCCGACCTCAAATTATAAAACCGACTTTTTTAATACAACACCCAATTGACTTGTCCCCACTAGCTAGAGCCAATGATATTAACCATACCATTACAGATCGTTTCCAATTAGTAGTTAACGGAGCGGAAATCATAAATGCTTATTCAGAGTTAGTGGACCCACTTGAACAAAGAAAAAGATTAGAGGAACAAGCTTTCCTTAAGAGTAATGGAGATTTGGAAGCAATGGAGATGGATGAAGAATATCTAACTGCTATGGAATATGGAATGCCTCCAATATCAGGTTGGGGATTTGGAATCGAACGTTTGTTAATGGTTCTAACAGATAGTGATACTATTAAAGATTGTGTTTTTTTCCCATTGACGAAAAAACTTTAGGACTGATAAAAAATTTAGTAGTATGATATGATTAAAAAGTCTAAAGATTCATTCATGGAATTAATTGACAAGATTTGTTGAAGGAGGCGTTCATTATGACAAACAAAAGAAATAATATCGATAATAATTTTAAGGGGATAACGCCTAATTAATAAAGTTGTTAGCGTTTCCCTATAACGAAAAGGGGAAATCTTGTGAGTAATGTTAAACTTGTAGAATTAAATTTAGAAAACTGGTATGAATGCTGTAAATTAGAGGTATCATCAGAACAAGCAGAATACATTGAATCAAATGCTATTTCAATAGCTCAGTCAAAGTTCGAGCCTACACTAAAACCATATGCTATATATTTTGAAGAAAAAGTAGTCGGCTTTTTAATGTACAATTCTGTTCAAGAGGAACTTGATGGTCATTGGGTATATAGAATAATGGTGGACAAGGAATTCCAAGGCAAAGGTATAGGTAAAGCCGCAACTAATTTAATGATTTCAGAGATGGCTAAATTACCAAATGTGAAAAAAATTGTTGTAGGTTATCATCCAGAAAATTTGGGAGCACATAACTTATATTCAAGTTTAAGTTTTATTGATAATGGTGATAGGTTTGGTAACGAAATGGCAGTTATTAAACATTTAAATGAGTGATAAATTGTCGATAAAATTATATCAATAAGAAAGAGGACCATTTTTTGGTCCTCTTTCTTATTGTGCAAAAGTAGTACAGAAATGGCTGTCTGGTTGAAATGCAGGTATTTTCGGAAGGACGCCGAAATAGTAAACATAGGGGGAGGTACTTGAATTAAAGAACATTTTTATATGCATTTTTACCATCACTTTAATGTTGATATTAGTCTCTTGTGAAAAAAATAGTGGTCTTTCATTCAAAGGGGAAGGTAATAATTGGAGTGTTGAACTAATTACTAAACATGATCTTTGGGGAAATGAGATTCAGAGTTTAAAGATTACTTACAAAAGTGAAAACCTTGAACAACTAAGCGCACCTGATTTATTTGTAGAAAGTCCTGACTTCTTGGGGTGGGGTGTAGGAGAAATAGAAATAGATGAAAAAGGTATTTATTATAGTGGAGATGTGGCTGGATTGGATGTAAAACTCCATCCTCGTCTAAAATAATCCTAACGATAGAATGTGAAGAGTCTGAAACTATAACATTAAGTTCAAGGTCATAAAACTTAGTTTTTTCTTTTTCATAAGAAGAATGCAAAATTAAAGGAATATATAATAGAATGGATGTATTTATTTTCTGGGTTTTTGTCACTAATAAGTCCTTTTATAAGAAAGTCTTGTAAAAAGTAGGAGGGTGTTTAAATGGAAGAGTTGATTAAAGAGTATGGTCGCGGATACAGGATGCTAAGGGAAGCCATCGAAGGATTGTCTGAGGAAGAGCTTCGATACAAGCCCTCACCGGACAAATGGAGCATCCATCAGATTCTAATCCATGTAGCAGATTCAGAGATATTGTCGACACAACGGCTAAAAAAAGTTTTGTCTGAGGATGAGCCACTTCTAATGTCGTTTGACCAGGACGCTTGGGCGAATGGGTTGGGGTATGATCGGTTAGACCGAGAGCATCACTTGCTTCTATTCCAATTGTTGCGTGCTAGTATGCTTCCGATGCTGGAACAACTAACAAACGAACAAGGCGAGCGAGTGGGAGTGTATCCTGACGCCGAGCGTTTCACCTTTAAAGAATTGCTAGAATATCGCGTTGATCATGTCCGTGGACATCTCGCTCAGATCGAGCGGGTGAGGAATGCGTATAGGAAGAGCCATGAATAAACGATGAATAAATTTAGCCGATTCGTCAGTTCTAGTAATAGTGTTAAACCTCGATTAAGGAAAAAAGAGCCTAATTTCTCGGTTAAAACACTGAGAATTAGGCTTTATTTATTAAAACACGTGTGGAAAAAGTTTTGTATATAAGTGACTCAATCATCGAAGTTAATATAAGGGAGTTATTCAAGTAAAGAGAAGGAAAATCATAAAGGGGGAATACTGTGACGGCAGGTTAGTTGAACAAGGAAATATAATGTAGTTTAAATAAGAGTACAATCCGATGATTTAGGAGGAATTTTTTTACTATGTCGTATCCATATATACAATTTGGAAATACGCCTCTATGGTCAGTTATAAAAAAAGGAATGAAGGACTTTGTAGAAAATAAGGATATTCAAGAAAGTACACAAAGAGAATACATCGTTGGCTAACTTTGTAAGTTAGTAACAGAATTAGAAACGGATAATCACTAATGCTTATTGTACTAACGGGGCAGGTTAGTTGAAGAAGGAATTAAATGATTCTTTGTAGAAGTTAATGGATAAGGGGGAGAATAAGGTAATGGTTAAATTAATATTAATGAATTCATATGAGTATCAAGAATATATTACTTCAGCAATTGAAGGATATGCGAAAGAAAAAGTTTTGTCGGGAAATTGGAATGAGGAAGAGTCAATAAGTAAAGCAAAAGATGAATATACAAAGCTTCTGCCAAAAGGTGAGAAAACTAAAAATAATTTCTTATACACTATTCTAAAAGAGGACAAGGCAATTGGAGTTATATGGCTAGCACAAAAATCCGAAGAAGAAGGATTTATATATGATATTAATATATTAAAAGAATACCAAGGATTTGGGTATTCTAAGGAAGCAATGAAGCAAATAGAGAGTGTTGGGAAAAAACTTGGAATGATTAAAATAGGTCTTCATGTTTTTGGTCATAACAAGGTCGCAAGAGGATTATATGAGAAATTAGGTTATCAGACTACAAATGTTTTGATGGAAAAAGAAATTTAATCTTGCTTATATTGAATTAGTTGGGGTGTTACTTAATGGGTAACGCCCTTTTCTTCTTGAACTAAAGGGGCAGGATAATTGAATATCAATTACGTTGAGCCGTACCATATTGGTGGTTGGGGTCAGGGTTATAACAATTGCTTTTTCCTACAAATTGTTATTTTCACCGTTTGGAATCAGTACGGTTATTTCAGTTTCTCCACCGTTCTCTCTTGCGGCTTTTTTCGTCGTATCGAGTATGGGAACCTCTCAAAAGCAGTGGGCATAAGCTGATATTATATGTCGATTTGAGAGGATGTCTTGTACATGTTTCCTTATCTCCAAGAAATTCATCAATACCCCTATCCCGATTATAGGTTTATGCCCCGCGGTTATTATAACTCCCCTTATTCTGAAGGATGGTGGCTCTGGAGCAATGGTGCCCTCGAATCGGATGAAAGATACCGTTTACCCGCACAGCAACGCCTTACCTTCGTGCTTGTGCATGGCTCTTGGGCTGACGCTCACTTCTGGGACGGCATAGCGGCAGTGCTGCGCAGTCAAGGGCATGTCGTCTATACGCCGGAATACGCAGGTCACGGCAAAGATCCGAACAAAGATGTCACGCATGCGATGATTACGAAGTCCGTCGTTGATTTTATAACGAAGCTGAACCTACGCAACTTCGTTCTCGTCGGGCACAGCTTCGGCGGAACTGTCATCCAAAAGGTTGCAGAACAGGTACCGGATCGCATCAAGCGCCTCGTCTTCTGGGATGCGTTCGTACTGAAAGATGGCGAATCTGTTGCCGACGAGTTACCGCCCCAAACGAGACAAGGTTTCGAGCAACTCAGAGCCGGCTCGAAGGATGATACGATCATGCTTCCGTTTCCACTGTTTCGGGATATGTTCGTCAATACGGCCACATTGGAGGAAGCCAAACGAATGTATACAGGCGTCACTCCGGAACCGGCTAGACCGCTTTTCGAGAAGCTGGATCTTAAAGCGTTCTATGAGTTGCCTATACCAAAAAGTTATGTATATTTTTTCCAAGACAATGCATTGCCACAAGGAGAGGGTTACGGCTGGAATCCGCATATGTCCACACGGCTCGGTCAGTTCCGCCTTATCGTCGGCGACGGGGACCACTTTACGGATACTCGCACAAGGCCGGACATGGTGGCGCAGAAGTTTTACGAGGCGGGACGGGACTGACGTGCTGTAAGAGCATTTTATTGTGTGGCCAGAGCAAGATCGATCCGTAATCCGCCAAGATTCGTGAGTTGATCGAAAATGAAACAAGAGGTGTATAAAAAAGGCTACCTTTGCATGGTGCCCCTTTAAGTACTTCAATATAGAATTAACGGAAGTAGTAGGAACAAGTAGGCGGTGATTATACCCGTAATTAAGCTAACGGGGCAGTTTAGTTGAATAAGGGGCTATGTATGAACAGCCTTTAATTTAGTACCTAAAGAATATTTAGTCATAGAAAAACTACACCTCCAAATGTTAAATGTGTTCAAACAATTGGGGTGTAGTTAATGTTAACTTCTTTTTATTTCCCCAGTAGTGCCATTAATCCTTTAAATATTAGGAAAAGAGAGAAAATTACAATAGCTAAAATACCGATTAAGTTAGTTATTGGCTCTAATCCTGCTAAGAAAGTACCTGCTAAAGGAACTTTTAATAATGCAAAACCAGCAAGTATACAAGCTAACATTAAAAGAATAAATCGATCCATTCTGTTACGCCTCCTCTCAATACATTATATGAACAAGTGAAAGGTAAGTTGAACCAAAGCTACACCCTTGTTCAACTAAAGGGACAGATTACTTGAAGAGGAGGGCACTGAAAAACTCGAATTAGTATTTTTGTAGGAACAATTTGCTGTATTTATTTAAGAGAATTTAGCGCGACGCATGAGACTCCTGCGGGAAAGCGAGACAGACGAGACCCCGCACGAAGGAGGAGGCTCGTCGCTCGCCCGCGGAAAGCGAATGCCAAAGCGATAAATTCTCTTAACGACTATTTGATAGAAAATTTATTAGAATAATACTTTTTCAGTGGCCTTCTTGAAGAGTGGGAGGGGTAGCCAAGGAGTATTTCTTAAACTAACGGGGGTGATATAGTGGTATAAGGATGGATTTTTATATGACAATTACTTTTTTGTTATTTTTCAATACGAAGGCTATTTCTTACATATCGTAATTAAAACTAAAATAATCTATAAGTAAAAATAGAGTTGCACAAAAATTTTTGAACCAACTCTATTTCAATTCGAAATATATAATGTATTTTAATGCTTTGCATGACCAATCGCTTGATGCAACAGATTCATAATATGGTCATCATCGCTTGAATAATACAAAGTTGTCCCTTCACGTCGAAATTTTACTAAACGTAAATTTTTCAAAAAACGGAGCTGATGAGATACCGTGGACTGACCTAAATTAAGCGCCTCTGCAATATCATTCACAGAGTGCTCGTCGCAACAAAGTAAATTTAATATACGAATACGTGTTGGATCACTTAACGCTTTAAACGTCTGGGATACGACAAATAGTGTTTCTTCATCTAATTCATGTGTAATAGTTTGTACTTCTTCCGCCATACTTTTCAACACCTCCTGTAATAACAATCTTATTAGTTCACTATTTTACTATTGGTAGTCCTAATACACCAGTTAGTGATGGTGGTGTGCATGTGCAGCTGAGACATCTGCTTTTGCTGTACATAAAATAGAATTATCACATTTATGAGCTGCAGATTCCAACTGAATCGTCACATGCTGGATATTTTTATGCTCTAAATCATGTTCCATTTTACGTAGTAGCTTTTCGCCTTCCTCAATCGTCATTTGTTCCTCGACCACCACATGGCAAGAAAGTGCATTTAAACCACTTGTAATGGACCAAATGTGTAAATCATGAACGCCTAGGATTCCCTTTGTCTGTTCAATTGTTTTAACGATGTCGCTTACACTTACATTGGGAGGCGTGCCCTCCATCAATACATGCAGCGAAGCTTTCGTTACATAATAGCCACTGCGTAAAACTAGTGCTGCGACGATGACACTTGCTAATGGGTCAGCCCAACCCCAACCAAAGAACATAATCAGTAATGCTGCAATAATAGCGCCAACTGATCCTAGCATATCGCTAATCACATGGAGAAATGCCCCACGCATATTCAAATTTTCTTTCGTATCACTGCCACGCATCATTATCCAAGCCACAAGGATATTCACAGCTAATCCAATAATGCTAATAACAAGCATACCGTTTGTTGCCACTTCTGGCGGATTTGCAAAACATTCAATTGCTTCATAAAAAATAAAAAAAGCAATTAAAATAAGCGTCACACCGTTTAAGACAGCTGCTAAAATTTCAAAACGTTTATAGCCATAGGTTTTACTAGCATTTGCTGCTTTTTCACTAAATGTAAATGCTAATAGGGCAATCCCAAGGGATACGGCATCGCTTAGCATATGCCCTGCATCAGAAAGAAGAGCAAGACTGTTTGTAATATAACCCCCTACAGCTTCTACAAGCATATAGCTGGTAATGATAAAAAACGAAATCAGTAATACTTTTTTATTTTCACCATGTGCATGATTGTGACTATTGGCCATAAAAATCCCTCCTTCTAATTTGCATTTAACTCCTAAACTTAATATATGATTATATACTCATATATACATATTATATTCCTAATTATCTATTGTCAACAATTAAACAGGGACAATTTTTAAAGTTCATCATGTGAAATAACCTAATTTACTAATGGGGAAAATATCAAATTATATAATGAAAATCAAAAATCGTCTTTAGTAGAAATTAATCTCTTTAACATAGTCAAATAAAAAACTGGGGAGTATACCTAACCAGTTTTCCCTCGTCCAACAGCTTTACTAACCAAATCCTTAAAATAGAGGATAAACTTGTTGGTCTCTTTTAGCACAAATTGTATTCTTATATTCTTGTGAGAGTTTAATAGAGTGATCCATTTTATTCCTAAAAATCATTTCTTCATTCATCTTTCATGGTAAAATATACTAATAAATATAAAATATTAAATGAATGGAGAATGAATGCATGAAATCTATCAAAATGAGAGCAGGATTCTTAACCTGTTTAATGCTCCTAGGTTGCTCTAATGAAGAAGCTTTCGCTGAGTCAACATTGACATCTAAATGTTCATCATATGGTGAAATTAAGCCAAACCAAAATCCCTCTTTTCAGCATATGAACTGCTTACTTACGAATGCGGCTTTAGCGGCAAAAATCCCTCCCGAAGTTGTAAAAGCTGTGGCTTCAAGAGAAAATGGTGGTTGGAAACAATTTGATGAGAATGGCCAGCCTGTAATCTCAAAAGATAAAGGGATCGGTCTAATGCAAATTACCAATAAACCAGGCTATGATCAAGAGAAATTGAAATACGATATCAACTACAATATTCAGGCAGGCGTCGAAATTCTTAGCAGTATGTATCAACGTACCGATCTGCCTAAAATAAAAGAGACAGGACCAGAAGTGATCGAAAATTGGTACTTTCCCGTCATGGCTTATAACGGTACAAAGCCTGTTAACAGTCCTCTTTATCAGTCCAGTGGATTGAAGAATACAGAGGCCTATCAAGAAAAAGTCTTTACGTTTATTGAAAAAGACAGTTACATAAACAATACGAAACTAGGGCAGTTTCCTTTCAATATAGGTGACTTTGAATATGACACTAACAGCAGTGGAAATATTGTATTCAGAAAGATGGAATATACTTTAACGGATCAGATGCATACTTCTGCATATCAATTTCAAGTAGGAGATAAAGTATTGATAACAGAGGACGCTGTAAAATTAAGGTCACAACCTAGTACTTCTTCAGCTGCAAAATCCTTAGCTAAAAATACTACCTTAATTATCGATGGAAATTTCTTATATGATCAATCTTCGACAAGTATAAACCAATTTGTATGGTACCCAGTTAAAACTGAGGATAAAAAGTTAGCAGGTTTTATTTCCTCTGCTTACATTACGAAAAAGTTAGATGTACCTCCTGTAAAAGTTATGTGGGGAAAAACGGAACTAAAATTAGGGCAAATCGGTAAAGTTACGATTCTATCTAATACAAACTTGGTCAAAATGGAGAGCAACGGTTCATTGACTACGGTCCGTACTTTGAAAAAAGGCGAAGAATACCGAGTTTATAACTATAACAGTAATCATGGAGGTTTATATGGAGTTGGTGGTGGAAATTACGTTCAGAAGTCCACAAAAGTAAAATACGAAACACCATCTAAAAGCAAGTTAGCATTACTTGCACAATAACCAGTAATTACGATTTATTTTTAATTTGCATATAAGAATTCTTACCAATAAGTTCTTCAACTAACGAGGGCTTGTGCGGCCGAGCCTAGGTCGTATCATATAGCGGGTGGGATTCCCGTCGAGAAAGAACTAGCCATTCACTCGTAGCGAGTCTTGGAGGGCTAATGGTAACATTAGCCTTTAAGCGTAGACAGTTAGG
>NZ_VDGI01000015.1:113126-113445 GCF_006861825.1 Psychrobacillus vulpis | reverse complement strand
GGGAATACCATAAAGTTGTTTCCAAAGCAGTCTATATTGCGACGGCTATCAATGAAAACAATCAAAGAGAAGTCATTGGTTTAAAAATTGATCATGTCGAAAGTTTTGAAGCTTGGCAAGGGTTTCTACAAGACCTAAAATCACGAGGTTTACAATCACCCAAATTAGTCATTTCAGATGCGCATGCAGGATTAAAGAAGGCAATTCAGCGAGAGTTTATCGGTACAACTTGGCAACGTTGCACGGTCCATTTTAAACGAAACATTATTGAGAGGTTACCAAAGAAAGAAGTAAGACAAATAATAGTTGATATGAAAAG
>NZ_VDGI01000015.1:0-113013 GCF_006861825.1 Psychrobacillus vulpis | reverse complement strand
TTATCATCAAAAAAGACGGAGGGGACGATGTCCGCGAAATTTGATTGGATTGGAAGGGGGTACCCCCTTCCAATCCAATCAAATTCATACTTCGAACAGAATCTGTTTGTGATACAAAACAATTGAAAACTTGTAATTAGCATTTTACACAATTATAAGGACTTGACTCATTTATGCTCGGATAGGTTATTTATATGCTCGCATAGCGACTAGCTTTGCTCTAACACGAGCTTCATGCTCGGTTGACACTCATTTATGCTCGGATAGATGATGTTTATGCTCGCACAGCGTCCAAATTTGCTCGGGCACCTGCTCTATACTCGATTCAGACTTGTAACTCGCATAGTACCAACCTTTGCTTAGACCATCTTTGTGCTTAAATGAAGCATATCCCTACGCGAAGTAAAAAAAACAAGTTCAGAGAAATTATTCCTCTGAACTTGTTTCTTTTTTTGCGCTAAAAAATTCTGGTGTCTTCTCCATTTGATCTAAAAATCCTTGAGACTTTAATCGTAATCCGACTTGTTCACTATAAATCGTTCGAATGATCTTTTTGATGAAACCTTTCGTCTCTTTTTTTAGAGTCAGCCTTCCAACCTGTTCTATTGGAACAGTGTAGAATGTACGAATAAGCTTTACTTGTGACGGAGTTAATCTAATAATATATGGATCAATTGAGAAACATCGGTGGCACAGAAACCCAATTTGCGAAAAGGAAAACGCAAATTCCCCATCTGTTGCACCGCAGTTTGAACATTGATGTAGGACGGGATGTATTCCAGCCGTAGGTAGCAGCTTCCACTCTACAAATAGACTTATCGCTTCGGGATCGTATTCCTCTGAAATAGCCTGTAAAGCTTGCTGTAAAATAGTGAAAAGATGAGGCTGCGGAGCCTCACCTTCGATTAATCTATCCGTTAACTCCATAATAAAACTTGCATAAGCCGTTCCAAAAATATCTTCACGAATGGATCTCATTGAATCGATTATTTCGCCTTGTTGAAGAGTTCCCATTCCTCTGCCCTGTTGTATTAAAAAATATGCATACGTAAATGGCTGAGAGATGGATGTTAATCGGCTCGTAGGTTTTTTGGCACCTCTAGCCATTACTGCTCTTTTCCCAAGTTCACGTGAAAAAATCGTAACAATTTTGTCAGATTCTCCATATGAAGAAGTACGTAAGACAATCCCTTCTACTTTTTGTAGCAATTGTCCACCCTTCTTTCTTGTCTATCTATCTTTAGCGCCTTCCCTGTCTTAGGAAAGACTCGTCGAACGCGCTAATTCTTAGTATTCATCTTCTCTAAAGCCGTAATCGCGTAAATGGGTTGATTTATTTCGCCAATCTTTTTGTACTTTTACCCAAAGTTCTAAAAACACTTTCGTACCTAGAAGCATTTCGATATCATGGCGTGCTCTTGTACCAACTTCTTTTAACAATGCACCTTTTTTTCCAATGACAATTCCTTTTTGCGAATCTCTTTCAACAATAATCGTTGCCATCACACGAATCATATCTTTTTCGGTATCTTCTTCTTTTTTGATTTTATCAATGACTACTGCAATTGAATGCGGAATCTCTTCTCGGGTTAAATGAAGTACTTTTTCGCGTATTAATTCGGAAATTATAAAACGTTCAGGGTGATCCGTCACTTGATCTGCAGGGTAATATTGAGGTCCTTCTGGTAAATAGGTTTGAATTGTTTCTAGTAATCGTTCTACGTTATTTCCTTGTAGTGCCGAAATTGGTACGATTTCTGCAAAATCATACTTATCCTTATAAGACTCGATAATTGCGATTAATTCATCTGGGTGTACTTGATCTATTTTGTTTATAACTAGAAAGATTGGTGTTTCGTTCTTTTCTAGTAGGTCAATAATAAACTCATCGCCTTTACCAATTGGTTCTGTTGCATTCACCATAAATAAAATAACATCAACTTCACGAAGAGTATTTTTAGCTACTTTTAACATGAAGTCTCCAAGCTTATGCTTCGGTTTATGAATTCCAGGTGTATCGATAAAAATCATTTGACTTGACTCTAAAGTTAAGACACCTTGTACTTTATTGCGCGTAGTTTGAGGCTTATCACTCATAATCGCAATTTTTTGACCGATTACACGGTTCAAAAATGTAGATTTACCGACATTTGGTCTCCCAATTATCGAAATAAATCCAGATTTAAAGTCTTTATTGTTTTGCTGCATAGTCTAAATCCTCCGTTGTAAATGCACCTGGTAGCAACTCTGCAACCGTTGTTTCTAATACATTTCCTTTTAAATTTGTTAAATAAACTGGCATACTTCCGTCACAAAACTCCGCTAATACTTGTCTGCATGCCCCGCATGGAGAGATTGGTCCTTCTGTATCACCAGAAATAGCAATAGCAGAGAAAGTTGTCTTCCCTTCAGATATTGCTTTAAACATAGCTGTTCGTTCCGCACAATTTGTCAATCCAAATGAAGCATTTTCAATATTACACCCCAGAATAACTTCCCCATCATTTGTTAACAATGCTGCTCCTACCGGGAACTTAGAGTATGGAACATATGCTTTTTCTCGTGCAGTTTTGGAAGCTTCCATTAATTTTATTTTATCCAATTCTTTCACCTCTAAAAAATAATTCCCCACCATTTTGGGACAAATATAATTAAACCAACAATCGCACAACATATAGCATACACGAGACAGGCACCAGCAGCTAAATCTTTTGCATGTAATGCAAGCTGATGAAAATCAGGGGATGTTAAATCAACCACTCGTTCGATTGAAGCATTTACTAATTCTATCATGAACATGCCACAAATTAACATGATAATAATAATCCACTCATACTTAGATAATCCTGTAGCGGTACTTGCAATCACTACAATTACTGCAGACAAAAGATGAAATCGAAAGTTTTGTTCACTTTTTATCACATATATAATCCCATGAAATGCAAATATAAATGACTTAAAAAACTTACGAATGTCCATGGCCTTCACGTGTCAATCCAAAAGCTTGTAAGATTGTTTCTTGTAACCCAAACATTTCTTGTTCTTCTTCTTTTGTACCATGATCGAAACCAAGTAAATGTAAAAAACCATGCACTGCTAAAAAACAAAGTTCTCTTTCGAAAGTATGCGCATAAGACTCTGCTTGTTCACTAGCACGCTCTACAGAAATAACGATGTCTCCTAAAAGAGTCGGAAGTTCAGCATCTTTAATCTCGATTTCTCCGTCTCCCATTTCTTCCATCGCAAAAGAAATAACATCTGTTGGAACATCTTTTTTACGGTAGGTACGATTGATTTCTTGAATTGTGTCATTCGTTACAAATGTTACACTAACTTCACTTCCTTCTTTTACTGATTGTTGCTTCCCTGCAAATTGTATTACTTTTTCAACAAGCTCTATTGTCTGCTCTGATAGTGTATTTGTTTCATCCATTAAATCTAGTTCTAGCATATATGTTCCACCTTCTGTCTTATTTTGGGTACTCAATTCGTGAATGGAAAATTCCATTCAGTGTTGTACAAAAGCTTTCTTCCATTATTTTTATTTCACGTAAAGATAAATCACATTCATCAAATTGTCCATCTTGTAGTTTATCTTTAATAATTGATTTTACTAAAGCCTGTATTTTTTCTGCGTTCGGTTCCTTCATAGAGCGGACGGCTGCTTCAACACTGTCAGCTACGGATATAATGGCTGCTTCTTTAGACTGTGGCTTAGGTCCATCGTATCTGAAATCTTCTTCTCTAACCTTCTCATTTTGCTCTTTTGCTTTATGGTAGAAGAATTTTAACAAGCTTGTACCATGATGTTGCTCTGCTACATCTACAATTTCTTTGGGCATTTTATGCTTTCGTAAAATATTCGCCCCATCTGTTGCATGAGCACTAATAATATCACGACTTGCTTCCGGTGGTAAATTATCATGTGGATTGTATCCATTTAATTGATTTTCTATAAAAAACCCTGGTCTTTTAGTTTTACCTATATCATGATAATAACAGCTAACTCTTGCAAGTAATCCATTTGCACCAATTGCTTCACAAGCAGTTTCTGCCAAGTTCGCTACCATCACACTATGATGATAAGTTCCTGGTGTTTCGGTTAATATTTTCTTCAGGAGCGGATGATTTGGATTCGATAATTCTATCAGCTTCATAGTAGACAGAATTCCGAATACAGATTCAAAAAACGGCAATATTCCAATCGTTAATGCTCCAGACAATACCCCCGACAGTACGGCAGCCCCAAAGTAGAATAATAAGTCGCTAACCCCATAAGTCGTTTTTGTCATAAGTAAATAAAATAGTATAAATACTATATTCATAGAAGAAACGATTAAACTAGATCGTAGAATTTGTGAATTATGCTGCGTTTTTTCTAAAGCTATAATCCCAGCTATTCCTCCAAATAGGATATATAATGTTATTTCCATTTGAAACACATTCGTATACCCTTCTTGAAAAATAAACCCAGCATATGCAGATATAATGATGGTAGTAATAAAAGCCATACGTTCATTTACTAAAAGGTATACGAGCATGGATGCAATTGCTGTAGGAAAAATAAAAGCAATGACTACATCAAAATTATATGCAATATATTGTAATACTTTCATCATTAAGACAGAAATAAACAAAGTAAAAGCAATAACTAATAAAGATTTTGTATTTTCTACTGTTCTAGCTTTCCCATTAGTTGTTTGCACATACAAAACCCACATCGTGAGCAATACAAATAAACCAACACCTACAAGTGGTTTAAAGGATGATTTACTCGTTACCATACCTAAAAGCTTTAGTTGCCTATATACTTCTCTATCAATAATTTCACCTTTTTGTACTAGAATTTGGCCTTGTAGTATTCTTGTTGGTTCTACACTTGCTTTTGCCTGTTCTATACGTAATTTTGTTTGTTCTTTGTTTTCAATCTCCGTTTCTACAATACTAAAACGTGCAATTGTTATAAGAACATCCATATACTCTTTTGGAAACTTAAATGTCTGTTTAACTCTGTCTTCAATTTCTCTTTTTTCGTCTGGAATATTTTCCATACGAATTGGTTGATTTAAAGAGTCTTTAACGTAAGTTACAAGTGTCTCACTAGATTGCTTTAGAGTTGTCTGTGCTTGGTTTAATAATATTGACAAAGCATCATCCGACAACTGTACATAATTTGCATTTTCCGCTATTTTATCCAATTCTTTCTTTAACTTATCAAGCTGATTTTTAGCCCCATTAACATCATCTACAGGTATATTTTGCTTCTTTATCTCCATAACGCTATCAAAAATGGAACGTATAATTGCTGCCTGGTTGTCAGCAGTTTCTTCTTGGAATTCAAATTTTGGTAGAACTTCTAAAGCAGCCTTTTCACGTTCTTCTTCTGTTTTCACAGGATCTTCCATCGTTTTGACAGCACGAATAGTTTCAGGAGATAACTGAAACTCTGTTATATCATATTTATTTTCTTTTACATTCCCAATTAGTAGAAAAAACATAATAACAGCTGTAACAAAAATGATAACTAATGGGAGATGCTTATAATTGCTCCATTCCTTTATTTTCAATAAAATAGAATTCATACTATATTCATCCCCCTTATAACTGGTAATTTCATTATACCTTATTTTTAATATTTTACTTTTTTATTTCTAGAAAATTGTTGAAAAAGGCGACACTCCTGCGGGAATAGCGTTAGTCGAAGACCCCACAGCAAAGCGAGGAGGCTGAGGCAACGCCCGCGGAAAGGGAGGCCACTGAAAAACCAAAATTCAGAAAATAAAGTCACCACTTGAGAAGTATATTTGTATCAAAATTGGCATGACGTCCCCATAAACACCCTAAAAAGTGAAGGAATTATGGGATTTCGTTTTTATTTTTTGAAAAAAAGTGACTTTTTCAGTGGCCTCCGGAAAGGGAGCCGTTTCAATGATTTTCTTATTTATTTTTTATTGAAAAAGAAAAAACTGTAGAAAAACTCAAAATTCTTAGAGTTTATCTACAGTCCGAAACAGCAACCCATTAAGGTTGCTGTTCCTCGTAAGCTTGTATAATTTTTGCAACAAGTGGATGACGAACGACGTCACCTTGTTCTAGGTATTGAAAGTGAATACCAGATACATTCGATAGAATCTTTTCCGCAATCATTAACCCTGATTCTGCACCTTTTGGTAAATCAATTTGCGTTTTATCACCTGTAATGACCATTTTGGAACCAAATCCAAGACGAGTTAAAAACATTTTCATTTGTGCTTTTGTCGTATTTTGAGCTTCATCTAAAATAACAAATGCGTCATCTAGCGTTCTTCCCCTCATATAAGCAAGAGGAGCGATTTCAATCGTACCGCGTTCAATTAGTCGTTCTGTTTGTTCTGTTCCTAATACATCATGTAACGCATCGTATAAAGGCCGTAAATAAGGGTCTACCTTCTCTTTCAAGTCTCCAGGTAGAAAACCTAGGCTTTCGCCTGCTTCCACTGCTGGACGTGTTAGAATGATTTTTTTCACATGGGCGTTTTTTAATGCTTGAGTTGCCATTACAACAGCCAAATACGTTTTACCAGTACCAGCTGGACCAATCCCAAACGTTAAATCGGAATGTCTAATCCCTTGTATATATTCACGTTGTCCGATAGTTTTTGCTCGAATAGATTTACCTTTTGTATTTCTTGCAATTTCTTCATCATAAAGTCCAGAGAAGTACTCGATCGTACCGTTCATACTCATTTCTATTGCAGTGGAAACATCTCGCAAATTAATATTTATCCCTTTACGAATAACGGCTAGAAGTTGTTCCATTAGTTTCTTCGCTTCTACAGCATTGTTTTCATTACCAACAATTCGAATTGTTTCCCCTCTAGTGATGAGTTGGACGTGAAGTTCCTCTTCTATTAGTTTTACATTTTTATCTGAAATACCTAGAAGCATCACTGCTTCTGCAGGATCTTGCAAGTTAATATCTAATTGTTTTTGTTCGCTCATGCTTCGTCTCCTTAGGGTATAACTTGTGGTATCGCAATATTTTCATTTATTAAAAATAATACTTTCCCTTTCACTTTATCATTTTGAATAGTCACCTGTAAAACTTTATCCTCCAATATTTGTGTACCGGAGGGAAGTTCATTTATTATTTTTTGATAAAGGAGTGGACGTATTAATCTATCCATCGATTGTTCATCTATCACATATTCTTCTGCTTCGCCTTTTTGTACGTAACCTGCTTCAAAAAAATTCCGTATAGGATTAGGAAGAGCTACTTCT
Source organism: Psychrobacillus vulpis (assembly GCF_006861825.1). Taxonomy (GTDB): domain Bacteria; phylum Bacillota; class Bacilli; order Bacillales_A; family Planococcaceae; genus Psychrobacillus; species Psychrobacillus vulpis. Next base: position 105,753 of record NZ_VDGI01000015.1, on the reverse strand, counting down.
TTCCAAAATGAGAGTTTTTTTTCTCCTATTCTCTGAATGACAAGTTTTCTCTCACTCGGTTTCACAATACTCAGCTTTTTCGGAAGTTCAAATTCCAACTCAATCCAATAACTTGCATACACTTTACCTTCTGCACTTGTAATAATTCTTTTATCGCCTTGTGTAACGAATCCATTCACTAAAATATCGCCTTTTTTGACTGAGACATTTTTCTCTACAGCTCTTACTCCTTTAGTTAGTTCGAAGTCTGTAATGACCCCACTCCGTTTAGCAATTAAATGAGTTGGAGGAGCATCCTTTATCTCTCGCTCGGTTTGTATTGGTGCAAGCATTGGTGTAACAGTAAATTTCGAGCCTGATTTCGAAAAATGAACCCATGAATATTCCTTATGTTCCAATAATAATTTTTGCCTTATCTCTTGTTCACTAGGTAAATTAGATGATCGCATTCTTTCTTTTATTTTCATTTCTTTCAGTTGCTCATAAATGAGCACATTACTTTCAGGTGATTCAGAATCAATTTGAATGTTCCATATGAATTGAGCAAGAACAACAGGAATAATTAAAAACATAATAACTCCAACAATAGAGAAGGAATGAATAGGAATTGTTCCTTTTTTGGTTTCATCCACCAAATGTACCGATAGTTTTAGCGATCTTCTAACTTTTCGAAAGACGGGTAAATCTTTTTTACGTATAGAAAAATAAAGATACTGCTCGGTGCTATATACTTGGTAGACAACGATATTGGCTGCAAAGAGTCTTTGAAACAAAAGATATTGATCCAATTTTATCGACATTCGAACTTGTATAAGTTGCTGCATTACTTATTTTCCTTCCTCGTGATTTTGAAATGATTAAGCTCTTCAACATGCAAACAAAGCTGCTCCATTGACAATGATTTAATCTTCAATGTATCAGCCTTGATTTCTAGAAGGAAATTTTCGTAAGAACATACTAATGTGTTTTCATGCAATCGAAGAATGGTAATTTCATAATCTAAAATAATCTCACTAAAATTTTCAACCATAATACTCGCATGGAGTGGAAATAATTTTTTCAAAAAAACACCCCTTTACATGACTTTATGCATGTAAAGGGGTGTTCATGAGTTATCTTTTAGATTTTGGAGGCGCAAGTATTTCTGAGAATACAATGGCACGTACAAGTTCTTCTTTTGAACTAGGTAAAATATTTGTATCTATTGGTTTAGATACGTTCTTGTTCTGCACTTTATCTTGATGGATAGACAGACGACCAGAAGATCTTGGAACTCCTCGATCTCTTGGCACTTCTCGTTCTACTTTTTCAACTAAAGTAGGAGTTTTCTGTACTTCAGGAGGTTTTCTATCCATTTTTTTATGCTCAACCTTAAATTCTTTTGCAAAATCTTCAAGACCTTTAAATGGATTCTCTTTAAAGGGCTTTTCTTGCTGAACATCTTTGACTGGCTTTTGAGCCGCCTTCTTTTTTTGACCAAACAAAGCACTGACGATTAGCGAAATTATTAATATTATTAACCCTTCCAAGGAGAAAACCTCCTTTCCACTATATTAAGAGTCCTTCAACTCATCAGTTGATGGTTTATCTCCGCCAACTTTACTTATAGAGTCTCTCATACCTGTGTCTGCTTGGATATTCTTGTAATTCATATAATCCATTACACCAATATTTCCTTCGCGAAGTGCTTCCGCCATAGCTAAAGGTACTTCTGCTTCTGCTCCTACTACTTTCGCACGCATTTCCTGTACTTTCGCTTTCATTTCTTGCTCAGATGCAACAGCCATCGCTCGACGTTCCTCTGCTTTTGCTTGGGCAATTTTCTTATCAGCCTCAGCTTGTTCTGTTTGAAGCTCTGCACCGATGTTTTTGCCTACATCAACGTCCGCAATGTCAATCGATAGTATTTCAAATGCAGTTCCAGAGTCTAGCCCCTTAGAAAGCACTGTTTGAGAGATTAGATCTGGATTTTCAAGTACTCGTTCATGACTTGCACTAGAACCGATTGTAGAGACAATCCCTTCCCCAACACGTGCAACAATTGTTTCTTCCCCTGCTCCACCGACTAAACGGTCGATGTTCGCTCTTACTGTAATACGAGCCTTAGCTTTTACTTCAATTCCGTTCATCGCAACACCGGCAATAAATGGCGTTTCAATAACTTTCGGGTTAACAGACATTTGTACTGCTTGTAATACGTCACGACCTGCAAGATCAATTGCTGCTGCTCTTTCAAATGAAAGTTCTATATTTGCACGGTGTGCAGCAATTAAAGCATTTACAACACGGTCTACATTACCACCAGCTAAATAGTGACTTTCTAATTGATTGATAGAAACATTTAATCCAGCTTTATGTGCTTTAATAAGCGGATTTACAATGCGCGACGGAATTACTCGACGTAACCTCATCCCTACTAGTGTAAAGATACTTATTTTCACTCCAGCTGCTAAAGCTGAAATCCATAGTGCAATAGGGAAAAATGTAAAGAATACCGATAGCACTATAAATGCTAAAACTATAACTATAATTAACGTGATTGTTGATCCAGTAAAAACCATTATATTGCCTCCCCTTCTGCGACTTCTCGTACGACAATACGAGAGCCTTCTACTTTAATAATTTTAACCTGTTTTTCCTTCTCTACAAAACTACCGTCAGATACTGCATCGATTCGCTCATTTTCGATACGTATAGTTCCAGCTGGTCTAAGGGCTGTCATTGTAACGGCCACTTTGCCAATTAAATCGATTCGATTTTCATTGGACACATATCCTTGTTCGGTCGTTGTAGCATCCGACAATATTATCTTGTTTAATGCTTTCAACCGTTTTCCAAAAAACTTCATAATAATCACCATTCCCACTATAGCTACTGTTAAAGCAATTAAAATAGCAATGCTCATTTGTACAATATTGCCTCCTGCTAGTATTATACTAAAAATAATAGCAGCTGCACCTAATATACCACTAATTCCTCCAGGTAAGAAAAATTCCGCGATAATAAGGAGTACTCCAATAACAAAAATAATAATCGTTTCATAACCAGCAAGTCCAGCTACTAGATGCCCAAAAAAGAAAAGGCTGAGTGAGATAAGCCCCATCGTCCCTGCAACTCCAAAGCCGGGGGAGTACAGTTCAATAACCAAACCTAAACTTGCTATCGATAATAATATCGGCACAATAATTGGATTCGTAATAAAACGTGCAACCGATTCCATAAACGTCTCTTCTGTTGCCACGACTTTCGCATCTGAAAGATTCGTCTGATTTAATAATTCCTTAAAAGAACTTACCGTACCCTCCGAATAACCTACTTCCAATGCTTCTGCAGAAGTGAGCGTTAACAATTTCCCTACAGGTGCTCTATATTGTGGCAAATCTACTGAATCATCTGCCATTGCTTGAGCATAGATTGGGTTTTTTCCAGTAAGTTCGGCTGCACTAATCATATTCGCTTTCCACGCACTATTAGCTTTCTCATCTGCAGTGTTCCCACTACTATCGATTACAGCAGCCGCGCCAATTGTTCCACTTGGGGACATATAAATTTCATCTGCATGTAAAGCTAAAAATGCACCAGCCGAATGAGCTTTTGAATTAATATAAGCTATTTTTCGAATCGAAGTAGAATCAAGTAAACTAGCTATTTTCTCAGCTGAATCCACAAAACCACCCGGTGTATTTATTTCAAAAATAATTGCTTCTGCACCTGCTTCTTCCGCATCATGAATAGCCCTTTTTAAAAAAGCATATAATCCTTTTTCTACTTCATCGTATACTGGAATTTTATAAACTTTTGGAGTATCAGCATTTATGGAAGGAACAATCATGAAAAAAGAAAATAACAATAAACAAAAAGAAATAATGTATCGAGACAATTTCATCCTTAAACCCCCCTTCTTCTATATGTATATTATTCTTTACGGACTAGAACAAAAAAAGTTTCGTAAAATAAAAATAAACCGAGAAAATAAATTTTCTCGGTTTACATAATTGTAAATGTTAATCATAATGTACGTGTTTTGAACGTAGGGATGGTTGGGATTAATTTACCACTTACGTTTACGTGCAGCTTCTGATTTCTTTTTACGTTTCACGCTTGGTTTTTCATAAAACTCGCGCTTTCTTACCTCTTGAATTGTACCACTTTTAGATACAGTACGTTTGAAGCGGCGAAGAGCATCTTCAAGCGATTCGTTTTTACGAACGACAGTTTTTGACATCTCTTTTTCCCTCCCTCCGAACACACGTCAAGCACATAACCAAGTGTTATGTACTAAAAAATTATATCGTATTGTTTCCACTTGGTCAATACTTACTATTAAATTAATAATCAGATTCACTTTTTAATCCTTGCATAATATCCACTCCAGAACTTGCACCAATTCTTGAAGCTCCAGCATCAACCATTGCTTGTAAATCTTCTAAGCTGCGAACACCACCAGAAGCTTTCACACCAAGCTCTGATCCAACAGTTTCACGCATAATCTTAACAGCTTTTACTGTTGCACCTTCTGTAGAAAATCCAGTAGAAGTTTTCACAAAGTCTGCTCCAGCAGCTTTTGATAACTCACTTGCTTTTTTAATTTCTTCATCGGTTAATAAACAAGTTTCTAAAATTACTTTAACAATTGCTTTGCCTTTTGCAGCTTCTACTACAGCAGCTATATCTTGTTGTACAAAATCATAGTCAGCATCTTTTAATGCACCAACATTTATTACCATATCTATTTCATCTGCACCGTTTTCAATCGCATTTGTTGTTTCAAAAGCTTTTACTTTAGTAGTACTTGCACCTAATGGAAATCCAATAACTGTACATACTTTAACAGAGCTTTCTTGTAATAGCTTCGCACTAAGTTCTACCCAAGTAGGATTGACACATACGGATGCAAATGTATACGTTTTAGCTTCCTCACAAAGTTTTTCAATTTGTTCTTTTGTTGCATTTTGTTTTAATAATGTATGATCGATTAATGAAGCAATGTTTTGAGTCATCAAAATTCCCCTTCCAACAGTTGTACGTACCTCTTAATCATAACGGCAAATGAGGAAAAAAGCCAGTGGGATAAAAAAAACCGATTGTTAGTGTTAGCTAAACAATCGGGAGTAATATAATTAAACAAGTTCTTCTACATTTTCAAGTACACGTACAAATTGACCTTCGTTGTATGGATAACCAGCTTTTGTGATTTTTACTCGAGTCAACTTCCCGATTAAATCCTCAGAACCAGGAATAATAACTTTTAAATAGTTATCTGTATATCCCTCATATAAATTAGACGTTGGATCTAATTTGTATTTTTCTTCCGGAATTATTTCTAATACTTCTCCTTCAAATCTTGCTGCATATTCAACAGCTAATTGATCATTTAGAGTGATTAAACGGTGTACGCGCTCATTCTTCACATCTTCTGGAACTTGGTCTTCCATTCTAGCTGCCGGAGTACCGGTACGTTTTGAATATGGGAAAACATGAAGCTCTGAAAAACGTTGGTCACGAATGAAACTATACGTTTCCATAAACTCTTCTTCTGTTTCTCCTGGAAAACCAACAATAACATCCGAAGTTATCGCTAAATCAGGTAAAGCTTCTCTTAATCTGTCTAATCGATTCGCAAAAAATTCCATTGTATATTTTCTACGCATTCTTTTTAAAACTGTATTAGAGCCTGATTGTATTGGTATGTGTAAATGTCTAACAACAATTTTGGAATCTCTCAGCACATCGATCACGTCATCAGATAATTGACTTGCTTCAATTGAGCTAATTCGAAGACGCTTTAACCCTTTTACTTGTGATTCAATATCTCTTAATAGCTGTGCTAAATTATAGTCTTTTAAATCTTCTCCGTAACCACCAGTATGAATACCAGTTAATACGATTTCTAAATAACCTGCGTCAACTAATTGTTGTGCTTGACGAACTACCTCTTCTGGATCTCGAGATCGCATCAGTCCACGAGCCCATGGAATAATACAAAAAGTACAAAAGTTATTACATCCTTCTTGGATTTTTAACGAAGCACGCGTGCGATCCGTAAATGAAGGAACGTCTAACTCTTCGTAAACACGATTTTTCATAATATTGCCTACTGCATTAATTGGTTTACGTTCTGCTTTAAATTGTTCAATATAATCAAGCATTTTTGTACGTTCTTGCGTTCCAACGACTATATCTACCCCTGGAATTGCCATAATTTCTGCCGGGGAAGTTTGTGCATAACATCCTGTTACGCAAATGACAGCATCTGGATTTTGACGAATTGCTCGACGAATTACTTGACGACTTTTTTTATCACCAGTATTTGTAACAGTACATGTATTAATAACGTATACGTCCGATTGTTTTTCAAAATCAGCACGGTCATAACCATTATCTTTAAATAGTTGCCAAATTGCCTCTGTTTCGTAGTGATTTACTTTACAACCTAATGTATGGAATGCTACGGATGACATGTCCTTACACCTCTTTCATTCATATTCATAAGAAACTGCAGCAAGTGCATATAACGGCGCAGTTTCTGTTCTTAGAATCCTTGGCCCAAGTGAAATTGGTTGAAATTCATTTTCTTTTAATAGTTGTATTTCGGAACGATCTAGTCCACCTTCTGGACCAAATACGATAAGTATCGATTGTTTATCATACACCTTTTTTAATTGCTCGGCAAACTTTTTACGTATGGTTGATTTTGCATCTTCTTCATCTGCAACAAATTTTACATCGTATGTTTTGGCAATTTCCAAAAGTTCTGTTAATGAAATCGGATTATGTATATGCGGAATAAACGAACGATGAGATTGTTCTGCTGCTTCTTTTGCAATTTTTTGTAAACGGGCTAACTTCTTCTCGTTCTTTTGTTTATCCCATTTCACAATGGATCTTTTTGCTTCAAATGGATAGAGTGTGTGCATTCCTAGTTCCGTTGCTTTTTGTGTAATCAACTCTAGCTTGTCGCCTTTCGGAAGTCCACAAACAATAGAAATTTTTATAGGCATTTCATTTGAGTGTTCATGCATCTCGATCACTTGTAACAAAACAGATTTGGAAGAACCCTCAACAATCTCCATTGTGTACGTATTGTTTGAAGATACTACATACACATGATCCCCAGGAGACATGCGCATCACTTGAATCATATGATGCGCATCTTCACCTGTAATTGTTATCATATTATTTTCTTGGATTAGTTCATTCGTAAAATAACGTTGCATAACAATCTCCTTATTGAATCGGTTTTTTGGAAATAATGGTTACCCAATCTTCCATCATCATCACTTCTTCGATTTCAAAACCGGATTTTTGCAAAGCATTTTTTACATCCTCTTTTTTAGCAGAAATTATTCCTGAAGTGATAAACAGTCCGTTTTCCTTCACAATTGAAAATGCATCATCCGTAAATGTCATAATTATTTCAGCTAAAATATTTGCTACAACAATATCGGCTTGCTCTTTTACATTGTCAAGTAAATTACCATGAGTGACTTCTACTAGATTCTCTACATGATTTATTGCGATATTCGCTTTTGCTGAAGCAACTGCCACTTCATCTAAATCAAGTGCATGAATAGATGTTGCACCAAGTTTAGCTGCACCTATTGAAAGTACGCCCGATCCAGTTCCCACATCAATCACTTTAGAATCAGGTTGCACCGTTTTTTCTAACGCTTGAAGACACATAACCGTAGTTGGATGTGTTCCCGTTCCAAAAGCCATACCTGGATCTAATTCGATAATAAGTTCATCAGAGTTTACTCTTTTATAGTCTTCCCAAGTTGGAACAATCGTAAAACGATTCGATATTTTGACTGGATGATAATACTTTTTCCATGCGGTTGCCCAATCTTCTTCATCCACTTCTTGAACAGTTACAATATTATGACCAATATCGATATTAAAGTTCTGTAAATTATTGATCGCAAGTTTGATCTCTTCAACTGTCTCTAATAGAAAGCTAGTTTCTGCTAAATAAGCTTTTACTCGAACACCGTCTACTGGAAAATCATCTGGATTTAAGCTATAAATTTCACCAAAACGATCTTCCCTTTCTCTAATTAACTCTTCTGAGTCTTCAATAACTACTCCACTCGCACCTGCTTCGTGCAAAATGTTACTTATCGCATCAACAGCTTCGTTTGTTGTATGAATTGATAGTTCAGACCACTTCACTTGCGATCAACTCCTTTACTCACCTTTTATAGTTCTTTTTATTTTATCAAATAATGAACTTCCTTGCTCTTCCGGAATGTCTCCACTAATTTCAGCAAATTCACGTAATAATTGTTTTTGTTTTTCCGTTAATTTATTCGGTGTGATTACTTTGACAATAACATGTTGATCACCAACACCATACCCATGCACGTTTTTCACGCCTTTACCTTTTAAGCGGAATTTAGTTTGAGACTGTGTACCTGCAGGGATTTTTAATTTTACTTTCCCTTGTACAGTTGGCACTTCAATTTCATCTCCAAGTGCGGCTTGTGCAAATGTTAACGGTAATTCGTAATAGATATCATCGCCGTCTCGCTCAAAACGAGGATCTTGTTTTACTCGGAATACAATATATAAATCACCTGCTGGACCACCATTTTTACCAGGCTCTCCTTGGCCAGTTACACGAAGTTGTTGTCCGTCGTCAACACCAGCTGGAATTGTCACTTTAATTTTTTTGCGTTTATTGACAGTCCCTTTCCCGTGACAAGTTGAACATTTGTCTTTAATCATCTTCCCAGTTCCATGACATTGGTGACAAGCACGTTTTGTCTGAATACGCCCAAAAGGAGTGTCCTGTGCAATATTAACTTGACCTGCCCCATTACAGTGTGTACATGTTTCTGGATGTGTTCCAGGTTTCGCACCACTTCCGTTACATGTATCACAATTTTCTTCTTTAGCAATTTCAATTTCTTTTTCTTTTCCAAAAACAGCTTCTTCAAATTCAATTGTCATTGAGTACTGAAGATCATCACCTTTTCTCGGTGCATTTGGATCACGTCGACGAGATCCACCGCCACCAAAAAACGAACTAAAAATATCTTCGAACCCGAAACCATCCGCGCTACCGCCAAAGCCACCGAAACCTTGGTTCGGTCCTGCATGACCAAATTGATCATATGCGGCACGTTTTTGTTCATCACTTAACACTTCATATGCTTCTGATATTTCTTTAAACTTTTCATCCGCATCAGCTTCTTTGTTAATGTCCGGATGATATTGTTTGGACAGCTTACGATACGCTTTCTTTATCTCATCTTGAGAAGCACCTTTGGATAATCCAAGTACCTCATAGTAATCTCGTTTATTCATATTTCACTCTCCCGCTCTTTTAACCTACACATAAAGATTATTGTAACATGGAAAAATTATTTATAGCAAAACATTAAGAATAGCAATAGTGCCTTGTTTTTCCTCCTTGTAAATAAAGTTTCAGAGGAAAAAAGCGTTTATAGCCTGAACATTGAAAAAGCCAAAGCCGAAAACGGTCTTTGACTTTTCCACCGACTATCTTACTTGTCTTTATCGTCGTTTACTTCTTCGAATTCTGCGTCTACAACACCATCATCAGATGGTCCAGCTTGTTGACCGTTTGCAGCAGCTTCTGCTTGTGCTTGCTCATATAATTTCATCGTTAATTGTTGAACGATTTCATTCAATTTATCTTTTTTCGCTTTAATGTCTTCTAAGTTTCCAGCTTCAAGTGCAGCTTTTAACTCTTCTTTTGCATCTTCAGCAGACTTTTTCTCATCTTCTGATACTTTATCTTCTAAGTCTTTTAATGTTTTTTCAGTCATAAATACTAATTGATCCGCTTCGTTTTTCACTTCTGCTTCTTCTTTACGAGCTTTATCCGCTTCCGCATTTGCTTCCGCTTCTTTTACCATACGTTCGATTTCCTCATCTGATAAGGACGAATTAGACTGAATTGTAATATTTTGTTCTTTTCCAGTACCAAGGTCTTTTGCTTTTACATTTACGATACCATTTTTGTCAATATCGAAAGTTACCTCAATTTGTGGAACGCCACGTGGTGCTGGTGGAATATCCGCAAGTTGGAAACGTCCAAGTGTTTTATTATCTGTAGCCATTGGGCGTTCACCTTGTAACACGTGAATGTCTACTGCTGGTTGGTTGTCTGCTGCAGTTGAGAACGTTTGAGATTTAGATGTTGGGATTGTTGTATTACGTTCGATTAACTTAGTGAATACGCCACCCATTGTTTCGATACCAAGTGAAAGTGGTGTAACGTCTAGAAGAACTACGTCTTTTACATCACCTGTTAATACTCCACCTTGAACCGCTGCACCCATTGCTACTACTTCATCAGGGTTTACACCTTTATGTGGTTCTTTACCAGTTTCTTTTTTAATCGCTTCTTGTACTGCTGGAATACGAGTAGATCCACCAACAAGAATTACTTTATCGATTTGGGAAGCTGATAAGCCAGCGTCTTTCATCGCTTGACGAGTTGGTACCATTGTACGCTCAACTAAATGAGCTGTTAAATCATCAAATTTCGCACGAGTCATCGTTACTTCTAAGTGAAGTGGACCAGCTTCGCCAGCTGTAATGAACGGTAGAGAAATTTGAGTTGAAGTTACTCCAGATAAATCTTTTTTCGCTTTCTCAGCAGCGTCTTTTAGACGTTGAACAGCCATTTTATCTTGTGATAAGTCGATTCCATTTTCTTTTTTGAATTCTTGTACTAAGTAATCCATTAATACTTGGTCAAAGTCATCTCCACCAAGTCTGTTGTCTCCGGCTGTTGCAAGTACTTCAAATACTCCGTCACCAAGTTCAAGGATAGATACGTCGAAAGTACCGCCACCTAAATCGTAAACAAGAATTTTTTCATCATGATCCATTTTATCTAAACCGTATGCAAGTGCAGCTGCAGTTGGTTCGTTAATAATACGTTCCACTTCAAGACCAGCGATACGACCTGCATCTTTTGTAGCTTGACGTTCTGCATCGTTAAAATAAGCAGGAACTGTGATAACAGCTTTTGTTACCTTTTCACCTAAATATTCTTCTGCGAAACCTTTTAAGTATTGTAGAATCATTGCAGAAACTTCTTGTGGAGTATATTCTTTATCTTCCACTTTTACTTTTTCATTTGTACCCATTAAACGTTTTACAGAAGCAATTGTATTTGGGTTCGTAATCGATTGACGTTTTGCTACTTCTCCAACTTGTTTTTCCCCATTTTTAAATGCAACAACAGATGGTGTTGTACGGTTACCTTCTGGATTTGGAATTACTTTTGGTTCTCCACCTTCTAGTACAGATACACATGAGTTTGTTGTTCCTAAGTCAATACCGATAATTTTAGACATAAATATTTCCTCCTAATTTATAACTGAGTATAGTAATTCATTTATAGAAATTCTTAATATATATGAATTTCTTGCCATAAGAGTAATTGAAAATGTTTGTTAGTCGAGTCACAATAACTCGTCACAATTTAGAACTCATTCTCAACAATCTAAGTTTACTCGTTTACCTTAACCATAGAAGGGCGAAGTATTCTATCTTTTAACTTATACCCTTTTTGTAGTTCTTGAAGCACGATTCCAGATTCTTTCGATTCGTCCTTTTCTTGCATAACTGCTTGATGAAAATTAGGATCAAAAGGAACTCCTTCAGATTCAATTGTCTCAAGACCTTCTTTAGCAACAGCATCTAGTAAGGAGCGATATACCATTTCTACACCTTTAGCTAAAGAAGCAGCTTCCTCAGAGTTTGTCTGAATAGCTAACGCTCGTTCGAAATTATCCAATACTGGCAAAATGTCTGTTAATACAGTTTGTGCTCGGTACTTGTAGTCTGCCTCTTTATCTAATTGAACTCTACGCTTATAATTTTCAAAGTCCGCTCTTAATCGAATTGACTTATTTTTTTCTTCCTCTAATTCTTGCTGAACAAGTGTAAGTTCATCTACTTCTACAACTTCCTCTATCATCTCTTCTTGAGTAGTTGTTTCTTCTTGCTCTTCCAACTTTTCTAATTCCACTTCTTCCACTTCTTCTACTACTTCTTCTTTTTGATTTGTCATGTTTGCAATTCTCCTTTATCCATGATGACCAAGTAATATTCTAGATAATTCCCTTGATAAATCTCCACTCATTACATCGAGTAATGAAACAACTCGTTTATAGTCCATACGTGTAGGACCAATAATCGCTATGGAGCCCATTTGTTCATCACCAATTGCATAAGATGCTGTAATTACACTACAATCTTCCATAGCAAGATGGTTGTTTTCAGAACCAATGTGAATTTGAATTCCTTTTTTATCGACAGGGAAAATACTCGGAATTTGACTTACATGATCCATCAAGTACATGATACTACGGGCTTTTTCAAGATCATTAAATTCTGGTTGATTTAACAGCTGCATTTTACCGCCGTAGTATACTTTATCCTCTTGCTCTATCATCATCGATTTGTTTAACGAAATAAATAATTCATTAAAATGTCCCACTCGTTGATTTAATAATGTACGAGTTACTACTTCAAGCTTGACAGGTAGCTCGTGTAAATGAACACCTACTAAGCTTTCATTTAGTAAATTGACCATTTGTTCAATATCAGATGAAGTATAGCTCTCAGGAATTGAGAATACTCGATTTTCAACATGTCCACTGTCTGTCACGATAATAGCAACAGCAGAATCATCTGTTAATGGTACGATCGAAAATCGTTTTACTCGATGTTTTCTAACATCCAGTCCTAATAATATGGAGGTGTAACTCGTCAATTCAGACAAAATTTTTGCTGACTTCCGAATAATTTGCTCCGTCTCCACCATTCGATCTTCAAAGATAGATCGAATTTGTTTAATCTCATCTTTCGAAATTAGTTGTGGAGTTAACATATTGTCTACATAATAACGGTATCCTTTTTGTGAAGGAACACGACCAGACGAAGTATGTGTTTTTTCTAAAAAGCCCATATCTTCAAGATCCGCCATATCATTTCGAATAGTAGCAGGACTATATGGAACTTCCTCCTTTTTCGAAATTTGACGAGACCCAACTGGCTGAGCAGTTTCAATAAAATCATCTACCGTTACTTGCAATATTAATAATTGCCGATTAGTTAGCATGATTATCACCTCTGTTAGCACTCGTTCGTTGAGAGTGCTAATACTCATATAAAAGGTATCAAATCTAAGGAAAACTGTCAATGAATATGATTCATTTGAAATAAGTAATTACTTTTCTTACTTAAGGAAATATTGAAACACTTCATTCCCAACGAAACGACCACGGCGGGTTAAACGGACGTGATTATTGTTCATTTCAATCCATTCTTTTTCAACAAGTTCTTTTAACTCCTTGCCATAAACATTTTGAAGTGATTGACCATATTTGTTATAGAAGACATCCATTGGGACTCCAGCATTTTTTCTTAATCCCAAAAACATTTCTTCTTCCATTTTTTCGGTTTCAGTTACTTCTTTCTGCATCATAAATGGTTTATCATTTGACTCGATTGTTTGCATATATTTCTTTAATGGTCCATGGTTGGAGTATCGTATGCCATTTACATAGCCATGAGCACCAGCACCGAGCCCAATGTATTCATCGTTGTCCCAATAAATTAAGTTATGTCGAGACTCTTTTCCTCCATAAGAGAAATTACTGATTTCATATTGATGATAGCCTTGTTTATCCATCTCATCCATAAGATAGCTATACATTTCAGCTTCTAAGTCCTCACCAGGCAAAGAGAGTTTTCCTTTGGACATTAAATTATAAAAAACCGTTTTTGGTTCTACTAAAAGTGAATACGCAGAAATATGAGGTATCTTCAATCGGAACACTTCTTGCAAAGAATACTTCCACTGTTCCATTGTTTGATTTGGTAAACCATACATTAAGTCCATACTGATGGATGGAAAACCAATCTTTTTAGCATGTTCAATGACTTCATAAACATGTTCATTTGAATGGGTTCTTCCAAGTACTTTAAGTAGATCTTGATCAAACGTTTGAACTCCCATACTTAATCTATTTACTCCATAACTGTGCATAAGTTTCATTTTTTCAAATGTTAACTCATCTGGATTAGCTTCGGACGTAAATTCAACGATATCGTTTAATGGAATATGTGCTTGAATAAGTGTAAATAATCGTTCCAATTGTTTCTCCGTTAGAGAAGTCGGCGTTCCTCCACCGATAAAAATTGTTTCAATCCTTGCGTCTTCTAATTGGCTTTTATACAATTCCATTTCTTTTCCTAATAATTCTATATATTCATCAACTGGTTGGTTATGAAAGAAAAATTTATTGAAATCGCAGTAATTACAAATTTGATGACAAAAAGGAATATGAATATATACTCCACGTACCATAATTCTCACCACTTTCTATAAGAAATGCTCATGGGCAGACGTCAACCCGAAGTAAGCAACGTGTAAATTTATTTTTAAGAAAAGCGCAAGCGCCCTTTAAATATGTCCATCTCAACTGTTTTCCGAAGCTTACCGCAACGCTTTCCGCGGGCGAAGAATTTAGTCTCCTCGTCGCGCTTACGCACTCCTGCGGGGTCTAAATTACTCCACTTTCCCGCAGGAGTCGAGCGGACGCTTCTCCAAACAACAAATAAAAAATTTGAATGTTCATCCGCCGATTAGATATAAATCGTTGAAATAAATGATAAGCACTATTTGTATAATATTAGCATTTTTATAATTTTACACAACGAATGGATGTAGTGAAAAGCGGCGACTCCAGCGGGAATAGCGTTAGTCGAAGACCCCACAGCGAAGCGAGGAGGCTGAGGAAACGCCCGAGAAAAACGTCCGCTTGTAACGGAATCATTGAACCAAAGTCCATGATTACTCATTCATGACATACAAAGTTTTTATACTTTTGTACAGCGACTTGATTCAAACTGAAAATTAATAGGATAACCAATGTTAATCAAAACCATACCGTTTAGCTCATACATTTTCTTTTTCATGGTAGATGGTGGCTAATGTGAAATGTGAGACATGGTTGTTTCTTATCTTTTTAAAGGAAAAAGGAGGCTACTAGCGTTGCCCCCTTTCATCTTTATTACTTATTCGGCTCGTCCATCTTTAAGACTGCCATAAACGCCTCTTGAGGAACTTCTACAGATCCAACTTGTTTCATGCGTTTTTTACCTTCTTTTTGTTTTTCAAGAAGTTTACGTTTACGTGAAATATCTCCACCATAACATTTTGCTAAAACGTTTTTACCAATCGATTTAATTGTTGAACGAGCTACAATTTTTTGACCGATTGCAGCTTGAACAGGTACTTCAAATTGTTGTCTTGGGATCAAGGCTTTTAACTTTTCAACAATTACCTTTCCTCGCTCATAAGCAAAGTCACGGTGTACAATGAAGCTTAATGCATCCACTTTTTCACTGTTAAGCAGAATATCCATTTTTACAAGTTTCGATTCCTTATATCCTATTAGTTCATAATCAAAAGAAGCATATCCTTTTGTACTTGATTTTAAAGCATCGAAGAAATCATAAACAATTTCGGATAATGGTATTTCATAAATTATATTCACACGTGCTGAAGATAAATAATCCATTGTAACGAAGCTACCACGTTTACGTTGACATAATTCCATAACCGAGCCTACATAATCTTCTGGAACCATAATAGAAGCTTTAACATATGGCTCTTCAATTTTATCTACTTTTTGAACATCTGGCATCATAGATGGGTTGTCTACTTTGATAGATTCTCCATTTGTTAGCTTTACGTCATAAATAACACTTGGTGCAGTAGTTATCAAATCAATTTTGAATTCACGTTCAATACGTTCTTGAATTATTTCCATATGAAGCAATCCTAAGAAACCACAACGGTAACCGAAACCTAATGCTTGAGAAGTTTCTGGTTCAAATTCTAAAGCAGAATCATTTAGTTGTAATTTTTCTAATGCGTCACGTAAATCAACATATTTAGCATTATCTATTGGATATAATCCACAGAATACCATTGGATTCATCTTACGATACCCAGAAAGAGCTTCCGAAGCCGGGTTTGTTGCTAAAGTTATTGTATCCCCAACACTTGAATCTCCTACATGCTTCATGGATGCTGTTAAAAATCCAACGTCTCCAACTGTTAACTCATCTCGCATAGTTGCTCTAGGTGTAAATACTCCAGTTTCCACTACATCGAATTCTTTCCCAGAAGACATCATTCTTATTTTATCTCCAGGTTTCACTGTACCTTCCATAATTCGGATATATACAATTACACCTCGGTATGGATCAAACAACGAGTCAAAAATAAGGGCTTTTAGTGGCGCGGAAGGATCACCAGTAGGTGCTGGAACTTTTTCAACAATTTGTTCTAAAATTTCCTCTATCCCAATTCCCGCTTTTGCAGAAGCATGAACAGCTTCTGAGGCATCCAGTCCAATTACTTCTTCTACTTCTTTTTTTACACGTTCTGGATCTGCGGCAGGTAAATCGATTTTGTTAATAACAGGTAAAATCTCTAAATCATTATCTAACGCTAAATATACATTGGCTAAAGTTTGAGCCTCAATACCTTGTGCAGCATCGACAACTAAAATTGCCCCTTCACATGCAGCCAAACTTCTGGATACTTCGTACGTAAAGTCGACGTGTCCAGGTGTATCGATTAGATGAAAGATATATTCTTCTCCATCATTAGCTGTATATGTTAATTGAACAGCATTCAATTTAATCGTAATTCCTCTTTCGCGTTCTAAGTCCATCGAATCGAGCAATTGATCTTTCATTTCTCTTGAAGTTAATGTTTTTGTTTTTTCTAGAATTCGATCCGCTAGCGTTGACTTTCCATGGTCAATATGTGCAATGATCGAAAAGTTACGAATCTTTTTTTGACGTTCGATTCTTTGTTCATGATTCATGCTTGTTCACTCCTAATTAAACTACTAAGAATTATAACAGACAACACTCTGTTACGTAATGCTTAACTACTAAATCTGTAAAATTATTATGTCTAATGATTGTAAATTTTGTTTTTATGTATTATTCAAAAAAATATACTTATTATTTGAAATCATTTTTTACCAGAATATAATCTTATCAAAAACGAGTTGTTAAGACAATCGTGGCTAAAATGATAAAAAAGAGATTAAGCATTGTTGGAGTGCTCAACCTCTTTTTTTATTCCACTAGGATGCGATTTGTTGATGAAACATATTTGAAACAGCTTTTGCTAAAATCGCAATTGAACGATTAATCTCCTGCTCGGTATTATCAATACCTCCTAGTTCTACTACTAATAAATTTTTTGCAAGATCTTGGTTATATACACCGTCGACACCTTTTCCGGATTTAACCAAAATCCCTCGTGAAATCCCAGGTACTAATTTATTTAATTGATCAGAGAGATTATTTGCAAGTTGTTCATTCCATCTATAGTTTGGATGCTCTCCACCAATAACAAATATAAATTTCGCGTAACTTTCATTACCACTTTGTAGAGTTGTAACATTTGCTTTCGCTGAGTCTCTGTGAATATCAAAGACAATATCGTACTCACTATGTGCTAATGCATCTTGAACAAATGGACGGATAGTATGGTAATCATCCATTTCTTTTGTACTGTCTTTTTCTAAAAACTCCGTTTCTACTTGATGAAATGCAAATTGGGCAGCAATTTGATCTTGAAAGGAAGTAATATTATTCACCGGATGATAAACTGAAATTTTTTCTTCGCTTGCTGCAAGAATGGGGAGAAATGCTTCATGAGAATGCGTAAAATAAACATATGCTTTTTTAGGCTCCACTATTTCTGTAACATCTGCTTTTGAATCTAATTGCGCAGCATAAACAATTGGTTTATCCTCTTTTTTAATCTCTTCCGTTTGTTGCGTTACAAGAGGTGTTTGGATTGTCGCAATAATAATGGGAGCTAAAAACAATAGTAATAAAATGGTAGT
This sequence comes from Psychrobacillus vulpis, assembly GCF_006861825.1. GTDB lineage: Bacteria > Bacillota > Bacilli > Bacillales_A > Planococcaceae > Psychrobacillus > Psychrobacillus vulpis. The sequence continues at coordinate 87,820 of NZ_VDGI01000015.1, read as the reverse complement.
TAAATTCTTTAGGGATTTAGCCATATTTTCCACTCTCCTCAAACAATCGTATGTTGAGGAGGGGTTGTTTTAGAACACCATTATCTGCTTGTAATCCAAGATTCTATTCCAGTGGAAAGTAAGTATGCGTAGTGATCCACCCACGCGTCCGTTTCTTTTGGCGTCACAAATAATGAAGGATTTTTTCCAACAAATACTTCTTCAAATAATTTTCTTTTTTCATCCGTTGACCAAGTTACCCATTCACCAAAAATTGGTTGTAAAACCTTTGTATCAATAGAAGATTTTTTACTCGAAACCATCGGGGTCACTGCTAAAGCGGAAGAAGGACTCCCTTTTTCTTCAATTTTAGATCCTATATAATGAATAACGTGCTCCATTGCATCTGCGTATAATACTGGCCCATCCACAACCATTGGAATACCAATAGCCGTAACTGGCACTCCATAAGCTTCTTCTGATATTTCTTTTCTTTGATTACCTACACCCGATCCTGGATGTATACCTGTATTTGTCAATTGAATTGTTTTACAAAGTCGCTCACTATTTCTTGCAGCAAGTGCATCTAATACAATGATTAAATCCGGATTAAATGCATTACTTATTGCCTCAACAAAGTCACTTGTTTCAAACCCCGTTTGTCCAGTAACTCCTGGTGCATACATCACTACTTTAACATTATCTACTTGTTGAGATAATGATGAGCTTTGTAAATATTCAATTGCTTTCGGTCCAATGGCATCTGGTGTAATCGTTGAATTACCCAATCCAATAATAAGTACTTTGGATGATTTCGTTAAGTTTAAATTGGCATGCATTTCTTCAAGTTTTTGAACAAACATTTTTTCTAACTGCTTAAAACTTTCTTCATCATCTGGGTTGACCGTTAAATCTGTTAACGTAATATATTTCCCTTTTTTCTTTCCTATTTTTTTTTCTCCATTTTCGTCTACTTCAATTGAAGTGATTAAAACTGCACCATCTCTACTTTCTTCAAACATTATACCTTCTGATTCTTTTAAAACATCCTTTTCTTTCTTTATACGGTGCTGGACCATTTCCTCGGTTTCGTCTATTAAATCTGTTCGTCCCCACATAAATTTCACCTCCAAATTAGTGTGTACTATGTGTCAAGTAAATATTCTTTGCATTTATATATTGCAATTTGTTTTTTCGTTTGTTAAAATAATGCTTGTTGTATTAGACAGTTTTCAACACATAAAAGTATCATCTCAGACCTTATTAGGAGGTGAAAGGTATGCCAAATATTAAATCTGCTATTAAACGTGTTAAGAAAAATGAGACGTTAAACGCTCAAAATGCAAAAGCAAAATCAGCTATGCGTACTGCTGTAAAAAAAGCTGACACTGCAGCACTTAATAACGACGAAAACGCAAAAGAACTTATTAAATCTGCTATTCAACAAGTTGAAAAAGCAGCTTCTAAAGGTTTAATTCATAAAAACGCAGCTACTCGCAAGAAAGCTCAATTAATGAAAAAAGCGTAAGTAAAAAGACTGGATCCGATTCATCGGCCAGTCTTTCTTTTTGATATATGCCCAATTGTATTCTCTCTATAAACCCTTTATTTTTCTTCTATTTCATTAAAAACATTTCTAAAATTCTATCTCGATTGATATTCAATGTTTTTAATTGCAAATCTACTGTCGCAAGATCATTTAATGTCGAAAGAAGTTTTTTTTCATTTTGAATACTTGGATTATCAAATAATAATTTTACTCGATATGGATGCACTTTTAATTGGTTAGCAATTTGCTGTGCATGATAACCTTTTTTCTTTAAATGACTTACTTGAATCATTAGACGTACTTGAGTCACAATGAGTGCATTTAACTTCAATGGATCTTCTTTTCGTTTTAATAAGTCATGATATATTTCTATTGCTTCGCTCTTATTTCCACTAAGATAAGCATTACCTAGTGTAAAAACATCTTGTTCCAATGTTCTTACAAGAAGTAGCCTAACTGTTTCAACATCAATTTCATCTAATTCGCCTAAAAAAGTGGATATTTTCAGTAACTCTGTTTGCAAATGTACTAAGTTAGTACCTCCTACTTCGATCAAACAATCCATAGCATCCTCTGTAATCGTTTTTCCAAGATTTGATACTTCGTGTAAAATCCAGCCTTTTAAATCATGTACTTGCAAACTAGAAGCTTCTATAACATTGGCATGCTGCTTCATCGATTTTGTCACTTTTTTTCGTTCATCTAATTTTTCATAAGGCGCTATAAATACTGTAACTGCAGTTGGCGAGGGATTTTGCAACCATTGTTCCAATATACCTGTGTCATGAACAACTTTCTCTTTACCTTTCTCTGTTGCTTTTAAAAAGAACGCATTTTTCGCAACAACAAGCTTCCGCTCAGAGAAAAATGGGACGGTATCTGCCTCATAAATTACTTCTTCAATATTTTTTTCTTCTAAATCAAAGTGGACGATCTCTAATTCTCCAATTTCACTTAACTGTTTTTTTAATCTTTTAATTGTCTCTTCTATAAAATACGATTCTGTTCCATATAATAAATATACTTCCGAAATCTTATTATTTGATATTTGCATCCATTTTTCTGAAATCATACATGATCTCCTTGCTTTACATTGTTAATATTATTATACATGAAAATAAGTGTATAAATTGTGTCAATCCTTTTAGTAAAGGAAATATGAGCGATTCTATGTAGATTTTTTATATTCAATCCATTATAATTAGGATGAAATAGGAGGGGTAGCAATGAATGAGTTTGAACAAAATGTACAGTCGAAACGTAACGATGCAATAGACTCAGGCGTAGGTTTCGCAGTCTCCTTTGGATTTTTTACAGTAATGTTCTTTATTGCGGTAATTGTTGAATTTGTATCTCGATAATAACTGAGAAGGATTTTGTCTAAAAAGGCAAAATCCTTTTCTCATTTATGGAGTAGAAATAAGTATCTCCCCAACTCTTGTTATTTCAACTTGGATTGTTCCGTCTGTACCTGTTTGTAAAAATGGTATTTGTAATGATTTTAAACGCTCCACCACTTCCGGATGTGGATGACCATAACGATTATTATAACCTGCAGAAACAACCGCAACTTTAGGTTGAGTTAGCTCTAAAAATGATTGGTTACTCGATGTTTTACTTCCGTGATGACCTAGTTTTAATAAGGTTAGATGCTGAAGAGATTTGGAGTAGTTCCGTACAAGATCCTCTTCTCCTTGTTTTTCTAAATCTCCAATAAATAAACCATGAAAATAGGAATTTCGCATAGATAACACAAGTGAATCATTATTACCTTCATAATTTGAATCCAATGGATATAAATATCGAAATTGATAATATTTTGATTTTATATGATCACCTGCTTTTTTTTCATATAAAGGAATTCGTTGTTTATTTATCTCTTCCATTAAGTCATTCATAATCTCTTTTCTAAATGAACTAGGTGTAATGTGGACCTCTTTCACTCTAATTTCTTCTAATATTTCTTCTGCACCTTCCATATGATCTGCATCTGCATGCGTTATTATAAGTATATCAATTTTGGTGATACCTTTCCCTTTTAAAAAAGGGACGACAATTTCCCTTCCCACTTCATAAACCTCTTTAGTATCTTTCCAAGCTTCTTGGTCAAATCTTAAAAGCCCTCCAGTATCAATCATGATGACCTCTTTCCGATAAGGCATTTCAATTATGATGCAGTCTCCTTGTCCAACATTTAGAAATGTTATCTTTGTTGACGAGTCTACATATGGCACCAAATGAATTATTACCATTGGTATAAAAAGAATTACAATACTAAATAATTTACTTTTCTTACTCTCTATAGAAATGAAAAAGATAAATACTGCCAAATAGGCAATGAATATTAAGAATAAAGTTGGTTTCATAGGATTCCATAATTGAAATGGAAAGCTACTAATATAAACTATGAATTTCTCCAATAAGCTTCGTAAAGGCTCATACATAGAAAATAATAGTTTGCTAATAGGAGTGGATAAATAGGTAAGAAAGAAGAAAAAGAAATTGAAAGGTAATATAACAAAGGTAAACAAAGGGACGAAAAGCAAATTCGCAAGAAAAGAGGATACGGAGACTTCATAAAATTGATAGAGAAGAACAGGATAGACTATAAGCTGACATACTGCAGTTATGACGAACGATTGTTTAATAAAAGAAGCATTACTTAACAAATTGGAAGAAGAATAAATAAGAGAAAATGCTGCTAAATAGGATAATTGAAAACCTATTTGAAAAATAATCCATGGCTGATACAATACAAAACAAATAATGCTAAGTGCAAATGCATCATCTATTGCAAGTCTTTTCTTACATAACATACTCAACAATACTAGTTCTGTGACCGAAACCGATCTCCAAACAGATGGTGCACCTCCTGCTATAAATGCATAAAGTGGTAATGCTAAGATTAAAATCCAATTAGCTGTTCCTTTTCTAATACCTACCCGCAGAAGACACTCATAGAGTAATAAAGCCACTAACGCAACATGGAGGCCAGAAATAGCAAATAAATGAGTTATCCCTAACGTTTGATAAGCTTTTTGCATTTCAGACGGCATTTGTTCACGACTTCCGATTAATAGAGCTTCAGCTTCGGATTGTAAAGATTCTGGAAATGTAGATCTTATATGCTGCTTCATTTGAAATCGCTTTGAAGCCATATAACTTACAAAATCTTTTTTTTCGCCAGCAATCTGATATCGCTCAGCTTCAATTGCTCCTACTGCACCATAACTTTTTAAATATTCATCCATATCAAAAGCATATGCATGAGACATTGGCCGTTTAGGAACATGAAATGCTTCTACTAAAAAAACTTTACCTGTAAGAGACTCATTCATCAATGCAATCTTCTCTTGCTCAGAATGTAATTTCAATTGCACATACCACTTTTTATAATCATCTCCTATTGCAAACCCTCTAATAAAACGACCATCTATCTTGTATAAATCTGTCCAAGTAATTTCGGATACTATTGTTTCAGATGAAACCGGTATTTCATTCTTAATATATAAATAGGATAGACATCCAATAGTTATGGATAAAACGATAAAAAAAATCTGTTTACGTTTGTAAATTAACCAACAAAGAAGAATCGCTAGTAAGAACAGTAGCCTTATCGATTCATAAGCAGCTAATGCAGCAATAATAATGGATAAGGCTATGTATACTAAGTTACCTCGAATCGTTATACTCCGAATAATTCTGCCACCTTCATTTCATAAGGTGCCAATTCTTCTTTACTTGCTCCCTTCTCACGCAGTTTTGTCATAAGCTCCATATAAAGTGCAATTTTTTCATCACTTAAGAAATCAATTTTCCGCTCATCGAAAGGCACGTGTATAACCTCTACACCCGCTTGCTTTAATAACTCTATTGCATATTCATTATTTTTATAATCCTGCGCGTAATACAGTCTTGAAATTCCAGATTGTATAATGGACTTTGTACATGGTAAACATGGAAAATGTGTAACATATAAATCTGCTCCACTTACCGATATACCATATTTTGCACATTGCAAAAGAGCGTTCATCTCAGCGTGAATAGTACGAACACAATGATTATCTACAACATAACAACCATGATCAATACAATGATCTCCACCTGAAATAGATCCGTTATAGCCTCCTGCCATAATCCGACGATCTCGGACGATTGTTGCACCTACAGCTAGACGTGTGCATGTACTTCTTAATGCAAGTAAATGGCTTTGTGCCATGAAAAATTGGTCCCATGTGATACGCTCCATATAACTACCTCCTAGATTAATACTTCTTTTAGTTTAGTAGTTTGTCCACACATACGTCAATATCACAGTTTATTACTTTACAGTTATAAGAGATTCAAGTTTTTCATACGTTTTTTGACCGATTCCTGTTACTTTCATCAGATCGCCGGTTTCTTGAAATTTTCCATTCTCATTTCGATATGAAAGAATAGCCTCTGCTTTAGCAGGACCGATTCCAGGTAAGGTAGAAAGAAGTGCTGCATCCGCTTTATTTATATTTATTAAGTTGGAATTTTCTCCATGTGATATTTGCAACTGTTCTACTTCTTCTCCCTGAATCGGTACATAAATAACCATTTCATCTTCTACTTTTTGCGCATGATTAATACTAGTACTATCACTTTCAGTCAAATAACCTCCAGCTAAATCTATAGCTTTTAAGACTCGATCACCGGAAGATAATTCATACACTCCTGGCTTATTTACTGCACCTTTTACCTCGACGAATATGGGATTATTTTCACTATATTCAGTTGTTGTTTCATCTTCAAATATAAATGGTTCATTTAATGGGATTGGTTGAATTGAATCAGCTGTGGGATTTGCTGAATTGAATTGGAAATAAATTAGGGAAATAACTATAAGAATAACAACTGTCGTTGGGAGTAACAGTTTTTTCTTATATTTCTGCATAAAAGTTAGAAACAGAAATATCATCCTCTCCAAAAAAGAGGTAAATTATATGGAGTTAATGAAACTATACTAAATTTACCTCTTGTTGGAAAGAACTATTTAATAGCATGAATAAAAATTCTCTCTACTTCTTCCTCTTTCTGTTCTCCAAAAATGTTAGTAGAAACTGTAACAGAAGAGAAACCAATTGCTTTTAAAAGGTCGACATAAGTTCCAATTGGAAACGTTCTCTGATAATGTGATTCTTCAAATCGTTTATAATAATCTTGATCATCTTGAACAAAAAACGTGATGTCATGATAAATAGAGTGATCTTCTTCACCAATTTCAGTATTCCAAATATATGCTACATGTTCATCTTCAAAAGTAAATGGTCCATTTGGATATATGACGTTCATTTTATAAAGTGAGTGGATATCAAAAAACAATTGACCACCAGTTACAAGAGAATGAGCTATATGCTGAAATGTTTGTTCAACTTCTTCTAATGTTTCTAAATAATTTAAAGAATCGATTGCTATAACCGCAACATTAATATCCTCTATTCCATCTAGAGCTGTCATGGACTGACAAATGAATGATATATGTGTATTATTTTCAATACTTCGATTATGTGCAACAGTCAGCATAGATTCCGATAAGTCAACGCCAACAACATCATAGCCTGCTTTCGAAAATTCAATACTTAATACTCCAGTCCCGCATCCAATATCGACTAATTTATTTCCTTTAGAAATGGGTGCTTCTTTTTGCACCCATTCTACATACTTTGCATATGGTATATCTGACATTAATCGATCATAGATGAACGCAAATTGGTCGTACATGGCCATTAAGCGTCTAGCCCTACTTCAATCATCGGAGCATCTCCCCAAAGACGTTCCAAATTGTAATAAGATCGCTCATCTTTATGGAATACATGTGCAACAACGTCTCCCATATCAACTAAGATCCATCTTGCTTCATCAAAGCCTTCTAAACGTTTAACGTTATATCCTGCAAGACTTGCTTGTTCTGAAAGTTCTTTTGCAATAGCTTGGACTTGGCGATCAGAGCTTGCATGGCAGATTAAAAAATAATCTGCAAGTAGTGAAACACCTTTCATATTTAGTACGACAATATCGTCTGCACGTTTGTCGTCTGCTGCTTTATAAGCTATTTCTAATAATGTTGAGGAATTCATTCATTCACTTTTCCTTTCTTATTATCAAATCATTGTAACAATGAAATGAATCCGGAAATACCGGTTGTTTTTTTTCAATCAAAAATTGAAGACTATGCGTAACACAACTAATCATTGCTTCTTCTAAATCTTTTTCTGCCTTTTCTCTTAACACTTCTATCCCAAGAAAATTTCGACTTGGTTCAATCATATCCGATATATAGATAATTTTTTCTAGCTTGGACATTCCCGCTCTCCCGGTCGTATGATAACGAATTGCTTGTAGAATGTCATTATCCTCAATTAGAAATTCGTTTTTTGCAACAAAACTTCCTACCGGAGCATGCCATAACTCATGATGAAACGTTAATAGTAAAGGATCCATCTCTTCTGAAATAATGATCTCTTTTAACCATTCTTTATGAGCAAACTTTACAACATCATGTAAAATTCCTGCAATTTCAGCCTTTTCCAGATCCTCACCGTATTTTTCTGACAAATACACTGCAGTAGTTGCTACACCTTTTGTATGCTCCCATCGCTTCAGAGGCATTCGGTCTTTCATCTGTTCCAGAAGATTATCAAATTTCATATAACTTCTCCTTTTGAATGAAATCTCTCACTAATTCAGGGATGAGATACCTAGTAGTTTTCCCATTCTCTAGTCGATTTCGTACAAGCGTTGAAGATAAATCAATTTGAGGGATATCCAATTTAATAATAGGATATGCGGTTTCAATCGATGTATTTGGTCTAGGAACTCCCACAATTTGCACTTTCTTTACTAGATCATCTATTCGGTACCAATTAGGTAAATATTCGACCTGGTCCCCACCAATAATGAAAAAAAACTTAGAAAATGGCTCCCTTGCTAGTAGAAGTTCCATTGTGTCGAATGTATAGGATGTGCCACCACGATCCAATTCAATCGTTTCAACAGCCATTTTCGGAACATCTTTAATTGCTCTCTTCACCATTTCTAGTCTATTATTTGCTGAAACGCGCTCGTCCATTCGTTTATGAGGAGGAGTCGCGTTTGGCATAAATCGCACTTCATCTAAATTCAGAGCATGTAACACTTCGTTAGCAATGATTAAATGACCAATATGCGGTGGATTAAACGTACCACCTAATATGCCAACTTTTTTACTCATGCTCTACTCGCTTTTGGAAGCTCGATTCTTTTATTATTTTTTGATGGTTTATATAACACTACTGTTAAACCAATCAGCTGTACAAGTTCAGCATTAGCTTCTTTCGCTAATTGTTCTGCAACTTCATGTTTTTCGTCTTCACAGTTTTGTAAAATACTAATTTTAATTAGTTCACGAACTTCTAATGCTTCTCCAATTTGTTTAACCATTGCTTCATTTACCCCACCTTTACCTACTTGAAAAATAGGTTGTAAGTGATGTGCCTCACTGCGTAAAAATCTTTTTTGTTTACCTGTTAACATAATTTCCTCCTAATTGCATCGTTAATCGTTCCATCATTTTATCTGAACTTGGGTTTATTCCATTCCAATAAGAAAAAGCAATTGCTCCTTGATGAATAAGCATTCCTAATCCGTTTATCGTACGAACATTGTATTTTCTTGCTTCTTCTAAAAATGGGGTAACTAATGGATTATATACAATATCTGCAACAATTGCATGTTCTTTTATATTATTTAACCGAATTGGTAATGATTCAGCTTGATTTTTCATACCTTGAGGTGTTGTTTGAATAATAATATCGAAATGTCCCAACTTAGCCTCTGCTTCTTGGAGTGTAAGGGCTTGTCCAGCCTGAGCATCTAAAGTCAATTTTTCCGCATTCAAATACGTTCGATTAGCAACGTACAGATGGTGGAATCCAGATTGCTTTAATGCATGAACAATTCCTCTAGCTGCTCCCCCTGCACCTATAATAAGTACTCGGTTTTCACTTTGTATCTCTCCAAGAGATTGGATAAATCCTAAACCATCCGTGTTGTAGCCGACAAAACGATTATCTTCCGTTTTTACTACTGTATTTACGGCACCAACACCTTTTGCCGAATCATCAATTTCATCCAAAAAAGGAATAATTGCTTCTTTGTATGGTACTGTAACATTCCAACCACTACATCCAAGTAGTTTCAGACCTTTTACAGCATCCTCAAGCTTTCCTTCTTCAACTTGGATAGGTATGTAGCTGGCATCTATGTTATTTTCTTGTAACCATGTCTCATGCATAAAAGGAGATAGTGAGTGTGATATAGGATTCCCAATAACTGCAAACCATTTCTTCATCTTTTCCCCTCCTATATTAGCGATGGACGAATAGAAACTTCCACTCCAGCTGGCGCATGTGCTGCAACAATTACGTCCCCATGTTGAACAGTTATCCAACCAAGACCAGAGAAAACAATATCTGTTTTAGGGTCATTAATTTTAAATTCATGTCTCACTAGAGGTGGTAGTAAATCCACATATTGTTCCGAAGGTGGAGATAATAGCTTCCCTTTATGTTCTTTATATAAATTATCCGCATTTTCTAATTTCGTACGATGAATCGGAATATCATTTGCAATATGACATGTAAACGCAGATCTTTTTCCTTTGATGAAATCAAAACGAGACAGGCCACCTAAGAACAGCGTCTGCTCACTGTTTAACTGAAACACTTTTGGTTTAATTTCTTTTTTAGGTGTAATAAATTTCAACTCAGTTGGATTTAGATAATGAGCCATTTGATGATGATTAATAATTCCAGGCGTATCAAAAAGCGCTTTCGTATCATCTAATGGAATTTCAATCATATCGAGGGTTGTCCCCGGGAAATGAGAAGTAGTAATAACAGCATCTTCTCCCGTTGCATGTTTAATTATTCGATTAATAAATGTCGATTTACCAACGTTTGTACAACCAACTACATATACATTTTCGCCTTTTCGATAATGCTCAATGGCTTCAATTGCTTCAGGCATTCCCGTACCTTTATGCGCACTAACAAAAAGTACATCAATTGGAGAAAGTCCTAGTTTTTTCGCTTCTTGCTTCATCCAATTAATCACTTTGTTTTTCTTAACAGACTTTGGTAGCAAATCCGCTTTGTTTGCTATTAAAAGTATTGGGTTATTTCCAACAAAACGATGCAATCCTGGTAACCAGCTTCCGTTGAAATCAAAAATATCAACAATTTTAACGATTAATCCTTTTTGCGTACCTAAACCATTTAATATACGTAAAAAATCATCATCTGTTAATGAAACCGGCTGTAATTCATTATAATTTTTCAGTCGAAAACAACGTTGACAAATAATAAATTCTTTTTCTAATGAAGATACAGGCGCATAGCCTGGATCCCCAATATTTTCTGTTTGAATAGTTGTACCACAACCAATACATTTTGGTGCTTCTGTCACTCTTCTTCCTCCCATGTCACTTGACCTTTTTTATGCAAATAACTAAATATTCTTCTCTCCACCATACGATTAAACTTTGTAAAAAAACCATCCGATTTCGCAACTGGAATGACTAAAATCGTATGAAGTTTTTGTCTATTCCCTCCAAACACATCTGTTAGAAGCTGATCACCTATAACGACCACTTCCTCTTTTTTCACAGACATTGTTTTCAACGCTTGTTTAAATGCGTTTCCTAATGGCTTTCTCGCTCTTGATATAAATGGTATTCCAAGAGGATCTGCAAATGAATGAACTCGCATTTCATTATTATTTGATACAATTGTTACTTGAATACCTGCATCCTTCATCTCTTTAAACCATTCAATCAATTTAGGCGTCGCATCAGGACGATCCCATTCAACTAATGTGTTATCTAAATCTGTAATAATGCCTCTTACTCCTCTTTCTTTTAGCATTTCAGGAGTTATATGAAAGACACTTCTTACAAATTGGCTTGGTATAAAATATGAATACAACGACTAACACTCCAATTCGACGCTTTTTCTTTAACGATTATAGCATATTTGCTATCAACTCACCCATTTGTATGAAACGACCTTCTTCAATTGTCGATGCAAACTCCATACTGTCTTCTTCGAACAGCAATACTACTGTTGATCCGAATGAAAAATAGCCAACTTCTTCACCCTTTATCCATTCATTTGAACGATTTGTTAACTCGATAGAATTTACGAACATGGCTCCCACTTTTATCGAAAAACATTTTTTTTCATTTTGCATTTGTAATTCAGTTAATAAACGATAATTTCCACTAATCGTATTTTTCCCATATTGCAATCCCCACTTATTTACCGGATATGATTTTTTTCCTAGCATATACTGTCTAACAACATCTCCGTCGACTGGGGCATGTATTCGATGATACTCTGCTGGGCTTAAATATAATACTATATATTTCCCATGAGCATAATCATTTGCTAGTTTTTCTGATCCTAGCATATCTTGTAAAGTATAAGACTTTCCTTTTACATGAAAGACACCATCTAAAGTAATATCTCCAAAAATTTCAACTTTTGCATCTACTGGACTAATAATTCCTTTGCTTGATTGATATATTGGACGAGAATCTTTTTTTACATTACGAATAAAAAATTCATGCAATGTAGTAAAATCTTTCACATCTTTACACATTTCTTGAATTGTTATATCAAAATATTTAATATAAGATGGAATAATCATCTTACTAATTTTCGATTTAGCAAATCCTTTAATGATAGACGAAGTCCATCTTCCATTTGTTAGTTCAATCATAGATTGGTATAGTTTTTCTCTCATTTTTTGCTCCCTATGAAAAATTACTTACAATTTTTTCTTACTCGAAGTATAATGAACAAATATATTAATTGTAAAGGAGTGATTTACAATGTATTTACCAAATGCCATGTCTCATACCGTAAAGAAATTGAAATCACAAGCAGCGAACATGATTACCATATCAAATCTTGCTTGCGGTGGTGGCGCAATTATGGCAACAATGAATGGGCATTACACTTTAAGTGTATTATTTATATTTTTAGGTGGTTTACTTGACCGCTTTGATGGTATGGTTGCTAGAAAATTTCAGCTAGAATCGGAACTGGGTAAACAACTTGATTCGATGAGTGATATTATTTCTTTTGGTGTAGCTCCAGCATTGCTTATCTATGCACTTGTTTTACAAGAATTTAGTGTAACCGGTATGATTATTACTGTAATTTATATTGCATGTGGCGCATTTAGACTTGCCAGATTCAATATTTCAGAGCCAGACGGCTATTTCACAGGCCTACCGATAACAGTAGCAGGAGTAATTCTCACATTATCTTATTTTGCTATCAATTATATCCCTTCAGTAACATACATGTTTTTATTGATCATACTTTCATTGTTAATGATTAGTACATTCACGTTACGAAAAGTTTAACTAACGACTGTAATACAGTCGTTTTTTTTTATGTAACAATACATCATCTCTTAGCTAAAATGGATAATGTATCCCTTCATTTTGGTCTATATCTGCATTTTTCGACATATACTAAATGTACAAATAGATGGAGGTGAACACAATCTCTGGTCTCTTTACTGCTTTTATAAGTATGGTCGTAGAACTCCCTCTTGTTCTTGGATACTTAAAGGGTCAGGCATTCCATCAACCATTTACTCCTGAAGAAGAAAAGATAATGATTGAACGTTTTTTGGATGGAGATATGACAGCAAGAGATGAGCTTATAGAGCGTAATATGCGATTAGTTGCACATATCGTCAAAAAATTTCACCCAAAACATGAACTCCTAGATGACTATATTTCCATAGGAACTATTGGATTAATGAAAGCTGTAAATAGCTATACCCCCACCAAAAAAACAAAACTTGCAACATATGCAGCTAGATGTATTGAAAATGAAATTCTCATGTATTTACGGTCATTGAAAAAGGTACAAAAAGACGTTTCCTTACACGAACCAATTGGAATGGATAAAGACGGTCATTCATTAGAAATAACTGATTTATTGCAAGGGATTGAAAAAAGTACTGATGAACAGCTTGTAGATCAAGAAGATATGAATAGATTATATAGACATTTATCGAATTTAGAAAAACGTGAGCTCGAAATTATTGTTCGACGATATGGATTACTCGGGCATCAACCTATGACCCAAAAAGAAATATCGAAACAATTGAAAATTTCTAGGAGCTACGTTTCCCGAATAGAAAAGCGTGCCCTTGTAAAACTCTACCAGTCTTATATACATGAAAAAAACTCTTTTGATGTCTCGAACACCAAAAGAGCTTAGGATATTAATCTTCGGTTGTTGTCTCTGCTATCATTACAAATCCTAAAACTGCAGTAATCAAAATAGACATAGCCATGATAAATAGCATACTATCTCCTCCTATGCATTATGAAAGGGTACTTTATACATTTATCATAACATACGCAGTCAAAAAAACTACCATTAAATATGATAATTACTTGTCGATTGAATCTACATTTTTTCTATGACACGTAGGACTATTTCTGTTGAATGCTTAGCTGCGACAGGTAAAAACTCATCAAAACTAATAGACGATTCTTTTCCAGCTATGTCAGACAAAGCACGGATTACAACGAATGGCACTTCAAATTGATGACATACTTGAGCCACTGCTGCTGCTTCCATTTCACAAGCTTTCATTTGTGGGAAATTAGTTCGAACTACTTCCACTTTTTCTGGATTATTCATAAAAATATCACCCGTTGCGATTAAGCCAGTTGCAGCTTGGTGTTCTCCTATTTCTTTCACGGCATCTTCCGCTAGCTTCATCAAATATGCATCTGACTTAAATGCTGCAGGTAACTGTGGAACTTGACCAATCTCATACCCAAATGCCGTAACATCCACATCATGATGTCTTACTTCATCCGATATGACAATCGCTCCTACCTCTAACTCGGGATCATAACCGCCAGCAGAACCAGTATTTATCACATAATCCGGTTTATACTCATTCAACAATATGGACGTAGTCATAGCAGCATTTACCTTACCAATACCACTTTTTAATAAAATGACTTCATGATTTTTATATGAACCAACCGTAAATTCACTATTTGCAATAATATTAGTTTGTGCGTTTTCTATCTCGTTTCTCAACAGCTCTACTTCTTGCTCCATTGCACCAATCACTGCTATTTTCATCTTGTTTCCACCTTTCATCAATTACGCCTCGGTGTAATTGCGTCCAGATTTTGAATTGTGCTTGCACAATTCAATCTGTGACATCCGCCAGAGGCTTTAACATAATTCAGTTGGTTTCGACACCACTGAATCAAGTTAAAAGCGCTCTATTAAAAATAAGACAAAGACGCCCTTTTCGTCAAGAGGCGTCTTCTAATGTTTTAAGTTTCTCTTTTTTCGTTGGCTTCCATCCATGTCCATCAATCCATTCTAAATGAATCCGATATATTTCAGTTCCATCTTTTGATGTAACTGTCCCAATTGATTTTTGAGGACTCCCACCATTTCCTAAAAACTTCACATACATGTTAGAGGGATCGAAACCAGCTCCATAGGCTAGTGCTTCTACCTTTTCTGCCCAGTCAACCGATTTACTATCATAACTAGAAGTATGCTCTCCTGTTTGTGTTGTACCAATTGGTTTCCATGTTGGATCTACAATGACATTATCAACATTTGGATCTTCGGAAGTAGATGTTTCGATAGTTGTATCTTCATTTGTTTCACTTTCATCTTGCTCAACTTCAGAGTTTTCTGATGTAGACGATTCTGAATCAGTTTCGTTTTGTTCTACAGTACTAGGTTCTGTTGTTTCATTTTGAGATGAATTGTCTTTCTCCTCTTCCGGTACTGAATTCTTTTCAGAATCATCTTTTGAAGATGACTTTACTTCTTCTCGCGCCACATCTGGATCATTATCTGTTATTATATATGCCACTGTTGTAATAATTAATAGTAGGACAACCCCTATTAAAATGTTTATTATAGTATTTGATTTTTTCTTTCGATGCTTGTTATTTAATCTTGAGTTTATTCTTCCATTGTTTTCTGACATCCTTTTCCTCCTCCATAACACGTTATATATAAATAAGACGATTATGTGAATGTTTTGTTTCTACCCAATTGAAAAAGAGGTAAACGATGAAGTTTACCTCTCAGACTGTTGACAAACGCTTTCATTCTTCGTTACTGGCACTCGTTGTAAGCTCATGAACTATAAGTTCTATTCGCTTCCGCCTCGTGCGGCGCGCCTCGACTGACAAGCGTTTTCAAATCAGTCTGAAGTGACACCTTCGTAATATATTTTGTCTACAACCTGAGAGGTAAACGATGAAGTTTACCTCTCTTAGTTATGAAATTGAAATAATTTGAACGTCCATTTCTCCACCAGGAGTAGTTATTTTAACGTTGTCTCCCGTTGATTTACCAAGTAACCCTTTTGCAATCGGAGAATCATTTGAAATCAGTCCTTCTAGAGGATCTGCTTCCGCCGAACCTACGATTGTATAAGTTTCTTCGTCTCCATCAGGAATTTCAATAAATGTAACCGTTTTTCCTAATGTCACTATATCATTATTTTCCTCTTCTTCAATAATTACAGCATTTCTAATCATAGACTCAATTGTAGAAATTCTACCTTCTACAAATGCTTGGTCTTCCTTAGCTGAATCATACTCAGAGTTCTCTGATAAATCGCCGAAACTTCTTGCAATCTTGATACGCTCTACTACTTCTTTACGCTTAACCGTTTTTAATAGCTCTAATTCATCTTCTAATTTTTGTTTACCAGCAACGGTCATTGGATATTGTTTCTCTGTTGACACTCCCATACACTCCTTTTAAATACACACTTAAAACATATTCATGTACCATTCATATGCCCTAATTTAAAATGATATGAATTTCATGAAATAATTGTCAATCAACAATCATCATATTATACAATTACATCTGTTTCAAGAATAGTTTTTATTTTTGTTACCATTAAATCTATTGCAACCTCATTTTGGCCGCCTTCTGGAATTATTACGTCTGCATATTTCTTTGTTGGTTCTATAAATTGGTTATGCATTGGACGCACAACATTAATATATTGATCCACTACAGAATCCACGGTACGTCCTCTTTCATGAATATCACGTAAAATACGACGGATTATACGTAAATCAGAATCTGTATCGACAAATAATTTAATGTCCATTAAATCACGAAGTCGCTCATCTTCTAACACCAAAATGCCTTCTAAAATGATTACATCTTTAGGTTCAATTGTAATCGTTTCTTTTGAACGTGTATGCTGTGCGTAATCATACACTGGTTTTTCTACTGGTTTATTATTTAATAGGTCACCAATGTGTTGAATAAGTAAATCATTATCGAAAGCAAGTGGATGATCATAGTTTGTATTTAATCTTTCTTCAAACTCTAGATGACTTTGATCTTTATAATAATAATCCTGCTCAATTACAACAACAGAATGATTTTTAAAAACTTCACTTATTGCATTTGTTACGCTTGTCTTACCAGAACCTGAACCACCAGTAATCCCAATAATAAGCGGGGTTCTATTTGCCATTATTTCATCCCTTTTCTCATCATATTATTTGGGTACAATTTAACAGGGCATTTAAATTGTACAATTTCCAAAGGATGTCTAGCCGCATCCAACACTTGTCCTTTTTCATTCGTAACTTCACCCAACGTTAATCGAACATTTTCTATTTCAGGACCGAAAAATTCTACTTCTTCACCAGGCTTGAAATAATTTCGCTGCTGTAAAGTAACAATTTGTGTTTCATCATTATAGTCAATCACTAAACCTACAAAATCATACCCTAGCTTCTTATCATGGATTCCATACATCTGTTGTTCAAAGCTTGGCTCTCCTTCGAAAAATGCTGAATCTGCTTCTCGATTCGCACATTTCTCAAGTTCTTCCAACCATTCTTTTTTCATTTGAAAGTTTGCAGGATCAGCACAATATGCATCGATTACTTTACGATACACACTTACAACGGTTGCAATATAATGGATTGATTTCATTCGTCCTTCAATCTTTAAAGAATCAATTCCAAGCTCAATCATTCTTGGAATGGATTCCACTAATTTCAAATCCTTTGGACTCATTGCAAACGGTACTTCACCATCTTCAAATAAAGCATTTTCTTCCCCATTATGCTGTTCATATAAATCATAATCCCAACGGCATGATTGACAGCAGCCACCACGATTGGAATCACGAGCAGTCATATGGTTCGAAAGTGTACATCTACCACTGTAAGCAATGCACATAGCTCCATGAATGAATGTTTCAATTTCAATATCGACTTTTTCTTTCATTAATTGAATTTCATCGCCACTTGTCTCTCGTGCAAGAACGACGCGATGAAGTCCCTCTTCTTTCCAATATTGAACAGCTTTCCAATTAGACAAAGATTGTTGTGTACTTAAGTGTATTTCAAGTTTTGGTGCTGCTTCACGACATGTTTCAATTATTAAAGGATCTGCAACTATGATACCGGTTACTCCAGCAGATTCAATCCCTTGCAAATATTCATCCAGCCCGTCCATGTTTTCATTATGTGCAAAAATATTAGTCGTCACATAAATCTTCGCCCCATAACGATTAGCAAATAATACACCTTCTCGCATCTCATCAATAGAGAAATTGCCTGCATTTGATCGAAGTCCAAACTCTTGACCACCAATGAAAACAGCATCTGCACCATAATGAACAGCGATTTTTAACTTCTCTAAGCTTCCAGCTGGAGCTAATAATTCAGGCTTTTTTGTTATAACACGTTTACCATTTATTATTTCGCTTATCTTGTCTATTTTAGTAATAGTCACTCGAACCTTTCCTTTCTTAACTGATAAGAAAGTAAATCATTTCTATTCAGTTACTCTCCAGCGCCTTGCGAGGGCACTGAAAAAGTGTCATTCATATAAATTATCTATCAAATAGTCCTAAGGGAATTTAGCGCTTTGGCATTCGCTTTCCCGCTGGAGTCTCATGCGTCGCGCTAAATTCTTTAAATGATATACAGCAAATAGTTCCTATAAAATAATAATTTTGAGTTTTTCAGTGGCCTCGCGCCTTGCCCCTCGGGGTCAAATGGTTAATCACTGTGGTGGCTGAAATACGCCTCCTCGCGATTCTCCATTTGCCTGTCGGGGCAGACATAGGCGCTTACGCTTTTCTTTCTGTCCAGCTCCAGCGCCTTGCCCCTCGGGGTCAAATGGTTAATCGCTGTGGTGGCTGTAATACGCCTCCTCGCTATTCTCCATTTGCCTGTCGGGGCAGACATAGGCGCTTACGCTTTTCTTAATAAACTGTTTCTTTGAAGAAAAATCCTGTATCTAACGGTCTAAGTGGAGGTTGTATTTCTTCAATTTTGTTGAATAATTCTTTTTTTATTTCTTTATAAGCTGATTTCGATTCATAATACGTATCAATTGCTTGACGATAGATGCTAGTTACTGATGTGACATAGGATGGATTATGTAATATCCCATCAATTTTGAGGCTATCAATTTCAGCATCTAAAAACTCATCTAACTCATCAATCATACACATATCATTCGGACTGAAGATATGTGTGCCATTTTGATCTTCGAAAATCGGGTATTTGTTCGAACGTTCTTTATCATGCAAAAACATGTTTTTATTTTTTGCTCGATTTTCAACTTCCATCGCCTTATCTTGAAATAAGAAGTAGTTCCCAAGTAGAGAACGTTTCGATTGGAACATACAAGTCATCCCATGTACTTGTACTTCCACTTGTACTTCTGCGTTTTCTTTAATTTCGATGATTTCATCTAAGCTTAGCTCTCTTGCAAGTACAGCACGAGTTGCCCCTCTTTTCCCCCAGTAATTAGCTGTGAAAAAATTTGTTGCAGTTTGTTCCGTATTCCAGTGTAGTGGAATCGATACATTTGCCTCTCTTCTCGCTATAATAACTGCCGGATCGCCAAAAGTAATACCGTCTACTCCAATTTCTTGCATCTTTTGTAAATATGGGGCTAGTGCATCCACTTTGTCATTATGAAATAGCCCATTCATAGCAACATATATTTTTTTATTATGCTCTTCTGTCAGTTTTCTTGCAACTTCGATATCATCAATTGAAAATTCCCCAGCTAAACGCAATCCGAAAAACTGTTCACCAACTAGAAAGGCATCTGCTCCTGCTTCCACTAATTGATTCATATGTTCAATACTCGATGGTGTCACTAAAAGCTCTGTCTTTTTCATTTTCTCACCTCTTAATACTTACTAACATCCCATCTCCAACTGGGAGAAATGCCGTGTCATAGTCGGGATGATTCATCAGCCAATCTGTAAATTGATGTTGATTTCGCACCATGGTCCTTTTTCTTCTAGGAACTTCACTTAGTGGAAGTTCGGATAGCCCATTTAACAATAAATTATCACAATAAATAACGCCCCCATCATTTAATAATGGTGCGTATTTTTCGAAGAAATTTTTATATTGTCCTTTTGCTGCATCGATAAAAATCGCATCAAACTTCTTTTCTACAAATAGTTCATCGCTTATTTCAAGTGCATCACCAATGATCACTTCGATTCGATGCTGAAGACCTGCTCGTTCCATATAGTTTTTAGCAAGAATTGCTTTTTCTGCATCTCTTTCGATTGTCAGGATATTGATATCTTGCAACTTAGAAGCAATTCGCATGGAAGAATATCCAATTGCAGTACCTATTTCTAAAATCGACTTTGGTTTTTGAAGCGAGAGCAAATGAAGAAGTGAATCCATTCCCATAAGTTGCATAATAGGAACATGATTTTCTATTGCATATTGCTCCATTTCCATAAAAATATTTGATCGAGGTTTTATCAGCTTCTTTAAATAATCTTCACTTACATTCATCAAGCGTTACCCCTTTAAGTTAATTAATAATAGGATATATCAAGTAATCCATCGTCTTATATGTAAAAAAACACATCTAATAATAACATAACAGGAGAAGGAAAGCGATCACGTTCCTTCTCCTGCTGCTTATTTACTTTAAAAATTCATCCACTTTTTGAAGATGTTCTTCGTATGTCACTGAAAAATGATTAACACCTTTTTTATCTGCAAGGAAGTAAAAATAATTTGTCTTTGAAGGATCTAATACAGCTTCGATTGAAGACTTTCCAGCGTTAGCAATCGGTCCTGGAGGCAATCCTTGGTTTTGATAAGTATTATAAGGATTGTCCACTTCAAGATCTTCAAAAAGCACTCTATCTTTATGGCTACCCAATGCATATAAAACGGTTGGGTCAGTTTGTAAAGGCATGTTTGCATCTAAACGGTTATAAAATACACTAGCAATTGTTTGTCGATCCGTTTGAGCAGTTGCTTCTTCTTCAAGTAACGATGCAAATGTAAGTAACCAATGTACTGATTTACCTTCTGATTGAAGAAGTTCATAATAAGTCGATATAGTCTTATCCGTATTTGATAGCATAGATTCAACTATTTCTTCTAATGAAGGATTCTCATCAAAGAATGGATATGTAGCAGGATATAAATAGCCTTCTAATGCATATCGAACATTTTCACCTTTAATCTCTTCTGTCAATAAGACTGGATATTTTGCCATCATCTTATCGATAAAAGCCTCATCCGTTACAAGAGTAAAAAAGGCATCCGCTGAGTGTCCTGTTTTCTTTTCTACGACGGTTCCAATTTGTTCTAATGTTAATCCTTCTGGAACAGTCAATGAAAATACTGGCTTACGGTACACTTTACCAGTTTTTAAGCTTTTAATAATTTCATCGAACGTCATTGCTTTTGTTAAACTATAATCTCCAGCTTGAAAGTCAGACTCGTTATTAAACTTTGCATAGTATTTAAATATCTTTGCGTCCTTAACAATACCACTTTTTTCAAGTATAGCAGAAATTGTATCTAAACCTGAACCGATAGGAATTTGAACTTCGATTAGTTCTTCTGATTTTGGATCTAATGGTTCTAGTGCACTTTTTACATAATTATATGCAATAAAGCCACCTATCCCTCCAACTAGCAATATAAATAAGGCGATAACTAATACAATTCGTCTAACCAGTTTTACTTCTTTTTTCTTTTTTTTCATTCGGTCAAACATTATTTTTTTTTTTGATTCATTCTCCACGGGTCCCCCCCCTTTAATTCCATTTTATTATACAAGAATGGAAGAAAATCGCAAGCGACTTACTCCTTCCACTGACTTCGCGCAGACAGCTACATGACTGCCGAAAAGATGCTAGGGACGTGACAAAGTCTCGTCCCTAGCATCCAGAAACACCGGTACTGGTGTAATATTCATTATTCCAAAGCATTCCGAAAGCTCTTAAAAACAATGGTAGTAACCGGCAGGTAAGTTCTTCTGTGACGTGCTCGATGAGGAGATAGACAATAAAGTCTGGGCATTACTATGTAGAAAAGTTTATACGTTCTTATCTCTAAAAAAAAAGGTGGAATGAGGAGTCCTCTTTCCACCTTTTCAACTTGAATTATTCTTCGTCTTCTTCTTCCTCATCTAAAAATGTGTTTAACATTTCTTCGATCATTTCCCACTCTTCATCTGATTCGATAGGAAGTAGGTCTCCATCTTCCCCATTTTCATTAGGGCTGAAAGAGGAAGCATGAATTTCGATTTCTTCATTTTCATCTTCTTCAGCACCAATTGGGTAATAAAGTACATATGATTTCCCAAATTCTTCTGATTCAAATGTGAATAGAACATTGCAAAGTTGTTCGTTTCCGTTCTCATCTACAACTGTAATATTTTCTTGACCGTGGTCCATTTGCAGTTCACCTCATCTATTTTTTCTATCAAGATAGCCTTGTAAAATCATTACAGCAGCCATCTTGTCGATCACTTGTTTCCGTTTTTTACGGCTAACATCAGCATCTATTAACATACGTTCTGCAGCCATTGTTGTCAATCTTTCATCCCACATCGTTACAGGAAAATTATATTTTTCGATTAGCAGCTTCGCATATTTTTCCGAAGCTTCTGCACGAGGACCTACTGTATTATTCATGTTTTTTGGAAAACCGACTACAAATTCCGTGACATCATGCTGTTTGACTAGTTCATCTATTCTTTCTAATCCAAATTCCATATTATCCTCGTTGATTTTAATAGTCTCCACACCTTGTGCTGTCCAGCCAAGTGCATCACTTATTGCAACGCCGACTGTTCTAGAACCAACGTCTAAACCCATTATTCGCATGCTTAAGCCTCATTATTTTTTTTAATATAGAACTTCACTAACTCTTCTAGAATTTCGTCACGCTCTAATTTTCGTATCATATTACGTGCATCTTGATGGCGAGGAATATAAGCTGGATCACCAGATAGCAGATAGCCTACAATTTGATTAATTGAATTATACCCTTTTTCTTCTAGTGCAGAGTGTACTTGTAGCATCACATGTTTTACTTCCTGTTCCATTGACTCTTCAGGAAAGTTGAATTTCATTGTTTTATCAAATGAACTCATGATCAGCACCTCGCTTTCGGTTTTAATAGGCATTCCTACATATCTCATCTTCAGTATAACCGAAATTGGAAATAGTATCAAATAAGCATTACGTACTTGTTTACCGCGCAAAACTTATAGATGAAAGAAATTGTTTGAAGATTTTACATTCAATTTGAGGAATGAACTACTGAATAAGTTTACAGTAGTGTCGGTGAGTCCATATTATTATACTGCATTTGGTCTCACCTCCGATCTGGATGTACTATATACATTCAACTCACTACGACTGAATATGATTAAAGCGATTTGATATACTCGTATACAGAATTTAGTGCAGTTTCAAGCTTACTTCCATCTTTTGCTCCTGCCATTGCGAAGTCAGGTCTTCCTCCACCTTTACCTCCACATTGCTCTGCTACCAGCTTGACAATATTACCAGCATGGTAGTTCCCGCCGACTAAATCTTTTGTTACACCCGCTGAGATCATAACTTTATCTCCATCAACTGCACCAAGTACAATGACTGCTTTATCAAGCTTTTGTTTTAAATCGTCCATCATTTGACGAAGTTGATTGTTATCTTTTGCATCTACTTTAACAGACAAAATCGTAATATCGTTAATTGTTTGTGCTGAAGATAATACAGATGAAGCTTGACTATTTGCAATTTTTGCAGATAGTGATTCATTGTCCTTTTGAACATTTTTCAATTCATTTAAAGTTTGAGCTACTTTTGTTACTAAATCTTTTGGTTGAGCTTTTAACAGGGTTGCAGCTTCTATTAAAGTACGTTCCTCTTCTTTTACTACTTCAAATGCACCTTTACCAGTTACAGCCTCAATACGTCTAGTTCCTGCTCCAATCCCACTTTCTGATAGGATTTTGAAGAACCCAATTTCAGATGTTGCTTTTACATGGACTCCACCACATAATTCTAGTGAATATTCGCCCATTTGCACTACTCGTACGATATCACCATATTTTTCACCGAATAAAGCCATTGCACCCATATTCTTTGCTTCGTCGATATTATGATAGCCAGTCACAACTTGTATATTGTCCCAAATTTTCTCATTTACAATTTGCTCAACTTGTTCTAATTCCTCTTTCGTAACCTGTCCAAAGTGTGAAAAGTCGAAACGTAAACGATCGGGTCCTACATATGAACCAGCTTGATTTACATGTGCACCTAAAACATCTTTTAATGCTTGATGAAGTATATGAGTAGCAGAGTGATTTTTCACTGTATGACCACGTAATACACGATCAACAGTTGCTGTAACCTCTGTACCTGTCAACAATTCTCCAGATTCAACAACAACAGTGTGTAGATTTTGTCCATTCGGAGCTTTTTGGACATCTTTCACAAAACCTTTAAACGACTCACTCTCAATAATCCCATGGTCTGCAATTTGACCTCCACTTTCTGCATAGAAAGGTGTTTGAGTTAAGATAACTTGAATCTCATCTCCTTCACTCGCAGATTTCGCTAGTGCTTCCCCATGAACGATTGTTGTAATCTTCGTTGTAACAGATAATGTTTCATAACCAACAAATTCACTTTCATCTTGTATGTTGCTATACACTTCAGATTGTACTTGCATAGAATCTACATTTTGGCGAGCAGCACGTGCACGGTTACGCTGAACTTCCATTTCTTTTATAAATCCTTCATGGTCAACAGTCATACTAGCTTCTTCAGCATATTCTTCTGTTAATTCAATAGGAAAGCCATACGTATCATACAGTGTAAATGTTGTTGTACCAGGAATGAATGTTTCACCTTTAGTACGTTGTTCCACTATCACTTTTTCTAAAATAGCAAGTCCATCATGAAGTGTTTCATGGAAACGCTCTTCTTCTGTTTTAATAACTCGCATAATAAAGTCTTGTTTTTCGGTAACTTCTGGATAGAAATCTTTCATGATTTCCCCAACAACTGGAACTAACTCGTATAAAAATGGTTTATCTATACCTATTTGTTTTGCAAAACGAACTGCGCGACGCAACAATCTTCTAAGTACATATCCTCTTCCTTCATTAGATGGGAGAGCCCCATCTCCAATCGCAAAAGCAACTGTTCTAACATGGTCTGCAATAACTTTAAATGCTGTGTCATCCTCTTCATTCGAGCGGTACGATTTCCCAGAAATTTCTTCTGTTTGACGAATAATTGGCATAAATAAATCTGTATCAAAATTTGTTGGTACATTTTGAATAACGCTTGCCATACGTTCTAATCCCATACCAGTATCAATGTTTTGTTTTGGCAGTGGAGTATATGTATGATCCGGATTATGGTTGAACTGTGAAAACACTAGATTCCAAATTTCAAGGTATCTTTCATTTTCTCCACCTGGATATAATTCAGGGTCGTTCAAATCATTACCATATGTTTCTCCACGATCATAGAAAATTTCAGAGTTAGGACCGCTTGGACCTTCTCCAATATCCCAGAAGTTTCCTTCCAATCGAATGATACGTTCTTCTGGTACTCCTATTTCGTCTTTCCAAATAGTATATGCTTCTTCATCTTCGGGATGAATCGTAACGGATAATTTTTCCGCTTCAAATGCCATCCACTTTTCATCCGTTAAAAATTCCCACGCAAAATGGATTGCTTCTTTTTTGAAATAATCCCCAATAGAAAAGTTCCCTAACATTTCAAAAAATGTATGGTGTCTTGCCGTTTTCCCTACGTTTTCAATATCATTTGTACGAATAGATTTTTGTGCATTCGTTATACGTGGATTGTCTGGAACGACACGACCATCAAAATATTTTTTTAACGTAGCAACACCACTATTAATCCAAAGTAGTGATGGGTCGTTAATCGGCACAAGTGGAGCGGATGGTTCCTGTGCATGCCCTTTTTCGATAAAAAAGTCTAAATACATTTGTCTAATTTGAGCACCTGTTAATTGTTTCATACATATTTCCTCCTAATTTTAATAAACGTTGACACCATTCAACCGCAATATGACAGATAGAAAACTGGATAAAACTAAAGGTGAAAGAAATAATTTCCTGTTTTACGAAAATAAAAAAAGCCTTCATCCCAAAAAGGGACGAAAGCTATTATCTCGCGGTACCACCCTAGTTACACAATTACATTGTGTCTCTCAAGTAACCTTAACGCGGCTAAACGGCAGGCATTAACTGCACTCAAGAGTAGCTTTCCTACATGTTAGTTTCTGAAGATTCTTTCAGCCGAGGAATCCTTTTCTGTACGGGTAACATGAGTACTTTCTCCGTCATCATTTTTCTTTATGCAATTGATTATAAAAAACTATTGTTACAATGTCAATTATCCGTTTCCATGAATTGATACGGTGTAATTCCGTTCATACCTATTAGTGGATCAACTAAATGATAATTTTCTGCGGATAAATAAGTCGGTTCTAAGAGAATGTCATCAGAAGTATTTTCTATCGATTCTACTTTTTCCTCTACTTTTTCCTCTACTTTTTCCTCTGTTAAAGCTAAGCGTTCTTTTAAAGTAGTTAATCGTTGTAGATCATCTGTACGCTCTACACCGAACTTAAAAACTTCTGGATCTCCACATAATATTAAAAAATTCTTTGCTCTTGTAATACCTGTATAAAGTAAATTCCGACGAAGCATTTTCATATAACTTCTCGTTACAGGCATAATAACAGTTTGGAACTCACTACCTTGTGATTTATGCACAGAGCAACAATACGCTAATGTAATTTGGTTCAAATCATTTTTTTCATACGTTACTTCATTGCCATCGAACGATACAACGAGCATCTCTTTCTTTTCAACAGTTTCAGCAGCTTTGAAGATACTAACCACTTCACCCATGTCTCCGTTAAAAACATTACTTTCAGGCTGATTGATAAGTTGAAGCACTTTGTCACCTATCCGGTAGATAGTTTCTCCAAAGACCATCTCTTTTCTTTTACCGTCCGTATTGGGATTCACCATTTCTTGTATCATTTTATTTAGTGCATCTATACCAGCTGGACCTCTATACATTGGTGCAAGTACTTGAATTTCTCTAATTGAATGGCCTTTTGACAACGCACTCTTCAAAACTTGTTCTACTACTTTAGGAATTTGTTCTGTGGATGCTTTTATAAAAGAACGATCCTTTGTTTTATCTAACAGAGTTTGTGGAACCGTACCTTTTTTCATCTCATGTGCTAGTTCAATAATAGAAGAGCCTTCGGATTGTCGATAAATATCTATTAACTCGACAGTTGGTATTCTTTTAGAAGCTAGCAAGTCTTTTAATACTTGACCAGGTCCTACTGGAGGTAGCTGATCTTGGTCGCCTACAAAAATCACTTGTGCTTCTTTTGGAATGGCCTTTAACAATTGATGTCCAAGCCAAGTATCGAGCATAGAAGTTTCATCAATAATAATTAGATTGCCTTCGATTTCTTTTCCTTCTGCTTCATCATTTTCTTGTCCATTAAACCCTAATAATCGATGAATCGTCATAGCGGGTAGCTCTGTAGATTCACTAAGACGTTTTGCAGCCCTTCCAGTTGGTGCAGCTAATACTACTGGAAACGCCTTTTTATCTTTCGCCCATTCCTTAGGATCTAAAGAAAGTCCATGAAGCTCTGCATACAATTCAACAATTCCTCTTACTACAGTTGTTTTACCAGTTCCAGGACCTCCAGTAAGTAGTGTCATGCTAGAGTTTAAGGCTGTCTCAATTGCTTGAACTTGTGTCGTTGCATATTGAACCCCTAATCTTTCTTCAATCCCACCAAGATGCTTTTTCATTTCAGCTAAAGAAAATTTATGATGTGCATCGTTTTCACCAAGCAAAGTTTCAATTTTAGAACTAATACCAACTTCTGAAAAATAAAGTGATGGTATATAAAATCGATTCACTTCTCCAACAATTCGACTCTCTTCTGATAGTTCGATACAGCACTTAGTAATGGATTCGAAGGAAATTTCCTCTCTTTGAGCACTTTCTAATAAATGCTTTACAGACTCGAGTAATTGTTCAGCATACATAAAAACATGTCCTTCACTTAACGATGCAGATTGCAGTAAATGAAAAATCGCTGCTTTAATACGGTCCGGGTGGTTTCCTTGGATCCCTAATTTGTAACCCAATTCATCTGCTCGTACAAACCCTACCCCTTCTACTTCTTCGATCAAACGATAAGGATTTTTCGTTAAAAAATCAATTGTTTCTTCACGATATGCCTGATAAATTTTCATGGCAACTTGCGGTCCAAAACCCCATTCATTTAGTTGAATCATTACTTTTTCTAACCCAAGGTTTTGCTGTAGAACAGCACGCAATGTTTGCTTTTTATCTTCTGCAAGTTTTGGAATAACATCTAATGCATCAGGATTATCTAATATTTTATTGATAGCATTTTGCCCTAGTTTTTTCACAATTTGTTCAGCAGTTTTCCTACCGATTCCAGGAAACATATCACTAGACAAGTAATGAACAATTCCTTGCTCAGTAGCTGGAACTTCTTTTTGAAAAGTTTCGACCTGAAATTGAACACCGTATTTCGGATGATTTTTAACGAATCCTGTAAATTTATAAGACTCCTCTAAAACGGGTTGTGGAAAATAACCAGTTACGATTATTTCTTTTTCTATATATGTAGTGTTTGTAGATTTGATTTTTAATTTGATGATGGAAAATAGGTTTTGAGGATTATGAAAAATAGAGACGATAGGACGACCCGTAATAAATTGTTGCTCATTTTTCATTTCGTTGGTCATACTACCGCCTCCAAATAATATTTCATCAATTACGCCAGAGCCAATTAACGCAATTCAGCGTGGTTTAACCCGCTCGAGCTCGTCGAAGTAAATGCTGGATTAGATTAATTGCGAAGAGAAATCATATCATACACATATCGTGCTTGGTCATATCCTGGTTGAATTGTAAATGCTTCCTTCAAATGATAAAGGGCAGCTTCGGTATCGCTAGTGGAGACTGCATATAAAATACCTAAGTTATAATGTGCATCTGCATTTTCATGATCCGCTTCCAAAATCTCTTTTAAAATAGGTTCTGCTTCTTTAAACATTTCAAAACTTGCTAAAGCAATGGCATAAGATAATTTAATCTGACCATCACTTGAATCTAGTTCATAAGCTCTTTGTAAATAAGGAAGAGATAGTTTTGTTTGTCCACATTTTTCAAAGCTTTTCCCTAACATATAATACGCATCTGGACCTTCAATTCCATTAGAAATTGCTTTTTCGTAAAGCTTAGCAGCCTCTTCATAGCGTTCTACATCATAATATAAATTGGCTAGACTATAGTAAGCTGTAGCTGCTTGTTCATCTAAAGTAATTCCCTTTTGAAAAAATCTTTCTGCACGTTCATTTTCGTTCATAGACGCTAATAGGTTGCCAAAATTTATATACCCAATCGCTTCATCTGGGTTTTCTTCAATAGCTTTTGTAAAATACTCAGCTGCTTTTTCATAATTTTCTTCTTGAATTGCTTGTATACCTAACTCATTGTAGTTCACTTTACTTCCTCCAATTAGCCAACGTAATCCAGTTGTAGCCCGTCTTTATACACTTTGTCAATAGTTGCCCCACCAATACATTCATCTCCTTGATAGAAAACAACTGCTTGTCCAGGAGTAATGGCACGTACCGGTTGGTCAAAAGTGACCGACACAACGTCATCTGAAAGAATTTCTACTTGCACACCTACATCTTCTTGTCGATATCTAAATTTTGCTGTGCAATTAAATTTCTTCGGCTTTTCAAAAGTTGTAGTAAATGACAAGTTCGTTGCTGTCAAACTAGTTGAGAAAAGTGCATCATTATCAATATTTTGACCAACTAGCAGAACATTTCTATCTAAGTCTTTCCCAATGACAAACCATGGATCACCAGCTCCACCAATACCTAAACCATGACGTTGACCTATTGTATAGTACATCAATCCATCATGTTTTCCCATTGGTTTTCCGTCCATTGTTTCCATCATACCTTGTTGTGCAGGTAAATATTGGCTTAAAAACTCTTTAAAATTTCTCTCTCCAATAAAACAAATACCTGTAGAGTCTTTTTTAGTCGCTGTTGCAAGCCCCTGCTCAAGTGCAATTTCTCGAACTTTTTTCTTTTCCAAATGTCCAATTGGGAACATTACTTTTTCTAGTTGCTCTTGGTCCAATTGGTTTAAGAAATAGGTTTGATCCTTATTTGTGTCTTTTCCTCTAAGCATCCGGGTTTCGCCATCTCTAACCTCTACTTGTGCATAATGACCTGTTGCTAAGTAGTCCGCTCCTAATGCCAATGCATGTTCTAAAAAGGCTTTAAATTTTATTTCTTTATTACACATAACATCTGGATTTGGTGTTCTACCTGCTTTATATTCTTCTAAAAAGTAAGTAAATACTTTATCCCAATATTGTTTTTCAAAATTTACGGCATAGTACGGGATGCCAATTTGATTGCATACTTTTATAACGTCCTCATAATCCTCCGTAGCGGTACAAACGCCAAATTCATCGGTGTCATCCCAGTTTTTCATAAAGATACCGATAACATCATAGCCTTGTTCTTTTAATAAGTACGCTGCAACGGATGAATCCACTCCACCTGACATTCCGATAACTACTCGTGTATCCTCAATTTTTTTCATTTATACTCACTCATTTCAATTATTCATTATGAACCTAGAATAATTTTACTTATTTTCTTTGCTGCATCGATAACTTGTTGCTCTGTATTACTAATACCAAAACTAAAACGAACTGAATTTCGAAGTTCGGGTGTGTTTTCCCCGTACATCGCTACTAAAACATGTGATGGATCAATGGAACCAGCAGTACATGCGGATCCACTTGAAGCATCAATTCCTGCAAGATCTAATTGTACTAAAAATGTTTCAACGTCTGTTTTTGGAATACTTATGTTTAATACATGTGATAGTACTTGTTCCTTCGATCCGTTAACAGTGAACTCAACTCCATCACTTTCAAGTTGGCTAAGGAAAGTACTCTTTAACTGCTTATAATGGCTTATGCTTTTTTCTAGTTGATGTTGTTTTAATTCAACTGCTTTTGCAAATGCAACTATTGCTGGTACGTTTTCAGTTCCTGCACGTTTTTTTCTTTCCTGTTGTCCACCATAAAATAATGACTTCAAGTGAATTCCTTTACGTTGATATAAAAAACCAATACCTTTTGGTCCATTAATCTTATGACTAGAAACACTTAGTAAATCTACTTGTAGATCATTTACATTAATCGGGATACTTCCATATGCCTGCACTGCATCTGTATGAAAATAAGCAGTGTGACCTTTCAAAATTTCTCCAATTTCACGAATCGGTTGTATCGAACCAACCTCGTTATTTCCATACATAACAGAAACTAAAATAGTATCCTCTCGAAGGGAATTTTTCAAGTCATTGACATCGACAATTCCTTCTTTACTTACAGGTAAGTACGTTACTTCAAATCCTTCACGTTCCAATTGTTCGCATGCGTGAAGAATCGCGTGATGCTCAACTTGCGTTGTAACAATATGCTTCCCTTCATTTTTCCTAGAATATGCTGTACCAAAAACAGCGTAATTATCTGCTTCTGTTCCACCACTTGTAATTGTTACTTCTGTTTCATATGCACCAATACTTGCAGCAAGAATAGTTCTAGCATTGTCTAATTTTTTTCTAGCATTTCTACCTGTATGATGAATACTTGAAGCATTACCAAATTCATTATTCATTTCATCTGTGAATGTTTTTATTACTTCTTCTGCCATTGGTGTTGTAGCTGCATGATCTAAATAAATTCTAGTCATTTTCAAACTGCTCCTTAAATATAAAACATATATCCAGTATTATCCGGATTTTCTTCCGTGTATTGTGCCAAATCTTCAATTGTTGTTGTATCTAGCACATTTTTAACAGCATCTCGAATACGCATCCATAATTCACGCTGTGGTGGTTCTTCGTTTTCAATGCCCTCTACAGGTTGTATTGGTCCCTCTAAAACTCTAATTACATCTCCAGCGGTAAGTACACTAGGGTCTTTTGCCAGCATATATCCGCCATAAGCCCCCCGTACACTTTTAACGAGTCCTGCATTTCTTAGCGGAGAAACGATTTGTTCTAGGTACGCTTCAGATAAATCATGGTCAGCAGCAATTTGGCGCAAAGCTACTGGCCCTTCTCCAAATTGTTTTCCTAACGCTATCATTATAGTTAGTCCGTAGCGCCCTTTCGTCGATATCTTCAATACATTTCACCTCAAAAGTTAGTAAAAATTCTTTCATAAGTATAGCATAATTCATGGATAGAACGACTTCAAAATGACTTTTCCAGTAAACTTCGATATAATGATAGAACACACGTACGAAATAAATTAAGAACCGACTGTCTAAATAACAACAACGTTATAGCTAGACTTGAGTAAGGAGAGATCATTTTGCATAATGAACCATTAGCATATCGTATGAGACCTCATACAATTGATGAAATAGCCGGTCAACAACATGTCATTGGAAGTGATACGGCATTATATAAAATGATAAAAAATGGACATGTACCTTCTATGCTTTTATACGGTGACCCCGGTGTTGGGAAAACTTCACTTGCTTTTGCAATTGCAGGTACAACAAAACTCCCTTTTATTGCATTAAATGCTACTAAGGCCGGCAAAAAAGATGTAGAAGATGTTGTAGCCGATGCAAGGCTAAGTGGTAAAGTGATTTTGTTTTTAGACGAAATTCATCGATTTAATAAGCTACAACAGGACACACTTTTACCCCATGTAGAAAATGGGTCTATTATTTTAATCGGTGCAACAACAGAAAATCCATTTCATGATGTAAACCCTGCAATACGATCTCGTTGTGGCGAAATCAAACAACTTAAGCGACTCACGACAGAAGATGTAGATATGTTACTGCAAAGAGCCCTGCAAGATAAAGAAAAAGGACTCGGTCAAACAAAAATTGATCTAACTGACGACCAAAGAAAAAAAATTGCGGATGCAGCAAATGGAGACGCTAGAAAAGCATTAACATTGCTTGAATCTACCGTATTCGCAAGTTTCGAACAGAATGGAGTCACAGTAATAGAGGATTCTATTTTGAACAGTTTAATTGATCGAGTAGGAGTTTTTGGAGATAAAAAAGGATCACACTTTTATAATCTTTTGTCTGCATTACAAAAATCTGTTCGTGGAAGTGACACAGATGCGGCACTATATTACTTAGCTCATTTACTTGAAAATGGAGATTTAGTAGCTGTTTCTAGAAGACTTCTCGTCATGTCCTATGAAGATATCGGCCTTGCTAATCCTTCCGTTGGACCACAAGTACTTGCAGCCATTCAAGCAGCTGAAAGACTTGGTCTGCCAGAAGCACGTATTCCATTAGCAAATGCAATCGTTTTAATGTGTTTATCTGAGAAATCGAATTCCGCTTACGCTGCACTTGATGCGGCAATTTCAAGTATTCATCAAGGGAAAACTGGAGATATTCCAAGTCATTTAAAAGACACCCATTACACAGGAGCAAGCGAACTTGGTCATGGAGGTTATATATATCCGCATAATCATAAAATTGGTACTTTTGGTGGTTGGGTGAAACAAAATTATCTTCCAGAAAATTTGATTGGGACACAATTTTATAAGCCAATAGAGGCTGGTGAAGAAAGACGTCTTGCTGCGATTTATCACCGTATAGAAAAATTTAAAAAAGAATAATAAGTACTCCGTAAAAATACTAGAATAGAAAGAGCATGAATACATTTTTCTATACTAGATGGTTGTAGTGAAAATCGGCGACTCCAGCGGGATAAGCGTTAGTCGAAGACCCCACAGCGTAGCGAGGAGGGCACTGAAAAACTCGAATTAGTATTTTTGGAGGAACAATTTGCTGTATTTATTTAAGAGAATATAGCGCGACGCATGAGGCTCCTGCGGGAAAGCGAGACAGACGAGACCCCGCACGAAGCGAAGCGTAGGAGGAGGCTCGGCGCTCGCCCGCGGAAAGCGAATGCCAAAGCGCTAAATACTCTTAGGACTATTTGATAGATAATTTATTTGAATGACACTTTTTCAGCGCCCTCGTAGCGAGGAGGCTGAGGCAACGCCCGCGGAAAGAGTCCGCTTGGAACGGAATCCATTCTATAAATTTATATACTTTCATATTCTTTAAAAAGATAACCTATATTCAAATTAAAAATCCAGTCTAGATTAATACTAGACTGGATTTATAAGTTTTACTACATTTATTCTATGTAGTAATCTTTTCGCAGAACATATTGCATTAAATTCTAAGGAGTGTTTCTTTTACACACCCATTTTACGTCTTGTATTACTAACTTTTTTTGTTTGCTGACTTTTCATTTTTTGATTTGTTGCTGGTCCATTTCCTGTACCTTTTCCACCAGAAGATAGTTTCTTCTTTTCTTCTAGCTTTTGCTTTACTGCTTCTTGCAATGTCATTTTCTTTTTCGGTGCATCTTGGTTATTTGTTTCAGTCATTACGTTCTCCTCCTTATTACTTCACTTTTTATACTGCTGTAATTATAGTATATGGGAATAGGAAAAAACTTCAACTAATTATTGCACTCGATTAATATGAATTTCCCTAGTAATATCATTTATTACCCAACTTGCACATATTAAACCAACTGACGATGGTACAAACGCATTCGAAGATGGTGGCATTTTCGCTTTACGAATTGCTGCATCTGGCTTTCCTACTGTCTCCACAACATCTTCTCGAACAATAATTGGACTTTCATCGGAAAACACGACTGGAATCCCTTTTGTAATACGATCTTCTTTTCGTAATTTAGTTCGAATTATTTTCGCGATTGGATCTGTATGTGTTTTAGATATATCCGCTATTTTAAAACGGGTAGGATCTGTTTTATTAGCAGCACCCATACTTGAAATAATTTTAATGCCTCTTTTTAAGCACTCTTTCATCAAATGTATTTTGTAAATAATCGTATCAGAAGCATCGATTACGTAATCAATATTCATTGCAAAGAATTGTTCAAATGTTTCTTCCGTATAAAACATATGCATATCAATCACTTCACATTCTGGATTAATATCTGCTATACGTTCTTTCATTACCTCTGATTTAGAGCGACCTATCGTCGAAATATAAGCTACAAGCTGTCTATTAATATTAGTAATATCAACATTGTCCTTATCGACTAAAATAATTCGACCAACCCCACTTCTTGCACATGCTTCTGCAGCGAAAGAGCCAACTCCTCCAACTCCTAAGATTGCCACGGTCGTATTTTTTAATAAATCCACGCCTTCTTTACCTATTGCAAGCTCATTTCTAGAAAATTGATGTAACATATATAAAACACTCCATTTATATAAAATTAGTCGGAATAGTTTCCATGAAAAACCCTCCAGCAATTGTTGCTAGAGGGGAAATTGATCAATGTAAGGACGAATCCCAATCGTGCCGTCAAATGAAAGCGTATCGTTTTGAACCCGCACTCAGCAGGTGGGTGTCCTCTTTATTATGCCTGACGTCCTCAATGGAGGCATGTCATTTGTAATAAAAGTTAGACTCCCGACGATATAAATTGTTCGGTCAAAACTGATTGGCATGTTGCGAACACATCAGGATTCGTATTACTTGTATAATAGCATACGTATTTTGAAACTTCAATTATTTTATTGCGTTATTTTTTCACTATTCTGAACAATTACGTTTAGGCTTAATTCCTCAAGTTGAGCTGTGGCTACAGTACTAGGCGCTTGAGTTAACAAGCAACTTGCACTTGCCGTTTTCGGAAATGCGATTGTATCGCGTAAGTTTGTACTACCTGAAAGTAACATTACGACACGATCCAAACCAAAAGCAACACCGCCATGTGGAGGAGTACCATATTCGAACGCTTCCATTAGGAAACCAAACTGTGCTTTCGCTTCTTCCTGTGAGAATCCAAGTATTTCAAACATTTTTTCTTGAACTTCTCTTGAATATATACGTAGTGATCCTCCACCGAGTTCATAACCATTTAAAACTAAGTCATATGCTTGTGCTCGGACTTTACTTGGATCTGTATCCATTAAAGGCAGATCTTCTTCGAACGGTCTTGTGAAAGGATGGTGAGCAGCTTTGTAACGCCCATCTTTTTCATCATATTCAAATAACGGCCAGTTAATAACCCAAAGAAATTCAAAGCGGTTTTCATCGATTAATTGAAGATCTTTCCCAAGTTTTAAGCGAAGTGCTCCTAGAGCATCTGCTACTACTGATTTTTTATCTGCAACGAATAACAGTAAATCTCCTGCAGTTGCTTCTAAAGTTTCAATTAAACTAGTTGCCGCTTCTCCTTCGAAAAACTTCGCAATTGGACCTTTTAGACCTTCTTCATCTACTTTTAACCAAGCAAGTCCTTTTGCTCCATAAACTCCTGCAAATTCACCAAGTGCATCGATATCTTTTCGAGAATAGTTATCAGCGGCACCTTTCACATTAATCGCCTTAACTTCTCCTCCATTTTCAATCGCAGATGCAAAAACTTTAAATGCACTATCCTTCACGATTTCGGATAAGTTTACTAACTCTAATCCAAAGCGAACATCAGGTTTATCCGAACCAAATCGCGCCATTGCTTCATCGTAATCCATACGTTGGAACGGGATTGTCACATCTATGCCTTTGACGTCTTTCATCACTTTTTTCATCATACGCTCATTCATTTCCAGAATCTCATCCATAGATAGGAAACTCATTTCCATATCGATTTGAGTAAATTCTGGTTGACGGTCTGCACGTAAATCTTCATCTCGGAAGCATCTAGCAATTTGATAATACTTTTCGAATCCAGCAACCATTAGCATTTGCTTAAACAATTGTGGCGATTGAGGTAATGCATAAAATTCACCGCTATGCACTCGACTTGGCACTAAATAATCACGTGCTCCTTCTGGAGTAGACTTTGTTAAAATAGGTGTTTCTACTTCCAAAAAGCCTTCTTCATCCAAAAAACGTCTAACTGTTTTAGTAATGTCTGATCGCATCTTAAACGTGTCGTACATTACTGGTCTTCTTAAATCTAAGTAACGATATTTTAATCTAATATCTTCTCCAGCGTCAGATTGATTTTCAATTGCGAAAGGAGGATTCTTTGCTTCATTAATAATAGATACTTCTGCTGCGTGTACTTCAATCTCTCCAGAAGGCATATTGGGATTTACTTGATTTGCAGCTCGAGCAATTACTGTACCCTGTACCTCAATGATGTATTCATTACGAAGTTTATCTGCTACTTGAATCGCTGTTTCGGAAATTTCCGGATTAAATACTACTTGCACAATACCTGAACGATCTCTTACATCTACGAAAATAAGTCCGCCTAAATCTCTTCGTTTTTGTACCCAACCGATTAAATGGACAGTTTCTCCAATTTGTTGCATGTTTAATTCTCCACTAGTATGTGTTCTTTTCATTTTTCTTCCTCCACCCAAGCTGTAATACTATTTTTTACTTGCTCTACTAATTTGTTTAGTGGTATCAGTTGCTGTTCTCCATTTGACAAATTTTTAAGCATAACACTTTCTTTTTCAAGTTCATCGTCCCCTATTATGAGGACAAATTTTGCTTTCATTCGATCCGCAGACTTCATTTGTGTTTTTATTTTACGATCTAAATAATCCATTTCTGAAGTGATGTTATTCTGTCTGAATACATTTGTAAGTTCCACTGCTTTTTTCTTAGCAGCTTCTCCCATACTAATTACATATACATCTAACATAGAAAGGGTTGCCCAATTATTATCCTCTGCCTCTAAAGCAAGTAATAATCGTTCAATACTCATTGCAAATCCAATTCCTGGTGATTCTGGTCCACCAAGCTCTTCAACAAGGCCATTGTATCTCCCACCGCCAGCTAAAGTTGTAATTGCACCTAAGCCTTCAGCAGTACTCATTATTTCAAATGCAGTGTGATTGTAATAATCTAATCCGCGAACTAAGTTAGGATCCACTACAAAAGGAATATTTAAAATGGTCAAATATTCTTTTACTTTTTCAAAATAAGTAGCAGATTCATCGTTTAAAAAATCTGCAAGAGATGGCGCTGACGCCATTAATGGGTTATTACGATCAACTTTACAATCTAATATGCGAAGTGGATTTTTTTGCAGTCTATTTTGGCAATCTGTGCAAAATTCTTTAATATGTGGTTCGAAGTGATTTACTAACGCCTCTTTGTGTGCAACTCGGCTTTCTGTATCTCCAAGAGAGTTAATAACAAGCTTCAAATTTTTTAACCCTGCTTTTTGGTAAACGGACATTGCCAATGAGATTACTTCTGCATCTATTGCTGGATCGGCACTTCCAATCGCTTCAATTCCAAATTGAACAAATTGTCTGTATCTTCCTGCTTGCTGTCTCTCATATCGGAACATCGGTCCCATATAATACAATTTAACTGGCTGGTCAGCGTAACCAAACATTTTATGTTCTACATATGCACGAACTGTCGAAGCAGTCCCTTCAGGTCTTAATGTTAATGATCGATCGCCACGATCTTGAAATGTATACATTTCTTTTTGAACGATATCCGTCGTATCCCCAACACTTCTTGTAAATAATTCTGTATGTTCAAAAATGGGAGTTCTAATTTCTTTATATTGGAACAAACTACAGGTTTCTCTGATCAATTCCTCTACTATTTGCCATTTACCAGAATCACTAGGCAATATGTCTTGTGTTCCTCTAGGTACTTTAATATCCATAACTTTATCTCCCTTCAAATAAAAAATAAAAAAGCCCTCATCCCTTGCATATATGCAAGGGACGAGAGCTTATATTAGCTTCCGCGGTTCCACCCTAGTTGGTCACAAATTAAATGACCCTCTCTTCACTGAATAACGACCAGTACCGTTTTTGCCTACTAAAGTTACACTTTTTCGACAAAAAACCTCTCGAATGTTGTTCACTGAGTTCGTCTGTAGGAAAGATTTCAGCCACGTCTCTCCTTCTCTTTTCATCCGTTTAAAACAGCTACTTTTTCGGTCTTCGGTTTGTTTATTGTTTATAATTATACTTTATCTTAATGACAGTTATTAAATAAGTCAACCCTTTTCAATAAAAGGTAGAATTTTCATGAGAAAATATTTACAATAAGGATGGGAGGGATTCAATGAACGACAAACTATTACAAAAAATGACGATTTTCCTACTTGCCATTATTTTATTAATTCCTGTCTTCAAGGTGTATGCACAAGAATCAGAAGTGACTGTAAATGTGCCTTCACTTAAAGTCCGTTCTGGCCCCGGTCTCACATTCGATATAATCGGTGAAGTTGAGCAAAATGATAAACTCACAGTAATCGGTAAAGAAAATGATTGGCTTCAAGTTAAATACGGAAATACTAATGGATGGGTCGCAGGCTGGTATACAACAAGCGATTCGACAGAAATGACGAATAAACAAGTTATTTCCAAAGTGAATAAATTAAATGTTCGAAAGGATCCATCGTTGTCTTCAGCAGTAATCGGTCAAATTCAAGAAGGAACTCAACTTACTACATTCAAATCAGAAGGACAATGGATTGAAATATCTTTCCAAGACAAAAAAGGTTGGGTCCATAGCGATTATGTATCTATTGTTAAACAAGCAATAGAGAAAGAACCGAAAACTGAACAGACTACTAGTACTCGTGAAATCTTTGTAGTTTCCGTAGACGTCTTAAATGTTCGTGCAAAGGCTGATCTTTCATCCAAAATAATAGGACAAGTTTCAAAAAGCGAGCAATTTAAAGTCATAACAAAAGATCATAACTGGGTTCAAATTGAATTAGAGAATGGTAAAAAAGGATGGGTCTATAGCTTTTACGGGCAATTTGCCGTTCATTCTTTATCTTCTGAGTCAACAACGTCTCTAGAAACCATCAAAATTTTATACAATGGGACAAACTTAAGATCAGAAAGCACGACCAATAGTGAAGTTGTTGCACGCGTAAATGCCGGAGAATCTTTCCCCGTTTTAGAGAAAGAAAAAGACTGGTATAAAATCGAGCTTTCAGATAAAACGATTGCTTATGTCGCTAGCTGGGTTGTCTCATCTTCTAATTCGGATAATTCATCCATAACAGAACCGATTAAAGAACGAAAAAAAGGAACTTTACAAGGAGTAACACTTGTTATTGATGCAGGGCATGGTGGAAATGATAGGGGAACGACAGGAGCTCTTGGTACAGATGAAAAGGATATTACCCTTCTAACAGCAGAATTATTAGCTTCTAAATTACAAGCCGCTGGGGCTAATGTCATCATGACACGTGAGTCAGATGTATACGTAGACCTTCGTAAACGAGTTTCCATTGGTCATCAGTCTGCCGCAGATGCGTTTGTTAGCTTACACTATGATGCAATTGAAAATAGCTCTGTTCGTGGTTACACTACATACTACATGCACGATTTTCAAAAAGAACTTGCTACTTATGTACATAAAGAGCTTGGGAACATGGTATCGATGAAAGATCGTGGCACGCAACCTGGAAACTATTTAATTTTAAGAGAAAATAAACAAAAAGCCATTTTAATAGAGTTAGGTTTTTTAAGTAATCCAGTGGAAGAACGCTATGTAACTACACCTCAATTCAGAGAACAAGCATCACTTGGAATTTATAACGGAATAATAAATTATTTTGATTCTCAAATAAACTAAAAAACATAGGGATGCCCTCAAAAATCATTGAAAAATGACTAATGAGGGCATCCCCTTCCTATGTTTAGTGATTCTATTTTTTATGATAAATACTTTTTTATTTCTAGAAAATCGTTGAAAAAGGCGACACTCCTGCGGGAATAGCGTTAGTCGAAGGCCCCGCAGCGTAGCGAGGAGACTGAGGCAACGCCCGCGGAAAGGGAGGCCACTGAAAAACCAAAATTCAGAAAATAAAGTCACCACTTGAGAAGTATATTTGTATCAAAATTGGCATGACGTCCCCATAAACACCCTAAAAAGTGAAGGAATTATGGGATTTCGTTTTTATTTTTTGAAAAAAAGTGACTTTTTCAGTGGCCTCCGGAAAGGGAGCCGTTTCAACGATTTTCTTATCTATTGTGTTATTGCACATTCCCGTCTTGCAAAGCAAATAATTGAGACTTTTTCAGTGTCCTCGAAGTGAGGAGAGCACTGAAAACCTTTCTATTTTTTTGATAAATACTTTTCATTTCTAGAAAATCGTTGAAAAAGGCGACACTCCTGCGGGAATAGCGTTAGTCGAAGGCCCCGCAGCGTAGCGAGGAGACTGAGGCAACGCCCGCGGAAAGGGAGGCCACTGAAAAACAAAAATTCAGAAAATAAAGTCACCACTTGAGAAGTATATTTGTATCAAAATTGGCATGACGTCCCCATAAACACCCTAAAAAGTGAAGGAATTATGGGATTTCGTTTTTATTTTTTGAAAAAAGTGACTTTTTCAGTGGCCTCCGGAAAGGGAGCCGTTTCAACGATTTTCTTATCTATTGTGTTATTGCACATTCCCGTCTTGTAAAGCTGAATTCAGGGACTTTCTAAGTGCATCCCGTTTTTCCGCAGGAGTCTCGCGCAAGCTCAATGATTTAATTAAATCTATATTAAAAATGAATAAAAAAATCGTCGCTTCTTTAAAAATGAAAGTTACCACACAACCATTTTAAGAAGGACGATTTTTTTATATGGAATCCAAAGATTACTATCGAACGCTGAACAAACATCATTTCGGATACTTCTACGAAATAACGTTTGCAGAAGAACACGCAGAAAAGCGATTTTATGCTTCAAGCATAATTGTAACAGGACCATCGTTTGTAAAAGAAACATCCATCATTGCACCAAACACACCCGTCTCCACAACAAAGCCTTTTGCACGTAGCCTACTGTTAAAAAGTTCCCATAACGGCTTCGCAATTTCTGGACGAGCTGCATCGATAAAACTTGGTCTTCTTCCCTTCCGTGTATCCGCATATAAAGTAAATTGAGAAACAGAGAGAATAGCCCCTCCACGTTCAACAATTGAGAGATTCATCTTACCCTCTACATCCTCAAATAACCGCAATCCTGCAATTTTGTCTACTAAATAGTTTATTTCTTTTTCACTGTCTGTTGCTGTAATGCCTACTAGCAATAAATAGCCAAATTCAATGGAGCCGGTAATTTCTCCATCTACTGTCACAGAAGCATTTTTACAGCGCTGAAGTAATACCTTCATAAAATAGAAACTCCTTTAATTGATAATACGTTGAACAGAATACACATCTGGTAATTGCTTAATACGATCAGCAACTTTATGCAAATGAGCAATATCAGTTATTTTAATGGTTAAATTAATCGTCGCCATATCATTTTCTGTTTTGCCACTTACTGCGGCAATATTTGTTTTTGATTCATTTACCACTTGTAATACTTCGTTCAACAAGCCTGGACGATCAAAAGCTGATACTTCAATATCAA
This sequence comes from Psychrobacillus vulpis, assembly GCF_006861825.1. Lineage (GTDB taxonomy): Bacteria > Bacillota > Bacilli > Bacillales_A > Planococcaceae > Psychrobacillus > Psychrobacillus vulpis. Next base: position 45,370 of record NZ_VDGI01000015.1, on the reverse strand, counting down.
CATGATAGTCTTTTTTCATTGGCGTATCAGACTGTTCCCATTCCACTTCAATAATTCTAGAAAGTGATTCGTCACTTTGTACGTTCGGACAATCTGCACGGTGAACGGATACGCCTCTTCCTTTAGTAATAAAACCAACGATATCGTCTCCAGGAACTGGACTACAACATCTAGAGAGACGAATGAGCAAATTTTCAATACCTTTTACAACAACACCTGATTCTGTTGTCTTCTTCACAACTGGTGCTTTCATTTCAGTTGTAATTTTTTCTAATGCTTCTTCTTGATCGCGTATTTTTCTCATTTTTTCCGCTAAACGATTTACAACTTGTTGTGCTGTAATACCGTTAAAACCAACTGCTGCATATAAATCTTCTTCACCAGCAAATGCATATTTTTCGCAAACACGCTTTATATTTTCAGCAGTTAATACTTCTTTTACTTCAAACTCTTGTGCTTTTATTTCTTTTTCTACTTGCTCTTTACCTTTTAAAACATTTTCATCACGCAGCTGCTTTTTAAAAAACTGTTTAATTTTATTTTTTGCTTGAGAAGATTGTGCAATTTTCACCCAATCACGGCTTGGCCCAAATGATTGTTTAGAAGTTAAAACCTCGATAATATCTCCCGTTTTTAACTTCGTATCTAACGGGACCATTTTACCGTTCACTTTAGCTCCAATTGTTTTATTTCCTACTTCAGAATGGACGCGATAGGCAAAATCGATTGGAACAGATCCTGCTGGAAGCTCAATTACATCACCTTTTGGAGTAAAAACATACACCATATCAGAAAATAGATCGAATTTCAAAGACTCCATAAATTCTTCTGCATTTGATGATTCTTGTTGAAATTCAAGGATTTCTCTAAACCAAGTGAGTTTGGAGTCGATAGATTGTTTATTTGTTTCAACTTTTCTTCCCTCTTTATACGCCCAGTGTGCCGCAACCCCGAATTCTGCAATATTATGCATTTCTTCTGTTCGGATTTGCACTTCTAGTGGATCTCCATTTGGTCCAATTACAGTAGTGTGGAGGGATTGATATAAGTTTTGCTTTGGCATGGCAATATAATCTTTAAATCTACCCGGCATTGGTTTCCATAACGTATGGATAACTCCTAATACTGCATAACAGTCTTTTATACTTTTCACAATGATGCGCATTGCGAGAAGGTCATAAATTTCGTTAAACTGTTTGTTTTGTACGACCATTTTTCGATAAATACTATAAATATGTTTTGGTCGACCAGATATATCTGCATCAACTTCCATTTCATCCAATTGTTTTCTAATATCATTCATTACATTTGTTAAGTAAGATTCGCGCTCAGTACGCTTTTTTTTCATGAAATTTACGATGCGATAATATTGTTGTGGATTTAAGTAACGAAGTGCTGTATCTTCTAACTCCCATTTCACAGCAGATATACCTAAACGATGTGCAAGTGGGGCAAATATTTCTAATGTTTCATTGGAAATACGACGTTGTTTTTCTTCAGGTAAATGTTTTAACGTGCGCATATTATGTAAACGGTCAGCAAGTTTTATTAAGATGATTCGAATATCCTGAGCCATAGCGATAAACATTTTACGATGATTCTCTGCTTGTTGTTCTTCTTTTGACATATATTTTATTTTACCGAGTTTTGTTACACCTTCCACTAGAAGTGCAACCTCTTCATTAAATTCTTCTACAATATCTTCCCGTGTATAGTCTGTATCTTCCACTACATCATGTAAAAAGCCAGCAGCAACTGTTTCTGGATCCATTTGAAGATCAGCAAGAATACCGGCTACCTGAATTGGATGTAATATATATGGTTCACCTGAATTCCGAAATTGTTCTCGATGAGCAAGTTCTGCTAATTTATAAGCTTTTTTTACAAATTCAACATGCCCTACATTCATATACGTGGAAACTGTATCGAAAACATCTTCCGCTGTCTTCACTTGATCTTTTGCCATGCCAAATCACCTGATTTCGTTATATTTCTAGAATAGTATATAAGCTATATTGTATAAAAAAAAAGATGGACTTGTAAAGTCCACCCTTATATTGTCGAAAAAGTGTCTATAGATAAGTGACATTATCCTACAATTCCTAATATACTCCTAGTATTGTATCAATGCACAAATGTCATATTCGTTTAGCTTATTGCGACCCTCTAAGTAAGTTAGCTCTATCAAAAATGCGCAGCCAACTACTATTCCGCCTAACTCTTCCACTAATTTAACTGTTGCTTCAATTGTGCCCCCAGTTGCAAGTAAATCGTCTACGATTAATACTTTTTGTCCTGGTTTTACTGCGTCTTTATGCATTGTAAGCACATCTTTGCCATATTCTAAGCCGTATTCCGCACGGATAACTTCTCTAGGAAGTTTACCTTCTTTACGCACTGGAGCGAATCCAACACCAAGTGCATAAGCAACAGGACATCCAATGATAAATCCACGTGCTTCCGGTCCAACTATAATATCTGCATCTACTTTTTTCGCATATTCAACAATTTGATCTGTAGCGTATTTATAAGCTTCCCCATTATCCATAATTGTTGTAATGTCTTTAAATCTTATTCCTGGTTTTGGCCAGTCTTCCACGATTGTAATATATTGCTTTAAATCCATGTTTGCTCCTCCTCAGGAACGGTTTGTACTGCTTTTCGCTCTTCAAACCATTGTTTCAGCTCAATATATGGCGCGTATAATAATTTTTGCTCTAGCTCAATTTGTTGTGCGCGCTGTTTATAAGATGGTGCTTCCGATAACTCCGTTTTCACTACGCTATCATTTAGAACTAACATCCCACCCTCTATTTTAACAAAACTAAGCTCAAAAAACACCTTTGACATGAAATTAAATGTCTTTTGACTCCACCCTGTATGCTTCGATAATTCGTGGACATGTTGTTTTAATGCAAAAGTTTTCCGTTTTACTAAAAAGGAATAGTACCACTTAAATTGTTCTCTAGTTGGCAATCCTTCAAAATAAGTCGATTCACTAGCGTAGAAATGGACGTAAATTCTTGACCAGTCATGATATTCTAAAACTTGTTTCAACAACATCTCATCCGGTGGTAAATCAAGAATTACAACATAATCGTATGTTATTTTTTGCTCCATTAGTTCTGAAAACAACCAAACTTTTTCTTGTATTAAAGAACTAAAGTGAGTAATAGTTGCTTCATTAAAGGCAATAAATACGGTCTTCTCTGCATGTATATTTGGTAGCCAACGGTTAACTTGTCTTATTCCTCTTATATCAAAGAGTTGCCATTCATTCACTTTTGCATCATGAATCATCAGTTGCGGTTTTTTTCGACCATTCCATTCATTAATTTGAATATCGCCAACAAAGGAAACCTTTGTTGCTGGGGCTATCTCATCTGCTAATTCCCCTCTTCCAAATCCAATAGCATCTAGAGAACTTGAACCTTGGGAAATCTCCATTTTTACATGATTTTGGGCTGAACCTATTTTTCGCATAGAAGAAATTTCAACATCCTCGATACAATAAATTGGTTTTGCAAAATCCATTCCGAATGGTGCTAGCTTCTGAAGTGATTCTATAGAATCCGTTGTTATTTCATGCACTTCTAAAGGAACATCAATGGATATTACTGGAATTAATTGTTCCTCTGTTAAACATTCTTTAGCTTGTCCCTCTAATCTATTACGAAATAGATCCACATTTTCTAATGGGAGAGTCATTCCAGCTGCCATCGGATGTCCACCAAAGTGAGGGACAATATCGTTATTTTTAGCAATTTCTTTGTACATATGGAATCCATCAATACTTCGAGCAGAGCCTTTTGCAACTTGTTTTTCGTTATCAAATCCTAAAACAATTGCTGGAAGATAATACTTTTCCACTAGCTTGGAAGCCACAATACCAAGTACACCTGGATTCCAATCTTTCTTACCTACGACGATGACACTAGGTCCATCTAATCTATACTCCTGTTCAATTATTTCCGTAGCTTCGTCTGTAATTTTTTTCACTATAGCCTGACGTTCTTTATTTTTCTCATTTAACATATTAGCTATAGATAAAGCATGAGTTCGGTCATCCGTTAAAAATAATTCTACTCCCGGTGTCGCGTCACCTAGTCTACCAACTGCATTTATGCGAGGACCGAACATAAAACCAACTGTTTCCTCATTAATGGTTGGAATCTCAACTCCACTAACATTGGATAATGCTTCAATTGCAACTGATTTCGTTCGTTTCATTTGATGGATACCTCGTTGAACAAAATAACGATTCTCATCCGTTAAAGAAACTAAATCGGCAATTGTTCCTATTGCAACTAAATCCAATAATTCCTCTGGAATCTCTCCAATTAGAGCATGGGCTACTTTAAACGCAACGCCAACTCCAGCTAAGTGGGGAAATGGATAGGTAGAATTTTCTAATCCTGGATGAATTATAATATCTGCTACGGGCAGCTCTTCTCCAGGTTCATGATGATCGGTCACAATCACATCCATTCCTAAATCCTTAGCAAATTGTATTTGTTTCAAGCCTGAAATACCATTATCTACCGTTATGATTAATTGAACCCCTTCTTCAAACGCTTCTTGAAATAATCGTTCACTTGGTCCATAACCATCGATAAATCGATTAGGAATTTTATATAAAACGTCAGCTCCCATTGATAACAATGTTTTCATCAAAACTGTAGTACTTGTAATACCATCCGCATCATAGTCGCCATAAACCATAATTCTTTCTTGGTTTTCTATTGCTCTATGAACTCGTTCCACTAATTGATCCATTCCATTCAACAAAAATGGACTATGTATATTTTCTTCCGTTAAATTTAAAAAATTCTGCGCTTCTTGTATTGATTGAAACCCTCTTGAAACTAATACTTTTGCACATACACGAGGTATGATTAGTTCATTTTCAAATAAGGACACTAGGTGATCATTTGGTCTAGATATACGCCATCTTTTCTTCGATTGAATCATATTTTCACTTCCTCGTTTCTTATTATACTAGAGTTATAGTCGCAAAAAAACCTTTTGACTTTTGCCAAAAGGTTTCTAGATTTCTAAAAATATCTCATTTTTTCAAAGTAGAATCATATTACTTTATATCGTTGTGTTTTGATCCTTTAGTTCCTCATCTTTTTTAACTGCTTTTTTCTCTTGATTTAATAACAATTCATTTTGAAGTGCACCGATTGAAGCTTCCTTCTTTTCAAGCTCTTTTTCTAGATGTTTTACTTTTCTTGAAAGTATAAAGGAACGATAAATTGCTACTGTACCACTTAATAGAGCTCCAAGTAGTGCAGAACCTAGAATGACTAAAATAAGAGGCCATCCTGCTGTTCCAAATACATAATTCACTGGAACCGCATCAACATTATAAACAGCAAATAAAGCAATGATAACAGCAAATAATAATCCAAATAATAATGACCATTGAAGTTTCATATGTAGCACCTCTTTTATTGTTTATTTTACCATAAAATCACATAAAAATGGAACAGAATATATGCACCATATACTCTGTTCCATTGAATTAATAGGCTTCATACTACAGGCTCATCAGAACCCCATTTTTTCTCTTCTTTCTTTACATCAATGCCACCAGATTTACGAAGCTCTTTTGCTTTAAGATCATACCAAATTTGAGCACCGATAAAAATAGAAGAATACGTCCCAGCTATTAAACCGATTAATAATGCAATCGAGAAGTTTTGAATACCTTCTGCCCCAAATAATAGGAGCGCAACAACTACTAAAATTACAGTTAACACGGTATTAACAGAACGGCCTAGCGTTTGACGTAATGATTTGTTCACGATTGTTGCCAGTTCCTCTTCAGAAGTAATCTTTTTGCTACGATGTAAGTTTTCACGAATACGGTCAAATGTAACGATTGTATCATTGATCGAATATCCGACAATCGTTAGAACTGCTGCAATGAATGTTATGTCTACTTCTAATCGTAATATACTAAAAATTGATACCATTAAGAATGCGTCATGTAGTAATGAAACAATGGAAGCAAATCCCATTCTCCATTCAAAACGGAACGCTACGTAAATAACAATTCCAATAGCAGCAATTAGTAGAGCGTTTATTGCATCTTTAGCAAGTTCTACTCCAACGGTAGGTGAAACAGTACTTACAGTTGGCTCGACCCCAAATTGCTCATTCATTTCTGTTTTTAATTTTTTTATTTCATCTTGTGTAAAGTCTTCTTTATAACGAATAACTGCATTTTCGCTATTATCTCCCGATAGAACAATATCTTCAGAAGACAATTCTACCTTATCTAACTTCTCAGCTACAAATTCTTTTGTTAACGTTTCATTTGTTTGAATTTCAACACGAGTTCCACTAGAGAAATCTATTCCTAAGTTCAGTTGAATTGTACTTAAGGTGATAATTCCAGCTACCGTTAAAATAATAGATAATGTATAGAAAATTTTTCGACTGCGTACAAAATCGAATCGGTCAAATTTAGTAGTTAAGTCAAGTGTATCCACTTCTTCTTCAGGAGGGTGAATTCGTTTCTTTGGAATACCGAACCAACCTGGCTTATTATCGAAGTAACCACTGTTTACAAGTAACCCTAATAGTATTCTAGAAGCCCATACCGCAGTTAGGAACACGACTAAAATACTGATCATTAGTAATGTAGCAAACCCTTTAACAGAACTTGTACCAAAGAAGAATAACACTGCTGCAGCTAATAGTGTAGTAATATTTGCATCAAAAATCGCTGTGAAAGCCTCTTTTGCTCCAGTATTAAATGCCTTTTTAACTGATTTACCAACTCGTAATTCTTCCCTTATTCGTTCATAAGTTAAGATATTTGCATCAACTGCCATACCAACCCCAAGAACAATTGCTGCAATACCTGGTAATGTTAATACTCCATTAATCCAATCGAATATAACTAGGATTAAGAAAATATACACTACTAATGAAATAACTGCTACTAGCCCAGGTAAACGGTAGTAGAAAAGCATGAAAATAAAGATTGCAGCAATCCCAATAATTCCAGCTAAAATAGTACTATTTAATGCTTGAGCTCCAAATTGTGCACCTACAGATGTAGAGTAAATTTCCTCTAAGTGAACAGGTAATGCTCCAGCATTTAATATACCAGCTAGATTTTTTGTTTCTTCCACATCGAAAGATCCAGATATTTCTACACTATTTGAACTAATTCTTTGTGAAACTCTAGGATTTGAAGTGAATTTAGGTTTCTCTTTCAACACTTCAGCTGCGTATGAATCTACACCTTCTTTAAAATCCATCCAGATTACCAAGACATTGTCCGGTGCTGGTTTTGCAGCAATTTCAGAAGTAACTTCTGCAAATTTGTTTGCGTCTTTCAATTCTAGTGTCACGATAGGTTGGCCTTGCTGATTAAAGGCAGCCTTTGCTCCACCCTCTTTTAAATCAGTTCCGTCTAGCATAATATTATCATCTACATCACGGAATGATAAATTTGCCTCCGTAGAAAGTAGTTCCCTTGCGGAGTTTTGGTCTTCGACACCAGCAAGCTGAACTCGAATACGATTGCCACTTTCAATTTGAATACTAGGTTCACTTACTCCTAATACATCAATACGGTTAGAAAGTGCTGCTGCCGTATCTTTTACAACGTCCTCTGTAATTTCTTGTCCTTCTTTCAATTTTTCCACTTGGTAAAGTACTTCAAACCCACCTTGCAAGTCTAAACCTAGCTTAATATTATTTAATACTCCACTAATGGTTGGACTGATGGTACCAGCAAAAATCACAATCAGCAGTAAAAACGCGACTAAGCGTCCTCTAGTTTTCATATGTATATTTCCTCCTAAAAGAGCGGCAGACACTTTTTTTGTAGCGAGAGAGGTTTCTCAAACACAAGCATCTGAAGCTAAACAATTACTAAATAACTACTTGTAAACTTTCTTTAAGTACAAAAAACGCAACATGTTTATTATGAAACACGATGCGCTCACTGTCAAATAACGGATTGTTCATTCATCATCATTTTTGTGATTTAATAACAATTGTAATTCTTCTTGATTAATTTCAGAAAACCAATTCGAAGTTTTAAAATTTTCTATCTGTTCGAATGTCATATATTCGGCTGGTGATATTGAGAGAATATCATTTACTATTTGATGTAACGGAATTTCTGCCACAACTTTTTTACGCCACTTTTTTGTATTACAAAAATTCCATATATCTTTTTCAGAGACAGTCTTATATTGATATACTTCAAATTCACTTTTTTTACTCTCTAAAGCAGGTAGTACATGTTTAAATATTTCTTCGTAAGTGTTTTCCAAAATACAGCACCCCATTTAAAGAATAATGTACCAAGTAGTAAGCATATTGTTATTGTAAACGATGTTCCTGTATTTGAGAAGGAAGTGTTTATATGTCTACATTTTTAAGAGGATCTATTTTGTTAATGCTTGCAATCTTTTTGTCCAAGTTTCTAGGGTTTGTTTACCGAATGCAATTCGTTCGATTAACTGGAGAAGAAGCATATGGCATATATATGACTGCTTATCCAGCGTTTATTTTCTTTCTATCTCTAATTCAGCTTGGCATACCTATTGCAATGTCCAAAATTATTGCTGAGTTAAGAACAAGAAATGCTATTTCTAGTTATTTCTCGGTCATGCGAACATCTGTCATCGTTACTGTTATATCTATTCTAGCATTTACTCCAATTTTCCTTTATGTCGCTCCATTTATTTCTGAAAACTTATTAAAGAATGATGCCATAACAATGACACTTTATGTTTCCATTGCCATAGTACCAATTGCTGCAGCCGGTGGTATCTTAAAAGGATTCTTTCAAGGAATAGCAAGAATAGAAGAGACAGCTGTTTCCCAATTGATGGAGCAAATAATACGAATTCTACTCATTAGCTTTTTATTGCCATTTCTACTAACTTCAGCTTCCCCAAAAGAGGCAGCAGCTTATGCTATGGGAATGTCCTTATTAGGAGAAGTTGCGGCTTTACTTTACCTGAGATGGAAGTATGTAAAATGGAAAGCGAAGCAAACGATAAAAAAAGCTTCAAATGCCTATCCACTTTCACCTCTTTTTTCTATTGCTTTGCCATCTTCGGGTAGTAAATTATTTGGATCGTTCACATGGTTTTTAGAACCCATCATCTTTATCAAAGCTTTAGCAATAACAGGTATTACAAGTGTTGCTGCTACTACTCTATATGGAGTTATCTCGGGTGTTTTAGTACCATTAGTACTCTTTCCATCCTTTATTCCTTACGCATTATCTGTCGTACTGATTCCAGCTGTAAGTGATGCATTTGCAAGAAGGAATAATTCTTTATTAAAAGAAAGAATTCATCTATCTTTAAAATTCTCTACCTTAACAGGTTGTTACGCTGCGACACTATTTTATTTACACGGTGGAGAACTCGTTTCCGCACTTTTTCATGTTGAAAATGCTACTGTATATATGAAAATATTGTCTCCTATTTTTTTCTTTTATTATATTCAAAGCCCGTTGTTTTCCATTTTACAAGCTTTAAACAACTCCAAGGCGGCTTTCTTAAACTCTCTATATGGCGGAGTTGGTAAATTACTTTTACTATTTTTTCTTGCTTCTCAAGCAGCAATCCAGGAAAAAGGAGCCGTCGTTGCGATTGGTTTTGGTGTATTAATCACTTCCTTTCTACATATTGCTTCTTTAAGAGAAAAAAAAGAAGCACAAATAGGCTTCTCGTTTTTTGCACTTCCATATGCTATTTTTTTACTTACAATTGTTTCACGTCCATTAATTTTTTCTATAGGTGAAAGATCCTTAATAGTTGATTGTTTAGTGTCTGTTCTTTATCTAACGATAGGATTAGTTCTTTTTAGACAAATAAAAAGAAAAGAGGTCAGTGTTATTCTACAAATACTTCGAACATCTAAAAAGAAGTTTTAAGTTGAATATACAATGAATCATCTTCATAACTACAATAAAAAATTTTCTTTTCATCTTCTATTAATTGTTTTTTTAGTTCTTCTCTCAACCATTTTTCACTTTTTCCTATTCTTTGAAGATGACTTTCTTGAATATCTCCGTCTATAATTAAAGGATAAACGTATTGTTCACTTTCTTTTTTAAAGACAGATAAGTTACCGGAAGGTTCTAAAAATGCATAAGAGACTGTCTGTATAGAACCAATTTGTTGTTCACGTAACTGTTGCAAAAGATCATCTAAATTATATCGTTGTTTTCTCATTTCTTTTTCTATAATAATGCCGTCTTTGATAATAATCGATGGAATTCCTTCCATCGTATCGCGAAACTTTTTATTTTTTAATGATATATAAGATACGGTCATTTGAATAATTAATAGAGTGATCATAGGAATGATTGAATGTACAAAATTACTCTTAGGATCATCTAAAGCAAATGCCGCAACTTCTGCTATCAATAAAAAGACAACTAAATCAAAAAGACTTAGCTCACCAACTTCTCTTTTTCCCATTAGACGAAGTATGGTCAAAATTAACCAATACAAAATAAAAGTTCGAATAATTATGATGAGAATATCGTTCATCATATCACCTCTGTTTTACTATGCCCACAAAAAAAGAACTTACTCATATATTTATGAGTAAGTTCTTTTATTTATTGTTTACTCAGAGACAACTCGTCCAACTGCTACGCGTTCAAATTGTAAACGTGTACCGTCAGCTACTACTACAAAAATTGTTGAATCGTCTACTGCATCAATCTTCCCGTGTAAACCACCAACAGTAATAATTTTGTCTCCACGTTTTAGACTATTTTGCATTTGAGCTGTGTTTTTTTGTCGTTTTTGCGCTGGACGAATGATGAAAAACCACATCACTGCGAACATTGCAATTATCGGTAATAATCCTACCAAAGTATCCATGTATTTATTCCCCTCCTTTTTATCTCTTACTAGTATACAAGAATCAGAAATTTTTTGCATTCGGTTTATTGTAACCGTATTCTTCAAAAAATTCTTCTTTAAAATCTAATAAGCGATCTTCTCGGATTGCTTGTCGTACATCCTTCATCAAATTCATTAAGAAATGAAGATTGTGGTACGAAGCTAAACGTAAACCAAATGTTTCATCTGCTTTGAATAAATGGCGAAGATATGCTCTTGAATAATTTTTACAAGTATAGCAATCACATTTTTCATCAATTGGTCCAAAGTCGCGTGCAAATGCTGCACCCTTAATAACTAAACGTCCTTTCGATGTAAAGAATGTTCCATTACGTGCAATACGAGTTGGTAACACGCAGTCAAACATGTCTATACCTCGAATAGAACCATCTATAAGCGAGTCTGGTGAGCCTACTCCCATCAAATAGCGTGGTTTATTTTCAGGCATTAGAGGTGCCGTAAAATCAAGCACACGATTCATTACATCTTTTGGTTCTCCAACTGATAAACCACCAACCGCATAACCAGGGAAATCCAAAGATATTAAATCTTTTGCAGATTGACGACGTAATTCTTCATATTCGCCTCCTTGGATAATACCAAATAAGCCTTGTTTTTCTGTATTTGTATGAGCCTCTAAACAACGTTCTGCCCAGCGCGAAGTACGTTCGACAGAAGCTTTCATATACTCAAAACTTGCAGGGTATGGTGGACATTCATCAAATGCCATCATAATATCTGACCCTAATGCATTTTGAATTTCCATTGATTTTTCTGGACTTAAAAACAGTTTATCTCCGTTTAAATGATTTCGGAAGTGTACACCTTCCTCTTCAATTTTACGCATATCACTTAAGCTAAAAACTTGGAAACCACCAGAATCAGTTAAAATAGCACGGTCCCAGTTCATAAATTTATGCAATCCACCTGCTTCACGAATAATATCATGCCCAGGACGAAGCCATAAATGATAAGTATTACTTAAAATAATTCCTGCTTCCATTGCTTTTAAGTCTTCAGGTGCCATTGTTTTAACGGTAGCCTGAGTCCCTACTGGCATGAAAGTTGGCGTCTCAAATGATCCATGTGGCGTATGGACAATTCCTAGTCGTGCGCCTGTTTGTTTATCTTTTTTTATTAATTCATAAGTTATTGCAGCCATTTAATAATTCCTTCCCTTTATAAACATTGCATCACCGAAACTGAAAAAGCGGTAACTTCTTTCAATTGCTTCTTTGTATGCTGTTAATATAAATTCTCTTGATGTAAGTGCACTAACTAACATGACAAGTGTAGATTTAGGTAAATGAAAATTAGTGATCATTCCATCAATACATTTAAATTGATATCCTGGATAGATAAAAATAGATGTCCAACCACTATCTTCTTCCATCTGACCATCAAATTTAGTTGCAACTGTTTCCAGTGTTCTTGTAGAGGTAGTACCTACTGCTACAATTTTACCTCCAGCTGCTCTTACTTCATTTATCGTCTGAGCAGTTTCTTTCGATACGCGATAAAACTCCGAATGCATTTCATGATCGTCAATGGAATCTACACTAACTGGACGGAATGTTCCAAGTCCTACATGAAGTGTCACAAAAGCTATTTTAACACCTTTTGCACGAATGTCATCTAAAAGCATTTCTGTGAAATGTAAACCAGCAGTCGGTGCTGCAGCAGAACCTTGTTCTTTTGCATATACCGTCTGATATCGATCTTTTTCTTCTAGTTTTTCATGAATATACGGTGGGAGTGGCATTTCACCCAGTTTATCTAACACTTCAAAAAACACACCTTCGTATTCGAAGCGGAATATTCGTCCCCCGTGATCTTTTAATTCCGTACAAACAGCAGTTAACAGTCCTTCACCAAATGTAATTTTTGTTCCTACTTTTACTCGTTTAGCAGGTTTAACTAGTGTTTCCCAATTGTCCCCCTCTATTTGCGTTAAAAGTAAAACTTCTACATTTGCACCTGTCTCTTCTTTTACTCCCATTAAACGAGCTGGCATTACCTTTGTATCATTTAGCACAAGGCAATCTCCCTTGTTTAATTCACCGAGAATAGCAGAAAAAGTTTCGTGTTTATATGCATCGTTTGGATAATCTGCTACTAAAAGTTTACTGCTTGTACGATCTAATAGTGGAGTTTGTGCAATTAGTTCTTCTGGTAACTCAAAATCAAAATCTTCTACTTTCATTTTTTGTACATCCTTTATTGGTCAATTCTTTCAATTGGTAATGGAATACCAAAATGGTCATATGCAAGTGTTGTTACAATTCTTCCTCTAGGAGAACGTTGAATAAATCCAATTTGCAATAAATATGGTTCATATACATCTTCAATCGTAGTAGATTCTTCACCAATACTTGCAGCAATTGTATCTAGACCAACAGGACCTCCTCGGAATCGTTCAATCATTGCAGTAATTAATTTGTAATCAATGTGATCCAATCCTCTTGGATCTACTTGTAGTAATTCTAACGCTTCTTTAGCTATGTCAATCGATATATGACCATTTCCTCTTACTTGCGCGTAATCTCTTACTCGTTTCAATAAACGATTAGCAATACGTGGAGTTCCTCTTGCACGTCTAGCAATTTCACCTGCAGATTCATGGTCAATAGATGCATTAAACAACTCTGCACTTCTAGCAACAATGGAGGTTAACGCTTCTTCATCGTAAAAATCCAGTCTTAGTAAAACACCGAATCGGTCACGAAGAGGAGCTGACAATGCTCCAGCTCTTGTTGTTGCTCCGATCAAAGTAAATGGTGGCAAATCCAAACGAACACTACGTGCTGATGGACCTTTACCAACAACAATATCCAAACAAAAATCTTCCATAGCTGGATACAATACTTCTTCAATAGAGCGATTTAATCGATGTATTTCATCTATAAATAGAACGTCGCCTGGCTCAAGAGAACTAACAATAGCAGCCAAATCACCAGGTCGTTCAATCGCAGGACCACTTGTCATACGCATTTGCACGTTCATTTCATTCGCAATGACTGCTGCTAATGTAGTTTTCCCAAGTCCAGGCGGTCCATACAATAGACAATGATCTAGACTTTCGTTTCTCATTTTAGCCGCTTCAATGAAGATTTCTAAATTATGTTTTATCTTATCTTGTCCGATATATTGAGATAAAAGTTGAGGTCGAAGCGATTGTTCAAATGGTTCATCAAAATGGGATATTTCACTTGAAATAACTCGTTCCGTCATGTTTAGAACCTCCTTCCCTTATTTACCAGAAAATAATAATTGAAGTGCTTTTTTCATGAAATCATCTGTTGTATGTAAAGAGTCATTTCCTTTTAATAATGGTCGTATTTTCGTTAACTCTCGCTCTGAGTAACCTAATGCAGTTAAAGCAAGCATTGCCTCTTCTAAATCATGATTTGCTTGACTATCTACAAATAAAGTTGGTTGGTCATTCTCAAACTCAAATTGTTCTATATCAAATAAATCGTGCAACTTTCCTTTCAGATCTAGAATCATTTGACGTGCTGTTTTCTTCCCGACTCCAGGGAATTTCACTAAAAATGTCTCATCTTCCCGCTCAATTGCTTGAATTACATGAGTAGGCTCTCCACTAGCTAATATGGCAAGTGCACCTTTCGGACCAATGCCTGAAACAAGAATAAGTTTTCTAAATAACTCACGTTGTGATAACTCCAGAAAGCCCATCAATTGTTGGGCATCTTCTCTTACATGAAAATGGGTATAAACTTGAACCAATTCTTCACTCTTTCGAAACGCAAATGGATTTGGTGTAAATAATTGATACCCAATTCCTTGTTGCTCTACTACAACATACTCTGGTGTAACGCGTGTAACTTGTCCTTTTATATAGTCATACATATACAATATCCCTCACAATCAACAGACCAATTATAGCATATTAAGAGAATCGAAAGCCCCCTATGACAACCCCGACGAGTAAACTGAGGAGACAACTCCTCAGCAGCAAGTAGAAATAGGCATTAATGAATGGCAAGGCGCTGTACTTCATCAATAAGAAAAAGCTCTTACGTCCCACTTAACACAAATTATTCTCTAAAAGCTATTTTGTGACAATTATTTTCTAAAGTCTAGACATCAAGAAAAAGGTCGCTCTCAACATGAGCGACCAACTCTAAGTCTAAACGTTTATAATTGACTTAAATTATAGCATAATTTCGGCCATTCTGTTAATGCTTTATTCGTATACGGGATTAACTGATCGATGAATTTCTGCTTTCTTTCTAAAGGTAAAGCATACGCGTATAACCATTCTCTATACAATTCATTTGGATACATTAATGCTTCTTTATGCTTTAATACTACCTTTTCCAATGATGGGAATTCACTTAATAAAAAATGGATATCATAGTCAATCGCAGGAAGGACACGGTGCATCCATAATATTTCCTCCATTTCTCGAGGTCCAACTACTGCTAAATCAAAGTCTATTATTTTATAAGCAGAATCATTGGATAAAAAATTATGATGTACGACATCTCCGTGCAAAATCGTAATATCTTTATTTTTAAATGATTGCATATTGTTCAGTGCTACTTCACCATATTGCAAAAGAATCATAGTTTCATTTATTCCTAAATAAAACTCTATGAAATATGAAATTTCTTTCATTTTCATACTACGATTTTGCCATTTTGAAATTAAATGAAATGGCTGGAGTAAACTGTGATCTTCCCAGTTAATCTTTCGATTTGTTTCATGTAAACGATTTAATAGAGTATATACTTCTTTACGATCTGATTCACTTCCATAGTCAACCGAATGCGTACCTTTAAACCAAGGCTGAATGATAAAATCATCTTGTGTTGATTCCACTACTGGTAAAACAAATGGCTTCTCAAGTTTTTCTAATTCATTGTGTATCAAGCGAATTTTTTCAGCTTGTTCTAATGTTGGATATTTTTTCACAGAAAAAATGCCATTTTCATTTTCCCATTTCCACACATTCTTTTTTATTTGCCGAATATAGTAACTCACTTTTTAAAAGTGTTGGTAAGGATATGGGGGACATGGATATACTGGTACGTAACATACGATGCATGGATAACCACCGTGTGGATGCATATGTGGGTGCATATGTGGGTGCATATGTGGGTGCATTTGTGGATGCATTTGTGAATGCATTGGATGGTGCATGTATGGGAATTGCTGACATGGATCACACGGATACATTTCTGGCATCATTGGAGATGGTTCTTCTACTTCCGGACTTACATACTGTGGAATAGGTTGCACTGGTGCTCTTGGCGATTCAGCCCTTTCACGATCCTCATTATGAATATTTATTTGAATCGATGTAGATTCCATCAATCTCCAACCTTGAGGTGATGGCGTCATGTCTAAATCTGGTACAGGCATTATATGAAAAGGCATTGTAAATGACGGCATCGGTTGCATTGGCGGTGATGGTTGCGGTGGTTGCACTTGCGGCATTGGTTGTGGCATTGGCATTGGTTGAGCTTTTGGCATAGTTTTCATCGGTTTAGATGGTTGAATAGGTGGAACTTGTGGCATCGGATGTTGTGGTTGAATTTTGACTTCCTCCTTTTTTACCATTTCCTTTTTAACTGGTCGATCCTCACTATACGGATGTCTCATGGACTCCATTTTTTTCGTTTCAGGAATAAATATTTTCATCCCTGGCACAATATACTCCGGATTTGCTAAATGTGCATTTAATTTTTTTAATTCCTCAAAGGAAACGTTATAGCTTCTCGATATTTTCCAAAGAGTGTCCCCTTTTTGTACAATATGGATGTGCACAGTCTTCCTCCTTCCTTCTCTTTAAAATATGTACCTCAATTTCAAATGTTACATGTTTTTAAAACAAACTAACTTCCTTCATGTTAAACTTATGATAAAGCAGTATGTAGTTATGCAAGTTTGGAGGGGTTATCGGTGAAAAAGTTAAAAGGTCAAGAGAGACGAGACTGGCTTATTTCTTATTTAATTGAACAGACACATCCTGTTACAGGAACAGAATTAGCAAAACTAGCAAATGTCAGTAGGCAAGTAATAGTAAACGATATAACGCTATTAAAAGCAAAAAACGCTCCTATTGTTTCGACTAGTCAAGGTTATTTGTTATTGCCGGATAAAGAACATAATTCTTATGCACAAAAACGTGTAGCTTGTAATCACCAATCAAAAGATTCTGAAGACGAATTACAAACACTTGTAGATGCAGGAGTCACTGTTGAGAACGTCTCAGTTGAGCACCCTGTTTACGGTGAAATCACTTCTTCAATAATGGTATCGAACCGTCACGATGTAGAAATGTTCTTAAAAAAAGTAAGGGAAACAGAAGCTTCTTTTCTATTGGAATTAACTTCCGGCATTCATCTTCATCTATTATCCGCACCAACTGAAGAAATATTAAATCGAGGAATTGAAGCTATTCGGCGTAAGGGGTACTTGGTGGAGGATTAAAAAATTTACTTCTATTGTATAATCAAAGGTTCTAATCATTCAATTATGCATCTTAGAAAATGGTGCTTCATTTTTATAAAAGAATGAAGTCTAATTAAGTGTGGAAAAAGCTACTCGCTTTCCGCGGACGAATCGCCAAGCCTCCTCCTCACAGCGCTGAGGGCACTGAAAAAGTGTCATTCAAATAAATTATCTATCAAATAGTCCTAAGAGTATTTAGCGCTTTGGCATTCGCTTTCCGCGGGCGAGCGACGAGCCTCCTCCTACGCTTCGCTTCGTGCGGGGTCTCGTCTGTCTCGCTTTCCCGCAGGAGTCTCATGCGTCGCGCTAAATTCTTTAAACTAAATACAGCAAATAGTTCCTATAAAAATAATTTTGAGTTTTTCAGTGGTCTCGCTTAGCTCGTGCGGGGTCTTGGACGCTCCGTTTTTCCGCAGGAGTATCGCAGCTTTTTCCTCTATGTATTAATCAATAAAGGTGTTTTTATGTGATAATGCCACATACTTAACAAAATGAACGCCATCAAAGCTAAAGAGGATTATATTTTTTTTATAAATTCCAATCAAAACTTATTGAGTCCGGAAAAGCTACTCACTTTCTGCGGACGAAACGCCAAGCCTTATTCTCCCTTCTCTGAGAGCATTGAAAAACTGTCTGTTATTAGAATAAATACTTTTTCATTTCTAGAAAATCGTTGATAATGGCGATACTCCTGCGGGAATAGCGTTAGTCGAAGACCCCGCAGCAAAGCGAGGAGGCTGAGGCAACGCCCGCGGAAAGGGAGGCCACTGAAAAACCAAAATTCAGAAAATAAAGTCACCACTTGAGAAGTATATTTGTATCAAAATTGGCATGACGTCCCCATAAACACCCTAAAAAGTGAAGGAATTATGGGATTTCGTTTTTATTTTTTGAAAAAAAGTGACTTTTTCAGTGGCCTCCGGAAAGGGAGCCGTTTCAACGATTTTCTTACATATTGGAATATTGGACAACCTCATCTGGTAGCGTCTAATTATATGTACTTCTTCATTTCTAGAAAATCGTTGAAGAAGGCGATACTCCTGCGGGAATAGCGTTAGTCGAAGACCCCGTAGCGAAGCGAGGAGGCTGAGGAAACGCCCGCGGAAAGGGAGCCATTTCAACGATTTTCTTATGTATTGGAGTATTGGACAACCTCATGTGGCAGCGTATAATTATAGGCAGTGCCCTTTGCTTCACTAGTGTAGGGGCTTTGACGCTACATTTACAAATCAATCAAGGCGTTATTACTCGGAATTAGAAGGAAAAATTAAAAAGGCTTCGGAAATGTTCAACATTCCAGAAACCTTCAGTGTTCAAACTGTAAACACCTTATCGAAAGATGCTTACTCTACATATTTAATTATATACTTTAGAAAATAGAGTTATGTACGATGAAGTACTAATGAGTAGATACGGGAGTCAACAGCGTAGATAAAACACTTTCCCCTCAGTCTGAAGCAATTTTCTTTTCGGTTTCATATGTATTATAAGAGCCAAGAGATTTTACTTCACATCCTAAAGCCTTTAACTCTTCCATAGCTCCAATCATCATTGGCATTTGTTCATCTTCCAAAACATCCATGACGAAAAAGTATTGCCCTAATCCAGTTTTTAAAGGTCGGGATTCGATTTTGCTTAAATTGAGCTGTCTCCAAGCAAAAACAGAAAGTACTTGATGTAATGCTCCCGATCGATCATCTTTTGGTAAAGTAATCATAACAGTAGTTTTTACTTGGCCGATATGGCCAGGCTTTTGAATACAATGATTGCTCCTAGAAAGTACAAAAAAGCGAGTATGGTTAAAATGGAAATCATGAATATTATGTTCTACTATAGTAAGTCCATATTCAATTGCCGCAGAGGAGTTTCCAATTGCCGCTATACAAGCTTTTTCATTTTCAGAAACAAATTTAGCTGCTGCTGCTGTTGAAGTAGATTGTTCCAGTGGAACTTTTCCAAATCGATAGTACAAATATTTATGACATTGAGCTAATGCATGGGGATGTGAATAGATTGACGTTATTTCTTCCCATTTTTTATGATTGTTTGGATGTACCATTAAATGTTGTTCAATAGGAGCCTGTATTTCTGCAATAACGGACACATCTACTTCATGGAATAAATAATCAATCGTTAAAGGCACGGTCCCTTCTAATGCATTTTCTAAAGGAACAACAGCAACATCTACTTTACCATTTGCAACTGCCTCTATACATTCTGGTATTGTTCGAATCGGGACAAGCAGTTCATCTTGAAATAGTGCTTTAGATGCTAAATGTGTAAAAGAGGCTTCCGGACCTAGATAAGCTACCTTTTGCGCTGACATATGTAATCCTCCTTATAAAGCACCTGAACTAATTACTTCAGCAGATTCTACAAAATCTAGTCGCTTCATTTCATTCACAAAATCATCTAATTCTTTCGTCATAGCAGTCACATCAAGAGATAATGTAACACTTGCTCTTCCTTGAATAGGAATTGTTTGATGAATTGTTAAAATATTTATAGTAGATTCAGCAACAAGTTGTAACAATCTAGCAAGGGTGCCTTCTCTGTCTTCAAGCTGTAAAAATACCGTCAATATTCTTTCCTGTACAATCGAATGGAAAGGAAAAACCGCATCACGATATTTATAAAAAGCACTCCTTGATAGATCAACTTCTTTTACTGCATCCCATATCGAAGATACTTTACCAGATTGGAGAAGATGCTTAGCTTCCAATGTTTTTTGCATTGCTTCGGTAAGTACATCCTCTCTTACTAAATAAAAGCGCTGGTGTGTAACATCCTTCATGCGGTCCCCTTCTTTCTCTACTCGATAAATTCAAATTCAAATTTTAACAATCGTACAATATCTCCATCTTTTGCACCGCGTTCACGTAATGCATCGTCGATTCCCATACCACGTAATTGTCTAGCAAAACGACGGATGGAATCCTCTCTGCTGAAATCGGTCATTTTAAACAATCTTTCTACCGAACCACCAGATAATACAAACGCACCGTCATCATCTCTAGAAATAATGAAGTCATCTTTTTTCGCCTCATGCTTATACATAACAGAAGTATCGGTTTCGTTATCCTCTAATTCTTCTAATGGGAATTCCGGAGCTACTTCTAATTGATCTGCAATAGCAAAAAGCAATCCTTGCAGCCCTTGACGTGAAATTGCCGAGATAGGGAAAATCTTTGTTTCCGCCCCAATTTTTTCTTTAAATGCTATCAAGTTTTCCTCTGCATCAGGCATGTCCATTTTGTTAGCAACGATAATTTGAGGTCTTTCCGTTAAACGAAGATTGTATTGTTTTAATTCCTCATTAATCGTTACATAATCCTCATATGGATCTCTTCCTTCCATACCCGACATGTCAATAACATGTACAATTACTCGTGTACGCTCAATATGACGTAAAAATTGATGTCCTAGCCCAACACCTTCATGAGCACCTTCAATAAGGCCTGGTAAATCTGCCATTGCAAAACTGCGATGATCTTCTGTTTCAACCATTCCAAGATTTGGAACAATCGTAGTAAAATGATATGCTGCAATTTTTGGTTTAGCTGCTGAAACTACAGATAATAACGTGGATTTACCAACACTTGGGAATCCTACTAAACCAACATCTGCCAATACTTTCAATTCTAATGCAATAGTAAACTCAAAACCAGGTTCCCCTTTTTCAGAAAGCTCTGGAGCAGGGTTGGCTGATGTAGCGAAGCGAGAGTTCCCTCTTCCTCCACGTCCACCTTTTGCAATAACTGCTTTTTGTCCATGCTCTACTAAATCCGCAATTACTTGTCCAGTTTCTTCATTAGATACAACAGTACCAGGTGGAACTTTGACATATAAATCTTCTGCATTTTTCCCATGCTGATTTTTGCTCATCCCGTGTTCTCCACGATCTGCTTTAAAATGACGTTTGTAACGAAAATCCATTAATGTACGAAGACCTTCATCTACAACAAAAATAACGTCTCCACCATTTCCGCCATCTCCACCAGCTGGACCACCGTTTGGTACGTATTTCTCACGACGGAATGCTACCATTCCATCTCCACCGTCTCCGCCTTTAACATAAATCTTGACGTGATCTACAAACATTTATTTCACTCCAATCTCTCACTTGCTATTAGTTTAAATTTTATTTGTGACTCGGTATTAACTTCTTTTTCCATCCGGAACAATCCATTAAACGTTTCCTCTATCCAAGTATAAGGAGACCAGTCTCCCTTTAAATCTACATGGATTTCCAAAGTTTCATTCGTAAGGATATGCACTTTTAATAGTTGTTCTTTGTACCCTCTAAATAGCGGATAAATCGATTGGATGAATCGTTCCAAATAATCTTTTAAAAGGACATCATATCGTTCAGCTCCTCTTTTCTGAAGAGAAGTTTGAATTTCTAATGTAACTTTATTGTATGTCCAACTGAACATCTGTAGCAATTCATTTGTGTTATATAAACCAGTGTTATTGACATCAAAAAACTGATTACACTTTAATGAGTACTTTCGAATAAGATTCTTCGCTTCATCAAGTCTACCCATATCTAAATTCATTTGGATTAAATGCATATTGTTTAAAAAATCATGCATCGAATGACGCAATATTTCATTTGCTGTAATTTTTTTAGGCTTCATTTTAGTATACACGCTCCGTAGTAGGCTATCCTTAATAAGTATAACAGGAATAGCATCTTTTTGCTGTGAAGTAAAGAGAACTTACTCGTTTTAATTTACTTTGTAACTAAAATGAAAAAAAGGACCGCATAAATGCAGTCCTTTAATTTCTTCATTAAGCTTCTTGAGCTACAGGATATACACTTACTTTTTTCTTGTCACGGCCGAAACGCTCAAAGCGTACTACACCGTCAACTTTCGCAAAAAGTGTGTCATCTCCACCACGTCCAACGTTTTCACCAGGGTGAATTTTAGTACCGCGTTGACGGTATAAAATAGATCCGCCTGATACGAATTGTCCGTCAGCACGTTTAGCGCCTAGACGTTTCGATTGAGAGTCACGACCGTTTTTAGTCGAACCTACTCCTTTTTTGGATGCGAAAAACTGAAGATCTAATCTTAACATATGTTCCACCTCCTACTTTTTGAAGGTTATTTGTATATACATTCCATAATCTTGCTCAATCGTTTGTAAAGATACAATCATCGCTTCTAAAATTAACTGTATATTAGCAGCTTTTTCAGAATCTGAAATGCTTGGCACTTCAACGTATAAATAGCCTCCGTTGCCTTTTTGCTCGATTATAGGAGTGATTTCCGTAAGTGCAATAACTGCATTGACTGCACCAAATGATACAGCGGAAGCACCTGCACAAACTAAATCTTTCCCATGTTCCGCAAAATTAGCATGTCCTTTCATTTCAAAAGAATGAATAAGACCTGATTGATCTCTCGTTACAGTCACTTTAATCATCTTATAAACTAATAGATTCTACTACTAATTTTGTGTATGGTTGACGGTGACCTTGTTTTTTACGGTAGTTCTTTTTCGCTTTGTATTTGAAAACGATGATTTTTTTAGCTTTGCCATTTTTTACAACTTTCGCTGTAACTTTAGCACCTTCCACGAATGGAGCACCAACTTTAACATCATCTCCACCTACGAATAAAACTTTGTCAAAAGTTACAACTTCATCAGCGTTTACATCTAATTTTTCAATGTAGATTTCTTGCCCTTGTTCAACTTTGATTTGTTTTCCACCAGTTTCAATAATTGCGTACATACTTGCACCTCCTCTTAGACTAAGACTCGCCTTCCAAAAGGTGATCCGATTACTCGAATGCTTATAACCTTTTCAGAGCGGTTGTAGCAACGGGTGCTGCTACAAACAATAACATTTGAATATTATCATATCCACAGAGTCGCGTCAAGAGTTTTTCGTAATATAGTCGAAAGCAAGCTTGTACTTCCGAAATCTCCAATAAGAATAGTTTTGTATCGATAAATATAAAAATATAATCGTGATGGATAGTGCCTTCGGAAAATAATATAAACTTGAACAAAAAACAATTACACTACAACATAAAGAAAAACCAACCAATTCTACATATTTATCTGGGATAAAAACGAACAAAGCTCGTCCTCCGTCTAGTGGATAAATAGGTAGTAGATTAAGAGATAAAATTATTAGTTGAGTAAGAAGTATAATTTCATTTTGCGGAAAATCAAATAATCTACTTATTCCTAACAATAATAATGTAAATAATGGTCCAGCTAATATAACAAAAAGCTGATGCATTTTATTTTTCCTCGAAAACTGCTCCATTTTAATTTCTCCACCGTATGGCAAGATTGTACATGAATTCACTTTTACACCAACAAGCTTTGCGGCAGTTAAATGTCCAAGTTCATGGAAAAGTAAGGATCCAAATACGATGGAGTAAATGGCAATTTCTCCGGATAAATAAAAGAAAAGAAAAAAAGGTATCATAATGGGATGTACTTTGAAAATCTTTTTATTCATGTAGAGCTGTTAGCCATTCAACAAGTTCTTCCGTCTCTAAATTTTCTCCGTCTTTTTCCACTTTAATATAGAGTAAATCATTTTTAACAGATGCAAAAATGTCCCCAGTATTTATCGTCGTATAAGGCAATTGCTGGAAATCTTCTACAAATCCATAAGTAGCTGTCTCCCCAGAATCATAGAGAATAGAGAGGGTTTTCCCCGTTTGTCTCGTATACCCAGTAAAAATGATGAGACCATTATCGGAAGCATGTAGATTTTGTGACTCATCAATGGACAATAAAGCTCCATCAGCAAAAGGCTGAATCGATTTATACTCGAGTAAAGGTGGTGTGATTGGTGCACTAACATTGATTAATTCATCTGAATTATTCACCCATGCTACCACTTTTTGATAAACTTCTGATGGCTTTTGTGGCGCAAGGAGTGATTCAGCATAATTAGTAGATAAGACATCATTATTTTCTAATCTATCTAACATATAAAATAACAATACAAATGCAAATGCAAGAAACCATTTCTTTTTTGACAGCATAAACATTCCCCCTATTAGGAATGTATGACAGCATGGACAATTTCATGAAGAAAAAAATAAACCGACTCCTAAACTTCTTGGAGTCGGTTTTTACACTTTTACTAACTACTTTGCAAATAAGGACTTAATTTTAGACATAACACCCTTTTTCGGATTGTCCATAGACATGAGTGGTACGGACTCTCCTAAAATACGGCGAGCAATATTGCGGTAACCAAGAGCTGCTCTGTTGGACGGATCCATAACGACAGGCTCTCCTTTATTAGAAGAAGTAATGACGTTTTCATCGTCTGCAATAATTCCTAATAAATCGATCGACAAATGCGTCGTTATTTCATTTATATCAAGCGCTTCCCCTTTATTCATTAGATGTTGGCGAATACGATTAATAATAAGTTTCGGAGGCGCAATGGACTCCTCTTGCTCCAATAAGCCAATAATTCTATCAGCATCACGAACTGCAGAAATTTCTGGAGTTGTCACAACAATTGCTTTGTCAGCACCAGCTATT
Organism: Psychrobacillus vulpis; assembly: GCF_006861825.1. Taxonomy (GTDB): domain Bacteria; phylum Bacillota; class Bacilli; order Bacillales_A; family Planococcaceae; genus Psychrobacillus; species Psychrobacillus vulpis. The sequence continues at coordinate 20,456 of NZ_VDGI01000015.1, read as the reverse complement.
GCATTTTTGTATCCTTGCTCAATACCAGCAGGACAATCAATTAATACATAATCATAATCACGTTTCAATTCTGAAACCAATTCTTTCATTTGCTCTGGATTTACAGCATTTTTATCTGTTGTTTGAGCAGCAGGTAATAAGTATAATTTATCTTCAAAACGCTTATCTTTCACTAGCGCTTGATGAATTTTACAACGACCCTCTATTACATCTACTAAATCATAAATAATTCTATTTTCAAGACCAAGAACGACGTCTAAATTTCTTAAACCAATATCTGTATCCAATAAACAAACTTTCTTCCCTTGAAGAGCCAATGCAGTTCCAAGGTTTGCAGTTGTAGTCGTTTTACCGACCCCACCTTTCCCTGAAGTTATTACGATTGCTTCTCCCACATTAGCTTCCTCCTTTAAATGTTGATAGATTCGGGCGTATTAATCGAAGTTCTTGCAAACGATCAATTGCGATAAATCCATTTGTATGTAAGTAGGCACATTCCATTTCTGGATGCTCTGATAGAACACTTAACTCATCTGTCATTGTTTCTACAACATTATCAATAATAAGGTGAGTTGCTTCTAACCACGAAGCTGCAATTACTGCATCTCTTTTGCCATTCGCTCCAGCATGTGCTATCCCTTTTAAGCGACCTAGCACAAACACATTCCCTCCTGCAACCACTCGACCATTCGGATTAACATCTCCGATAACTACTAGGTCACCAACTGCAGTTACAACTTGTCCCGATCGAATAATACCTACATACGTTTCAGACTGGTTTTCTAGTAATCTCTTATTACATTCTTCCACAGTCATTACTTCACTCTGAATCTTCGTTACACGAAGATGCTCTGTTTGTTGTACACAGTTAATAATTTCTTTTGCTTGTTCATCGTTACAATAACGATATCCTAGATGTAAAAGTACTTCTGCTTGACCTTCAAAACCTTCGTCAGAAACCTTTTTTGTTAACTCTTCTAAAAGCTCTGCATATGAACACTGATCGTCTAGGCGTAATACAAGGCCCTCTTTCGTTCCTTTTATAGATATTAACTGCTTTTTCGTCAATCAAGTCACCTCAGGTCCACTGTTTAAACGAAAGCACTATTTTTGAAGCAGTAATGCTTTTTGTTTAAACCGATTTAGAAGAATATATTTAAATCCCCATCCGAACATCAAAATAAACACTAAATTTGCTATCATCGTTGGAATGAGATTAAACTGAAAAAATTCTGTATATGTCATGCTTTTTATACCAATAAAAGTATAAAATAAAAACAATAATAACTCTACTAAAGCTACTAAAACAAGTGTTAATATCGTAGCTACTAGCAAATGTTGATGTATATATTTAGCGATTAAACTCGCCACTAAACACATTAGCGGATAAATAAAAGAATATAATCCAATAATATCAATGAAAAACACATCATACAAGAGTCCAAATATCAATCCATATAGCATTGCACGTTTTCGATCATAGTATATGGAAACGAATATTAAATACATGATTAAAAAACGAGGGACTAAAACATAGAAATCCCCTTGCAGTTCGATTGGCGAAAAAAGTCCAAAAATCGGTTCCATATAAAATAATAGAACCGAAATAATAATTACTAGAAAACGAATCATGAACCGTCCCCTGCACCTTCTGTTAAATCGCTCTCCGTATTATTACCATCCGTACCATCTATCGGTGATATTGATCGTTTCGAAATAATTACGTGGTCTAAAATGGAGAAGCTAGCTGCTGGTTTCACATATGCAAGCTTTGTCAACCCATGATCATCCGTAGTCACTTCGGAAACTTCACCTATTAAAATACCTTTTGGAAATATTCCACCTAAGCCGGATGTGGTAACTTTTTGCCCTTTTTTCACTTCGAAGTCAGAATCAATTCTTTTTAAAATTAATTCTTTTCGCTGTTCATCATAACCTTCTATTAATCCAAACACTTCCTCTTTATCTGCAATTACTGCTGATACTCGGTAATTAGGATTTTGTGTAGACAAAAGCTCTACTGTAGAAGTATACGGTGTTGTTAAAATGACTTTTCCTATTAAACCTTGTGAAGTCATCACTGCCATATTTACTTCTACACCATGTATTTCGCCTTTATCAATAATGATTTTTTCTTCCCATTGATCAGGATTCCGTGCAATTACAGTTGATTGGATCGGATTGAAGGCCCGAAGGTTTTCTTCTTTATCTACTATTTTTCTTAACTCTTTGTTCTCTATTTCCAAGTCATTTACATTTGCTTGTAAGGAAGCATAATCCTCTAATCTTGCTTTCAATCGTTTATTTTCATCATATGTATTTAGTAAAGATTCAACATTATTAAAAACACCAGTTACATACTGAGTCGGTTTGGAAAAAAACGATTGTCCAAAACCGACCACATCTTTAATAAGTTGCTCAGGAACAGATGCATGATTTCGATCTCGCAAAGAAAAGCTGATGAGTGCCACAAGAAATATAATCCCTACAAGCAGCAATATTAATCGCTTATTCGAAAAAAATTGTGGCATAACTCACTTCCCCTTAATGTCTAGTTTGTTGACGTTTTAATAAATTCATATGATCTAAAGCTTTCCCAGTACCAAAAGCTACACTATCTAACGGATTCTCTGCAATGAATACTGGCATATTTGTTTGATGGCTTATGACTTTGTCTAAATTTTTCAGTAGTGCTCCTCCACCTGTAAGCATAATACCACGCTCCATTACATCAGCCGATAATTCTGGAGGAGTTTGTTCTAAAGTTTTTTTCACGCCATCAATAATGGCAGAAATAGACTCACGGAGAGCATTTGCAATTTCTTTTGAAGAAATCTCTATTGTTTTTGGTAATCCCGTAACTAAATCACGCCCACGGATGTCCATCGAATCTTCCGCATCCAATACTCTCGCTGACCCAATTTCCATTTTAATGGATTCAGCAGTACGCTCACCAATAGTCAAATTATAAGTTTTACGAACATAGCTAGTAATTGCTTGATCCATGGCATCGCCACCTACTCGAACAGACTCACTTGTTACAATACCACCAAGCGAGATAACAGCCACTTCTGTTGTTCCACCACCTATATCAACGACCATACTTCCAGTAGGTTCCCATACAGGCAAATTAGCACCTATTGCAGCCGCAAATGGCTCTTCAATTGTTACTGCATCACGAGCTCCAGCTTGTTTTGCTGCATCGATAACAGCACGCTGTTCTACTGATGTAATACCAAATGGTACACAAATCATTACATTTGGTTTACTCCATGACATCCCAGCAGCTTTCATAGCGTTTTTTAAATAATATTCAATCATAGCGGATGTCGTATCAAAATCCGCAATAACTCCATCTTTCATCGGACGAATTGCTACTATAGAACCAGGTGTACGTCCAATCATATTTTTCGCATCGTTACCTACAGCAACAATGGATCCGTTTTGTACATTTTTTGCTACAACGGAAGGTTCTCTTAGTACAATTCCCTTCCCTTTAATAAAAACAAGTGTATTCGCTGTTCCTAAATCGATTCCTACATCTCTTGATCCAAATCCAAACACTATTTTTTACTCCCTTTCTATCTTACGCAAGTTTCACTTAGTTGTTTTAAAGTCATAACTCTCATTATAACGGATAGAAAGCAAAATGCACAGTGTCACATGTACCCCTTTTCTTTTAAACTAATAAATTGATGATCTCCAATGATGACATGATCAAGAATTTCGATCCCCATTAAGTGTCCTGCTTCTAATAATCTTTTCGTTACATCTATGTCTTCGGAGGAAGGTGTTGGGTTACCGGATGGATGATTATGGGCACAAATAATAGAAGCTGCTGAACGTTTCACAGCTTCTCGGAATATTTCTCGAGGATGGACTATGGATGCATTAAGCGAACCAATGAAGATAGTTTGTTTATGGAGTATTTGGTTCTTAACGTTCAAAAAAAGAACAACGAAATGTTCTTGTTTCAATGAGGTCATGTCTGGCATTAAGTAGCTAGCTGCATCCTTTGGTGAACGAATCGTGAATTTTTCTTCTGTATTTTGCTGGGATACTCTTCTTCCTAACTCGACTGCAGCCAGAAGTTGAACTGCTTTTGCTTCTCCTATACCTTTCACCGACATAATTTCTTCTAATGTTGCATTTTTTAGTTCTTGAATATGTTCAAAAAAATGGAGTACACGATTTGCTAGATGAAGAACAGACTCTTGCTTCGTTCCTGTACGAAGCAAGATGGCTATTAGTTCCTGATTAGATAAACTTTCAGCACCTTGTCTGATCAATCTTTCCCGAGGACGGTCTGCAGTATGGACATCGCGAATCATTAAGGAGGGAGGTGAATTTAAGGTCATTTAGTTAACTCCTTGTCGAATTCTATTAACTCAAGCTTCAACAAAGTTTGAAATAAACGACTAATAGGCAAACCTACTACATTATTGTAATCTCCTTGAATCTTTTCAACGAAGAGTCCCCCCATCGTTTGAATTCCATATCCACCTGCTTTATCTAATGGATCTCCTGATTGGACATAAGCATCAATTTGCTCATCTGTAAGGTCATAAAACTTTACTAGCGTAGATTCCGCAAATGCTATGCTTACATTAGCACCTAAAATAGAAACACCAGTAATTACTTGATGTGTGTTACCAGATAATTTTTTCATAAATTCTTTTGCTTGAAGTTTATCTGATGGTTTAGTTAGTAACTCTTCATTGATTCTCACAGTTGTATCTGCACCAATTACTACTGCATCTGGATTTTTTTCTGCAATCACGATTGCTTTATTATGCGCAATTTTTATCGCCATTTCTTCTGGAGTATAAACTCCATCTAATGTTTCAACGATTCCAGATGGTTGTACTTCAAATGGAATCCCTAATATACTAAATAATTCTTTTCTTCTTGGTGATTCAGTTGCTAAAATTATGTTTTTGTTCGCTATGAGTTTCATGTATATTCCCCCTTTACAATAGAATACAAAAGAATTGTAAAAATGGAAATTGTCATAAAAACCGCATAATTGTATTTTGGCTTAATAAAAGCCTTAAAAACTCAATTTTAAGCACTCATTTTGTTCTAAATAATGTGTAAATAGATGTAATCTAATAACTGAAGATTCATCTGAAAAACTTGTTATCGCGGCAACTATGTTCATCAAATCGTCTGGATACTCTTCTTTTTTAGCAATAGATTCAAAATAATTTTTTGATAATTTTTCTTCCTGTAAAAGATTCATCAAATTTTTCAATTTTTTATCTTCACAGCTTTTCGTGGATACAAACATTGGCTTAATAAAAGTAGGAAGTGCTTCAGTCCCAACTGTGCCTACATCATTAACATAAAGCTGACTCCACACATAAAACTGATTATCCACACTTACAATACCCGCTTTTTCTAAGCTAGGCTGTTCACTCATAAAGGCAACAGCACTTTCTTTCGTTGTAAACAAACCATATTGCTTTGCTTTAAAAGGGAGAGCAGCATCAGCTGTTACCTCTACTTTTTCACCTTTATCATCTTTATCTACTTTCTCTTCCTCTGTTGGTGTAGAAACTTGTTCTTCCACTTTCTTGTCATTCGAATAGTTTAATATAAAACCGAAAAGTAATACTCCCACAACACCAATAACTAGTCCTTGCATACCCGCTAATATTACTTTATTTCTCGGGTTTCGCCTTCTAATTGGCATGATACCCCCCCCTTTTACCCACCACCTTAACATGTAAAAAGTAAAAAAAGACTAGACCTATGTCGGCTCGTCCAAAAAATTTATCGTGTTAAAAAAACAAATTCACATACCAGTCGACAAATGCTTCTCCGTAAAAATAAGAAATAATCGATCCAATCGCAATCGATGGACCAAATGGGATAGGAGTTTTCCGTCCTTTGTTATATTTTTTTAATATTATTATGCCAAAGACAGCTCCAAACAGAGAAGCTAAAAACAATGTTAGTAACGTTAAAGACACACCTAACACAGTACCTATAACAAAAAATAGTTTAATATCTCCTCCACCCATGCCGCCTTTCGACATAATCGCAATCAAATATAACACACCAAAACCAATTACTGCTCCTAAAATACTATCCCACCATGGTGTAAGAGGCGATAAGATTCTAGCCCCTATTAAAGGAATTAAAAAAAAGAGAAGAATTTTATTTGGAATAAGCATATACGCTATATCTGAAACAGTAATGATCACAAGCATCGATAAAAATAATATAGCGACAATCAGTTCTTTAGAAAAGCCTAGTTCAAGAAATGCAATTGCAAATAATAAACCTGTAGCAAGCTCCATTACTGGATACACCCAATGTATCTTCTCGCCACATTCTCTACATTGTCCTTTCAAAAATAGATAGGAAAAAACAGGTATTAAATCTAGTATAGTCAATTTCCTATTACAAACGGTGCAATGGGATGGCGGCCGAACGATAGATTCCCCTTTGGGGACACGTAAGCCTACAACATTGAAAAATGAACCGAATATTAATCCATAAATGAAAAAAAATATAGTGATGACAGTAATCATTGCAACCTCTTATTTTCATAATTTTATGGTATTACAAGTGTTTCTCCAATAATGACAATATCAGATCTTTTATTGTTAGCATTTTTAATAAGCGTTTCTCCTTTTCGTGAGCCGTAAAACTTTATCGAAATGGAAAAAAGAGTGTCCCTATTTTTTACGACATATTTTCGTACTAAAGGTTTTTCAGTTTTGGTAGGTTGTTCTTTTTCTCCAACAGTTTCCTCTCCTGTGTTCTCTTCAATAGATGGAGTAGGCTTGATATCAGGTACAACAGTTGTTTTTTCCTCTACTTTTTCTACCATCACTTAAGTTTGAAACAGGAATTACGAGGTCGTATTAAAATACCAATTAGAATATAATCTAATTGGTATTAATTCACTATTAATCTACTTCACGTATTCTGCTACTTTATTTCTTCCTGCTTGCTTCGCACCAATGTAAAGTGCACGATCTGCATTGCGCAATAGTGACATTCCTTCATCACTGTCATCCGGTGATGTAGAGACTCCAATACTCGTAGTAATGAATATAATTTCTTCACTTGCAACTTCATCTAAATCCAATTGAACAATAAATGGTGTGTTTTCGATTTTTCTTCTAAGTTGTTCCGCAAGATTCTTCGCTTCTATTTTCGAATAATTAGGTAGTAAAATAACGAACTCTTCTCCTCCATACCTTGCTACAGTCCCATTCAGTCCGATTTCTTCACTAATAATTTTTGCAAAATCTTGCAGAATAATATTACCACTATGATGACCATACGAATCATTAACAACTTTAAATTTATCGATATCCATCATGATAAGTGACAACGAATTATATTGCCCTAATGCCAATCTATCCATATCATTTCGCAATTGCTTGTCCAAATAACGATAATTATAAATTTTCGTTAATTCACACCGTTCACTTTTAGCAACGGCATTACTTACATACTTAGCTTTTTCTACAGAAACAGCAAAATATGAACAAAGCAAATGAATAATTTTTAATTGATATGCTTCAAATGCATGCTTATTTCTAGAAGCCAGAACTAGCACGCCTTCTATCTTCTGATTTCGGTATATTGGCACACACATAACACTTTGCATATCAGATGTAAGAAAAGGTGGTTTAATATGGAGCCATTCAGATTGCTTATTATATAATATTGGAACTCCTTTTTCATATCCAATACCTGCAAGACTATCTTTTATATCTTCATGAGAAAAGTGGAGTTCTTTGTTCTCACCATCTTCAATTGCACGTAGAATCAAAAATTGTCCCTTAAAATAGTCCACAATGTAAGCCGAATCCATTGGAAACATATTCGCAATTCGACCAATAAACATATCAATGATTTCTTTACCAGTCATTCGTTCTGCCATTTCATGGCCGAACTCACTTGCTTTGTTGAGATCAGCATTTACTTTTTCTGAGTCACTATATAGTCTTACTAATAAAGTAATCATAATAAAAGGAATTCCAAGTAACCAAAAAGCACTAGTACCTATATAATTTTCAAGTAAGTATAAACTAAGTCCAAAAGGTAACGTCATTATTAACCCAGCTAGATCCCAGAAAAAATCTTTTGTAAAAAACCTAGGATTTTTCCCAGTAACGGACTCACGGATAAATAATAGTACGTGATTTAAAAGGATATAAATTATAGAGTAAATAGAACCGAATATTAATACCTCTTTCACTACTAATGTACCTAAATTGTATCCAAAAAAGTGAGCAATTGAACCACAAGCTACTGAAATAAGAAAAAACATAAAGGAACTATAAACAATTCGATAAGCATTTTCTTTGTTCGTTTTCATATGGTAAGCAATTGGTATTAAACACAATTGCATAACGAGTAATTCTGCAAGTATTCCATAATTTAAATAGACTGCGAGTGTAACCCACTGCACAAGAAACATCGTAGTTCCAGAAATAAAAAAGGGAAATATGGTAGTAAGCAACCCTAAGACTATTAAGAAAATAAATGTATCCCATTCAATCTGCCTACTCGATGCAAAATGATAGACCAAATAAATACCAAAAGGCACAGTTAATATCCATAGGATGTATATATTCTTCTTGGCTTTATCTGAAATATCCATAGGACTATTATTCTCCTTTTAGTATATATTAACCACTACTAATAGCATATTTCATGATCAGATTTATTATATCACAGAAATTATAGAAAATTTCAAATACTATTTACCTGTTTTTCTTCTTACTTCTGTAAGGAAATATAATGATCCTGTGACAATTGTAATATTAGAATCATCATTTTTCTTAAAATGGATTTTTTCCATATCTTTAGTAATGTGTTTTTGACTAGCTGAGCAGTGTTTTAATAATTCAGAAGCGGATAATGCTCTTTCATGTTGGAAGTCAACAAATTCAAAAGACGAACCAACATCCTCTAACTTTCTTAACATATATAAATAATCTTTATCTTTTAATACCCCAACAATAAAGTGTATTTGTTTATCTTGAAAATAAATTCGCATTGTTTCAACTAGAGCATCTATACTTGCTTCGTTATGTGCTCCATCGAAATAAACATTATCCCATACCTTTTCCATTCTACCTCGTAAAGAGGCACGCTGCACCGCTGCTCGGACACTACTTTCTTCTAATATAAATCCACATTCAATAAATGCAGTGAGAGCTAATGCCATATTCGATAACTGATGGGTTCCTATCATTTGAGGATAAAGGTTGGCAATTTGAATATTCTTATATGTATAGTTATGGTTATTCATTTTAAAATCTTTTGTATATTCAATGACCGTTGTATTTTTTTCATTTGCCTCTTGAAAAATCACATTTCTTGCTCCCTCTAATAACTTACCTATAACTAATTTGCCACTCTCTTTTAAAATCCCTGCCTTATGCCAACTAATTTTTTCTATTGTATCTCCTAAAAAGTTTGTATGATCAATCGAAATACTTGGAATGACAGCAATAGCGTTTTCCATTATATTTGTACTATCGAATCTTCCCCCCATACCTGCCTCTATAAACACAACATCTAAATCTTCTAGCTCAAAAACTAAAAAAGCAGTTACTGTCAATAATTCAAAATTAGTTAGCTTTCCACTTAGTTCAGCCAATTGCATTTTTTGAAAAGCTCTATCCATTTGTTCTACTGTTACATTTTGTCCGTTTATTTGGATTTGATCATGTACATCGATAATACATGGAGATGTAAATGATCCATAAGTTAGTCCATGTTCTTTTGCAAGAGCACTTAAAAATGCAATCGTAGAGCCTTTACCGTTTGTTCCAGCTACGTGAATCACTCGATGTCTGTTTTGAGGATTACCGAGTTTTATCATTGCTTTTTGGATCGATTCTAATCCCGGTTTTATCGTATTTTCACTTTCAATATTCCACTTTTTTTTATATCTATAAAAATTAGTTATTTCCACATACTTCACCCTATTCCGTCTTATTAAATTTCGTGCTAAACTTCATATGAACACTATTATAACACGCATTAGCGGAGGTCATTCATTATGCAAACATGTTGGATCGTATACAATGGTAGTCTTACACATGATAAATTTATTGATCAAGCGCTCCTCCTTCAAGAAGCAGCTGAAAAGCAAGGAATTCAAGCAACTTTAGTGAAAAATTATGAGCTCTTAATGAACGTTCAACAAAGTTTAACAACAAAACCTGATTTTGTTGTCTTTCTTGACAAAGACATATTACTTGCCAAGTATTTAAAAAATGAAGGAATACCTGTTTTTAATGACCCTGACGTTATTGAAATTTGTGACAATAAAGCTCGCCAATATATGGCATTAGCAAAAGCACAGGTTCCAATGCCTCTAACAATTATTGCACCAAAAGTGTATCCAGAATTTTCGATTCAACATACCGGCTATTATGAACAAGTATTAGAAACAATTGGACTTCCTATGATTATTAAAGAAGCACATGGTTCCTTTGGAATGAAAGTATATTTAATAGAAACTAGAGAGCAATTTTTTGAAAAAGTAGAAGAACTAAAAGGAATTGAATATGTATTTCAAGCATTTGTTGCTTCAAGCCGTGGTCGCGACATTCGCGTCAATGTGGTCGGTGGACAAGTTGTTGCATGTATGCATCGCCAATCACAGACAGATTTCCGCGCAAATATTACAAATGGTGGGACTGCATCACAAATTATCTTAACGGAAAGACAAAAGGAAGTTGCTATCCAAGCTGCGGGGGCATTGAATGCAGAGTTTGCAGGAGTCGACTTACTATTTGGAGAAAATGAAGAACCACTTGTTTGTGAAGTAAATGGCGTTGCACATATCCGTAATATTTACAATGTAACCGGTATCAATGTGGGAGATGCAATGATCAACTATATACTTTCCAAAATTGGTGCTGTTGTAATATGAAGGGCATCCTTATCTATGAATTTAAAGAAATAGAAAGAAATCAGAGTTTTATAGACCGATTGGTAAAAGCTGCTGAAAACAATGGACATTCTCTTACCGTTTTAGATGACCAATGTGCATCTATTCCGGAGGTTGATTTCATCTTTTTCAGAGCAAGAAATCCAAAGCTTTCAAAACAATTGGAACAACGGAATGTCCCTATGTTTAATCGTTCAGAAGTGAATGTTATTGCAAATGATAAGTGGAAGGCAATTCAACTTGTTCAGCTTCTTGGCATTGCTACTGTTCCAACTAAAATAATTAAAACTGCTTTAGATATTAATAAATATCCAGTTATCTTAAAAACAGTCGATGGTCATGGGGGTACCCAAGTAGAATTACTACATACGAATGATAATGTAGAAATTTTTCTAGAAAACCATTCTTCTAAAATGATAATTGCCCAACCTTATATCGAAACAAATGCTACAGATGTTCGAGTTTTTATGTTAGGAACATCCGTCATCGGCGCCGTCAAAAGAATTGGTGCGAAAAATAGCTTTAAGTCAAATTTTACATTAGGTGGAACAGTAGAAGAGTATATATTAAATAATCAACAACTTGCCGAAGTAGAAAAAATTGCTAACGCACTAAAAAGTGATTATATTGGCATCGACTTTCTTTTACTTCCTGATGGAAGTTGGTTATTCAATGAAATTGAAGACCCAGTAGGAGCAAGATCCTATTTTCAAACAACTAAAAAAGACATAGCTATTCCAATAATGGAATATATACATCAAAAACTATCACAAAAAGACTGCTCCGAATTATAACTAAGGGCACTGAAAAACTATCGTTTCAAAAGAGCGATGGGATTGTCTCAAAAACAATAAAAAGTAGAGGGGATCCAAAAATCCACACTCTACTTTATTTATAGAAAATCGTTGAAAAAGGCGACACTCCTGCGGGAATAGCGTTAGCCGAAGACCCCCGTGCTGCGCGAGGAGGCTGAGGCAACGCCCGCGGAAAGGGAGCCATTTCAACGATTTTCTTATGAATCGGGCTATTAGACAAACCTCTCTGGCAAAGTCAGCAAAATGTTGTCTCAAAAACTAAAAAAAGTAGAGGGATAGACTGCCATAGCGATATGAGACATATATAAAACACCTTTATTAGGCTGCCATGGCACCATATTTTATGGGTGTCAGGTAGCCTAATTTTTCTTGGATACGCTCTTCATTATAATAATTCAAATAGGTTATTACCCGCTCACCAACCTCTTGATTGCTTAGTGTATTGAATTTAGTGAATTGAAACTCCTCGGACTTCAAGTTCGAGTGAAAAGATTCGATTACCGCATTATCCCAACAGTTCCCACGACGAGACATACTACTGACAAGATGGTGCTCCTTCACATAGTTTTGGAAAGCGTATGATGTATAGACACTTCCTTGATCCGAATGTACAATAACCCCCTCAGGATTGTTGCGGGCAGCCAATGCTAACTTTAAAGTATCGATAACCAGTGGCGTCTGTTGATGGTCGTACAACTTATAAGCGATAATTTCATTATTGAATAAATCCATGATGGTTGATAGATATTTTATTGTACTCCCGTATTGAATATAGGTGATATCCGTGACCCACTTTTGGTTCGGTTCGCTTGCGAAGAAGTCACGCTTAAGAAGATCAGGGGCGACAATGACAGATTCACCCTGTGACTTCCATTTCCGTTTCGGTTTTATACGACACTGTAAATTGTGCTTTTGCATGATGTCCTGAACTGTATTACGATTCAATTGTATTTGATATTCTTGTTTTAATAGTGCCTTAATTTTTCTATGACCATTACGATACTTCGTTCTTTTACATAGTTCGATGATGGCTTCTTCCTTAACCGAAAGCAGTTTCTCCACGCCTTCAGCGCACCATCTATAATAGTTTGCCCGTGGTACTCCTAAAGCACTCAAAATGGCTGTAACGGTATATTTGCCCTTCAATCTTCCTACGGTTTGTAAAACTACTTCTTTTTCAACTCCTTTTCGATTTCCATGTACTTTTTTAGAATCTCATTCTCCATTTTCAAATGAGACATTTGACGCTCTCGCTTGTCATTTTCGCTAGAGAATTCGGGACCATGACCGAAGGTATATTGTTTACCAATCGGCTGATCAAATCGATAAGTTTCATTTGCATGATACCATTTCATCCAGGTTTCGATCTGTGATTTGTTTTTGATTCCGTGTTTCTCCATGATCTCTTTTATTGTCAATTGCCCACTTAGTTTATCTTTGACAACCGCCCATTTAACTTCTCTTGAATATACGTTTTTGCCCATGCAAAAACACCTCCGATGCAAGTACTTTTTACAAGTGTACCACTTCGAAGGTGTTTTATATTGTCTCAATAATTTAGGTTAGTCCAGGAATCCAAAAATCCACACTCTACTTTTTTTATTTCTAGAAAACCACTGAAAAAGGCGACACTCTTGCGGGAATAGCGTTAGCCGAAGACCCCCGTGCTGCGCGAGGAGGCTGAGGCAACGCCCACGGAAAGGGAGCCATTTCAACGATTTTCTTATTTCTTGGACTTTGGACAACCTTATCTTACAACGTCGATTTATAGTGACTTTTTCAGTGCCTCATCTTAACTTCGGAGCAGTCTTTTTACATATTTTTCAATTCTTCTAAACGATTTAAAACAGTTGCATGCTTTTCTAAATATTCTTGTTCTTTTGCACGTTCTTCAGCAACAACTGCTTCTGGAGCTTTGGATACGAATCGTTCATTCGATAGTTTCCCTTGAACTAGCTTCACTTCTTTTGCCCATTTTTCTAATTCTTTTTCTAAACGAGCTTTCTCTGCATCAATATCGATTAATCCTTGTAGTGGAAGATATAAAACTGCTCCTGTTACAACTGCTGACATAGATTGACCTGGTGCTTCAATATCTTGACCGATTACAAGTGGTTCTGGATTACAGAAACGCTCTAAATATTTTGCATTTGCTTCTAACACTGCCAAAGTTTCCGTATCTTTTGCTGAAATGTATAATGGCACTTTTTTACTCATTGGCGTTTGTACTTCTGCACGGATATTACGTACAGAACGGATAATTTCTGCAAGTAGTTTCATGCTAGCTGCTTCATCTTTATTCGAAAGTGCTTCGTTCACGGTTGGCCAAGCAGCTACAGTAATTGACTCTCCTTCGTGAGGAAGGTTTTGCCAAATTTCTTCTGTGATGAAAGGCATAAATGGGTGTAATAGTCTCATTGTATTGTCAAGAACATATGCTAATACAGAGCGAGTCATTTTCTTTGCTTCTTCATCTTCACCGTTAAGCGGTAGTTTCGACATTTCAATATACCAGTCACAGAAATCATCCCAAATGAAGTTATAAAGAGCACGACCAACTTCACCAAACTCATACTTCTCAGAAAGTCTCGTTACTTGTTCGATTGTTTCGTTTAGACGAGTTAAAATCCATGCATCCGCCACTGATTTTTTACCATCTAAATTGATCTCTTCAAATTTCATGCCGTCCATATTCATTAATGCAAAACGAGAAGCGTTCCAAATTTTATTTGCAAAGTTCCAAACTGCTTCTACTTTTTCGGTAGAGTAACGTAAATCTTGCCCTGGAGACGAACCAGTACTTAAGAAATAACGAAGGGAATCCGCTCCGTATTGATCGATTACTTCCATAGGATCAATACCATTTCCAAGTGATTTAGACATCTTACTTCCATCTTCTGCTCGAACAAGTCCGTGAATTAATACATCATCAAACGGACGAGTTCCCGTAAATTCTATCCCTTGGAAAATCATACGTGAAACCCAGAAGAATATAATATCATAACCGGTAACAAGAGTATTCGTTGGAAAATACTTTTTAAACTCTTCGTTTTCTGTATTAGGCCAACCTAATGTCGAGAACGGCCAAAGTGCAGAAGAGAACCAAGTATCTAATACATCATCTTCTTGTTTCCAGTTTTCAGCATCTGCTGGAGCTTCGTGTCCAACATATACTTCTCCCGTTTCTTTATGATACCAAGCAGGAATTCGATGCCCCCACCATAATTGTCGAGAAATACACCAATCATGAAGGTTTTCCATCCAGCGTAAGTATGTTTTCTCAAAGCGATCTGGTACAAAGTTTACTTTTTCTTCTGATTGTTGTAATTTGATTGCTTCTTCAGCTAGCGGTTGCATTTTAACAAACCATTGCGTTGATAAATACGGTTCTACAACTGCTCCACTGCGCTCTGAATGCCCTACAGAGTGAAGATGCTCTTCAATTTTGAATAAAACACCTGCTTCTTGTAAATCTTTTACGATTTGTTTACGACAAGCAAAGCGGTCCATTCCATCATAAATTGCAGCGTTCTTATTCATCGTACCGTCTTCATTCATAACTAAAATACGTTCTAAATTATGACGATTTCCAATTTCAAAGTCGTTAGGGTCATGTGCTGGTGTTATTTTTACTGCACCACTACCGAATTCCATATCTACGTAGTCATCTGCAACAATTGGAATTTCACGCCCAACGATTGGTAGCTTAACTGTTTTTCCGATTAAATGTTTGTAACGATCATCTTCTGGGTGTACTGCAACTGCAGTATCACCTAACATTGTCTCTGGTCGAGTTGTTGCAACATCTATAGAACCAGTACCATCTGCAAGTGGGTAATGCATATGATAGAAAGCACCCTGTACATCTTTATGAATTACTTCAATATCAGAGAGCGCAGTTTTCGTTGCAGGATCCCAATTGATAATATATTCACCACGGTAAATTAATCCTTTATTGTAGAGCTTTACAAATACTTCTTTTACAGCATTTGATAAGCCTTCATCTAATGTGAAACGTTCACGTGAATAGTCTAGACCTAACCCAAGTTTCGACCATTGTGCACGAATATGACCTGCATACTCTGTTTTCCATTTCCATGTTTCCTCTACAAATTTTTCACGACCTAAATCGTAACGGGAAATATTTTCTGAGCGCAGCTTTTCTTCTACTTTCGCCTGTGTAGCGATACCTGCATGGTCCATACCAGGTAACCAAAGTGCGTCATATCCTTGCATACGTTTCATACGAATAATAATATCTTGTAAAGTAGTATCCCAAGCGTGGCCTAAATGCAATTTCCCAGTTACGTTTGGTGGTGGAATTACGATTGTATAAGGTTTTTTCTCACTTTCTGGATGTGCTTCGAAGTACTTCCCTTCGAGCCACCACTCATAGCGACCTTTTTCAATCGACTGCGGATCATACTTAGTTGGCATCGTTGTCTCATTTGTCATTTTCTGTTCCTCCTAAAAAAGAATATAAAAAAACTCCGTCGTCACTAAAGGACGAAGGAGTTTGTTCGCGGTACCACCTTTATTCGCAGATGCAAAAATGCACATCACGCTCTCAATTAGATAACGGCTTCAAACCGGCAATTGCTACTATAAGTTCACAAGTGCTGCTCGTGGGCTACCTTCAAATGTTGATTAACAGAAACATTTCAGCAAATTGTTTCCTTTCTTTTGATAACCAGATCATTTTACTCTTCCCATTCATTGCATCAATATTTTATTGTTCGACAAGTAGTCGCCGGATCAAATACGTCAAGACGAATTTGATTGTTAGTTCATATTGTACCTAATCTTATATTATGTCGTCAAGTCGACTCTCGTGAAAGGAGAATTTACAATGAAAAAAGGATATAACCCTTATTTATTGCCTGATTGGCTGCGAAAAACACGTTTTTATTGCAAAGGAATCATTATTCCTATTTGTGGATTCCAGCTAATTCGAGTAATAATTGTTCCAACTACATGGGATTTTTTTCTTCTAGTCTTTTTGTTATTCCTCTGCTTCTTGTTTTACAAAGACATAATTTGATGGGACTGTTAGTTTAGACATCCCATCATCTAAGTCGAAAATGAATTGAAGTTCCGATTGTTCCATATTTGTGCTCTCTGCATAATTCGCTTCTTTTGTAGCTTCTTTTATAGCTTCTTGTGTAGATTCTTTCTCTACTTCTACCTTTTCTTTTGAAGCTTTTACCGGAGATTCCTTTGCTGTTTCATATTCACATTGAACAGACCAAGCAATTTCAATAGATGCATGCTCTGTTGTTTTTGAATTAACATGTTGAACATTCAAAGTTGGAGAACATCCTGTTTGAACTTTTTCTTTTGAAATTTCTATACTCATTGGTACAGCATATTCAAAATAGCCTACTTCTCCTTGTACATCTAAATCCTCAATTTGTGTAAATTCACTCGTTGCATGATGTGCATGTTCTCCTTCTTCGAATTCAACATGACAGGTGATATGATAGATTCCAATAATATTAATCGAATCTTCAGTTTCATTTTGTTCAAATTGCGGCGTAACTTCCACCGTTTTTATTTCTTTAGGTATACCAAAGCTTTCTGGAAAAAGAAACTGCTCTTTCACATCCCAAGTTTTCACTACCATTTGTCATCCTCCTTTATATAGGACAACTTATGAAAAATTCGTTTAAAATAGAACAAAGATATAATTAGACTATATTTTTTGAACTGATTTCTTCCATTATTCGCTTCACTTCAAACCAATCTTTCAGTCTCGGAATCGTTAAGTTCTGATTATAGGATTGATTTTTCACATAAATCTTTACATTTTCGTCTTCTAATGTATTCAACACATCTGGTTTATCATCAAAATAATAATCTAAGTGTAATTTTTGAATAATATTCACTTTATGTTGATCTTTCATACCACAAAAGAAGTTTTCGTCATTTACTGGGAAGCCTTGTTCTCTCATCCACATTTTTGTGCGCTCTGCATGTTCTAAAGGTCTAGCAGTAATATAATAGATTTCATGCCCTTGGTTACTTAACTCTTGTAATATTTCTACTGCATTTGGGTAAGGTGGACAATCTGTATAATATATTTCCTCTAAAGAATTATTCCACATTAGAGATCCTTCTTCAGCTGTCATTCCAAACGGTTCATGTATTTCTACTTGTGTTAAATCGTGAAAGACTTCTAGAGCAATATTTTGATTCAATTTTTTATTGTAGATGTGAAAAGCATGTTCACGTAAGTTAATCAGTGTATCATCAATATCAAATCCAAATTTCATTTCTTTATCCCTCAATTGTTTCGTCATTTTTATAGATTGGGTATCCAACAAACTTAAAGTCTTTCCCAACTTTAATAATATCTGTATCGACTAGATCTACAGCGTCATTCATCTTATCTATTCCAGCGCCCTCCATGAATGTTGGCGCACCTTTTCCACCGATTAATTTTGGTGCTATATAAATAATTGCTTTGTCAATTAATTTATTTTCTAAAAAAGCAGCATTTATATTTCCACCACCTTCGATTAATAAGGATGAAATTAGTTTTTCACCTAATACCTCTACTACTTCATGTGGATTTACATGCCTAGGGTCGCTTGTATGGAAAATAGTAATACCTAATTTTTCTAGAGCATATTTCTTTTCCTCATTATAGTTTGCACTTGTAAATATCCAAGTATCCGCAAGCTTGTCAGTAACTAGTTTTGCATCCAGTGGAATTCTTAAGGTAGAATCTAGCACAATTCGAATTGGATTTCTTCCGTTAGGAATTCGAGTTGTTAACTCAGGATCATCTTCTATTACAGTATTAACTCCAACAAGAATTGCCATGTTTTCATTGCGTAAATGGTGAACATCGAGTCTCGCGTCTTCCGATGTAATCCATTTACTATGAGAGGAGTGAGTAGCAATCTTTCCGTCCAGTGTAGCCCCTGCTTTTAACGTAATGAATGGCTTATTTTCAGCAATGAACTTGTTAAATACTTCATTCATTTTCCTTGATGCTTCTTCTTTTATTCCAACAATCACTTCTATTCCTGCGTTTTCTAAAATGCGGACACCTCTTCCCGAGACTACCGGATTTGGATCAAGCGTGGCAATTACAACAGTCTTAATACCAGCTTTTACTATTGCTTCAGCACATGGACCAGTTCTACCGTGATGAGAGCAAGGTTCTAGTGTTACATAGATCGTACTGTCTTTTGCTTGGGCTCCAGCCATTTGAATTGCATGAATTTCTGCGTGCGGTTCCCCTGCTTTTAAATGCGCCCCAATCCCAACAATACGATTATTGTTTACAATTACTGCACCAACTAGCGGGTTAGGATCTGTTTGACCTTTCATCGCTTGAGCGTTTTTTAGGGCTAGCTCCATATAAAATGCATGGTTAGTCATTTGTACAAGTTCCTTTCTCATTTTCCATGTGTCCTGAACGTTTGATTTTCGTTTGTAAGTAGCCTTCATTATATTCAGAAACGTCTCCCCATAATGGAGTTCTACCAGAAACAAACAAGCCAGCATCTTCTAATGCTTTCAATTTCTTCGGATTATTTGTCATTAATGTTACTGGTTTAGCTCTTAACGTTTTCAGCACTTCAATCGCGTCACTATAGTCTCTTGAATCGTCAACAAAACCAAGTTTTTCATTAGCATCTACTGTGTCATAACCATTTTCTTGAAGTATATAAGCCATCGCTTTACTAAATAATCCAATTCCTCGTCCTTCATGGTTAGCAAGGTAAAATAACGCCCCAGTACCATGATCCACGATCATCTGCATCGATTGCTTCAATTGGTATCCACAATCACATCGTTTACTACCAAAAATATCACCAGTATGACAAATGGAATGCATTCTAATAAGCGCGTCCTCTTCATTTTCAAAATCACCATAAACGAGAACACTTGATTGTTGGTATTCTGCCAAATTTGCAGACGATAGGCTTTCAATCACTTGCTGAATATCTTCGTGTTCTTCCTTACTATTTAGCCAACAATACCACTGAAAAATAACTGTTTCCCCATATAAATTGACAGGAAGTCGGATTGGTCCTACTAAATAAATGGCACCATCATTTGTATTTATCATTTGAATCTTCTCTTTTAATATTGATAAGGCTTCCGCTGAAGCATCTTTTAATTCATTCATCTAGAAATCCCCTTTATCGTTACTTTCAAAATCTTTGTTTTCTTTATTTTATTACATTTAGATTACTTTGCGTAAGTAATTATATTTTCGTAAGCAACAGAAGTCAAATATGTTGAACTAAATGCAAAATAAATAAGATACTTCTTAAAAATATTTGCCTTTTTTCAAAAAGCTCAGTTAAACAATACTGTTGATTTCCGTTACAGATGGACGCTTTCCGCGGGCGTTGCCTCAGCCTCCTCGCTTCAAGGGCACTGAAAAAGTGTTATTCTAATAAATTTTCTATCAAATAGTCCTAGGAGAATTTTGCGCTTTGGCATTCGCTTTCCGCGGGCGAGCGACGAGCCTCCTCCTTCGCTCTGCTTGAGGGCACTGAAAAAGTCATTATAATTCGACTTTGCTAGAGGGGATAGTCCAATAGCCCAATTAATAAGGAAATCGTTGAAACGGCTCCCTTTCCGGAGGCCACTGAAAAAGTCCATATAGTTTCACTTTTAATGAAGTTCCCCCGTAGTTTTCCGAAGCTTACCGCTCGCTTTCCACGGGCGAAGAATTTAGCCTC
>NZ_VDGI01000014.1 GCF_006861825.1 Psychrobacillus vulpis | reverse complement strand
CTCTTTCTTCATAAATATCCGTTACCTTCTCCAAGAGCTAAGGTGAATATATACGACTTAAGAAAAGAGATTAGCTATATTTTGTGAATGATGACTAGGAGGAGCCGTGTGCGTAAATAGCGCAAGCGCGGTTCTGTGAGGGGGGTGGAACACAATCTACCGAAAGGTAGAGAGGTTCCCTTCTACTCGACTAGTGAGAAGGACTGGTCATTAGGGCTACCTAAATAGCAAAATGTTTAAATAAGAAGGCTCTATCAAAATCTGCAACTAAATCCTACACAATAGCTTATCGCATATTCGTTGTATAGGAGTAAAGGTGCAAGAGCATCCACTGGAAGAAGCAGTTATTGCTGAACTGCCCTACTTTTTCCAGTTTAAATTTAGATATATACTATCAGATTTTTATCGATCACTACCAGTTTCGAGGTATTAACTCTGGACCAAGAATGTGCGCAACGTCCTCTCCACTTGTTTCATCATGTCTGAAATGTGCTGCATACCAAACTACTATATCCTGTCCGTTAATATACTCCCTATTAAGGAATTTGTTTAAATTAGCTCTTGCTTTATTTAAATCTGTTGTGAAACCCTGTCCATCATCTAACTCAGAACTATGGTAGCGAAGAAGCCATACATCCCCAACTCCAAAACTATCTGCTGAACCATCGTTCTTACCTGGAATCAAAGTATATCCTTCACCCGTTGATTTGTTAGAAATTAGCCATTGTCTATTATGAAAAGAATCACGGGACCTTCTAATTTCGTAATTCAAAGTTCGAAAAATCGAAGTTCCGGTACTTGGCCGTTCGTTAATCTCTTGTATAACGTTGTTACCTTCAGTCCGAATATCAAAATCAAATCTCCAATATACGTGGTGAGTATGAGGGTTGCATGTACACGAATTGGCTATTGCACTAAATCCAAATCGTGGGCGAATCGTACCATTGTTGTGGAGACGCCATTCACTAATATATCGATACCAGCCAGCTTCCAATTCACTAACTAATACTATTTCTTCCCCTTCAACATAGATGGCTACACCGAGAAAGTTACCAGTATCAGAGCCAGTATCAAGTATGGTTCGTGCAGGGGTGGAACACATACGGAATCCAGGCGCAATATCTGTTCCAATAGCTTCAATCCTGCCTTCCTGCCACTGCCAATCACGGTAAGGGCCGCAAACATCATTATCGTAGCGAACATTAAGGATTGGTACATGAGCACGGGATAATACTTTTTTTCCACGATACAGCACATCTCGAAGCTCGATACCTGAACCAACTATACCTGAAGAAGCAGCCGGTCTCACTGCAAGGAAACTCCATACCTCAGTATTACCTTGCAACACTCTTACTTGGGTTTGGCCCAAAGTTCCTCTTCTTGCCGTAGGTTGATTGGCATCAGGCGGGGGCTGGCAGATTTGATCACTTGCTGTTGAAAATGGCGGTGCACCAGTTTCATATAAGATTACTTTACGTTTAATCATATTGACTCCTACAATCTGATGTAAAGGCGCTCCATTATTCTGTGTTGTCTCCTCTGAATCTTCCTTAACAGGGAGAAGTCCAACCGCAAGGGTTCTTTCAATACGGCCGTCTGGAAGCTCTGTATCGATAAGTGCAGGCATTGCTCTGTAAGGACGCACAAGTTTTTCGCGAATTAAGCAGCCGAGCTCAGGGTGATCTCGAACAATATTTACAGCCAACTCAAACTCCTCAGTACTTGGCAACGGCTGCGTATCTAACTGGGAGGCACTGATACATCCAGGATCATGAATGGGTCCAGTGGCTATTACTGTACGATTATTGGTGTAGTCATAGTATGTGGCTAAAAAATTACTTGGAGGTGTAGGTTTAGAACTTTTCGGGTGGTTTAAGGTTTTGTTTCCTGGAATATCCTCAAGATTAAGCAATTCAAACGATAACATCAGATGCCTGGTTCCACGTAAAAACGGTTGGATAGAAGGATGATTCTCACATATACTTCTTAATTGATTCATTGTTTCTTGGTCTGGTCCAAATGGAACTACTTCCACAATAAGTTCTGATCTTTCCCCCATTGAATCACTCTCCAATAATATTTATTGAGTAGATAACAACCACTCTCCCTAACATCTTATGTTAATGAATAGTCAGATGAAACGGATTGTTTACCTATTTGTTATAGATCCTATCAAATTTATGTTAATCGCTATGAAACGGAGGGATGATTCTCTTACTTCAAAGGACATGTACTAAAAAGAAGCAAAGAAACCTTTGCTTCCGACCTTCTTTCGAGAAATAAATTGTGACAGTCTGTGATGCACCGTGGTCCTTGGAGCCAGACTAATGGATGGGCTCAAGTTAAATAAGGGAAAAGAAAATATCGCTAACTTAACAATTAATACAAGAAAAACACTGAGATAATAATCAGTGTTTTTTGTATTATATGTTATAGTAAGAGGCACAACATAAATCTGTCCACACTGTCTACATAACACTTGAGGAGTGTGCGGCTTGCTTGAAAAGGGCAATGCAAAAAGGCGATATTATTAGGAGGGTTATTAATGGATAACAACGATATACTAATTAGACTAAGATATGCTCTAGATATAAAAAATAATGATATGATAGAGATATTTAAACTTGGTGGTATTGTAGTAACAAAAGACGAATTACCTAAAATACTAACAAAATCAAAAGATGAGTTCGATGATGAAGTGGATGTTGAAGAAAATCAAGATCAGATAAAGTGCAATCATAAAATGTTAAACTCTTTTTTAAATGGGCTTATCACTTTCAAGAGAGGAAAAAAGGATCCAAAACCTGGACAAGTTGAAAGTCCTGAACCGCCTGAAAATAGTGCTAATAATATGCTTCTGAAGAAATTGAGAGTAGCACTGCAATTAACAACGGAAGAAATGCTAGATATCCTTGATGACGGCGGTATCGCTGTATCAAAAGGGGAACTAGGTGCTATTTTGCGAAAAGAGGGACATCGAAATTATAAAGTATGTGGCGATAATTTCGCACGTAAATTCTTGAGAGGTTTAGCTCTAAGATATAGGAAATAAACGTACAACAAGCAGTGATATAGTGTAGTTAATTTAACTAGGTTTAAAGGAATCAGCGTGTAGCTGATTCCTTTTTATCATTCTGTACTATTTAGTACGCCTTATTTATGCAATATGAATAAAATGGCTCAATACGTTTTCTTCATTATAAATTACATGTTGAAAAACCATACTACGATTGAGGTGAAGAGGATGTATAAATTATTGTCTCATAATGATTTAGATGGGGTCGGATGTGGTATTTTAGCAAAACTTGCTTTCGGTAAGCAAGTGAAGGTGCGATATAATTCGGTATCGTCTCTTAATCGCGAAATTGAATTCTTTTTAGAAAATGATCAGCCAGATACGTTTTTATTTATAACTGATTTGTCTCCGAATAAAGAAAATGAAAAAAGGCTCGATGATTTTTATCATGCAAAAGGGAAAATCCAACTACTTGATCATCACAAAACGGCTTTACATTTTAATGATTATGGGTGGGGCTATGTCTTGGTTGAGGATAATGAAGGAAAATTAACCTCAGCTACATCCTTATTTTATAAATATCTTGTTAAGCATAGACTATTGGAGGCAACGGATGCTATTACTGAATTTGTAGAGTTAGTTCGGCAGTATGATACATGGGAGTGGGAGAAGAATAAGAACCATCGAGCCCATTCGCTAAATTCTCTTTTCTATTTAGTCTCCATTGATGATTTTGAAGAAAAAATGATGGAGCGACTTCTTACAAGTGAACATTTTGATTTTGATGAATTTGAAAAGAAAATGCTGAACATGGAAGAAGATAAAATAGATCGGTATATTCGTCGGAAAAAAAGGGAAATCGTACAATCAGAAACAGGGGATCATATTGCCGGTATCGTTTATGCAGAATCGTACCATTCAGAGCTAGGAAATGAACTAGGGAAAGAATATCCTCATCTCGACTATATCGTTATATTAAATATGGGTGGAAAACGAATATCATTGCGTACAATTCATGATCATATAGATGTTTCTGAAATTGCAGGATATTTCGGTGGTGGCGGACATCAGAAAGCGTCTGGTTGTTCTTTAACAGATGATGCTTACAAACAGTTTGTATTGGATACGTTCCATTTGGAGCCAATCCAAGAAGATGCGAAAAGGAATCGTTATAATTTGAAACAGTCATCATTCGGTTCGCTGTACAAAAATAGAAGTGAAGATGTTTTTCTTCTTTATCAAACGAATGATCAGAACTGGATGATTGAAAAAAATAAAACCGTAATGGAACAAGCCTTTACAAGTTTTGAAGAAGGAGAGCAATTTTTAAAACGAAATTATGAAGCATGGTTGGTAAGGGATGATCAGTTTGTCGAGTACTTAATGAATGAGGTAAAAAAAGCTAGTCAACAGGACTAGAGTTTTATGTATTACCACTTTTATTGTGCTTTTCCTGTAGCAATCGCTCCAGGCGGGCGCTTTCTGAGGCCTCGCACCAAGCCTCCTCGGCTTTGGAGGACACTGAAAAAGTGTTATTCTAATAAATTTTCTATCAAATAGTCATTAAGAGAATTTATCGCTTTGGCATTCGCTTTCCGCGGGCGAGCGACAAGCCTCCTCCTTCGCTCTGCTTCGTGCGGGGTCTCGTCTGTCTCGCTTTCCCGCAGGAGTCTCATGCGTCGCGCTAAATTCTCTTAAATAAATACAGCAAATAGTTCCTACAAAAATACTAATTCGAGTTTTTCAGTTGCCTGTGGGGTCTTGGACTGTCTCGCAGTACCGAAGGAGTCGCCGCTTCCGCTTATTTTTAACTTCAATAAACAGAAAAGTGGACAATTAAAGCCTTATCACTTGATGAGATGGGATAGTCAATCGATTATTTTTATCAGATATTCAGGAAAACATTGATTGATCACAGTATCTTCAGAATTCCACTTTCAACTTTTGAAAAATAGGCAGGGCCCGCCACGGAAAGCGAAGTGGCGGGCTCTGCTAATTCTCTTATACATCTCTATTCATTGTAAAACGAATTTGTCAACAGTCTGAAAGGAACTATGTCATTATCTGACATAGTTCCTTTTTGCTTAATAAAATGCTTTCGCGTGAAAATAGGAATTTAGGGATTTCAAGAAGAATAGATTGTTAATTAGATATAACTGTTATGTGGATAATGGCTATAAGTCGAGAAGTAGAAAACAAGTTAAAAAAAATGTCAGATGTTATAATAGGAAAATATTATATTTTAAATAGGATTCTAATTTTGCTTCAGATTGTTTTTTAATGGATAAAAGAGAACATAAAGTGAAGGTGTGTTATTGAATGAACGAGGAATTATTAATAAATGCTGATGAATGTTATCGGCAAGCTGAGCAGAAGGCTGCTCATTATTTTAAATCACTTTATGAACAGGTCGAGCAAAAGACTTTTGTCCCAACCTTAACAGAAGATTTGCAAACGTGGAAACATAACCATATTCATCATCGTTCTTTATTGTCCATTTTTTCCGGTGGAAAGGGAAAACCTGATTCTCGCGGGTATCACCATTATATTCAATGGCTAAATTACACAGGCAAACTAGATAATTACCTAGATCGAAGCATTTCCTATATTTTTATGCGAGATCTGGGCAAAGCCCTTGATTCACCTGATACTCTATACAGGATCGGTCGTGTAGTAGATAGTTTAAAAAGTCACCTAACAAAAGGAGACAAAGATGAGACGTTCAGCATGGCCGGGTTATACAGAATTGCACAGAAAGAAGGCGTGGAATCGAGTTTAATCTGGGTAATAAATAAGCTGAAGACTGTATCCTCCAAAATTCCGAAGGGGATGGATGCTGAACACGCCCAGAGAAAGCTCATTAAAATCATTGCTGGAGTAATTATGCAAGAGATTGAAGAGATGAACGACGAAACATCTCCTGAAGAACGTACTCGGAGGCTCGATGCAGCTATTAGGCTTGGCTATTCCTATGGTTTGACCTATCCATTTATTGACGATCTACTTGACGCTAAAATTTTATCAGATAACGAGGAAAAACAATATTCTGATTTGATACGTACTACACTTATCACGGGATCTGTGCCGGAACTGGGAGAATGGACTGGAGATAATGTGGATTTAATCAGATACATTCATTCGGAACTCCGAGATGCGTTTGAATATATTAGGGATCATCAGCGACGAGAGACAAGAAAGTATTTTTTCGAACAATCCTATGTGTTTTTTAATTCCCAAGAAGTGGACCGTGTAAAGGATCTATCTAATGCAAACTACACGAACGAAGAACTTTATATACCAATCATTTTAAAATCTTCTTCTTCCCGATTGATTGTCCGTTCAGTAATTGGTGCTTCAGAAGATAAGGAATTTGACAACCGAACATTTTTTTATGGCATATACAATCAGCTGGCTGATGATTTTGCAGATATGTTTGATGACATGAAAGATGGAGCGGTAACACCCTATACCTACTATATGAAATATCACGATAAACGTTTGGATCTAATAAACCCCTTCGAATTGTACTGGACGGTTATCTCCAATTTGATTCATAACGTGTATGGTTCTGACATGAAGACTCGTGAGGTAATTTTAGATCGTGCTATAAACGGACTGAAACGATTTAAAGAACGAGTGGGTACTGAAAAATACAACGAAGTTATGAGCCTGTTTGCTTCAGGAATTCCTAAATTCAATAGACTTATTCAAGATATGGTTCGAAAAGCTGATGATGTGGATTTCTTTGATAAATTACTTCGTGACCATATGATTACCACTTTGAAAAATGAACAGAAAGAAAAGGAAGAATTTTTAAATACGATCAAAACATTACGCCATCAGATCAACAATATCTTAAGTATTCCTAAGAAGGAGAATATGTCTTTGACGGAAGAACCAATAATTGATGCTGCAAATTACAGTCTAGAAGGTGATGGAAAGCGTTTGAGACCAATAGTGACTTGGTTCATGGGTGTAAACGCATATGGATTACAAAGTTCAGCAATCGAGCCACTGTTGAGATCATTGGAGTATATGCATACTGCATCTTTAATATTTGATGATCTGCCATCCCAGGATAATGCCTCCACTCGTAGGGGGCGTCCAACTCTCCACGAGGTGTATAGCATTGCCATATCAGAAATAACTGGTCTTTTTCTGACTCAGAAGGCCATTTGGGAACAAACATCACTTGATCAGTTCGATTCTAAGACTGTACTTAAATTAATTCAATATTCAGCCCGAATAACAGCGGATATGTGTAGAGGGCAAGCGATGGACTTGGATTCTAAAGGGAAACAATTGACTCTAAAACAGTTGAATATGATGTGCTTATATAAGACTGGAATAGGATTCGAAGCTTCTCTCATAATGCCTGCAATTCTCTCCAAGGCAAGTGAATTAGAAATGGAAGCTTTGAAAAAATTTGCCCGTCATGCAGGCATCGCGTTTCAGATTAAGGATGATTTACTTGATGTAGAAGGAGATACAACTTTACTCGGAAAACCGATTGGCAAGGATACCGAAAACAATAACTCAACTTTTGTATCAATATTAGGTTTGGAAAGTGCCAAAAAGGAGA
Source organism: Psychrobacillus vulpis (assembly GCF_006861825.1). Lineage (GTDB taxonomy): Bacteria > Bacillota > Bacilli > Bacillales_A > Planococcaceae > Psychrobacillus > Psychrobacillus vulpis. Next base: position 106,999 of record NZ_VDGI01000014.1, on the reverse strand, counting down.
TGTGGGAAAATTATTGTACTGCAATGGAAGCGTTGCAAGAGGTGCCACGCAATACCACATTCTTGAAGCATTTTTTGGATTATGTTATAAATCGTGACCATTAAGATTTGGTAAAAAGTAGACAGAATTTCCAAAGCGACCAACGAAACCTTAAGGATGAGTGTAGGGTGCCAGATAGTAATATTGAAGTGCAGGCTCCGAAAGGAATAATGTGGGAACTTATTCTGATTGCAGTGATTTTTTTATTAAGATTATTTACAAAAAAACGAAAAAATGAGATAATAAAGAAAATTTCGAAGGGGGAAAGTAAGTTTATGGAACCAACTAATTGCTAATATTAATTTATTTTGAAATTAATATGGATTTTGTAATGAGTGTTTATTTTACCTACTAAAGTTAGGTTTATTTGTGATGCTCTTTATGGAATTAAGGCAATTTAGAAGGTAACTTACTTTACTGAAATCGAGATTATAATTTATTGAATATTTCATGAGTTTTTTGAAGTATTTCTCCAGTTTTTTAATACTGCTGGTGGCAGGCATATAAGCATAATCATGTACTTTTTTATGTACGCATTTTTGCTTAGACTGCATTAAATGAATTATATTCACAGACTATTTTAGACTGTAAGAAGAAAATCATCTTCTTATGGTCTTTTTTAATTGAATAGTATGGAAGTTCTTCTTTGTCTTGTCCATAAAATGCATAACTTAAATTATGGATGAAAGAAGGAAATTTTATGTTTGAATTAAAGTTAAATGGTATTAAAAAGTATATGGAAGCCACACTTGTTCTTAAAAATATAACCTTTGAAGTTTATGCAGGAGAGAAGGTTGGAATCGTAGGTGTAAACGGAAGTGGAAAGAGTACGATTCTTAAGTTAATTGCGGGAATAGAACCGATGAATTACTATCCTGGTTATCCACAAACATCAAGCAATGGATATGATGAAGGTTTAATAAATGTGTCGAGAGGTGCTACTAGTGCGTACCTTGAGCAAACACCATTGTATTCAGAAGGGTTAAAAGTGATCGATATTTTAAACTTGTCGTTTGAGGAAATTGACGGCATAGAGAAACAAATGCGTGAATTAGAAGAGCAGATGAAGACTTTAGAAGATAAGGCATTGGAAAAAGCATTAAAAAAGTACAGTGATTTAGTTCAATTATATGAACTAAAGGGCGGCTACGAGAAAGAAGAAAAGTTAAGCAAGGTTTGTACTGGTTTGAAATTTGATGAAAGCTTTTTAAAACAGGATTTTGATTTATTAAGCGGTGGTGAAAAAACAAGAGTAGGGCTTGGGAAGCTCTTGATTCATAATACAGACATCTTGTTACTGGATGAGCCGACTAATCATTTGGATATGGATTCAATTGAATGGCTAGAAGGTTATCTTAAGAGTTACAAAGGAATGGTCCTTATTGTATCCCATGATCGATATTTTCTAGACAATGTCGTAACCAAAATTGCAGAGGTTGAGGATATGGAGTCAATCACCTACAAAGGTAATTATTCTTCATATGTTAGCCAAAAAGAAGAAAATATGCGGATTCAATATGAACATTTTAGGGAGCAGCAAAAAAAGATCAACAGTATGGAAAATACCGTAACGAGTCTGAGAGATTGGGCAATGAGGGCTGATAATAACAAGTTCTTTAGAAGGGCTGCTAGTATTCAAAAAATACTCGATAAAATGGATCGAATCGACAAACCAACTTTTAAAAAAAAGAATATGAAACTAGATATAATAGCGGCTGGACGATCTGGAAATGAAACAATCCAGGCGATAGGACTTTCTAAAGCTTATGAAGATAAGGTTATTTTTAAGGACGCAAATCTAATGATTCATTTTGGTGAAAGAGTGGGAATAGTAGGTCCGAATGGAAGCGGGAAAACCACCTTCTTAAAGATGCTTTTAGGTGAAGAGCAGCCGGATGACGGTGTGGTGAAATTGGGCTCTAATGTGATGGCGGCCTATTTACCTCAGAAAATTACATTTAAAAATGAAGAGCTCACTGTGCTCGAGGCTTTTAGGGAGGATATTTCTATACTTGAGGGAAAAGCACGAGAATACCTTTCCAAATTCATGTTTTTTAAAAAGAGCGTCTTCAAAAAGGTAAAGCATTTGTCAGGGGGCGAGAGAATCAGGCTGAAGCTTGGCATGTTATTATATCAAGATGTCAATTTATTAATACTGGATGAACCGACCAATCATCTTGATATTGATTCCATTGAGACTCTCGAGGTAGCTCTGGAAGACTTTAAGGGTACGATTTTCTTTATTTCCCACGATAGATATTTTATAAATAAAATAGGTGAGAGAGTCATTGCTGTTGAGGATTATGCATTTAGAAGCTACCTTGGAAATTACGATTATTATAAAAGTGTAAAAGAGAAGTTAGTCGTACAGGATACCAAAGAGACTGTTGTAAAAGAAAAGGTAAAGAAACAAAAAAGTAATCCAGAGGGTATAAAGAAGGAAGCAGAAGAGGCAAAGACCCTAGCGAGGATTGAAAACCTTGAAAATGAATTAAGGGAGATAGATTTAGTCATGGCTGCCGACCATATGGATTATGATGAACTTAATAAGCTATATGGTAGGAAGCTAGACTTAATGAACGAGCTGGATTCAGTAATGGATTTGTGGTTAAGTTTTAATGAGTAGTTTAAAGTTTTCACTAGAATAATTGAGGTACTAATAAGATTTAAGGAGGAATAAATTATGGAAGAAAACAAAATTATTTTTGATTCTATTGATGAATATATTGATACATTTCCTCCGGAAGTTCAGGAAATTTTAGAGTCGCTAAGAAAAGTAATAAAAGAGTCTGCACCAAATGCAGAAGAAAAGATAAACTATCAAATGCCCACTTTTGCTCTCCATGGAAATCTTGTGCATTTCGCTGCCTACAAAAACATATAGGGTTTTATCCAGCTGCTAGTGGAATCGAAGCGTTTAAAGATGAATTATCGGGATATAAGGAAGCAAAAGGGTCCGTGCAGTTTCCTATTGAAAAGCCGATGCCTACTGATTTAATTAGTAAGATAGTAAAATTTAGAGTTGCTGAAAATATTAAAAAAGCAGAAGAAAAGAAAAAGAAAAAATAAATTTTGGAATCCAGGTTCTAGTTCTGAACCTGGATTCCAAAATTCATTACAAAGACTAAAAAAGTGCGCTATCTAATTTTAAAAGAGTTACATGTGAAATTTGTTTGTAGTCTCATATAGTTATAGATCAGTCTTGCGTGTCTTCCCTGTTGTGTATATGGATTTATTTGGGGGCGCAGACGGCGAAGAAATTCACGATCACATTCACATAGATTTCCACGCTTACTATAGCATTCATCATGTGCTTTACACGCTGCATCTACATCATTTATTGGAGCACCCGGACCGCTACAGCCAGGTCCACAATAGTTATATCCTGGGAACACACAAAAACGAAACTTTCCACCTCTTCTTCGTGACAAATTAAAAACCTCCTTTAGATTACTTTTCACAACTAATTAATATAAAATATTCAATAGTTTTTCTTTATGTATAAACTGCTACCTATAAGTTCCACAATTAATTTGATGAAGAGCTTAAGGGGTTAGGGGTTTGATTTTCTAAATAATAAAATGGTATTTTGAGAATGGATAGATAAGCGACAAACATATAAATACAATGAGGAAAAGGGGAGTACAAATGCGAGTAGAAAATTTGTTGCAAAATAGAGTTGCTGATTTTATAACGTATTGCAAGAAACATAAAATGGAGCTAGATGATTCTTTTTTATACGATGAAGATTTACAAGAATTTGAGCCGAATGAGGAAAATCCAACATATATAGTTACTACTCAACAAGGGGATATTGTTGGAGCTGTATCTCTTATGATAGATGATTATAGTAAAAGAGGAAGAAAGGCTCGCTTTAGAATATTTCATTCTGAAGTAGAGAGTCTGGAATGCTATTCGATGTTGATGGAAGCCATTTTAAAGCATACAGATGGGTTGGATAAGGTTTTCTTGTTTGTGCCATTTACAAATAAAAAATTAGAAGAATTCATTAATCAACTAAAGTTTAATGTAGAGAGATATTCCTTCGTGCTTGTCAGAGAGGATTTAGATGTGCCTGAATTTAGTTTACCGAATGATTATGTTATTCAGCCTTTTCAATCTGGAAGAGATGAAGAAATATGGTGTGAAGTTAGGAATGCAGGATTTGCAAAACTTCAAGGAAGTGAAACTCCTATTACTCCAGAGATGGTACAAAAAATGATGACAGCTGAGGAGAACATAGAAGGTGGCTCCATGATCCTTTATCATAAAAGTGAACCTGTAGGAGTAATTAGAGGGGCGGATGATGAGTATGAAAACTCACGAATTATGGAAATTGGCCCTATCGCCATAATACCTGCCTACCAAGGCAAAGGATTAGGAAGAATCCTACTCAGAGCTGCCTTACGATTTGCCAAGGAAAAGTCATATAAAAGAACGATACTTTGTGTAAATGCAGATAATGAGAGAGCGAAAGCACTATATATTCAGGAGGGCTTTAAACAGGTTGAAGCGGTAGCGTGTTATAAATACGATTTAAGAAAGTAAAAGTAATATTAAATAAGCATTGGGGAGTTTGAGCATCAATTTTAGATACTCATACTTCCATTTTTTATTTTCACTATAAAATTTTTTGAAAAAGGTAAAGAAAATTTACAAACAAGTATAATGGATGTATTAGTCTGAAAAGTGAGTTATAGTATGAAACTGAAATTTGCAATTATTACACTGATAAAGGAGACAAAAATGGATATCTCATTTAAAACACCAAAAGGGAGATTCAATTATAGAGTAGCTGGATTATTAATTTATGAGGGCAAAATACTCATTATGAAAGATGAAAATCAACCTTATTATTATCTTCCTGGAGGTCGAGTATTACTGAATGAAAGAAGCGAAGACTCCATGAGAAGGGAAATAAAAGAAGAGCTTTCTATCGAAGTAGACATTAAGCGGATGCTATGGGTAAATGAAAATTTTTTTACAGAAGAAAGCTTAAATGAAAGATTTCATGAAATTTGCTTTTTTTATTTATTAGAGTTGAAGGACAAAGAGATCTTAAAAAGAGGCGATGAATTCATCGTAAATGAAAATGGAAAAATACATAATTATTATTGGAAACTCTTTGAAGAATTAAAAGACATAAATGTTTATCCTTTATTTTTGAAAGAGAAGATTAACGAATTACCATTGAATATTGAACAGTTAGTAGAAATGAAAGATTAACTAATCTCAAACATGGAAAGAAGGTGCTTATCTATGATTTTCAATCCTTATCCAACGATTGAAACTACAAATCTAATTTTAAGAAAAATGGATGAAAATGATAGCAATGATTTATTTGAAATGAGAAAAGATCCACGAATGAATGAACATACGGATACAAAATTAGATGAGAATATATATGAAACGAAAGCCTATATTGAAAAGATGAATAAAGGTATCGAGGAAAATAAATGGATTATTTGGGCTATTGAGCACAAACTAACTAAAAAAGTTATTGGTTCTATTAGTATTTGGAATATGAATGAGGAATTGAAAAATGGTGAATTAGGATATGGAATTATTCCTAGTTTTCAAGGAAAAGGTTTCATGAAAGAATCATTACTTAGTGTGATTAAGTATGGTTTTGATGTAATGAAGTTAAAAGAAATATTAGCTTATACAGAGGAAAATAACAGTTCATCCATTCTACTTTTGGAAAAGTGTCATTTTGTTAAAACAGATAAAGTGGAAGAGAAAGGATATTTCAACGATAAAATATATCAAATGGCTGTATATAGACTTCAAAATGATACTACTAGTTAAATTAAGTTTTTACTGATTCCTATATAATCATAACAGCCAGTATTAATACCTTCAAAATTGTTAATGCTAACAAAAGAGGAGGTGTTTTACAATGGCACAAGATGTACTTTGTGAAGTTAATAACTGTACGTATTGGGGTTCTGGAAACAAATGTAACGCTACAGCGATCTATGTCGTAAGTAATAAAGGTAATAAAGCATCCAATAGTGAAGAAACGGATTGCAAAACATTTGAACCAGAAGTTTAATACACCTAGGGCGACCATTGTTATGGTTGCCCTTTTTAATTTTTCATTAAGTAATGGTAAGATTAAATAAGAAGTTGAAATATTGAAAAAAGAGGTGCAACAAATGGCAATTGAATTAGTGAGGGATTATTTTAAGGAGTTAGGAATTGCCTATAAAATACTAGAGTTTGAAACATCTAGCGCAACTGTTGAACTTGCAGCTCAGGCTTTAAATGTTGAGCCAGGGCGCATTGCCAAAACACTATCCTTTAAAATAGAGGATCATTGTATTTTGGTTGTAGCAGCAGGAGACGCGAAAATTGATAATCCGAAATTCAAAGCAACTTTTGGAGTGAAAGCAAAAATGCTAACTCCAGAAGAAGTGTTGGAACAGGTGGGACATGCTGTAGGTGGAGTTTGTCCATTTGGGATACCTGAAAATGTATCAGTATTCTTAGATGAATCATTGAAAAGATTTGAAACTGTTTTTCCGGCATGTGGTAGCAGTAACAGTGCGATTGAACTTACTATTGAGGAATTATATACATATGCTAATGGACAAGGATGGATTGATGTTAGTAAAGGATGGGAATAAAAAAGTCACTAAAAAATAAGTGACATATTGTCAATTCGCTACTAAGTAGATTCTATTCTAGAAAGCGCAGTAACGGCTGGGGTTCTCTTTTACCTGATCAACCAAAAGAATATGATTGGGATATTCGGTACACTTCCAAGATCCAGATGGTCACATTTGGGAAATAGTATACTTTCGTAATTGAATAATGGACATCAAGGGTAGATGTTACTAAATCTTTATAGGAGAGATATAGATGTTATTTAAAAATGGTAAGTTATCTGTTCGTCTATTAGAACTGAAGGATAATTCTATATTAGTTAAATGGCTTTCTGATCCTATTGTACTTGAATTTTATGAGGGAAGAGACAATGCATTTGACTTAGATATGGTTCATGAAAAATTCTACAACCGTGATAAGGGAGTAGTTCGATGTATAGTTGAGTTTGACAAACTTCCGATTGGATACATTCAATATTATTTATTAGATAGTGATGATAGTAAATTATATGGTTACACAGATTTATCAGATGTTATATATGGGATGGACCAATTTATTGGAGAAGTTGCATATTGGAACAAAGGTATTGGAACACTTTTAGTGAAATCTATGGTGGAGTTTTTAGTCGAACAAAATCAAGCAGACAGAGTAGTTATGGATCCTCAAACATGGAATGAAAGAGCAATTAGGTGTTACGAAAAGTGTGGATTTAAGAAGGTCAAGCTCTTACCCAAAAATGAACTTCATGAGGGAGAATATCGTGATTGCTGGTTGATAGAATATATCAAATAGTATCCTATTTTAGTATTCTGATGGGAGTAACGCGGTTCTGCATCCGCCCGCAGAAAGCGAGCGGTAAGATTCGGAAAACCTGATCTATCCTATTTACAATTAAAAAGATTGTAGACAACTCTATTTTTGATAAAAATAACGGATTGCCTATCCCATCTCATCAAGTGAAAAGGCTTTAATTGTCCACTATTCTGTTTATTGAAGTTAAAAATAAGCGGAAAGCGCCCGCCTGGAGCGATTGCTACCAGATATTCCGAGAAACATAGATTGATCACAGCATCTTCAGATTTCCACTTTCAACTTTTGAAAAATAGGCAGGGCCCACCACGGAGATTCCTGAGGGAATAGCTTGAGCTGAAGACCCCGCAGGAAAGACACTGGCCGAACTTTATTTGGCCAGTGTCTTTGCAGTGACGAGGAGGCTGAAGTCAAGCCCACGGAAAGCGGATTTGTCTACAGTCTGAAAGGAGCGAGTACTTAGGCTCGCTCCTTTTTTATGTATATTACTTCGATGACACTACTAAGAAACGTACAGGTTTATCGGTTAAGTTGTACCAATAGTGCATCTTATTGGCATCAAACATAATGGACTGTTGTTCTTTTAATGTTTCTTTTATTTCATCAACTACTACGGTTAATGTCCCTTCAATGACAAATAAAAATTCATGACCACTGTGGGAAAAAGCATTTCCTTCGTTTTGACCAGGTTGCAGAGTTACTAGAATTGGTAAGTATAGTGCATCTTTAAGTCCGTTGGATAGATCTTGATAATAGAACTGTTGCCTCATCGAATCTAAGTCATCCATCAGTGAATCGTCATCTGGAAAAAATACCGTAGGGTTTACCTTCAATGCATCTGCTATTTTCTTCAAAGATTCTAACGTTACGCTAGACTTTCCCCGTTCTACTTGAGATAAGAAACTGATAGAGACGTCCGTTTGTTCCGCTAAATTTTTTAAAGTAAGTTTTCGACCTTTTCTTAACTTCTTTAACATTTCACCTATTGAGTTAGAAGACATAAATAATTCTCCTTTAAATTCATCTCGTTTAGTCAATCATACATTACTTGTTTAGTGAAAGACTAATTTTAATATTTTTAAGAGTATTGACAGAATATTTTACACTCTCTACAATGAATAAAGGGAGAAATTAAAGTGTCACTTCAATTTTGTAAAAGGGGAGATGTAAAATGGATTCAAAACAAATGAGAAAAATATGGATTGCAAGTTTAGTAGGAAGTTCCATTGAATGGTTTGATTACTTCTTGTATGGAACAGTAGCAGCTTTAGTATTTAACCAACTATTCTTTGTAACTGAAGATCCATCGGTTGGAACTATACTTGCTTATGCATCATTTGCGTTAGCTTTCTTTATACGCCCATTCGGGGGAGTAGTTTTCAGTCATATAGGAGATAGAATTGGTCGTAAAAAGACACTTGTTATTACGTTAAGTTTAATGGGGATTGCAACATTTGGTATGGGATTACTTCCTACTTATCAAGCGATAGGTGTATGGGCTCCGATTCTTTTAATAACTCTACGTCTTGTTCAAGGCTTAGGTATTGGAGGAGAATGGGGAGGAGCTTTACTTCTAGCAGTTGAATATGCACCGAAAGAAAAACGTGGATTATATGGGGCTATTCCTCAAATGGGTGTAACAATAGGGATGGTTCTTGGGACTGTGGCTTTATCTATTATGACATTACTTCCTGAAGGTTCATTTATGACTTGGGGTTGGCGTATTCCATTCATTTTTAGTGCATTATTAGTTGTTTTTGGATTATGGATACGTAAAGGAATTGATGAAACACCATCATTCAAGAAGGTGAAAGAGTCAGGTGAAATACCAAAGCTACCAATCGTAGATACGTTGAAATTTCATTGGCGTGAAGTTCTTATCGCAATCGGTGCAAAAGTTGTTGAAACAGCACCGTTCTATATTTTTGGTACATTTGTTGTGTCATATGCAACGACAAATTTAGGATTCTCAAGAACTGCAGTATTAAATTCTGTTATGATAGCGACAATAGTTACAACAATATTAATTCCTATTATGGGAAGTCTTTCTGATAAAGTAGGGCGGAAAAAGCTATACGTAGGTGGAACAATAGGAATGATCGTCTTTGCATTTCCATACTTTTGGATGATTCAACAACAGTCAGTTGTTTTACTAGTAATTGCGACAGTTATAGGATTAGGGATTATTTGGTCTCCTATAACAGCAGTACTTGGAACTATGTTCTCTGAAATCTTCGATGCAAAAGTACGTTATACTGGAATTACACTTGGTTATCAAATTGGTGCAGCATTAGCTGGTGGGACTGCTCCGCTAGTTGCAGCAAGTTTGATGCTTAAGTTTAATGGTTCCTATGTTCCGGTTGCATGCTATATCATCTTCACAGCGGTTATTTCATTACTTGCAATTTGGGCAGTAAAAGATCGCAGTAAAGAGCATTTAGATGAAATTAGTATGAACGATTCTGAAGGCACAGCTGAAACTAGCAAAGCAAAAGAATTAAGCCATATCTAATAACTATATTAGTTAATAAAAAGTTTTAATGAAAATAGATCGCCTTTCGCTAAAACTAGTGAAAGGCGATTTTTTCTAGTAGACGCATGCTCCTAAGAGCAGCATTGTCGCAGCATGATATTAATGGAGGTTGGAGTATGTTAGTAGTAAACGAACAACAAATTATGCGTACATATAGTATGAAAGATGCAATTCGAGATGTTTCAGATGTTCTTCGCGCAAAAGAAGATGAAAAGATTGTGAATCCACATCGTACCGTAATAGAATTTCCACAACATGAAGCATCAGCGTTATATATGCCAAGTGCAGATTTAGTTGGAGAAGTATCTGCTGTAAAAGTGGTTACGATCTTTCCGAACAATCCTGCTAATGGAAAAGACACAACACAAGGTATAGTTTTATTGTCAAATGCACAAAATGGGGAGCATATAGCGATGCTCAACGCTTCTTATTTAACAAGACTTCGTACAGGTGCTTTAAGTGGGATAGCTACTAATTATTTAGCAAAAAAAGATGCAAAAATTGTCACTGTTATCGGAACAGGTGCAATGGCATTTGAACAAGTAATTGCTGTTTTAGCTGTACGAAATATCGAGCGCATATTGCTAGTGAATCGTACTGCTGAAAAAGCTCAAAAATTCGGAGAGAAACTTAAAAATTTTGGAGTTAACATTCCTTTTGAGGTGTTAGAAGATGTCGCATCAGCGGTACGTCAAGCAGATATAATCTGTTGTGCAACTCGATCCAACGAGCCTGTTTTTAATGGGGAGGATTTACAGCCAGGTACTCATATCAATGGGGTAGGCTCATATTTACCTCATATGCATGAAGTGGATGTTACGACTATTACTCGTGCCGCTAAAATAGTAGTGGATGACTTTAAGGGAGTAAAGGAAGAAGCAGGAGAACTCATGCATGCAGAAAAAGTGGGAAAATGGTCATTTGAGAACGTACACGGTGAATTAGGAAAGCTAGTAGTTGGAGCAATAAAAGGAAGAGAAAACGATGAAGAGATTACTTTCTTTAAATCCGTTGGAGCTGCTTTTTTTGATCTGGCTGTTGCGAAAGGTGTATATGTGAAAGCGAAAGAACAAAAAATAGGAACTGAAATTGATGTGTAATAGGACTGCCCCAATCGCTTTAAGCTTTTGGGGCGTTTTTTATCTAATTGACAATGTTTTTTATTCATGATAAAATTACTTTGAATTAGAGATACTTTAATTAAAGATAAAATTTAGGAGGAAAAAATAATGAACGGATTAAAAGGAATACACCACGTTACTGCAATTACAAGTAGTGCAGAAAAAAATTATGAGTCTTTCACATATGTACTAGGTATGCGTTTAGTAAAGAAAACAGTTAACCAAGATGACATTCAAACGTATCATTTATTTTTTGCAGATGATGTAGGTGGAGCTGGAACAGATATGACGTTCTTCGACTTCCCGGGTATCTCAAAAGGTGAACACGGTACAAATGAGATTTATAAAACAGCTTTCCGTGTTCCAAGTGATGCAGCATTAGATTATTGGGTAAAACGTTTTGATCGATTAGAAGTAAAACATACTGGAATACAAGAACAATTTGGTACAAAGGTCGTTTCGTTTGTAGACTTTGATGACCAGCAATATCAGTTGATTTCAGACGAAGACAATAAAGGTATTGCATCGGGAATACCTTGGCAAAAAGGGCCGATTCCTGTAGAGTATGCGATTACTGGTCTAGGACCAATCCATATACGAATTGCTGAATTTGATTATTTAAAAGAAGTAATGGAAAAAGTTCTATTGTTTAAAGAAATAGCACAAGAAGGATCATTCCATCTTTTTGAAGTTGGTGAGGGTGGAAATGGAGCACAAGTAATTGTAGAAAAAAACATCATTCTTCCTCCAGGTAGACAAGGGTTTGGTACCGTTCATCATGCAGCATTCCGTGTGGAAGATCGTTCAGTTTTAGAGGAATGGATTGCACGTATGGAAAGCTTCGGATTACAAACTTCTGGGTATGTTGACCGTCATTTCTTTGAGTCATTATATGCTAGAGTTGCGCGAGGACTATTATTTGAGTTTGCAACGGATGGTCCAGGATTTATGGGGGATGAACCATATGAAACGCTCGGAGAAAAACTATCATTACCTCCGTTTTTAGAACCAAAACGTGAAGAAATAGAGAGCTTAGTTCGCCCAATTGATACAGTTAGAAGCACAATAGATTTTGTGAAAGAATAATAAGTACTTTTTTGAAGACCTTTTCTCCTAGAGAAAAGGTCTCTTTTTTATATAAATGTATCTTATTGGTATATAAGTAAAAAGTTTTATATAGAAAATAAAATAAATAGTATTTAATAACTATTTAAATTCACGCTAAAGATAATAAAGTTTCAGCCGATAAGTTTTTTGTGTGGTAAAAAATACATATATAATACACGACCGGATTATTCGATTCAAGGGGGAATAGCAAGTGAAAATTCGTACTAAATTATTTATCATTTCATTATGCCTACTATTAATTCCAAGTTTAATAATAGGGGTAAGCAGTTATATGTCTGCTAAAAACAATTTAGATGAATTAGGAGAAAAGACACTTAAAAATAGTGTAGAGACGGCGCTGTTGTTAATAGACTCAAAGAATGAGTCTGTTGAAAATGGAGAGATAACTTTAGAAGAAGCGCAAGAACAAGTGAAGCAATATTTACTTGGTGAATTACAAAGTGATGGAAAACGTACATTAACGTCAAAAATCATAGATTTAGGTGAAAATGGTTATATTAGCATTTATAGTAAAGATGGAGAACGAATAGCTCACCCATCCTTAGAAGGGAAAAATGGATGGGAAGATATAGATGTTGATGGGAAATATGTCGTACAAGATATTATAAAAACTTCGGAAGCAGGCGGTGGTTTTACATATTATAAGTGGGATTTACCAAATCAGCCTGGCACTGAAGCAACAAAAATTACTTATAATAAGGTAGATCCGAACTGGGGATGGGTTGTAAGTGCAGGGGCTTACATGGAAGCCTTTAATAAAGGTTCTAATTCTATCCTAATAACAATCGCAATCACATTAGCAGTAAGTACATTGATAGGTATAGTTGTTATTATCTTGTTTTCTAGACATATAGGTATTCCAATTCAACTAATCGCACAAAATCTGAAAAAGATTGCAAATCAAGACTTATCTATTCAGAACATCAAGATTAAAAATAAAGACGATTTGGGCGATCTTGCAAATGGGCTAAATACAATGACTACCAATTTAAAAGAGGTTCTAAATTTGGTTTCAAGTTCGGCTGAGCAAGTAGCTGCAACTTCTGAGCAATTAACTGCGAGTAGTGAGCAAACGAGTAAAGCTTCGGAAGAAATTACGGATTCGATTCAACAAATTTCATCCGGTCAAGAAAGCCAATTGTATGGAGTGCAGGAAGCAAAAAATTCTGTTTCTCAAATTTCTGCAAGCATTACGGAAATTACTTCGAATATTAAAGAATTAAATGAGCTTTCCGTTGCAACGTCGCAAGTTTCTCTTGCGGGTAATGAAGTAATCGCACAAACAGTGGAACAAATGAACCAAATCAATAACCAAAGTACTGTAACTACAGAAGCGATGCTAATATTAGAACGCAAATCGAACGAGATTGGTGAAATCATTAATGTAATTACAGGAATAGCAGATCAAACAAACCTACTTGCTTTAAACGCAGCAATTGAAGCTGCACGCGCAGGTGAGCATGGAAAAGGATTTGCAGTAGTAGCAGATGAGGTACGAAAATTAGCTGAAGAATCTGGTAATGCCGCAAAAAACATTTCTACTTTAATTGGTGAAATTCAAATGAATACAAAAGATACTGTCCATACCGTGAATGAAGGAAAAGAAGTCATTGAGACTGGTATGAATTATGTTACTAATGCTGGGCAAACATTTGAGGCAATTGCAGCTGATGTAAACTTGATAAACAACAAACTATCATTTATTTCATCAGAAATCCAAGAGATTAGTAGTAATACAGAATTTCTTGTTAATGAAGTTGAAAAAACAAAAGACGTTACGGAACAATCAACTAGCTATACACAAAATGTCGTAGCAGCGGCCGAAGAACAATATGCTTCCATGATTGAAATGACGTCTGCTTCTCGTGCATTAGCAGAAATGTCCGAAAAACTTCAAGATATTGTTTCCGATTTTAAATTAAATTAAGTATCCTAACAAAAAAGTACCAACTTCGGATTATTGGAAGTTGGTACTTTTTCTACGATTAGATTAATGATTTAAAGTTTAATCGTTTATTTAAAGCACTCATAAGAGGAATGCCGACTGCTAATACAACGAATTCACCAATTGCTACCGTTAACCATGTATATAAGAAAGGAAGCTCTAAAGCAAGGTTTAATTCGAAAGCGATGATAAACATAGTAAACGTAAAGATTAGCGTATTGAATATCATACGTGGAATATGACCTTTAATATACTTAGATGCAAAAATGGTGATAGATAGAGAGATGATCGAATGCGCTACCCCAAAGGTTAAGTCGTATAATCCTAGAGGTGAAAACAGATTCGTTACAAATACGCCGAGTACAATTCCAAAAAAGAACTTTTTATTGAACACGACAAGATGGTTAAACATTTCAGAAATACGGAACTGTACCTGCGTAAATCCAAAAGGTGCCACTAGTAGAGATACTGCAACATATAAAGCTGCAATAATTCCGCTTGTTGCAAGTGTTTTTATTTTCATTATTCATTTCTCCTTAGTTTTTTTACGTGGGAGGTTCTCGAACCACGTTATATAATGCACAAATAGTAATAATAGGGCATGAAGGTCCCACATGTCAAGAAAACTAGTAAATTTAGCATATTGGAAATTATTAATAGATTCTATGTGGTTTTGGAGAAGTCATCCGGACATAAAGAGTGGCTATACGGTCATAAAAGCTTTTATCCGATTATAAGGAGTAGTTATCCGGTCATAAAAAGCGAATATCCGGTTATAAAGGTAGCCCTTGAAAGTGTAGCTTTCTTTTGCACTCATTTTATTATTTATACTCACCTAACAATTAAACTAGAAGAAGATAGCTAGCTAGCATCTTATGGAAAATAAAAAACAGTATTAAAAGGGATGGTATATATGAAACATATAGTATTAGTAATCAGTTTATTTCTGATTTTCATAACGTTAGGCTGCACGATAGAAACCCAAACAGAAAACCAAGAGTCAAAAGTGGAAACATCCTCAACTAAAGTAAACGTTGGGAAAGAAATGAGTGTCCATTTTATTGATGTTGGACAAGGAGATTCTATACTTATTCAATCTCCGGAAGGCAAAAACATGCTCATCGATGGTGGGAAGAAGGATGCTGGTAAGCAGGTCGTTTCCTATTTACAAAGTCAAGGAGTAGACGAATTAGATTACGTTATTGCTACTCACCCGGATGCCGATCATATTGGTGGACTCCATGAAGTGCTAAACTCTATTTCGATTAGAAACTTTGTGGATTCTGGAAAAGTACATACTACTCAAACATACGAGAATATGTTGCAGCTCATTCTGGACAAAAACATTCCATTTATCGTTCCAAGTAAGGGAGATACTATTCCTTTAGATCCAAACATAGAAATAACAGTTTTAAATGTAGGCGAAGATTCAAGTGATAATAATGAAGCGTCCATTGTGCTGAAAGTCCAGTATGATGACATTTCATTTTTGTTAACAGGAGATGCAGATATTGGTGTAGAACAAACTATGCTAAAGCATTTCGACTTGAAATCTACCATTTTAAAAGCAGGACATCATGGTTCTGATACTAGTAGCTCAGAAGATTTTATTCGCGAAGTTCAACCAAAAGTTACCGTGTTAAGTTATGGTCAAGATAATTCCTATGGTCATCCTAATGAAGATGTGGTGTCTCGTCTAAATAATATACATTCACAAGTTTATGCTACTGTAGAGGTAGGTAATATAATAGTTAAGACGAATGGTATAGATTACACTGTTTCTACTCATCATCAATCTACTGAGAAGAATCCCGATAAGAATAGGGAAACTTCCCTAATTATGATTGAGAGTAAAGACGTACAAGAAGAAATTGTCGGTATTACTAATACAGGCGATACATCAGTGAACTTGAACGGATGGAAACTTGTATCGGTCATAGGAAATCAAGTATTCAAGTTTCCGAATATTACGCTTGCTGCAGGTAAAACGATTTACATCACAAGTGGACAAAATGCAAAAGAAGGTCAAGATTTTATTAAATGGACTAATGGACAAATGTGGAGAAACGATGGAGATGCCGCTCAATTGATAAATGAGAAAGGAGAGGTCGTTAGTGAAATGGAGTAAATACACAATAGATCAATTCGATAAAGAAATAGCTGTTTTATTGAAATATCCTGAAGAGACCGAAAAACTCCTCCTACCCCGTTCTCAGTTTAATGACACCTTTCAAGAAGGAGATATCGTGCACATATGTAAGCAAAATGAAACATATGAAATAAGACAATTGAAAGAAGAAACACAACACCAAAAAGAAAAAATACAAAACTTAATCGAAGAACTAAAAAAAAATGGTGGTGCCAGGCACCTGTAATATAAAGACCATTTTTTAGGAGGTTAGAAGAATGGCATGTAACTGTAAATTGCCAGATATCGCAACGTCTCATGCAAAGCCTGTTATAGGAGAGGCGATACTTTGCGTGGGGAGCTCTTTATTTAACTATTAATCGCCGCTTTATAATTTTGGCTTTGCACCTTATTTTATTATTCAAAAATAATAAGGAGCGAGCTTAAAATGACTTATTTAAAAGCAACTAATGTTTTACCAAAAGAACTTGTTGTAGAAATACAAAAGTATATCCAAGGTGAAGCTATTTATATTCCAAAACCGGAAAAGCATTATAAAAAGTGGGGTACACTATCTGGAGAAAGAAAAAGAATTGATGAAAGAAATCAATCGATTAGAAAAGCTTTTGAAAATGGAATACCATTACAACAGCTAGCTGAAGAGCATTTTCTTTCAATTGAAACGATAAAAAAAATTGTATACTCCAAATAATTATTAATGAAAACTGATAATCTATCCAGATAGGTTATCGGTTTTTTTATGGCGAAAATGTTTACTAATCATCCTATACATTTATTTATAAATATTTTTCCTTTACAATTAATAGAAAATAATAGAACCATGTAGGAAATATCAATAGGAGAGATGAAAATGAATCCTTTCATTAGAAGTGATCAATATAACTTTATAAAAAAACAGACACTGGCTCTTGTAAATGGGCATTTAACAGTTAACGATAAAGCCGTGCTAAATGCACTAAAATCGTTAACGATAGAAAAGGTGTTAGGATTGTTCGAGGGATTGAATGAAGAACAAAAACAATTGCTAAATCCGGTAATCAATGTGAAGGAGAAGGCAGAAGCGGAAGAATTTTTACATCAAATAAAGTCCTTTGTTATTCCTTTTAAAGAGATTTCGGAGCAAACAGTAAAAAAAATGTTTCCTAAAGCGAAAAAATTAAAAATACCACCGTTAAATGAAATGGACTTTACGGAGATTTCCTATATTAGCTGGATCGATAAAGGCACGAATAAAAAATTTCTTATTGTCGACCATAATGGAAAGCTTGTTGGACTATCTGGTGGATTTAAAAGCTCACATAAGAAAGGGCTATGTACTCTTTGTAATCGTTTTGAAGAAATTGGGATGTTTACATCTGCAATAAAAGGGTCAACGCAAGACGCTTTTATAAAAAGAGGTAACTATATTTGCCAAGATAGTCAAAAATGTAATCACAATTTAGTTTCACTAGACAATCTTAATGAATTTGTCGAACTTATTAATGGCTAGACAAACGGTACTTGGAACAGAAACAAACGTGAATGTTTATTCACGTTTGTTTTATATGTTGTCTCGTTTCCTGGTGATAGTTACATATCAAAAAATTTATCTCTTTCTACTTTGCAAACTCTTAGTTTGAAGCTCTGATACCAGTCTGTCTTGCCCTTTTCTTGAGCCATTCTATGTACAGAATGCTCTTTCCAATGTTTTATGGAATCTAATGAATCCCAATAGGAAACTGTTATGCCTAGCTCCTCATCACGCGCAGATTCTATACCTAAAAATCCAGGCTGTTTTGAAGCTAATTCCACCATTTTATCTGCCATTTTTGCATAGCCGTTATCCCCATCTGTTCTTGTAGAAGAAAAAATAACCGCATAATATGGAACTTGAAAAGCTTTCGAGGATTCGCTCATTTTTTTCACTCCCTTACTTTTTGATATGTCTTTATTATCATAGTTAATTTTGAATAGGGTGTGAAGCGTCAAATCAGTTTTCTCGTATGGTCAATAGTATAATGATTTTTACAAACCTATTGATGATTTATTAGGAAACAACACATTAAATTTCCATGAAGAAGACGGGGGAGAGCATAAAATGAAAGCTTCGACACAACAAAGAACTTTAAGTAATATACCATTGTCTGTATTAGATTTATCTTCTATTGCAGAAGGTTCCACTGCAAGAGATGCTTTTTTAAATAGTATGGAGCTTGCACAGAATGCAGAACGGCTCGGATACAACCGATATTGGGTTGCCGAGCATCATAATATGCCAGGCGTTGCAAGTTCTGCGACATCTGTTTTAATTGGTTATTTGGCGAGTGGTACAAGTACATTGCGAATTGGAGCAGGCGGGGTGATGCTTCCAAATCATTCGCCTTTAGTTATTGCAGAACAGTTTGGAACATTAGAGTCTTTATACCCTGGTCGAATTGATCTTGGATTAGGTAGAGCACCTGGAACAGATATGATTACCGCTCGTGCTTTACGAAGAGATTTTAGTGGAGCGGACAATTTCCCCGAGTTGGTGAGTGAACTACAATCGTATTTTGAACAAGTGGAAGAGAACAATACAAGACCAGTAGTTGCAGTACCTGGACAAGGACTAGAAGTACCTATGTGGCTTCTTGGTTCTAGTAATTACAGTGCGAAATTAGCAGGTATCCTAGGGCTTCCGTATTCCTTTGCGAGCCATTTCTCTCCGGATTATTTAGAAGAAGCATTGCATTTGTATCGGAGTTACTTTAAACCATCCAAATACTTGGAAGAACATTATGTAATGGCTGGACTTAATGTTGTGGCTGCTGAAACGGACGAGCATGCGGAATTTCTCTCTTCATCTCTTTTACAGCAATTTTTAGGTTTAATTCGAGGTAATAAAGCAAAAATCCAACCGCCAGTAAGTATGGATAATCTTTGGACAGAACAGGAGAAAATGATGGTGAATAAACAACTAAGAGCTAGAATTGTTGGTTCTCCTGAAATTGTAAAATCCAAGTTAGAAGATTTTGTTGCCTCTACACAAGTAAATGAGATCATGATTAACTCGCCAGTTTTCGATCATCAAGAACGTATCAAATCATTTGAGCTCATTTCGAAAGTCGCGAATGACGTGAAATAAAAACAAATAAAAAAGAGGCTATTTATTATAGCCTTCAGTTTCACATAAAATAAAAAGTGAAAGCAGTGATTTTCGCTGCGGGCGAACGCTTTCCGCGGGCGTGGCTTGAGCCTCTTTGGTCGCTATGCTCCTTTCAGAGTCTCAAGACTTAGGCTATTCCCGCAGGAGTCGTCGCTTTCCGCTCCAATCAACTAGTTCTCTGAAAAATAACCGAGGTAATGTATAGGATGACGAAAAATCAAATCAATGAAATACTAACTATGGAGCAGTCTGTATGATTTCTTTCATTCTACCTTCAAATTTTACAATAGGTAAACGATCACAGTTTCATAGAAAATCGTTGAAAAAGGCGACACTCCTGCGTGAATAGCGTTAGCCGAAGACCCCGCAGCGCAGCGAGGAGGCTGAGGCAACGCCCGCGGAAAGGGAGGCCACTGAAAAACTCAAAATTATTATTTTTATAGGAACTATTTGCTGTATATCATTCAAAGAATTTAGCGCGACGCATGAGACTCCTGCGGGAAAGCGAGACAGACGAGACCCCGCACGAAGCGAAGCGTAGGAGGAGGCTCGTCGCTCGCCCGCGGAAAGCGAATGCCAAAGCGCTAAATTCTCTTAGGACTATTTGATAGATAATTTATATGAATGACACTTTTTCAGTGGCCTCCGGAAAGGGAGCCGTTTCAATGATTTTCTTATTTATTGGACTGTTGGACAACCCATCTGGCAAAGTCGAATTATGGGGACTTTTTCAGTGTCCTCGCAGCGAGGAGGCTAAGGCAACGCCCGCGGAAAGGGAGTCTTTTCAACGATTTTCTATCTATCCAGTTATTGTACAACTCCGTCTGGCAAAGCTAATTATAAGGGCTTTTTTACAGTGCCTCAGCATGTTAGGAGAAGGAAGGCTAAGCGCGCCTGTCTTGAGGTAACACCTTCATGACCAACATCGTTTGGGACAACAGCTCGGTATCGCCAGCGGAAAGCGAATGGTAAG
Source organism: Psychrobacillus vulpis (assembly GCF_006861825.1). Taxonomy (GTDB): domain Bacteria; phylum Bacillota; class Bacilli; order Bacillales_A; family Planococcaceae; genus Psychrobacillus; species Psychrobacillus vulpis. The sequence goes on along the minus strand of NZ_VDGI01000014.1, from coordinate 86,568 downwards.
CTTCGCAAAAAACAATATAAAATATTAAGTTTTGTCTACAGTCTGGTGAGGCTATCTAAAGTTGCCTCTATTTTTTCACTATAAATCTTTGGGAAGGAGAACTTGTAATGGAAAATGAACTGTTGAAAATTTTCGATGAACATTGTAATGAGAAAGGTGTCGCGACACGTGAGGAAGTACATAGACTAGGACATTGGCATGAAACTTTTCATTGTTGGATTATTAGTAGGGAAGAGGAGATAGACTATATCTATTTACAAATTCGAAGTGCAAACAAAAGAGATTATCCAAATCTACTAGATATAACAGCTGCTGGCCATTTATTAGCGAATGAAGAAGTTTACGACGGAATAAGAGAAGTTCAAGAAGAACTAGGTATAGAAGTCGCTTTTGGTGAGCTAATTTCACTCGGAATAATCCCTTATTCTGTTGAGACAGATACAATAATTGATAAAGAACTCGCGCATGTGTATGTGTATAGACGTCCAAATTCTTTAGATGATTACAAACTACAAACAGAAGAAGTATCAGGTGTAGTACGGACAAAGTTTAAACAATTTGCGGAACTTTGGTTAGGTAAAATAGACAAAATCCAAGTAGAAGGCTTTGAAATAGATTCAGAAGGAAAGAAAGTTTACATTAACAAATTGGTAACAAAAAATAATTTTGTACATCATGAAACCTCCTATTATGAAGCGGTAATTCGCGGAATAGAAAATTGCTAATACTTAATAGATACGCAGTAAGCCAGTGCTAATTAGCCTGGTTTTTTTTGTTTCTATTTGTAATAAATCTATAAAAAATCATTAAAAATATTTAGTAAATAAAATATTTATTGTTGATTAGTTCAAATGAATCATATATCATTTTTAATGGTTGCTAGTAAAATTTACTCACTAAAAAGGGTTTTACTAATATTTTTGGATTATTTTTTGATTATTTTTGCTAATCAAAAAACAATGGAGGGTGTAGAATGAAAAATATAAAAGTGGGGAGAAAATTATTATTACTGATTATTGTAAATATAATTTTTTTAATGGGAGTCAGTGTTACAGGGTTTACTTACATGAATTCCATGGCGAAAAACAGCGAGGATATGTATCAACAGAACTTACTTCCTATTAAAGATCTTGATATGATAAGCACAAATAATCGAACGTTAGACTCCTATGTACTTGAGCTGATGATCACAAACGATACTGCAAACAAAGTAGAGTTAAAGAAAAAGATAAATGAAGTACTAAAGCAAAACGATGAATTATTTACTGTCTATGAGCAGTCGAATCTGGATAGTTTTGAAAAAGAAAGGTACGAACCATTTATTAAAGCATTCGAAACATATAGAAAAGAGCTTATACATGTTTTTTTTCTTATTGATAAAGGCCAGCAAAAAGAAGCATATGATTACTATTCAACAAAAGTGAAGAAAGTTAGAGGAATAATTACAGCAAATTCGGCTGAGTTAAGTGATCATAATATTAGTATGGCAAAACAATTAAATGCTACTGATAAGAAATCGCATCAACAGGCGACAAAGATGATGATCTTATTGACAATATTAGCAATTACTATATCTATCACTTTGAGTATTTACATCTCTCGATTAATTACAAAGCCAATTACAGGTATGCAAAAGCTTATGCAAAAAGCAGAAAATGGTGACTTTACGATTCGGGGAGATTATAAATCGAAAGACGAAATTGGAGTATTGTCTATTTCGTTTAACTCAATGCTCGCTGGATTACAAAACTTAATAAAACAAGTATCTCAAACATCGCAACAAGTTGCAGCATCCTCTGAGGAGCTAACCGCAGGGGCTGAAATGACAAATAAAGCAACGGAACATATTGCAGGCATAGCCCAAGAGCTAGTCGTTGGTTCGGATAACCAAATGAAAAGCGTTAATGAAACATCAGCATCCATGAAAGAGATGTCTTCTGGAGTCATTCAAATTGCAACAACAGTTCAACATGTAGTAGAAATAGCGGATGAAACATCAGAAAAAGCTCGTGAAGGAAATGAAATAGTGGAAAATGCGATTGGCCAAATCAATTCAATTAGTACAACTGTTAAAGGGTTAAGTGAGGTGGTTGTAAACCTTGGCAATCGTTCTAATGAAATTGGATCGATTATTGAAGTAATTACAGACATTTCGGCTCAAACCAATTTACTTGCTTTAAATGCAGCAATTGAAGCAGCAAGAGCAGGAGAAGAAGGGCGAGGATTTGCTGTAGTAGCAGACGAGGTAAGAAAACTGGCTGAGCTATCATCGAATTCAGCCAATCAAATAGCAATACTTATTACAGCAATACAAGAAGAAACACAATTTGCTGTAAAATCGATGGACAAAGCAACCGAGGAAGTTCAACAAGGTATTTCGACAATAAATGTAGCTGGAACTTCATTTGAGCAAATTCAATATTCCGTTCATGAACTGACGAAAGACATTCACGAAGTATCTGCTGCTGTTCAACAAATTGCAGCTAGCTCCGAGCAAGTACTAAGCTCAGTAGGTATCGTTAATGAGGTGGCAGGAGCTACTGTAGCGGGTACGGAAGAAGTATCTTCGGCTACAGAAGAACAGCTAGCTTCTATGGAAGAAATTGCAGCTTCTTCCGATGCATTAGCGAAAATGGCGGAAGAACTGCAAACACTAATATCTAGATTTAAAGTGTAAAAAATACCTGATAGTTTATTTTATTATTAGGAGTATCGTTTCTTGCTCATTAGTTTAAAGCAACGGAATTGATATTTTGATATTTATTTAATAGCTGGTCGAGCTCTTGACTGCATGCTACAACACAAGGGTGGGTATAACCCAATTGTTTAGCTTTTTTATACATTTCTTGCTTTTTTATAGCTATTAGTAATAACAATTGTTTTATATAATATTTTTTGGCCATTTTTCATTCCTCCGGTAAATAAATGATACTCGTATATCATAAAAGATAGGAATTGAAAACAATGTCGAAATGTGCAATGAAAACTAAATGTCACTAATTTGCCATAATTAATTTGAAGATATCAAAAAAATAGTGTTGTTAAATTGTAGAAACCGGCTAGGGGTACCAAAGCCGGTTTCTTGTGATTACACTTGGAATAAATGAAATTTTAAGCCGTATGGATCTTCTAACATCAAACTTTTGTCCGAGTACTCTTGTGTAATGATACAGTTGTTCTGTAGAAGAAGCTCTTTAGCAGATTCGAAATCCTCCACTGCAAACTCGAAAAAAGTATTATTATGATCGCTTTTTTCCACATAAAAGTTAGTGCCACTAATGGAAAGCTTCATTTCATTTCCAACTGTTTTTTCCATCTGCATACCAAGTACATTAATGTAAAATTTTATTGCTTTCTCAAAATCTTTTACACCAATTGCAACATTATTTGTTAACTGAAAAGGGGAGTTATTATTAAGCTTTTTCTTTGCTACAACATCAGCTGAACCTGACGGTAGTAGGTCAAACAAAGGCCACGTGTTACAGAAATCATCGCCAGGTCCAAAAGGAGCTTGAGCATAAAGATAAATATTATCATTCTCGTCTTTATAGAATGTTGATACGCCAGGCTTGAGAGATTTGCCATTTTGGAATCCCATGTCTTCTGTAAACGAGCTGCCTGTTGTAGAGAACATTGGAAATTTCCAATTACGCTCTGCTGCAATGTTTTCTTGTGTAGAAGGGGGATCTGGTGATGCTAGCACAAACCCAACTTTACTAACTAAATGATGATATACACCGTTAAAACCGTCTGCCCACATCGTGCAATACGAACAGCTTTTTCCCATATTGTGAATGACGATAAGTTCATCTTTGTCCCCAAATAATTCAATCAATGATATTTTACGGGTATCGGACGTCTCGAAAGAATAATTTTTAACTAACTTATCCGGAACAGATTTTCGTAATTCAGTCAGCTGCTCTTTTTTTTCTTGAATCTCTCTCTCCAGTGCATCAATTTGACTTAATAAAGTAGAATTAGGCATACGGTCTTTCGCTCCTTTATATTTTTATGTCCAATTATATAATTCCATATACATTGGTGGATTTCCTTTCCGAAAAAGAGAAATAGTGTAAATTTAAATTCCATAAAAAAAGATTCAAAAGATGTCCTTTTGAATCCTGATCTAATCTCTATTCTAAAATTTTTATTGTTACGTTTTTGCGACCCCATTTATAAGCGTCGTTTGTGGAGGAGAAGAAGACATCGATTTTGTTTCCTTTAATACCTCCGCCAGTATCACCTGCAATTGCATAACCGTAGCCTTCCACATATACTTTCGTTCCTAGTTTAATAACATTTGGATCGACCGCTATGACTTTAACATCTGGATTTCGCTTTAAGTTAATACCAGTGCTTGTAATACCAGTGCAACCATTGCAATTTGCTGTAAATGCGCTTGCAGATACAACGAATTCTTTAACTACTTTGTCTTCAGAATTCGATCGAGATGGATTTTTAGTTTTTGTATTTTTTGCCTTACCAGTAGATGCGATTGTTAGCTTTTGTTTAGGTTTAATATTATCTGATTTTAAATTATTCCATGATTTTAAGTTAGAGATAGACACATTATGCTTTTTAGCAATTTTATAAAGTGTGTCTCCTTTTTGTACAGTGTACATAGAAGATGCGGCAATACTTACATTTGCTCCGCTAACCAATAATGCAATTGTGATGATGAGTGTCCCAAGAATTTTTCTCAAATACTCTACCCCTTGCTATTTAGTCTATTCACATATTAGCAGTATTTTATTACAGGAATATTACGATAATTTACCAATAGCATTACAAAATAGAATTTAAACTATAAACTAAATCATATGTATGCAGCTAAAATAGATTCTAGACTAAAAAAACCTTTCAAATGTTTGAAAGGTTTGTAAAGTGACATTATATTTGTGAATCTTTCATTTATTGTTCCACTGAATCTCACCTTCGAATACTTGAACAGCTGGTCCCGTCATCAGCACACTTTCATCAGTGTAGCGGATAATGAGCTCTCCCCCTAGAAGCTTCACTATAACGTCCGTATCTTTGTCGCAATGTCCGTTCAAAACGGCAGCTACAACTGCTGCACACGCACCAGTTCCACATGCTAGTGTTTCTCCGCTTCCACGTTCCCACACACGCATTCGAATACAGTTTCGACTCTCTATTTGGATAAATTCTGTATTCACACTCTCTGGAAACATGGGATGATGTTCAAATTTAGGTCCAATATGTTGTAAATTAATTGAATCGATGTCGTCACAAAATAAGACACAATGCGGATTCCCCATGGAAACTGTTGTAATAGCAAATATCTCATCATCTACTTGAAACGGAAAATTAATAAGTGCATTTTGTTCCTCTATTAAAGTAGGAATAATTGCAGGATCCAACATAGGTTCTCCAATATCTACTGTAGCTGATAACATTTTGCCGTTTTCTGTATGTAATTTAATAATCTTTACTCCACTTAATGTATCGATTTCAAGAGTCTCTTTACAAGCAATGTTATGGTCATAAAGATACTTTGCAACACAACGAATTGCGTTTCCGCACATTTTACCTTCACTACCATCGATATTGAACATACGCATCTTCGCATCTGCCACATCAGAATGGCAGATTAAAACAATCCCATCCCCACCAATACCAAAGTGTCGATTAGAAATAGTTCGGCTCAAATCTTCAGGGTTTTCAATTGTATGATCAAAACAATTAATATATATATAATCATTACCACAACCATGCATTTTCGTAAAAGGTATATTCATCATGTCTACTCCTTCTTCCATTTAAAGGGACAATTTGTTTCATTATAATTAGTTGAATCCATCTAGGTCAATGGAAAAAAGCAGACTCTAGTAAGAATCTGCTCTAAGGTGACGTCGTATTAAACGTGTCTCCACCTTTAATGGTTCCATTTTCATAACCTTTATAAAACCAGCTTTTTCGTTGTTCTGAAGTACCATGTGTAAAACTTTCTGGTACAACATATCCCTGTGCTTGTTTTTGTAATGTGTCGTCTCCAACAGCACTTGCAGCAGTGAGTGCCTCTTCTAAATCTCCTTCTTCCAGTAAATCCATTCCCTGTGCATGATTTGCCCACACTCCTGCAAAGTAATCAGCTTGTAGCTCAAAGCGGAGAAGGTATTTATTAAATTCCTCTTCACTTAACTTTTCTCGAAGAGGCATTGTTTTCTCTGTAGTACCTAGAAGAGTTTGTACATGGTGCCCCACTTCATGTGCGATTACATAAGCCATTGCAAAATCGCCAGGTGCATGGAATTTATCTTGTAGCTCTTGATAAAAACTCAAATCAATATACAGCTTTTGATCACCAGGACAATAAAATGGTCCAACTGATGAACCAGCTGCACCACATGCCGACTGAACACTATTCGAATACAGAACAAGGATTGGGTTTTTATATTGTAAACCATTATCTTGGAAAATCTCACTCCAAACCGCCTCTGTATCAGCCAATACGACAGAAACAAACTGTGCAAGTTCTTTTTCTTGTGAGGATTCTTCGTATGGCACCGAATTGGATTGATCTGTAGGGAAATTTCCAATAAGATCATCAGGATTTCCACCACAAAGCTATAATAATGACAATGATCAATCCGACACCACCACCAATTCCAGCGATCGCTTTTCCGCCACCCTTTCCTCGTCGGTCCTCTACATTTGAACTACCGGTTCGCCCTTTCCATTTCATATGCATCCCACCCTATGATTAATACGAATTATTATGTATATTGTCTTTATACCCAATTTTTTAAAGATTAGACATCCTTTATGAGATTTTTGAATTATAATTGTTTAAAAGGAGGTCTTTTTATGCTAAAAAAACCAAAAATGCTTCAAGCGGGAGATAAAGTAGCTACGATTAGTTTGTCATGGGGTGGAGCAGGAGAACCCGATTTGAAGTGGCGATATGACCAAGGAGTAGAACGACTAAAAAATGTGTTTCAATTAGAAGTTGTACCTATGCCAAATAGTTTAAAAGGTGCAGATTATTTATACGAAAACCCAAAAGCTCGTGCAGAAGATTTAATGAATGCATTTAAAGATCCTACCATTAAAGGAATAATCTCGAATATTGGTGGAAGTGAGAGTATACGACTATTACCATTTATTGATTTTGACGTGATTCGAGATAACCCAAAAGTATTTATTGGCTATTCGGACGCTACCGTGACGCACTTATTTCTCCATAAAGCAGGTATTGCCTCGTTTTACGGCCCAGCTATACTTACAGATTTTGCTGAAAATGTGGAAATGCATGAATACACAGTGGAGGCTTTGAAAAAAACATTATTCTCGAATGAGGTGATTGGTGAAGTAAAAACTGCACCGGAGTGGACTAGTGAACGTCTACTATGGAATATTGAGAATAAAAATATACAACGAAAAATGAAACCAAATAAAGGTTACGAGGTGCTTCAAGGAAGTGGAGTCGTGCAAGGTAGATTAATCGGAGGATGTATAGAAGTGTTAGAATTTGCTAAAGGAACATCGCTTTGGCCTGAACAATCTTCTTGGAAAGACAGTATCTTGTTTTTTGAAACATCGGAAGATATGCCTGAACCAGCTCTTATTGAATACTGGTTACGAAATTATGGCTCACAAGGAATTTTGCAAAATGCAAAAGGAATTATCTTTGGAAAACCACAACATGAGAAATATTATGAGGAATATAAAGAGTCCATTCTGAGAATTATGAAGGAACTTGATTTACTCGAGTTACCGATTCTTTATAATTTGAACTTTGGCCATACAGAACCTAAATTTGTACTTCCTTATGGGGCAGTTGCAGAAATTAATTGTGAAAATGCTACATTCTCGATTTTAGATAGCGGAGTTGAGTAATAGATGTCATCTTATGTTGTTATAGGTGGTGGAATACTAGGGGCTTCCACTGCTTACCATCTTGCAAAAAATGGTGTGAATGTAAAGCTAATAGATAGGAAAGATCTTGGACAAGCTTCGGATGCCGCAGCAGGTATTATTTGTCCATGGATATCTCAAAGAAGAAATAAAAAGTGGTACGAGCTCGTGAAAAATGGGGCGAGATACTACAAGCAGCTTGTGACGGAATTAGAAGATTTAGGAGAAACTTCCACTGGTTATAAGCAAGTTGGAGCGATTGCACTTCAAAACGATGAAAAGAAATTGAACAAAATGTTAGAGAGAGCGATAGAAAAAAGAGTAGATGCTCCAGAAATTGGTGTTCTGAAAATACTTTCACCAGATGAAACTAGAGAACTTTTCCCCCTAATTACAGAAGATTATAATTCGCTTTATGTAGAAGGAGCGGCTCGTGTAGATGGCCGTGCAATGCGAGATGCCTTAATAAGAGGAGCTAAGAAGCATGGAGCAGAAATAATCTATGGAAATGCTGAAATGAAGGATGAAAGTATTTTAGTAGAAGGAAAAAAAATAGAGGCGGATAAAGTTATTTTAACTGCCGGAGCTTGGGGCAATGAATTGCCATTAACACTCGGGGTCGATATGAAAGTGAGTTTTCAAAAGGCACAAATTATGCACTTTCGTATTGAAAATGAAGGAACAGGTGAATTGCCTGTTGTATTGCCTCCTACAAATCAGTATTTACTTACGTTTGATCATGGGAAAGTAGTAGCTGGTTCCACGTATGAAGAAAACACAGGATATGATATTCGTGTAACGGAAGCAGGAAAAAAAGAGTTAATGGAGAATGCTATTCATATTGCTAAATCATTAGCAACTGCAGAAATAGAAGAAGTGCGAGTAGGATTCAGACCATATACACCAGATTTTCTTCCTGTTATAGGGAAAATGCCTGGTTTTAAATCAATCTACTTTGCAAATGGCTTAGGGGCTTCCGGCTTAACTGCCGGACCATTTGTAGGTGCTGAATTAGCTAGACTAGCAATGGGACATGAAACTGTGCTTGATTTATCTGTGTATGAACCAATTTGATTGAAGGGGATGGGGGAAATAGTATGAATTATTCACAAGTAGAAGAAGTAAATGATATGACGGTTGTGAATGCACTAGAAAAAAACTTGGCGATTATTCGTTTTGATTTAGATCGAAGTATAGCATATGTAAATGATAATTTTGCTAATGAACTAGGCTATTCAAAAGAAGAAATGATTGGTATGAATCATCGTGAATTATGCTTTTCAAAGTTTGTAAACAGCCCTGAATATGAAAAGTTTTGGAAAGAGTTATTTGCAGGTAAAGCATTTACTAATAAAGTGGAACGTAAAGATGCAAATGGGAATAGTGTCATGTTTGAAGCAACGTATATGCCGATATTTAGTGAAGGACGAAAAGTATTAGGAGTTAGTAAGGTTGCTTCCAATGTAACAAATCGTCACCAAACTATTTTGGCTGTTACGGAAGAGCTAAACGAAATGTCAGAAGGATTAAGTATTCGTGCAGAAGCTGGTACTAAAAGAAGCCAGGAGCTTTTAGAAACAATTGATGAAATTGCAGCAGTATCAACAGAAAATACTACAACATTAGAAAATTTACAAGTGCAAGCAGACTCCATTCGAGGAATCGTTCAAACTATAAGAGAAATTGCTGCGCAAACAAACTTGCTTGCATTGAATGCGGCAATAGAAGCAGCTCGAGCTGGAGAACATGGACGTGGATTTAATGTCGTAGCACAAGAGGTTCGCAAGTTAGCAGCCAGAGTAGAAGCTTCCATTGTCGAAGTACGAGAAAATATTGAAGGTATTACAAAAGAAGTGGACAAAGTAACGAAAAGTAATGGGAAGTCTCAACAAAGCATCGAAAAAAGCCAAAATGAAATACGAATAGCATTAGAAGAATTTAAAGATATTTCTATAGCTTCTGAGAAGTTAGAAGCTCAAACAGCTGAAGTTGTAAAACTCATTTAATAGGCAAAAATATTCTTATTGGGCTTTCTCTACTTGAGACAGCCCTTTTTAATGTCTGAAAAATGTTTTTAAAGCTTTTTATAGCAAAACAACGAGAAGAATATCTAAATAATAAACGTTCATATCGAATAGTTCATATCCAATTATGCTACACTATAAAGTGGTATTGGAGGGGAATATATTGAGAGAACATTCCATTATTTATATTGAAATTGAGCGTCAAATAGACTTTTATTATCAAATGCAACAAATTGAAAAGCATTTTGAACTCCTACTAAATATGGATGGAATTATGTCAGCTCGTCATCAATTTGAGCTCGGACACGTCCATGATATATCCCATAAGCCTTTTTCGTTTGGTGGAGGAATTTTATATCTACATACAAATCAAGGAGTCTTTTCTTATAAAATACAGGATAATCCTTCCCTATTTATCGATGCATTCAAGACATTAAAAGAGAAAAATTAAAAATTTCCAATAACATTATTAAAGAATTCGTGTTTTTTCAAACAAACGTGAATGTTTAAACATTCACGTTTGTTTTGGTGCCTGGCACCAAACTGAATCTTATGAATCATTAAATATATTGATAGGTGATTGTAATTGAAAGCTTTCGTGCTATAATGAGAAATATTCTAATAGCATCAACTCGTATAATAGCAGGGATATGGCCTGCAAGTTTCTACCAGCTTACCGTAAATAAGCTGACTATGAGTGGCAATGAAATGATAAAATTATGACACCTTTGTCATGATTTATTTTATTTCTATTCGAAATCATCAGCTCGAATGACGTTGCTCCACTCATTTTATGAATGGAAGCAATGTCATCGGGCTTTTTTGTTTATCAAAATTTAGAGTGAAGGGACTTAATTTGTAATGAAATTATTGAAAGAAAAGATTGAACGCGAAGGCAGAGTATTATCAGAAAACGTATTAAAAGTAGATTCATTTTTGAACCATCAGATTGATCCAGTATTAATGCAAGCAATTGGAGAAGAGTTTGCAGCACGGTTCAAAGATGCAGGTATTACAAAAATTTTAACGATTGAATCTTCCGGTATAGCCCCTTCTATGTTTGCTGGCTTAACACTTGGTGTACCAGTTGTTTTTGCTAGAAAACGTAAATCATTAACTCTTTCAGACAATTTGTTTTCTTCTAAAGTACATTCATTTACTAAGGATGTAACAAATGATATCTCTGTTTCTAAAGACTTTCTTTCAAATGAGGATGTTGTATTAATCATTGACGATTTTCTTGCAAATGGACAAGCAGCACTTGGATTACTAGATATAGTGGGGCAAGCAAATGCACAAACTGCTGGAGTAGGGATTGTCATTGAAAAAGGTTTCCAAACAGGTGGTAGTATTATTCGTGAACGTGGAGTTCGAGTAGAGTCTCTAGCGAATATTAAATCTTTAGTAAACGGGAAAGTTGAATTTTTTGAAGAGGAACCAACTGTATGAACAATACAATAAGAAATAGTACGCTAGCGATTCAGCATGTTCTTGCGATGTATGCTGGGGCGGTTATCGTTCCTCTTATAGTCGGTGGTGCAATTGGACTTACTTCTGAACAACTAACCTATTTAGTAGCGATCGATATATTAATGTGTGGAGTTGCAACGATATTACAAGTCATGAGCAATCGCTTTTTTGGTATTGGCTTACCTGTAGTTCTCGGATGTACATTTACTGCTGTAGGTCCGATGATAGCGATTGGTGGAGAGTATGGAGTTTCCGCGATTTACGGTGCAATTATTGTTTCTGGTATTTTTGTTATTTTAGTTAGTGGTATTTTCGGAAGTCTTGTGAGATTTTTCCCTCCAGTAGTTACTGGTTCCGTTGTAACGATTATTGGGATTACACTCATTCCGGTTGCTATAAACAATATGGGTGGAGGCCAAGGAGCAAGTGATTTTGGATCCGTTTCTAATATTTCATTAGCATTTGGTACTTTACTATTCATCGTGTTACTCTATCGTTTTTCGACAGGTTTTCTTCGAGCTATTTCTATTTTACTTGGAATTATTGCAGGTACGATCATAGCGGGTATCATGGGAAAAGTAGAGTTGGCTGCTGTAAAAGAAGCAAGTTTCTTTCATGTGGTACAGCCTTTTTACTTTGGAACGCCTACTTTTGAAATATCTCCTATTATTACGATGATTTTAGTGGCGATGGTTTCATTAGTTGAATCAACTGGAGTTTATTTTGCGCTTGGTGATATTACTGGTAAAAAAATAGAAAAAGAAGATTTATCTAAAGGTTACCGAGCGGAAGGAATTGCCGTACTTCTTGGTGGTATATTCAATTCATTTCCTTATACAACTTTTTCACAAAATGTTGGCTTAATGCAAATGTCAGGTGTTAAATCTAAAAATATTATCTATATCACTGGTGGTATACTGATTGCACTTGGATTTATACCTAAAATTGCTGCACTTACAACCATTATTCCGACTTCTGTTTTAGGTGGAGCGATGATTGCAATGTTCGGCATGGTCGTAGCGCAGGGGATAAAAATGCTTAGCCCCGTTATGTCAGAGTCCCAAGATAATTTAATGATTATTGCATGTTCAATTGGAATGGGACTAGGGGTTACAATAGTACCAGACTTGTTTATATCTCTTCCATCAAGCCTTCGAATTTTAACGAGCAATGGGATTGTTGCAGGTAGTGTAACTGCAATAGTATTAAATATTGTATTTAATATGATTCCTAACAAAAATAGAAATTAATATAGAAGCTAACAAACACGTGGGATTATTTCCTACGTGTTTTTTTGTTCGGAAATAGGAAAAATTGTCATCTGTGAGGAAAATCACTGTAATAGGACTTTAGAATTTGTTAGTATGGATAACATAGGCTTATTGTTGTTTGTGTATAAGTCAAAAGGAGGATAGGGATGTTTATTAAGAAACGTGAGAATGCAATAATGAATTTAGGGGAGAGCTTTGAGGTTAAATTAGAAATAACAGAAGCGGAAATCGAAGAACAACTGCGATTAATACATTTTACAAAAGATGATCTACTATCATTAAAACAAATGGAGCAACTAATGGTTGGGCATATTCCCAATGCAGTGCACTCTTTTTATGATTCCATCATGGAAAATTCAAAAATAGTAGCAATCATAAATAAAACTAGTTCACGTGAGCGTCTAGAGCAAACATTAATACGTCATATTGCTGAATGGTTTAGTGGAATAATAGATGACGAATATATAAATAAAAGAAAGAAAGTAGCAAAAATACATGTGCACATCGGGCTAGAAACGAAATGGTATTTAGCAGCATGTCAAAATTTACAATTTAGCTTAATAAAGAATATATTACTAAAAGGGCTTCCTAAGGAAAAGGAAATTACGTATATAGAAGCCATAAGTAAAATAATGAATTACGAACAACAATTAGTCGTAGAAGAATATGACCGATATGCAGCAGAACAAGCAAATGAAAAAGAAGAGAGTATTAAACGAAATATTAAAGAAACATTAGGGAGTATTGTAACCATATTAGAAATACAGTCTTCGGAAACTACATCTTCAGTGGAAGAGCTCATAGTAGCCACTAAAGAGGTGAACGAAGATGTTTCAAATGGTATAGAGGTATCTAATCGAACTATTGCAACTGCAGAAAATGGTAAACAAACGATACAGACATTAATGATTAATACAAAAGAAATATACGATAAAACTACTTCTATGTCTGGAATAATAGAAAATTTAAATCAATCATCAGAAGAAATACTAAATGTAGTGAAAATTGTAAAAGATATTGCGACAAAAACAAATTTACTTGCTATAAATTCTGCGATTGAGGCTGCGAGAGCAGGGGAATACGGAAAAGGTTTTGCGGTAGTAGCAAATGAAGTCCGAAAACTTGCCGAACAAACAAGAAATTCCGTTGAGCAAATTGATCAATTAGTAGGAGTATCTACTGGAGCGCAGAAAGAGGTAGTGAAAGCTATACAAATTGTTCAGCAATTAGCGAACTTAGGTTTAACAGAAAGCGAACAGACTGCTCTTGCCTTCACAAATATTTCTGCAATGATACAAGAAGTTGCGGCAGAATCAAAAGCGGTTGGCTCCGAGATTAAGGGCTTAACTATCGCGGTAGAATCAATTGGTGATGCCTCTATACATATTTTAGAGTCTGCTAAATTATTGGATGATACCATCAAGAAGATTTAACTTACATGTAAAAAAATGCACATACTATTTGAATGAGGTATGATGAAATTAAACGACAGAGGGGGATTATGTATGTTAGTTACAACAACGAGTACGATTGAAGGAAAAACAATTGAAATGTATCATGGCATTGTAAGTGGAGAAGCAATAATGGGTGCTAATGTTGTACGTGATCTTTTTGCAACAGTGACAGACATCGTTGGAGGGCGTAGTGCCGCTTATGAAGGAAAGCTAGCAGAGGGAAGAAAAATTGCTTTAGAAGAGATGAAAGTGTTAGCTAACCAAATGGGAGCAAATGCTGTTATTGGTGTTGACTTAGATTTTGAAACAGTTCGAGAAGGTATGATGATGTGTGTTGCCACAGGAACAGCTGTAACATATCGCGATTAATTAATCTAATCACATATTGAAAGCGGTTCCATAGTTTAAACTTTCTATCACTCCTTTTTAAAATATAGAAGGAGTGATTATTTCTGTTTCGAAATCCGAATTATTATGGTAGGATGGAATAATCTACTAGATGTGAGGAACAGAATATGAGAATAAAAGATTGGGATAGGCCTTTAAAAGTCCGATTATTCGGAGAGTTTTTTAGCAATTTAAGTTTTTGGATGGTGTTTCCGTTTCTTGCAATTTATTTTGCAGAAGAATTTGGAACTAGTATGGCAGGGATTTTACTTGTAATCTCACAAATTTTTGGAGTTGCAGCAAATTTGATAGGTGGATATTGTGCAGATCGTTTTGGTAGAAGAACGATGTTATTCTTTTCTGCTACTGCTCAAGGTTTTTCGTTTATTTTATTTGCTTTTGCCAATTCTCCATGGTTGAATTCGCCTACTATAAGTTTCCTGGCATTTGCAATTGCTGGAGTAGCTGGCTCTTTTTATCATCCAGCAAGTCAAGCAATCGTCGCTGACGTAGTACCAGAGCATCAGAGAAGCACTGTTTTTTCTGTGTTTTATACTTCAGTCAATATATCCGTAGTAATAGGTCCGATAGTTGGAGCAGTTCTATTTTTCAATTATCGTTTTCCATTACTCTTAGTTTCAGGGATTATCTTTTGTGTAGTCGGGTTAGCTCTTCGATTTTTAACAGAAGAAACATTGTCCAATGAAATAAAGGAGCAACTTGCAAATAACGGGAATAATTGGAGGCAGGTAGTAGTTAACCAGGTCAAGGCTTACGGGTTAATTGTAAAAGATAAAGTTTTTTTCCTTTTTATTATCGGAGGAATCTTACTTGCTCAAACGTACATGCAATTAGATATGCTTATACCCGTTTATATGAAAGAAGCAATTGACGTACAAGTGTTAGGGAATTTGTTTAATCGAGAATGGACAATTACAGGAGAAGGATCATTTGGTATCCTCTTATCAGAGAATGGATTATTAGTAGTTTTATTCACAGTATTTGTTACAAAATGGATGACAAACTATCCCGAAAAATGGGTTTTCTTTATGTCTTCGATTTTGTATGCGATAGCAATGCTTATTTTCCCACTTACTGCGAATTTCTGGGTTTTCATAATTGCAATGGCAGTATTTACTTTAGGTGAACTTATGACAGTAGGACTGCAAGAAAGCTTTGTCTCTAAACTGGCACCAGAGGATATGAGAGGGCAATATTTCGCAGCAGCAAGTTTACGATATACGATAGGACGTACAATTGCTCCACTTGTATTCCCACTTGTAACTTGGATTGGGTTTACTTGGACCTTCGTTATTTTAGCGATTTTAGCAGTACTTAGTGGATTTATCTATTTAATAACGTTTAAAGAATACAGTAAAAGACAGAAAGATATAAGTATTTAAATTGGACAAGGGGTGCTCTCTATTGAGAACACCCCTTGATTTTTTATAGGTAAAACATAACTTTTGAATTTTAAATTTCATCCCGAATAAAATCGGGGAATAATTTCCATGAAAGAATTCTTCTCTTTCAATGCCGCGGTAAATTGTTCCACTGGTTGCCTTCTAACCTAAGCAACGTAAACCCTACCTTCTTTTACGTCCTTGCGACCCTGTAGCCGCTCCAGTGTGAATAAGTATTATCAAAAACATAAAGCAGAATGCCAAATTTCTAAATTATGTCATACCAAAATGTTAACGAGCATTATTATCTCACAAAAAAAAGTTTTTGTCAAATGAAATTATAATGTATTTAATAGTATCTCCCATAATTTGCATGTTATACTATCTGAATCAAAATAATAATAAGTAGGTGGGAGAATGGAAGTTTGGGATATTTATAATGCTAATAGAGAGAAAACAGGAAGGGTACATAATAGAGGACAGGATATGCCAGAAGGTGATTTCCATACAGTTGTTCATGTTTGGATTATGAATGAAGAAGGACAACTATTAGTACAGCAACGACAGCCATGGAAAAAAGGGTGGGCCAATATGTGGGATTGTGCTGCAGCTGGTTCTGCACTTTTAGGCGAAACAAGTGAAATGGCTGCAATCCGTGAGACGAAAGAAGAAATAGGCATTGATTTACATTTGGAGAATGCAGAGATTTTATGCACAATCAAATTTTCTAGAGGATTTGATGATGTGTGGCTTGTGAAACAAAATATAGATATTAGTGATTTGCAGCTTCAATATGATGAAGTTGCAGATGCGAAATGGGCTACGATGGATGAAATAAATGCGATGGTGAAAAGCGGAGAATTTATACCATATCATATACTAGAAACATTGTTTGAAACTATACAGTCAAAAATTTCTTTGAAAAAAGCAACTTCAAAAGATGCAGAAGAATTGTTTGAATTACAGAAAAAAGTATTTATGCCGCTGTATAAGAAATATGAGGACCTTGAAACGAGCCCGGTATTGCAATCGTTTGAAAGGTTTAATGAACGTTTACAAACAGGAGATTTCTATAAAATATTTCATGAAAATACTTTAGTAGGAAGTGTTCATGTATACAAAAAAACTCCTGGGGTAATGCGTCTTCATATGATAAATATATTAGAAGAGTTTCAAGGGAGAGGTATAGCGCAACAAGTGATGATCAGAATTGAAAGCATGTATCCTGAAATAAACAGTTGGGAGTTGGACACAATATTAGAGGAAGAGAGAAACTGTTACTTATATGAGAAAATGGGATATGTCCAAACAAAAGATACTGTGAGAATCAATGATAAAATGACCATTGTGCAGTACACAAAACAAGAGGGATTGAATCATTTACAAAGCCTTTGAAAGAAGGATTGTCCAATATTTGATCAGGATTGTCCAACTTTGGGATATGATTGTCCAACCTTCGTGCATTCTTGTCCAAGTATGGTGAGTGATTGTCCAACCTTCGTGCATTCTTGTCCAAGTCTGGAATGAGATTGTCCAACCTTCGAATCAGAAGACTGTAGACAACTCGTTTTTTTGAGTTCGTCTACAGACAATGAAATGCCAAGCAATTTTCTTGGCATTTTATTATTATCTTGCGGATACTGGTGCGAAAAATTCGCTATATAGTGCTTGTAAGATTTTATTTTCATTGCTTTTATGCACTCCAAATGCAAGGCTTACTTCAGATGAACCTTGGTTAATCATTTCAATATTTGCCCCAGTTCTTGAAATTGCTGTTGCTGCTCGAGCTGCAAGTCCTGTGCTATTGTTCATTCCTTCACCGACAATTACAATCATTGAAAACTCATGACGGAAATGTACATCTTCTGCATGTAACTCGTTTACAACACGCTTCATTATGCGTACTTCTTTTTCAGGTGTGAGTTGATGACTTCGCATAATAACAGATATGTCATCCAGACCTGAAGGTGTATGCTCATATGAAATATACTCTTCTTCTAAAATTTGAAGTAGCTTACGGCCAAAACCGATTTCTCGGTTCATTAAATATTTACTCACATACAAAATAGAAAATCCACTATCGGCTGTAATTCCAGTTACAGGACGATGATTAGCTTTGCGCTCTGCTACAATCCTTGTTCCAGGTGCAGATGGATTATTTGTATTTTTGATGCAAACGGGGATACCACGTTTATATACTGGCATTAGCGCTTCATCATGAAAAACGGAGAAGCCTGCATAGGAAAGTTCACGCATTTCACGATATGTTATTTCTTCAATTTCCATTGGACTGTTCACAACTCTAGGATTAGCACAAAATACCGAATCCACATCCGTAAAGTTTTCATACAAATCTGCTTGCACTGATGCCGCTAAAATAGAACCTGTAATGTCTGAACCTCCACGATCAAAAGTTCGTAATCTACCCTCTTTTGTATAACCAAAGAAACCTGGGAAAACAATAATTTCAGAGACGTTTTGTAATTTACTCAAGTTTTCATATGCTACAGGTAAAGCTTGTGCACGGTCTGGTAAATCGTTTACGATTAATCCTGCAATTTTCGGATTAACATAGACTGCAGGCATCCCTATACTTGTAAAGTAAGCAGAAATTAGTTTAGCGTTATTATCTTCTCCGCTTGCCTTAATATTATCGACAAATAACTCTAGGTTGGACTGACTTTCACATAATCGGGAGTTCAAGTCTTGTTTAATCACCTCACAAATTGTTAGGTCTAATCCAAGCCCCACAGCAATTTCTTTATACCGGTTAACGACATTATGAAGCTTTTCTTCGACATCTTCTTTATGTATTGCTGCATTTGCTAGTTCGATTAATAAATCAGTTACTTTTTTGTCTGCGTCAAATCGTTTGCCTGGTGCTGACACAACTATGAACTTTCTAGATGAGTCTGCTTGAACGATTGCAGCTACTTTTTTTATTTGTTCTGCACTTGCAACAGAAGTCCCGCCGAATTTACTCACTTTCATTTCATCATATCCTTACTCTATTGAATTGTTGTGTTCTTTCTAGAAAAACAAATGATTTTATACAGTGTACAAATTATATTAGTTAACGTCAATATATTTGGAGAATTAATATAAATTATTTTATGCGATATGGATGATTTTTATTATAATTCAATTAAAGTTCGTGAATTGGTTGATATTTATGGCGTGATTAACTATTTAGATGATTTTTTTAAACCTAAACACGAATAATATTTTTTTATTTTTTTTTGTTGTCTAAAAATAGCGTTGTATCAAGCTTTCTTTTACTTAGATAAAAAATGATAGCGTTTTCAAATTTTTTAACTATATTGACAATTAAAATGACTGTGAGTATGATGAGTTTAATTCAATACGACATAAACAATTTTGATAGAGATAGGCTTTATATTTTGAAATCTAAAGAGAGCTGATGGATGGTGCAAATCAGTGATTTCTATATGAGGTAGCACTCTTGAATTGATGAGCTGAACAGATAGTAGGTTCATTCGTATGATGCGCGTTAAGCATATAACTAAGAAGCTGCATTCATATTGCAGTAAATTTGGGTGGTACCGCGTGAGTTTTTACAAGCTCTTCGCCCCTTACATTTTTGTAGGGAGTGAAGGGCTTTTTTGTTTTTCAAAAAAAGGAGGAGAATGATTATGTTACAAGATCAAACTATTTTAAGAATTCCAGGACCTAGTCCAATTCCACCGAGTGTACAAAGAGCAATGAATCAAACGATGATAGGGCATAGAGGGAAAGAAACGTCTCAAATGTTGAAAAACATTGCACCAGGATTAAAACGTGTTTTTGGAACTGAACAAGAAGTTGCGATTATTGCTGGAAGTGGTACAGCAGGACTTGAAACGGCGGTAGTAAATGTAGTGAAGCCTAGCGATGAAGTTCTTGTTGTTGTGACAGGTGCATTTGGAGATAGGTTTACAAAAATTTGCCAAGCTTACAATATTAAAACGCATGTACTAAATGTCGAATGGGGCAAAGCATTGAACCCAGACGAAGTGAAAGCATATTTAGTCGAACATCCGAAAGTGAAAGTTGTGTTTTCTACATATTGTGAAACTTCTACAGGAGTATTAAACCCAATTGATATTCTCGCTAAAGCAGTTCGTGAAGTATCAGAAGCTTTAGTAGTTGTTGATGGTGTTTCTTGCGTAGGTGGAGTAGAAACAAAAATGGACGATTGGGGAATTGATGTCATGGTGACCGGTTCTCAAAAAGCATTTATGTTACCTGCAGGATTAACATTTGTAGCAGCGAGTGAACGAGCATGGACTGTGATTGAAGAAAATGAACAACCGAGATTTTACTTACATTTAAAGAAATATAGAGATAATTTATTGAAAGATACTACACCATTTACTCCTGCACTATCACTACTGTTTGGATTAGAAAAAGTATTGAACTTAATAGAAGCAGAAGGTTTAGAAAACGTATATGCACGCCATGAATTGCTTAAGAAAATGACTCGTGCTGCATTTAAAGCAATTAATATTCCTTTATTAACAACGGATGAAGATGCATCGCCAACAGTAACTGCTGTTCAACCAGAAGATTTCGATGCAGAGGAATTCCGCAAAATATTAAAGCAAGAATTTGCGATTTCAATTGCAGGTGGACAACAGCATTTAACAGGGAAAATATTCCGAATTGGTCATATGGGGTATTGCTCACCAGCAGATGTTCTGCAAATCATTAGTGCAGTCGAAATAGCATTAAAGAAAATCGGAAAAGACATTGAACTTGGAAAAGCAACTGCAGCAGCGCAACAAGTATACTTAGCTTCATTCAGCTGAATAAAGTTAAAGCATTCGGCGGATGTCACAGATTTTGTAGGGAGTTCATCGAACAAGTTCGATTCAAAATCTAGACGCAAAATACGCCAAGGTGAATTTAATTACAAGGAGAGAATCAATAATGACATTTAATAT
This sequence comes from Psychrobacillus vulpis, assembly GCF_006861825.1. Classification (GTDB taxonomy): domain Bacteria; phylum Bacillota; class Bacilli; order Bacillales_A; family Planococcaceae; genus Psychrobacillus; species Psychrobacillus vulpis. Next base: position 65,738 of record NZ_VDGI01000014.1, on the reverse strand, counting down.
ATTAATTAGCGACCCATTAAGCGAAGATGGTATCTACCCATTAAGACAGGCGGAAGAGTTTAACATTGTTGTAGAGACAAATTTAACTCCAGAACAATTAGGTGAACGAATTGGTAAATTTGATGCGCTACTTGTTCGTAGTCAAACACAAGTAACTCGTGAAATTATTGAAAAAGGTACAAACTTAAAAATTATCGGTCGTGCTGGAGTTGGGGTAGATAATATCGATCTACCGGCTGCAACGGAACGTGGGATTATTGTTGTAAATGCTCCCGATGGCAATACGAATTCAGCAGCTGAACATACAATAGCGATGCTCATGTCTCTTGCGCGTAACATTCCACAAGCTTTCTATGCGTTGAAAAATCAAAAATGGGATCGCAAATCGTTTATTGGGGTAGAAGTTAAAAACAAAACATTAGGTGTTGTTGGACTTGGAAGAATTGGAGCAGAGGTTGCAGCTCGCGCAAAAGGGCAACGAATGAATGTCATAGCTTATGATCCGTTTTTAACACCTGAAAAAGCAGAAAAATTAGGTGTTCAATTCGGAACGATTGAAGATGTTATCAAAGCAGCTGATTTCATTACCGTCCATACACCATTATTGAAAGAAACACGACATATCATTAATAAAGAAGCTTTCGAAAAAATGAAAGATGGCGTTCAAATTATTAACTGTGCACGTGGTGGTATTATTGATGAAGACGCATTATATGATGCAATTGTAGCTGGCAAGGTGGCAGGAGCAGCACTAGATGTGTTTGAGGAAGAGCCATTTTTAGATCATAAGTTACTTACACTTCCACAAGTGATTGCTACTCCTCATTTAGGTGCAAGTACGGTAGAAGCACAAGAAATCGTTGCAATTGACGTTTCTCATGATGTTGTTAGCTTTTTACAAGGTGGAGTAGTGAAAAACCCAGTAAACCTTCCATCTGTACCAAAAGATATTATGGCGAAAATTGAACCATACTTTAATTTAGTAGAAAAGCTCGGAGCATTTTTAAATGACTTAGCTGATGGTGTGGCAGAAGAGCTAAACATTTATTACTCTGGAGAACTTGCTAATATGACAGTAGGTCCATTAACAAGAAACGCAGTGAAGGGTCTACTAAGAAGTAAATTAGGAGAGTCAGTAAACGATGTAAATGCTAAATTCCTTGCTGATCGAATTGGAATTGTTGTTAATGAACATAAAACATCGAAGTCTAAAGGCTTTACTAGTTTGATAACTGTGGAAGTGAAAACAGCAACAGAAACTCGTAAAGTATCCGGTACACTTTTAAATGGGCTAGGAGCTCGTATTGTGCGAGTGGATGATTTTGTCGTAGACGTTGTGCCAGAAGGCCATCTATTATTTATTCGCCATAAAGATCAGCCAGGTGCTATCGGTCGAGTAGGAATGCTTCTTGCTACAGAGGGGATTAATATTGCCGGGATGCAGGTTGGACGATCTGAAGTAGGCGGAGATGCGATTATGATGCTTGCAATTGATAAGCATGTAGAAGAAACAGGTGTTGAACAACTGAAGGGCTTAGCAGATATTTATGCTGCAACACCGATTGATTTATAAGTCACTATAAGGTAGTCTAACGCTTTTTAATTGGAAAATTTGAATGTTTAGTTGGAAAAAAAGAAGTGTTAGTTAGAATAATTGCAGCATAGTTGGAAAACAACCGTACTAAGTTGGAAAAAACACTCAAAAGTAACAAAAGGGCTTGTCTCATAAAAGTCGATTTCCCGACTATGAGACAAGCTCTTTTTAAATAAAAGGTATTTCAGTCCCTTTTATGTTTATGCCAGAATCGTTAGAAGTTCTCGCAAGTTTTCGATTGTATATGTAGGCTTTACTTCATCACTTGCTTGTTTATTTTCTCGATTAATCCAAACAGACTTCATGCCAACTTTCGAGGATCCAAGTATGTCAGTCATTAAATTATCGCCGACCATAAGAACTTCATTTGCTTGCAATCCTACTAGATTTAATGCATGTTCAAAAATAGATGGGTCAGGTTTTCCTTTTCCAAATGCTCCGGAAATTAGGATGTGATCAAAATAAGGAGCAATTTCAGGTGTAATTTCTAGCTTTGTATTTTGTAAGCTAGGAGAACCATTAGTCATTAAGAGGAGTGTATACTTTCCTTTTAACTGATCTAGTACTTCATATGTTTCATCGTATATAAATGGGTTTTCTTTTCGTGCATTTGGGAAAAAATGAGCTAGCTCACTTCCGAGAGCTTCATTGTCTATCCCCAATTTCCTTAAACCTCTTGTCCAAGATTCTTTTTGATATTCAGGAATAATAGCCTTCATCTTTTGGAAATCATCACTCGGATCGTCGAAAGTTCCCCATAATCCTTCAAATGGATTTATTCCTATCATTTGTGTAAAAGAACGTGTTTCATATGTATCATATAATGCACTTGCTTCTGTACGTACAGCTTGTTCTAATTTTTTTGGATCAATATCGACTTTCGTTGATGCATATTCACAAGTCTTTTGAAAAGCTGTTTCTACACTTTTTTTATCCCATAGTAATGTGTCATCTAAATCGAAAAATATAGCTTTCATTTTAAAATCCCCCTTCACTAACATAATAATAACTTTACCGTAGTAAAGGGAGACTGTCACTAGAGCTAATCCATTTTTTTAAAAGATAAGAAAGTATATAAAATTGATGTACTATGGACCAAGTGTTTATAGTACATTACTAGGATTAGTAAAGACTCGTAAGGGCGCTGAAAGAGTGTCATTCCAATAAATTATCTATCAAATAGCCGCTACGAGAATTTAGCGCTTTGGCATTCGCTTTTCGCGGGCGAGCGACGAGCCTCCTCCTTCGCTTCGCTCAAGGGCACTGAAAAGTCCCTATAATTCTTCTTTGCCAGAAGGGTTGTCCAAATTAATAAGAAAATCGTTGAAACGGCTCCCTTTCCGCGGGCGTTGCCTCAGCCTCCTCGCTTCGCTGCGGGGTCTTCGACTAACGCTATTCCCGCAGGAGTGTCGCCTTTTTCAACGATTTTCTAGAAATGAAAAAGTATTACCTTAAAAAATAGACAGTTTTTCAGTACCTTCGCTACGCTCCTGCATCCAGATCAGGTTGTCCAATATTCCAATAAATAAGAAAATCGTTGAAACGGCTCCCTTTCCGCGGGCGTTGCCTCAGCCTCCTCGCTTCGCTGCGGGGTCTTCGACTAACGCTATTCCCACAGGAGTGTCGCCTTTTTCAACGATTTTCTAGAAATAAAAAAGTATTACCTTAAAAAATAGACATTTTTTCAGTACCTTCGCTACGCTCCTGCATCCAGATCAGGTTGTCCAATATTCCAATAAATAAGAAAATCGTTGAAACGGCTCCCTTTCCGGAGGCCACTGAAAAACCAAAATTCAGAAAATAAAGTCACCACTTGAGAAGTATATTTGTATCAAAATTGACATGACGTCCCCATAAACACCCTAAAAAGTGAAGGAATTATGGGATTTCGTTTTTATTTTTTGAAAAAAAGTGACTTTTTCAGTGGTCTCCCTTTCCGCGGGCGTTGCCTCAGCCTCCTCGCTTCGCTGCGGGGTCTTCGGCTAACGCTATTCCCGCAGGAGTGTCGCCTTTTTCAACGATTTTCTAGAAAAAAAAGTAGAGTATGGATTCTTAAGGATCCACATATAAAAAAGGATACAGTAAATAGTACCTATAAAAGTACTAATTTCAAGTTTTTCACCGGCCTCGTTTTTGTTCATATGTTTTATGGCATTACTAGTTGAAAAAAAATAAGCAGCATCTCTAAATTGAGAAGCGAAGAGCGCACGAAATTGTATCTTCGGGCGCCGCTCTCCAGGTAGATAGTATGTATTTCTTTCATTAACCTAAAGCAAAAGCCACGTGACTCCAACCGTTTCAAGCGGGCAACGGACAAACGACAGCCATAGGATTACCGAAAAAGAGGGACGGGAAGTAGCTTGACACTTCCCTTCCCTCTTAAAACTTATCCGGTAATAAGATGGCTGAAATGATGTCCAAAGCACGCTAGAAACGATGAAGAGAAGATGCACATAAAGGAGCGCCTGCGCATTTCTTAGACATATTATTTATTTGAAAGAAGGGTATTTTCATACATATCAATAATATGAAGAAATCTTTCAGCTTCTCGGAAAACATGGTCGGCTAGAAGAGGATGAATATTACTTTTTATACGACAAGCTTCTATTAAATCTCTTGCCGCTTTTTTAAAGTCTCTAAGTGATACAACAGAAACACGGTTTTGATCAAGGAATTGATCTAAAATAGGAGTAGTTTCGGATTGTGGGCGCATGGAATCTAAATCGAGTGCCTGAAAAACAAGCTGATCAAAATCATGACTGAAATCACGTGCTTGGTCTACTAATTTTCTTTCCGAAGGATCTAAGAGGTGGCCGATAAATTTAGAATGGTCTGCCATAATTTTTAGAAAGAAAACATTTTCTTTAATAATGTCGTCAGCCCTAGGCTCGAGCTTTCCTGCATTTAATTCTTTTAATCGATTGACAAAATAGGCCGCTTCTCTACTTGTATGATCTACTAATAATGCATAGTTATTTGATCTAATTTCGCATCGTAAAATGAGCCCTAGTACTTTTCTTTTATAAGCCCATATGGCAGTAGCGGCTTGATACACTTGAATATTAAATCTTTTTATTTCCTCTGGATCAGACTGTGGGGAATAAGTACTTAGCTTTTCCTCAATTTTTTCAAATAAAGAAACAAATTCTAGTGCTTCTTGAATTAATTTCTTATCATCAAAACTAAAGCCAAGACTTAAAAATAAAGCATGTTCTTTCATAATTCTTGACCAAAAACGAATTTCATCCAATGATCTCGTCACAAATAAACTAAACATAATCACTCCTTTGATACATACTATTCCTATAGCCATACCTTAATGAGTGAACAAAAGAATAATTTGTCGAACAAGCTAGAACGGAAGCAACTTATCTAGAGGACCATCTGGTCGAACTATATTTTCGATATCTTTAATCGCGATTGGAAAGTATGGAAAACCATATACATACGGTGTAATTTCATATACTTGAAAGTAAATAACGAGGCTGTGATCAGCTATATAAAAGTCTTGGTCAGGACGAATTCCGCTAAATTCTTCTAAAATAGGAACTTTCCATTCTACAATTTTTTTTCCGATCATTTCAGAAAGAATCTTTACATATTGACTATCTTGTTTAAATAATTCTTTTAATGAGTATTGCTTGCCAGTAGTTACGTCAAATGTTAATGATTGGACGAGCGTTAATCCGTGAGCTCCACCGGTAAAGGAATAGACTAATAAGGATAAGCTCAATATTCCGCGCTCATTTGTTTTAATCTCATATTGACCTATCATTTCTTCTAAATTCTCATTGTAAAAACCTTGTTCAATGAGAAGTTTATTAAGGGTAGAAATAATTTCATCATTTATTTTTTTTTCGATATGTGGATGAGGTAATTTCGTTACAATAGGGTAATATACGTTTATTTTTGGTGATGATTTGCGAATATGCTTTGTTTCGATATGAACAGGCAGATCCAAGTTCCACATCCTTTCTAGTTTAATTGTACAATTTATGTGTAGGAGTGAATGCATATGTTTTTAAAGAAAATCACTATATTACGAGATGAACCGAATTTAGAAGAACAGTATCCTTTCACGATACCGACAATAAAACATTTATCCGAACTTGAACTAACAAATAACGTAACATTCTTAGTAGGTGAAAATGGCACAGGGAAGTCTACTTTACTAGAAGGAATTGCGGATAATTGTGAGTTTAATACAGCGGGAGGAAGCAAAAATAATCTCTATGAAGTAGATGCTTCCGAAAGTGCTTTAGGGAAATATATTCGATTATCATGGATGCCGAAAATAACAAATGGTTTTTTCCTTCGAGCAGAATCTTTTTATCAGTTTGCATCGCATATTGATGATCTAGAAAGAGAATTCGGTGGTGTCATTCATAATTATGGTGGGAAATCACTCCATGAACAATCACATGGGGAATCATTTTTGTCATTATTTTTAAATCGTTTCAATGGAAGAGCTATATACTTACTAGATGAGCCCGAAGCTGCGCTTTCACCTCAAAGACAATTAGCTTTTTTACGTATCATGCATGATCTCGTAACTGCAGAAGGTTGTCAGTTCATCATCGCAACGCATTCTCCCATTATTTTAGGTTATCCTAATGCGACAATATTTAGTTTTGATGAGGGGAAGATAGAAGAAATAGAATATGAAATGACTGGTCATTATCAGCTGACTAAATATTTTTTGGATCATAGAGAAAAATTTTTAAAAGAGTTGCTAGAAGATGAATGACAGGAACTTTGGGTAAACTAAAAGCGTTATATATTGTAATGGGAGTGAAAAAAATGAGCGCAATAGTCCATTATTTAGACGACATGCTTTTTTTCATTTGTATTGCACTTCCGATAGTCTTTATTTGGCGATTAGTTAAATGGAAAAAAAGAGGATTCGAGTTAAAGGAAAGCTTACATGAGGTAGGTATACTCATGCTAATTTCATCGCTCGTTGGGTTGTTTTCTCAAACGATTATCCCAAAGTATGGCTCAATCCAACCTGCAATTACAAATGTGAATTTCGAGTTATTTCGTGTTATTAAAGAAACATACAATGCCATTATTTACTTAGGATTTTGGCAGCCTTTTTACATTAATTTTCTTGGTAATATCATTCTTTTCATTCCAATTGGATTTCTTTTACCGCTTCTTTATAAAAGGATGGAACATTTCCCTTATGCTGTGATTGTTGGGTTATGTATTTCACTTTTTATAGAAGTAATGCAACTTCCTCAAAATAGAAGCAGTGACATTGATGATCTATGGCTGAATTCTCTTGGTGCACTGATTGGTTACATAATTTATATATTTATCAGAAAGCGGTTTACAAAGTTCACGGAGGCATTTAAAAAGCTAAAGGAAAGAAGTTTATAATTTCAATTGTCTGGGTATATAAATGAAGGATTTACAATGCAAGGAGAGTATCAAAATGATTACACGTAAAGATTCAAAAATGGAAGAAAAGCGAGAAATTATGATAGAAGACCTTGTTAATAAAGGCATTTTCAAAATTGATGGACGACAGCTATACCAACTTAACTTTTATGAATTAATGAAAGAATATACAACAGAAGAAGAACAATAAAAAGTGCCAGCTGATTATGGCACTTTTTTTATGAAAAATTAGTGTATTCTCTCTATTTTGAATTGCTAATTGTCGATAATAAAAGTATGGTACACTTTACTCAAACATAGATGAGGTGGAGAACAATTTGACTTTTTTACAAGACTTAAATGAAACATTGCAAGAAAAATGGGCTAAAGCAAATTTTGCATTTGAAATGCCAATTCAAACTCAATTAATACCACAAATGCTTAATGGTTCAGATATAGTAGCAGAGTCTCCAACTGGAACAGGAAAAACATTAGCTTATGTTCTTCCATTATTACAAATGGTTGATCCTGCTAAGAAACAAACGCAAGCATTAGTTATCGTACCTTCTCAAGAACTAGGTATGCAAATTGTAGAAGTATTTCGTGAATGGGTATCTGGTACAAATATTTCCGTTGCACAATTAATCGGCGGAGCAAATATGCAAAGACAAATAGAAAACCTCAAAAAGAAACCAACGATAGTAGTTGGAACTCCAGGAAGGTTACAAGAGCTTGTAAAAGCAAAAAAATTAAAAATGCATGAAATTAAAACAATCGTATTAGATGAAGGCGACCAATTGTTAAGCAGAGAACATCGTACGACAGTAAAAGGACTTATTGATGCAACGGTCGAAAGACAACTTGTTGTAGCTTCTGCTACGATTACGGAAGAAATCGAGCTAGTAGCAGAAAGAATGATGATAAATCCTGTTCGTATTCAAGTGTCATCAGAGGATATTCCATCGAAAGGTGAGGTTATCCATAGTTTTGTTAAAACAGAGCCAAGAGATAAAACTGAACTTTTAAGAAGGTTGTCTCATGTAGAAGGAATGAGAGGTCTAGCATTTGTTAATAGTCTAGATCAACTCTTAATGAAAGATTCAAAACTGTCATATCGAGATGCACCGATTGTATCACTTCACTCTGAAATGAAAAAAGAAGAAAGAAAAAAAGCGTTAGATGACTTTAAAAAAGGGAATGTGAATATATTAATTGCTACGGATGTAGCTGCAAGAGGACTTGATATTTCAGGTTTAACTCATGTAATTCATGTGGACGTTCCTCATTCGATCGAACAATATTTACACCGTTCTGGACGTACTGGTCGTGCAGGAAAAGACGGAGAGGTATTAACTTTGTTAACCTACACGGACGAAAAAACGTATAAAAAATGGACGAAAGAGCTTCCAAGCAAACCAGTTCAAAAAATTTGGCATCGTGGAGAACTTATAGAGGGCTCTTCGAAAACCATCGATAAGAAAGGAAAATAAGCCATGAGTTTTCAACAAAAATTAGAAGAGTACGCGGAACTAGTTGTAAAGGTAGGCTTAAATATTCAAAAAAACCAACCGTTACTTATTAATACAACGACTGACACTATTGAGTTTACAAGACTTATTGTGAAAAAAGCGTATGAAGCTGGTGCTAAACGAGTTGATGTAAACTATACAGATGAAGTAAATGCAAGATTGTTTTATGATTTAGCTCCAGATGAAGCATTTCATGAAATTCCAAAGTGGTCTGTTATGCAACGAGATGAGTTAATAGAAAACAAAGGTGCATTACTATGGATTGATGCAGATAACCCTGACTTACTCGAGGGTGTTTCTATTGAACGAATATCAAATTTCCAAAAAGCTAGCGGGAAAGCTTTGGAAAGATATCGTAAAGCTGTAATGAGTGATGTCATTACTTGGTCAATTGTAGCAATGCCATCAGCGAAATGGGCTGCCAAAGTATTTCCACAATTGCAACCGGAAGAGCAAATGCAAGCTCTTTGGGACCTTATTTTCCAAGTAGTACGAATTGGGGAAGGAACAGCCGTTCAAAAATGGAAAGAACATATTGATCATTTAGAGAGTCGTGCAGAACTGTTGAATGCGAAACGTTTTAAAAAACTGCATTACAAAGCTAATGGTACAGATATTCAAGTGGAGCTTCCGAAAGAACATATTTGGCTTTCGGGAGCTAGTAAAAATGCACAAAGTGTTCCATTCATTGCTAATATGCCTACGGAAGAAGTATATACTGCCCCTCTAAAAACGGGGATCAATGGATATGTGAAAAACACGAAGCCTTTCGTCTACCAAGGAAATGTCATAGATAATTTTACGTTAACATTTGAAAATGGTGCGATTGTAAAGGTTAAAGCAGAAACTGGTGAAGAGCTTTTACAAGAACTAATTCAAACTGATGAAGGTGCAAAATTTTTAGGGGAAATTGCTCTAGTTCCTCACGAATCACCAATCTCTGCATCAAACGTTTTGTTTTTTAATACACTTTTTGACGAAAATGCATCCAATCATTTTGCAATTGGTGAAGCATATCCAACATGTTTGGAAGGGGCCCGTGGACTATCTCCAAGTGAACTTGAAAACCTTGGTATTAATACATCCATCGTACATGAAGACTTTATGATTGGTAGTGCGGATATGGATATACTTGGAGAATTAGAAGATGGAACAGTGGAACCAATTTTCCAAAAAGGAACTTGGGCATTTTAAGGGGGCGATACAAATGAAAAAATGGCTTATTACAATAGTCGTTTTATTATTATCCTTCAGCTCCTCAACTGCCCAAGCGAGTAGTAATATTGTGTACATTGCACTTGGCGATTCGCTTGCAGCAGGTCAAACACCTAACAAAGCAATTGATACAGGGTATACTGATTTAATAGCACAAGAATTGACTCGTTCTAAGCAACTTGCTTATTATTCTAAATCTCTTGCGTTTCCAGGGTATACGACTACAGATGTATTGAAAACTGTTAGATCTAAAGAAGCAAAAGAATTACTAAAAAATGCAACGGTTGTTACAATATCAGCCGGAGCGAATGATTTACTGAGGCTTGTTCAAGCAAATCCATCCAATGGTTCTATCGCATTTCAACAAATTTCAGCCGACAATGCTCTAAACAATGTGCGTAAAAACATGACCGAGATCATTCAAGAAGTACAAACGATAGCACCGAAAGCTAAAGTGTATATAATGGGGTATTATTTTGCATATCCTCATGCACGTGATTCACAAAAACAAGGCGTTCAAAAAGAGTTAAATACACTTCATTCTATTTTAAAAACAGTGTCGGAAGCAAACGGAGCAACGTACGTCTCTGTAGAAGAACTATTTGCTCGAAATGAGAAACAATTAGTGCCAAACCGAGCAGATGTGCATCCAACAATGGAAGGGTATCGTTTGATGGCTAATGCATTCTTCCAACAATATAATGCGCGTTTACAAGTGAGTCAAAGCGAACTACCTGTTCCAAATCCTTTAACTTTTGAACAAATATTAAACAAACAAAAAGAAGAAGTGATAAAACCTGTATCAAGAATCGAAGGCTTCGATCGGTATTTATCATTAACAGAATTAAAGCCTTACGTCTAAATAAAAAACGGTCCCTAGTTTGAACTAGGGACCGTTTTTTGAGATAAGAAAGTATAAACTTTTCTACATAGTGATTGTCCGGACTCAATCGTCATGAACCTAAGCGAGCTTGTAGCGCGAGAGTTTAACGCGCGCAGGGTGTTCACTAATGCGCTTGCGCTTTTCTTAAAAGATAAGAAAGTATATAAAATTGATGTACTCTGTCTATCAAATTGCCGCTAAGAGAATTTAGCGCTTTGGCATTCGCTTTCCGCGGGCGAGCGACGAGCCTCCTCCTTCGCTCTGCTTCGTGCGGGGTCTCGTCTGTCTCGCTTTCCCGCAGGAGTCTCATGCGTCGCGCTAAATTCTTTTAATTAAAATACAGCAAATAGTTCTTACTAAAATACTAATTTCAAGTTTTTCAGTGTCTTCCTCGCTTCGCTGCGGGGTCTTCGACTAACGCTATTCCCGCTGGAGTTTCGCCTTTTTAGCAAACGCCACCTGACTCCAACCGTTTCAAGCGGGCGACGGACAAACGACAGCCATAGGATTACTAAAAAGAGGAACGGGAAGTGGCTTGCCACTTCCCGTTCCTCTTAAAGCTTATCCGGAAATAAGATGGACGACATGCTGTCCAAAGCACGCTAGAAACGATGAAGATAAGATGCACTTAAAGGGCGCTCGCGCTTTTCTTATTCGTTTATAATTCCTTCATATCCAGTCATAGTATCCATATGGCTCGCAATCATGGCGATAATGGTACTTGCCTCTTCTTTTTTAAATGACAAGGTACTTTCATCTTCGAAGAGTTCCCCGTCTTCTGTCCAGATCCGATTGACTCTTCGCAGAACGCCATCTCCATTAGCGCTATCTACCCCAAACTGATAGGTTACTTCAAAATTTTCTTCAATTTGGTAAGCCGTGACTTCTGGAGTTTCCCATTCCACATCAATTTCTTCATGAGTAATTTCATCATCTAGAATTTCGTATTCCAATTCATCATCTACATAAAAGACTTCACTATCTTCGTCCATAAATTCATGAAAACTTTCATGAACAGCTTCAACCACATCAGTAATATCATCCAAAATAATTCTTGTAGGTTGTTGAAGGGCAATATCAAAGCTTTCTACGTAAAATTCTTCATTATACGGATCAAAGAGGAGGGTGCAAAAGTAATCCCTGTCGTCATCTTCTGTCGTGATAAAAAATTCAATTCGTGGATGTTTTGAACCTCGATTGATATTCATATGACCGATTTGGTCATATTCTTCGCAAATCGATTTCAAATGATCTTGAAGTTCACCAGTTACTCTGTTAAACCATTCCATAGACATGTCATTACCGCCTCATTTTCTTTTTTATCTGGTCATAATTTTTACGTTAATTCATGCTGATTATATCCATTTATCGTGGATTTTATTCTTAACAACTTAACGTGAGGACCGATTCAAATTACTTACAAGGACTTGTTTTTGCAGAAAATTCCACTTATTGTACTGAATAGTTTTTGTTAAATCGGGACCAGGGGTAAGCATCTTCCGCTCCAATCAACAGGTCAAATAAGAAAGACAGTATGCTTCGTCCAATCAATAACTGGTGTACTTTCCTTTGCTTATCAATATGGCAAGTGGAAGTAGAGAAAAAATAATTAGTACCGATGAATTAATAAGCGAAGCCGCGTCCGAAATTGTATCTTCGGACGCATTTAACAGAGTATGAAAGGATTTTATCTCTCATTATCCAAAGCAAATGCACCATGTCCACTCACATTCCAAGAGAGCGACGGACAAATATCCGCCACAAGATTACCGAAAATAGAGGATTTGGAAGTGACACAGTCACTTCCAAATCCTCTAAATCTAACGATAATAGTGTAGCAGTTTGACTAGTCCAAAGCACTCGGGAATGTAAAGGACAAGATGTACTTAAAGGACGCTTGCGCTTTTATTATTTCAACGTCTTTTTCGATTTTATTATTTTTCGTACTATTGGATAGACAACAGGTGCCCATTTTATCGCGGTTTTTACTATGTTTTTTACTTTCATTGTTATCCGCTCCTAATAGATTATATGTTATGAAATCCATTCCCTTTATTAAGGTAGTATAAACATTATCTTAGTACTTTTACACCTTGGATAATATTCCAAACAAGAATAACAATATAAATGACTAAGTATAACAGTATAAAAAATATCGGAGCTGAAGCCATTAGAAATGATGGCTGATCAAAGGTTGTATTCATTGACATTGTAAAGACGCTTGAAAAGACTGCAATAAATAAAATAATCATAAAAATAAAAGGGATTAGATGCGAAATAAGCGAGCGTTTCGCATGATGTTTTACTTCTGTATCTTGAGAAACGAAGTACACAATAATTGGTAGTATAAATGGTGCAAATAGTATACTAAAATAGGAAAGAGCAGATAAAATTTTATTGTTTTCCATGGAGACAATCTCCTTTTCTTTTTGTTATCTAATGTACGTTTCTTTTCGATTTTAGTTTCAATTTACTATGAAAGAGACTAAAATATTTTTATATTGTTCCATAGAAGAAATAGATACATATTCCATGTCTCCATGCCAATCCGCTCCACATGGGCCGAATTCTATCGCCCCAGCTCCTTTTTCCGAATAGAAACGTGTATCGGCAGATCCATGTTGACCAAACAGATTAGTAGGACGTTTCATCATTTCAGATGTAACATTTTGAAGCTTCATTACATACTTATCATTTTCATCAGTCGTAACTGCGGGAGCAGTGGAGTGTACAAGAATTTCACAGTTGGGGAAGTGATTCTTTCTCATGTTCTGGATCTCTATTAAGATGTCATCTATGTTTTGACCAGGGACAAATCGAATATCATAGCTGAGTACACATTCATCAGGTACAACATTATATCTTTCCCCTGCATGTATTTTTGCCAAATTCAGTGATGGATAATCATAGAAACGATTACTTGCTTTCATAAAGGACAATTTACGCATTTCGTTGTCGAAAGCAAATGCTCGCTCAATTGCATTAACTCCTTCCCATGGTCGACTACCATGACTGGATTTTCCCTTTATTTTAATATCAACTTGTACAATTCCTTTAGCTTGAAGACCAATATGGAGCTGAGTTGGCTCACCACATATAACAAAATCACCGTTAAATCCCTTATTGACTAAATAATTGGACGTATCACCAACTGTTTCTTCATCTGTTACAATATGAAGCTGAACTTTTTTTGTTAGATTTTCAGTAGTTAAAGAAAGCTCATAGAAAGCTTGCATCATAGCTGCCACTCCTGCTTTCATATCAGCAGATCCTCGTCCGAATAATTTATCTCCATCTATAAAAGGGGTAAACTGATCAGGGTTTCCTGGAACTACATCAACATGACCATTCCATATAATGCATTCATCTCCGTCACCTATTTCTGCAACGAGCATAAGTTTGGAGTCATGTTCATATAATTTTGGAGCTATACCTCGGGTTAATAGCCAAGATTGACAATATAATAATGCTTCGTTTGCGCCTTCAATGCTGTCACTTTTAATTCGTATCAAATCTTTTAATAAATCTATCATAGTAGTGATCCCCTCATCTTTTACTATTTTTATAAGTATAGCAATGAAGGATAAGGGGTTGCATTACTTATTTTATTCGGCTACAATGAACTCGAACTAAATAATTCATAACCACAAGGGGCGTCGCTTACGCGGCTGAGATAGTACCCTTCGAACCTGTAAGTTCATGCTTGCGTAGGGATGTGGATGGAAACTGACAATCGCGCGATGTCTGGGTCTATCCCAGGCGTCGTTTTTTTGTGGTCAAAAAAGGGGATTACAATGAAAAATCAACGAGTATTACTGTTAGTAGAAATTGCTATTTTTGCAGCACTTGGATACATTTTAGATATAATCGGCTTTGGAATGCCACAAGGTGGAACCGTTACATTCGTGTTAGTTCCAGTCATCCTAATAGCATTTCGTAGAGGTGTAGTAGCAGGGTTAATTACAGGACTTTTAATCGGTTTACTGCAAGTAGTAACAGGTCGTTTTTACGCAGCACCTTTGTCTTTCGAAATTGTTATTATACAAGTAGCGATCGATTACTTTATCGCATTTATGGTTGCAGGATTTGCAGGTTTCTTTAGACCTGCATTTATGAAGGCTTTCGAAAATAAAGATACAAAGAAAATGGTAACTGCAGTAATAGCAGGAACTTTTGTTGCTGCATTATTACGTTATTTTGCTCATGTTCTTTCTGGAATTCTGTTCTTTGGTGAATTTGCTGGAGATCAAAATGTTATTATCTACTCATTAGTCTATAACTCTACTTATATGATTCCAGTATTTTTACTCGCAGCTTTCATTTGCACAATCTTGTTTGTAAAAGCTCCTCGCCTTGTACTGCCTAACTAGACGTAAATATGATATGATTGTTGTACAGTTATATGGAGAAGGGATCTTGTAAAGATGATTGTACAAACAAATGAAGAGTTAGAAGCGTTAAAAAAAATCGGTCAAATTGTTGCAGAAGTAAGAGATGTGATGAAAGCTGCAACAAAGCCTGGTGTTACAACAAAAGAACTTGATGAAATAGGTGGCAAATTATTCAAAGAAAAAGGTGCTATTTCAGGACCAATGGGGGAATACGATTTCCCAGGTTACACTTGTATCAGTGTAAATGAAGAAGTAGCACATGGTATTCCAGGTTCTCGTGTTATTAAAGACGGAGACTTAGTGAATATAGATGTTTCTGGTTCTTATGATGGGTATTTTGCTGATACAGGTATTTCATTTGTTGTAGGCGAGGGCTATCCGGAAAAAGAAAAATTATGTACTGTTGCAGAGAGTGCATTCAACCGTGCGATGTTAAAAGTTAAAGCAGGTGCACGATTGAATCAAATCGGAAAAGCTGTTGCTAGGGAAGCAAAAGATAATGGTTTACATGTTATTATGAACTTAACCGGTCATGGAATTGGGAAATCATTGCATGAAGCTCCTCAACATGTATTAAATTATTTTGATGCATGGGATCCTACAATTTTAAAAGAAGGTATGGTTCTTGCAGTAGAACCTTTCATCTCTGAAAAAGCAGAGCATATTGTAGAGTCTGGAGATGGTTGGACGTTTGTGACACCAGATAAATCATTAGTGGCTCAGATTGAACATACGATTGTTGTGACAAAAGAAGGTCCAGTTTTATTAACAAAATTAGACTAAAAAAATGCCTCGGAAATTATGATTTCCGAGGCATTTTTTTATCATAAAAACTTACTTCTTTTTACAGTCCGTCACTTACTTCCTTACGCTTTTTAATGAAAAATATTCCTGCTACTAGCACGCTGCTTAAAAATATGGAAGCCGCAGTGATTAACATTTCGTTCAACAGATGATGTACTGCGATTCCGATAAAGGACCATATAAAAACAAGTACGATTGCTGGATCGCTGTAATGGAATCGAAAATGCAATGCAATTGCTGTAGCCACTGTAAGGTAAATAACTACCCAGAGAGATTTCGTAATACCCCATCCACTAAACTCATTGTATGTAAGAAGATAATCTATATTTATAAAAGTAGCTATAAACATCCATCCAATATAAATGGAGATAGGAAGTCTTTTCAGCCAATGTTGTTCCTCTACGGAATAAATTTTATACAATAAAAATAGTATTCCAACTAATGCAAACATATCTAAAAATGAGAGTAAAAATAACTCATAATGCCATAAAATAATCCATACAATATTTAGAATGGAACTACCGACAAATAATAATACTTGTCTCATAGAAATCAATTTATCATTTCGGTATTCTTTCCATATATACCATATCCAACATGCTAGTAAAAAGTATATGGCAAACCAGATGGAAAAAACGTAGTTTGCAGGAGTAAAGAAAGTAGGGAGTCTGTTGGCAATTTCTCTAGTTGTATGATGATTAATCGGTAGGGTATTTGCAAGAATATGTACCATAATGGTAGAGATCAAGCTTATAATCAAAAGGATTATTTTAATCATACGCATACCTCCTTTTATTATAGTATACCTTCCAAATATTCGTTCGACAAATGGCATTTGTGAATGTTTCATGTCAGAAACCGGATAATCGAATATTAGAAAAACATGGTATAATATATTTCGAACTAGTATGAAAGTTTAGGGGGAGAAAATGATGGGTGAAGTAGCATATCCAATTACTTGGAATTTAGATGTCTTTTTTGAAGGTGGTAGTGATTCTAATGCTCTGAGAAGTCACTTAGATGCAGTAAAAGAAAAACAAAAAGAATTTGAAGTGAAGTTGAAATCCTTTTCTTCTCCAAATTCTGTAAATGATGTACATAAAATAGATAGTATTATTAACGATTCAAAAGATATTGCTGTAAATTTATCGGAGGCTGGAGCAGTTATTGGTTGTTTTCTAGCTCAAGATACAACGGATAAGAAAGCGGCACTTTTACAGGGTGAAATTGGTTCTTTATACGCGAAATTTTCTTCACAGATGCTTGTTATTCAACAAGTGTTAAGTAAGACCGATGATTCAGTATGGAGTAAATTACTTCAAACAAAAGAGTTATCTGCATTTTCGTTTGTCTTAAATGAGTGGAGAAATGAAGCAAAGAAAATGCTGTCTGAAAAAGAAGAGGATATGATTACTTCCCTTGGAGTCGATGGTTACCACGCTTGGGGGCAATTATATGATTTATTAGTTGGGGATATTCGCATAAAAGTAACTGTAGATGGAGTAGAGAAGGAACTTTCTGTCGGGCAAGCAAATAATTTAAGCTCACATGAAGATGCAGCTATTCGAAAAGAGTCTTTTGAAGCGCTAGAAGCTGCATGGACAGAAAAAGAAGAGTTCTTTGCAAAAACATTAAATCATTTAGCTGGTTTCCGATTAGCTGTTTATGAAAAAAGAGGATGGGAATCTATCCTGCAAGAACCACTTGATATCAATCGAATGAAACAAGAAACATTGGATGCAATGTGGGGAGCCATTTCTAAAAATAAAGGCCCATTTATCGAATATTTGAATGTGAAGTCGACGATGCTAGGAGAAAAAGAAATGCATTGGTACGATTTAGATGCTCCTGTAAGCTCTTCTACAGAGAAAATGGACTATCAACAAGGTGCTGAATTCATTCTAAAACACTTTAAAGAGTTTGGCCCTAAATTAGAAGCATTTTCAAGAAACGCATTTGAAAATGGATGGATTGAAGCAGAAGATCGTCCAAACAAACGTCCAGGTGGCTTTTGCACTGGAATGCCAGTTTCAGAACAATCACGTATTTTCATGACATACAGTGGAACAATGTCGAATGTATCTACTTTAGCTCATGAATTAGGACACGCATTTCACTCATTTGCTTTAAAGCCAGTGCATTGGATAAATCGTCAATATGCAATGGGAGTTGCAGAAACTGCTTCTACATTTGCTGAAATGATTGTTGCGGATGCAGCTGTGAAAGAAGCAAAAACGGATGAGGAAAAAATTGCATTACTTGAAGATAAAATTCAACGAAGCGTTGCATTTTTCATGAACATTCATGCGCGTTTCCTATTTGAAACAAGATTTTATGAAGAACGTAAGAATGGAATAGTATCGGCAGCCAAACTGAATGAGTTAATGGAAAATGCTCAAAGAGAAGCTTATGGTGGTGCATTGAAAACAACACATCCTCATTTCTGGGCATCGAAATTGCATTTCTACATTACGGAAGTTCCTTTCTATAACTTCCCATATACATTTGGGTATTTGTTTTCGTTAAGCATTTACGCTAAAGCGATTAGAGAAGGAGCAAACTTCGAAGAAAAGTATATTGCATTGTTACAAGATACTGCAGTCATGTCAGTAGAAGATTTAGCAATGAAACATTTAGAGGAAGATATTACGCAGGAAGCATTTTGGATAAAAGGAATTGACTTATGTATTCAAGATGTAAACGAGTTCATTCAATTAACTAATGCAAAAGGGTGAAGGTGCTTGATCTATTTAGAAGGTGATACTTGTTATTTGCGGACTTTAAATGTAAAAGATGCATCAAGCCTAGCTGAACTCGTATATAGAAATAAAGGCTATTGGTCTATTTACGAACCTTTACACCGAGAAGATTATTATACAACTAGCGTTCAACGAGAGAAAATTCGAGAGTCGCTATCATTAATGAATGAAAAAAGAGAATATACTTTTGGTGTGTTTGCTCATGAAACAGACCAAATGATTGGCAGTATTTCATTATATAGCTTAAAAAGGATGCCCTTTTCCAGTGGGTTTGTCGGATATTCTATAGATGAACAATTTACAAGTAAGGGAATTGCTTCGGAATCTGTCCACCTTGTGAAGTTATTTGGATTTGAACATGTTCAGTTAAATCGAATCGAAGCATATGTATCACCTAGAAACTTTGGATCAATTAAAGTGTTAGAAAATAATAAGTTCCAAAGAGAAGGCTTGCTAAGAAAGCTATTATTTATTAATGGAAAATGGGAAGATCATTATATCTATGCTTCTTTAAGTCAAGACTTCTGAAAAGGTAAGAGTATTTTAAAAAAGTTTAATGGAAAAATAAAAAGTTGGTTATTCACTTAATGAATAACCAACTTTTTGTCGATTTCCTGGGAAATAATTCATTTTTGGTCGATAGTTCCGTCTGTCACTAAGTCTAATCTTCCAGAAGTAGGATCAATAATTAATCCATGAACGGGAATATCTTTAATCATAAGAGGATGGTTTCGAATCATATCAACGCTATGTTGAACACTTTCTTTTACATCTGAAAAGCCTTCAAGCCAATTCTCAACGTTTACTCCAGAGTTCTTTAATATTTCAAGTATGCGAGGATCTACCCCTCTTGAATTCATTTTGTCGATAATCTTATCAGTTTGAATAGAGCTCATACCACAATCATAATGACCAATTACATAAATTTCATCTGCCTGAAGTTCATAAACAGCAACGATTAGGCTACGCATAATACCACCAAAAGGATGATTAATAACAGCTCCTGCGCTTTTTACTATTTTAACATCCCCATTTTTAAAATTCATGGATTTTGGTAGCAACTCAACAAGCCTTGTATCCATACACGTTAATATAACAATTCGTTTATCTGGAAACTTCGTAGTTATAAATGGCTCATACTCTTTGTTTTTCACAAAGTCTTCATTGTAGGCTAATATCTCATGTAAACTAGGCATAGAATTCCCCCTTCATAATTTCATCTTTTTATTTTATATGATTGGAGAAGAGATTTCCTCTATTTTGATTGAATTGTTACTGAATGAAACTACTTTTTCGCTAAATTGCATAATCTTTGTTAATGTTGTGGATAGTTAGATATGTAGTAATACTGAATTTCTTTTGAACAAGTGTAACTCCCAAACTTAGCTCGAATTTAGTAGGTGATGTTAGAAAAAGGAGGGGTGGAAGTAGCATAGCCACTTCCATCCCTCTAAAAATTATCCTACGGTAATGAAGTAGCAAACGTGCAGTACTAAGCTCTCCAGGAATGTCGGAGAAAAGGTGCTCTTGCACATTTATTATTTCGCTACTTTTTGTTTTCGATCAGATATAAAAAATGATTTTCCTGTTCCAATCGCAACAGATTGAAGAGGTTCTGGAGCAATATGAACTGGTACATCGATGACGCTAGAAAGCCATTCTTTTAGATCTTTCAGTAGTGCCCCTCCACCAGTTAGAACTACACCATGGTCCACGATATCTCCTGCAAGTTCTGGCGGACATATTTCTAGTGTCGCTCGGATTACTTCTAAAATAGTTTCCAATGATTCTGCTAACACGCCTTGAATTTGTAAAGAAGAAAGATTAATCGTTCTAGGCAAACCAGTAACCACATCTCTTCCTCTAATATCCATTTCTTCTACTGTATGAGGTAATAGTGCATGACCAATCGTTTTCTTAATTTCTTCTGCAGTAGGCTCCCCAATTAATATATTAAACTCTTTGCGGATATAGTGAATAATAGCTTCGTCCATTTTGTCCCCGGCAGTTTTAACCGTGTTGGAGGCAACAACTCCTCCAAAAGAAATTATCCCGACTTCAGTAGTACCGCCACCAATATCGACAATCATACTAGCTACTGGCTCGTTTACAGGAAGGCCAGCACCTATTGCAGCAGCAACTGGTTCCTCCATAAGTTGTACTTCTTTTGCACCGCTGTGTCTTACAGCATCTTGAATTGCTCTTCTCTCAACGGATGTAGCACCTGAAGGAGTACAAACAACTACAGTTGGTTTTCTCAAAGAACTACCTAGTTTTTTACTAGCTTTTTGCATAATTAGTTTTAACAATTGTGTCGTTATATCAAAATCAGCAATTACTCCATCTTTTAAAGGACGAATTACTTCTATAGAAGGCGGAGTTTTTCCGATCATTTCTTTTGCTTTTTCTCCAAACGCAATGATTTCCTTCGTTTTAGTATCTACTGCAACAACAGTAGGTTCATTTATAAGTAAGCCTTTGCTTTTTGTATATACTAATGTATTTGCTGTTCCTAAATCTATTCCAATATGAGTATTTGAAAACATGTGAATTCCTCCAATTCAATCATACTTCCTTAGTATAAAGGATAAAAGTTATGTTGCCATTTGTTACTTTGTGGAAGTTTACGTATATTTCATAAAATAATAGTAATATATACATAAAATAAGCTTATAAAATAATAAAATAGTACTCGATTGTCATTGTTTCGAAATATGATTGTTTCACAATTGAAAGGAAAAAGAGAAGTAATGACAAACTATTAAAATAAAAAAACAACCGCATTTTCTGCGGTTGTTTTGTATTAGTTAGAAGTTTTTGGATCAACTTGGATTGAATCGTGTGAGTTCATTGATTTACCGAAGTAATGCATAATTGTATACCCAGTAATTCCGATACACACTACAAAACCAAGAACTGTAACTGTGAATAAGCCCATTATTAAACACCTCACTAGTCATGTTAATATTATTATAGCCTAAATTCAGATAGAAAGTAAGTAGAATAATATAGAAATTCAGGAGTTGTGATTAAAATGCCCAATTTCCTTTACGGAAAATAGGTTCGATTGATCCATCTTCCTTTATACCGTCGATATCCATTTGGTCTGAACCAATCATAAAGTCTACGTGCGTAATACTTTCATTTAATCCATTCTCATTAAGTTCTTCTCGACTCATTTTTTTTCCACCCTCTAAACAAAAAGCGTATGCACTACCAATTGCTAAGTGATTGGATGCGTTTTCATCAAAAAGTGTGTTATAGAATAATAAATTAGAATTTGAAATAGGTGAGTCGTGTGGAACTAGTGCAACTTCTCCTAAATAATGAGAACCTTCATCAGTCGCAACAAGATTTTCAAGTACTTCCTGACCTTGTTCTGCTTCTACTTGAATGATACGTCCACTTTCAAAAGTAATCTTAAAGTTATCGATGATATTCCCACCGTAACTTAATGGTTTTGTGCTTGCTACGTACCCATCCACACCGGTTTTTAAAGGAACTGTGAATACTTCTTCGGTTGGCATATTAGCCATGAAGTCTTCTCCTTTTTCGTTCACACTGCTTGCTCCACACCATAAATGACCTTTTGGAAGTTCGATTGTTAAATCAGTTCCAGGTGCAGTATAGTGAAGCTTTTTATAGTTTTTATTGTTTAAATAATCAACTTTAGTATGCAAAAGTATATCATGCTCTTTCCAAGCTGCTACTGGATCTTCTAAGTCTGCACGCACTGCTTTAAAAATAGCATCCCAAAGTGCAGAAACTTGTTCTTCTTCAGCAACATTCGGGAAAACCTTTTTAGCCCATTCTTTTGAAGGTGACGCAATAACTGTCCAGCTTATTTTATCTGATTGGACATATTGACGGTATTTACTAAGTGCAGTTCCAGTTGCTTTTTGGAATGCAGCAATCTTGCTCGTATCCACACCTTTTAGAAGATCTGGACTTTGACTCATAATGCTCATAAAAGCAGCTCCTTGCTCAGCAAGTTGCTCTCTTTCTTGAACCTTCCATGAAGGGAAGGACTCAAAGGATTCTTTAGGAGCTAGATCATAACGTAAACGAGTGATTTCATCATCTGAAAAATCGACGAATACTTGATTTGCCCCAATTTCATACGCTTTTTTTGTAACAAGTCTAACAAGTTCTACACTATCAATAGATGCAGCAATATATAAGTTTTGACCAGGCTGTATATTTACCCCTACTTCTACAGCCAATGCAGCATACTTTTCTAGTTTTTGATTAAAAGTTGACATTCTCATACTCCCTTTCTGTAATTAATTTCATAATATCAGTTTTAGGGACGGTTTATCAATCAGCATTATTCAAGAAAAATCAGATATTGTTCATATTTCATGAAATTATATTGGAGGAAAGATAGTTTGTTATTAAAATCTGAATAAAATAGCCGAAATAAATCAAAGAAATAGAATGTGGGGGTAAATGAATGGATAAGTCTACAGTTATTGGTCTAATCGTTGGGATTGTTGCTTTATTGGTCGGGATGTTTCTAAAAGGAGTAACTCCAGATGCTCTTTTAAATCCTGCTGCTATATTGATTATCATCTTTGGAACTGTTGCTGCTGTTACAATTGCATTTCCTATGAATGAGTTGAAAAGAATACCGAGACTTTTTGGAGTTCTTTTCAAAGATAAAAAATTAGTAGACGATGGAGAAGTTATTAAAATGTTCTCGAGCTGGGCAGATTTGGCTCGAAGAGAAGGTTTGCTTGCATTAGAAAGTAAAATTACAGATGTAGAAGATGAGTTTTTGAAAAACGGTTTGACATTAGCAATTGATGGACAAAATGCAGATTATATTCGCGATGTATTAACGGAAGAAATTGAAGCATTAGAAGAAAGACATATTGGAGGGGCTCAAATTTTTTCTCAAGCGGGTACATATGCTCCTACTCTAGGAGTACTTGGAGCTGTTATTGGTTTGATCGCTGCTTTGTCGAATTTAAATGATATTGATGCACTAGGACATGCCATTTCAGCTGCCTTTGTTGCGACACTAATGGGGATTTTCACCGGATATGTTATTTGGCATCCATTTGCAAATAAATTAAAACGTAAATCTCAACAAGAGGTTCGTCAAAAAATGATGATGTTAGAAGGAATTCTTTCTGTTTTAGAAGGAGATGCACCAAGAGTTATTGAACAAAAGCTTGCTTCATATTTGTCCATGTCAGATCGCAAGAAAATTTTAAGCGAAAGTGGGGAGGCTGGCCTTGGCTAAGAAGCGTAGAAAGCATAAGGGAGAAGAGCATATAGATGAATCTTGGCTTATTCCCTACGCAGATATATTGACATTATTGTTAGCGCTGTTTATTGTACTTTTTTCTACTAGTACAGTAGATCAGCAAAAACTTGAACAAATGTCACAAGTTTTTAACCAAATTTTTGACGGTGGTACGAGCTTTATGGAGAATCCTTCACCAGTTGATGTTCCAAAGACTCCAAATAAGACAAATGAGACAGAGCAAAGTACTGCCTATATTGAAGATCAGAAAGCATTATCTGAAATACAAGATAGTGTAGATGAGTATATAGCTGTTAATGAATTAGAAAAACAGTTTGCTACTAAATTAACAGACGAAGGATTACTAGTAACTATTCGAGATAGTATTTTGTTCGATATGGGAAAAGCAGAAGTGAAGACAGAATATCGCCAAATTGCGGAGGATATAGCTGAACTTTTAGTATTTGACCCCCCAAGAAACGTAGTAATAACTGGACATACCGATAATATCCCAATTTCAAGCAGTGAGTTTTCTTCGAACTGGGAACTAAGTGTCATGCGTTCAGTGAATTTCTTGAAAATTTTAGTTAGCAAAGAAACGATAGATCCACTTTATTTTAGTGCAAAAGGTTATGGTGAATTTAAACCAGTAGCTTCTAATGACACCGAAGATGGTCGTGCTAAAAATAGACGTGTGGAAGTTTTAATTCAACCTCGAGTATTAGAAGATGGAACGTTAAACGATTCCCCTCAATAAGAGGCTAAATGGCTGACAATAAAATCGTCGTCAGTTCAGACTATAGACAACTCAAAAAAATTGAGTTGTCTATAGTCTTTTTTTTATTCAAAATTAAACCAGTTGATTTCCTCTACGGGCGAACGCTTTCCGCGGGTGCGGCTTGATCCTCCTCAGTTGCTACGTTAGAGGGCACTGAAAAACTTTCTATTTTTTAAGGTAATACTTTATCATTTCTAGAAAATCGTTGAAAAAGGCAACACTCCTGCGGTAATAGCGTTAACCGAAGACCCTGCAGCGAAGCGATGGAGGGCACTGAAAAAGTGTCATTCAAATAAATTATCTATCAAATAGTCCTAAGAGAATTTAGCGCTTTGGCATTCGCTTTCCGCGGGCGAGCGACGAGCCTCCTCAGGCCAACACGATGTTGGTCATGAAGGCGTTGCCTCAGGAAGAGGCGCCCTTAGCCTTCCTTCATCTCTGTTGCTTCGTGCGGGGTCTGTCTCGCTTTCCCGCAGGAGTCTCATGCGTCGCGCTAAATTCTTTAAATGAAATACAGCACATAGTTCCTATAAAAATAATAATTTTGAGTTTTTCAGTGGCCTCGAAGCGAGGAGGCTGAGGTAACGCCCGCGGAAAGGGAGGCCACTGAAAAACCAAAATTCAGAAAATAAAGTCACCACTTGAGAAGTATATTTGTATCAAAATTGGCATGACGTCCCCATAAACACCCTAAAAAGTGAAGGAATTATGGGATTTCGTTTTTATTTTTTGAAAAAAAGTGACTTTTTCAGTGGCCTCCGGAAAGGGAGCCATTTCAACGATTTTCTTATTTACTGGGGTTATTATACAACTACGTCTGACAAAGCTGATTATAAGGACTAGACTCCGGAAAAAAGGAGTCTCCAAGATCCCGTGTAGTGTAAAGCGGGCATTGAAAAATTTCTATTTTTTAAGATAATAAATACTATTTCATTTCTAAAAAATCGTTGAAAATGGCGACACTCCTGCGGGAATAGCGTTAGCCGAAGACCCCACAGCGCAGCGAGGAGGCTAAGGCAACGCCCGCGGAAAGGGAGCCATTTCAACGATTTTCTTATCTATTAGGTTATGCACAACCCTGTCTGGCAAAGTTGGTTATAGTGCCCTCGCAATGCTCCCAGCAGGGTCTCAAGACTCACGCTACTCCCGTAGGAGTCATCGTCTCTGCCCCAATCAACTAGTGCTCTTCGACTCCAGCGGGGGCATATTGACGACGAATCGGCTTGGTATTTCTCCCGCGATAAGCTTCGGAAACCTAACTTTAAAAAAAGATTGTAGCCATTCTATTTTTTAGAGTTAGCCGGTAATCTGCGCTAACAACAAAATTGTTGTCAGTTTTTCTTTTGACTTTTTCAAACAAAAGTTTATAATTAAAACAAAAGTTTGTATTGAAAGGAGGGTAAGATTTTGCAACCAAAGGAAATACAAATTTTGCAGTACCTTAAAAAAAATCCATACGCGTCTCAATTAGAAATTGCTAATGATCTTAATATGTCCAGGCCAGCAGTTGCAAATATTATTTCCCAATTAATAAAAAATGGAAAGATTACAGGTAGGGCATATATACTTCCCGAAAACAAAGAAATTATTTGTATCGGTGGTGCAAATGTAGATAGAAAGTATTTAGTGAAAAATCAATTGCAGATGGGCACGTCCAATCCGACAACCAGTATGCAAAGTGTCGGTGGAGTAGCTAGGAATATTGCCGAAAATCTTGGTAGACTTGGTCATAGTGTGCGACTATTATCAGTCGTAGGTAATGATATGGAGTATCAAATTATTGAAAAAACATCTAGCCATTGGATGAACTTATATTCGGTAGAAAAGCTCGCAAATTATTCAACTGGAACATATTCGGCAGTTTTAGATACACATGGTGAGATGCTATTTGCCTTAGCTAATATGGAAATATATGATCAGTTAACCGTTGAATATATGAAAAAACAAGAATCTCATCTAACGAATGCACAGTTATTAATCGTTGATATGAATTGCCCTAAAAATGTAATTGAATATTTACAGACGCTTGCTGTTGGAAATAATATCCCGCTTGCAATTATCCCTGTTTCGTCTCCTAAAATGGAAAGAATGCCTGAAACATTGATTGGAATCGAATGGCTCTTTATAAACAGAGATGAAGCTGAAACGTATTTACAGATGAAGATGGCTGATAATAAAGCTTGGGAAAAAGCAGCGGAAGCATTCGTGCAAAAGGGTGTAAAGCATGTCATTGTAACAAATGGTAGTAAAGGCGTTATGTATGCTAGTGAGTCTCTACCCCCTACATTTGTCCCTGCTATTAAAGTTGATGAGGTTGTGGACGTTACGGGTGCAGGAGATGCTTTTGTTTCAGGAACTCTTCATGCCTGGACAGAAGGAACTGACATGAAGTTAGCAGTAAATGCAGGAATGGTGAATGCAAGTAAAACATTGCTATCATCAGAAACGGTTCGAACAGAACTTTCAAAAATTACTTTAAATAACGAATTGGAGGAATATATATTATGAAAAACTATTTAACATATTCAACAGAAGTAGCAGAAGGAATGGCGGCTGGAAAAGCAATCGTAGCATTAGAATCAACGATTATTTCACATGGTATGCCTTACCCTCAAAACGTCGAGATGGCAAGAAAAGTAGAGCAAATTATTCGTGATAATGGTGCTGTTCCAGCAACGATTGCAATTATGGATGGAAAGATTAAAATTGGTCTTTCTGAAGAGGAACTGGAAACTCTAGGAACAAGTAAACATGCAAGAAAAACTTCTAGAAGAGATTTAGCATATGTAGTTGCTTCGAAAGAAATTGGTGCAACAACAGTTGCTACTACAATGATTTGTGCAGAACTTGCTGGAATTAAAATGTTCGTAACGGGTGGTATCGGCGGTGTGCATAGAGGTGCTGAAACTACTATGGATATTTCAGCAGACTTAGAAGAGCTAGCTTCAACAAATGTTGCAGTAGTATGTGCTGGAGCAAAATCTATTTTAGATATTGGCTTAACTTTAGAATATTTAGAAACAAAAGGTGTTCCTGTAGTTGGATACCAAACAGATAAATTCCCTGCGTTTTATTCTGCAACTAGTCCATTTGAAGCAAACTTCCGATTGGATGAGCCACAAGAGGTTGCTGAAATGTTAAAAGTGAAATGGGAGTTAGGATTAAACGGTGGAGCTATTATTGCAAATCCAATTCCTGCTGAGTTCTCAATGGATGAGGCGTATATTACTACTATTATTGAAAAAGCTTTACAAGAAGCAGAGGAGAATGGTATTAAAGGTAAAGATGTAACACCATTCTTACTTGGAAAAGTGAAAGAGTTAACAGAAGGAAAATCATTAGAATCGAACATCGAGCTAGTTTATAACAACGCAAGAGTTGGAGCTAAAATTGCGGTAGAATTAAATAAATAAAATAAACAACAGGGCTGTCCAATAAGTAAGGAAATCGTTGAAACGCCTCCCTTTCCAGAGGACACTGAAAAAGTGTCATTCATATAAATTATCTATCAAATAGTCCTAAGAGAATTTAATGCTTTGGCATTCGCTTTCCGCGGGCGAGCGACGAGCCTCCTCCTACGCTTCGCTTCGTGCGGGGTCTCGTCTGTCTCGCTTTCCCGCAGGAGTCTCATGCGTCGCGCTAAATTCTTTGAATGATATACAGCAAATAGTTCCTATAAAAATAATAATTTTGAGTTTTTCAGTGGCCTCCCTTTCCACGGGCGTTGCTTCAGCCTCCTCGCTTCGCGGTGGGGTCTTATGCTAACGCTATTCCCGTAGGAGTATCGCCTTTTCAACGATTTTCTAGAGATGAAAAAGTAGTATAGAGTGAGGGATTGTTGAAGTTCCTGTTTTTTTACCTCAACTAGACAGATACTGATAAAGCAAGAAGGGAAGTGACTCGGTCACTTCCCTTCTCGATTGATTTACTGTAATAATGTAGCGATCATTTCGTCCAAAGAGAACCGAAAGCGAACAAGCGAAGAATACGACATTTTCACTTCTCTTATTTTCGTAAGTTACCTAGCTCAGCAGCAATCGCTTGCATTTCACTAGGACTAAAGGAGTCTCTTTTTTGAACCATTTCGTATAAATAAACAAGATCTTCATACTGCGTTGCATTAAAATCCTCAGATTTCATAGCATCTACATTTACCATACGAAGCTTTTCTTTTATAGTTTCAATCATATACGTAATATTTTCAACAGACGGTTGTGATAAATTCATTTATATGTTCCTACCTTTCATACATTAGAAGTTTATCATTTCACGCTACAGATGGATTGTCAATTATTAATTAGATTTAGCTGCTTTTGCAGCTTCTTTCTCCTCTTTTAACTTATCCGAAATTCGTTTTGTTTCATACACAATTACACCAGAAAGTCCGAGTAATCCGATTAAGTTCGGAATGGCCATTAAAGCATTTGTAATATCTGAGAACGTCCAGATTAAGTCTAATGATACAACAGAACCGATGAATACCATAATAACGAATGCAATACGATATATAATTAATAAGGATGGATTTTTAAATAAGTATTGGAAACACTTTTCCCCATAATAAGCCCAACCAAAAATAGTAGATGAAGCAAAGAAAATTAATCCAATTGCTACAACATATGGACCAAAGTCTCCTAGGAAATGTCCAAATGATGCAGAAGTTAACTCATTTGCTGCTAGACTAGTATCTTTATACATTCCAGACATTACAATCGTAATACCTGTAATCGAACAAATTAGGAATGTATCTAAAAATACTTGTGTCATCGAAACAAGTGCTTGACGTCCTGGAAGATCTGTTTTTGCAGCAGCAGCAGCAATAGGTGCAGATCCTAAACCAGCTTCGTTGGAGAATACCCCACGAGCAATACCATAACGGATAGCGGCACCAATTGCACCACCTGCAGCAGCTTCTCCGGAAAATGCCATTTTAAAAATGGTTGCAAATGCATCTGGAATTGCAGTAATGTTCATAACCATAACGATTAAACCCGCTAATAAATAAAATAATGCCATAATAGGTACAAAAACTGCGGTTACATTACCAATAGATTTAATTCCACCAAGAATAACAAGTGCAGTAAATATAGTAAGTACAGCTCCAGTAATCCAAGTATCTAATCCGAATGTCGATTTTACTACACCAGCAACCGAGTTAGATTGCGTTCCATTTCCAATACCAAATGCTGCAATTGCACCGAAAACTGCAAATAACACAGCTAACCATTTTTGCTTCAGTCCATGTTCTAAATAATACATTGGACCACCAGCCATTTGTCCCTTTGCATCTTTTACACGAAATCTTACTGCTAAAATAGCTTCACTATATTTAGTTGCCATACCGAAGAAAGCGGAGAACCACATCCAAAATACTGCACCTGGTCCACCAAGTACAACTGCAGTAGCAACACCTACGATATTTCCAGTACCAACTGTTGCAGCTAGCGCTGTTGTAAGTGCTTGGAATTGAGTAATATCTCCTTCAGCAGTTTTATCATGCTTTTTAGAGAATACTAGTCTTAAAGCTGTAGGTAATAGTCTCACTTGTAAAAAACCTACACGAATAGTTAAATATATACCTGTACCAACTATTAAAACAAGTAGTGGAATACCCCACAAAAAAGATGAAACACTTCCTAAAAACTCATTCAGTTTTTCCATTCATTCCTACCCCCAATAATATATTTCTAATAAACTACAACGTGAACATCTCTACCCTTTCTATTTATTTTCCCCTTGTTACTAATATTCATAAAATTCCGTCATATAGTCAAGACTATTTTGTCGAATTTGAAATAATTTGTTTTATTCCGTCAAGTCACGGGTATAATTATATACATATACAATAAAACATGGAGGTTAGATGATGAGTGAAAGTAAGTTATTAAAGGGTATTGTATATGGCGCACTTGTAGGTGGTGCATTGACTATGATGGATAGAAAGACGAGAGATTCTGTAGCTAGTAAGACAAGATATGTAGGTAATCAAATACAATATTACTGTAAAAATAGACAAGAGTTAAAAACTACAATAGAAGAGCAAGTAACAAAATGGAAATCTCTGTACGATCAATTTGCCTCAGATGCGACATACTTATCGCAAAAAGTAAATGAAGTGAAAGAGATTACACCTCAAGTTAAGACGTTGCTAACTGAAACGAAAGATGCATTTGTTCAATCCAAAGAAGAATACAAATCGCTTGTAGTACCTGATGCTGATGATAGTTCAATTGTTAAGCAGTAAGTAAACAAAATGAATAAAGGAGGGGATGAAGTGAAAGATAAAAGTTCAAAAGAACAATTACAAGAACAAAATGCTTCATCCTCTATTAGTTGGTACGACAGACTAAAATTTTTACATATAAAAAAGAAAGAGATAAATACTTCTGAGCATCAAGATTTAACTACATGGACAGGTTATTTTAAACATTTAATTTTACATATTCAGAAAACCGACATTACAGGTCTAGGTGCACAGTTGGCTTATTTCTTTCTTTTATCTTTATTTCCAATGATTATTTTTATCTTTACTTTATTGCCATATTTAAATTTGGACGAAGCACAAGTATTTCGCTTTCTTGAAAATTATGCTCCAAAGGATGTATATATTCTTATTGAAGGAACTATTTCAGATACTTTAGCTAATCGAAATGGGGGACTATTGTCCATTGGAATTATCGGTACAATCTGGTCCGCTTCAAATGGAATGAATGCGATAGTGAAGTCTTTAAATAGATCGTATAATTTGGATGAAACACGGCCAATGTTTATCGTCAGAGGATTATCAATAGTTTTTACATTACTAATGATTATATTGCTTATAGTAGCATTAGTGCTTCCAGTGTTTGGTAAACAAATCGGTACAATACTATTTTCTTATTTTGGTTTTGAAGAAGGATTTGTTAGATTATGGAATAGTTTAAGGTGGACAATCAGTCCCCTACTTATTTTTCTAATCTTATCTGCTTTATATTGGATTGTGCCAAACAAAAAGTTGTTTTTAAGAAGTATTTTTCCAGGAGCAGCTTTTGCCACATTAGGTTGGATCATAGTATCTCTTGGATTCTCTTATTATGTTAGCAACTTTGCAAGTTATTCCTCTACTTATGGAAGTATTGGAGGAATAATCGTTCTTATGTTATGGCTATATCTTACAGGAATTATTTTGTTAGTTGGTGGACAAGTAAATGCAGTAATGCAAGAACGAAAGATTGCATTGGAAAAAAAAGAGCAGAGAAGCTAGGTTAGCTTCTCTGCTTTTACTGTTTAGACACGCTCGAAAAAATAGTGGAAAGAATTTAGTGCGTCGCATGAGACTCCTGCGGGAAAGCGAGACAGACGAGACCCCGCACGAAAGCGTAGAGAAGGAGGAGGCTCGTCGCTCGCCCGCGGAAAGCGAATGCCAAAGCGCTAAATTCTATCACCGACTATTTGGGAGAAATTTATTAGGATGAATTTTCTAATGTATTGGATATTGGACAACCTCATCAGGCAACGTCGAATTATAGGGACTTTTTCATTTCTAGAAAATCGTTGAATAAGGCGACGCTTCTGCGGGAAAAGCGTTAGTCGAAGACCCCGCAGCGAGCGAGGAGACTGAGACAACGGGAAAGAAAAGCAACTGAAAAACTAGAAATTAGTATCTTTTGTAGGAACTATTTGTTGTATTTTATTTAAAAGAATTTAGCGCGTCGCATGAGACTCCTGCGGGAAAAGCGAGACAGACGAGACCCCGCACGAAAGCGTAGCGAAGGAGGAGGCTCGTCGCTCGCCCGCGGAAAGCGAATGCCAAAGCGCTAAATTCTTCAGCGACTATTTGAGAGAAAATTATTAGGATGACAATTTTTCTGTGACCTCGAGCATAGCGATCAAGGACGCTCAAGCCCTCCGCGGAAAAAAATATAGACAAACTTAAATTTCTTTAAGTTTGTCTAGAGAGTCTGAGCAGAGAAGCTAGTTTAGCTTCTCTGCTTTTATATATTTCTATTAAGCATTCTTAATCCATTTAAAATTACTAGAATTGTGCTTCCTTCATGACCTATAACTCCTAAAGGTAAATCTACGGCTTGAAGAAAGTTTGAGATTATTAATAAAGCAATGACCGAGAGAGAAAATACAATATTTTGTTTTACAATTCTCTGCATTTTACGAGACATTTTAATTGCATATGCAATTTTAGATAAATCACTCTTCATTAGAACAACATCCGCAGTTTCGAGTGCCACATCCGTACCTTCTCCCATAGCAAACCCAGTAGTAGCAGTTGCTAGAGCAGGAGCGTCATTTATCCCGTCTCCGACCATTCCAACGAATTTATACTCTTTTAATAATACTTTCATATGTTCAACTTTAGTTTCAGGTAAACATTCTGCAATGTACTGGTCGATTCCTGCTTCTTTCGCGATTACACTAGCTGTCTTTTCATTGTCTCCAGTTAGCATGACTGTTTTAATCCCTAGAGATTGTAGTAGCTTAATTGCCTCTTTTGCTTCTTCACGTACTGTATCTTTTAAAGCTGCAGCCGCTGCTATACCAAATTCATCTCTCATAAAGATAATTGTTTTCCCTTCATCTGCTAGTTTAGTAGCAATACCATCATGGAAAGTAAAAGCATCTTCTTTATTGACGAAGTCAGGTTTACCAACAAGGATTGTTTGGTCGTTTATCGTTGCTTGTAAGCCGAATCCAGGTTTATCCTCTATATGAATAAGAGGAAGCTGACCAATACCTTCAGACCTAGCGTACAATGAAATAGCTTGCGCTAATGGGTGATTCGACTGTGCTTCCATTGCAGCTAAAGTGGTAAGAGTTGACATTCGATCTAACCCTTCTCGAACAAAGAAATCTGTAACTACTGGCTTCCCTTGTGTCAAAGTACCTGTTTTATCAAGCGCGATGGCTCTCATTTCACTTATATTTTCTAAATGAATGCCGCCTTTAAACAAAATTCCGTTTTTTGCTCCGTTCGAAATGGCTGCTAATGTTGCTGGCATAATAGATGCTACAAGTGCACATGGAGATGCTACAACTAATAAAACCATTGCGCGATATAATGTCGTAGTCCAATCCCATCCAAGCAAATAATGAGGGAGGAACATCATGATAGCAACGCCTAGTAAAACAAATTTTACATAAGTTCCTTCAAATTTTTCTATAAATTGTTGTGCTGGAGATTTTTCATCTTGAGCGGTTTGAACAAGATTAATAATTTTCTGGAATAGTGATTCCTCATTAGTTTTTGTCATTTCCATTGTAATAACGCCACTTATGTTTACAGTTCCAGCATATAGTTCGTCATTTATTTGTTTATTAACAGGTATGGATTCACCGCTAATTGCTGATTCATCGATAGCAGTTGTACCACTTAGAACGACTCCGTCTGCAGGAATTCGTTCTCCAGGTTTTACAACTAACTGATCTTTTAATGCAAGTTCTCTTATAGATACACGAGTTGTTGACCCATCTTCATTTAGTCTCCAAGCTTCTTCAGGCTGCAATTTCATAAGAGAAGAAATTTCTTTTCGACTTTTATTCATCGTATATGTTTCAAGTGCACCACTGACAGCGAAGATGAAAATCAGAATAGCGCCCTCTGTCCAATATCCGATAATGGACGACCCTACAGCAGCTAAGATCATTAGCATTTCTACATTTAACTCTTTATCTTCAATCGTAGCTTTAATTCCTTCTTTTGCTTTAGCAAATCCACCGATAACAAATGCCATTAAATAAAAAATGATGGAGACTGATTCCTCGCCCTGTTTGCCGATGAACCAGGCGATTAATATGAATACTCCAGATAAAAGAGCTGCTAGTAATTCGATATGAGAAACTAAAGATTGGTAGAAAGATTGTTTTCCTGGCGAATTTCGAATTGTTGACATGTCATTCCCTCCCTGATAATGAATTTCACTATTAATAACCCTATAAAACAACGAAAATGGATTCCCGGTAGGAAATCCATTTTATATTCGTTACTACTTTATAATTATTGTAATTTAGAAGTGATTACAAGTCAATTAATTCGATTAGTTAAAAACACGCTCTTTATAGTTAGCTAATTTTTCTAATGATGATTTATCAACATCTGCATGTAGGCTGTTACCATGAGAGTCCATTGTTACTACAGCTGTGAAGTCTTCTACACGTAAGTGCCACATTGCTTCTGGAATACCAAACTCCATTAAATCGACGCCATCTACGCCTTTAATACAGTCCGCATAATATTGAGCTGCACCACCAATTGCATTTAAATATACTCCACCATGTTCTTCTAATGCAGCAAGTGTTTTTGGTCCCATCCCACCTTTACCGATAACCGCACGGATACCAAACTTTTTCATAATATCTCCTTGGTATGGTTCTTCTCGAATAGAGGTTGTTGGCCCTGCAGCTTTTACATGCCAGTTACCTTCTTCATCTTTTTGCATAACTGGACCACAGTGATAAATGATTTGACCATTTAAATCAACAGGTGCATCGTTACTCATTAAGTGATGGTGAATGGCATCACGGCCAGTAAACATTCGACCAGTAATAGAAACAACGTCACCAACTTTTAATGAACGAATTTGTTCCTCTGAAATAGGAGATTGTAATTCTACTACTTTTTTAGGAGCTTCTTCATTCGTATTTTCTTTAAATTCGATTTTTTCTCCATCTTGGTAATGCCATTCGATTATTTCTCCAGAAGTAGGATTAATATTAATAGCCATACGACGGTATGCCCAACAATTGTACGCGACAGATACATAGAAGCTAGCAGGAATACGGTGCATTACGCCAATTTTACATCCAAGTAAAGTTGCTTCTCCACCGAACCCCATTGTTCCGATTCCTAATGTATTTGCTTTTTCTACAATATACTCTTCTAATTTAGCAAGGTCTGGGTTAGAATTTGTATCTTCCACATGACGGAATAGTTGTTCTTTTGCAAGATCGTAACCAGAAGAACGATCTCCTCCAATACCTACACCGATGAAGCCTGCCGAACAACCTTGTCCTTGTGCTTGGTAAACAGAATGTAAAATACATTTTCGGATACCATCTAAGTCACGACCTGCACGACCCAAGCCTTCTAGCTCAGTTGGTAAACTATATTGAATGTTTTTGTTTTCACATCCGCCACCTTTTAAGATGAGCTTCATCTCAATATAGTCTTTTTCCCATTGATCGAATTTAATCACAGGGATACCTTCACCAAGATTGTCTCCACTATTTGCTCCAGTTAATGAATCGACAGAGTTAGGACGAAGCTTAGCATCTTTTGTAGCAGTAACAATTGCTCTTTTAATAGCTTCTTTTATCTCTAGTTGGTTTACGCCAACTGGTGTTTTAATTTTAAATGTTGGTAAACCAGTATCTTGGCAAATAGGTGATACTTTGTCATCTGCCATTTGAATATTGTTCGTAATTGTATCTAGACTCATAGCCGCACGTGTACCGGCATTTTCTGCTGCTTTCGCTTTTTTAATAGCACGTCGTACGTCTTTTGGTAAATTAGTAGATGTTTCAGTAATTAAGTCATAAATACTCTTTTCTAACTGCTCCAATTGCATGGTGTAAACGCTCCTTTAGATATGTAAGTAATAAACATTACAAGTATACTATTTTCTTTACATGAAAAAAAGAGCAGCTCGTAAGCTGCTCTTAGATTGAATCGATCTCTATTTACAAAGGTAACTGTTTGTGACAAACATAGAAACGCTTGTTTCACGAGGTGGAAACGAATAGAACTGTTTTTTCAACAGTTTACATGAAGGCACACTATTCGTGCGTATACTCATCACAAAAAAGTTTTGTTAACCGTTTGAAAGCTACTCTTTTGTGTTTTTAAACTGCTCCATTTTTAATTCTAAATCATCCATCATTTGAATAAGACGGTCGATATCTTCTAATTCAGTCGTTTCAGGTTCAATTGTTTCTAGTACTTCTAAAAACATCTGTAATCGATCTTTTAAATAAGATACTTGTTGTTCTGGATTTGAAATTTGTTTACCCACAGAATAACACCTCACTTTATATAATAAGAATAATGGAAATGACATAGAAAAGATAGGTCTAAAGAGTTATTTTAATCATTTGTTTATTTTGAATATTTACTTTATTTATAGTATGTGTTAAAGTACTAATAACCCATACATAGAAGGGAGGCCGTAGTGAATAGTCGAAACCAATTCAATCAATAGAAGGAGGGGGTTCAGACATTTCACCGGCATAGTCGCCGCAAATGCAATTATGAGTACTCTAAAGGATAATAGTTATGTATAAAGGGCTCAGTCAAATCTCATGTAGATCCGACTGGGCCTTTTGTTGATGAAATTTCTATATAAAGTAAAGGGATTGTTTGATACACTACTTGTTATAACGATATTGAAATAGTAAAGAGGTAGTGTATGAAGCAATTTACAGAAGTTGAAAGAAGAAGGTTTTGGATACTAGTCACTATTGTATCAATTTCTGGGTTTTCACAAGGAATGTTATTACCACTAATCTCCGTTATATTTGAACAAGACGGAGTAAGTGCTACGTTGAATGGATTAAGTGCGACTGGTCTCTATGTCGGTACTTTATTGATATCACCATTTATAGAGCCACCACTACGAAAATTTGGATATAAGCCGATTATCATAATAGGTGGTCTAATCGTAATTGTATCATTATTACTTTTTCCTCTCTGGAAAAGCATCGCATTTTGGTTTATTTTGCGGTTATTAATTGGGATTGGTGATCATGCGCTTCATTTCTCTACACAAACATGGATAACTAGTTTTTCTCCACAACATCGATTAGGAAGAAATATTGCCATTTACGGTCTTTCTTTTGGAATTGGATTTGCAGTTGGTCCTTTGTTTGTTCAACTAGTAGAAATTTTTGAAGGCTTGCCTTTTATTATTTCTAGTCTTCTTTGTTTAGGTGCATGGGTTCTTGTTTTCTTCGTAAAAAATGAAAAGCCAGAGATAGTTAAAGGTTCTCCTGTTTACGAAGGGACGTGGAAACGTTTTGGAGCAGCTTTTGCTGTTGCTTGGGTTGCATTTATACCACCGTTTAGTTATGGATTTTTAGAATCATCTTTAAATGCAATATACCCTGTTTATGCGCTACGAAATGCTATTGAAATAACGAGCTTGTCATACATATTAGCAGCATTTTCCATAGGAGGGGTTGTCTCACAATTACCTCTTGGTGTATTAAGCGACAAAATAGGAAGACGAAAAGTGTTGATCATCATGTTAGGCTTAGGTGCGTTAACTTTTGGTACGGCTAGCTTTTTTGAGACATCAGCACTAATTATCGGCACTTTATTTTTCATAGCAGGAATGTTTGTAGGATCAACATTTTCACTTGGAATTTCTTACATGGCTGATTTGACGCCAAAGGAACTACTCCCAACTGGCAATTTGATGTGCGGAATTTCTTTCAGTATTGGAAGTCTGTCCGGTCCATTTTTCGGAGGACTCTTTATTCAATTATTTGATGAGATAAGTTTTTTAGTATTAATAGCTATCCTTTTAGGAATTCTTTCTTGTATTATTCTTTTCGCTAATCCTCAAAAGAAGGGTCGACTAATATGAACAAAAAATCTTCGAAACTAGGAAATAAAATTGTCTTTTACTTAATGTTTGCGATTCTGTTGCTTGTTGTTTTTTTCAGTGCCGTGATTATTTATAGTACAAATAAAACAGTCGAAAATACAATGGGTAACAATGGGATGCATATCGCTCAAAATATAGCTTCCTTAATAGACGTATCTGCATATGAAGAATTTAAACAAGATCCAGAAGAGAATGATTTATACTGGGAACTTCGAGCAGAGTTGTATGATCTGTTAGTTCAAAATGGAGTCATGTATGCTTATGTGACAGATGTACCAGTAAAAGGTAAAACTGCAACAATATTAGTAGATGCTGGGGATGTAAACGACTCTACAGTGTATATGCCTGGAGAAACTAGTGTAGGGACAGAATATGAAAAAGTAGAAGGCGCTATCAACGGAGAAGGTAGCTATGCAGATGTTATAGTGGATGAGGTTTATGGGGAATATATATCTGCGTATGCACCGATAAAAAACAATGCAGGTGAAACAATTGCAATCGTGGGTGTTGATACAGCTGCTACGGAAGTTAAAGAAGCCCAGCAAGATATATTAAAGACAATACTACCATTTGCATTAGTATCAATTATTTTGCTAAGTGCTTTCCTCATATTCTTTCTATATAGATATGTTAAAAATGCACTTAAACCACTTACTTTTATGCAAGGTGCTTCTATTGAATTTGCTCAAGGAGATTTAAAGAGTGCTGAGAAAACATTATCTAATATTTCTCACAAGCAAGAAAATGAAATTACTGACTTTGCTAAATCGTTTAGGAAATCGATTGAGCAACTAAAAACAATATTAGCAAATATGAATGGAACAGCAATTTCACTTGTAAAAGTTTCTAGAGATTTAGATGACGTGATGAAAACAGTCCGGGTATCAAATGATGAAATTGCCGAAAGTATCTATAAAATTGCATCTGGTTCTGAAATTCAAAAAACAAATAATGATGAAGCTTTAAGTGCAATGGAAGAAATGACAGTTGGAATTCAGCGCATTGCCGATTCTTCAACGACGGTAGCTTCTTCTTCTAATGATATGACGAATTTAGTGAACTCAAGTGTTCGTGATTCACAAACAGTAGTACAACAGATTAAAAACGTTGAAAATTCTGTTTTAACAACTGAAAAACATGTAAAAGAATTAGGAGAGAAATATCAATCGATCGAAGAAATGGTTTCCGTTATTACAGGAATTGCAGATCAAACGAACTTACTTGCGTTAAATGCTGCAATTGAAGCTGCTAGAGCAGGGGAGTCGGGGAAAGGCTTTGCTGTAGTTGCAGATGAGGTTAGAAAACTTGCAGAAATGTCTAGACAATCAGCGGAAGAAATACGCAATCATATTCTAGGATTCCAAACAATAACCGTGCAAGCGTTAGAAGAAATGACGAAAAGCGCGGAAGATGTCCAATCTGGGTCAAGAGCAGTAGAATCCATTGGAGACGATTTGAATAGAGTGCTTGAATCTGTTCTAAAAGTAAATGAAGAAATTCAAGACGTTTCTGCTGTTACAGAGCAAATGTCTGCTAGCTCGGAAGAAGTACTTGCCTCGATGGAGCAAGTAACTTCTATCGTAAATGAATCAGTGGAGCAAACAAAAATCGTTGCTACTTCGGCAGATGACCAAGTTGCAACGGTGGAAAATTTAGAACAAACGATTAATCAATTGCAACAATCAGCTGAACAACTGAACAAAGCAATTGGACAGTTTAAGCTATAAATAGGAATAGCACTACATATCTATGGAACCCTTTTAGTTAAGGTGTACAAAGGTGTAGTGCTTTTTTTAGATTATAAATTCTGAATATTGCAACTTATTAGGTATACAAATGTATCCAATTATGTATATGATAATCAAAAGGGAATATTTAGTGAAGGGGGGATGTATTTTGCGAAAAAACTGGTCTTCGTATGTTTGGAAGTTATTATGGGCTGTTGGGTTGATTGCTTTATTGATTATCAGTTACGATCTGGAAATAAAAGTGAAAAATCATGTTGCAACTACATTTCGTCCGCTCCCTTATATTTGGTTCCAATTTATTGCTAGTTTTGTATTAGGTATCTATCTTTCTTTACTCTTCATCAAAGTATGGTTAGTTAAATGGAACTGGGCATTAATTCTTTGTGTGACTCTACCACTTCTAATCATCGCTAGTTATTTTCCAATAATTGTAACGACATTTGAAAGCACTTCATTAGATCCTAATAATTATTCAGTGCCATTTCCATATTGGATGATGAAAGTAAACCTTCATGGAATTCCATCAATTGTAGCTGGGTTAACACTGATGGTAGGTTTATTTAGTAAAACTGCAAAACGAAAAATCAATGAACTAAGAGCTTTAAAATCATCGATAGATTCTTATAAATAGGATAAAGGGGGGAGATAATGCGCCAAAACTGGTCAAAGTATATTTGGATATTATTTTGGGTTATTGGTTTAATTTTATTGGCATATATAAGTTACACCTTGGAACTGAGGATAAAAAATCATGCTCAGACAGACTTTAATATGCTACCTATAGTTTGGTATAAATCTATTGCACCTTTTATATTTGGAATTTATATTTCTTTGATTTTCGTAAAGGTATGGTCGTTTAGATGGAGTGCGCCCTTAACACTGTGCGTGACT
This sequence comes from Psychrobacillus vulpis, assembly GCF_006861825.1. Lineage (GTDB taxonomy): Bacteria > Bacillota > Bacilli > Bacillales_A > Planococcaceae > Psychrobacillus > Psychrobacillus vulpis. The sequence continues at coordinate 24,918 of NZ_VDGI01000014.1, read as the reverse complement.
GTTCCATGTCTAATAATTGCATTATATAATCCTGTTATATTTACAATTGCTCAAGATATTCCATTCTTACAAACTAATTATTTTGCGGCCACCTCATTTTGGATGCTTAATGTAAATTCTCTTGGAATTCCATCAATTGTAGCTGGGTTAACACTGATGGTAGGTTTATTTAGTCAGAAGACATAAACGAATAATGTCTAGAGCTTAAAAAGTGCCTGTAAGTCAGGAATGGATTTACGGGCCAATTTTTTGGTCGAATTAAGGATAGAGAGGATGGAAAAAGTGATTCTGAAAAGGAGGGAGCATAGCAATTTATTAGTGAAGGTATAATAAAAACAGAAAATGAAACTCTTTATTTGAGTAAGTATATAGAAGGGTAGTCAAAACGATGAAGTTTTGACTACCCTCGGAAAATTATTGTTGCTCAGCGTATTTTTTAAAATTATCTAAAATTGACTGCCAGCCTGCTTGTTGCATCTCGGTAGAATTAACCGTTTCTGCATCAAATACTTCTATAATCTTAGTGTCATTATCTTGTTTGATAAAAGTTATCTCTACTTTTCTTTCATCTCCCAAAGTATAAGAAATGAACTCATTTAATTTCACTTCATCATACACTCCACCAAAATCAAATCCAAAGCTTCCATCTTTAGCTTCCATTCTGGAAAGAAATTTGCCTCCAGGTCTTAGATCATTTTCAGAAATTGGTGTGTGCCAATCATCTGAAGCACTGTTCCATTTTTTGATATGTTCTGGCTCTGTCCAATATTTCCACACTTTTTCTACCGGAGCATGAACTGTTGTTTCAACTGTTATTTTGGAATTGCTTTCACTTGTCATTCTATTTCCCACCATTCTGTATAAGATTTTTTCCATATTTCACATTTATAATATATCAGAAGAGTTTATTAATCAAAAATTTTTCTGAAAATTAGTAGTATTTTTTGGGTGAAGTGTAGAAAAATTGCTCCCAACTTGTAATTTGGAATTTTAATCCTCTTCGAGAGAAACCGACAACTATCCGAGAGAATCCTCACCTTATCCGAGAGAATCCTCACCTTATCCGAGAGAATAAACAGTTTATCCGAGAGAATCCGCACCCTATCCGAGAGCAATCATGATATCGTGAATAATTAGAAGATGAAAACGAACATAAAGCCCGAGAAACGGTCATCGATTCTCGGGCTTTGTTTTATTTCTTCAATTCCAACAATGTAACAGCTTCAACATGAGATGTCTGAGGAAACATATCTACTGGTTGAATGTATTTCACGTTATATACCTTTGTCAGCTGTTGCAAATCCTTTGCTAAGGTAGATGGATTACAGGATGTGTAGACAAAACGTTTTGGTTTGATCTCAAGAATGGTCTTTAATAATTCATCATCAAGGCCAGCACGTGGTGGATCTACTGTTAATACATCTGGAACGAAGCCTTCATTTTCCCATTTTCGGAGCCACTCTTTTGCAGTACCGTGTACATATTTAGTATTGCTGTAGCCATTTCGTTTTGCGTTCCTTTTTGCATCTTGAATTGATTCTTCGATAACGTCCATTCCACGAACTTCTTTTGCATTTTTCGCAAGCCAGAGTCCAATAGTTCCGACTCCACAGTAAGCATCTACTACAGTTTCTTTTCCAGTAAGTGCAGCTGCTTTTTCAATTTCATTATACAGATGCTCCGTCTGTTCTGGGTTCAACTGGAAAAACGCACGAGCAGATAAGTCAAAAGCAAGTTCTCCTAGCTTTTCATGAATCGTTTCTTTTCCAAATAAATTGAATGTTGTTTCACCAAAGACAAGCGATGTTTTTTCTGCATTAATGTTTTGGCTAATGGACACAATATTAGAATCGATCGCACGAATGAATTGTACTAATTCTTCCTTATGTGGCATTTTCTTTTTTGTCGTAACAAGTGTCACTTGAATTTGTCCAGTTTTCATACCTGTACGAACAACAATTGTACGAACAATGCCTTGTGGATTTTTTTCATCATAAATAGGAATGTTCAGGTGTTGTAATTGTTTTTTGATTTCATTTGTAATATGGGTTGTTACAGGGTGTTGCACGATACATTTGTTAATATCTATTAGCTTGTTTGAGCTTTCAGCGTATAAACCCGCTATGACTTTATTGCCAAGCTGTCTAACTTGAAATTGGCTCTTATTTCGATAATTCCATGGGTCTTCCATCCCGATAGTATGCTTTACTTCAATCGTTGGAACTAAATCTTTTACGTAACGTTCTAGTGCTTGAATGACTAAATCTTTTTTCTCAATAAGTTGTCTCTCGTATGTCATATGTTGCAATTGGCAGCCGCCACAAGCTTCATAAATGAGGCATGGGGGAGTAACTCGGTCGGGAGAAGCTTGGCGGATTTTCTTTATCATTGCTTCTGCGTACTTAGGTTTAGCTTCTGTCACTTGTGCTGTAACTACTTCTCCAGGAAGAGCACCTTTTACGAACACAACATTTCGTTTAAAGAATCCAACACCTTCTCCGTTTATTCCGAGCCTTTTTATCGTTAAAGGGAATTCTTGTCCTACTTGAATCACTGCTTGTTCTTTCATTTCTTCACGTCCTTTATAATCTTCCTTCTATTATAAAGGAGTTAATCAAGGTTGGAAAGAAAGCGGAATATCCAGATTATTCATGTTTAGTTCATCGAGTGTTCCAAAAGTATAGCCCATTTTTCTTGCTTCTTTTATGAACATTGGGAGACCTTCCGCATTATCAGGTGAAACAGTATGCATTAAAATAATTGCCCCGGGATGAATTTGAGATATAAGTTGGTCATAAGCGTATTTGCCACCTTTTTTCTGATCTCTATGCCAATCAATAAAGGCTATAGACCAAAAAATATGTTGATAACCAATTTCGTTTGCTGCTTCTAAAACTTGTTCGTTAAATATACCTTCAGGTGGTCGCGTAACTGTCGTTCTTTTAAGAGAGGTTAATTCACTTAATCGTTGGTCAAACTTTTGTAATTCTTTTTTTACACCATCTTTAGAAAGCCTAGCTAAGTTTGGATGCCCGTATGAATGATTCCCAATTTGATGACCATCTTCAATCATTCTTTTTACTAGTGGGGTGGCACTTTCTAAATAATGCCCTGTTAAGAAGAAAGTTGCTTTAATATTTTCAGCCTTTAGTGTATCTAAAATACTTTCTGTATAACCGTTTTCATAACCATTATCGAAAGTAAAGTAAATGATTTTTTTATCCGCATCTCCTTTGTAAATAGCTCCATGCCTTTCGAGCATTGTATCTAGCTCTGCACCAGCTTCTGCTGGTTGTTCATTTGTTGCTTTTTTCAATCCCCAATGGATTTCTCCATTTTGTGCAGAGAACGGTTGATAGAAGAATCCCATACTGATTACAACTGCTGCAAACAATAAACCGAAAACATGATATTTCCACATAGAAACGCAACCTTTCTTTTTAGATAGGTTGCGCCAGACTGTTGACAAACGCTTTCATTCTTCGTTGCTTGCACTTCGTTGTAAGCTCATGAACTTAAGTTCTATTCGCTTCCGCCTCATGCTGGCGCGCCTCGACTGACAAGCGTTTTCAAGACAGTCTGAAATGCCACTTTCGAAATCTGATTTTGTCTACAACCTGACGCAACCTTTCTTTTTAGATAGGTTGCGCTAGAGTGTTTTATTTATTCATTTATAAATATCAGTTAAAGCGTTTAACAAGTTAGGATATTGAAAGGTAAAACCTTTTTCCAATAAAGTTTCAGGAATAACGTGTTGTCCTTCTAAAACTAATTGGCTTTTGTCTCCAAGTGCTATTTTAAGTGCAAGTGCAGGTACTGGTAAGTAGTGAGGACGCTTTAAAACTATTCCAAGTGTTTTGCCGAAATCCTTCATCACTTTTGCATTCGGAGCCACTACATTGAATGCACCGTGTATATCATTTTCAATTGCAAACAATAAAGCCCTTGCAACGTCCTTTACATGAACCCACGAAACCCATTGTTGACCTGATCCAACAGTTCCACCAACAAACATTTTATATGGAAGTGCCATGAGAGGTAATGCACCTTCCTTCTTTCCAAGGATAATACCAAATCTCCCATAGGCTACGCGAATGCCTAGTTGCTCTGCAGTTGCGGCTGTTTGTTCCCATTCGTGAACTGTTTTAGCTAAAAAGTCTGATCCAATCTCAGTAAATTTTTCAGTATAGGTTTTTTCGTTTGAGGCTGGATAAATGCCTATTGCGCTTGCATTCACAAGAACTTTTGGTTTAAGGTGCATCGATTGTATAATGCGAAGCACTTCGTTTGTAGATTGCAAACGACTATTAAAAATCTTTTGTTTTTGATTTTCTGTCCATCTGCCATTATTAATCGATTCACCTGCAAGATTGACTATGGCATCGATCTCATCAAGGTCTTTTTCAGGATTAGCATCATCTGTTAGCCATTTAATATATTTCGCATCCATACTTGTTTTATTATCAGTACGAGACAATATAAATACTTCATGACCATTCTTTACTAAAAGCTTTGTTAATTCCCTTCCTACAAAACCTGTACCACCAGTAATGGCAATTTTCATTATCCAAACCTCCCTTAAAAGTATAATAGCATGCTAAACGGTTATCACCTATGAACTTATACGTTATAATAGTAGGAAGATGAATGGAGAGGTTTATTTGTGCCGATTATTACAAAAATAGGTCGTCAAAAAAACAATAATGAAAGATACAATATATACTTAGATGAAAAATATGCATTTAGTGTAGATGAAGCAGTTCTGATAAAGTACCAACTTACAAAAGGCAAAGTAATTGAACGGTTTACGCTTGATGAAATCGTCTTTGATGATGAAGTAAGAAAGGCTTATAATAAAGCAATTCACTTTTTAAGCTACCGAATGAGAAGTGAACATGAAGTAAAGAAAAAATTACTAATGAGTGACTTTGGTGAAGCAGTTGTTTTGGAGGCAATTCGCAAACTATATGAGCATGGGTTTTTAAACGACGAAAGCTTTACAAAAGCATTAGTAGCAACGCAAAAGAAAAATAGCAAAAAGGGACCTGCAGCAATCCGCCAAGAATTAAAGAAAAAAGGGATTGAAAAAGATCTCCAAGAAGAAGTGTTAGCAACTTACTCGGAAGACGAGCAATTGATAATTGCACGAACACTTACTGAAAAAATAATAAATCAAAACCAAAGCAAAACACCAAGACAAATTAAACAAAAAGTGCAGGATGCTTTACAAAGAAAAGGATATAATTTTACGATTATTTCTCAGGCAATCGATTCTTTTGAATTGGAAAAAGAACAGGATGAATGGGAAACAATTATTGCCACGCAAGGTGATAAGATTTGGAGAAAGTATTCAACTAAATATTCGGGATATGATTTGAAAAAGCGAGTGAAACAAGCGTTATATCAAAAAGGATTCCCCTCAGAACATATTGACCTTTATATAGAAAAGAAGGAGATGGAACAGCAAAATGAGTGAAAAAAAGTATAGTGATATGAACGAACAAGAATTGAGAACAGAAATTGCAAATTTAAAAGAGAAGGCCCGGAAAGCGGAGCAACTAGGGATTGTAAATGAATATGCAGTATATGAAAGAAAAGCCACGATGGCACAAGCTTATTTAACAGATCCAGGATCCATTAAACCAGGGGAGATGTATCAAATTACTGGTGACCCAGGAATGTACTTTCAAGTGGAATATTTAAAAGGAAGATTTGCTTGGGGATATCGATTAGGTGGAGATAAATATGAGGAAGCCTTACCGATTTCTTTATTAATGCCTTTGAAGGAAGGGAAATAGAATGCAAGATAAAATAGACGAATTAACAAAACAATTAATAGAAAAAAATGAACAATTGTCTGCCGCTAAAGCTAGAGCTTGGATTGAATTGCTCTGGTCAGACTTTGAATCATCTTATGCACGTGCTGGCTATGACTACAAAGGGGCAGCGGTAACTGAAAAGGTTATTAAAAAGTGGATTGAAGGGTACGGCCATCAGTTACATGAATTTGCTAGCACGAATGAAAAATATAAACATCTACTCGAAGTGGACGACTTTTTAAATTAATGAAAAAACGCTAGGAATCTAACTGTCCTAGCGTTTCTGCATTTAGTTATATCTAGCTATTCAAGTTAGTTTGCCTATTCGGATTAATTAGGCATGAAATCTAACTTTTTACGTAGTTTATCTTCACTAAAAATCCAACCAGTGTACGAATTAACTATTTCAAGTTCTTCATTTAGATGCGCTACTGCAACGAAAGGATAGAAGTCATTACTTCTATACCTTAAATCGATTAAGCGTACTTCGTATAATTGATCAAATTTCGTGATTTCCCATCGATAGATAGGAGAAAAAGAAATAAATGCGCTTAAGTTTACATCTAATAAAGCTGCCTTTACTAAATCCGATTCTGGAAGAGGAACACGTTCGAATTTGTCATAAATCGTAATAGACCGACCGTATGCTCGTCCAACATAATGATGTGATTCTGATAAAGCTGCCACTCGCCATTGGAAAAACTTCATTGTTGGTGCGATGATGATTTGTTTTGCATCTGGAATCGTATGTTTTACTGCGTTTCTAACCGCAGCCTGTACCGCAAATCGTAAAATATAATAACAAACGATGACTGCGTACATAATAAGAAAAGTTGTCACTGGATTTGCACCAAACATCCAAAATAATAATCCGACAATATGCATACCAAAAATTATAGGATCGAATGTATTAATAACACCAAGTGCTACCCATTTCCTGGAAAAAGGTCGTATTGCTTGGGTTCCATATGAATTGAAAATATCTACAAAAACATGAAGAAAAACTGCTAAAAATGTCCAAAGCCAAAGATGTAGGAAGTTCACATTCGGTATGATTAACCACAAAACAGTTGAAATAAGTAAAGGCCATAGTATAACGGCAGGTATGGAATGTGTTATTCCACGATGATGTCGAATATATACTGCATTATTTCTCAATTTTAAAACTGTATCTATGTCAGGTGCTTGAGATCCGATTATAGTACCTGCAATAACTGCAGTAGTAGTAAGAGAACTACTAGCAACTACGGGATCAGCAAGTGCTAATCCTCCGAGTGCAATTCCCATAACGATATGTGTACCTGTATCCATGCTACCAGCTCCTTTTTGGACAACAAGTTACTTTCATCTTAAAATAAAATCATTAAAATAACAAAGTACATACTATTATATACCCGATTATTATTGACAATAATCGCAAGGAAGGAATTTACAGTGAACGATTTATATAAAAAAGAAGTTAGAACTGCATTAGTTTCTTGGTTTGAAGAAGAGAAACGTGACTTGCCTTGGAGAAAAACAAAGGATCCTTATAAGATTTGGGTTTCAGAAGTAATGCTTCAACAAACAAAAGTAGATACGGTTATTCCTTATTATGAGAGATTTATCGCAAAATATCCTTCGCTTGAATCACTTGCGAGTGCGGAGGAAGGTGAATTACTAAAAGAGTGGGAAGGTTTAGGTTATTATTCAAGAGCAAGAAATTTACAAGCTGGGGTAAAAGAAGTCGTTGAATCGTATGGGAGTGTTGTTCCATCCAACCGAAAAGAAATATCTAAACTAAAAGGCGTCGGACCATACACTGCGGGAGCTGTGCTAAGTATTGCATACGGAGTGCCAGAGCATGCAGTAGATGGGAATGTTATGCGCGTACTTTCCCGTCTACTTTTAATAAAAGAAGATATCGCGAAGCCTAAAACGAAAAAAATATTTGAAGAGGCAGTAATGGAGTTAATTGATAAAGAGAACCCATCGGCATTTAACCAAGGATTGATGGAGCTTGGAGCAGTAATATGTACACCTACGAAACCAAAATGCTTATTATGCCCAGTAAGAGAATATTGCACCGCGTTTTTTGAAGGAAAGCAAGAAGAGTTGCCAATTAAAACGATTAATAAAAAAACGAAAATACATAAAATGAAGGCAATTGTTGTAGAAGCGAAGGATGGACGAATTCTCCTTGAAAAGCGTCCTTCGAAAGGTTTGCTAGCGAATCTATGGCAGTTTCCGATGGTAGAGCTTCCAACAAATTCTCATTCAGTAGAAGAAACTATTGCGCATTATTATGGAATAAGTATGATAAAGTCAGAAGAAATTATTGCTTTTAAACATATTTTTTCTCATTTAGTATGGGAAATGGAGAGTTATGAAGCTCTTTTAATAGAAGAAAACAACCTTCCCGCTAACTGTAAATGGTTTACGAAAGAAGAAATAGAATATCAACCGATGCCTGTTCCAGTGTTGAAAATTTGGAATGCATGGAAAGAAAGGAATTTGTAAATATGGCGACAAACAAAGTAGCATTAGTAACTGGAAGTAGTAGAGGTTTAGGAAAAGCAATTGCGATTGAGCTTGCTAAAAGTGGATACGATATTGTTGTAAACTATGCTAGAAGTAAAGCAGCAGCACTCGAAACAGTACAAGAAATAGAAGCGCTTGGAAGAAAAGCGCTTCTTGTTCGAGCAAACGTAGGAGACGTTGAAAAATTACGAGCAATGTTTCAAACAATCAAAGAAGAATTCGGCAGATTAGATATTTTTGTTAGTAATGCTGCTTCTGGAGTATTACGGCCGATTATGGAACTAGAAGAATCGCATTGGGATTGGACAATGAATATTAATGCGAAAGGAATGCTATTTGGTGCTCAAGAAGCTGCGAAGTTAATGGATCAAGGTGGAAAAATTCTTGGCATTAGTTCTCTTGGATCAATACGCTATTTAGAAAATTACACGACGGTCGGTGTTTCAAAAGCTGCCATTGAATCGATCACAAGATATTTAGCAGTAGAATTAGCACCAAAGGGAATTGCTGTCAATACTGTTTCTGGTGGAGCGTTAGATACAGATGCATTAAAACATTTTCCAAACCGTGATGAATTGTTAGAGGATGCTCGAGTAAATACTCCAGCAGGAAGAATGGTGGAAATAGAGGACATGGTAAAGACTGCAATGTTCTTATTGTCTGATGACGCTTCCATGATTCGTGGTCAAACGGTAATTGTAGATGGCGGAAGATCAATAAAAATGTAAAAAAATGGATTATAAGTCGTGCAGGAGGCAACCTTTACCTAAGGTCTAAATTTAAAAATTTTAATGAATAGATCTTATGGTTGTGCACATGATATATGTGTACGGAGGTGAAATCCATGAAAAAGAATAACAGTAAAAAACCAAACCAAAACCAAGAGTTTGCTTCAGAAACTGATATTCAACAAGTAAAAGGACAAAACCGTCAAGCGGAGTTGAAAAAACAACAAGCTAGCGGACCAAAAGCAAATCGTTCTTTTAATGAAACAAAATAATTACATGGATTCACCAAAATCAGCGAGGGCATTTTGCCTTCGCTGATTTTTTTTACTACAGTTTTTTGGTATGGATTGCTATAATAAGAAAATAAGTTAAAAATTCAATCTTGCGCTTGATGAAAAGGTGGCTAAATCATGGCGATTCCAACAGAAGGAGAAATTATTCAAATTCACAGCTACAAGCATAATGGCCGTATCCACCGTGTCTGGCAGGAAACGATGGTTTTAAAAGGCACCAAAAATATTGTCATTGGAGCAAACGAACGGACACTTGTAATAGAGGCGGACGGTAGAACCTGGGTTACAAGGGAACCTTCTATTTGTTACTTTCATGCTGAACATTGGTTTAATATTATTTGTATGCTTAGGGAAGATGGTGTCTATTACTACGTTAATATGAGTTCGCCATTTGTCTATAAAAATAAGAGATTAAAGTACATCGATTATGATTTAGACGTAAAGGTTTTTCCAGACATGACCTATACGATTCTAGATGAAGACGAATATGACCAGCATAAAAAAGAAATGTGTTATCCAAAAGAAATTGATGTTATTCTTGATAGAAATTTGGAAAAACTAATGACATGGATAAAGCAAAGAAGAGGTCCATTTGCTCCCGATTTTATTGAGGCATGGACAAGTCGTTATCATTTTTATAAACAGTTAAATGATTAGACAAAAAACCTGTTGAATATATTCCAACAGGTTTTTCCAGTTTTAGAAAGGAAGTAATAAATATGAGTTCGATGAAAAGATATATGCAATTCGTTAAACCGTACAACGTACAAATAATATTAACGATTGTTATTGGAATTATTAAGTTTGCAATCCCTTTATTTATCCCAATCCTCATTAAAATTGTTATTGACGATATCGTCGGTGAGGAATCATTAACAGCGGATGAAAAAATGAAACAATTATTTTATTGGCTTGGAGGTACTGTATTAGTCTTTTTAGTAGTTCGTCCACCAATCGAGTATTATCGACAATATTTGGCACAACTTGTGAGTAACAAAATATTATATGATATACGTCAAAAATTATATATTCATCTACAAAAACTAAGTCTAAAATACTACTCGAATACTCGAGCTGGAGAAGTTATTTCAAGAGTCATCAATGATGTAGAGCAAACGAAAAACTTTGTCATGATCGGTTTAATGAATGTTTGGCTAGATTTAGCGACCATAGTTATTGCAATTGCCATTATGCTTACGATGAATGTTAAGTTAACCCTTGTTACATTGCTAGCCTTTCCGTTTTATGCATTTAGTGTGAAATACTTTTTTGGAAGGCTACGTGATTTAACGAAAAAAAGATCGCAAGCATTAGCAGGTGTCCAAAGTTACTTACATGAACGTGTACAAGGAATGAGTATTATTAAAACATTCACCTTGGAGAAGCATGAACAAAAATTATTTAATAAAACAAATGAAGAGTTTTTAGATAAAGCAATCGATCAAACTGTTTGGAATGCAAAAGCATTCGCAGTAGTTAACACAATAACAGATATTGCACCACTGCTCGTGATTGCATATGCAGGATACGAAGCCATTCATGGAAGATTATCCGTAGGAACGATGGCAGCATTTATAGCATATATTGAACGATTATATAGTCCGTTAAGACGATTAGTTAATTCTTCGACTACGTTAACTCAATCTTTCGCTTCCATGGACCGTGTTTTTGAACTTATGGATGAAAAATACGATATTATCGACAAAAAAGGCGCTATTCCTTTAGAAAATTCTACAGGAAATGTCACTTTTTCTAATGTATCTTTTCAGTACGAAAAAGATGGACAAACAATATTAAACAATGTCAACTTCCATGTAAGTGCGGGTGAAACTGTAGCATTTGTTGGTATGAGCGGAGGCGGAAAGTCAACGATTATTAGCCTCATACCAAGGTTTTATGATGTAACAAGTGGTAGTGTGCAATTGGATGGAAAGGATATTCGAGAAGTAACTATAGAATCTTTAAGAAAACATATAGGAATAGTATTACAAGACAATATACTATTTAGCGATTCGGTGAAATCCAATATATTAATGGGTAACCCTGAGGCATCCGAAGAACAGGTGATTGAAGCAGCAAAAGCTGCTAATGCACATGATTTCATCATGGAGTTGCCAGAAGGCTACGAAACAAAAGTCGGAGAACGTGGAGTAAAGCTTTCTGGTGGTCAAAAACAACGTGTAGCAATTGCTAGAGTATTCTTAAAAAATCCAACAATATTAGTTCTAGATGAAGCGACTTCTGCATTAGATTTAGAGAGTGAAGCTTTAATACAAGATTCCTTAGAGCGATTAGCGTCCAATCGTACAACAATAATCGTTGCACACAGACTTTCAACCATAACACATGCAGATAAAATATTCGTAATTGAAAATGGTGAACTTGTTGAAGAAGGTAATCACAATAAATTAATGAATGATAAAGGTGTATATTATAATCTATTCCAAATCCAACAATTAGATACTGAAAGCTAAAAAAGCACTCTATAAGTGATTGACAAACTTATAGGGTGCTTTTTGGTTAAACAAGCATTGAATGACTATTGAAGTAGTTGTATGAAAATACAGTTAATAATGGCTAATATTTGTGAGAAAAGACATATGAATTTCATAAAAAGTATTGCATATAAAAAGAATATGTGTAAAATATCAATTATGATAATAATAGAGTGAATTTTCTAATTTTCGTGAAAAGGAGGAATATTATGACGGAAAGCAAACTAATTTTAGAAGTAAAAAATCTTCAAACTTCCTTTTTCACTGATGATGGCGTTATTCCATCCGTGGACAATGTTGATTTTCATGTTAGAGAAGGTGAAATACTCGGAATTGTTGGCGAATCCGGTTGTGGCAAAAGTGTCACTTCATTGTCCATAATGGGCCTTGTACCTAGTCCGCCAGGCAAGATAACGAATGGGCAAATTCTATTTAGAGGAAAAGATTTGACAAAATTATCCGAGCGAGAAATGAGAAACGTTCGTGGAAATGATATTGCGATGATTTTTCAAGAACCTATGACATCTTTGAATCCTTTATTTACAATTGGAAATCAACTGATAGAAGCTATTACACTCCATAAAAAAGATTGGAGTAGAAAACAAGCTAAAGCAAGAGCGATTGAAATGATGAAGCTCGTTGGACTACCTAGAGCAGAAGAGTTGATAAAAGAGTATCCGCATCAGCTATCTGGGGGAATGAGACAGCGTGTAATGATCGCGATGGCACTAGTTTGTGATCCGCAACTATTAATTGCAGATGAGCCGACAACCGCGTTAGATGTAACGATTCAAGCTCAAATATTAAAGCTTATGCGTGAACTAAATGAAAGACTAAATACAGCAGTCATATTAATCACTCATGATTTAGGAGTAGTTGCTGAAACATGTGAACGAGTGGTCGTAATGTACGCAGGAAAAGTTGTCGAGGAAGGATTAGTTGAAACAATTTTCAATAATCCACAGCATCCTTATACAAAAGGGTTAATCGCTTCTGTTCCAGATATGCGTTATAAAAAACAACGTTTATATTCCATTCAAGGAAATGTGCCAAAGCCAGGCACAGTTAAAGAGGGATGCCGGTTTGCAGCTCGTTGTGAATCTGTGTTTGGACGTTGTACGGAAGAAAATCCTCCGCTATATGAAACATCCGAAGGTCATAAAACGAGATGTTTTTTATATGATGAAAAGGAGATATTGGTTAATGACAAAACCGCTGCTACAAGTTGAAGGGTTAAAAAAGTATTTTCCTATTCATAAAGGTTTATTAGGTAAACAAACTGGTTTTGTAAAAGCTGTGGACGATGTTTCTTTTTATGTAAATGAAGGCGAAACTCTTGGAATTGTAGGAGAGTCTGGATGTGGGAAATCTACTACAGGTCGAATGCTTATGAGATTGCTAGAACCTACAGAAGGTAAAGTAACTTTTGAAGGGAAAGAGCTGACGAATCTTTCGAGTTCAAATATGCGGAAAGTACGAAGAGAAATTCAAATGGTTTTTCAAGATCCGTATGCTTCTCTAAATCCACGACATAATGTGGAAAAAATATTAACTGAGCCACTTATTGTTCATAATATTGGGGATGCCAAAAGTCGAAGAAAGAAAGTATATGACTTTTTAGAAATCGTAGGGTTAAGCAGCTATCATGCAAAGAGATACCCACACCAATTTAGTGGGGGACAACGACAACGGATAGGCATTGCAAGAGCATTAATGACGAATCCAAAGTTAATCATTGCGGATGAACCAGTTTCTGCTCTCGATGTTTCCATTCAAGCGCAAGTTCTAAATCTCATGCAAGATTTACAGAAAGAATTAAAGCTAACGTACATTTTTATCGCACATGACTTAGGGGTAGTCCGCCATATTAGTGATCGCGTTGGTGTTATGTATTTAGGAAGAATGGCTGAACTCGCTACAAGTGAATCACTTTATGCGGATCCGCTTCATCCTTATACGAAAGCGTTGCTCTCAGCAGTTCCTGTTCCTGATCCAGAATATAAAAGAGAGCAGATTATATTAGAGGGAGATATTCCAAGTCCTTCCAATCCTCCTACTGGTTGTACTTTTCACACGAGATGTCCTTTTAAAATGGATGCTTGTACAACCATTGTACCGAAATTGGAAGAAGTAAAACCAGGTCATTTTGTTGCCTGCCATTTATATAATGAGTTGGCGCAACATTGATAATATATTTTTTACGGAGGGGTAAATTTGGGGAAAAAGAAAATATGGTCATTTATAACTTTGATGGTATTTGCTTTAATTCTAGTACTAGCTGCATGTTCGTCGGATGACACATCCAGTGAACAACCTAAAAAAGAGGATGAAGGAACAACAGAAAAAGAAACTTCATCTACTGGAAATAAGGTGTTAATCTTTGGTCGTGGTGGAGATTCAGTTTCTCTAGATCCTATTGCAGTTACAGATGGGGAATCTTTTAAAGTTACGCAAAACGTCTTTGAAACGCTTTTAAACTTTGGAGAACAAGATACAACAATTCATGAAGGTTTAGCAACAAAATGGGAACCATCAGAAGATGGGCTTACGTATACATTTACCCTTCGTGAAGGAGTAAAGTTCCACGACGGTACTGATTTCAATGCTGAAGCGGTTGTAAAAAACTTTGAACGTTGGGCTAGTGGTTCTGAAGATAAATTCCCTTACTATGCTTCGATGTTTGGAGGGTTTAAAGATGATGAAGGTCATGTAATCGAGTCTGTTACTGCAGATGGTGACTATACAGTTGTATTTAAACTTAAACGCGCACAAGCTCCTTTCTTAAAAAATATTGCGATGAGTCCTTTCGGTATAGCTAGTCCAACTGCATTTGAATCTGCAGGAGAAAAATTTGGCGACAGTCCAGTAGGTACTGGGCCATTCAAATTCGTTGAATGGAAACGTAATGATTCTATTACTATTGAGAAATTTGCAGATTATTGGGCAGATGGTTTACCGAAGCTAGATAAAATTATATTCCGTTCGATTCCAGATAATTCAGCTCGTTTAAACGCACTACTTACTGGTGAGATTGATTTAGCAGATGGTGTAAACCCAGCGGACGGTAAGACTGTAGAAGGTGATTCTAACCTACAATTGTTTGAGCGTCCATCTATGAACGTGGGATACCTAGGTTTAACAACTACTCGTCCACCATTTGACAATGTAAAAGTACGTCAAGCGATTAACTATGCAATTGATAAACAATCGATTATTGATGCTTTCTTTGAAGGTCGTGCAGAAATAGCGAAAAACCCAATGCCACCTTCGATTAGTGGTTACAATGAGGATATTCCTGGCTATGAATATGATCCTGCAAAAGCAAAAGCACTTTTAGCAGAAGCTGGATTTGCTGATGGATTTGAAATGGAATTATGGGCAATGCCTGTACCACGACCATACATGCCAGATGGAACAAAAGTTGCTGAAGTTATTCAAAAAAACTTGGAAGACATTGGAGTAAAAGCAAAAATCGTTTCTTATGAGTGGGCTACTTATTTAGAAAAAGCTCGAAACGGAGAAGCAGATGCATTTATGTTAGGTTGGACTGGTGATAACGGGGATGCAGATAATTTCATCTATGTATTACTGGATCAAGACAATATTGGAAGCAATAACTACACTTACTATAGCAACGAAGACTTACACAAAATCCTAATTGAAGCACAAACAGAAGTTGACGAAGATAAACGTAATGAATTGTATAAGCAAGCTCAAGAAATTATCTATAAAGATGCTCCTTGGGTACCACTTGCTCACTCAACTCCATTACTTGCAGGTAAGGCGGATTTGACAGGTTTCTTACCACATCCGACTGGATCTGATAAATTAACTAACGTTGACTTTAAGTAATAAGCTTGAAGGGGAGAGGTCTTCGTGATTTCTCCCTTTTCTTTATTTAACTTGACTCAGCAGTTGTTTTTTGCTGATTCAAGTTAAGCCTCCGGCGGATGTCACAGATTTTGAAGGGAGTTAATTGCGCAAGCGCAATTCAAAATCTGGACGCAATTACGGAGGCGCAATTGATTAAATGGAGAGGTGAAGACAATGCTTCACTATATCGGAAAAAGACTATTACAATTGATCCCTGTTTTGCTAGGAATGACATTCATCGTTTTTATGATTATCCGTGCAATACCTGGAGATCCGGCACAAGTTATTTTAGGACAGCTAGCTTCAAAAGAGGCAATAGAAGCATTACGAGGAAAGCTTGGATTAGATAATCCTTGGTACACGCAATACTTCGATTATTTAATCGGTCTATTTAAAGGAGACCTAGGAGAGTCGATGCGAACCGTTCAGCCTGTCGCGGATGAGATTTGGCCATATTTAGCTGCAACTTTTGAGTTAGCTTTGTTTGCAATTATTATTGCAGTCATTATTGGAGTGAATGCGGGTATTATCTCTGCATGGTTTCAAAATTCTTGGTTTGATTATTTGGCGATGGTAATTGCTTTAATCGGTGTATCGATGCCTATATTTTGGTTAGGGTTACTGGAACAATGGTTTTTTGGTATTGAACTTCAATGGTTACCTACATCAGGTAGGGAAGAGGTTCGGAATCCGGTTTCAGCTGTTACAAACTTATATGTATTAGATACAATCATTAATGGTCGTTTTGATCAGTTAGGCCAAGTGCTGAAGCATTTAGTGTTACCAGGGATAGCACTTGCAACTATTCCAATGGCTATCATTGCTCGTATGACAAGATCCAGTATGCTAGAAGTAATGCGTGCTGATTTTGTTCGAACTGCTAGAGCAAAAGGGCAAAAGATGTTTTGGGTTGTATACAAACATGCTTTAAAGAATGCCATTATCCCCGTGTTAACTGTTATTGGGCTTCAAACAGGTTTGTTACTTGGAGGAGCAATCTTAACAGAAACAATTTTTAGCTGGCCGGGAATCGGAAGATACATTTATGAAGCCATTCAATTCCGAGATTATCCAGTTATTCAATCAGGGATTCTTGTAGTAGCATTTATTTTCGTAATGATTAATTTATTGGTAGACATTTTATACGGTTTGATCGATCCAAGGATTAAATACGACTAAAAGGAGGAAATGGATATGACCGAAATGGTACCGAATTCGACAATTAAAACAGTTGCTGTGAAAGAAAAGTCGACCGGTCCTTGGCTCGATGCATGGCGAAGCTTTCGTAAAAACAAAGTAGCGCTCGTTGGAGCAGGGATTGTTCTTTTCTTCGTATTTTTAGCGATTTTTGGTCCTTTATTGGCACCGCAAGGGATTAATGAGCAATCGATTAAAGACCACCGTTTGCTTCCCCCATCTAGTGAGTTCTGGTTTGGTACAGATGATTTTGGTCGCGATATTTTTTCGCGGATTATACATGGGGCACGCATTTCGCTTGGTGTCGGATTTTTCTCGGTAATCGGGTCTGTAATTGTAGGAAGTATTTTAGGTATTATCGCTGGCTATTACGGAAAATGGGTGGATATGATTATATCTCGTGTTTTTGATATAATGCTAGCGTTTCCTAGTATCTTACTTGCAATTGCAGTTGTTTCTGTATTAGGACCTTCATTGCGAAATGCATTAATCGCGATTGCTATTATAAATGTTCCTAACTTTGGTCGACTCATTCGTTCGAAAGTGTTGAGCATTAAAGAAGAGGAATACATAACTTCTGCAAAAGCGATTGGTATGAAGGATATGCGGATACTGTTTTCTCATATTCTTCCGAACTCAATGGCGCCTGTCATTGTTGCAGGCTCTTTAGCAATTGCATCAGCAATTATTGAAGCTGCAGCTCTAGGATTTCTTGGACTTGGGGCACAGGCACCGGCACCGGAATGGGGGAAAATGTTAGCAGATGCCCGTGTTGTTTTACGTAATGCACCGTGGGCGATGATTTTTCCGGGACTTGCTATCATGTTGACCGTTTTAGGCTTTAATTTAATGGGGGATGGTCTCCGAGATGCGTTGGATCCTCGAATGAAAAACTAAAAACATACTAAATTAAATAAAATGGCACGTTCAGACTGTAGAAAAACTCGAAAGAAAAATGAGTTATCTACAGTCTTTTTGTTGTTGCTTTGATAGATTCTGGTTTTCCGAAGCTTACCGCTCGCTAGGAGATCCTCCACAATCCACACTCTACTTTTTAGTTCTAGAAAATCGTTGAAAAAGGCGACACTCCTGCGGGAATAGCGTTGGTCGAAGCCCCTACAGCGAAGCGAGGAGGGCACTGAAAAAGTGTTATTCTAATAAATTTTCTATCAAATATTCGTTAAGAGAATTTATCGCTTTGGCATTCGCTTTCCGCGGGCGAGCGACGAGCCTCCTCCTTCGTGTGGGGTCTCGTCTGTCTCGCTTTCCCGCAGGAGTCTCATGCGTCGCGCTAAATTCTCTTAAATAAATACAGAAAAAGTTCCTACAATAATACTAATTCGAGGTTTTCAGTGCCCTAGAAGCGAGGAGACTGAGGCAACGCCCGCGGAAAGGGAGCCGTTTCAACGATTTTCTTATTTATTAGGAGATTGAACAACCCCATCTGATAAAGTCAATTATAAGGACTTTTTCAGATCTTCTCTACGCTACTGCAGGGTCTCGTCTGTCTCACTTTTTTAGCACAGTTAGTAAAAATTTTAAAGGCAGTTGGAATGAGCTCATTCCAACTGCCTGTTGTCTTCAATTTGAAAGTGCTACCTTAAAAAAGGTGGCACTTTTTTTGGATGAATTATGGTTTTTCTTAGTATGGTGTTTCTTCTATTTGAACAGTTAGTTCTTTGCTATGGAAGTTTTGATAGGAAGTGATAAGAGTATCCACATGTTCTAATTGTTCTTCGTATTTTAATATAGACGACAATATATGAAGTAAGTGATATGTTGAAAACTCTTGCTCTTCTTTAGTTAAATTGATTTGTTGGACAAAGATATCCATAACTTCTTGCCTCTGAAGAAAAGCCTCTGATTCGTTCCATTCCATATGTTCTGGCTTTAACTTTCCAATAAACTTCAAATGTAACTGTTCATGATAGGTTAGAAGTGCATCTAACCGTTCTTTAATCATCATTCGAAAATGTTCTGGAAGTTCTAATAGTTCATTTTCGTAGAGATGAAGTCTTTTTAGTACATCTAAGCTTTTATAAGAAGTAGAAATCAATTCTCTATAAACAACTAATTTTCTACCTTTTGTATAGATTGCTTTTTTTGAATAGCCGCGTTCTTCTTTAAAAAATGAATACAATTGATCAATTCGACTTAAACGGTCTTTCATTTGACTGATCGCTTGTTTAGTAGCGCTATGATCGGACGCATGCCTAACTGCAATTCGAATCCAACGAATGATTTCATCTTGTGAATAGTGAATAGCATTGAATAGTTTTGTTTCGAATTTAGGTGGCAAAAATATTAAGTTAACGACAAATGCCGATATGACACCAACAAGTATGGTAGAAAATCGTATTAATGCAAACGTAAAGAAATCATCGCTTTGTACTTCCATAATTGCAATAACAGTTACTAGCGCTAATGAAATCGTTTTTTCTAACTTGAATTTTAACATTATCATTATTGCAACGATTGCGGCGAATCCAACGGCAATAAAATGATTGCCAAATACTAATGCAAAAATGACCGCGATTGCCGCTCCAATTAAATTAGATTGTACTTGCTCTATAACAGTCAAATAGGATCTATAGATAGAAGGCTGAACCGCAAAAAT
This sequence comes from Psychrobacillus vulpis, assembly GCF_006861825.1. Lineage (GTDB taxonomy): Bacteria > Bacillota > Bacilli > Bacillales_A > Planococcaceae > Psychrobacillus > Psychrobacillus vulpis. The sequence goes on along the minus strand of NZ_VDGI01000014.1, from coordinate 5,376 downwards.
TGCAGCTATTCCTGCAAATACAGGAGAAGGAAGCTGGAGTAAATCAGCTATAAACAATGAGAAAACAATAGCTACTCCAGTTTTAAATACTCGAGCTCCTAATTTCATTTAATCCTATCCTTTCATAACGTGCGATGTATGTAACTATTGCTTGAGTTTAGCAAAAGCATTATCGACCGCAACTATTGTGTCTTTAATATCATCTTCTGTATGAGCGGTCGTTATAAACCAAGCCTCATATTTAGAAGGAGCAAGATTTATGCCTTGTTCCAGCATAAGTTTGAAAAATTTACCGAATAGTTCTCCGTCACTTGCTTCTGCTTGGTCGTAGTTTTCTACTTTTACATCGGTAAAATAAACGGATAATGCACCTTTTATTCGGTTAATCGTAATAGTTATATTATTTTTTTTAGCAGACTCTAAAATGCCGGATTCTAAAAGTGCTCCAAGTCTGTCTAATTCTTCATATACACCTGGTTTTTGTAACACTTCTAAACAAGCGATACCTGCTTGTATAGACGCAGGATTTCCTGCCATAGTTCCTGCTTGGTAAGCTGGACCAAGTGGTGCGACTTGCTCCATGATTTCTTTTTTACCACCATAAGCACCTATTGGAAGACCACCACCAATAATTTTTCCTAGTGCAGTTAAGTCAGGTGTCTCATTTAACATCGTCGATGCAGCACCATAGTGAAAACGGAAAGCAGTGATTACTTCATCATATATAACTAAAGTGCCTTTCTCTTTTGCTAATTTATGAACAAGAGGTAGAAATCCTTCATTTGGCTCAACCATACCGAAGTTTCCAACAATCGGTTCTACCAAAATACAAGCTAGTTCTTCTCCCCATTTTTCCATAGCTTCTTCATATGCGTTAGGGTCATTAAAAGGTATCGTTATAACTTCTTTAGCGATTGACTGAGGTACTCCGGCAGAATCAGGTGTTCCTAATGTAGCAGGACCAGATCCAGCTGCAACTAACACTAAATCTGAGTGACCATGATAACAGCCTGCAAACTTCATTACTTTTGTTCTTCCTGTATAAGCACGGGCAACACGTATAGTTGTCATCACTGCTTCAGTACCAGAGTTTACGAAACGCACTTTATCCATTGAAGGGATTGCTTCTTTTAACATTTTAGCAAATGTCACTTCATGTTTTGTTGGAGTACCGTACAATAACCCAGTTTGTGCAGCTTTTGTGATTGCTTCTGTAATATGTGGATGTGCGTGACCTGTAATGATTGGTCCATATGCAGCTAAGTAGTCAATGTATTTATTTCCATCAACATCATAAAAGTAAGCTCCTTCAGCTTTTTCCATGACAGTTGGAGAACCGCCACCGACTGCTTTATACGACCGAGATGGGCTGTTTACTCCACCTACAATATGTTCAAGAGCTTCTTCATGTATTTGTTCTGATGTTGTTCTGTTCAATTGTAAAACCTCCGCCTATTTTGTCTGTATCTATTGTAGACAAAAATGGAGAAAAACGCTAAAGAAAATTGAAACTGTTTGACTAATTCGATACGATGGAGGTAGAAACAAAGGAGGTTCCTATATGCAAACACTTGAAGGAATGATAGCACCAAAGTTTTCATTGAAAAATGAAGCAGGAGAATCAGTGTCACTTGAAGATTATGCTGGAAAGAAATATGTAGTATTGTTTTTCTATCCAAAGGACTCTACCCCAACTTGCACAACGGAAGCATGTGATTTTAGAGATACTCATGAAGCATTTAATGACTTGAATGCGGTCATTTTAGGAATAAGTGCAGATAATGAAAAAGCACATTCGAAGTTTATCCAAAAACATGGTCTACCATATTCGTTGCTAGTGGATGACACACACGAAGTATCTGAAGCTTATGGTGTATGGAAGTTAAAAAAAATGTTTGGAAAAGAGTTTATGGGTATTGAGCGTTCCACTTTCTTAATTGATCCAACAGGAACTGTCGTTAAGGAATGGCGTAAAGTAAAGGTTAATGGTCACGTAGAAGAAGCATTAGAAACTTTAAATACAATTACAAGACACGGAGTATAAAAATGAAGATATTATTTTCTTTTTTACCTAAGCCAGAACAACAAACTAATTTAATAGAGAGATTTCCAGAAGCAGAGTTTATTTTTCAAAAACCATTAGACGAAGAAACGTTAAAATCCGCAGATGTATTTGTAACGTATGGAGAAGACCTACATGCGTCACATATCGAAAACGCAGATCGATTGAAATGGATTATGGTTGCATCCGCTGGATTAGAGAAAATGCCATTGAAGGAAATAGCAAATCGCAATATTTTGATGACGAATGTAAGAGGGATTCATAAAACACCTATGGCAGAATCGATACTCGCTCATATTTTATCTATTAAAAAATCCCTTCCAACAGTAGCTGAAAATCAGCGAAAAGGTGAATGGTCTAATAGAGTGAAATCTTCCGAACTTTTTGGTTCAACGGCATTAATTTTAGGACCTGGAGCAATTGGTGGAGAAGTAGGCAGAATTCTTCAAGCTTTTGGTGTACATACAATTGGCTGTAATCGTAGTGGAAAGATATCGAATTACATGGATGAAATGACATCTTTTGCCGACTTGAAAGCAGTACTTCCAACAGCTGATATAGTACTTTCGATTTTGCCAAGTACAGATGAAACACGTGAGTTACTGACATATAAGCATTTTCATTGTATGAAACGATCAGCTATCTTTATGAATTTTGGTAGAGGTGATGTTGTAAAGGAGGAAGTGCTAGTTCGGGCGCTAAAAGATGAATGCATCGCTCACGCTGTTTTAGATGTTTTTGAAAAAGAGCCACTTCGAGAAGGACATCCATTCTGGTCGATGAATAATGTAATTGTTTCCCCACATATGTCTAGTCACTCTTCTCAATATGTAATACGAGCACTAGATATTTTCTCGAGAAATCTATCAGCTTGGATGAGTGGGATTGAAAAAATGGAGAATATTATCGATTTGGAAAAAGGATACTAAAGGAAGTACTTGTTTTCTATCACTATAAAAGTTTGACAGGTAATGCTTTTCTTCCTTATACTTATTATAACAATTACAAATTAATAATAAATATGAAGAGAGGTGCATTGCGATGACGGAAGTACATTTAAGAGATGCTTTAGATACATTAAAATCAACTGGTGTACGAATTACACCTCAGCGCCATGCGATATTGGAATATATTATCCAATCCATGTCACATCCCACAGCGGACGATATATATAAAGCACTTGAAGGTAAATTTCCTAATATGAGTGTTGCAACCGTATATAATAATTTACGTGTATTTAGAGAAGCTGGACTTGTAAAAGAGCTCACATACGGTGATGCTTCGAGTAGATTCGACTTTATCACAAATGATCATTATCATATGATCTGCAATTCATGTGGAAGGATTGTTGACTTTCATTATCCAGGACTTGATGAGGTAGAGCATTTAGCCTCGCATTTAACTGGCTTTGAAGTTAGTTCACACCGTATGGAAATCTACGGAACATGCCCATCTTGTAAAGAACATTCAACAAAAGTCCAATAAACAAACCAAGCGTATTTTATTTACGCTTGGTTTTCTTATGCTTTGGAAGTTGTATTTCCAAATGTTCTTTAAAAAAAGAACGTGTCACTTCTTTTTGATTTTGCTCCATCGATTAGTGTAAGTACATAGAGAATTGAAAAAACACCTTGCTAAAAAGCAAGGTGCCAGGTTATCTTTTTCTATTTAGAGATTCATCGAACTCTTGTCCTTCTAATGATGGATCAAGTGTTAATGGTTCTTTGCAATACATACACATATCAACTCTACCTAAAACCTTAGTGTGTTTTCCGCAATTTGGACAAACAACTTGAACAGCTTTAGTTGAAAGTAAACCAATCCAACCATAAACAACAGTACTTCCTAAAATAGAAACCAATCCAAGTACCATGAAAATAGTTACTAGAATTGCACTTTCACGAAAGAATATTGCTCCATACATAATGATGAATCCAAAGAATACCAGTCCTAATGCAAAGGAACGTATTCTATTTATTTTGTTTTTATAAGGCTTCATATTTTTACCTCCTAATTACTAAATACACTATATCATATTTTCATTATAAGTAATGTTTTTATATAATTACGGGAGGAAAAACAAAGACACTGTCGAAAAACTATATAAGGAAATAAAGGAGGAGCCATTTTGGAAGCATTGTTAAGACCAATTTATCAAGAACGAGCAAGTGAGGCAAATACGTTAGGAATAATATTAGTAGAAAAAAGAGAAGAAGTTAGTCCGATAACAGATACTTTCGATTCTATCTTATTTGTATTAACTAAAGATGCTGACCAACCGATTTTCACAAAACATTATACGTTTAATGATAAGAAAGCAGCTATGCATATCATTACGGAGAAGCAGTTAAGGAAATGGTTATTGCTTGGGAAAAATCCGAAATTAGTAGATTGGTTAATTAATGGAAGAGTAGTTTTTGATCGCAATGAATATATTGAGCAATTAAAAAGAGAATTACACGAATTTCCTATCAACGGAAGAAAAGCAAGAATGGGTATTGAATTTGCAAAGTTAAGTAGAAGGTATTTAGAAGGTAAGTTATTTTTTGAGCAATTGAATTATTTAGATGCATATAATCACATAGTAGACTCTCTCCATCATTTAGCACGATTAGCAGTCTTCGAACGAGGAATGCATCCTGAAGTTATGGTATGGAAACAAGTAAAACAATTAGATCCTTCTATATATAAACTTTATGATGAGCTTATTTCTAGTCAAGAATCGTTAGCGAAGAGGTTAGAACTTCTATTTCTAGCGAGTGAATTTTTAATACATTCAAGGACGAAAGATGGTGCTCAACACATTTTAGAAGTATTAGCATTGAAAGAACATTGGACAATTCAAGAGATTCACGAACAAGAAGAACTAAAAAATTACTCAGTCGATTTGGAAGTATTTATTGAGTATCTAGTAGATAAAGGATTTATCTTTATTGAAAAACGATCTACTAAAGGTAATGAAATCATGCATAGATACTATAAAGTGAAGAGATAAACTCGATACACAAAAACGGACGAATATTTTGTTCGTTTTTTTTGTTGACAATAATGTTTAATCTGTTGTATTATAATAAGCGTCGTCAGAAACGACACAGAAAAAATAGCTGAAAAAGTTTTTTGAAAAACTTCTTGACTCGTTAGTTGTAAAATGATAAATTAGAGAAGTCGCAAAAAACGACTAAGCAATATGAACATTGAAAACTGAACATGCAAAACGTTAAGACATATAGCTTGATAGACTAACTTCGGTTAGTCCGATAGCAAACAATTTTGACATCATTTAATGATGATGCCAGCAAAACAAAATGAGCTTT
>NZ_VDGI01000013.1 GCF_006861825.1 Psychrobacillus vulpis | reverse complement strand
CGCGAAATTTGATTGGATTGGAAGGGGGTACCCCCTTCCAATCCAATCAAATTCATACTTCGAACAGAATCTGTTTGTGATACAAAACAATTGAAGACTTGTAATTAGCATTTTACACAATTATAAGTACTTGACTGTTCAGTTTACCTAATCGCAAATTAAACCTTTATAAACGCAAGTTCAGGTACTCTCTTTTGACTGATTTCTTAGAATCGCAAATTAAACCTTCATAAGCGCAAATTCAGGTGCTTTCTTTGGACCGATTTCTTGGAATCGCAAACTCATATCCGCTAATCGCAAGTTCAGTTTACCCAATCGCAAATTAAACTTCCATAACTGCAAATTCAAATACTTTCTAAATACTTTCTAAATACTTTCTTTATTTTACATCTATTTCTCCAAACAACATCAAAATCTAACTTTCTCCATCTAAAAACCCCTCTTGCTTAGGCACTGACTACCCTAATTGAGACAGGAATAAAACACCCTATTATGCAGCCAATTGACGGTATTGAACCGGCGATTGGCTGTTTAATTTCGTTTGAATACGGATATTGTTATAATAAGTAATGTATTCTTCGACAATCTGTATCACACATGCGTTCGTTGTGCGATAGATATCGTCGAGATAGAACGTTTCAGACTTTAGAGAGGAATGAAACGTTTCGATTGGGGAATTATCAGCTGGCGTGCCTTTGCGGGACATGCTCATGGTAATTCCCTTTTCTTTGACTGCTTTTTGATAAGCATAGGATGTATAAACAGAACCTTGGTCACTATGCAGGATACAACCTTCCGGTAGCTTGGGCAATTGATGAAGCGTGTCCAACACGAAGTCGGTGTCTTGTTTGAAACCGATAGTTTGTGCCACAATCTCACCATTGAAGACATCGAGAATACTAGAAAGATACATCATTGATTGGCCATAAGGCAAGTACGTAATATCCGTTACTAGCTTCTCCATGGGTTTAGATGCTGAGAAATCACGTGCCAATAAATTCGGTGCGACGTATGCTGGCTGCCCGGTACGCTTCCGTTTCTTCACCTTTACTCTACATTGCCAACCATATTTTTGCATAGTACGCTGCACAGTTTTCTCACAAACTCCTGTGTATAGAGCGGCAATCTTGCGATAACCATATCGGAATTTATGCTGTTTGCACAAGTCGCCAATCTGCTGATCTCGAATTTCTTTTGGAGTGAGTTGATCCTCATTCTTTCTCCAACGATAGTATGATGAGCGACCTACACCTAGGTGCCGACAGATCTCGGCTATTGGCATAATATCCTTTAATTCTTCGACTAATTGGATGACTACTTTTGGCGCCACTTCCTTTCCAATTCTGCGTACTTTTTTAAGACTTCAATCTGCTGTTTCAAATACCGATTCTCTGTCTGTAACTTGGCTGTCTCACTGTCATATTCTGGTCCTTTACCGAAGGTATATTGTTTACCAACTGGTTGATGGAGACGATGGATTTCTCCATTTCGATACCACCGCATCCATGTCTTCAATTGCGTTTTGTTCCGAATATTCAATTCTTCCATTACTTCTTTTACTGGCACCTTAGCCAACCGCATTTCAATGGCCTTCATTTTCACTTCTACTGGATAACTGACTCTTGTTCCCATAGAAAAAACACCTCCGTATTGAATTTAGGTATTGTATACCCGCTTTTCAACGAAAGGTGTTTTTATTTGTCTCATTTTTTTAGGTCAGTGCANACTTCTACTGGATAACTAACTCTTGTCCCCATAGAAAAAACACCTCCGCATTGATGATTTAGGTATTGTATACCCGTTTTTCAACGAAAGGTGTTTTTATTTGTCTCATTTTTTTAGGTCAGTGCGCTTCCGTTTAGCAGAAACCAGGGACTTTTTACGTCTATAGTGGACCGAGTTAATGAACACAGACTGGTGTATTGAGCACAAAGCTATACTCACCGAAGAAGTTGATCTGCTCCAGCCAAAAGGCGAAGGGGGGAGGGATTAATTCTCATTGATGCTTACCGATTGATTTTATATGTTTCACTGTCATCAGCACCGTGAATTTATGGAGTTAACATTTCAGAAGCTTTAATTCTGCAATAACATACTATATGCCATTAAATATAAAGATGTATAGTTACATGAGAAAACTTGAAAGGAGTTTCCTCGTGAATATTACATCATTTTTAATATACTGTTTTATTGTTACTATTACACCAGGACCAACTAATATCGTCATATTATCCACAGTACATAATTTGGGGACAAAAAAGGCAATGGAATATACGTATGGGGCAACTATTGCTTTTGGTTTATTACTCGTTATTTCAGTCATGTTGAATATTATGCTTATAACAATCATACCTAAAATTTTGATCGTTATGCAGTTAATCGGAAGCTTTTATATGCTCTATCTTGCTTATCAAATTTACAAAATGGACACAACAAAACCAAGTGTAAACCAAACCGCTACCTTTGCGTCAGGCTTCCTTATGCAGTTTTTAAATCCAAAGGTGGTACTATTTACAATGACTATAATTCCTGGCTTTATATTGCCCTACTATACCGCAATGCCTGCGTTAACTATAAGTGTTATAGTTATAACTATCATTGGATTTTTAGCGTTTATTACATGGGTTCTTTTCGGTACAATCTTCAAACAATTTTTACAGAATCATAAGAAGATTGTTAATGTAATAATGGCACTATTTTTAGTTTATGCAGCAATAATGATATGGATTTAGGTAGGCTAAGTAAACTATTAAGAGGTGAATTAGATGGACAAATTTATCTATAAAAAATCGGCTGGTATTACTGCGTTGTCTGCAAGTATTACTGATTTTACGTATAAAAAGCACTCTCACATGGAGTATGCAATGGGTGTAACATTGCGTGGTATTCAACATTATAACTTGGATGGTAGTTTACAATTATCCTATCCAAATGGTGTTATGCTTTTTAATCCAGAACAGGCACATGACGGAATGGCACATGATAAGGCAGGCCTTGATTATGTAATGATATATATTGAGCCAGAATTGCTTTTAGAGGCTATTGGGAAAAAGGACATAGTACGTTTTTCAACCCCTATTGTATATTATGATAAAATTAAACAAAATATATTAAGTCTTGCTAATGCAATATTAAGCGAAAAAGATGAGGCTATGTGCAGTGAATTACTCTTATTCCTAACAGATAGCCTACTTCAAACTAATCTTTCTACCGACTATAAGAAAGATGACACTTTAGTTAGAAAAGCAAAGGATATGCTTCATGCCGACTTGAATAATGTACTTAAACTCGACGAGATATGTAAAGAGCTTAATGTATCGAAGTTTCAGTTTATCAGGTCATTCAAGGCTCATACTGGAATTCCACCATACCAATATTTTCTTAACTGCAAGATAGAACGTGCAAAGAAGTTAATAGAGAAAAACAGAGATATTTATTCAGCAGTAGCTGAATGTGGTTTTGTCGATTTAACCCATTTAAATAAACACTTTAAAAGCGTATATGGAACAACAGCATTTGAATATATGTCACATCTAAATTTAGTCAGATAAGATTAAAGGATTTGAAATAAAGGGGGAATAAAATTGGTTTTAAAAGTAGGAGATATTATTGCATTTGAACGGAATTTTTCAGTTGAAGATGTTGAATTGTTTACTAAGGTTTCGGGAGATGAAGGGATTCATCATCTAACCCCAGATGAACAGGGAAGACTTGTAGTTCAAGGGTTACTGACGGCAACTCTGCCAACAAAAGTGGGTGGAGATAATAACGTTCTGGCCCGTACGATGAATTTTGAGTTTTTAAGACCTGTGTTTACGGGAGATACAATAATTTGTGAAGTTAAAATTGAAAAATACGAAAGGCAAGAAAATAAAAATAATAGAACAGCTATTACTGCATCTTTTTTATGTAAAAATCAGAATCTAAAAGAAGTATTAAAAGGGGATTTTTCAGGGATAATACTTTAAATTCTATATACTTTATAACTGGGTAGGTTAGTTCAAGAAGCTACTAACGTAGCGGTTTTCAATACTTCGGAGGCAAGTATTGAAGAACGATATAAAAAACAGGGTATTATTTAATAAAGTCTTTAGATTTGTAGATTTAACAACTGTTTTGAGGATATGGGGATTTATGAGCCATTGATAGACTTTAAAGAGGGAAAAAAATCTGTAGTATTAATGCACATTACAAACATTATTCATTTTAAGTAGTGATTTTTCATGAATATAGAATTACATTTAATATTGAAGAAATATTACATAAGGACATTGAGATAATCAGACAAGGTTAAATTGTTATAAATCGAGAAAAGAAATTTTGAAGTCGATTCAATAATAGCGTTAAAGGTATAATACATACTAAATGTTAAATGGTAGTTAAGAAGATCTGAAATTCTCTTCGTATTCTTTTATAGACAATACTACCAAAGTACAGCAAGTTCCAGCCGGTACATAGAGTAGAGTGTCGTGTTGGGAGATTCTTGTACGTGTACAAAGGGGAATCATAAAATGAGACCTCTTTTATTGTTTCGATATTTTAGTTTACATAATATAAATTATCTTAAGTTGTATTTCATTTAATAAGTATACTTGAAACAGTGAGATATTTTAAGGAAATTCATTTTTTTATGTTTTATCACTCAAAAATAAATTACTAAGAAGTTTTTACTTAAGAATAATTTTTTTACAATTTAGGGTTTATCCTGCTGAATTTCATTTCTACTTCACATAACAACTATTACCCAGTTAAAATACATATTTCTATTTTCAAAAAAAAGCATTTGTTTTTATTTCTTTATGTCTAACTCTAATACTTACATAAGTTACTTTTTCTATTAATTACGTGATAGGTACATTTAGTGTTAGTTACTCCTTCTCCCCACTTTTAGTCTGATATTGCTTCTGTACTATAAATAAAAATAAGGTAATTTAATATGAATATCTTGCTGCTTATAAACTTTTATCTTATATTTAAATAGTATGATTAATACTTTATGAGGAGTGGTTTAAATGGCAAAATCAGCTGCCAAACGAAAACGTGAGCATGAGCTTCGCAATACGGGTAAAGACGTCTCTATGCTACGTAATGATGTCGACTTTAGTACACATGTACGGATGACGAAAACAAAGAAAGAGAAATTAGATCAACAACATAGAAAATATAAAAAGCATTTCGCAAAAGGTATAGTACCTGATGGAAATGCTTTTTATTTATATTTTTTCTGGTTGAAGTTGAATATTAACTCGGTTTCTTTTCAATAAATAAAGAAATAATGTAGATAAACATATACTTGTTATAGCAAATACAATTGCCATATATGGAAGACCAATTATATCTAATAATGCACCGGTTGATAGTAATACTACTTGAAAAGAGACACGATCCATCATATTTCTAAATGAAAAGAAACGACCATGAATTGCTTTAGGCACTTGCTTTTGGAAAATCGTCATAGCTGTTGGGAAAAAGCATCCTATCGCAAATCCAAATAGTGCAAATGCTAGTAGAGTAATGAAAGCCATATCCGCGAAAAATAATAAGAGTTCTGCAAATCCAATAACATAAACAAAGAAAAATAGTATATGTTGTATCTTCCACTTTGTTCCGATATATTTAACAGCGAAAGTTCCTAACATAAATGAAATACCTTCAACTGCATAAATCATCCCTTTAATAGACGAGGAGTCTTGTATTTCGCTGACATTTATCACAATTAAGTTAAAGGACCCAATAAATAATACTGGAATTAGTGCTAATAGAAGCGTCATGAGCACAACTTTATTATCCTTCAGCATAGGGAAAACCTCTTTAAAACCACTCTTCCCTTTTGCAAGTTTCTCTTTAGGCTTCTTAGTTTCATCAATCTTAAGTAGAAAAGTAAATCCGAGTAAGCCTGCATAAGCAATCATAGACATCATGTAAAGTGTTTGGATTGGCCAGTATACTAGAATAAGACCGGCAATTGCTGTTCCAGTTACTCGTGCAATAGTTGCTATATTCATATGCATTCCATTCAACTGCAATAAATCTTGCTCTTTTACTATAAGGGGTAAGGTTGCTTGCAAAGCAGGAAAATAAAAAGAAGCAGATATTTGTAAACTAATTAGAAACAATACCATCCACCATATAGACCCAGTTGAAATCGCAACAAACATAAATAAAACACTTAACACTCGAGCTATACTAGAAACAATTAACACATTCTTCTTCTTGGACTGATCAATTATTCTACCGGCAAGTGGACCCATTAACACACCTGCTAATAGTCCACTTGCTAGTATTAATGATTTATGAAAGTCAGAAGGTACTTTTTCTTGCATAAATTCGAGGTTGCCTATAATACCACTCCATAGACCGAGACCTGCAATCAATTCCCCTATTAAAACAATCCAAACATTCCCATTTCTCCACATATGACACCTTTAATCTTTCTGTTCGACTATTTGTTTCCAAACTCGAACAAGCTGACCATCTTTATCTGTATCCACTATAAATGAACCGTTTGAATAGCGATCGGTTGGACGAAGTGTATTCGTTTGAATGATTTCCTGAACTCCTTTGTCCGTTTCCACAACAAGTTCATCGTCTTTATCCGTTAATATAACTGTATACACTCGATGGGCATTCGTTTTTAGTTCACGAAGCGTTACAATTCCTCGTTTTGCTCGTGCCCCTGCTTCAATTTCTTTTTGCGACATTTTCTTCGCAGCACCACGATGCGTAATTAGTGTAATGTCTTCTGTACTATTTTGAGAAATCACATTTACACTTACTACGAAATCATCATCTTTCAGATTAATACCTTTTACCCCACCTGTTTTTACACCTGTAATCGGAACTTCATCCAGTGAGAATCTAACTGAATAGCTATAGTAAGTTGTTATTAATACGTCATCAGAAGGTGCTACAAGCTGAGCAAGTACAAGTTCATCTTCGTTTTTCAAATTCATCGTTTTAATCGGACGTGCATATCGTTGGACAACATAATCAGAAAGTAAAGAACGTTTAATTTGTCCATCTTTCGTTGCAGTAAGTACACATAAATCTAAATCGAATGATTCGATCCCTATTACATTAATAATCGTTTCATTAGCTTCTAATGGTACTATGCTTGAAATGTGCTGGCCAAGATCTTTCCAACGTATATCCGGTAATTCATGTACAGGCTGATAAATATAGTTCCCTTTTGACGTAAATAGAAGTAAATGATGTTGTGTATTAATCGGCTCTTGATATAACAAGTAATCTGATTCTTTAATAGCAAAATCTTGCCCATTGGACGCATTAAAAGATCTCATACTTGTTCGTTTTATGTAGCCATCTTTCGTGACTGTCACAATTACTTCTTCACTTGGTATTAATACATCTAATGTTACTTTAATTTCTTCAATTTCGTCTTCAATGATGGATTTACGTGGTTCTGCAAATTGTTTTCTAATTTCTAGAAGTTCTTTTTTAATCACTTTCATTAAAACAGATTCTTTTGCTAATATATTCTCTAATTCTTTTACTAATGCATTTAATGTCTGTTCTTCTTTTTGAAGGTCCGTAATGTCTGTATTCGTCAGTCGATACAATTGTAATGACACAATTGCTTCTGCTTGTGGTTCTGAGAAGTCGTATGAACTTATTAAGTTATTTTTAGCATCTTTTTTATCTTTTGATGCTCGAATAGTTCGAATAACGTCATCTAATATAGATAATGCCTTCATCAGACCCGAAACGATGTGTAGACGTTCTCTTGCTTTTTTTAAATCGAATACGGTTCTACGTGTTACCACTTCTTTTTGATGATCAATATAAGAATCTAATAATAATGGCAATGTCATCATAGTTGGACGTCGATTATGAATCGCAATCATATTAAAGTTGTAGGTTACTTGTAAGTCTGTATTCTTGAATAAAAATTGTAAAATGCCATGAGCATCAATTTCTTTTTTCATTTCAATTACGATTCGTAAACCAGTTCGATCCGATTCGTCACGAACATCTGCAATTCCTTCTAAACGTTTATCATGTCGTTGTTCGTCAATTTTTTTTACTAAATTAGCTTTGTTCACTTCGAAAGGGATTTCGGTAATAACGATTTGTTCTTTACCACCTTTAATTGTTTCGATTTCGGTTTTAGATCGAACAACAATTTTACCTTTTCCGGTTTCATATGCTTTTTTAATACCATCGATGCCTTGAATAATACCGCCAGTTGGAAAATCGGGTCCTTTGATAACAGTCATTAGTTCATCTATTGTTGCAGCTGGATTTTCTATACGCATTAAAACTGCATCTAAAGCTTCATGTAATGCATGTGGCGGAATATCCGTTGCATATCCTGCAGAAATACCAGTTGATCCATTTACTAATAGGTTTGGAAAACGAGCCGGTAACACAACTGGCTCTGAATCGGAGTCGTCAAAGTTTGGTATATAGTCCACTGTATTTTTGTTAATATCTCGAAGCAACTCATGTGAAATTGCTGAAAGTCTTGCTTCCGTATAACGCATTGCTGCAGGTGGATCTCCGTCTACTGATCCGTTATTCCCGTGCATCTCTACAAGCATGTGGCGAAGTTTCCAATCTTGACTCATACGAACCATTGCTTCATAAACGGAACTATCACCATGTGGATGATAGTTCCCGATTACATTCCCTACTGTTTTTGCTGATTTTCTAAAAGGTTTATCATTTGTGTTCCCTTCTTGGAACATTGCAAATAAAATACGACGTTGAACTGGTTTTAAGCCGTCTCTTGCATCCGGTAAAGCACGGTCTTGAATAATGTATTTACTATAACGTCCAAACCGATCACCGATCACTTCTTCTAGTGGTAAATCTTGATATCGTTCGGTTTGTGTCATACTAACTCATCCTCCGTGTGAATTCTTTCATTTTCTAATATATTGGAATCATCGTTTAAACTAAAGTTTACATTCGTTTCAATCCACTTACGACGGGGTTCTACTTTATCCCCCATAAGTGTCGTTACATGCCTTTCTGCTCTAGCACCATCTTCAATAGTCACTCGTATTAATGTACGTGTTTCAGGATTCATAGTCGTATCCCATAATTGGTCCGCATTCATTTCCCCAAGTCCCTTATAGCGCTGAAGCATATAACCTTTACCAATCTTTTTAGTTGCAGCATCTAATTCTTTTTCAGTCCAAGCGTATTGAAACACTTCTTTTTTACCTAACCCTTTATAAATTTTATAAAGTGGTGGTAACGCAATATATATTTTTCCATTTTCGATTAATGGTTTCATATAACGATAGAAAAAAGTTAATAAAAGTACTTGGATATGTGCACCGTCTGTATCAGCATCGGTCATAATAATTACTTTATCGTATGCAATATCAGATACTTGAAAATCAGATCCAACACCTCCGCCGATTGCATGAATAATTGTGGAGATCTCTTCATTTTTCATAATATCGGCCAGTTTTGCTTTTTCTGTATTTATTACTTTCCCTCGTAAAGGTAAAATTGCTTGGAATGTACGGTCACGACCCTGTTTAGCGGATCCACCGGCGGAATCTCCTTCGACAAGATACAATTCATTTTTTGCAGCATTTCGTGATTGCGCTGGTGTTAATTTACCAGAAAGAATTGTGTCCGAACGTTTGCGTTTTTTACCATTACGAGCATCTTCTCTAGCTTTACGTGCAGCTTCTCTCGCTTGTTGTGCTCGTATAGCCTTTCGAACTAGAGATCCGGTTAGCTCTGCATTTTCTTCTAAAATATATTGAAGTTTTTCTGAAATAACTCCATCTACTGCACTTCTTGCCTCACTTGTTCCAAGCTTTCCTTTTGTTTGCCCTTCAAACTGTAACAAATTCTCAGGAATACGAACTGAAACGATAGCAGATATACCTTCTCGGATATCAGAGCCCTCTAAATTCTTATCTTTTTCCTTTAACAAATTAGTTTTTCGAGCATATTCATTAAAAACTCTTGTTAAAGCGGCTTTCGCACCTGTTTCATGTGTACCGCCATCACGAGTTCGAACGTTGTTGACAAAAGACAAAATAGTTTCTGAATATCCATCATTAAACTGAAAAGCAAATTCAACTTCTATCTCATCTTGGATGCCTTCCATATAGAAAACAGGATGAATGATATCTTTTTCTTCATTCAAATAAGAAACGAAAGCTTCAATTCCCGTTTCATAAAAAAAGATGTCATGTACACCAGTACGTTCATCTATTAGTTCGATTTTTAAGCCTTTTAATAGAAAAGCGGATTCTCTAAGTCTCTCACTTAGCGTCTCATAATTGTATTTAACGGAAGAAAAGATGGAGCTATCTGGTAAAAAATGAACAGATGTTCCTGTTTCTTTCGTTTTCCCTATTTCTTTTAGTGATTGTACTGTTACACCACCATTTTCAAAACGTTGGATAAATTTCTTGCCATCACGATGTATGATAACTTCAACGACTGATGATAGCGCATTCACAACAGATGCCCCTACACCGTGTAGACCTCCGCTTGTTTTGTAACCGCCTTGTCCAAATTTTCCTCCAGCATGTAGAACGGTAAAAATGACTTCAGCAGTTGGTTTACCAGTTTTATGTACTCCAGTTGGCATTCCACGTCCAAAATCTCGGACTGTAATGCTTTGATCCTCATGAATTGTTACAATAATATGGTCACCAAAACCTGCTAAGCTTTCGTCCACTGCATTATCAACAATCTCATATACTAAATGATGCAACCCTCGTGCATCTGTTGAGCCGATATACATACCAGGTCTCTTTCGAACGGCT
The DNA here is from genome assembly GCF_006861825.1 of Psychrobacillus vulpis. Lineage (GTDB taxonomy): Bacteria > Bacillota > Bacilli > Bacillales_A > Planococcaceae > Psychrobacillus > Psychrobacillus vulpis. Next base: position 108,674 of record NZ_VDGI01000013.1, on the reverse strand, counting down.
TCTAATCCTTCAAGAACCTGAATATCGTCATCACTATAACTTGTTAAAGCATCTTTTTTACTCAAATATGTTCCCCTCCAAAAAAAACAAAACATCTGTTCTTCACTTATGTTTAAGCGTACAAACAGAAAGTGTGTCTGTCAATAGTTCCAGTATACTCACCGAAACTTAATTGTAAATAAATATGAAATAGATTGCAATTCACCTATGACTAGCATTCTATATTTATCCTCGTAAATCCTTCTTTACATTGAACAGAACTTAGCGTACATGTTAAACTAAGAAAGTTCAATATATTATTAGAGTTCTCATTAAAGGAGTATACTATGACTATTATCATTTTACTTTTACTTGCTTATGTGATTGGTTCAATTCCATCCGGTCTTTGGATTGGAAAGTTATTTTATAATACGGATATCCGTGAACACGGAAGCGGTAATTTGGGTGGAACAAATACGTTTCGCACACTTGGAAAAAAAGCAGGTTTAGTAGTTACGATCATGGATATATTGAAAGGGACTGCAGCTACTCTTCTCGGGTCATTACCATTTTTTGAATCAACGAATATCCATCCTTTAATTTTAGGAATTTTAGCTGTGGTTGGCCATATGTTTCCTATATTTGCTCGCTTTAAAGGTGGGAAAGCTGTTGCAACTTCTGGTGGGATTCTTCTTGGGTATAACTGGCCGATATTTATACTATTAATAGTTGGTTTTTTCATTATACTCAAGCTAACGAAAATGGTTTCTCTTACATCAATGATTTTAGCTCTTATTGCCCTTTTATATTCCGTTATTTATTATTTTACAGTCGAACATGATTTACCTTTGATTGGTATTATTTTGATTATAACAATTTTCATCTTTTATCGACACCGCTCTAACATTAAACGAATTAAAGAAGGAACTGAACCAAAAGTAAAATGGATATAACCTAATGAAAGCTTGGTGGTTAATGTGAAAATTTTCATCTCTCCAAATGCACTAAGATGGTTTAAAGAAGAAATGGAAGCAAAATCCGGTGATACAATTCGCTTTTATGCTCGATATGGTGGATCAAGTCCATTGCATGATGGATTTTCAATTGGCATGACAATGGATACACCAGTTATTCCTTCCGTAACTGTGAAAAATGACGATATTATGTTCTTCATAGAAGAACGAGACGCATGGTTTTTCGATGGACATGACTTGTATGTAGATGTAGATTCAAAATTAGATGAGCTTGCATATTCATATAAAAAAGCGTGAGAGAATCACGCTTCAGACTGTTGACAAACGCTTTCATTCTTCGTTGCTTGCACATCGTTGTAAGCTCATGAACTTAAGTTCTATTCGCTTCCGCCTCATGCTGGCGCGCCTCGACTGCCAAGCGTTTTCAAGGCAGTCTGAAATATCACCTTCGCAATGGATATTTAACAGAATCTCGCTTCATGAAAACAGACAAAACTATATTTTTAAGATCTTATTTCTGATTTTTGAAAGACATCCGGGTTTCTCTTTCCGGATGTCTTTTATTTATGGTAACGATGCAACAAACTATTTAAATCTTTTAAGCTGCTCCAGCTGTCCTTCTTTTTTCATAATGTCGTATTCGTATTGTCCAAACAAATCAAAATGTGGGTAATCCTCTTTATGATCAATCCACTCTTCCTTTAATCCGTATTGTTTCCCCCATTCGATTAATGTTGCTAAATTACTGCAACCTACTTTTGTAACAGTGTTACAACCAGGGAAGCGTTCATCTAGCCAATAGTGAGTGAGAAAAGCTATTTGTTCTTTTTTAACTGAAGCTTTCCATTTCAATAATTCCTCACGTGTGATTCCAAAAGCCATTAATCGATCACCTTAGCAATTTCTCTGTATTTAGCATCCCAATCTGGACTGATCTTACTGAGGGATACTGGGCGGAAATTGTCTTTTTTGACAATGACATGCTCAGATGTGGCAGTAGATGCAACTGTACCGTCTTCATGTACTATTTCATAACCATATGTAGTACGAAGCTTGCCGTGTGTTTCTATCCATGTTCTCACGACTACTGTTTCCCCATATTTAACAGAAGATTTATAGTTAATATTCACATTTGTAACGGGAGATATGTAACCATCTGATTCTAAACCAGCATATGTAAACCCTAAATCTTGAATAAGTTTAGTACGACCTATTTCTAACCATATGACATAATTTGCATGATACACAACACCCATTTGATCTGTTTCTGCATAACGTACTTCAATTTCTTTTTCGCTTATAAACATATAAATGTCACCTCAAACTTATTATACAAAAAGATGACATAAAAAGCTGAAAGAGAGATTGCCATACCGTACATAATAATGCAGTCAGTTATTTCATTCTAACTGACTGCAAGTTTTATATTTTATTTCTTTTGTGTACATAAAGCTAGTTCTTGCAACCTTTTTTTATCTATTTTACCAACATCCGTTCGTGGAAGCTCTTGTAGAATGAATACCTTCTTAGGCACTTTATAGCTTCCAAGCGACTTTTTGCAATGTTGAATGATTTCCGTCTCAAAAAATTCTTTTGTTTCCTTACATGTTAAGAAGGCGGTAACGCATTCTCCCCATTTCTCATCTTTGACACCAATCACCGCTGCTTCTCGTATATTTGGATGTAATACGAGACACTGCTCAACTTCCTGCGGATAAATATTTTCTCCGCCTGAAATGATCATCTCTTTTTTTCTTCCAACGATATAATAATCACCGTCTTCATCACATTTAGCTAGATCGCCTGTTTTCAGCCATCCATTATCAAATGTTCTTGTTGTCTCTATTTCATTGTTCCAATACTTAGTGAACACATGCTTTCCATATATATATAGCTCTCCGACTTCGTTTATTTTACAAGGTTCACCAAAATCATTAACAACCTTTACTTGATTAAATTGCATGCACTTTCCTACTGAACCTTTTTTCTTAAGTGCATCATTAGGGTGAATGAAAAAATTATTAGGTCCGGCTTCTGTAAGACCATAACCTTCTTTAAAAAGAATCCCTCTTTCTTCAAACTGATAATAGATGTTTTTTGGACATGGTGCTCCTCCCGACAAAAAGACTCTAACAGTTGGAAAGCTAGCTGTTTTTATATACTCTGTCTCGAGCATAGCTTGATACATCGTTGGCACAAACAAAGAGAGAGTCGTCTTGTATGTATTTAACGCTATTAGAGCCTCTTCTGCATCGAAACGACTACCAGTTACAACAGTTCCGCCACACATCAAAATAGGAATACAAAGGGCGTTTAAGCCTCCAGTATGAAACATAGGCATGTAATTTAATGTACAATCTAAATCACTTAGTCCCCAGCTAATAATCGTATTAATCGCATTCCAGTTCACAGCTTCAAAAGAAATGACAACTCCTTTTGGTTTACCGGTTGTTCCACCAGTATATATGATGATCCAAGGATCAGTTGCCTCCCAATGAATGTTAGGTTCGAATAATGCTATATCATCAAACAGAGTGTTGACTAATAATCGATCCACTTCTGTCCATGTATTACAAATAGATTGATGCTCCTCATCATGAATAATGAGAACCGGCTGACAATCATCTAGTATATAAGTAAGTTCTGATCTACTTAATCGGTAGTTAAGCGGAACGTAAAGAAGTCCTTTCATTCCACAAGCAAATAAAATGGCAAATAATTCGATTCTGTTTTGTGACAAAATGACGACTCGATCGCCCTTCTTATAATCTTGACGTTGGAAATAGTGCATCCATTTGGATATATGATTGGTTAATGTTTCATAACTCCATTCTTCCCCCGAATTGCTATCAATTAAAGCAGTTTTTGTTGGAGACAGTGCTGCACGTTTATAAATCCAAGCTTGTTCTGTATACACATTGCACCGCTCCTTTCGTTACATCATGATCCCACCATCTACTTGAAGCACATGACCATGAACATAACTAGATTCATCTGAAGCTAAAAATAAATAAGCGTTCGCAATATCTCTAGGGTCTCCAAGTCGTTGTAAGGCAACTACTGATTTCATCTGATCGATAATCTTTTCAGGCATCTTTGCAACCATCGCAGTATACGTAAAACCAGGCGCGACAGCGTTTACATTAATTCCTTTTCGTCCAAGTTCTTTCGCCCAAGTTTTTGTCATTCCGATAACAGCTGCTTTCGATGCAGCATAATTTGTTTGACCGACATTGCCGTAAACACCAGTTACGGAAGATGTGTTAATAATTTTTCCATGGCCTTGCTCAACTAAATGAGGAACCACTGCTTGTGTGCAATGGAAAACTCCTGTTAAATTCACGTCCAAAACACGGGAAAAATCTTCTACTGTCATTTTAGTGAGCATTGCATCTCTTGTTATTCCAGCATTATTTACTAAAATATGAACTTTTCCAAAATGCTCAATTGTTTGTCGAACAAGGGAATCTACACTTTCTCGGTTAGCTACATCTACTTGGATAAACTTTGCTTCATACCCTTGTGCCGTCAGAGCATTTTCTTGCTCTAATCCAGCTTCCGCATCATAATCCGCTAAGACTACTTTTGCTCCTTCTTCTGCAAACCGAAGAGCTGCGGCTAATCCTATTCCATTTGCAGCACCTGTAATAATTGCCACTTTATCTTTTAATCTCATTATGCATTCTCCTTTAGTCCAATTCTCCTTGGCTTATTTGATTTCGCTTTTATCTAACTTAAAAATGATTCGATACGTTGAGTTAACTGCTCCAAATCATCGATTAATGGAGAATGACCGCAATTGACTAACGGAACATAAGTAGCATTGTCACCTAAGTCAGCTACAATTTCCTGTGTCATTTCTTCCGTGACAACATAATCACGATCTCCTCTTAAGATTAATACAGGAATCTTTATATCTTTTGCTTGATCTGTTCCATTTGTTACTCCATTATGAGAAGCACTTATATTAAAAGTGTTTAAAGAATAGTAAACATCGACTAAATTGCGCTGGGTCAACATATCTTCCACATATGCATCATAATGTTCTTCACATGGCTGATTATGAGAATAGATAGCTGCATTCCAAACTGCTTTTAATCCTTCTCTATTTTTAGAATCATATAATCCTTGCATAGCTAATGTTTTAGAAGGATCTGTTTCTACTTCTTCCAAAGTTTGTAGTCTATGCTCAAAGTTTTGTGAGCCATCTGCATTTGTACCAAAGAACGGATAGCCTCTCGTAGATGCAGATGCAAGTAGTACTAGTTTCTCGCAGTAACCAGGATAATCAGCAACAAACTGCATACAAATTGCACCACCAGTAGACCAACCGATCAAATGAAAGTGTTTTAGCTCTAATGCATCCACAAAACCTTTTAGATCTTCTGAAAAATCTTTTATTCCTTGTACACGTGTATGATAAGTCGATTGTCCAAAACCTCTAAGATCCACAGCGAACACTTTATATCGTGTATCTAACTTATCGATTAAAACATCCCAATGCTTAGAAGAGGTCATATTTCCGTGAACTAACACAATCACCTCTTCACCGCCTGGACGTTCGCGATACGCAATGGATTCTCCATTTGATAATTGCACTTTTTGTAAACTCATTTACTTACACTCCTTTCATGATTTCCCCATCTTACAGCTACTGCTCCCCAAGCGTAGCCGATCCCAGCACTTACTAAAACTGCTAAGTCTCCGTCTTTTAACTTCCCAGCTTTCTCTGCGAGCTCTAACGAAATAATTTGATCCATTTGTCCAATATGTCCGTAATCACTTAAGTAAATAGATTTTTCGTCCGTTAACCCTAATTCATCTAAGACAAAATCATGAGCAGATTTTTTCATATGAAGTATAGCTAAATAATCAATATCTCCCTCTGAGTAACCGCTTTTCAACAATGAATTACGAATAACCTTTAAAAAGTTTTGCATCGATTTCTGTTCGAGCCTAGCTTTCATACCTTCAGGATCCATTACATCTAAACGAAATAATCCTTTTTGTAAATGCTCCGTCGTAAGGGGTTCTTTAGTTCCTCCAACTGGGACGACTACATCTTCTGAGAATGATCCATCTGTGATAATGTCAGATTCCAATATAATGTTTTTATCATGATCCTTTTTTAGAATCATTGCTGCTCCACCTGCACCAAGATTAAACATGAAACGTGTACGTTCATTTGTGTAATCGATAAAGTCACTGTTTCGATAGCCACCTGCAAGTAGAACCGTATTAATAGTAGAATCTGATTCCATCATACTTTTCGCTACTTTAATAGCCATTATAGTCGTGCCACAACGGAGGGCAACATCAAAACCCCAAGCATGGTAGGCACCTATCTCTTCTTGCAATTTAATCGCTGCGGTCCATAATGGATATTCCTTATGTTCTTCTCCTATATAAATGACAAGATCAATCGTCTTTGGATCAACCTTTCCTTTTTGAAGGGCTTTCTCTGCAGCTCGAATACCCATCATAACCGTATGATCGTCTAGACCTGGTATTGGTTTTTGTGTGATACCCATTTTGTTTTGAACAACATCTATTGGTAAATTCGAGAGGGTAGCGATTTCCTCAGCAGTCATGATTGTTTCTGGTAAGTAAACACCAGTACTAACGATTCCTACTGTCATTTTGCAACCTCCTTTACTTTAGAGGTGTTTAGAACTACACTCACATCTTTGTTTTTTCGTTTCCAAAAAGCATAGCGAATCGTACCAACAATACCTCTTGGGAAAAATATGACCGCTAATATATAAATGATACCGAAGAAAATAATCCATCTTTCAAAAATAGGATGCTCCTTAGCAAGACCTGATAAATAATGCTGTGCTAATTCGATGACACCAGCACCTATAATAGGACCTATTAATGTTCCTACTCCACCTATAATGGTCATAAGCAATGCATCCAATGTAATATCCATTGTCAAAACACTTGTATTCACGAAACGCAAGGAAACTGCGTACAAAGATCCTGCTAAACTTGCAACGATACCTGCAACGACAGAAGCTATTACTTTGTAATGCAATGTTTTATATCCTAATGATTTCGTCCGTTGCTCATTTTCACGGACAGCTATTAATACTCTTCCAAGTGGAGAACTTACGAATCTGCGCAAGAAAAAGTATACGAGTACTAAACAAATAAGCACTAATAGGTAAAACATCACTCTATCTTTAAATAATTCAGGTGCACGGAAGGTGAATCCATCATTTCCATGTGTTAATGTTCTCCATTTTTCGGCAAGTACTAAAAATAAGCCAGATACAGCCAATGTTAACATCGCAAAAAAATGACTTTTTAACCGTAAAGTAAGTAGCCCTACTAAAAAACTAATGATTCCAGCTATAATCATGCCAATAGCGATCGAGAAAAAAAATACTCCTAAACTAGCTTCAAATTTATTTAGCATGATTGCTGTTGTATAGGCACCCATTCCAAAAAACATTGCATGACCAAAAGACACAATTCCTGTATAACCTAGTAAAATATCATAGCTCATCGCCAAAATAGAGAAGATAAATATTTGGGTAAGTAAGATCGTCCATGTGCGGGAGTCAGACACAAATGGAAAAACAGCAAGAGCAGCTACTAATACTAGTAGTACCCCATTATTAACTTGAAATTTAGACTTCATTACGCATCATCATCCTTTCACTGTAAACAAACCTTGCGGACGGAAAATTAATACAATAGCCATTAGCATCATATTAACCGCAAGTGATAGAGCAGGAACGTAGTACGCCATGAAGCTACCTGCAAGTCCTACGAGTATTGCTGCAAGAAGAGAACCTGGAAAACTTCCCATCCCACCAATAACAACAACGATAAAAGCTAAAATAGCAAATTCCATACCCATTTCTGCGTAAATTACTCCGGAGTAAGGAGCCATTAATACTCCACCTAAAGCAGCAAGAGCAGCTCCAACCATAAATACATATAAAAATACTTGTTTAATGTTAATACCAAGTGCTTGCACCATCTCTTTATTCATTACACCCGCACGTACGATTAATCCGATTTTGGTACGTTTTAATATAAATTGAAAAATCCCAAAAATCACGAATCCAACTATGATGATGAACAAACGGTATTTAATAATAATTACCTCACCAAGCTCCCAGCTCCCTGACAGCAATGGAGGTGTTTTAGCTGCTATTTGATTTGGACCGAAAACTACTTTCAGCATCTCTGATAACACAATCATAAAGCCAAGTGTAATAAGTATTTGCTGAATGTGATTACCATAAACTGGCGTTATTATTAGCTTTTCTGTAATAAAACCAAGGACAATTCCTGTAACAATTGCTCCTATGATTGCTATTGTGAAGCTATTTGTAAGTCCATAAAACCAAACACCTGAAAAGGCTCCCCATGCAAAAAGCCCACCATGTGCAAAATTCAATACATCCATTAATCCGAATATTAATGTTAATCCAGCTGCGAGAAGAAAAATTAACATTCCTGTTGCTAGACCATTGATTAATAAATTAATGATTAACTCCATCCTAAAACCCCCTTACCCAATTCCTAAGTACTTACGTTTTAACTCTTCGTTCTGCACTAAATCGCTCATTTGCCCTGATTGAACTGTTTCTCCATCATCAATAAGTGTATATGTATCCCCAATTCTACTGGCCATGATGAAGTTTTGTTCCACTAAAATAATTGTTGTTTGTTTTTTCATTTCGTTTATCGCTTCCATTACCTTTTCAATGACTACTGGCGCGAGTCCTTTGGACGGTTCATCGATAAGTAGCAGTTTACTTTCATTTACAAAAGCTCTTGCCATCGATAGCATTTGTTTTTGTCCGCCCGACAAATGTCCACCGTCTTTTTTCCAGTATTTTTTTAAGTCTGGGAATAGATTGAGAACATACTCTTGCCTTTCCTTTGCGGAATCATCGTCTTTTCTCATTGCTACCTTTAAATTTTCTTCCACTGTTAACGCACCGAAAATTCCTTGATCCTCTGGCACATAACCAATTCCGTTAGATGCAATACGATGTGTGGGATTTTTCGTAATGGCTTCATCCTCAAAAGTAATTGCTCCAGATGTGGCAGGGGTCAAACCCATAATCGTTTTAAGCGTAGTTGTTTTTCCCGCTCCATTCCTTCCTAATAAAACACTTACTTCTCCAGCTTTTGCCTCAAATGAAACACCTTGTAATATGTGATACTGACCAATATGTGTATGAACATTTTCTACTTTAAGTAAGCTGCTCATCGTATAACCCTCCTAAATAAGCTTGTTGAACAGTCTCGTTCTCCATAATGTCTGAAGGGGTACCGTCGGCAAGCAATTTACCATTAAAAAGAACCATAATAGAATCAGACAAGTCCATGATCATATCCATTTTATGTTCAATTAATAAAATGGTTTTTTCTCCCGTTTGTTTAATTTGTTTAATCACATCTAGAATAGCTGGTACTTCCTCTAAAGACATTCCAGCAGTAGGCTCATCGAGCAGAAGGACTTCTGTATCTAACGCAAGTAACATAGCAATCTCTAGCTTTCTTTTTTCTCCATGAGATAGCTGATTAGCAATGGAATTTGCTTTGTTCGAAAGTAAAACTATTTCTAGTAATTTTTCCGCTTGAATATGCAAATCTTTGTATGCGATAAAATGCCGAAACATTTGATAACGTATATTTTCTTTAGATTGGACAGCTAGCCGAACATTTTCTATGACGGTGAGATTCGGAAATACGTTAGTAATTTGAAACGACCGCCCGAGGCCTTTTCTTGTACGTTCTACAGATGAGTACTTTGCCATCGATTCTCCCCTAAAGATGACATCCCCCTCCGTAGGCTTTAACTCTCCGCTGATTAAATTAAAGAATGTCGTTTTTCCGGCACCATTCGGTCCTATAATCGACTTAAAATGTTTCGCAGGCATCGCAAAATTCACATGATCAACAGCAGTTTGCCCGCCGAATTTTATTGTTAAATTCTCTGTTTTCAATAATGGTTCCAATATCAACATACCCCTTTCATCTGCCGCTCTCCATATCATAGAACTTGCTCTATAATATGGAGAGGGACAGACCTAATTTCTTAGGCTGTCACATCTCATTTTTATTTATTACCTAAAATTGGTGGTTCTGTTTCTTCAGGAGATAATTCTCTTATAAGAACTGGAACTGGGTATGGTACACCATCTTGTTTTTCCAGTTTAATAGAGTATAGAGGTTGCAGTGCTTGATGGTCTTCAGGACGGAAAGTCATTTTGCCTTTTGGTGTATCAAATGACATTCCTTCCATCACTTTAATCAATTCTGTTCCATCTGCATTACCTTCTGATTTTTTCAAAGCTTCCACAATAGAAATTGCCGCAGACATTCCACCAGGAGTGAATAGGTCAGGTACTTCCCCATTGAAACGTTTTTTATGTTCTTCTACTAACCAATCGTTTATTGGATTTTTAGGAAGTGTATGATAATAAACAGAGAATCCTTCCATTCCAACTAATGGTTCCATTACAGATAATGCTGGAATATCTGGAGCTCCAGTTGAAATTTTGATTCCTTTATCTTGCATTTTTAAGTCTGCAATTTGGTTCCAAGGCGAATTGGCTCCTGCCCAAACAACAAATAAATAGTCCGGTTTTGCTTGAATAATTTTTTGTAAATTGGATGTGAAATCCGTAGCAGCAGGATCTGCAAATTCTTCCAGTACTACCTCCGCACCTAATTTTTCTGCAGCAGCTTTAAATGCAGCTACTCCGTCCCATCCAAATGAATAATCTGGAGCAAACGTTGCTATTTTCACACCTGGCTTCGCTATAGCCGCTGCACCAGCAACTGCATCTTGTGAGGAGTTTCGTCCTGTTCTGAAAATATACGGATTAAACTCTGAACCTGTAATACTATCTGCAACTGCAGGTTCTACAACCATAATCTTTTCATATTCTTCCGCAAGCGGGAGAACTGCTAATGTGTCTCCAGAACTGGAGGATCCAACTAAAAAGTCAACTTTGTCTTCTTCTAGTAACTTCGTCGCTTTTTGAACAGCCACTTCTGGTTTTGTTTCCGTATCTTCAAATACGACTTCAATCTTCTTCCCTGCTACTTCCATTGACCCGTCTGTAGCATATTCAAGACCTAATTCAAATCCATTTTTCGTTTGTTTGCCGTAAGACTCCAGTGCACCAGTTAACGATGCAAGCACGCCAATCTTGATTGTTCCTTTTTCTTCTGTCACTTCACCTGATACTGGAGATGTTCCTTCTTTTTCTTCTTCTTTCGTAGTACTTGCCTTATCGCTACAAGCAGCACTGATGATCAAAATACATACAAGAGTTAAAAATAAACCCCATCTTTTTATCATGAAAATCCCCCTTTTATCCATTTGTAAGCGTTCTCATGCTTCAGTTAAATCGTACATAATAGAAGTTACAAAAGAGTTACAAAAGCAATAGCTTTTGTAACTCTTTTGCGACGAGTATGCGAAGCAGCGCAGGAGCAGGTTGTTTTCTCTGAAACGAATAACTGCCGTAGAAAAAGTTCTTTTCTTACGACAAGTAAACAATATAGTTAAACTTAACTTATCCACGTTATATGTGAATCCGTGATTTCCCACTGTCCTTCTTTATATTGAACGGTAATTTCGACTCCAACAGCACCAAGCTTTGATCTATATTTTGAACCTTCAAAGTTAATAGTATGATTAGTTTGAAAATCCACTTTTTCAAGGTTTAAAAGTATTCCATATAGTGCATGAGTATCAGAATCAGTATTGTATAATCCTTTATCTTGTAATTCTTCCAATGTAGCATCCATTACTTCAACTCTATACTTAGTTTGAAAGAAACTTAATATATCCTCTTTTTCTTCTTCAGATAAATCATTGAAATTGCTCATATCTATAGCAATGAATTCCATGTCACCATTTAAGCCTGGATCTAAATCTATAATTGAATCCAATGCAAGCCTGTATGCTTCCTCTAAATGTACTTTTATGCTTTCTCCATTGCTACAAGCAGAAATTAAGAAGACACAAATTAATACCAAGGTAAAATGCTTTAACTTCAAAGAAATTCCTCCCTTTGTTGCAAAAAAAAGAGCAGATAATGAGTTCTCAAATTCATCATAAGCCCTTTTTCTTGAGTAATACTTTTTCACCACGACATTTAATGCAGTTCCAATTGGAGGTGAGAATTTTTACCGTAGTACAATCTTCTTTACAAATAAAACTAGTAAACGGTATTTAACCGTAATTTGTAATCATCTCATACATTTGAATAGTTGTACTCATCGGTTCTACTTTTAATTCGACCTTTAATACTGAAACACATCGTTCATACCATTTCACAGCTTGGGTTCTATTTTGAAGTTGATAATATGCAAACATCAATAAACGATATGCCTCTTCCCAAGTTAGATCTACTCTTAAAAGTTTCTCCGCCCAGTAAATAGCTTTTTCAAATTCCTTTAATCTAGTACATGTTTGAGCAAGCCTTTCTAAAACTAAGATGTATTGTTGTTGTGCCTTTTCACGATCATGAGCTAACCAGTCAATCATAGATTTATCTTCTAATAGAATACCTTTATATATATGGACTGCTTTTAATAAGCTTTCTTTTGACAAAGCTGGATTCTTTTCATTTATTCCTTGCTCCGCATAAAGATAAAAAGATTCTAAATCACTATGAACAATTGCTTCTGGATTTATTCGGTACATCGATTGCTTCCGAATAATAAAATAGGATTCTTCCCGTGCTAATCGATTCGGTTCAATTACTTTTAATAATGAATTTAATGCTACTTTAAAGTCTCGGTCAATTGTCTTTTCTTCCCCATCTCCCCATATGGTGCGCATCAATTCTTCTTTCGGAGTGAAACGATTTTTATGCAAATAGAGATATGCAAATAATTCCTTTGATTTATCACGCTGCCACTTTCGGTCATCGATTTCTTTATTACTCATAAAAACTGAAAAGGGTCCAAGTAGTTGAAGTGTAAGTTGATAGCCTGGATAGTTTGTCACTGTATTAATCTTCAATATATTTGTCAATGCATTGATTGAGTGAGAACCTGGATTTAATGCAAGAGCTTTTTGCAGCATTGGATAGTGAATCTGTAAATCTACAGGTCCAAATATCGTCTTTTTTTGCAAGAAAAAAATATAATTAAACTGAATACATAACGAAGAAAATTTTTCAGCATATTGGATGAACTCTACCCAATTTTGTAGTTGATATTGAATAAACATGAACCAATAATGTGAAATCATCTCTCCGTAAACATCTCCGCCATCCTTAAAAAGTTTGTGTGCTTCTTGAACAGTTTCCATTGCTAGTTCGAGGTTTTCATTTTCAGAATAGACAATTGCTAAACAGATTAATATATAAGCAGATAGCCAATAATCATTACCTCTATCTGTTTCTCGCAAACCCTTTTCTCCGTAAGAAACAGCCTCTTGGAATAACCCTTGTCTAGATTTTAAAATGGCAAGTCCCATGTAGGGCTCGGCTTTCCCTCTAGAAACGTTTAACTCTTCCATGATATTAACCGCTTTGAAATAGTATTTCTCGGGTGTTTCTAAATCGAAAGGGTCATCTAATATTTCGGCATGTCCTCTTCTTATCCAACCGACAGCTTCCACAAATCCTGATTTCTCACGAATGCCTGTCTCAATCCCTTTAATGGCAGTTTGTTTTGCTGCTTCAATTTGTCCTGTTAAAGAACATATATAGGAAAGTAAAACTCCTGTTTCTCTATGCGAATCCGGCAAGCTAATCTCGTCACTACTTCTGTCTTTTAATAATTTTTGTGCCTTATGTAACATTCCTGTACGAAGGAGAATTCGTACGTCTAAATTTCCTTCTCTTAAAATAGAAGCATCTAATTGTTCCTTTTTAACCCATTCATTTGCTTCGGATGCCTTACCCAAATTAACAAGGTTCTCAGCTAGAAGTCTTTTTAATAGCAACATTTCATGGCGACTTATCTCCGAACTTTTTTCTGCAAAGTATACAGCTTCTTCTAAATAGGGCTTAGCAAGACCTGGTTGGATCGTGTCTAAATAGATATGAGCAATACCCGCATTTGCTCTACTCAAATAAAGTGAATTTTCCTTTTCCTTTGCATAGGTGATACATGTTTCGTATGCCCTTCTCGCTTTTTCATAATAAGCTCGATAACGATGACATTCCCCTTCATAATAAAAAAGTTCGTAAAATTCTTCTCTACTATTCTCTGTCAAATGTTCTTTAAGTAAATCTAATAACCAATCAAACTGCCCAGCTTTTATCATAGAACTAGCAAACTGAGCTATCATCTTTCCTAGAAAACGATTGTCATTAGCTTTTACTGCATGATGGATGGATTGAACTAAATTATTTTGCTCACTAAAATAATGTGCTGCTTTTTTATGTGTCTCATAATACAACGTACTATCTTTTTGGTGCCATTTTGTTTCTAAGTATTGCTGAAACAATGCATGAAATCGATAAGAATCGGTATCGCTTAGTGATTGAATAAAGGCGTGACTACTTGCTAATCTTTCTAGACTATTTGCCTCTTCTTCTCCAAAAAACTCTAGAATTTCTTTAGAGGTAAACGTTGGGAAAATACTAAAATTCAATAATGACTGTTTGTCTTTTTCACTCATAATTAAAAATACTTCCTCAGATAGATAAGAGAACAAATCTTTCAGTGCAGGATCAAAAAGCTGGTTCATCTGCTTATTCGTCTCTGCTAGTTGCATTGCGATCAAATGAATAGCAATTGCCCAGCCCTCCGTCAGCTTCATTATCTCTATTGCTTCCTTATTTGAAATCGTTTTGTCAAAATAATCTTCAAAAAATACTTGTATCTCTTCCTCACTAAACAAAAAGTCTTTCTCTACAATCTCTACTAATTGTGCTTTTAGCTTAAGCTTTAACAATCTGGACCACTTCGGACGTGTTCGAGATGCAACAACAAGATGAATATGAGGTGGAAGAAACTCAATAATTTTTTCTACAATATAATTAATATGAAACACATGATCAATAAGATGAAAGTCGTCTAAGACAATGGAAAAAGGCTCATCAATTATTGCCAATTCATTGCTAAATAAGGAGTACCACTGGATTAATTCCTCTTCTTTTGGGTACATCGACAGAAGATCTTTCTCCATTAAACTACTACCGAAAGTGGGAATAACTCTACGAATGCTTTGTATTAAGTATCGTAGAAATGGCAGAATATCATCGTCCTCTTCCGTTATCGTGTACCATGAATACAATTCTCTTGAATCTGTAAAATACTGTGCTAATGCAGAACTTTTACCAAAACCAGCTCCACTATGTAAAAGAGATACTTTTTTATGAGCATTTGTTTTTAATTTTTTTATGAGGGATGATCTTCTCATATAATAAGAAGATGGTATAGGTGGAGTTAGCTTCGACATGATAATTGTTGTTTGTTCCATCCTTTACCTCCTATCAATTAACATAATCTACTAAACTTATCCTATCACACTAATCTTCAAAATTGAACGACAATTCAGATGTTATGAAATATATAAAATTATGTTAAAATATTCATATGCTAACCCATTAAGGAGGACAAATATGGATTTTCCTGTATTAGAAACAAACCGTTTAAAACTAATGGAAATAAAAAAAGAGAACGCTGACAGTATATTTCGTATCTTTTCAGATGATGAAGTGACAAGATATTACGGTATGGCTTCTTTTGAGCAAAAAGAACAAGCGATTAATATGATTAACTCCTTTACAAAAAATTTTCAAGATAAGCGGTCTATTCGATGGGGAATTTTTTGGAAGGAAACGTCTGAGTTAGTTGGAACTGTTGGCTTAAATAATCTACAACTCTCCCAGAAACGGACAGAAATAGGCTATGACTTACTTCCTTCATATTGGAGAAAAGGTATCGTCAGTGAAGCTGTGGAAGCTGTTGTCCGTTATTGTTTTGAAGAATTAGACTTATATCGTATTGCAGCAGTTACATTTACGGAAAATGAATCTTCTTATAAACTACTATTAAAATTAGGTTTTCAAAAAGAAGGTATGTTAAGAGGGTATATTTATCAAAATGACAAATCCAACGATACATTTGTTTTTTCATTAATCAAACCAGAATGGACAAAATAATAGGCTGTTACGAACACTCCAATTGGGGTGTTTTTCTTAGTTAAATAGGTAATATGAGTTACCAATTCGTGCTAGTATCATTACTTACTTTTACCAAAAACGCTTCTGGATCCAATTGGTTTACTGTAACATAGTGATGAAAAATTTCTTTAATTTCTTCCTGTCTTTTATCATTAACCGCTTTATTCGCTAGTACAAATTTAACTAGTATTATATCTTTAGAGGTAATTCCCCCGAGTATATGATGTTCATATCCTTTTTCTTTTAATCTTTGTCCTACTTGATCATATAATCCACCTTTATCCATAAGTTTGTATTGTAAGCTTTGTGTTTCAATGGATCCTGATTGAAATAGTGGAGAACAAATTTCAATAACAGCTTTAGGTGCCTTAGTAAAGAGTAAAAGAGACATTGAAATGAGTAAAATAGATGCAGCTATCAGCAGGTGTACTTTTCTTTTTTTCAATTTATTCACTCCTATACTTTTTATTTTCATCATATGAATTAACATATACACCTATTCTCCTTTAAATCTATCACTTAATAAGAAAAAAGAGCCTAATTTCACTATCAATTAGGCTCTCAAACTGGAAGAATTTTAAGTTATCACAGTATTTTTTCTTATAAAATAAAATATATAGTAATTAGAACGAGTTGATTTTCGCTATAGGCGGACGCTTTCCGCAGGCGGGGCCGAGCCGCTTCCTTCGCTACGCTCCGTCCAGGTTCTCGACTGTCCCGCTATTCCCGCAGGAGTCGCCACCCTCCGCTTCAATCAATGTAACTAATTATTAATAAAGGATAGAAGATATGAATCTATAAAAGATGCAAAATGAAAGTTTTTCCTTAAAAATAAATAGAATCAAGACCACTTGCATATCAAAAAGCGCCACTCGCTTTCCGCGGACGAATCGCCAAGCCTCCTCCTCGCTACGCTTGTGCGGGGTCTTGGACGCTCCGTTTTTCCGCAGTAGTCTCGCAGCTTTTTCCTCTACGTACTAAATCAAGGTGTTGTTATGTGATATCGTCCACAAATATACAAAATGAATGCCATCTGTTAGAGATAATTAAGTCACTTTTCATTAATAGTGATCAAGACAAATTGAGTCCGGAAAAAGCTACTCGCTTTCCGCGGACGAATCGTCAAGCCTCCTCTTCGCTACGCTCATGCGGGGTCTTGGACGCTCCGTTTTTCCGCAGGAGTCTCGCAGCTTTTTCCTCTACGGATTAAATCAAGAAGTAATTAAGTGATGTGCCCACAAACATACAAAAGAACGCGATCAGCTAGTGGTGATTATATTTTTTTCTTGAAAATAGAATCAAGTCTAATTGAGTCCGGAAAAAGCCACTCGCTTTCCGCGGACGAATCGTCAAGCCTCCTCTTCGCTACGCTCATGCGGGGTCTTGGACGCTCCGTTTTTCCGCAGGAGTCTCGCAGCTTTTTCCTCTACGGATTGAATCAAGATGTAATTAAGTGACGTGTCCCTAAACATACAAAATGAACACAATCAGCTAGTGACAAAATAAGTGCAATCATCTATTCATGATATTTTTCTTGAAAATAGAATCAAGACTAATTGTGTATCGAAAAACAACTTGCTTTAAGCGGATAAATCACTAAGCCTCTTTCCGGTTACGCTGAAGGCACAGAAAAACTCTCTATCTTTTATGATAATACTTTTCAGTTCTAGAAAAACGTTGAAGTAGGCGACACTCCAGCGGGATTAACGTTAGTCGAAGACCCCGCAGCGAAGCGAGGAGACTGAGGCAACGCCCGCGGAAAGTGAGCCGTTTCAACGATTTTCTTATTTATTCAGGAGTAAAAATAAAAAGGTTTCGGGAATGTTGTTCATTCCCGAAACCTTTTAAATAATATTATGCTTCTAACATTTTGTTACGTAGAACCATTTGAAGAATACCACCGTGACGGTAGTAATCTACTTCTACTTCTGAATCGAAACGAGCGAGCACGTTGAATTGTTTTTCAGTACCGTCTTCTGCTTTTGCAGTTACTTGCAAGATATCACGAGGTTTTACACCTTCTGCTACATTTATACTAATTTCTTCTTTACCAGTTAAGCCTAGAGATTCAGCATTTTCACCTGGTAAGAAATTAAGTGGTAAAACACCCATCATTACTAGATTTGAACGATGAATACGTTCAAAGCTTTCAGTAATTACAGCTTTAATACCTAAAAGGTTAGTACCTTTTGCTGCCCAGTCACGAGATGAACCCATTCCGTAATCTTTTCCACCAAGTACTACTAAACCAGTACCCTCTTCTTGGTATTTCATCGCTGCATCATAGATTGGCATAATTTCACCAGTTGGCCAGTAAGTTGTGTATCCACCTTCTGTACCTGGAGCAACTTGGTTACGGATACGGATATTTGCGAAAGTACCGCGCATCATTACTTCGTGGTTACCACGACGAGAACCATAAGAGTTGAAATCGCGAATTTCTACACCGTTTTCACGCAAGTATTTACCTGCAGGCGTATCTTTACCAATCGCACCAGCTGGTGAAATATGGTCAGTAGTGATAGAATCGCCAAATTTCGCAACAATGCGAAGTCCAGCAAGTGTTTCAATATCACCAGGCTCCTTCGATAATCCTTGGAAGAATGGTGGGTTTTGAATATAAGTCGATGTGTTATCAAATGTATAGAGTGATTCTGTTGAAGTTTGGATTGCATTCCATGCTTCGTTTTCGTCAAAGACACGTGCATATTCTTTTTGGAATAGTTCACGAGTAACAACTGTTGAAAGCACTTCGTTTACTTCTTCCGTAGATGGCCAAATATCAGCGAAGAATACATCGTTACCATCTTTGTCTTTACCGAATGAATCTTTTTGTAAATCGATGTCTACTGTACCAGCAAGAGCATAAGCTACAACTAGTGGTGGTGAAGCTAAGTAGTTCGCTTTTACAAGTGGATGTACACGTCCTTCAAAGTTACGGTTACCAGAAAGAACAGAAGTTACGAATAAATCTTCGTCAACGATTGCTTTTTCAATTTCAGGAAGTAATGGACCTGAGTTACCGATACATGTTGTACAACCATAACCTACTGTGTTGAAACCAATTTGGTCAAGGTAGCTATCTAAACCTGAATCTTGTAAGTAACCAGTAACAACTTTTGAACCAGGTGCTAATGATGTTTTTACATAAGCAGGAACAGTTAATCCTTTTTCTACTGCTTTTTTCGCAACTAAACCAGCTGCTAGCATTACGTATGGGTTAGATGTATTTGTACAAGAAGTGATTGCAGCGATTGCAACAGCACCTGTTGGAATTGTTACATCTCCTTCAGCAAATTTAGCAGTAGCGGCTTTATCGAATTCTTTTTCCGTTAAACCGAAACCTTGTGTCCCCTGAGGAGCAACAACTGATTCACGGTAACGAGCTTTCATGTCAGAAAGAGGAATCAAATCTTGTGGACGTTTTGGTCCAGAAAGGTTTGCTTCGATAGATGCTAAGTTAATTTCAATTACATCTGTATAAACTGGCTCTAAAGTTGGATCAAAGAACATGTCGTTAGCTTTCAAATAAGCTTCAACAACTGCAATATGCTCTTCTTCACGACCAGTTAGACGTAGGTAGTTAATAGATTCTTCATCGATTGCAAAGTAACCACAAGTTGCACCATATTCAGGAGCCATGTTAGCAATTGTAGCACGGTCAGCTAGTGGTAATTTAGATACTCCAGGACCGAAGAACTCTACAAATTTACCAACAACGCCACGTTGACGTAATACTTGTGTAACTTTAAGTGCTAAGTCAGTAGCAGTTGTTCCGTTTGGAAGGTCTCCTGTTAATTTAACACCAATTACTTCAGGGATTGGGAAGTAAGAAGGTTGACCTAACATTCCTGCTTCTGCTTCAATACCACCTACACCCCATCCTAGAACGCCGATACCATTGATCATTGTTGTATGAGAGTCAGTACCTACTACTGAATCTGGGAATGTTTCTAATGTGCCATCAGCAGTTTCGTTCACATGCACGATTGGAGCTAAATACTCCAAGTTTACTTGGTGAACAATTCCAGTTGCTGGAGGTACTGCACGGAAGTTATCGTATGATGTTTGAGCCCATTTTAAGAAGTTGTAACGCTCCGCATTACGCTCAAACTCAAGATCCATATTTGCTTGTAAAGCATTAGCTGAACCGTATTTATCTACTTGTACAGAGTGGTCGATTACAAGATCAACTGGAATAGCAGGGTTGATTTTGTCTGGGTTTCCACCCATTTCGTTCATTGCAGAACGCAAAGAAGCTAAATCTACTACTACTGGTACACCAGTAAAGTCTTGTAGTACAACGCGAGAAGGTTTAAATGGTACTTCCGCTTCTGTGTCTGCATCTTTACCCCATTTTGCAAGTTGGTTTACATGATCTTCTTTAATTACATATCCATCATATTGACGTAAAACAGATTCTAATAATACTTTAATTGAATAAGGTAGGCGTGATACATTTGCAATACCAGCTTCTTCTAAAGCAGCTAAACGATAATAGTTATACTCTTTACCATTTAGAGAAAAAGAAGTGCGGCTATTGTGTAAATTACTTTTTGCCATTTTTGTTCCTCCTAATGTCTATTGAAAAGACTCTTTTCTAGTGACTTTTCTCCATAACCTATCATACTTCAATGAAGTCTATAAGTAAATTACATTAAAATTATTATTAGTGATAATTATTACTTATGACCTTTTAATATTTTAATCGTTTTTTCTAATTGCTTTATATGCCTTTTTTCATGTAGTCCAAAAAGGGAAACCATTGTATCAGTGGAATTTGTCCGAATATAGGATGCTTAAATGATTTCATTTTCAATGTCTCCATATTAGAACTTTTATAGACAGAAATAAGTTCCATTCGAGTATGATGAAGCTCGATTTTCATTTCCACTTTTGTTTTATATTCTGATGTAGGAGCAGTGTGAGCTGGAGCTTTTACTTTAACGATGAGCAAAGTGGATATTTGGATAGGTTTTTTCATTGCCCTAGGACTATCTGGAATTGTTAATTGGTGCCTAATACCACTAGTAATTGTTCTCTCCATCTTAACTAAATGATCTATTATCTCTTTTGGTGACCACGCATTTTGACTAGATTTCACATTGAACTGCTCATCGGTTATACCATCTAACAGTTGTATAAGTGCTAATCGAACTTTTTCATTCCTCTCAAGTAATATAGAAATCCTCCATATTAATATTTTCAACCTAAACGAACTTTTTTAGACTATTCTATTTTTGTAGAAATAATCCCTTTTTACTTATATAAGAAGCCTATCATTCTATTGTTTATCATTTTCTTTTTATCCCAAATATGAGATAATACTTGATTGGAAAGGAAGTTATGTATGATTGCTATAAATAAGTTGACACCACTTAATGACCCCTGGGAAGCATATCGAGACATAGAAAAGCACGGTAAGCTTACATTATCCAATATTGAATTTACAACAACAACCCTTTGCAATATGCGCTGCTCACATTGCGCTGTTGGTTATACTTTACAAACGAAAGATCCTGAAGCACTTCCGATTGACTTAATATTGCATCGTTTAGAAGAGATTCCTAACTTAAAGACGATCAGTATAACTGGTGGAGAACCGATGCTCTCCAAAAAATCAGTAAACGAGTACGTACTCCCATTATTGAAATACGCACATAGTCGTGGAATTCGAACGCAAATTAATTCGAACCTTACGCTTGATCCAGATAGATACTTATTAATCGCCCCTTATTTAGATGTTTTACATATTTCCCATAACTGGGGTACCGTTGATGAATTTGTCGAAACCGGTTTTGCGATGATGGAAAGAAAGCCTACATATGATCAACGTGCTAGTCTATTCCAACGAATGATAGACAATAGTCGTATGCTCTCGGAAGCAGGCGTAATGGTCTCAGCGGAAACTATGCTAAACAAAAAAACATTGCCATATTTAGAACATATTCATAGACAAATAGTGGACGAAATGAAATGTGCTAGACATGAAGTGCACCCAATGTACCCTTCTGATTTTGCAAGTGCACTCACTTCGTTAACATTAGAAGAAACACATGAGGCGATCGAAAAAATACTCGATTTTCGCGATGAAAATGTTTGGATGCTTTTCGGTACGTTGCCGTTTTATCCATGTAGTCAAAATGAAAAAAGTTTACAGTTATTAAATAGACTAAAGCAAAGTAAAAACGTGTCCGTACGAAATGATCCAGACGGAAGATCGCGTCTAAATGTGAACATATTTACTGGAGAAGTAATTGTCACCGATTTTGGAGATGCTCCTCAACTAGGAAATATCCAAACGGATGCCCTACCAGCTATATTCGAAAAATGGTTATCTTCTCCCCTTTCTCATTCACTCAATTGTCATTGTCCAGCAGTTAAATGCTTAGGCCCAAATATATTAGTGAAGAATATGTATTATAAAAATGATGTTTTTGTAAGTGGTTCTGTCAAATAAAAATAATGAAACCGAACATTGAATAAATTGTTCGGTTTCATTATTTTAAATAAGTTTACATAATAATATTATTTGAC
Organism: Psychrobacillus vulpis; assembly: GCF_006861825.1. GTDB lineage: Bacteria > Bacillota > Bacilli > Bacillales_A > Planococcaceae > Psychrobacillus > Psychrobacillus vulpis. Next base: position 86,050 of record NZ_VDGI01000013.1, on the reverse strand, counting down.
ACTAAATAATTGCTTGAAATAATTGGATAAAAATAGATTGTGTTCATCATATGATTCTCGAATTTTTATAAAAGTATTTAAACTAGGATATAATGTGTGAAGCTTGTCAGTTGTAAGTACATTCATTTTGCCAAAATGAGGTCTCCCCCCATACTTTTCCATCAGTTCATGTACCCACTTAAAATAGTTTGTTTCATCCATCCCTTTATACATATGGAACGCCATGAATGCCGTTTCTTCACCTTGTGTTGGGCTCAAAAATGCATTTTCTCCCTTCGTAGTACGACATTCGATAGGGAAATGTACGTCAAATGGATGACTTTTTAAGTGGAAATGTACTTCTTCCATACAAGCCTGAAATTGTGTGTGTTGGACGGCATACTCAGTTTCTAAAAATCTTACGAGTCTAGGAGTTGGGAACATTTCAAAACTATAACCTTCTTTTTTCCCAATCGGTACATTTTTTGCAGAAAATTCGGTTACCCATTTTGTTCTTTTAGGATTTCTTTTACACCACTCAGATAAAAAAAAGAATCCATAATTCTCTACAACATTTCCTTTTAGAAATTCTGTTGTTTTCGAAGTATACGTTTGAGGTTTAGCCTTAATCATGTTCGACTTTTTCACTTGTACTTTCTCTTGTCCAGGGAAGTAAAACCATTCTAGATGTCTGTTTTCATATTGATCTTTGTTCCAATTTTGGAGTCCTTCAAAAAGTGGTACATGATAACTTTCCACTCGAAGTCCATACACTGGAATTACTTTCAATGTAACCTCAACAATTATTCCTAATAGTCCTAGTGATAGATGCAATGCTTTAGACAACTCATCGTTTCCTCTTCGATGAGTATGTAGTTCCCCAATTCCATCTATCCATTTCCACGCCACAACTTGTTCTGACAGCGATCCAAGCCCGATTCCTGTACCGTGAGTCCCAGTACAAATAGCACCTGCTAATGTTTGATATTGAATATCCCCCATATTTTGAAGAGCCAATTGATGCTTTGCAAGTATTGGTCCAACCTCAAATAAATAAGTCCCTGCTAAAAAAGTAGCCTCCTGCTTTGTACTATCAATACTTACTAATCCTCTTAAATTGTGAAGAGATAATGCAATTTCATCAGGTTTTGCTATCGAACTAAAGGAGTGTGCTGCTCCAGTCACGCGTATTGTGGAACCTTTCGCACGCTTAATTATTTCGCTTACTTCATCCAACGAATTTGGAAGTTTCCTTTCTAATGGAGTAGAAATAACATTACCAGCCCAATTAGTCCACGGTTTAGAAGACTTAAATGTATTTAAAGAAAACACTTTCCATCACCCCGATAAGTATTGCATACACTTTTCAATTGTCCATCTCTACTCAAATACAACTGATTAAAACGCTCACATAATTCTCCTGCCTTTGCATGCCTAAAATAAACTACATCCCCTACCACGCATTTTTGTCTAGGATCATACAGCGGTGTCTGCACCTCTCCAGCCCCTTCTAATTTTAGGAGCTTAAGATCTGTAGGATAATAAGGTTCAGGTTGCTTATCCTCACCGATAGCTCCAGATGCTATATACCCACCTCCATGACATACGATAATTTGATTTTCAGGTTTACGAGTTACTTGGAGTGCAAAACCAGCAGCTGGTTGAAGCTTCAAAGAATCATATCGACTAAATAAGGTTGGTGCATAAAATGCCGAACCAATTGTAATTTCAGATACTTCCTCTTCTGTACAAGTATAAGCAATACTACCTGATCCCCCACCATTGACAAATTCCAATAGTGGATAATAACTCCTTACTAATCGAACCGCTTCTTTTCTAAAAGTAGAAATAGAGCGATACGATTTATTCTTTAATAATTGGATAATAGGCTTCTTATATATTTGGGCAGGTCGATCTCCTACCCCCGCGATTTGCGCTTCATATCCCATTACCCCGACAACTTGAATATTTGAAAGCGCTTTCGTTCTATCTAGTAACTCCTCCAGGGCAGTTATATTATGTAGAGAGGAGCGTTTTGTTCCAAAATAAATTAATTTAAAGTCTTTCGATACATTTATATCAATACAAATAGAAATAATAACATTATGTTCTTTCCCAATAGAGTCTAGAAATTGCAATTGTGTTAAATCATCCACCATAAAAACTATTTTTTTGCCTTTTAATATATATGGTATTATTTCGACTACTTTCAATTTATCTAATTGGGGATAACCAATTAGAAAGTCATCAAAATTTTGTTCCAATAAAAATAAGGTTTCTTCCGTTGAAAACGTCATCCACCCATTAAAACGTTGCAAATTACTTTCTAAATACTTCAACATCTCTACAGAACGAACCGACTTTGTTGCCACCCTTACTTTTTTATTTATTGTTTTCTCATTAATAAAGCGAATATTATAATCCAATGCATTCAAATCAACCCAGGCAAATGGCGTTTGAATAGAATTATATGCATTTATGAAATCATTCATTTATATCTTCCTCTCATAAAAAAAGGACAGTTAAAACTGCCCTCTTTAATGTATTGAAAATATATCAAATGCCAAATTAAAAATAAAAATCGTATGGAGTATCACAAACCAAATACCTTGTTTATTTAATTTTTTAGTATGTTGTTTGTCCATTAATTCCCACTCCTTTATTTATTATTATAATACGCAAAACGAAAGAATGCAAAATATTTTGAACATTGGAAATGCGTGTATATACTAGATTTTTTGTATAATTAATCCATAATAAAAGAAAAGGAAAAGGAGTTGTTTAGTTTGAAAAGAGCATTAATAGTTGTGGACTATACGGTAGATTTTATTGCGGATCATGGGGCACTTACTTGTGGCAAACCTGGTCAATTAATTGAGAATGCCATCGTATCACTTACGAATGAATTTATTTCAACGAACGATTTAGTTGTGTTTCCAGTTGATCTTCACGAAAATGATGATCCGTTTCATCCTGAAACAAAACTGTTTCCTCCCCATAATATTCGGAATTCGCAAGGACGTGAATTATACGGTGAATTAAAAGAAGTGTATGAGCAAAACAAAGATGCGATTATCTGGATGGATAAAACAAGATATAGCTCATTTGCTGGAACCAATCTACTCCAAATGTTAAGATCACGACACATTGAAGAACTTCATATTGTAGGTGTGTGTACAGATATTTGTGTTCTACATACTGCGTTCGATGCCTATAACTTAGGATTTAATATTGTTATTCATGAAGATGCAGTAGCTAGCTTTAATGAGCAAGGCCATAACTGGGCTCTTGGACATTTTACTAACTCTCTTGGAGCTACTGTAGTAAACAAGCATAACATGCTATAACCCGAAATGTTTAAAACTCCTATTTTATGGTTATATAAAGAGTATAAAGGTAGTAATCATTTAAGAGGAGATGAATTCAATGGGATTTATATTATATTTAATAATTGGTGGTATTATAGGATGGCTAGCTGGTCTAATATTAGGTAAAAATATTCCAGGTGGTATTATCGGTAATATAATTGCTGGTATTATCGGTGCTTGGGTCGGAGGTTTAATATTCCCTGACTTTGGCCCAGTAATATGGGGAATGGCAATCATTCCATCTTTAATCGGTGCTATTATTTTGGTAGCTATTTTAAGTATGATATTAAGATCAATGCGTAAGTAAATGTAATATAGGCATAACAAAACCACTCAAGATTTTTTTCTTGAGTGGTTATTTATTGTCCAATTTTTATAGAAGTTTATCCAAACTTATAGGTTGTTTGTCCAACTTTTACAATAGACTGTCCAAACTTTATCGTTTATTGTCCAACTAACTAATTAAAATGAAATATCCTCACTAGAGTCCCTCTGTTTGCTCATCTTCTAAAGTAGCCTCTAGCTTCTGTAGTTGACTTTCATACAAATTATAAAAATGAAGTACATCCTCTACATATTTATCACTATGGTTATAATTAAAAATGGCTTTTTCTATTTGCCCATTTGCGGCTCCACTTGCAGCTAAATAATTGGCAGCACTAAAAATAGCATCTTCCATATCAAACGGATCTGCTTTCCCATCTCCATTTGCATCGACACCATAACCACCATATTTGGCAATAATCTCTGGATTCACTTTATCCTTCTCAGGAATGTCCCCTTTACCTAAACCATTACAGCTTGGATGAGACCAACCGACAAATGTACAAGGCATAAACTGCATATGCCCTTCTGCTCCGACGGGAGATAGTAATGGGTCCATCGTAGAAAATCTAGTTTCAATGCGATGGTGTGCGGCAAGAAGCGTCCACGGTACGCCATACTTTTCCTCAGCTTTCTGATAGATTGAAATATATTCTGGTGGCACTTCAAATTTATTTTTTATATCTTTAACATTTTGAATAGATTCTGCCCATTCTTGTACGACAGGTATTTTTCTTAGTTCTTGCCATCCAATGATTGCTAAAATGTATATAGTAATCGTAAATGGAAGAAGTAATAGGATCATCCAAACTTTCTTTTTATAGGACTTATTCTGTTTTTGCTTCATTATTCTCCATTCACCTATTCTATGTATTACTTTTTATATTCCATTAGCAAATTTTCCAATGTAAGTGGTTTGCTGAAAAAATAACCTTGTAAATAATGGCAGTTTAATTCATTTAAATTAGCCACTTGAAAAAGATCTTCTACCCCTTCTGCTAAAATCTTTAAATCTAGATTATGTCCAAGTGAAATAATTGATTGAACGATGGCTTTCGTTCGTGATCTATGAATCGCTTGTGTAAAGCTCTGATCAATTTTAATAATATTAACTGGCAATAATTCTAAATACTTAAAGGAAGAATAACCAGTTCCAAAATCATCAATGGCAATTTGAAACCCAAATTCTTTCAATTCTTGCAGTGATTTAAGTACAAAATCAGTATACTCCATAATAATGGATTCTGTAATTTCTAAAACAATTTTACTTGGAAGTACATTCGTTTCTTCTAATATCTTCTTCGTCCGTTGAATATAATCTTTTTGATAAAATTGTCGGGCTGAAACATTGATACTATATAACAATTCCTTACCTATTTCTTTTTCAATCAGAGGTATATTCTTACACGTTTCTCTCAAAACAAAATCACCTATTTGAATAATATGGCCAGTTTTTTCAGCTATCGGAATGAATTCTGCCGGTGAGATAAATTTGTTTTCAAGCTTCCAACGAATAAGTGTTTCTACTCCAATGATGTCATGTGTTTCAGTCTCAATTTGAGGTTGAAAGTTTAAAAACAGCTCTCCTTTTTCTAATGCATTATGTAGTCCTTCTACTAAATATAGCTCTTTGTTTGCTAGTTCTGACAGTTCTTTATGGTATCGAACATGTCTTAACCCACCAGCTTTCTTCGCTTCATCTGCAGCGAGCTCAGCAAATCGTAATAATTCTGTGCTGTTTACTGTATCGATTGGACACTGTACAGACCCTATACTTATGGAAATACTTATTTCTTTTCCATTTATAGAAAGTGGAATTGTAGATTCTGTTAAAATACTCTCTACAAATTTTTCAATATCATCATACAATCGATTTTTAATAAGAACGATAAACTCATCCGCACCCCATCTTGCAACCATATCGGAAGAAGTTAAGTAGTTATTGTTATGTAGACGTTCTGAAATTTGCATTAAAGCAAAATCTCCACTGTCATGTCCATATAAGTCATTTATCATTTTAAAACGATCAAAGTCAACAAATAAAAGATGAAATACTTCTTTGTTATATATAAAATTTTCTAAAGTTTTCTGTAAAGAACTTCTATTGGGAAGCCCTGTTAAATCGTCCTCGTATTCTTTTATGAGAAGGTCCTGTTGTGATTTCCACGATTGCTTCATTAAGTATAAGAGTAAAAGGACGCTAAAGGCTACATAAACAACGCCTTTTAATATCGAAATAATTTTACCATCTTGAAAGTATTGATACAAATATGTATCGGCTAGTAATATCCAAAGCAGACTTATGCTTACATAAATAATTATAATTTTCAATGAAATTTTTCGATATGTCATTTTTAACAAATTTAGGTTCACCACCCATCTATATCCCTAGACAAACAATAGCATAAATTCACTATAAACAGTAGACTAAAAATGTAAAAAGTCGCTATACAGTAGATTCATTTTTTTGTAGTATGACACTATGGAGGTGAGATTTATGTGGAAGGATTTTAAAGAGTTTGCGTTTAAAGGAAATGTACTAGATTTAGCAGTAGCTGTTGTTATCGGGACAGCATTTGGCAAGATAGTTACCTCATTAGTTGAGAACATTATCACACCTTTGATAGGATTACTATTAAATGGTGTTAACTTCACAGGTTTATCCTTTAAGCACGAGGATGCGGAAATTTTATACGGCAATTTTATTCAATCTATTTTCGATTTTGTTATTATCGCGTTTTCTATTTTCTTGTTTATACGACTTTTATCTAAATTTAAACGTAAAGAAGATGTTGTAGAAGCAAAGAGGAAGCTCCTCCAGTAGATTCTAAGGAAGTTTTACTTCAAGAAATTAGAGATTTACTAAAACAGCAAACGAATGCATAAAAAAAGAGCCTTAAGGTTCTTTCGGACTGTAGAAAAACTCAAACGAGTTTGTCTACAGTCTTTTTGTTTAATATAGAATTATTACTAGTTGAAACAGGAAAAAGCCGCTCGCTTTCCGCGGACGAAACGCCAAGCCTCCTCTTCGCTACGCTCATGTGGGGTCTTGGACGCTCCGTTTTTCCGCAGGAGTCTCGCAGCTTTTTCACTATGAATTGAAAATAAGGAATTGTAATGCGATGGTGTCAACAATTGTACATAATGAACGTAATCAGTTCAAAAAAATAGAATCACGACTAATTGAATATCGAAAAAGCTACTCGCTTTCCGCGGACGAACCGTCAAGCCTCCTCCTCGCTACGCTCGTGCGGGTCTTGAACGTTCCGTTTTTCCGCAGGAGTCTCGCAGCTTTTCACTATGAATTGAAAATAAGGAATTGTAATGCGATGGTGTCAACAATTGTACATAATGAACGTAATCAGTTCAAAAAAATAGAATCACGACTAATTGAATATCGAAAAAGCTACTCTCTTTCCGCGGACGAAATGCCAAGCCTCCTCTTCGCTACGCTCATGTGGGGTCTTGGACGCTCCGTTTTTCCGCAGGAGTATCGCAGCTTTTTCTCTATGAATTGAACCAAGGAATTGTAATGCGATGGTGTTTAAAAAAATACAAAATGAACGTGATTAGCTAGACGTAATGAAACCTGAATTATGCCTGGTAGAGTCCGTAAAAGCTACTTGCTTTCAGCAGATGAGTTCCCAAGCCACTTCCCGGCTACGCTGAGGGCACTTAAAAACTGTCTATTTTTATGTTAACTACTTTTTCATTTCTAGAAAATCGTTAAAATGGCGACACTCCTGCGGGAATAACGTTAGCCGAAGACCCCGCAGCGAAGCGAGGAGACTGAGGCAACGCCCGCGGAAAGGGAGCCATTTCAACGATTTTCTTATTTATTCATTAGTCTCCATTTACTTAATGAATCAAGGAGTTGTCATGAGAAGTATACAAAATAAACGTGATTCATGGAGAAATCGACGAATTAAGAAGTAAAAATGGATAATAAATCAAAAGGTTTCAGGAATGTCAAACATTCCTGAAACCTTATGTCTTTAATCTAGAGTTTCTTATTTCCCATCTTTGATTAATGTTTCTACATCAATAACGATTTCTTCTTTCGGTACGTCTTGAGAACCACTATAGTTTTTAACAACTACGCCATTTTGGTCCACTAAGTAGAAGGAAGTACCGTGAATTACTTGATCTGAATTAGGATCATCTTTTACTAATGTTTTAAATGAATCCGCTGCAAATCCAGCAATGTCTGCTTGATTGTAGCCTGTTAATAGCTCCCATTTGCTTTCATCTGCAACATCATAATTACCTAGATATTCTTGAAGTTTCTCTGGTGTATCTACCTCTGGATCTACACTAAATGCCACAATCTTATAATCTTCAATCCCTTTTTCTACAAGCATTTTCTGAATATCGCTCATATTAAAGGTCATTGGAGGACACACTGTTGTACAGTTTGTAAAAACGAATGTAGCTAACCAAACCGTACCTTTCATATCATCTAGGGAAACCTTTTCATTATGTTGGTTTACATAAGAGAAATCTTCAACTTCCCAATTTGTTTGTGCTTCAAAGTTCCCACTACTGCCACATCCAGCAAGTACAAGTAAGGAAATGGAAATAATAAATAATAGCTTCTTCATTAATGAGACCTCACTTTTCTATTCATAACTTAATCTTAACGAAACAATTTTACTCATTCAACCAGAATGTCTCGCCTAATTCAACAGTTTTGTGAATTGGGAGCTCATTTTAAAGATAACAGTGCATTTTTGATTTCATCCAGTTTGCTTTCAACCCGATGCATCAAATAAAATGATACAAAAATTGGAAAGCCAACATCTTGAATCAATGAAAGCCACTGTTCCATTATAATCACTTCCTTTGTAAAAAAGACCCCCCAATGTTGGAGAGTCTTAGATAATTAAATAATATGTGTAACATTTCGATCGACAACTTGTGCACTTTTAACGATTGAAATCGGTGTTCCTTCTACATAAAATACATTACTAGCAATAATGGATTCCATCCCTGCTTCAATTTCTGTATTCGTTAGAGAATCCTTTGGATCATCGACGGACAACATGAGTCTCTTGCCATCTACTGTTTCAAACAGAAGTTGTAATGATTTTGCCAATTCCTTTCCCTCCTAATATTATTAGATAAGATTCAATGTTTCTACTTTTTCAGCGCCAATGTATGGGCTGTTTGACAAGCTCGCCAGTGTTGTTGCAACGGTTTCAAGTCCATCTGCGGTAGCACTAGCTTGTATGTTCCGATACGTTTTGGATTTTGTTTTCATTTTTCCTTCAACTAATCCCGCTTCAAATACTAACTTTAGCACTGCTTGCTTATACTCTAAATTAGCCATTACTAACACCTCCTTTCAACAAGTAAATAGATACTTTTTAAAAGAAAGGATACATAGAGAGTGAAATTTTTTTGAGAACATCTTATACTAAAGATAGAAAAAAGAGGTGAATAGATTGTTAAATGGTTGGTTTATGTGGTTTATACTATTTTGGGCAGTTGTTTTAATAGGCTTAATGGCCATTGGAGGATTTTTTATGTTCCGTAAATTCCTTAAGGCTCTCCCTAAAAACGATGGGAAATCGGATTTAGATTGGGAAGAATACTATGTAGACAACACCATTCATCTTTGGAATGATGACCAAAAAGCACTTTTAAATGAATTAGTAAGTCCAGTTCCAGAGCTTTTTAGACCAGTAGCAAAACAAAAAATTGCAGGGAAAATTGGTCAACTAGCACTTGAGGAAAAAGCTACATCCATTTCACGTGAGCTACTCATCCGTGGCTATATTATAGCTACACCAAAACGTGACCATAAATTTTTACGCAAAAAATTGGCTGAAATGGAAATTGACGTTACCCCTTTTAATAGATTCTTCGAAGAATCGGAAGCTAAACCAAAAGCACAATAAAAAAAGAAAAGTGCCTAATCTCCACCTTAACTGTAGTGCTTTGGCCAAATCTTCTTCTACACAAATAAAAAGCGAGTATTCTTTCAAAATAGATACTCGCTTTTTGCATTCTTTATTCAGTTGCTCCTGCTTTTTGTAGCTTCTTATACTGCATGTACATGGCAATTCGCCATGGAACGATCATTCCGAAAGCTAATAGCCAAAACATACCACTAAGTTGTCCTACATCAATCGTTGCACTTAACACTAACTTTCCAACTAACCGTACAACAAGTAAAGCGAATAATATAAAGATAAAAGCTTTAGACTGTTTTAGATAGATTTCTCCATCTTTCCATTCAAACTTTGAAGTCCAAATTAGAACAGTGGAAAATAACATACCTACAGCAAGTGCCTCTATTATTTCCATCCCTGTTACTCGAAAGAATGGAAATACAAACATGAGAGCACCAGTTGACATAAATAGTGGTGGCAATAATATTTTTTTGACACTAGCTGGTTTTTTAGCTGCTTTAGCACGTACGGTTGTTACAAGTATCCCCATACCGATAGCAAAAGCAGTAGAAACAATTATCATTACGTTCGGTGAAATCTTTTCAAACATGCGAATTCCCCATATCATCTAGTTCTTTTAGTACATTACGAATATCTCCTAATGAGATAAATCTTGCAAAACGTGCATATTCTTTATTGTTTCTCCAAAATAACACGACAGGAGCAGTAAATAAAGATAACTGTCCTGCCATTTCTTTTACATCTGATGCATTAACCATATAAAAAGGTATGCTAGTTTCTACTTGTAATTCCTGCATTTTTGGATACAATCCTTCACAAACGGAACAATTCGTAGTTTTAACAAATAGTAATAGCGATTGTTCTTTCTCAGAAACTTGTAACCAATCAGCGTAGTTAGTAATTTTAATCATTCATTTTCATTCCAGTTAGTGACATTCTGCAAAATGTTCACAATTTGTTCTGGATTAAAAGGTTTTGTGATAAAATCCTTTGCTCCTTGTTCGATTGCTTCCACTATAAGTTTTTGCTGTCCCAACGCAGTAACCATTACAATTTTAGCATTTGGAAATTCTGAAATGATTGCTTTCACTGCCTCAATACCAGTCATTCCTGGCATTGTGATATCCATCGTCACAACATCTGGTAATAAAGTTCGATACATTTCTACCGCCTCAAGTCCATTAGCTGCTTCGCCAATTACTTCAAATTGATGATTTTCTAGCATTCTTTTTATTGTTGTGCGCATAAAAACCGCATCATCGACTACTAATACTGTTGGCATCAGCATGCCTCCTTCACATTAAAATCCAAGAAAACCTCCAAAAAATGGACTGAAAATACGAATAATATACGTTAAACCATCGAAAAACAGTAAAATACCGAGGGCAATCATAATATAACCACCAATTTTCATGATCAACTGACTGTTTTTTCGAATCCAATTAAGTCGCGTAACAAAGAAGGACAATACGAAAAATGGAATTGCAAATCCTAAAACATACGCTAGCATATATAAAACACCAGAACCAGGATTTGATCCTGCCATTATGAACACAGCTGCAAGTATAGGACCTGTACATGGTTGCCAACCTGCAGCAAATGCCAATCCGATTAATGCAGTTCCGAAATAACCTGATGGACGATTTTTAAATTGCAATCTTTTTTCTTTCATTAAAAATTCTGGTTTGAACACTCCTACTACTATTAAACCAAAAATAATGATAAAAATTGCACCGATTTGACGGATTAATTGATCATATTGAATAAAGAATGTTCCAACGAAAGATGAGGTAAATCCTAGTGCGATAAATATGATCGAAAACCCTAATAAGAAGAATAGGGTGTGTAGCATTCCTCTTCTTTGCATTAATTTTTTATCTGTTTTAATCTCTTCCAATGACATTCCTGTAATGTAGGATAAAAATGCAGGATACAAAGGCAATGTACAAGGCGAAATAAAGCTTAGAATCCCTGCACCAAACGCTAATAGTAAGTTAATATCAGTACTCACGGCTGTCTTCCTTTCCGAATTACTGTCCCTATCTTACCAAACTTTCCCGACTTTGACTCTACAATTGCCTGTGACAGCTTTTTGACTCTTTCCACTTATCTTCGTTTCTGCGAAAGCCTGTGCCGTCGCAGAAACTCTTTGTATTGGATTATCTAATATGGGTTCACCTTTGTTTGATTAAGTAATATCCTCCACTACACTATTCTTTGCTCCTGCGCAAAGCTCGTCGCAGAAACGCTTTGTATTGAATTTTCTAATTTGGATTCACCTTTGTTCGATTAAGCTATTTCTTCCACTACGCTATTCTGTAGTAAGTACATTTTATGATACAAACCTTTTTGGTTCAATAGTTCTTGGTGTGTTCCTCGTTCAACAATTTCCCCATGGTGAAGTACTAATATTAGTTCTGCATCTTGTATCGTACTTAGGCGATGTGCGATTGCAATTGTTGTACGACCTTTTCGCATTTTCTCCAAACTACTTTGAATGGCTACCTCTGTCTCTGTGTCAATGTTAGCTGTTGCTTCATCTAAAACTAAAATTTTTGGATTCGTTGCAATTGTTCTTGCAAATGCTACTAACTGTCTTTGTCCACTAGAGAATGTAGATCCCCTTTCGGTTACTTTCTGTTTGTAAGTGTTAGGTAGTTTTTCGATAAAATTATTCGCCTGCACAAATTCAGCAGCCGCTTTAACTTCCTCATCTGTCATATCTTTTGCATGTAAGCGGATGTTGCTTTCAATGTCTCCATAAAATAGGAATGGATCTTGAAGCACAAGTCCTACTTTTTCACGAATTTCATCAGTTTTAAAATCTTTGACAGAATGTCCATCAATTTTAATATCCCCTTGTTCAAACTCATAGAAACGCATCAGTAGGTTTATAATAGAACTTTTACCACTACCAGTATGACCTACTAATGCAACCGTTTGACCTGGTTCTGCAGTAAATGAAATATTTTTTAATACATCAGTTTTACCATCATATGAGAAAGTAACATTTTGAAATTCAATTTTTCCTTGCTCAATTTTAGCGTGTGCATCATTTTTTTGTGATGGAGCTAAATCTTCCTCATCAAGTAATTTGAATACGCGAGAAGCTGCGACAATTGCTTGTTGAAAAATAGATAGACGTTGCATTACTTGATTAATTGGCTCGAAGAATCGATCTATATAAGTAACAAATGCATATATAACACCGACTTCTACAATGTTTGACATGGAAGTAATTCCAAAATAACTGAGTACCATAATAATTGCTAATGCGTAAACTAAATCGATTGCTGGACGGAGTAGTAAACTATCTAGTTTGATGTTACGTTTACCTGCGTTCCAATGGGAATCATTAATTTCATTAAATTCATCTTGTAACCGATCTTCCTGCCTAAATGCTTGAATCATTGTCATCCCTTGCAATGATTCCGCAAGCTTCGCATTTAGTTGACTAAGTCGTTCACGTAAGTCTTGATAAACAACAGAACTATATTTTCTATACGTACGTATAACTACAAATAATATTGGTAATAAAATAGTCGTAATCAAAGCCAGCTTTATATTTAATATAAACATGGCTATGTATACACCTATTACTAAAAATCCACTTTGCACAAATCCTACTAAAACACTGACGAACATATCTTTAATAGCTTCTGTGTCATTCGTTACGCGTGAAACAATACTTCCAGCAGGCGTTTTATCAAAATAACGCATGCCTAGTCGATGCACTTTTGTAAACACATCGATACGCATCTGTTGGATAATTTTTAGTGCTATTTCTTGAAACTTTAGTAACTGAAAATAACTTACAACTACATTTCCTAATTGGATGAAGACATAACCTAGTGCCAATCCTACTAACGGTCCAGTAGGGAAATTTTTTGGTGTTAAATAATCGTCCATAAATGTCTTTATTAAATATGGTCCAAGTATATCTCCTATTACAGTTAGTATAAGTAAAAACAAGGCGAAACTTATTATTTTTTTATGCGGTGCTAAGTACGTTAATAATCTTTTTAATACTTTCCACTGATCTTTTCCAGTTAGCCGTGGTTGTTTTTCTTCCATTACTCCTCACCACCCTTTTCAACTAATGTTTCTAGTTGCTGTAATTGATACATTTCAAAGTATGTACCTTTTATTTCCATCAGCTCTTCATGAGATCCTTTTTCTATAATTGTTCCATCGCTCATAACTATAATTTGATGTGCATGTTGAATAGCACTTAGACGATGTGATGTGATAATCGTAGTTTCATCTGTCCGTTTTTCTTTTAATGCTTCTAAAATCGCTTCTTCCGTTCTGGCATCTACTGCGGATAATGAGTCATCCAAGATAAGCAACTCTGGCTCCATCATTAATGCACGAGCGATAGAAATACGTTGCTTTTGACCTCCTGATAATGAAACCCCACGTTCTCCAACAACTGTTTTATAGCCATCTGTAAATTGCAGAATATCTTCATGGATATTAGCAAGTTTTGCTGCGTCGTAAATTTGTTCCATCGTTGCTCCTGCATTTGCAAATGCAATATTACCAGCCACGGTTGTTGAAAACAGAAAATGATCTTGTGGTACATATCCAATTGCTTCACGTAAACTACGTTTTTTATATGCATCAATTGGATGATCTCCATATAGTATCTGCCCAGTGTATCCTTCAAATTCTCTCATTAGAAGTTTTAATATTGCTGTCTTACCAGCACCTGTTTTCCCAACTATCCCTAATGTCTCTCCACGTTTTAAAGTAAAATGGACGTTGTGTAGTGCCAATCGTTCATCTTCTGGGAACTTAAATTCATCTATATGAAATTCTAAATCCCCTTCTGGTTTTTGCTCTAACGCTCCTACTTTGTCAGCTATTTCTATTTTTTCATCTAGTAAATCCCTAATACGATCATAGGAAGCTCTACCTCGTTCTACAATATTAAATAACCAACCAAAGGCAAGCATTGGCCAAACTAGAAGACCTAAATACGATGTAAATGCAAATAAATCTCCAATAGACATATCTCCTGCCAAGATGAAACGAGTACCAAACACAATGGATAAGAAGAAACATATACCAACGATCAACGAAATTGTTGGATCGAATAACGAATCAACCTTAGCAACTCGGATATTTTTATCTACTACTTTTTGAGATAGTCGTACAAAGTCTTCTGTATCTTCTTTTTCTTGACCAAATGTTTTAATGACCTTTACACCAGAAATACTTTCTTGTGCTTTATCATTCAAATTTGAAAATGCTTCTTGAGCATAACGAAATCGTTGATGCAAAAGCTTACCATAGTAGCTTGTTAAAATTGCCATTAAAGGTAGCGGAATAAGAGCGATTAACGTGAGTTTCCAGTTAATCGTTATTGCCATTGCTGCAATTACAAATCCACCCGTTGTAATGGAATCGACGAGAGTAAGTACTCCTGCACCAGCTGTTTGCTGCACTGCTGACAAGTCATTCGTTGCATGTGCCATCAAATCTCCTACTCTTTTTTTCTGGTAGAAGGATGGGGACATTTTCGTGAAATGACGAAACAATTGTTCTCTTAGCTGTCTAGCTAAAAATATTGCTGATCCAAAAATCATAATTCGCCAATAATAACGTAAAATGTACATTCCTATAGCTGCAATAGCTAGTATTCCAAGCCATTTTGTCAAAAAAGCAAAGGTTAATGTTCCCTCACTTATTTCATCTACTACGTAACCAATTATTTTCGGAGGAAGCAATTGCAAAAATGCTACAAACATAAGCATCAGTATTCCGATTAAATACTGCTTTTTCCTCTCTTTAAAAAACCACCCTAAATCCAAAAATACTTTCACGTTATTTCCCCCATATTATACAAATTAAGACTTTACTAGTTTAGCAAATGTTCAAACATTGCGAAAGATAAGAAAATAAAATTATTCGGATTCTGAAATATTTTTTCCGTTTCCTTCTTCGTTTATCTTAAATTTTACACAGAACAAATGTTCTTGTAAAGTAAGGAAGATCATCTAGTTTTAGGAATTAAAACATGAAAGAAAATAAAAAAAGCCTATTTTATATAAAAAATTTAAAAGGCAATTTCTTTTATTCTATCTTGTTATAAATTGAAGTTAATCTATATCTAGAAAGCAAAATGTTAAAAAACAAGAATGCAAAATATTCGAATAGTTAATATGACCACTAAATACTGGATATGACAGAATAAAAAAATAAGAATGCTAGCGAGACTACCATAATTACTAGTTCCCAGTCTTATACCCCCCCAAGTAATGAGGCACTGAAAAAGTGTCATTCAAATAAATTATCTATCAAATAATTCTAATAGAATTTAGCGCTTTGGCATTCGCTTTCCGCGGGCGAGCGACGAGCCTCCTCCTTCGCTCTGCTTCGTGCGGGGTCTCGTCTGTCTCGCTTTCCCGCAGGAGTCTCATGCGTCGCGCTAAATTCTTTAAATGAAATACAGCACATAGTTCCTATAAAAATAATAATGTTGAGTTTTTCAGTGGTCACCAAGTAATTGAAGGCACCTGATTGAAAGGTTCATGGAACGAACATATACTTGATCAGTTAGCTTACCTTATACAATATAATGCTCCATTACTATTCTGTTTTTCTATATTCACACCTAAACCGTTCTACTCCTGGGTATTTTTCTCCTAAGCTTAAAATTGTAAAACCAAGTTTCCGATAAAAACTTACCGCATCTAAATCCGTTTCTGCCAAAATTAGTTGTAAGGAATATTTTTCACAAATATTATCAATCATCCATTTTCCAATTCCACGTCCTCGTTCTAATGGCGATACGGCAATATGTTTAATTTCACAATTATTAGTAGCTGTTAATTCAAAACCAATACATCCTATGAATTTTTCATTTTCCTTGTAGCCGTATAACAGTCTGTTTTCCAATTGGAGATATAGGTCATATTCTTGGTCAATTTTACTTGCAGATGTTGCATAGGTTAATAATTCTCTAATGGATAGAGGGAGTATGATCGTGTTTATTTCTTTCAAATTACTCAACACCTTTTGGAATAATTTCATAAAAGTTTTGAAATTAATAGAATGGAAATTAGAACTAACCCTTTTCACATATTATTCTTCTGTTAGCCCTAAAACAGTCTTAATCCGTTCTTTTTGTTCATGCTTATTTAAATATTCAAAGAAACCGATTTGGTTACCCCAATGGTCTATAAAAGTACCCCACTTCGCTGAAACTTCTTCACGTGAAAATATTTCGAAATTTTCTACATCTAATTCCTTCATTACTCTTACTTTTTCTGCCTCTATATCTTTCACAGCAATGCGAAGTGGCCCGCTCCCTAGTGATGGAGTACCTTCCGCAACTTGTAGCCAACATCCAGGAAGAAGCTCCCACTCTACAAATCCTTCATGTGGAATTAATTCAGGCTTCTTCTTAAGTAAAGTTTCATACCATCGATGCCCCTCTTCTATATCTGTAACTCGAATTTGAATAGTCATTTCAAAAATCAAATATATCCCTCCTATATCAGATTATTTTATAGTCAAATCAATGCTATACATTCTTGCTTTTAGGTGTTTTCCTGATTTTGTATTTACTTGCTAATTTCATAGCCATAAACTGAGGAATTAAATTCAATAGACTTATCAAATACAGTAAGTGAGTTGGAGTAAGTGGTTTAAAATAACCTCCCCATCGCTCATTATCTATCATATTACGCATGCAATAATATGAAATAATTGTAGATACTATATTCCCAATTATAATAGCCGATATATTATTAGAAAACCTACTAAAAAAAGCTACTAGTGATGTTATTATTACCATCATTATATATCCCATCATAGAACCACTAATGAAGTCTTGGTACATTGAGAAATAGACAAATGGAAAACAGTATATACAGATAAATAGAATACTAAGCCCTATTTTTTTCATTATCTATCCTCCCACTAATTATTCGTTGTTGATTTCCAGAGAGCATTCTTAATTTACGATATTTTTGTATGTATTTATTAATTTCTTCTACTACTCTTTTCATATCATCTTGGAGAATAAAGTACGCTCTTCAATCAAGTGGTTTACTTTTTTTATGATCAAAGGAGATAAATTCATCTTCATTATTTAATTCGAACGTATCCCATTCTTCTCTTCTACTCAAATCCATTGCAGTTAAATATTTTGTGTTTCAACCTTATAAACTAAAACTACATTAGGTTCCATCAAAAAATAGATAAATGGGTGATTGATTTTAGTTTTCATTACTACTAACTCCTTAATCTAAATATCACCAAATGTATTGAATTCAAAAACCTAAGATCCTTGGACAACGTTGCCCCTTAGAATATATGGGATGGAAACTTTTTTGTTTACTAAGCCTTTCAATTCACTTGGTACATGCATGAACTCTTCAGCTTTTTGAGATTCCATCCAACTAATTTCCTCAATTTCATCTGGTAATGAAATGTTTATTTCACCGCTAATTATTTTCCCGTAAAAGGTAAAGAAGATAGCATGATGTCCTATATCTCCAAAAAAAGCTTCGCACACTGTAAAAAGACCATTTATTTGTACGTCTAATCCAGTTTCTTCTTTAACCTCACGAATTGCAGCTTCTTCAAGAGTTTCTCCATACTCCACTGCTCCACCCGGAAGTGTATAGTACGAAGATTTTTCTCCTGTATTTTTAACCATTAAAACATTCTTGCCTTGTTCATCATGTAGAAGAACATATGCAACATCTACTCTTTTCATTTTCTATTCCCCTTTTAAAATGTTTATCCAATTTATTTATCTCTATTTAACCAAACTTCCTTTATATCCTCTTTAAACGAGCAAAGAATCTATAATAAATGGTGAAATAATAAGTACTATTGAAATCAGTATTAGAGTCAATGAAACCCTCTTTGCTAACTTTTCTCTGTCCTTTCTTTTATAACATCCAGTGAATTGCCACTTATTCTTATACAAAACAAAGAGGATAATTAAAATAGAGATTTCACCAATCCATGAATAAGTTTCAGTTACTTCTAAACTTTTATACGTGTTTCGTATAACCATCACACCCAAACTTCCGAAAAAAACAAAGATAATAATTATTCGTAGTAGTTCTAATAATATTTTCATATTAATAATCCCTTCTTAAAAAAATTATACCTGTATATTTGATTTTCAATTTTGGTTACTTTAACTATTAGGAACCTATAATACTTCCTAAAGTATTGTAATAATTACCTCGAGTTGAATTATCAATAGACATATTTTTTATAAAAAAATACATTATGATTAAATTATACCATTAAATATCCCGCCAACATTCTATAACGCTGTACCTGTATACTTACATTTTGGGAAACCAAATATCATTGGTCACCTTACCACAAAGTACCTGTATCTATTAAATTTAATCCATAGTAATCTAGGTGAGTTGTACTACTTCATTCAAACTAGAGGAGAATGAGATTAAGTGAAAAAAATACTTCATAGTTTAATTATATTAGTTTTATTTTTCAATTTCGGACCAATAATCGGTCAGGCTGCCGGTAATTCGCTTTCAGTCGGATCTGTTCTAATAGATAACGTTAAAGTTCTAAGTAAACCGAAACAAGGTTCAACCGTTATTACAACTCTAAAAAGAGGAGATGAATTTCCTGTTCTATCTAGTGTATCGGGAGACTCATCCACTGCAATTTCCCATTCAGTAATTTCAGGAAATACATTATGGAATATTTCAAACCAATATGGTGTTTCCATGAGCGAACTTCAGATAGCTAACAACCTTAGCTCTACAGAACTTCTAATTGGCCAGAAATTAATAATTCCACAGAAGTACAAAGTATATACGGTTATTAAAGGAGATACTTTATGGAAAATTTCCAAAAAGTACGGAGTATCCATTAATGATTTAACCAAATTGAACAATTTACGTACTTCAAACCTTTTTATAGGCCAAAAATTATACATTCCTGATTATTACCTACAAATTCAATTGTTAGGTGGAAAAAAAGGATGGGTGAAGAAGTCCCATTTACAACAAAAGAATCAAGAACGTATCGTTATGGGTTGGAACTATAATGGGAGCTCTAAGAATTATGCTCAACAACTGAATCATTCGAATTTAAATGTTGTCTCACCCCGTTGGTATACTTTAAGCAATTCAGGCAATTTTGTTTCCATTACAGCTGATACAAAGTATCTGAAGGATGCACATAGTAAGGGAAAGAAAGTCTGGCCACTATTTGGTAATAAATTTGATCCTGTTTTGACTAACTTAGTATTAAGTAATTCTGGAAATCGTCAAAAATTAGTTTCTGCACTAAAGAATTCTTTGATCCAAACAAAAAGTGATGGGATCAATGTGGACTTTGAAAATATCGATCCGAAAAACAAGCAAGATTTTGTCCTCTTTATAACTGAACTTAAAAAGGCTCTGCAGCCTCATGGAATTAAAGTATCTGTTGACGTCACAAGAGAAAATAGTGATCCTTTTTGGTCAGGAAGTCTAGACCGTAAAAAGCTAGGTGAAGTTGCTGACTATATTGTTATGATGGGCTATGAAGAACATTGGGGGGGCAACCAAATAACTGGTTCTGTAGCTTCAATGCCTTGGACAAAAAAAGGTGTTGAACTTTTAATGAATGATGTACCATCTCATAAAATCGTATTAGGAGTACCATTCTACACAAGGGAATGGGTCACTAATTTAACAACGAAAAAAGTGAACAGTATTGATCGAACAATGGTTGAAGTTGAGAAAATCATCACTTCAAAAGGGCTAAAAAAAGTTTGGGATCAAAATACTCAGCAAAACTATGTAGAATACATTGCAAACGGTGAGAAACACCAAATATGGGTGGAGGATAAACAATCTATCAAACTTCGTGTCAATTTGGCTAACCAGTTTAACCTAGGCGGTGCAGCTGCTTGGTATATTGGTTCTGAAACTCCTGACATTTGGGATGTATACCATTTCAATAAATAATTACAATATAAAACATCCTTTAGATGTTGAAATCTCTCTTAATAACCTGAGTCTATAATTGATATAGACTCAGGTTATTTTATATTCTTCGGGAGTATCCCACACTTAATTGTCTGGAATCTTTGTTCAAATCATCCTAAAATGACTAATTCTATAATTCTTTAAAACCAACAAGCTCCTCTTCAGAAAAGCATAAAAACTCATCTGCAATTTATTATTGCAGATGAGTTTTCTTCACTGACTGACAGCTAGCTCTTTACTTAAATATATCTTGTTTCAATAAATCTAATTTATTTATTATGCTCAAGGAATTGGTAAATCGCCATCATTTCTTGTTTATTCAACTCACGAATTCGATTGAAAATAAGAAGATCTGCAACATGCTCAAGATTTAAGCTTTCAGTAACAACATCACTCACTTTGCCAGTTAGCCATGTTTCTACATCTATGCCTTCGACAATTTCTTTAAGTCCTTCATCATTAATACCACTTTCATTGCAACTCACACAAGGTATCGTTAATTTAAATACGCCATCATGGAGATTTTCTTCTGTAATGACTTTCTTTCCTTTACAGAATGGGCAAGGATGACTTTTTTTAATTTTATTAATTTGGGTGACAAGTTTTTTGTAACCAAACGCCTCATAAACATACGTCAGTTTTTTATATTTTCCATTAGTGAAATACTTATCAATAATGGTTTCTCTTGTCTCAGTGATATTGGTAAAGTCACAGATGGTAATCCGATTATTCATGCTGATCGAGTCGATATTCTCGCTAATACTGTCCCAGAATGGTAAAACATTTTGTAATACCATTTCATAATGGGCAAAGCTTGCTAGTTCCAGTTCAAGCATTTTCAGTGCAACTTGTGTTTCCCTAGGTAACAGGGAGACATCCTCCGTCAAGGCCATATCGCCGCCAACAATAGATTTCAATTTTACCAGTTGCGGTAACTTCCCTACTGTTTTAATAACTTGGTCAAGTGGCTGATGAATAATCTCTCGAATATCCGAGTCACCAAATTTGAGCTTTTTATGATGATTTAATACGGTTCCTTCGCAAACGGGACATGTAATAATCTCTTTGGATTCTTTTATATGCTCTTTAATAATCGATTTCGATACAAATATATAACGCCCAATGATTAAATTAAAGCCTTCCCAAGTCCTTCTTGTCTTGCCTTCTTTATCATAAAAGGACTTTTCCCAATACCCGTATAAAAAGGTATGCTTTTCTGCTTCTGACATGTCATTATAACTTTTACTTATATCCTGACCGAGTTCATTTTTAATCTCATCAAAGAGGAATTCTAATTTTGAAAACTGATAAAATTTTAAAACTTCCATTACATCTACATGTAATTGACCATCCCAAAATGGCACGGTTTTATCCTGAAGAACAACTTCAAAATCAAATTTTTCAATCACTCGACGGCCCGAACAGCATGGGCAATGATTGTCTTGATGATAGAAATCAAAGTTTCTTGTATCTTTATTGGTTGGATGAGCTGCTACAATATGGTTGATCACGCCGCCAAGTTCATAAAGAAAACTATATTGACTATATAAGTGACGTTCCAAGTCTATAGCGATAACGGGTGCAATTATGTCTGTTTCATATTCACCATAAATCAAACGGGCCATGGAGGACAAGCTTTTTAAAATACCGCCCTTATAGACGTTTTCTGCATTTTTAAAATAGGCAATATGGTTTTCTGTTAAATAGTTTATGCCATTTGGTTGATTTAGTGTAGAAGAAATTTGCAATGGTGCAACCTGTTCTGGACCGTTTTGCCCGCGATAATAATCATCATGACTGACAACATCAAGACGCTCGACAGGTGCAATCTGCCTGTCCCCAAAATCAACGATAAAATCAGAGTTGTCTATCATATAAGCATTATGCTCTATCATCATAATAGAGACAGATTCATCTTGCAGAATGACCCTTACACTATCAATGAATTGATTTAAAATATTTTGTGATAAACCTTTGGAAGGCTCGTCAAAAATAAAGAGCGTATGTGGGTTTCTTGAGTTAGCAAACAGCTCAGAAACTAAATGAACACATTGAAATTCACCCGTCGATAAAGACTGCGTTTTTCTTTCCAACGTCAAATAACCAAGTCCAAGTTTGATTAATAAGCTCAAGCGTTTATGAGCAATATCTTCCTTTGGCAGTTCTTCAATAATATCTTCAATCGAACGCTGAAAAATATCATCAATATCTTCACTATATTTTGTAAGTTTCCTTTTAATATCAAGAAACGTTGCAACTGTAGACCGACTAGTAATCGATTGATTTCGATCTTGTCCAACTATTACGAGTTTATCTTTTGGATATCGCTTCTGAAAATCTTTGGCAATACATTCATTAACAAGTGTAGACTTCCCACATCCTGATTCCCCCGTAAAAGTGACAATTCTATTTTTAGGAATCTGAATTTCTTTCATTTGAATATTACGGCAGTATAGATCTTGAAATTGATAGTTTAGTATTGGCATTTCTTTATTTCTTTCCGAAGTGATTGGTTGTGGACGTGGGGATTCTTCTACAATTTTCCCACCGTATTTTCCACTACCAGGTCCAAAGAATAATTGTTCTTCCGATGTGTTAAGCACCGTGTCAGAATGGTCAATGAGCCAAATCTGATTCTTGTAGCCCAATTGTTTAATCTGTTCTAAAATTTTCAATAGTGTTTGGTGGTCTAGACCTACTGAAATTTCATCAATAATAATAACGGTATTTTCACTTGTTGCCATAAATTCAGCCAAGTAAAGTCGCGTTATTTCTCCACCTGACAAGGTACCCATAATACGATTTAATGTTAGGTAACCAATATTCATATTGAGTATATTTTGAAGAATATGTTGTTTTGCTTCACTAATATGTAATTCTTCTCTAAGGGAAAGAATCGTTTCAATACTTAAGTTGTTAATATCGGAAATACTATGTGGTTGATTCAATATTTCTATCTTATGTTGCTCCACTTCTGGATTATAACGCTTGCCCTCACACTTTTTACATTCGATATTTTTCGTAGTGCCGCGCCCTTTACATGCGGGACACCAACCTAATTCATTATTAAATGAAAAAACTTCTGGAGAAAGATTAAATTCTTCAGCAAGTCGCACGCGAATCTCTTTAAAAACGCCCGTATGGGTGCCTATCGTTGAACGTGGATTCGAAGAAATGGATGATTTTCCGAGAAAAAGTACTAGAGGCATTTCTTCCATTTTGATAGCACTGAAATTAGTTTCCATAATGTTTGGAAACAAATATTGATATTCAGCTTTTGGTAATAAGGAAACGAGACGCTTCTTGGATTCTTCTCCAATAGTTTGACAAAATGTAGTTTTACCAGATCCAGATAAACCAGCAATTCCTAACGATTTATCTACAGGTAGTGCTGCATCTAGTTTGTTAATATTGTTCGCTATTAATTGATTTACTTTCATAGTGGTATCATCTCCATTCTCTAAATTTAGTATTACCATATTAGTTAAACTTCATCTGTTATCCAATAAATTAGATAAATAAGAAAGGGCACAATTCTTGTTACCGAATTGCGCCCTATTGTTGAAGAATTCATTTTTACAGTTCTGCTAACACTTTTTCAAGCTGATTACTCATATTCATCCAAGCATATTTAGCTCCCTCAATTGCTCCCTCGCGTGCTTTTGTTTCTGCACTAAATCCAGTTTGATCGAGATGTAGATGGATAATTCCATCTGAACCTTTTTTCAAAGTCCATGTAACAATAGTACTCTCTCCGGCACTTACCCATGTGTAAGAAAGCTTATTAGGTTCATCCACTACTAATACTTCACTATCTACAATTCCATTCCACCATTCATTAGGCTCCGCTCGGAATTGAAATTTATGTCCTACGATTGGTTTAAAGTCATTATTCCATATCCATTTCGCAAGAGTCTCCGAATCTGTTAAAGCATTCCACACTTGCACGATTGAACTTGTAAATTGAAAATCTAATGATACATCTGATTTCATTTTTTTTCCTCCAATAAAAGATTTAATTTAGCAATTCTTTCTTTCCAGAAACCTTCGTAAAAAGATACCCAATCTTTAATTTCTTTTAACGGAGTGGCATTCAGCCGATAACGTGTTTCCCTGCCAACCTTGCGGTTGGTTACGAGTCCAGCTTCTTTCAGGATCGCCAAATGCTTAGAAACTGCAGTTCGACCCATTTGAAAATGAACCGTTAGCTCATTGAGAGGCAATTCTTCCACGTCGGCCAATAAACGTAGCAGTTTACGCCGTGTTGGATCGGCAACTGCGTCATAAACATCCCTCACTTGACCTTTTTCGTTCAAAATCACCCCCCACCTTTTCATAAATATTTCTTGTAATGTCACCGATTATGCTTTTTAACAACCTAATAGGACACCTTTTGGTGTCTTAATTATTATAGGACACCAAAAGGTGTCGTGTCAACTTTGATATAACCCTTAATTGGTTCACCAGCTGGAGTACAAATTGCATCTCTATTTGTTTCAGGTTTTATTATTAAAAAAGGGATCCACATTTCGTGGAACCCTGTTCACTTATATTCCCTTTTAGTTATCGTATGAGTGTATACATATTAAAATAACCGAATAAAACTTTTACTCAAAACACTTTTGGAACTAACTATTGAAAATAATACTTATTCCTCTAACCTACCCCTTTAGTCCAATAAGGATACATAGGCTAACTCTCAAAAATACTTATACTCATCTTATTAAAAATGGATTTTCCACTATTAATTGTAACATTTAATCCATCTCAGTATCCTTTTTTCCTTCAAATAACCTTCGCCTTTAGTACAGTAAAACTAAAAAGAGTTTTAATCCTTCTTAGATTACACCCCACGTTAGTTGAATAAGATAGAAATCGCCAGATTGTGACACTCTAAGTTATAAACGTAAATATATTCGTTGTTGAAAATTAATTATCGAAACCCACTATATTTTTACTCTTTGGAGTATTTATTTTTTATTTCAGAGTATTTTGTATTGAATTTTAAAGTAAAATATATTACTCTTTAAAGTAATAAAAGGTTAGGGGGAGAAAAATGAACAACATAAATAAAAAGGAAGTTATCTTGGATATTGACCAGTATGAAAAAGACTTTGAAAGATTATTGAAATGCTTTATTAATGCAACTTCATTTGATGAGCAAAATGTCCATTTCGAAAGGCTGAACCGTCATCGACTTACTTATCAGGCGTTAGAAAATGAAGCGAGGATTCTTTACTTTGGAGATACAGCAAATGATGAATACAGTAAACAGCATGCCTTTTTCCAAGAAATCGAGCCGCGTTGGCTTTGGATGACAGGGGAATACTACAGAGAGATACTGAACTCAAAATTTAGGGAACAACTTGAGAGCCAGTGGGGTAAACAGTTATTCAAAATAGCAGAAATCAGGCAGAAAACCTATTCTGATGAAGTGCAAGAAGATATCCTGAAGGAAAATCGCCTTGTATCCGAGTATCAGCAGTTGTTGGGAAAAGCGGTCATTCCTTTCAATGGAAATGAGCTGAGATTAAGTACCTTGGCTCCATTTCTGGGCTCACCTGATCGCGAGGTTCGAAAAGCAGCCTTTGAGGCAAAATCAGGCTATTTCGAACAACATGCCTCTGATTTTGAACGAATCCTTGATGAACTGGTAAAGACACGCAACCGAATCGCGAAAGCGTTAGGGTATTCGTCCTTTGTAGGGCTCGGCTATGACCGAATGCATAGAACAGGGCATACGCCCCACGACCTCGTTCAATACCGCAAGCAAGTAAAAGAGCATGGGGTGCAATTCATTTCTACGCTTAGAAAGAAGCAATTGAAGCGGATTGGCGTTTCCAAACTGAAGTATTATGATGAGAGCTTTTCCTTCCCGAACGGTGCGCCAGCGCCTAAAGGGACACATGAAGAAATATTAGAGGTTTATCGGATCATTTTCCATGAACTGTCTCCTGAAACAGGTGTATTTTTTGATGGACTGATGGAAAAAGGAAATGTGGACGTGGAATCACGTATCAACAAAATGGGTGGGGCTTTCGCGTCTTATAGAGGTTCGGATATTGCTTCGTTTATCTTCGCGAATTTCAATGGTACATCTAATGATGTAAGGGTTTTTGCACATGAGGCGGGACATGCATTTCAGTTTTATATGAGCCGCCACTCTAATATCCATGAGTATATTCTTCCTTATGATTCCTGTGAGGTGTTTTCATTCACGATGGAACGGTTCGTCTGGCCTTGGATGGAACTGTTTTTTGGGCAAGATACGCAGAAGTACCAGTTTTCCAACTTGACTGAAGCATTTATTTATATGCCGTTTGTATCAGTCGTTGATGAATTCGAGCACTTCCTGTATGAATTCCCTACAGCCACCATGGAAATTCGGAAGCAAAAGTGGAGAGAGTTGGAGCACGAGTACTTGCCGGAGCGCGACTATGATGGCAATGAATTTTTAGGGCAAGGCACAGGGTTTTATGAAATTGGGCATCTGTTCATTTCTCCTTTTTATTACATGGACTATGATTTGGCCCATTTTGCTGCTGTCCAGCTATGGGTCAAACAGCAAGATGACCCAAAATCTGCTTGGGAGAGCTTCCTGAAAATGTGCAAACAAGGGGGACAGCTACCATACCCTGAACTTTTGAAAAGTGCAGATCTGGATTCTCCTTTTGAAGAAGGAAGCATGGAGCGGCTTCTTGAAAAAGTCAAAAGCTGGATCAATCAGGTGGATGACCGTTCATTTTGATAGTAAGTCTGTGGGTAGCCGAAATAGCATCTTCGGCTACTTGTTTTATGCGGAAGTTGGTGTTGTTTCTTTCGTTCTCTCAACCATGCATCCCTTTTGAATCACTTCTTCAACTATGGTCACTGTATGTGACCCAAATTCTATAAATGTATTTGCAATCTACTTGAATTTTTTCTTTATTCACTGTAACCTCTACATTAATGTAGTTTGCCCATTTAGGTATAAAATTGGATAAATAATTTAATACTTTTTCATCAGGAGTTGCATATCCCACAATAACTTGCCTTAATAAATTGTTTGAAAAATCTAGGTACAGTGAATCTGTCCATTCATATGCTTCATACAGCGAATCAAAGATTCTATAATCTTCCGCGTATTGCCCATTTATCCATTGTATTTCTTTAGGAGTACCACCTTTGTATTATTTGATTTGGTGATTCGCCAAGTCTAACCATATATATGAAAGTTGTCATAATACCCACCAAAAGTTTTGATATTCCAAATTAATTTTTTTTCATGTAAATTTATAAAGAATTCCCCAATGAACCTTTTAAATAATAATCATTAAAAAAACTTCTTCAATACCCTTTCCTGTTAGTTGAAGAAGATATTCTTATTATTCAATTGCCTTATTAACTGATTCAATAGCATGAATTACTGTAGTATCAAATATTGGAACTTCGGAATCCTCTTGTTTTATTAATAATCCAATCTCTGTACATCCTAATATAATCCCTTCGGCCCCCTTATCAACTAAATTCTCGATAACTTTTTTAAAATATTCTTTTGACGTTTGATTGATTTTTCCTAAACATAATTCTTCATAAATCACTTCATTTAAAAGTTCTATTTCCTCATTATCTGGAATTAATACCTTTATATCATTAGCTTCTATTCTTGATTTGTAAAAGTCTTGCACCATCGTATATTTAGTCCCAAGTAACCCAACTGAATTTACATTAGTTTTCTTGATTTCATTTGCTGTTGCATCAGCAATATGTAAAATTGGGATATTTATTTTTTCTTCAATATAATTTATTACTTTGTGCATTGTGTTTGTACAAATAACGATAAAATCTGCTCCTGCTTTTTCTAAAGAGAGTGCCACATCCCCCAAAGTGTGTCCAGCACTTTCCCAATCACCGTTTGCTTGATATCGTTCAATTTCGTCAAAGTCAACGCTATATAAAATGCATTTGGCTGAATGTAATCCACCTAATTTGCTCTTTATCTCTTCATTTATTAACCGGTAATATTCATTTGATGATTCCCAACTCATTCCTCCGATTAAACCTATTGTTTTCAATGTACTAATTCCTCCTAACAGCATTATATTTGTAGAATTGAATATAATAATATCCACCATAAGATACTAAAATCCTCTATTCTTTATTTCGACAATTTAACAACCTTTTCCTTCTTCATCAATCCATGTTTACTATCCTACCAGCTGCTCAATTGTTCAACAAACAGAACGAGTCCCAAGTAGATAAACGCTCTTTGTTTTCTTTTATTACATTGAATCCTTCTCTTTCATAAAAGGAAATATTGGGATTCCTTGCTCAGCCTAAATTTAAGTAAACTGTTTAGATTGCACACAAATTTACATAAAAATATAGTCTTTTATTAAAATGAGTAATATCTTAAAGTTACTACTAAAGGTATAGGAAGTTTGTATCTTTAACAAATACTCTATTTAATTTGAAAGAGGTAGTTATATGAAAATTGATTCACCAAAAATACCAAATGATTTACCTACAATGAATTTCCAAGATATTTTTTATCAAGAAGACCCTGAGCTTGAAATGTGTTTAATTCATGATTCCTTTTTTTCCAATGAAGTGTTACATAGAGTGCGTTTATCTAAAATGTCCATAAAAAACTGTAACTTTAACAATACTAATTTTAGTAATATCGACATAACTGATGTTATTTTCGAGAATTGCGATTTTTCAAAGACTAATTTGAGTAGTTCTTCCATACATAGAGTGGTATTTAAGAATTGCAAATTATTAGGTCTGGATTTTACAGAGTCTCGCTTTGGCAATGTTGAGTTTTATAATTCTTTACTGAACTTAGCTGCATTCGGAAATTCAAAACTAGAAAAAGTTAAATTTCTAGATACTTCATTAGTAAGTTCAGATTTTTATGATTGTATATTTAAGAACGTAGAATTTAGCCTATGCAACATTAACAGTGCAAACTTTGAAAAAACATCTCTAAAAGGGATAGATATTAGTAATTCTACTTTTGAATCACTTACTGTATCTTTAGCAGATTTAAAAGGCTGCAAAGTAAATTCTTATCAGGCAATTCAATTTGCTTCTCTAGTGAGCTTGGTAGTAACTGATTAAATTCATATTGAATATCTAAAAAAATATTAATGTAATAAAAAATAAAAATACATGAAAATATTGTGCGGAGTATGATATGGTAAATTATCTACAACTAATGATTAGAAGGTGAAGACCATGCTAGAAGTAAGTGAAAGTAAATTAGCAAAGTATGTCGTACATTATGTGAGCGATACACTTATTTTGGGAGATGAGGCATACTCTCAACCAGAGGTAATGCTTGAAGCAGCATTTACACAATTAGCGTTTAACAAAATTGATTTTGAGCAGAAATATGAATTTTTTCATGAAACGGATATTGGATTAAATGAAATCTATACATATGTGAATTCAATTTTTGATCAGGAAAGCAGTTTTCTTGATCAATCTAAACATATCGCCATTCACTTACAAAGTGTATCTCAACACCCGAATATTAAAAGTGGTGAATTGTTTATTGGACTATTCGATAATTGTTTATGGCATGCAGAAGTAAAAAAGGTAATTGCCATTGTCAAAATTGATGAAAAAGAAATGTTCTTAGATGTGAAAAACGAGCAAAACAAAATGACTGTGAATGGTATCGACGGTATTAATGTGAAGAAAATCAATAATATGGCTGTAATAATGGATATGGGGCCGGACGTAGCTCCTGCTGTCTTTATGAAAACGAAAAAAAAAGAGGATGTTGTTTACTGGCAAGAGCGTTTTTTAAAGGTTAAGGTAGCAGATGAACATTATCATAAAACTAATTTAGCGTTAACAGAATGTAAAAAATATATTGTAAAAGAAGAGAGTTTTACGAACACCGAGAAATTGGGGTTATTAAACAAAACGCTCGAT
Source organism: Psychrobacillus vulpis (assembly GCF_006861825.1). GTDB lineage: Bacteria > Bacillota > Bacilli > Bacillales_A > Planococcaceae > Psychrobacillus > Psychrobacillus vulpis. Next base: position 55,561 of record NZ_VDGI01000013.1, on the reverse strand, counting down.
TACTTTAGAAATGAAGAAGAATTTCAGGTAGATGACTATATTGAAACAGTCTTTGAAGGGACTGATCCTGTTCAAAAAGATATTATCGTCAATTCGGTAAAAGCATACGAAACTGTCATTTCCGAAAGTGCAATCGAAAAGGCAGAAAAAAAATATAAACGTAAAATAAAACTTGATTCCAATATTGAAATTCAGGTCAACGTACGTGATATCGAGCAAGTCGATGAACTGATTGAAGTCGGCTATGATGAAGCAACTAATCGAAAGTTTTATAAAATATATTTCCAAGAGGAAATATAATCACAGAACGATAGAATCCCAAAACTCCTAATTGAGGTGTGGGATTCTTTCTATATAAAGTATGCATTTTAACGAATTAGAATGGTGAAAAGTCAGAAGCAAGCTAACTATTATTTGATTAGCCACCTCTTTTTTTCTTACGGTCAACCCAAACAATGCAAAAGACATTAGAGTTTTATTGTGAGAATGGGCAGGACTTAATCTCCTCCATTTTCGCTAAAAATACAGATTGAATGCCTAGTTTAAATAATCCGCGCTCAATAATTTGCTAATCTTCAGATAATTCAAACCTTATTGAACCATCCTCCCTGTTTATTCAATAAAGAAGGCAATTCCTTATTTAAAGATTGCACTCATTAGTGAAAGAACTTCTCCATTTAAAAAGGATTATGTGATATAACTATTCTGTACTATTTAGAATATAGGTAAAGTCCAAAATCTTGCATAACGGAGTTGTGACCCATTTGACGCAACATAGTAGCTATATTGCCACGGTGATAAGAGCCGTGAGTGACAACGTGTAGTACTGAGTCAGAAATAGAAGTTTCAAGCAATCCAGCATATGGATTATCCACCACTATCAACTTTTCAATATCTTTTTGACTGTTAAGAAGTGCTTTGTTTCGGTAAGATAAGTCTAGAAATATTTTTTTCATTTCCTCAATATTTTTCGTTTCCACCTCTTTTCTTAATTGATCCGTAGACCCCATTGCTTCATCCATACTTTTACCTGAGATTATGTCAAACCATGCGTAATCTGTGAGATAAATGTGAGACAACACCTTTGAAACAGAAGAAAAACCACTCTGAATTTCCTCATGATAAATGTCCTGTGGAAGTTCTTTCAAACGATCAATAATAACTTCATTTGCCCACACGTGGTAGTTGTACATTTTTAATGCGGGGTGTGTCATATTGAATCTCCTCCATTTTCAATCGTTTTTTCATATTAAAACTAAATGATACATAATTTACCTATATATTATGGGAAGTATATTTATTTATATGTTTATTCTAGTTTAGTTATAATAATCCTTCTTCAACTAACCTGCCCCTTCACCCTTAAATGCAATATCGATAATGAGAGTATTGGGACTGTGATTTTTCGCTTTTCTACTCATTGTTAAGGTAAAAACCTCAAAAGTTGACTTTTTTGTTAAAGTTAATAAGACTGGGCAAGACGGAATCCAAGATCGTCTATACAAAATGACGGATGGCTACGCCGACGACACGAGGCCCCACAACCCCTTACCTCTTCAGCCCAGCTACCTCCCCGAAAAATATGGTAGGAGCCGTACACTTGTTCATCATATAAATCCCAACACCACTCCCAAACATTCCCTAACATATCATACAGCCCCCATGCATTCGGTTCCTTTCTTCCTACTTCATGAATTTTGCCTTCTGAATTTTCTTTATACCAGGCAATCTTATCAAGATCTCCGTATCTATAACCAGTAGTTCCTGCTTTACATGCATATTGCCACTCTGCTTCTGAAGGAAGTCGATAGCCATCAGATTCCCAATCACAGATAATGTTTTCACCATCATTACTTATTGAATAACACTCTTTCAGTCCAGCTTTTTGTGAAAGCAGATTACAAAAAGAAATTGCATCATTCCAAGAAATATTCACAACCGGTTTTAGATTTCCGTCAAAAGAATCATTAGGTGATATATTTGTAATAGCGTAGTATAGACCCATAGTTACAGGATATTGGGCAAGAAGAAACGGTCTTATTTCAGCATTCCATTTGCTTTTTATTCTATCGTCTCTTAATTCTATTTCTCCCCCTGGAATTTTTACCATTGGATAGTCTATGAAACTCTTTATTTCATTTGACACTCTACCACCTCCAAAGATTTTGATTTTACAGATTTTACCGCTTTTAGAAGCATTAAATCTATACAAAAATTACTTTGGTTTTTTGCAGATTTTTGCCAGTTTGTATAAGTACATGTCTTTACATCTCATACCAATATTAATATTTACATCCAGAACAATAAAGGCTGTCTCCGGACCAACTTTTATTGTTCTGCTAAAGCCTCGTTAGTTAAAAAAATGCTATGACAATAACAATGAACAAATTAGCGATAAAATGTGATATAGCACTTATCCATGCATTGTTTGTTTTGTAAAATACTACACCATACAAAACACTATTTATGAATATGAAGAAAATATCATAACTGACTACTACAATATTACCGACTGCTAAATGACCTAGTGAGAATAGTAAAGAAGTCAAAATTAACGTTGGAATGATTGGTAACCATTTGCTTAATTGCCTTTGGAAAAAACCCCTCCACGCAATTTCTTCACCTAATGCTAAAATGGCAAGTTGAAGGACGAGTAATAATATCTTATCTAATGAAACCATAAACTCTGTTCTGAGATAAATATGTTCTATGAATTCAGGTAAGAACAGTGTCGCTAAAATAAAACAGACAATATTTATAACGAGTGGTAAACCAATCCAAAACAAAATTGATTTATCTTTTAGATTTATTCCAATTGCTTTCACATTTAGTCCAGTATCAGAAGAAGTATTTTTTTCTAAAACTCTATTGATAAAGAAAAATACGATACCGACAATAACAGATATTCCAGCAATACTAAATCCCAAAAAGTTCGAAACGGACACAATGGTCATAACTAACATCGCAACCAAACATATACTATTAATTTTTGACAAATTTATCTCCCCTTTCCTATTAATCTTTAGAATAAAGCTTATTCTTATTGAATTAACCTACCCCCTTAGTACAATAAGTTCAACAAAAAGACCGTTAATCCTTCTAGCTGCCCTCCAATTGTTACACTCGATTCTAACAATTGGATACAGTTCATTCTTGGATTAACGCCCCGTTAGCGAATAATAAGTGTCCAACTGATTAGGGGTGATATGTTATGATAATTAAGATTCGTTAACTTGTTTGGTTAACATTTGTATTAAATCGATCCTGTCGAAATGGGGGAAAATCATGTATATGCTGCGAGGTCATCATCTTTTTTGCCTTTTGGGCTATCGGGGAATGGGCTATTCCAAAGAATACGTGGAAAATATGACACTTCTTCACCAAACCTTGAGAGACAACCCTAAGATGAGGATTCAACTTGTAAAGGGTCCTGATCAGTTGTGTGAAAAGTACCCAAACTCAGGTGAATACCACTGCCAAAACGATAATATTTATGAAAGAGATGCCGCTATTTTAGAAAAACTAGGGCTTAAAATCGGACAAATTCTGACTTGGGAGGACATTGAATCACACATCCGAAATTATATCGTCCCATCTGACATTCAAATTGTGTGTGAAACTTGTTCTTGGCGGTCATATGGAGTTTGTGAAGAAGGTATTAAAGAGATTCTTGAAGGGAAAGGCTTAAGGGAAGTTAAATAAGTCCTCCCTCTTTTATTATATATTTCTATTTTAAAGTGAATTGTTTAAACTATAGACCCCGTTAGCATAACAAGGGATGAGTTAATATAATTTATTATCATTTTCTAAAGTCACTGCTAAAAATAAATACACAATAATAGATGTTGGACTTGTAAAGAAAAATATTAACCTAACGATTGTAGAGGATATACTGAAAAATTCTGCAACCCCGCCACAAACGCCTCGTATTAATCTATTTTTTGATGATTTCTTTAATATTTGTATAATTATACCTCCCTCATATTTGTAAAATTGGACTGTGCTAAATTGTTTTGCAAAGATGAAAGAATAACTACTTAGTTACTCAAGTACAGATTGAAAGTAAAAGCTGCTAATGGCAACCCCATGTTCTTTAACTAAAGCACCCGTGAGTTGAAGAATAAGATAATTATTCCCCAGGCATAATTCCTATCACCTCTAAAGTGTCCGGGTCAACAAAAACAGTTGGTGCAGCGATAGCATCTTCAATAGTTACTGTAAAAATCTCTTTGCCTATATATGACTTATTAATATTTTTATAACTATCATCAACCGTTATTTTTTTCACAGTTGCATTTTCCCAGTTACTTCTCGAGTATGGCTCAGGATTCCAATCTTGCTCTTCAATATAATTCAATACCACATCTCTAATCTCGCTATAAGTGTTATTATTTTCTACTTCATTACCTTCAACTTCATTGTTTGTACAACCTGTTGCAATTAGCGAAACGGAAATAAGTATGAAAACCAAGATTTGTTTTACTTTCAAAATATCCCCCCTTTTTACAATAAGTCGTTATTGGTAGTTGTATTGTTACTCCTGTTATTGTTAAACTAACTTGCTCTTTTAGTTGAATAGCAATAAAGCCTGACAATTCTGTTTCACTAAAGCCCCGTTCAACTATTTTCCCTATAAAGATAACCTATATTGAATTAGTTGGTTTTCCGTTCCTAAGTATTCTTCAATGCCAATCCTACTTACCTCTATAAATTCTAATTTCTCAAGCATTTTTCTGGAACGAATATTTGCTTCGTGAGTTTCTGCTTTATAAACTGTAATTCCTAACTTCTGAAAAGCATAATCCATCATACATAGAATAGAATTAGACCCAATTCCTTTTCCCCATAGTATACTCTCGCCAATTGCAATACCTAATTCAGCTGTATTATCTTTAATACAGGCTAAATCTACATACCCAACTAACCTTTCTTCCAATTCTATTCCTATTCGAATAAAATCTTCAGATTCATTACTTATACAATGAAGCCACCATCTATATAATTCTTCTTCACTTCTATTTTTCTCCCATCCATTTGCTGAACAAAAAGTGTCATCTTTACTCCATCTTAAAACAATCTTATAGTCATCTATGCTTAAAGGTCTAATTTTTATGGTATTAATATTCACTCTTCTATCCCCCAAGAGTTTTCTTTGTTCAACAACCTGCCCCGTTAGTTGAAGTACATTTTTTCCAAGCTAATTACATACAAACTTTATAATTCTTGTTTAACCATCTTCTTGTTATCAAAATGAATACTTTTCATTCCTTCATAAAACTTATATTCTCTGCTTAAATAGGTTTCTAACTCTCCATTATCATGAATAAGTTGTTTTAAGTAATACTTCGAACAATTTATTCTTTTTTGAATTTCTTTTTGATCCTGTGTTGTAGAACCATGACCTGGTACGTGAGTCGTTATATTATGATTTAGCAAAATGTTTTCAGCTTTATTGACAGTATTTACATAGTCATTATAATTACTGAAGATGAATGGAAATTCTATATCTGACAGGTAATCCCCTGAAAGAAAAATTCCATAAGGTTCGACCACTGTAAATAAACCATCATTAGTGTGACCTGGCGCTTTATAAAAAGTCATAGTAAACGATTCTAATTCTAATTTTTGCCCATCATCTGAAACAACAATATCTACTGAAGGATATTCAGCTATATAGTTTCTGTTCAAATAATACCCTTGGTCAAACCTATTTATTTTTCGAAGTATTTCTTCTTTATTTGGATTATTATCAAATTGTTTAGAAGCTATTACCTTTGCCTCAGGAAAAGCTCCAGAACCAATAATATGATCAAAATCACTATGAGTATAAATAATATACAATTGTTTATCACCAATATTTTGGTTTATGTAGTTCTTAATCACTTCAATTTCAGTAGGCAACCAATTAGGATCAGTCATTATAACAGCTTTATTAGTTTGAATTATCGCCGTCGTGGTCATATATAATGAACTTTGAAAAACTGTAATATTATTTTTATTGAATTGAATCATATAAATCCTCCCTTCCTCCTTTATTATTCTCTATTTCTTCACTCCTTTCCTTCTTTAACTAAAGCACCTGCTAGTTAAACAAAGATTTATTTTTAGTTACTGAATTCAGTTCTTTGGATTTTAATTTGAATAAGAAAAAAAGAGCTGCCTAAGCAAGCCCATGTTCTTCTAAAGCTACCGACAGCTTAATGATAGCTTGATTTTGATCTCAATTGAAAACTCACTTTTGTGTTTCCATGTATATAGAAGTTTAATGAATACATCAAATGAAGTTCCACTATCTTAATCTTTGATATGATAGTGCTTCATTTATTAGGATTTTTTGTTATGTTCCACATTTATGACGACATTTCCCTTCTTATGTCCTTTCTCCACATATTTATGAGCTTCAACTATCTCTTCCATCTCATAGGATCTGTCAATGACCACTTTTAACTTTCCTGACTCTATAAGTTCTTTGAGGAAGTTTAGAGCTTCGGAATTTTAGGTGAATTTTGACTCAATATTATTTTTTTGTTGGTTATCAATTTAGTCCATAACATTTTAATTCCTGGTAAAGGTATAGTGATATTTAGATAGGTTCCGTCCTTCTTTAACGATTTCATACAAGCTGAAAATAAACTCTTGTTTACCGCTTCAAAGATAACATCATAAGTCTCGCCTTTAGTAGAAAAATTTTCTGAAGTGTAATCGATTACCTGATCTGCTCCCAGAGATTTTACCAATTCTAAATTCGTTGTACTGCATACTGCAGTGACGTTTGCTCCGAAGAATTTTGCTATCTGTACTGCATAAGTTCCTACACTTCCTGAAGCTCCATAAACAAGAACCTTTTGGCCACTCTGAATATTAGCTTTTCTAAGAAAATACAATGCCGTTCGCGCCCCAATTGGAATGGCTGCTGCTTCCTCGTAAGTTATATTGGAGGGCTTAATAGAAACTGGTCCATCTTCAGAAAGACACTTATACTCGGCATAAGCACCAAAACCTGCCTGGGATGCTGCAAAAACCTGATCACCTTTCTTAAACAGCTTGACATCTTTCCCTACAGACTCAACTTCCCCAGCTAACTCCATCCCCAATATAGCTTTTCGGGGTCGTCTCATACCAAGTGCAATTCTCGCGGGCAACCAAAAAGTGAGAGGAACTTTAAAACTCCTTACACGAATATCTCCTGCTGTTACGGTTGTCGCTTTTACTTTTACCAGTATTTCATTTTCCTTAGGAGTAGGTTTTTCTACCTCTTTCAGTTGAAGAACGTTGGGGGGGCCATACTTTGTGTAAACAATTGCTTTCATTCATTTCCTCCAATTCGTTATATTCATTAATATCTACGAATGCGAATAAATAGAACAACGGTTTCACACTTCACAACTGTTCTCAAACTTTCCTGTCAGATGATTTTTATTCTACTAACTATTAATAATGTCAAAAATTTTGCGTTGGGCATCCTTAGCTTCAGGAATAGGAAAAACAACAAAAACATGATTCATTTTGGGATAAACAAAAGTGTTATGCTCGATTCCCTGGTCAGTTAGCATTTTATCAAGTCTCATGTTGTCAGGAAATAAGCCTTCATGCGTTCCAATAAAAATTGTAATTTTCCCTAGTCCTTCTAAATCACCATAAATAGGACTTATCATCGGGTCATCTAAACTTTTATCAGCCGCCCATATTCGCCTAATTACATCGTAGCCTTCTACAGCCAACATTGGGTCTCTAGCTTCATAGTCAAATATAACAGGATTATCCAATACCATATCAACACATGGTGATAATAAAATAATGTCTTTAGGCTGAGGAAGATTATTCAATTTTAAATAATGTGCTAAGCTCAGCGATATATTTCCACCCGCAGAGTCTCCCATAATGGTTAATTGTTTAGGACTTTCAATGGATTCAAGGGTTTCTCTGTATAAGTTTAAGAGTCTTGGGTAGGTATGCTGATAGTTAAAATTAGGTACTTTAGGATAAATTGGAGCGATGATTTTTGTATCCAATGATTGGGCAATTTTATCCATGAACTTCCAATGAAGACCTATCGGTTGATGAGTATGGGCACCGCCATGTATATAGAGAATAACTTTTTGTTTTGGAGACTTTTTATCATTTAATGTAAAAACCTGCATTTCTTCAAATGAACGTTCTGTAACATCACAGGTTAATTTAACCTTACCTATAAGATAAGGTTTGATATTTTCAAATCCAACTTGAGTAATGTGCTTCAAGGTGTTTTCTCTGCTTGAAAATTTCATTTTTGTCTTAGAAAATATCAAATATTTTTCAAATAAATAACTTTGTAACGAACGTTTTTTGTTATATATTTCTAAAGTCATATTTATACCACCTTTCACAATTATTAGTCTAATTTTTTAAAATTTTACTTTCTTTGTATAAAATTTGTTCTGCTTGTTCATATTATTTTATGTTTTATCAGATACACGAAATGACAATAAATAGTTATTATTTTCATCATACTAGCACTCATGTTCCAAACAGGCGTCTCCTACTTATTACTAAGCATGCATTAATTGTATACTTTAAGGTCATGACATAAATTGTTCATTTACTTGAGTAAAATATTCAGTCACACAATATGTAAAGGGATTAGTTCAACTTTTTTTGCCTATGCATGTTTGGGGGCTAACTCATATGGAACACTTAGAGGAACTTTATAGGAGTCAAGAAGTGAGGACACACCACCAAATTTGGACCAAGTATAAAATTTGGTGGTGTGTTTCTTTTTCAAAACTAAACTGCCACTTGAGTTGAACAAGATACTCTTTATTTGTTTTTTAAAGCAAGTTTAACTGATGTATTTATTTGTTCTTTGAACACACCAGTTTTATCAATAGCTAATAATTCCTCTTTTAAATGTTTTTCAAATAATTCAACGTTTTCTCCAAGAAATCTTTTAACACCAAAAGAAGTCGAATAGTGATTACCGATTATAGAGTCCAGTGTCCATAGATGCTCATAAGTAGGCATTTGATGAATTTCTAAGTCGAACTTTGATTTAGATATAATTTCCTGATGGCTAACTGCTGGATGACTGTATGTAATTTTCCCTGCTCTCCTTTCATTCCCATACCAATGTTTTATAACTTCTTGGACTTTCTCCTGCCAAGGTAGAAGCATTTCATTAGGAGAGTAATTATCTATAATAGCTATTCCTCCACCAACATCAATCATTTCGTATAAACTTTCAAGAACGTTTGGTCTATCCATCCAGTGAAATGCCTTTGCAATAGTTACAAATCGAAAGGTTGTATTGTATTTACTTTTAAATTTTTCAATATCACCAATAAACCAATTTGCATTCTCTACTCTAGCTTCCTTACTGATTCTTTCAGCCTCCTGAATCATCTCTGGCTCCGTATCTAAACCTACTATTTTTTCGAACCAATCAGAGAACCTTAATGTTAATCTTCCATCACCGCATCCCAAATCTAGCATGCTGCCATTTCCATCATAAGAAAACTTACTTCTTAAAAATCTGATTAAAGTTGCAGAATACAATGGTCTATATCGTGAATAATACCAGGCTGTGCCTTTAAACAAGTCATCCCCATAATCTTTCATTTAATCGTCCCCTTATTTATACCCTCAAAATGTAAATAAACTTTCTATTTAACTAACCTTCTTTAGTTAACGAATTTTATAATATATTTTTTAATATCTTTTTAAATTCGAATTCTTCTTCTAAAAATGGATAATGGTTACTTTGTTCAAAAATATGGAGAGAAGCGGCTGTAATTAATTCTCCTAATTCAATAGAAAAATCAATAGGACACTGAACATCATGTCTACCACAAAGTATGTAAGTATTTGTTTTAACTGATGGCAATTGGCGAGTAACATCAAAAATAAGTTGTTCTCGACTGAAAAAATTCATCCTGCTTGCTGACATCTTTTTAGTGATATTTTTTGAAAAATATAAGTCATAATTGTCAGGTGTAAATAATGACAATTGTGTTCTTTCTTTAGATAATCTTTTTCTTTCTTCCTCAGAAAGGCTTGGGAGTTTTAAAATCTCTATCAATTCTTGCATTCGTTTAAATTTAGGATGTCCTTCATTATAAATACACCTATTTGAGGATGAACTATATTCTCTTGCGGAAGAACCAACTATAATAAGGGATTTTAAAGAAAATGAAAAATGAATACCATATATTATTCCAATCATCCCACCTGTAGAGTGACCTGCGAATGTCCAAGACGGAAAACCTTTCACTTTTCGTATCTCTTCAAGGTCAAGAACGGCATCTATCATACTTAATTCGTGTGCATAGTTTGCCTTATCTGAGTTTCCAGCGTCTTTTAAGTTAACTAAAAAAACTTTATTGTTATCCGTAAATGTATCCGCAAAATAATCCCCTGTCTCATTAAATTCTGAGTAGTGATGAGTTATACAAATAGGTTCTCCTTCTCCTTTGACAAACACTTCAAACGTCCCACGAGTAGTTTTAATCATCTCTTTTATCCATTTCGGCATTCCATTGTTCCCTCCATTGTTAATAATTCTGTTCCTTCTTAAACTAACCAGCCCCTTTAGTTCCATAAGATCAACAAAAAGGGGCATTAATCCTACTTGGTACTTGATCAACGCCCCCCTTCTTCAACTAACTTGCCCAGCTAGTTCAATAAGCAAAAAGAAATTATATTATGTAAGTATAGGTTTTATATTCAATAAGCCTTTATCAACGGATGTCTCTATATAACCAACTATCTGATTAAACGTAAATACATTAAGTTTTTCATTTATAACTTCCTTATCATATTTCATATCGCCTAATACATAAGGAATGAAATCTTCAACTTCTTTTGACTTAACCTCTTGCAAATCAAATATAGTAGGAAGATTACTGAGCATTTTTCTTAATTCATCTGTAAAACCATAGTATTCTAATAATTTTCCATTTAATAATTGGAAATCATTATAGTATAAATCAAACATTTCTTTATTAGCTTCCATTCTATTTTTCAACCAAGGAAGATAAAAACCTTTCAGCCATATGTCATCAGCGATTAAATGTGTAAAGTATCCCAATATATAATGACTTTGACTTTCTACTTGCGAACTATATTGATGTAAAAATCCTTTATAATCAATGCTTCTTGAATAATCTTGTACTTCACCTTTAAAGAAATGTGATGAGTCTTTAGTTGAAACAGCATCTGGCGCAATTCCTCCAAGTAAAAATGATGTCTTATCTTCTATTGAGAGACAATCTGCAATTCTATTAGCAATAACCAAGTGCATGATTCTTGAACCCATAATTCCCCTCACCCTTCAATAACTATTTTGCGCCGTTAGTTGAACAAGAACATTATAATTGAAACTCTTTTTTAATTATTTGAGCTACTTCTTCCGCACTCAAATAAGTGTTATCTATTCTTAAATAATGTTCCTTGTCAATTTCACCCTTTTTAGAATTCAACCTACTACTTTCTATGGTACTTAGTAAATGTTGTTCAGATTGTTCAATGTTTCTTTTAGTTGGTTTATATTCAAGTCTATGCGGTGTCTTATTTCGTTTTAATCTCTCCTCTACGTTGGCCTCTAATTCAACGAAATAAATATCAGCCCCTTGAGAAGAGACAGTTTGACACATGTTTTCAATCTGATCCCAATCCTCTTTTTGATTGAAATACCATACCTTAGTAAAAATCATCCCATAATTATCACTTTTCGAAAATGAATTAAATATTTCCTGCCGAAATAGTTGTGTTAATCTCCACATTTCTGTACTAAATCCGAATAGTGGCTCAAGTAAATCTATAGTCATGTGGTTATGAAATAACTTTAAATCTGTTACCTTAGCTAATTCTTGTCCGACAGTCATTTTTCCAACTGCTTGTGGACCAAATATAAAAACAAACTTTTTCATAGTACCTTCCTCCAAACAGTAATGAAAAGATCACCATATATTTTTCTTATAGTCTCTGTTATAGAATGTAAGCTTCCCGAACTAACCTACCAGTGGTTGAAGAAGAGAGATGTTTTTATGTTCCGAAGACGGAAAAAGCAATATAAATGGTGGCAAAACTTGTTAAACAAAAGCCTTTGCCCTGTTCGAAGACTTGAATACTTAGGATACAACGTTACAATCACTGAACCAATTGCCTCATAATCCAATCCATAGTTTGATCCTCATTTAGGGGCTGCACTTTTTTAAAAATAAATAAGTTTAGTCTGATTTCGTATGGTCTTTTTCTTTAAATCGAAGACTTTAATTTTCATGGGAGTTTAACAACTATTTTGTTTGTTTCCCATTCGACCGTAAATATTCTAAAGTGATTTCTACTCGCTCTTGTACTGTATAATTTCCTTCAATTCTTAACACTGGACAAGTTAGGTCGTCCATCCAATTTTCGTGTAGTATTTTACTTCTAACTTCCATCCCTGCACTATCATATAAGGAAGCCCATTCAATAAACTTCTTATATTGTTCATGTTTGCTACCATCAGCTAATATTTCATCACCATATCTTTCAAACTCTCTTTGTTGTAGCCTTTCCAGTCTAATATTTTCAGGAATCCATAAAAATATTACCAAATCAAAATATGATATTAAGCTATCACCCCAACCACATAATGCCCCCGACAGAACCGACTTTTCATACTTTAATAAGTCTTCCTTCAGTATTTTCTTTCTATCGTTTACTTCTCTTATATCTGTAAATTTTTTTATCCAGAAATAATCATCGGTATCAAGATGAGAGTAAAGTAGCTCATTTGATAATGATGTTCCCAGTGTAGATGTACCAGAACCAGAAGCACCGAAAATATGTATTTTTTTCATTTTTCTCCTCTCAATTTTAAATAATTTTTAAGTTAGTTCTACCTATTCGTACACATATGTTTTAAAGTAAATATTCTGAATCGTGTGTGTGTCTGTCCGCTCTAAACTAATTCACTCCAATTCTTTTCTTTACTACGCAAATATTTTTTCAAGTTTCTTTAGCGATTCAATACTGCATACATTTGAAAAAAAGGATAGTAGATATTTCCTTGATTCCTCTTTGTCTTTATTTATAGTGTCTATTTTATTTCTAATAGCCCAAGAATCATAAGTCTCAAAAGCTGTACTGCTCCATCCATTCTTTTCACCGTCTTCATTTCTTTTCTCCTGTATGCCTGAAATTACAATATCCATTGATCCTTGTAATTCTAATAACGCGTTCTCAAATATCCTTTTTTTATCTCTTTCCTTTAATCCTGCTTTTACTCTTAACGCCCTTGTGTCTATCCCTTCCAGTTGGCTAATTATATTGTATATTTCAAATGCTTCTTTTGAAACGTTCCCATCATAATAGCGTTGCTCAACGGACTCAGCATAACCTAAGACCCTTTTTACATATGGAAGAAGCTGACGTGAAACTAATATCGATTTTTTCTTAATGAATTTACCGTATCCTGCAACTCCATCAGTTGAAAATTTCGTTCTCCAAATCCAAGGATCAAACTCTGTATCGGAATGCCAATACTCTGGAAGAGTAATAGTATTTAAAGAAGGGAAATCAGGTATTAAAGGGGCAAGGGGAAGTATACCAATCTCTTCTATTACATCTATGGCATCTCCATAAGTTTTCACTTTATATTCCATCTTTTTTTATCTCCTTTTAAAAAATAGACATATACATAATTTCTATATATAACAAGATTTTCCTTCTTGAACTAACCTGCCCCTTTAGTTGAAACAAAAAAGGCTGTCTTCAGTTTGCTCTGTTCTGTTATAGCACCCGTTACTTTAAGTAGGAAAATACTCCATAGGTTCTGTACAATGAACGTATCCATTTTTCTTATAATAATTAATGCTATCATCACTTGGCCATACAATAATAAATTCATATCTCTTTTCTTTAGTCCACTCATTAATTTTGGTAAGTAGCTTACTTCCAATACCCTTATTTCTAAATTCTTTAATTGTATATACGTTCGTCATATAAGCAAATGGATGTGTTATTCTACCAGGGCGTGGTACTTTATGTATTAATTCTATATATATATGTGAAACAATTTTTCCATCTTCCTCCGCAACCCAAATAAACCATTGGATACTATTAAGTGCAGACTCTAAAAAAGTTTGATATTCCTTTTCAAAATTATTAAACATAGTCTGTTCGTTATTTTTACTTTCATCAAATTCTATTGTAAAATCCCATCTCATTCTTATTAATTGCTTAATGTCATTTGATTCAGCAAGTCTTATATTCATCTAATTATCCTCCCCTCCCATTATTTCTTCTGTCTCTAAACCGCCCCGTTAGTCAACCATGCAGCACTAATTAGGCTGCCCCACAGAGAATGAAAAAAGCTTAAGAGGAGTCAATACTAATAGTCCACCGAAATCCATAGACCTATTATTGTACGCTCTCCTCTTTTTTTAATCGAATTGAGCAGGGTCTTCTGGAAATTGAATAATAAAAGCTAAATTTATTAATTAAGCAAATTCTTCCACATTAGCACCAATTATATAGTTGAAAATTATTATGTTTTTTAAGACTCTAGGCAATCGGTGTACCATTTTTAACAGTTTCATCTGGCTTTAACAGAATTACATCACCTTCTTCTTGGACACCGCCAACAACCAATACTTCAGATTTGAATCCCGCGATTCGACGTGGAGGAAAATTTACAACCGCTATCACTTGGCGACCTATCAATATTTCTGGAGTGTATCTTCTTGTTAATTGCGCACTAGATTGTTTAATTCCTAATTCTTCACCAAAATCAATACTTAGTTTAATTGATGGATTACGTGTTTCTGGAAAGGATTCGGCACTTATTACAGTACCAATACGAATATCTAGTTTTTGAAATTCTTCTATTGTTGTTAAGGTCAAAATTATTACCTCCCAAAAAATTTAAATAAATTAGTCAAACTGTACGAAAATTAGTTATAAGCAATTGTTGAGATTTTTGTGTATTTAGAGAAGTATCAAAAGATAGATAAGGAACAACTTCTTTTGAAATTATTATTGGACAGAGAAGACTATTTTTCCCTAAAAGAGATATAAAAAGCCAATAGAAAACCGTGCTGAGAAATTACTATTTGATCTAATGCAAAAGAAAACCAAATTTATTTTATTGTGTCAAACAACTCTACATCAATTTCCTCTTTATCTTCCCAACTATAAAATTTTTCTAAATGCCACTTATTCTTTAGTCTTATATGGTTGTTTTTTTCAATCCATTTGTGTAATTCATTATATTCTTTACTTATTTGATAATTTGGACCTAAATGTCTTGTAATAGCATATCGTTGAGGTGGTACTGTTAAAGTCACCATATTAGTCGGAATATCTTCGAACTCTTTTACTTCTACACAAACCCAATAACCATCTTCCTCAACGGTATCATTATCTACCACAAATGCACCAAATTGTTGTAATGGATTGACAACATGTTTAATTTCGCTAATACACTCGCTAAGGCGTAATGATGCTTTTGGTATTTCCTCTATATATTGTTCCCCAGCACACAAAACTCGAAATCCTACTAACCTTAATTCATGAAGTTCTTTAATTGTCTTATTCTCCATTGTCATTTCTTTCATATCCTCCTATTTTCAGTATATTATAATTTCTGCATATCAAAATCAAATACCTTCTTATCTTATGATTTATGATCCAAATAACTAAAAAATATTGGTAGGTTATGCTTCGATTAAGATTCATCCTAAAACAAAAGAACGCCCTGTGGACGTTCTCTTTCTTTACGACAAATTATGTTCCAAATGTGCAACAAAAAAGCCAACTAAATGTTGGCTCAACTTGTTAAACTAAGCACCCGTTAGCCTCTTTATTTGCCTACAAAATAAACAGTAAAAATTAACCCATTTATTACTAAAGCTGATAAAGGAATCATTGCAACAAATGCCGAGAGAACTAATTCCCTTTTGATTCTATTTGAATTAGCTTTAACAATACTAAATAACGAAGAAAGAATTAAAATGAATATAGTTATAGTGCTAACTAACAATATGCTTCGATTCATTTCACCAGTTACTCTTGCAATATATTCCACGAAAAATACTGCTATTAGCCCTACAAGCCCCAATATAAAAGAAGATATAAACCCTTTCGTGAATTTATCTATTTTGCACACCTCCTAATGTTTCAATAAGTACAATTCCCCCCAAACCCCTCATTACTTCCAATTTTAAACAATTAATATTGTAAAGTCCATCTTACCTTATTGAACTATCCTGCCCCTTTAGACGAGTAAGAGTAATAATCGTCACAAAGAATAAAATGGGCTAATAATAAAAAAATGAAAAATGAAACTTTTCAGTTTATGGTTCGTATTACAAATATGCCTTTTGTTAGTAATTTCAGCATAAAAGCATTGGCAAATGAGGTGTACTTTGCTAGTTACAAATTTTAGCAATAGCACAGAATGGAGAGGAAAAAACATGTTAAGACCAAATAGTAAATACGCAGCTTATTCACTAATGTCAAGTATTATAGCTCTTGGTTTAATGCTTCCAACTTTCTTTTCGTCTTCTATTAAGTCTCTACCATTCATTTTTGATATGGGTTTCTTATTATTAGGAATATCATTTATTCTATCTTCTAATACCGAAATAAATAACAAAAAATCTTTTTATATCTATTTAATATGTGGGACTGTAATTATTGTTGTTTCTTTACTCAATATTTATAAACAACTTTAATTTCAAAAAAATGTTAGTTTTCATGATCTATAATTTCATATACTCAACTAACCTGCCCCGTTAGTTCAATAAAAAAAGAGTTGCCTAAGCAACCCGCGTTCTTAAACTAAAACCACCCTTAGTTTAAGTTCATTTCTTCACATTTACATTAATAGAGTATTTTTTAAGAAAGATGTCCCCACTATTTCCAAGTGACTAAAATGACATTATCTATAATATTCTCGCAACCTTCAAGAATGTAATCAGTTCTTTCTGTAGTTTCGACCTCCTCGATTGAGGTACAAGTCGTATTATTTATGCTTCCTTCCCCAAATTTATCTCTTCGTGTGTCACTTGTGGATTTTATGACTTCACCATCAAATTCAAGATCATGAAGCATTGGATCACCCTCTTCTGTATATCTAACTACTCTAATATTATCCTTCTGCCCTTTTTCAACATTATTTAGAAACTCACTAAATCTCTTTATTTTCAATATCCCCATGCATATCTACTACATCTTCTGATGAAGGTTTGTAATCTTGAATATCATTTTGTTCCTGAATTTTGTTTGTTGTATTTTGACAACCTGCAATTAAGAGCGTAATTAATAATAAATTAAATATAAAATTTACTATTTTCATGGCTATACTCCCCCTCATTGCAATTAGACTCTTCTTCCTTAAAGTATGTTACATCTCTTATTCAACTAACTTGCTACGTTGTTCAATAGAGAAAGCGCAATCTAAGCATCTCTAAAATGCACCCTTAAGCATAAATGTACTACTCCGATGCGTCTGTTTTATTTGCTTTGCACAATCTTTGATAGTTTCAATGACAATGGTCGGCTCTGATAATTGCGGGAAATGTCCGCTGTTTCTTGCGATAATATGTTTGCTATTGCTTGACAATGAAAGTAGTTCCAATTGATTCTCTATACGTTTTTTTCGAACGTCCTCTGGCACCATTCTACTTTCTCGTCCACCTGTAATAACAAATAAAGGTATTTCAGGGAAAGTGTCTATTTGCTGAATTTTATCCACAGTTTGTTTCACAAAATTTACTTCATTGAATTGTTTATGTGATGACAAGGAATCAAACATTCTAAACATCTTGTTAATTGCCTTAACTGTCTTACCTTGATATTCATTAAGGCTTATATCATTCGGATGGCTGGATTCTAAAAAGACAATTCCTGCTACTTCATTTGGGTAGAGCCGGGCATATAAATTTGCATATAAGCCACCTAGCGAATGTCCAACTAATAAGAAAGGAGGCTCAAATCCTACTATTGATAATGCTTCACGTAAAACTCTAACAATCGTTATTCCGTCTTGTGATTCTTTCGGCTTATCACTACCAGTAACACCGAAACGATTATATGAAAATACTGATGATGATTTCGAAATTTCCGGCAGTATTTTCATCCAGCCTTCTATCGGCCCTGAACCACCGTTAATCAAAACTATATTTGGTTTTCCGTTTCCACTAAGATTATATTGTAATCTTCCTTTTGATGTTTCCATTATAGATTTAACTATTTTCACTGGGACACCTCACTTTGTTTAATTTTCTTTAACTTTGTTTACGTATGTTAAAAGCTATTGGTTTCATAAGACTCCTTTTCAGATTGTATATAGACACAAATAGATCTATTGCAATTAAATATTACAGAATATAAGGACATCAAACTTAGTCACAGGTACATTTATTTAATGAAGGGCAACGTCTTAAATGACGCTACCCTTTTACTATTGCCCTTATTAGTTAAAGAATATTTTTAAGCCATGACATCATAATTCCCATTCCATTTCTATTGTTCGCTCTAAAATTTCTAACATTAAGCCGAGTTCTTTTACTGACTTCATTTTTTGCGCATCTTCACTTTCGTATGATGCCACTGCCTCCCGATAGCGCTTTATGGAATAGCGCGTTAACTCTTCCTTCACAATCTTTCCCTTCAATTCGTATAATATATCGTTATACGGTTCATCAAGGTAAATAGGCAAATACGTATTTTCTACAAAAATATATTCCCCTTGTGCATTTGTTGTCACTTTCAACCCAAAATCATCTGTAATAAAAGGCAAATCTGGCTGTGGTTCCATCGGATTGAGTCGTTCAGGAATCTTTTCTGCAAGCTCGTTCATCTCATCTTCTGTAATCCCCATAAGATTACTATAGGCCATTGCCACTTCTCCACTTGGGTATGCGCCTGTTTCATCCAAGCCGATTCCTTTATTAAATAAATCTTGATAGAGCATTTCGAACTCTCTGTTTACTAATACATAATATTCAATATATTCTTCCTCTGTAATCTTCAGTGTAGCAAACATCTTTTCATAATATGCGTTTAAATTCGCATCCCTCTTGTCATATTCAAGCTCCATTTTGATACGCTCTCTGAAAAAATCACGTTTCTCTTCATCCCATTTGTAATCATGCTGCTCTAAATGATAGAAAAGTGCAAATTTCTCGATCGTCTTACTTAAACTAAAAAATTCAACAGCTTCTTTAGAATACAAAAAGTTATCTCGATAAAACATTTCATATTTTGTGATCTCTATAGTTCGATCATCAAACATACGAAAGCTTAAAGGGTCTGCTAATTGTTGTGGCTCTTCCGTATTCAATAAGTTCGTCGATACAAGTATTGCACCTATCACTAAAATGATCAGTGCAGCCGCTAGAAATAGCTTTATGTACGGTTTTTTTGGTGTTTTTTGGTTGTGAATCGTTTCTTGATCCATTGTATTTGTCACCCCTGTCTCTATTTTTTATTTTGACAAAAAATTCCGATAATAAAACTTGTAGAAGCACCCTTATTTTTTATAAAAACATAAATTTTGATAAACCTCTCTTTTTTCATTATGAATATCTTTATACACTACAAGTTGTTTATCCTCTAATTTTTCATTACATCATTTAAACATATTTTCATAACATTTACTTATGATACGTTTCTTAGTCACTATTCTGGTTCTTACATTAAGTCGCCGCTGCAGAGGAAGCAGCTGCTTGGTCAGCCTTCACACAATCAATTGCGACAACAAACGCAATAATGATTGCCTCCATTTCCTCATTAAATATTTGAACCTTGTAGCTATCGCCCCAAGTGAACCACTCCTTGTTCACTTTACCGACGATTTCACCATGCTGTAAGACCTGAAAATCCATATCCCACCAGTTACCTTGTACCTCAATGTCTGCAGCATCAATAGTATAGCGTGCTTTTAAGAAAGAAAACTCCTTCTTAATCGTTAGCACCTCTCGACCATTCACCTCAACAAAAAACTTAGGTAAAAAGCTAAACACCTTTTTTGTAATAAGTGCAACTTCATCTCTTGTTGTATTCATAATGGAGAAAGTCTTTGGAATTTGCATAAAACTGCCCTCCACGTAATAAACATCCTTCTCCTGCTGATCCTTTACCGTAAATTTGCCACTTATACTGAATACCTTCTGCTTTATATAAAGTTGCTTCATACTACGCCTCCTTCGATATTGCATATTAATAAAGCGTTGATTTCATCATAGACATCAATAGTGATTGAAGTGGATTTTTTTGTGTTTTGTTTAAAAATATTTGCTAAAGAGAAAAATAATATATTCATTATATATATACTACACATTATATCGAAATACCTTCTTAACAAAAAAAGTATGCAAATATTGAAGATTGCATACCTTGCTATTCTATTCAAAACATAGGAAAACCTCATTTACTTATGATATGGTTGACCGTATTGTAACTAAATAAGGTTTCTACATACTAATTTTCTTAATACCTACTGCCACAATAGCATTATCAATAGAAATGTGCTTTCTTAAATAGTTTTCTACTAACTCCCGTAGCATTGTTGATCCTGGTAATCCATTAAACTCTATTTGATAAGAAAGGGTTTTTCTCGCAATAATATTTTATGGTAAGATGTTTAGGTCGTGTATCAACTATCTGACACATTTACATTCATCTAAGAAAAGAGGTATTTATGCACCACACAAAATTATCCAAGCGACATTGGTTGCTCATCTTAACACTTTCTTTATTAACATTTGTTCTCGGGACAAGCGAATTTGTTATTGTCGGAATCTTAACCGATATTTCGTCGAGTCTTCATATGACAAATGCAAAAGCAGGCACACTCGTTTCTGCGTTTGCAATTACATTTGCCATCGCCACACCACTAGTGATGTCAGCAACAAGTCATTTTCCAAAGCGTAAATGGATGTTGTTTTTGATAGGTTCTTTCATCGTCCTGAATGCTTTGTGTATAATCTCGACAAGCTACATCATGCTTCTAGTACTTCGGATTATGACAGCGATTGTAACAGGAGTATTAATCTCTCTAGCTATGATTGTTGCAAGTGAAACAATGCCCATTAAAAAACGCGGACTTGCTATATCATTCGTTTTTGGTGGTTTCACACTTGCAAATGTCGTTGGAGTGCCAATTGGTGTTGTCATTGCCGAATCGTACGGCTGGAATGCCACTTTCATGTTAACTACTTTCCTAGGAGGATTGGCGTTTTTGGCATCATTTTTCGTCTTGCCTACTAGACTCAGCCAAATACGCAGTTCGATACGGGATCAGTTTTCTTTAATGACCAATCCAAGAATTTTGATGGCTTTTTTCATTCCTGCTCTCGGATTTGGCGCAACTTATACCGTCTTTACGTACCTTGTTCCTATCTTGAAGGGAATGGAAGCACCAAATAATTCAATTAGTTTAATCTTATTTGGTTACGGATTTATCTCGATTTTCAGCAACATCCTCGCCGGTAAAATTGCCAGCCACAATGCAATCGGTCGCCTTCGGTTTGTTTTTCTCGTGCAGGCAGTTGTTCTGACAAGTTTATTTTGGACTACAAATCATTTTATTTTAGGACTGGCAAACATTGGCTTGATGTCGTTAATGGCCATCCTCTTAACAACATCTACTCAGCTTTATTTAATAGACCTCGCCGGAATTTATCAGCCAAAAGCAACAGGACTCGCTGCTTCGCTTATGCCAGTGGCAAGCAACGTAGGTATCGCTTTTGGTTCTGCATTAGGCGGAATTGTATACCATCAAGGGAATTTAATGAATGTAACATGGGTCGGTGGGATAGTTGCAGTCTGTGCAAGTCTGCTAACATTCTTTAGTCATCGTTTAGATCAAAAACAAAAGAAATCAGCATAAAAGGGAAGCAACAAACGCTTGGCATGCTACCTATGGTATCTCCAGAAGAACCAAAATCTTTCCATGCCATAATTAATGATATTACAGTAATCCCTTTATAAAAAATTGAAAAAAGAAGTATCAAAGACGTTTAGTTGCTCTTTGATGCTTCTTTAATAAATACCGCTTACTATGATTGGGTTTCGCTTTTATATTAACAGTGACTATTCTATACAATTTTGCGTCCGAAATACAATTTTGGACGCCCTTCGCTTCTTTATTAATCGATACTACTTATTTTTTCTCTATTTCCACTTACAATATTGATAGGAAAAAGGAACGTACACCAGTTCATTGATTTGATAAAGCATATTGACTTAAACAGACCTGCCCCCCTTAAGTTCGATATTTTCCACATTAGAGGGGGTAATTCCTGTGAATATTAGGTAATTATGTTTGATATTAGAGCATCGAATTTTGATGCTCTTTTTTGACGCTTTTTGTGTCAAGTGTGACAAAAATACTCACTTTCTCTTATTCAACTAACCTGCTGCTTTAGTTGGAGAAGAAAAAAGAGCTGTCCAAATAGCTCAATAATCTTCAAGTAAAGCCCCCCTATAGTTCAAAAAGATTCATTGTATCCCATCCAAAAAATCAGTGAGATTTTCTTCAGAAATTACTATTAAATCATTTCTTCTAAGTAGAGCTGTTGTAACACCAATACCAGGAACTTTAATTCCTTTAAATTCGCCATTATAAATCATAGAACTACCGCAAGATGGGCTATATTCTTTAAGGATAATTGTTGTTGCGCCCAACTCTTGAGCTTTCTTTAATGTAACGTATGCTCCGTTTATATATAGGTCAGTAACATCTCTACCTGACTTTTCAATAACTATTGCCTTCCCATTTAATACATCTTCCCCATCTCCTCCAACGATTTCAGCAGGCTCTCTTGGAGTTAAAAAACCTCCAAGTAGTTCAGGACAAACAGTAATAGCTCTATTTTCTGATAAAAGTTTTTGTATTCTATTATCTAAACTATCTGTCCCGTTATATCTAACTTTTAACCCTGCTAAGCAAGAACTGACTAATATCAATTTTTTCACCCCAATAATAAATAATAAGAATACAATAAGTTTAACACTATTCCAACAGATAAATTAACCTATTATTTCTTGTTCAACTAAACTGCCCCGTTAGTTAAACAAACACCTTCTCTTCTATTACACATTTCGGTCGTAGTGTTCACTTTATAAATAAACTAAATATGTAAAAATTGGTATAATAGTTATAAAACATCATTTTTTAGACTAAGTAAAATAATATTGAAAGAGGTAGTAGTATGGATATATGGATAAACCTTCAAACACTTATTTGGTTGTTTCCTATTTTATTTATTTTTTCATGACTTCGAAGAAATTATTATGATAGAAAATTGGCTAAATAAGAATGTAGGGGAAGTTTATAAAAGATTGCCCAAAAAATTAGCTGATCGGGTAGTTAAACAATTTTCCATGTCCACAGCACAATTTGCTTTTGCAGTATTAATTATCTTTTTATATGTAAGCAGTTCTACCACTATGGCCATCCAATTTGTAACTCACGGCGCATTTGCTAATATCTATTTTTTTACAACAGTAACATTAACTTTTTTCATCCATGCATTTACTCATATTGGACAAGCAATATTTTTCCGTTCCATAACTCCAGGAGCGATAACATCAATAATAATCATACTTCCATACAGTTTAGTGTTATATCGTATTATAGAAATGTAAACTATTAATTTTTCTAAATAAAAAAGCCACTCTAAGGAAACTTTTTTTGAATTAATTAATATTATATAACCTTTTTGCCTATCCAATGAGCAAATAAAGCAACAGGAATTATTAGCAAACCAAAAGGTAGACATATAAAAATAATCTTCCACGTAATGACTTCATTTACTAATAGATATCAACTTATTATTTTACTGCACAAACTAACCTACTCTTCTAATTGAATAAGAGAAAAGAGTTAAAAAGAAATTCTTTTATATCCCTATAAGTTGTCTTTTTTAACCATTGTAATAAATTCTGCAAAATCGGTACTAAATTCATTTTCCATTACAAAACCAAGCTTTTCATATAGATGGATGGCTCTTAGATTGAATTTTGCCACAGTTAATCGAATTGGAGTACTTTTATATTTTTCTTCAATAAATTTAATAATAAATGAGCAAAATTCAAAACCGTTACCTTTGCCTACAAGTTTCGGATTCATACCAAGTCCCATATCAACAAAATTATCTGTATAAACACCAAATTGGTTTCCAATGGGTACTTGAGCAGTTTCCCCAATGCAAAGAAATCCAATTAATTCATTAAATTCATCAACAAGTGCGAAGTATGAACCATCGAGCCTTTCCTTCATCTCTTCATCCGTTAATTCGTTATTGTAAAAATCATATGGCTTATCATATTTCCAGTTAAGTATGTCGTTAGCCATTTTTTCATTCATTTTTTCAATAAATAATTTCATTTTATACACTCCTTCCACTTATTCAATTCTCTAATAAATGGGTATAATTCTACTTGAATTACAACAATAAATAGGTAAAGCTCTGTTGCTGTTTTGTTTTCTCATATATTTCTTTGATATATCTAGCAAAAGAATACGATAAATAAAGTATTCGTCTGCTGGGCTGTCTCAGCAGCCCATATTCTTCATCATCTAAACCATCCTTTAGTTGAAGAAGAATTATTTTAAAATTGGTTTAGGTATAATATGTCTAAGAACTTCATCCACCGTCCAAAAGAAGAATGAAGTGACGATACCTGCGATAAAATTTAGTTCTCCTTCTCCTACCCAATAGTTTCTAAACTCTGTAAAGAAATCAATAGATTCAAATATAAGGCCATAGATAAATGTATAGACCATTCCAAAAAACAAATGAATTATAAGTGCAAAAACTCCTCTTTTAATTCCTATGAAACGTTTGGTTATATAATCTGATAAAAATGTAATTGGTACACCATAAATAAATATAATAGGAGAAAATAATAAGCTATATATCCCAATCATAGGTATCAACTCAAGAGGTCTTTCCCATTCGCCAAAGACAAAAATCAAGATGAACGTTATCGACAAAATGGTTGCAATGAAAAAAGTTATAACTTTCCTCTTAATCAAAATCTCTCCCCCTGTTATAAAAATTATTTTGTTCATATCTAACTCTTTATTTGTCTTGATACGTTTTAAATGAATCACAATAGAATTAGATGGATTATTTAATGGGATTTTAGATCAGATGTTGTTCTCTCAATAATTCTAACAAATCGACCCTGTCCCTATCTAAGTGAAGTCCTCTTATCCCGACTCTTTCGGATCCTTCGATGTTTTCAATTTTATCATCAATAAATATACATTCTTCTTTTTTGGCTTTTACATGGTTAAGAGCGATATGATAGATTGCTTCTCCTGGCTTTTCTTCATTTACAAAGGCAGAAAGAATAATAGAATCAAAATATTTACGAATTCCTAACCTATCAAATATCCAGTCCATACTTGGCATCGCATTTGAAATAACAGCTAATTTGTACTGTTTACTTAATTCTTCAAGCAAGCCTTTTATTTCAGGAAACAGTTCACAGTGACCAGCAAAATGAGTAAAGAATAGTAATTCATTTGTTAGTTCAATTTCTCCAAGTTCTTCTGCAATAGTTCCATAATATCGCTTATAGTATTGTTCTTCTTCACTCCAATTTGTAATGAAAGGTATTTTATTTTGATTTGCCTTTATAATTGCAGCATCGATTTTTGATTTTTGATAACCTCTCTCCATTAATATGTATCTAATTCTGTCTTCTCCCTTTAAAAAAGTATCAAAAAGGACACCACCCGCATCAAAGAAAATTACTTTCACTTCATTTCTTATTTGAATCATTTTGATACCTCCTTTACTATTAAACTTTTACCCGCTTCTTTATTGCCTTCATATATTATGCTATTCTCATACGACAAATCGAATTCGGCACTGTAGAAATCCCACGTATCGGGGGTGTTTGAATTACTTACTATAGTATCTAATATTTTTTCAAATAATATAGTTGCTTCTTTCTTTGTAGGCTTCACTTCAAGAAGGAGTCTAAACTTAACCGAGTCTCCATCAAATGCCGACACGCATTCTATTCCATCTGACATTTTGAATTGTTTCTCTGACTTAGTTAATGACTCCGCGATATCTATCTTGGGGGACTGGTTGCACCCACTTAAGAATGATAAAAATAGTAGAATGAATATTAATAGTATCGATTTTTTCATCAATCCTGATTCCCCTTTAGTACAATAAGTTCTACAAAAAAAGAGTTAATCCTTCCTGGATCAACTCACCTAATTATCGAGATAATTATCAAGGACAGTAGTGATTCACTATATCCAAAAGACGATTTGATTTTTCTGATGATACATTTTCAGATAATCTTGCCCCTGCAATGATCGGAGCCCATTGAAAAACTCCCTCCATTGACAATCCACTTTTATCACAATAAAGTCGTAAATACATGTTAGCTAATTCCATTGAAAACTGTGAATACAAAAGATACGTCCGATAAACGTCGGCACGAATGTCTCCTGCACTGGAATCAACCCAATCTATAATTGTCACTTCGTTATTTGACATAATCAAATTGTAAAGATGAAAATCTCCATGACAAAGTCTCTTCTCGAATACCATAGATTCTAATTTTTTCAATAGACTAGACTTATGTCTTTCATCCAATTGTGGAGCTACTTCAATTTGACGCTTTAATTTTTCAGTCATTGGTTCAAGTGGATCAGCAACAACCAGATGAATTTTTTGTTGTACATCAATGGAAATACCCATGTAATATTCTGCTTGTTGCATGTTTTCAGATAGGATATCGCCTATTGTTCTTCCATTAATATATTCCATAATAATAGCTTGTTTCCCATCTATTTCTGTGACATCCAATATTTTAGGGACAGAAAGTCCACATGAGTAGGCAAATTTTTGCTTATTTGCTTCATATAAAGATTCCGAAACTGGTAAATAGTCATTAAATATTTTAATAATCCTGTCTTCCCAAAGATATATTTTGGCTGTATTTCCCATTGCTATCGGAGAACCTAAGTCCATTCGCTATCTCTCCCTACATTTACTCTTAATGTATATAACAGAACTAAAATATCAATGCTAAACATTTCGAAAATGAGTTTCAAGTAAATTATTGGCTTTTTGTGTATTAAGGGAAGTATCGAGTGGTAGTTACGGAATTTCTCCTTCTTTGATAAAATGCGGTTGTATAACGCTATTATCATATCCAAGCTGCTTCAATCGCTTTTTATAAAAGGTATAATAGCTTTCATTTTGCATAGGACCAAGATGTAATATTCCAGTATATTCTTTAACGGATATTTCAAGAATCGCTTTTGCTAGATCATGGACGTGAACAAATGTCTTATATAAGTTTTGGGTTGCTTCCGTGTATTGCTTTTCTTTAATTTGAATAAGAATTCTCTGTGTTCGCTGTTCAATGTTTTGATTGAAATCCTCACCATAAAGAGGGCTGGTCCGGAGTATTACGTGATTTACGTGTCTCCTTTTAATGATGCTTTCAGCCCTCCTTTTAGCATTAACGTAAGTAGATAAAGGAGCATCTTTAGGAAGCGAGCCTTTTTGATCAGCCTCAATATAATCACCAATACCATCTACGAAAAGAGCATCCGTGGAAATGTAAATAAGTTTGGTATCCTTCTGGATAGCTGCCAATACATTTGTAAGACCTATATCTATTAGCACATTCTCTTTTTCTCCATTCATAAGAGACCAGATTACAACATCTGGTTCAAGTTGCTTGATAACTTTTTCGATTGATCGTTTATCAGTTACATCTACTTGAAGAGTTTATATTCTCATTTGAATAACGTGAAGTATCATGTACTACGAAATTATGTATCTTTGAACTCAATCCAAATATAGTCGAACCTAAAAACCAGTCGCTCCTAGTATGAGTATTCTCACTATTAATCCTAATCCTCCCCTTTGTTATGTGTCCTTCTTATAGATATATTTAATAATTATTAATAGACCCCTTATTTATTTGGTCTTTTGTCATGTACTGAAAAATTCTAATCAACGCAATAACTATTGATATAATTCCAATAAACAAAAAAATAGTGAAAAAATATTTCAAGCCTATTGTTGGAGAATTTGATACGAAACCACTTAATACTAAGAATAAAACACCAATTGAAGATAGAAAATACGAAAACTTCTTATCGTTATGTTTGAATAGAATATAACCTACAAGGATCAGAAGATACGTACTACTAAGTAACATAATTATAGGAAATGTAGGTGCAAATTTAGCCGCATATACAAAATGGTCTATTGGTAAAATATCACTTGCTTTCTCCACTGGGCCATTCACTACCTTTGAAAAAATAGCCGTATATTTCCATTCCCAAGGGAGATGTAATATTTTACTTCCTTCATACCATGATGCTACAGTAGAAAATACAAGGAACATTAAAGCAATACATGATTGAATAAAAATGTTAAAGGTCATTTTTCCGCCTCCAATAGAGTCCATTATTCATAATCTAGAAATAAAGAAATAGTTTTCCCGCATATAAATTCCACACTGAATATGAAATCATCGAAGGAATTAACGATTTGGTCTTATAAGTCATAGTAGATAAAATTACTCCACTCACAAATGCAATTATCAGATACATTGGATGGAATAGTGCAAATATTACCGAAGAAAAAGCAATTGCCCAAACAGGCTTTATAAGTTTTGATAAAGTAAATAATAATATTCCTCTGAAAAAAAATTTCCTCCCAAATTGGAGCAAATATCATTACATCTATAAGTCCAAAGAAATCCAGCCCTCTTAATAGTCCAAGTTTATAAGAAATAAGTAAATTACGGTCAATCAGTATCTCATATTTAACAAGTAGCTTTAGCAATAAATATGGAACTATCGTAGCAAACATAATATAAAAATAAGTGGTTAGTTTCGTTAATGGTTTCCCATTAATTAATGGAATTATTAGTTCTCGGATAGGGCTAAAACTGAAGCTTAAGATTAAAAAAGTAATTA
Organism: Psychrobacillus vulpis; assembly: GCF_006861825.1. GTDB lineage: Bacteria > Bacillota > Bacilli > Bacillales_A > Planococcaceae > Psychrobacillus > Psychrobacillus vulpis. Next base: position 26,616 of record NZ_VDGI01000013.1, on the reverse strand, counting down.
GCCATAACATTGAACCATAACCATTAAATAGTGACTGGCTATTTGAGAAATAACTAATTACATATCCCGTTACAATTAGTAAAACAAAATATATTACATAGTTAATTAAAATAGGCCTTTTCAAATTCAAAACTTTATTCCTCCTTGCTTTTCAAGTATCCTTCCCCTATATATAAGAAAAGGGTGCTTACCTTCTACGTGAAGTAATGCACCGCTAATTTATGTTAACTACTGATTCCATGAAGTTGTTTGACCTATTTAAATTATATAAGCTTAAGATCTTCTTTTATAATTGAGTACATATATAAATCCTCGAATTTACCACAAGCAAATTCGTAATGCCTAAGCAAACCTTCTCTTGTAAAGCCATTTTTTTCTACTAATTTTTGTGATTGAATATTAGAAAGTTCAATTAAAGCCTCTATTCTTTCTAACTGAAAGTGTTTATATCCATAGTGAACGACTGCTTCCAATACTTCACTAGCTATTCCTCTTCCCCAGTATTCTCTACTTAATTCATATCCAATTTCAGCGCGGTAATGTTTAGGAATCATATTGAGAAAACCACAACTTCCAATTACTTTTCCAGAATCTTTTAATGTAATACCCCATCTAATTCCTGTACCTTCTTCATAAATGGATTTGTACCACTTTATTTCATCCCATACGTCTTCAACTGTTTGAAAAGGTTCTAGCCCCATAGGTTTCACAACATCTTTATCAGACAAATATAAAAACATGTCATGAGCATCCTCTTTAGTTACTTCTCTTAAAATTAATCTGTTTGTTTCAATTACAGGAAATTCTTGTTTCAATGTATTACTCTCCTCGTTCTAATCAATTACTTTTGTGGTTGACTTCAATTGGTGCATTTTGTTCGCTGCCTTCAAGATTTAGTTTCAATTTTTCCTTTAATTCTATTAATGAATCATCATGAGGAAAGAAGTACCATATATCTTGCTTTTCGATTTCACTATAAATCCGCTCATCATAACCCTCGAGTTGAAATTGCTCAATAGGGGATGTTTTTATTTTTTGATACATTTTCATTAATCCAAAATACTCTGATGAAGGAATATTTGTTTTCACGTTCTCACCAACATCTTTAATCATATCGTCAACTTTTGTGATATTACTCACGCTAGTGGCTTTATTTATAATATCTTGAATAACTTGTTTTTGACGCGTATTGCGTCCCTTATCGCCTTCAGGATCTTTTTTACGCATACGAACATATGCAAGTGCTTCATTACCTTGTAAATGCATCGGTCCTTTTGTATATGTTTTCCATTTCATAGTATCTGCAAGTTGAATCTTAACTGTAAATGGTACATCCACGTCGACACCACCAACTGTATCAACAATATCTTGAAATCCTTGAAAATCAGTAGAAACGTAATAATCTATTGGAATATCTAATAATTTTTCCAACGTATTAATCGTATAGTTCATGCCACCATAAGAATACGCATGGTTTATTTTTTCTTTTCTTCCTATTTCGTCTATGTATACCATTGTGTCACGAGGAATGCTAACCATCGATATTTTTTCTGTGTTTGGATTAACCGTTACTACAATTAGCATATCCGAACGACCGTTTTTTTCTTCTTCTTGGCGTTCAATACCTGCTAATAAAATTGTAAATGCAGCTTCCTCTATTTTTACATGATCAAGATTTGTCGAATTTTCTTTTTCATCCCCCTCCAAAGGTACATACATCTTACTTGCAGCGTTTTTCGCCTCTAAAGTCAGATTAATTGCAAAAACGATAATCCCTGACAATAAAACCATGGAAATGACAAGTACAGTATATAAAGTTTTTCTTTTTTTCATAGATTTACGTGTTTTACGACGAGAGTTATCCATATTTACTCCTTATTTACTAATAAAATATAATTAATCCAAATTATACATATAAATTAACGACATGTATATGAATATTCAATAATTTGCGATTATAGCGGGTGGACTTGCACATGGCGAGTGGATTTGAACATGGCAAGTCTAATCTTGCAGATGGCGCTTATGAATTTGCGGTTAGAGCATCGCAGTTTGCGATTACGACGGGTGAATTTGCGATTAGCACATCTGATCTTGCGGATAACGCTTACGAATTTGCGTTCACTCTTTAATTTGCACGTATCACGCTTAGCCCAGAGCCCCCTTTGAATCTGCTTAACAAAAAAACATCAGGAATGATTACCTGATGTTTTTCATATTGAGAAGAAAATTAGTTCGATGGCAAGGGACTTAAATGCTCATGGATTAACAACCATTCTTCTGATTCTTTGACGAAGACATTGGTTGCTCTTCCACGGCCACTTGTATAGTTTCCATTAATATACCCTTCGTAAAAATATGTGTATATACAAGTTGCGGAATTACTTCCCGTATGTAGCCATTCCACATTTTGTGCTTCATAATGTTCGTTTTTTACCACTGACCATGCGTTTTCAAAGTATGCCCTTATTTCGTCGTGCGTTGTACAATTTCGATCTGTGAAAAAATAAGTAGCTTTTGGATGAAGTATTTTTGAAACTTCGTCGAACTTATGGGTATTTGTTGCTTCAATGTATTTGTGTAAAATTTCCATAATTATCACTCCGAATAAATATTTCTATTTAGATTTCAATGCTTTTACTATTAGAAAATGTGGATTTTTCATGAGTCTTTCATATTTTTCAGGTTCTCTTATTTTAAAATTATTAGTAGGTTGAGGTTCAATTACCTTTTCAATGGTAAAAAATTCACTAGTTTCATTCAATATTTCTTGTAGGGGGCGTCGATAAAATGGAACGTCTATCAATTTCCCTTCTCTTTCCCATTGGTCAATAATAAACTCATTTGAAAAGTAATCCCCACTATTGGACAATTTATGATCCATAAAAGGATGATGAGTGGAAAAAAGCAATTTCCCATTTGGTTTTAATACTCTACGAAACTCACTAAAAGGCTTGCTCCAATCTTCAATATAATGAAGGACTAAAGAACTTACAATAATATCGAATGATTCATCCTCAAAAGGGAGTTTGTTCTCTAGATCTAAACACAATACTTCGGCACTTTCTCCAACACGTCTTTTAGTGGCTTCAACCATTTTTGGACTAATATCAGTTGCAGTTACTATCGCACCTAAATTGGCTAATTGATTCGTATACCATCCAGCTGCACACCCTGCATCAAGAACTGTCTTATTTTTTAGATCTGAAGGAAGTAATTGGATCATCGCAGGTCTTTCGTATTCAGTGTTAAAAACACTCTTTGTATCGACGTTATGTTCGTAATCATTTGAAAGCTTATTGTAGGCATCTCTCACTCTATTATTCATATTTCACCTCGTATTAATGAATTTACTTAATCGCTATATAATTATTTTCGATAAGAAAGATCAGAATTCCTTTCTAAAGCAACTTTTATTAAATGTACTTTTCATCTATTACCCCTTCTTTCACATCTCCTAAATGATTATTCTTCATTTTTACAGTGGACAAGATGATACTAAAGAGTACTAGAGTAGCCCCTACATATTCCTTAATCGACATGATTTCTTGTGCAAATATATATCCAAATATAGCTGCAAATACTGGCTCTAGGGAAAAAATCAGTCCTGTTCGGGATGGAGATGTATATTTTTGTGCTACGGTTTGAAGAATAAATCCCAAAGCGCTACACAGGATGGCTAGTGCGAGGATGGCGAACCAACCTTCCCTTGAACCTGGCAATGTAGGTGTTTCGAAGATTAAGGAAAATATTAACCCGAATAATCCGGCGAACCCCAATTGTAAGATGCCAAGATTTAATGCATCTACTTTCTGTGCTGTGAAGCCTGTAACAATAATATGGATAGCGTAAAAGAATGCTGCTGCGCTACATAATATATCGCCAATGGATACTTTAAAAGGTAGTTGAATAGTAAGAAAACCTATACCTATAATCGCTAACATAATGCTAAACAGTAATCTTGTCTCTAACTTCTTCTTCAATACAACTGCGCTAATTAGCGGCACAAATACAACTGTTAAGCTCACTAAAAAGCCTGCATTGGATGTTGTTGTTGTCTTTAATCCATATGTGATCGATGTAAAAACCATAAATAAGAGAAAACCCAAAAGCATTGCATATTTTAAGGTTTCCAAGTTAACTTGCAATAAACGTCGGAAGAAGATAAATGCCGCAAGTATAAAAGCCAATCCAAATCGGAGCGCGATTAAGTTAAATTCTGATATGGAATTCAGCCCCATTTTCATAAAAAGATAAGATGAACCCCAGAAAATTGTAACTAATAAAATCAATAAATCTGCCTTAATTGGCTTCATTTTAGTAACCTCCTTGTTTAAACAAACTCAGTATACTAAGCTATAATAAACAAGTAAAACGAATGTTTCTTATATGATACATGAGTAAAACTAATGTAAAAAATAATGGAGGTTTAACATTGAGCATTAGCAAATACAAAGTTTTAATGAAAGTAGTTGAACTTGGAAGTCTTACAAAAGCGGCAGATATGATGGGATACACACAATCGGGTGTGAGTCATACTATTTCCAGCTTGGAACAAGAGTTTGGATTTTTATTACTTGCTCGAAGCCGTTCCGGGGTGAAATTAACGATGAATGGAGAACAGGTGCTAAAAACCATTCGAGAAATATTGAAATGGAATGAACATTTAGAGCAGGAAGTTGCTTCTATCCACGGCATAGAAATAGGAACGATCCACATCGGAACCTTTACAAGTGTTTCCGTTAACTGGTTACCAGATATACTTAAGGATTTTCAACAGGATTATCCAAGTATTGAAATCAAATTATTCGAAGGGGATTATCGACAGATTGAGGATTGGATTTCTGATGGGGTGATTGACTGTGGTTTTTTATCCCTTCCAACACGAGATATGATGGACATAATACCTTTGCACAAAGACCAAATGGTAGTATTACTCCCTACCAATCATCCTTTAAGTTCCGAAACTAGACTTACGTTATCTCAGATTGAGAAAGAGGCTTTTATTATGCCTAGAAAAGGTGGAGATGATGATATCAATCGAATACTAGAAAAAGCTTCTATTAAACCGGATATTAAATTTACTGCTGGGGATGATTATGCCATTATGGCAATGGTGGAAAAGGGACTAGGCATAAGTATTCTCCCTGAACTTGTTCTACGCGGACAACAACGTAATATTCGAATTATAGAGCTAGAGGAACCGAGCTATCGCTCTCTTGGGATTGCTGTCAGTTCTATTAGGCATGTATCTCCTGCGACAAAAAAATTTTTAAGTTATGTTCAAAACCACCTACAATCGAAGTAGCTTCGTTCACTTTCAATAACCTTTGTGGAAGCGACCTCTCAAGAGTGCATTATTTCATTTCCTGTCTATAATTGGAACAGTCGTCTCTACACCACTTTGGACGATTACTACATTTTTTATGTGATTCGAGCTTTCTTTATCAAGCTCTATTACAAATGATCTTGGTGTTGCATCAGCAGTGCAATCACCTCCCGTCTCAGATAAAAAAATAGTCATCTCTTTACTTTCTATGGTTGTATTTATATTTTCTAATTCATATGGACAACTACCAGACTCATAGAGGCCGATAAAAAGGAGAACCTTTTCTTCAAAATGAACTTTTGGTATTTGCTCGTTAAATCCAAAATAGTTCCAAGCTTCTTTAAACTGAGCCTGGTCGTATACTCTGCTCACCAAATATTGAAAATGAGGAACTTCCTTTCTTTCTAATGCTATTTCGTTAAAGTTTGTTGGCAGGTTCTTTTCACTAGCCACTAGCCTATTCTGCACGTTATCTTCTTCTGTTTCAATATCGGAAGTATTACTACAAGCAACTAACAATAGACAAGTAAAAATGAGTAAAGATATCCTTAATGTATTGATTTTAGGTACCCCACCTTCTTATTTATCTGTCTGGTAGTCACTATGTTTTGATTATTAATTTTTTTCAGGCTCATGCTCTTTAAATGTAATCGACTTCGCTTTATACATTTGCCCGGCCCAAAAGTAATCAATTTTTAAATGACCAAGATAGCCTCCATAAACACTGTCATCTCTTACTACATAAACATTTACAATCCCTATTAGAGTTCCATTTTCGATAGAATATTCTATGGTGTCAATACTGACGTACGGATCACGAGGATTAGAGAAATCATACTTGGAAATGTCGATTTCATATTTCTTATTATCTGCAAGAATCCTCACGAGATTACCATGTTGCTCTATTTTCACAAGCCGATCCGTGATTAAGTTGATTGGTTCTACTGGAGCCTCGACATATTTTTGATAGGGATCACGTATTTGATTTAGGATATGAATGTCTCTAAGAGGATTTCCAATACCAGCTTTATCATTGTTTAACACGATGATTACATCTTCTAATGAGTCACCGCTTATGTCTTCGTTATACAATGCAGGTTCGTACTTTCCATGATACCAATCGGGAAAATTGTAAACAAATTCACCTCGGTCGCCAATTTGAACGGTAAAATTTTCATAATCCATCCAGCTTTTTTTATCGGCTATTAGATAGACTCTTTTATACCATATATCAGATGGTATGCTTAACAGCACCACGCGGTCACTTGCATAAGCCTTTTCCGTATTCAAGAAAATTATCAACAGAATAAAACAACTTATATAAAAACTTTTTATCATATTTACTCTCCTTTTTTACTTAAGATCCCCAATAGGAATCAAAAAACTCAAGTAAATAGGAAATTAATTAAAATCCTTATCCTTAAATGTTGCTTCTTCTAGAACTCTCTCGCTATTTACATAGAATTATTTAGGGTATGAAGACTTTCCACTTATATAGAAAGTCTTCATACTTGTTTACGTTCCGCAATAGGTTTGATAAGGACTATTTGATTGTGCAGGTAGTTTGCAGTAATCTGCCTGTTCGGGAGAGTGAGCGTAGGGAGTTGAAAGAACCGCAAGTAATTGCTCCATCACACTGTAGTTTCCATGTTCCACCGCGGCTTCTAGTGCCTCTTCTACACGGTGATTGCGAGGTATTACCGCTGGATTGCTGTCTCGCATCAATTGATGTGAGGAAGCTTGTGATTCTGTTTGCTTGCTTAGTCTTGCTTGCCATTTCTCATACCATTGATCAAATTCTTTGACCCCAAACAAAACCGTATCTTCTAGCTTATCAAAAGTTAATGCGCGGAAAGTATTAGTATAATCAGCACCATACTTCTTCATCATATCTAGAAGTTCTTCGATTAATGATTCATCCTGTATTTCTTCGTCAAATAAACCTAATTTTTCCCTCATTCCAGCAAACCAATTGGTATTATACTGCTCCGTAAAACTATAGATTGCATCCTGAGCAAGCTTGATAGCTTCCTCTTGATTTTCATGAAGCAGCGGCAATAGGCTTTCAGCAAATCGCGCGAGATTCCATCCAGCAATACGAGGTTGATTGCCATAAGCATAGCGACCGTGAATATCAATAGAACTGAATACCGTTTCTGGGTCATACGCATCCATGAATGCACAAGGACCATAGTCAATGGTTTCTCCACTAATAGACATGTTATCCGTGTTCATCACCCCGTGAATAAATCCAACTAGTTGCCATTTGGCAATCAACTCCGCTTGACGCTTGATCACTTCCTGGAGTAGGAAGAGATAACGATTCGAGGAAGCATCGGTTCCTGGAAAATGTCGTTGCAATGTATAATCAGCTAGAGCCTGGAGTTCTTCCACAGTTCCCCATTTTGCAACGTATTGAAAAGTCGCAACGCGTATATGGCTGGCAGCTACGCGGGTCAAAATTGCACCAGGCAAGTTGGTTTCACGTCTTACGGATTCACCTGTTGTCACCACTGCTAAGCTGCGAGTCGTAGCAATTCCAAGCGCATGCATTGCTTCACTAATAATGTATTCACGTAGCATAGGTCCAAGTGTCGCACGACCATCTCCGCCGCGTGAGTATGGTGTTCTACCTGCACCCTTTAGTTGAATATCAACCCGCTCGCCTTCGGGGGTAATATGTTCTCCTAAGAGGATAGCCCGGCCGTCTCCTAACATGTTAAAATGCCCGAATTGATGCCCCGCATAAGCTTGTGCAAGAGGCAAAGCACCCTCGGGAATCTGGTTGCCCGCAAGTACTGCAACCCCATCTTCGCTTTCCAGTGCCTGCACGTTCAACCCTAATGATGTTGCCAACGGATAATTGAGAATGGTCAACTTCGGTGAATTTACAGGGTTAAGATTGAGGGTAGTAAAAAATGAGTTCGGCAGACGGGAATAACTGTTATCTAAGTTCCATCCCGCTTCTATTGTTTCTGTTCTTTTTGTCATCGTATCTCCTGTTCTTTTTGTATCATATTTTTTTCTTTTATTAGATTTTCATTTCAACACAAGATAACCTTTATTAGTGTCTACTTCAGCCAATATATTATACCAAAAGATAAGTCCTTCTTACTTTGCTGTTAGATCCTCAATAATCCAATCCACAGCTGTTATTAAGTCAGGAAAAACAGCATCTGCAAGCGGATCACTCTTCCCCAAAAATACTCCTTTTGTACCTGCATTTTTCCCGGCGATTATGTCTGTATCGGTATCTCCCACCATGTAGGATTGGGATAAATCAATATCATATTTTTTTCCTAGATCTACAATTAATTTACTATTTGGCTTGCGACAGTCACAGCCGGCTTTTGGCTTATGAGGACAATAAGTCGCTTCATGAATTGTTGCCCCATCTTTCTTTAATTCCTTAATCATATGGTCATGTATTTTTTGGAGCTGAGATTCTTTCATAAATCCCAATCCTACACCACCTTGATTGGTGACGACAAAGATGTAATCAAAAAAAGAGTTCAATTTTTTTATTGCTTCTGGAACACCTGGTAAGAAGTATAGCTCATGTGGCTTATTCACAAATTTAACTCGGTCCGTTAACACTTCATTTATTACTCCGTCACGATCCAAAAATACAGCCTTTTTCATATATATCACGCCTTTTTAAAAGATTGAAAAGATAGATAGTACTCTCCTTTTAAATTGCCCCTTTTAGATAAGAAAGATGCTTCAAAAAAAATATGTATCGTCGGAATTTTAATTAATTAGTTTTAATGCTGATATTATTCCTTTTACAATTTGCATGTTGATATCCTGCTTTTTCTTCACCAATAACAAACGGTGAGCTAGCAAGTACATTTGGAACAACTACTATGAAAAATGTAATGACCATAGAATATATTAATAAAAACTTCTTTTTCAATTCCATTCCCTCATTCTATTTAATCTTAAAGAATCCTTCTTCCTTTTTTTCCATCTTGTATAGTTATAAGTCAGTTGTAATAGGAAAAGAATTAAAGAGGATATAATTATCGTTAGATTCTCATTTAAAGTTAGATCAGTATAACGATATATAATAATAAGTCCAATAAGTAATATGGGAAACATCCATAAGGTGCGAATCATCCTTCTTCTAAAACTTAATCTATAATATGTAAATACAACACCTTTATCTAACTTTTCCTTGTTTTTAAAAATAGTCGATAAAATCCCGTTAATAATTAAAGCTATAGTTGATATAATGATGATACTTTGTAATATCGACATAATTTTCCCCTTTTCCAAGCAAACAATATAGTACGAATGCTACTATGATGCTTTCTATTTACACTTTTGTAGTATTTTTTTCATTTAATTCTTTTGAATAAACTATCGGGGCTTTATTTTTATTGGTAACATCGATTAACGCAACTTCTTTAATCTTTCCTTGTATAGTGCTGTTTCTTTTGGAACAGTAATTAAATGCCTCTGATAATTTTTCGGGAGACAACCGATTAGCAAGAGTACAATGTGGTATCCAATTATTAGGCAAATATAATGAATTAGGATTATCATTAAACCTTTCAAAATATCGATGATGATTCGAATGAAATTCCATTAACTCTATTGTCACAGTTGGTGAGAAAAATAAAGCCCCCGAATTCAAAAATGAGCCAATGGAATGAAACGTTATATCAATTGCTGACTTATCTTCATAAAATTCATCCATTTGTTTTACATACTCAGCTTTGTTTAGATCGTTATAACTGGCTAAAGTAATATGTGGTATTCTATTTTCTACTTCATATGCATAAATCGAAATTGACTTTTCATATAACTCTTTCCATATATCTTTAATTATTAGTTCTGTCTTTTCATCCAATATTGCAATTAACGCATACATACTTTAAACTCCTTCTAATTCTTCCCTTTATTATTCAGTAGAATCGATTCTTCAAGATCATCCCATTTTATATTTACTTGTATAACCTCATCTTCACTTACTTTTGCTCCACCTTTAGAAGCCCCTCTAGATGTGAATATTAAAGTTGTAGGAGGTTCAGTGAACTCCTCCGTTCTTTGACCACCATTACTATTTGTTCGATAACAGTATTCCAATTTTTGTATTGATGATAGGTCTTCTAAAGAACCTTTGTATTTTAAGACAAATTCATAACTATCCTCATTCGAATAAGTTTTTGTTCCGTCATCTTCTCCCCATGTTTCTGTTCCTTTATAGGAATATTCCGCTTCCCAATGTTCACTTTCTCCATTAAATGTATACTCATTGTGCGTTATTTCCGCACAAGCAGTTAGAAGTATTAATGTACATAATAACGTGAATATTCTCCTCAACTATATCCTCCTCAATTTGTAGAATTAACTTCTCTTTTTCAATTTCACACTATAGAATCGCATTGCTTTTGGAACACCTTCTATTTCAAAAACACCATTTAAAATTAGTTTCCTTACTCGATATTCTATGAACTCGTCACCTATATATTGGTTGAGATGTCCTATTACCTCTCCAATCAGGCGTGCTGATTTCATGAAATCTGGATTTGTTTGTTTATTATGTAAATGACGAGCTCTGTCGGTAATATATGCATCGAAGTAATTTTCCGGGACACTTTTGATTTGGTCATTCTCCCAAATTCGTAGCACCTCTTTTGTTACCGCCAGGTTTCTCCATTCCTCTGCATATTTGTTGCGGACTTGGACAGTTAATGGTTGAATGTTTTTATTCGCTTCATAAACAACTTTTAGATTTTCGTGGGTTACTTCACCTGTGTTCAGTGGGAAGTATTCCTCCGCTTCAGTGGACCAATGATTTTGACTAATATTAATAATCCGGATGTTATTTCGCATGTCTTTAAGTGCATGAATGACAAATCGAACAGCGGTTTGTTCATGTGCATTGTTTGCAGTCCAAATGTAAATTGGTACAAGCTCTGATATATTCTTTATTTCTGCTATTGTTTGCTGAAATTCTTCTATATAGGTATGTGTGTATTGTTCGTCTAAGTTAATATGTAAAAATAACCATTTTTTTCGTTGTTCAAGTCCTTTTTCGGTATGCAGCTGATTTACTGGTCCAATGGAAAATTGGTCAGAAAATGCTATCACCTTTTCATCTTTTGGCAGCGTAATTCTTAAGCTCCCTGCAGGCGAATCTCCGAACATGATATGTACTTTATGATATGGCTGACGCTTCGATTCAGAAGCATACTTCAGCAATTCCTCGTACTCTTTTTTCATTCCTTCTATAAACTTGTCTTCAGAATAGTTTGTTTCCTCAAGCATCTGAATTCGTAAAAAATGCTGTAATAACAGCGATTTTGCCTCTTGATCCGACAATTGCTCTACGATTTTTTTGATTTTATGTATCATTAAAATGACTCACCTTTCGTTTAATCATGAAATCCACTTTTGAATTATTTCCCTTGCACTCATTAAAGGTACGAGAGGTAACAATATTGCAAAGATAAGATTGCTTTAAAAAATTGCCCTCCATATTTTTACTCCGTTCCGTATATGCATAACAATCAAAGTGGACGATATACTGACAGTTGAAAAAAGTAGCCACAAAGATTCTTTGTGTCTTTTCACTTGATATGTAATATCATCTACTCTCCATGTCTCTTCTTCTCTGAATAATATGGTATGAATACTTTTTTCTTTCCCGATCAAATTAAATGATTTAATTGTTAACCCATCATTTTGTTTTTTCACAATCTCATAACCATTTGGCAAAAAAGAAGCTTGATATACAAGAATATAGGACAAGCAGCAAAGAATAGTCATAATGAAAAGATACGATAAGAGTTTTTTAATTTTTATTGAAAGTTTTTTCTTCACCATCATTCCCCCATTTTGAATTGAAGTATTGCTTTTCAAGTTAAGAATCCGTTTGTTGAATACTTGAAAACATTAGGATTAACCCTACAATTACTAATAAAACTGAAAGAATACTTAACCCTTTATATGTTCATTTAATAATCATATCCCCCTTCCTTATTTTCTTTTAGAACGCATCCCTTTTAAAATAGTGATATTATCAACCTGAAGAAATTGATGATAGGATTTATTCTTCACATCATAAATGGCTATCTTCCCTGTCTCATCATAATGAATTCCCCATCCATATTTTTTCACTAATGGTGACGCTCGAAAGCATGCCTTAGGCTTTGAGAAAAATTCGTTACGTAACTCTTCTAACTCATTGGACTCAATATTTTTCTTCGTTAAATACGTTTGAAATTGAACATCCTCTTGTGTGTATACATAAGGATTGTTAAAGATTAAATCATGTTCAATCGAAGCAATTGTAGGCTTATCGTTTTTAGGAACAGGTACAATTGCAGAAGTAGCCGTAGAATCCTCTGAAATTATGATGAAAGTATTCGTATAGCACATTTTATTTCCCCCATTTTTTATTAAGCATACATATTACCTGTTTACTCATTCATCCGCTCTCTTTACAAACTCCCCAGTATTAGGATTTAATAGGTAAATTCCATCTTTTGTATAAATTATATAATGACCGATTGATCTTTTAATTTCTTTCGTTTCAATCTTTTTTTCCCCTGTTTCATTTTCAATCTTTGCCCCAGCTTCTTTATAAGTATAAGTAGGTAAACAGCTATAGAATGCTGCAGTAAAAATCATTAGACTAACTACGTAAACAATCATTAATCGTTTGAAGATTCTCTTCACTTTATTTTCATCGTGGAGGAGTGTATAAATACTTCCGGTGATTCCTATTGCTACTGCTCCTAATACAAAGCTTACTGTACTATCTATAAATTCATATTTTGTGGCTCTGAAAATATCCATACAGCCAACAATACATACAATCCATTCATGGCATACAAATAGTTCCTTTTCATTTACTCCCTCCCCATACAAGATTCTGTTTTATAATTGGAAAATCCTTCTTAAATAGGTAAATTGAATATAAAAAAGACCAAACGAATGTAGACGTTCGGTCATTCCATCATTTTTAAAATCCTCGAAGCAGCCAAGCCGAGCTCTTGCAATTCTTGCTTCTGTGCAAGATACTGCACGCAATGATTCAATCCTCACAAAAATTATATGTGGATGGATTGCACGTAAATGCAGGTATTACAACAAGAGCGCATTTATGGTTAATCAATCAATCCAATCAAGCAAAGAAATGGTAGTTTGTAACGAGAGTTTACATTTTCTCTTTAATTACTGTTATCTATCCTGATTTTCATAATATGCTTCATCCGCATATTTCTGATCTGTTCCTTTGAGATAAGCTAAAATCATTTTCGGACGTTTAAGTAAAACCCAATCTCCATGTTTATCAAACTTTCTGCATGAAGTAATCATCGCATTTTGGATCGTCCCGTATTTTTTTCCATTTTTCTTTCCCCACTCTTTTAATCGCTTAGCGAAATCAGCGTCTTCTGCCATAACCATTTCTTCATTAAATCCATTAATCGAGTTAAAATCCTTCTTGTAGCACCAAAAGATTCCTACAGATATAGCACCATATTTAAAGAGTAGCGGCCTATTAGTAATAAGGTAGTAACAAATATTCCTACAGACATTCTTTCAAATTTCCCTGTAACTCCACCACCGATGTACTTTTTAGTTGTTAAGTACTTATCTACTGTAGACAACATATGATCTTTCATCTGGGTGTCAGCGTCAATTGTAACGATTATTTCACCTCTCGCAATATCAACACCTGCGTTTCTAATCTTAGAAAGGTTTTTATCGCTATTCTTTATCGTGATACATTTGTATGTTTTTGCAATTTCCTCTGTTCTGTCTGTACATCGATTTAACACGACAATGACTTCTACCTGATTTTCATATAATTTAGATGCTGCTGAAATCGAGTCTAAGCATTTTCCTAAATACTTTTCTTCATTATGCGCAGGAATAATAATTGAAAATTTTATATCCTCTTGATACTTATCTTTTGAAGAGTTCTCCTTTACTTTCATATAGTATCTCTCCCTTTAATGAAACGATTTGAGTAACTAATACTCTCTTAAATGAATTGGATTATTTTTCATTAATTGTAACATTAAAACCATTATAATACTATATTAAACTAACCTGCTTCTTTGGTTGAATAAGAGATTTTATAAAAAATATTGACAAACTATTGACTGCTTTAGTTGAACAAGATTTTTTTATTTATGATCTTTAATTGGCATAAAATTAGAAGGGGTTAATTCTTCAGACTCAATTACAATTGTAGTTAGTCCAGTGGTACTTTTAATTCATCATCACTACGAACCCATCCTTCTCCATCTACAACAATTAGTAATTGTGGGACTGCTTTAATTCCATTCTTCAATGTGTAAAATTTATCATTTCCGCGTTTGAATTCCTCTAAATCAACATCGTTTAGTTCTAGGTGGAAGAAGAGAAATGATTTATTTTTCTTCTTCCATTCTCCTTTACAGACTTTTAAACAGGTCATTCCATCATTTTTTATGCCCTCCAAGTAGACTAGCACGAGATCTTGCAGTTCCTGCTTCAGTGTAAGATACTGCACGCAATATGGCAGTGGATCCATATTTACTTCGGAGGTAATCCATTGTTTTTCCTAGTTTTCGTTCTTTCCATTTATTTTCTTCAAATAGGCTGAGCTGCATAGAATGCTCGGGTTCTAGATTCGTCAATGAAATCGATAATCTGCGAACGGGACGATGATCATAAAATTCATCGAATATACGTTCACATACTTTATATATTTTCATCGTGGCATTGGTTGCTTCCTCAATGGAGCGCGAACGATTGAACCCTCCACCAAATGCTTCTTTGCTGTACCCAACAGCGAGATGAATCGTTCTCCCTGCCATATCCGCTTCTCTTGCACGTCTTGCTACGTCTTCACACATCTCGAGCACAACTGCCATTACTTCTTCCTTTGAACGATAATCACGAAACAATACTTGACCTTTTCCATAACTGATTTGTCCATCTACAATCGGTGCTCCAAGTTTGGACAGATCTACACCCCACGCGTGATGATATAACTGGTTTCCCATGACACCAAACTTCTCCTCTAACAGTTCGAGTGGTGTATGCGCTAGCTGCCCTACACTGATAATCCCCATATTATTTAATGTTTTTTCGAGCCGATAGCCAATCCCCCACATATTACTTAGCGGAGTGACAGGCCATAATTTTTTTGGCACATCTTCGTATGTCCATTTCGCAAAACCTGTTTTTTTCCCTTCCAAATCTAGCGCAAGCTTTGCCATTAGCATATTTGGGCCCATCCCTACCGCACATGGCAATTGAAACTGATTATACACGCCATCTCGTATTCGCTTAATCGTATGTTCTACTGGTCCCCAAAGCTTTTCAGTTCCTCCTAAATCAGCAAAGCACTCGTCGACACTATACACATGAATGGCCTCGCTTGGAACAAACTGATTTAAGAAGCGCGTTATTTCAATAGAAACGCGAACAAAAAACTCCATCTTTGGTTCAATCAAATGAATTGAAGGATGATCCGGTATTTCAAATAGCCGTGTTCCTGTTTTCACCCCAAATTCCTTTTTCATTCTTGGAGAAGCAGCAAGAACAATACTTCCTTTCTGCTCCAAGTTTCCAATAACCGCAATCGGTGTATTCATCACATCAAGCCCAGCATCTGCCGCCGCACAGCTTGCAAAAAAGCTTCGCATATCAATACATATAATTTCTCGATTTTCGAGTCCTTCATACATTATTATTTACTCCTCTCGAAAGGAACATTTGTTCTTATTATATTCCGAACGCACATTCTTATTCAATGGTAAATAATTGTTTTCATTTTGTAACACTCAAGATTAAAAAATGTGAATTTTTATGGAATAACAGGGTATTTTAGCTAAATTGTAGAAATAGATATTAAGACAGCAAATGATATTGATGAATGTTGACAGGAGAGTATCTAAAATGGAAATAAGAAATTCAGCTAAAGCAGTAATAATAAAAGAAGGGAAAATATTGACCGTAAAGATTCATGAAAACGGTGGAACATATTATATTCTGCCGGGCGGTGGTCAAAAACATGGTGAAAATCTGCATCAAGCATTAGAAAGGGAATGCTTGGAGGAGTTAGGAGCAAAAGTGGAAATTGGCGAATTGATATTTGTACGTGAATATATTGGAAAGAACCATGAATTAGCTGCATACCATTCTCATGCACATCAAACTGAATTTATGTTTTTATGTAATGTTAATCAAGATATATTTAATAATGGAATCAGTCCAGAAAAGGGTCAAATAGGAACAGAATGGCTACCAATTAACGAGTTGTTAAAATATAAATTATTTCCGCAAGCGCTAAGAACCCATTTAATTTCTTATTTTGAAAGTGGTAGAGCTTCAACTTATGTAGGTGATATTAATTAAATCCTTGAAAAAGGACCCAAAACTAATCAACCTTTTTGTATTCAGTGAACTATATTAAAAGGATGGGAGAACAGAATCAGCTGTTTTCGCATCTTTTTTCTCCAGTAGGGCTATAAACGCTGTAGATAGACTGACAAATCAAATAGAGTTTGTTCATCGTTTATACCTGGCTCTGCCTATACGCCTCCCTCACCCGCTTGATTGAACTAAGGATCACTAAAGCCCCCGTTATTTTAATAAACCTGTTTAAAAAAATCAGTCATTTGAACAATAATTAGCATCTTCTAAATTAAATTACTTCTCTCTGTTCTCTTTTAGACCTTATTTATATTCATATTATTACAATAATCAAGTATGTAGTTCATACATTGTATTGTGTCATTAATCCGTTGTTTTTTAGATTTACAGTAACGTATGTTTAATCCTTCTCGAATACTTACGGCTTCTTTGATGATATTATGCCATCTTTCTGGCATATAATTTATTGCATTTTTGCCCGCATCTACTTTTGAAATGATTTCATGTTCTCTAAGCGTATAGAATTGCCGTAACATTCCAGTAATAGACCATTGAACTTCCTGATCCACAAGTTTGTTTGGTAATAGAGGCACTAATCTTTTGAATCTTGCAATTGTATTCATTCGATTCAACCAATAGGTGTTCATATTGGTTAGTACGTAATCAGCCAAAGCACTTTCATCAACATCAAAGTGGAATGAAGTTATCTCAGGACCAATAATGCTGATCCCTTTGTCTCTCAGAATCCACCAAGTAGTCGGATTGATACCGTGATTACTCCAACCTATCTTACCTTCGTTTACGTATAAACATTTTTTTGTTTCAGTCTGTTTCTTACCTATATCTTCCCAAAGAAGGTAGCATCCGTCCATTCCTGTTTTTTTAAATTTATTCTTTAATTCTCGATGAATATTAGATAATATTTTAACCTCTTCTTCAGTTAAATGACGGTTTACAATTGTAATGAAATCAATATCGCTAGAGCCATTAATATAAGCGTTAAGGGCAATTGAACCATGTAAATATAATCCCTCAAGTGTATTGGGAATTTGTTCTTGAAATAAGGAAATATATTCACTTAAAATGTTTTGGACTGGTATGGGAATTTTTGAATCCATAAAATTACTCCTTTTCTTTAGACTCATGGTTGCACCATCCTTGCCTTCATTCTAACTAGAAGGAGGATGCTTTTGTTTTCAAACCAACTTTATATTATTTCGAGCTTTTTTTATTTTCATGGTAGTTGAATAAGTAAATTCTATTTTATTGCATTTCGTAAGTTTATAACATTATTCGGATTAATTGCCCATTTACTCATAAGCTCTTTTTGCCTATTCTTTAGGTCTTCATATGGTTGTTCAATCATTTCTACTACATTAAACCTTTCATCGAAGACCTTAGAATCTTTTATTTTTCTATAACCACCAAATCCTAAGTCGTCATTTAGAAGCCAAACTACTCTTTTGATATTTGCAAATAAAATCCCACCCGTACACATAGGACAAGGCTCTAATGAAGTGTATATTGTGAATTTTTCTCTTTTTATTTTTGCGTTAAATATTGCTTGACCCGCATTTCTTATAGCATCAATTTCCGCGTGGGCAGTTGCATCTTTTGCTGGATGTACTCTATTTCGTCCTCTTGAAATCAAGTTAAAGTTTTCATCAACAATTACTGCCCCTACTGGGTATGTATTTTCCTTTAATGCTTGCTCTGCCTCTTCCAATGCCATTTCTAAAAAAAGTCTATCTTTATCAATACTCATCATTTCCCCTACCTCAAATATTGGATTTGTGTAATATTCTTGTTCAACTACACCCCCCCTTAAAAAAGAGCCGTCTAAGCAGCTCATTGATCTTTTACTAATACACCCTTTAGCTAAATATAGATATCGTTTAACAAATCATAGTTAACTACTGCTCTCGTCACTACATTCATCATGAGGTTTAATGTGGAGGATGATGGTTGCTGCTTTCTTCCCGGTCAGACTGATAAGCTAGTGTTGCTGGGTTCGTATTGCCAAACGTCAGATACCACGGCATTCCTAATGGTCCTCCCGACATAGCAGGAGGCACGAACAGATCATATGTCTTGTGATAGACGTTGTAGCGGCGTACCGAACCAGTGTATGGTCCCGCAGGAGCCCCCGTATCAGGGTCAGACGGGCCATTAATGGGGACAAACAGTTTTCCGTCAGGTCCGAACAAGATTGCCTGCGCAAAGGCGCGTGGCTGTCCGACGACATCGAGATCAATTTTGTCGAGTAACTTGCCCTTGCGGCCGTCAAAGATTAGAATTTTATCCGTGTCACTCGCGTCCCTTCTGAAGCTAGTGATATAGAGGTTGCCGTCAGGACCAAATACCAAACCTTCAGGACGATTGAGGTCGTTAAAGGGGTGAATGAACACTCCACCGAACGCCCCTGTTTTCGAGTTATAGCGTACTACGTATCCACCAAGCTGACCTTCCGCAGTATTAGGATTGTTACGGACGGACACATACAGATAGCCATCCGGCCCTATGACTACACTGCGAGGAAAGAATTCCCCACTGGGTGGATGGGCAAGGTTCCTCATAAACGTCGCGGTATTGCCATTATACTTATACATCCGAACTTCCCCATGCTGACCGTTTTCTTCAATCACTAGGTCAGCCACAAACAGGATATTGTGTTTCGAGAGGACGATGCCGCGTGGAGCGAACGGGGCGCCAGTTGCATCGGATTTAACAATTTCACCCAGAAACTCCCCTGTTTGACCATTGTACTTCAAAACGTTGCCGGATCCCTCATCGACTTTCTGGTTTGTGACAAGTAGATTGCCTTCATGGTCGAAGATAAGTCCCCGCGGACCATTCAAGCCGTTGTTGCCTGACGCGACAAAACTACCGAGGAACCGTCCCGTTTCTACGTCGAAAGTCTTCACGGTGTTGTCAAAGCCGTCACCAATATAGAGATAGTCGCACTCGAAGCACCTGTTATGATCTTTTTGATTATGCATTTTATCACCCTTTTAAAAACATATTTTAAGTAAAAGATTAGCTTTTACCTATATTAATATATTCTTACGGAGATTTATCGTATAGGACATGAATGCTGATAGAATATTTTTAAGTTTTTCACTAACTTGCCTCGATAATTTAATAAGAAATTCCAACTCTAACTCACGTAATTGCCTTGACTATTCACCATAACGAGAAATCACTATGCTAAATTGTCATTTTTCTTTTGGAATCCATATCTATATAAACCCAGCAAAAGAGGATACATTATAATAAACGTGAAAGCCGTAGCAAAAATCAATTCTCCCTGTTCAGCTGCATCTTCAAACCCATAATAAAGTGTAGTTACAATTAAATCTATTACAGTAATTAGAAATATGATTTTCCAAAAAGATTTTGAAAAGAATTGTTTATTATATACATAACCATAAAATCCCACTGTGCTAATAATACTAATAATCATACTCACAATTCCTATCACAGATCCTACCAAACCGTATTCATTTTCTAAAAACATTGACGCTATCTACATACCTAACATTGCCCAAAAATAAATTTTCCAAAGCATCTTTATATCTCCTGTTTCCTCATATATCATATTGGCACGTATTTCTTTATTATTCTATATACAAAAACACCAAAAAATTTCATTCCTTTTTCACTAACCTACCCCGTTAGTTTAATAAGCACTATCTAAATTAGATAGACTTTAATTTTCAAGTTCAACTTCCTGATTGCAATACTCATCATAAAGTAATTTCATTGCATCGATAATTATTTCATCTGCTAATTTCTCTTTATATCGATTTGGTAACTCCTTTGCACCCAAAACAAATAATAATGGATTTTTGGAAAACTCACCCATTATTCCAATATCAACTACTACATTATCTAATCCACCAGTCATATGATTTAAGAAATGGCTTGGTATACCTTCTATATCACCTCGTTGCCTAACTAAACCATTAATAACTGGAATCCATAAATTAGGATTAGTTTTGTATCCTTGATATATTAATCGTAAAAGTTCTAACATCTCACTCAATTCTCCGTTGTTATCCAAGTCTCTTGGATTTTGAGTAATATTTATGTTATTAAAATATGATTTTATTTTATTGTTAATCATTTCCCATCCACCACAAAATTGAACAATTCTCTCTGCAACAAAGCTATCATGACAGGCTATCATCACTTCCACCGCATCTTGGAGTGCCAAGTTTTCTCTATTTTGAAAGTGAGGATACACTTCGTTACTATCCTCTTCTGGATTTAAAATTACATCTTCAACAATGTCAGTCCATTTATAGTGTCTTTCTTCAACCAATTTTGCTATACAAAAGGCAATTGCAACTTTTGCCGCAGAAGCAAGGGGTACTAATAATCCTTTATTTAATGATAAAAGTATATCCTGTTTTACTTGAGAATAAATTATAATTCCCACTTCACCTGATTCTAATTCCTTTAGTTTTTCGAGAACTTTCTCCATTTTCGAACCCCACTTCACACTATTTTCTATTTACTTATTCTCTCTGTAAACTTGTACTTGTTCAACTAAACTGCTGCGTTAGTTTAAGTGTAACATTTCACAATGGATTTCTGAGATCTACTTGATGTTTTGGATAAAAAAATAGACCATCGAAATGATGATCTTGTTTAACTAAAGGGCCAGTTAGCTTAATAAAAAGGGATGCCAATATTATTTAGCCTTATAAGTTGACTAATTTACTACTTCCCCTTTGGCATTCAATATTCTAATTTCATAAGAGTCAATATGAGATACTGAATTTAGTTCTTTAGAATGTAAGATTTCATTTACTGTCTCTTCAATTTCCATTGCTAACTTATGTGCATCTTTATCTAAACCTTTTATTGATGTATGAATGGTAATGGATGTTAGAGAATCAGTATTTATATTTTCAATTACTTCGTAATCTTCTTTAAGACCTTCCATTAAAGTCTTTGTTAAAAGTAAAAGTTCTTTATTTATATTTTTTTGTTCTTCAGTAATGATAGATAAATCAAGTCTCTCTACAACAACTGTATAGTCTTTTAATGTGGAAGATTTAATTACACTTTTTGCAATGGACTCAAGATCCTTTTTTACTGAATTAAAATATTTTTCATTCTCTTTAACTTGTATCCTCAATTCTATCTCTGAGTTCGAACTTACAACAAATTCCAACTCCTCATATTTCTCATGAATTATTTCAGTTACCGTGTTCAATGTGGATATATTTAGTTGTTCTTCTTTAGTAAATAAAGGTTTTTGTTCCTCTTTATTTGCAACAGCAGTATCAGCTTCTAAAGATTTATTTAACAGGCTAAATGATGCTATTCCCACTATAAGTATTCCAGCAATTATCAATATCCTTTTTAACATATAATCCCTCCCGTTAAGAAGGTATGTCCTGTATCCCTAAAAAATGCCATGAAAACACAACGTCCTCTACTTGAGGTAGTCGAGTAGAAGGGAACCTCTCTACCTTTCGGTAGATTGTGTTCCACCCCCCTCACAGAACCGTGCTTGCGCTATTTACGCACACGGCTCCTCCTAGTCATCATTCACAAAATATAGCTAATCTCTTTTCTTAAGTCGTATATATTCACCTTAGCTCTTGGAGAAGGTAACGGATATTTATGAAGAAAGAGATTGAATTTATCCCAAGTAAAGGATTTTCTTTGACTTCTTCTGTTGAGCCATTTAAAAAGTAAATATTGGATTTTGTCTTTAAAGTGGTGAACACTTTGAGTGTTATCCGTGATGCAATAGTAGTTGTAATAACCTACAAGTGAGCGTTTAAATCTATCCATAATCATATGAATATCATTATTTCGGTTATTCTTTATCCATTCTTTCGATTCCTTCAGTTTTCCTTGTAGCTTTTTCCTGCTTGATTTCCGTTTCACACGAAAGTATCCAGATTTACTCTTTCCACAATAGTGTGTAAAACCTAGGAAATCAAAGGTGGCAGGTTTTCCATTTCCCTTTAGTTTTGCATCTTTCTCCGCAAATCTCCCGAAGGGAATAATTTTGGTTTTATCCTCTGCTATTTCTAGGTTAAACTTCTGTAATCTCAACTTCAATGATTGAAAGAATTCCTGAGCTTCGCTCTTATATTGGAAGCAACACACAAAATCATCGGCATATCTAACTATGTATGCTTGCCCTTTACACTGTTTTCTGACCTTTTCCTCAAACCAAAGGTCCAGGACATAGTGGAGATATAGATTGGCTAGTATCGGAGATATAACTCCACCTTGCGGTGTGCCTTTATCTGTCTTGTATTTCTTTCCTTCCTCCATGTATCCACCTTTTAGAAACCTGCCAATTATTCTTAGTAGGTTAGGGTCAGTAATTCGCAGTTTTAAGAACTCCATCATCCATATGTGGTCAACGTTGTCAAAGAACCCTTTAATATCTACATCTACTATATAATTTACTGATTTCTTTTCCATATAATGATTTAATATTTTCAAAGCATCGTGGCAGTTACGATTTGGGCGGAACCCAAAAGAGCAGTCTAGAAAATCATTTTCATAGATGGCATTTAGTATTTTTGTAATGCCTTTCTGTACAATCTTATCTTCATGTTCCGGTATCCCCAACGGTCTTTTCTTGTTGGAGTTAAGCTTAGGAATATACATTCTCCTCACGGGAACAGGATGATAACTTTTACTTTTAAGCCTACTTACTAAATCCTCTATATTTTCCTCTAGTGTTTCACTGTATTGCTCTTTAGTTGTGCCATTAATCCCAGTTGCCTTCTTATTAGGTAATTCAAGATGACATTGCATTAANTGCTTATTTAGTAAATGTACAATAGATGTAAATTTCATTTTCGGATCAGATTTTGCTAATTCTGCTATCCTTAATAGTTTTGTTTCCATTTAGTATCCCTACCTCTGTGTGTAGTAAATGTGTCCTTAGTAAGGATGATAACTGGTAGCTAGCCTTTCCTCCATCGGCATTACCCAACTTCATTGGTACTACGCTGCTATCCGACTCCCTACAACGGCATTTGGTTTCCTTGCTTATTATCGCTTGTACACCATACTCTTCTATAAGAAGAGACCGGTAGGGTCTCCCGAGTTGCCGTATCATATCCATGTGTGACGTGCCAAGGTCTCTGACCCCAGAGAGGTTTTATCCTTCTTGCCTTTAACGAAGAATAAAATGTAGTTTTCTGCCGCAGGTAAGGCATCAACCCTCTCGATTTACTAACATTATGGGGCTCAATCCCTTCAACCATTTGGCTTTCGGCCCGCCACCTAACTGTCTACGCTTAAAGGCTAATGTTACCATTAGCCCTCCAAGACTCGCTACGAGTGAATGGCTAGTTCTTTCTCGACGGGAATCCNTGTTGCTTTCTGCTGTGCTTAAGGCATCAGCCCTCTCGATTTACTAACATTATGGAGCTCAATCCCTTCAACCATTTGGCTTTCGGCCCGCCACCTAACTGTCTACGCTTAAAGGCTAATGTTACCATTAGCCCTCCAAGACTCGCTACGAGTGAATGGCTAGTTCTTTCTCGACGGGAATCCCACCCGCTATATGATACGACCTAGGCTCGGCCGCACACCTGCCCCGTTAGTTTAAGTACATTTCTTTACAATCTTTATAGTTATATTAACATAAATATCCAATGAAAAAGATCATCTCACCTCGTAGAAATCTATAGAGGAGAGATGATTTTAAATCAAACTTTATTATAAATGAACAAGTAAAATAATATTTTAGAATACCAATATTATACCTAGGAAAATATTGCAAAATTTATAACTCCTGATATTCTTATATTTGCGGGATATGCCCAAGGCAGAAAATGGAATATTAAAATAATCAAAGGGAGTTCATCAATGAGAAGTAGCTTAAAGATTAAAATGTTAATGGTTTTTTCAATTTTACTTATTATTTCGTGTTTTCTGATTAGCTTTTTTGTTTATCGTTCATCGTTAGATCTAGTGAAAGAGACTGTTGGTCAACAAAATTTAGCTATGATTGATCATGCAATCTCTAAGATAGATGATAAAGGTTATCAAAATTTAGAAATTAATGCTAAAAAGGAAGGGTATTATCAAGAATTACAAAAAGAACTAGGCTCTGTTAAAGAGTTTTATGAGGTATCTAGTTTGTATACGATGTCTCGTGTGAAGAAGGGTGAAGACTACGAATACTACTATATGGTAGATAGTACGCCAAGTGAGGGTTCAACGATCGGTGTTCAAGAGGAATCACCAGAATCCTATCCTAAGATGAGACAAGTATTTGAAACAGGGAAAGTACAATTTCAGTTATCAAATGATGCAGAATATGGTGCTGTACTAGCTATTTATGCTCCGATAAAAAATATGGCTGGTGATGTGATTGGATTATTGGGGGCAGATTTGGATGCCACAGAAGTTTATGAAGCCATGGATACCAATCAAATGAAAATTATTACTATTACACTGATTGTCTTATTAGTAGGAATCTGCATTGTTTATTTCTTCACAGATTATTTAACGAAGCCTATACGAAAATTAACATCACAAGTGAGAAAAATTGGTAATGGTGATTTAACTGTCGTGATAGAAACTGGCCGAAAAGATGAAATTGGACTTCTAACACAAGCATTTCAACAGATGGTATTAGATTTACAAAATATCATTCTTGGCATTAATGTTGGGTCCAAGCAGTTAATTGACACGACCAATTCAGTGGCTAAAAGTAGCGAGAAGGCAAGTGAAGCAATTAGCCTGATTTCTGCGTCCGTTCAGGAAGTATCGGCAGGAGCGCATGCACAGTATAAAAGCTCGGAGGAAAGCTCTGTTACATTAGAGCAAATGTCAGAGGGCATTCAACAAATTGCTGAAGCTTCTTCAAATGTATCTCAATTATCATCGATTAGCTTACAAAATGTAGAGCTCGGAAATAGTAGCATTGAAAAAGTGATTCATCAAATGAATGTTATTCATCAATCTGTTCAATTATCGGCAAATGCAATTAAAAAACTCGAGAATCAATCAAACGAAGTTTCGCTTATTATAAATATCATTCGTGACATTGCTACACAAACGAATCTACTTGCATTAAATGCTGCGATTGAAGCGGCTAGAGCTGGTGAATCTGGAAAGGGCTTTGCTGTAGTAGCTGAGGAAGTAAGAAAGCTAGCTGAGCAATCGGAAAAATCAGCAAATAGCATATCGGATTTGATTTCTAAAATAAATGTGGATACGAATTTAACAGTACAAACAATGAATGTTGTAACAGGAAATGTAGAAGACGGTATACAAGCTGTTGAGGAAGCTGGAAAATCATTTGAAAGTATTCTCCATTCTGTTCAGGGCGTAGTATCTCATACGAAGCAAGTCTCTGTAACTTCAGAAGAAATGTCAGCATTCTCGGAGGAAATCACAGCAGGAATAATGGAAACGACGATGCTTGCAAATAAGGCTGCAAAGGCAACAGAAAGTGTGGCCGACCGAACAATTGAACAAGAAAACTACAATCAAGATATCCTTAATGCCGTTTTAAGGCTTAATAAAATGGTGAAAGAACTTGAAAAAACAGTTTCAAAGTTTGATGTAGGTGTCAAAAATACAGATAGTCCCGACGTTATTTAAGAATGAAAAGATAATCTTTAGAATTAAGATTGATTAAAAAATTTCCTTCAACCTTTATTTATAAGCAAATGCAAAAACTCCATTTTGAAAAAAGATTGATCAAAATGGAGTTAATCTTTCTAACTAAGTATGAGATTTTTATAAAAAAGTTTGATCAATTAAATTAGCCTTATTCAACTAGTCGAGTAGAAGAGAACCTCTCTACCTTGCGGTAGATTGTGTTACTCCCCCCTCACAGAACCGTGCTTGCGCTATTTACGCACACGGCTCCTCCAAGTCACCATTCACAAAATGTAGCC
>NZ_VDGI01000012.1 GCF_006861825.1 Psychrobacillus vulpis | reverse complement strand
CGCTTAAAGGCTAATGTTACCATTAGCCCTCCAAGACTCGCTACGAGTGAATGGCTAGTTCTTTCTCGACGGGAATCCCACCCGCTATATGATACGACCTAGGCTCGGCCGCACAAGCACCCGTTAGTTTAAGTACAACCCTTCACAATCCAACTATTACTTTAACATTACTATGCAATTTAATCTTTCCGTTTTTCATGCATGTACTTCATCCATTTTTTTAGCTTATAACTACAAATAATATACCCGATACTTGAGAAGGCATTTACTCCAACTGACAACTTCCAAATAAGGGGATGTGAGGTATAGATACCTGCTGCTATCCCTGTGAAACCAAGTAGCGTTAATTGAAATAACTGCTTTTTATGATTTTCATAAATAATAAATTGAAATTGTCTTCTTTGTTCGGTTTCCTTTAAACGTTCTAATGTTTGAGGTGCATTTAAAAATTCTGTAACAGAATGAAAGATTTTAAATATAGGTTGTGACTGAATCCATTGCCAAACAAATGACCATTTATTACTCCCTTGTTTATTCAACCATTCCATAAAAACAGGTTTACCGAGTTCAATGAGTTCCTCCTCTGGTGCCAAATTGCGGAGGATTCCTTCAATCGTTACGAAAGAACGACCTAAAAAGACAAATCTTGTTGGAACTTGAATGGGTAGTGCTTGAATCATATCGTTCATTTCTAGTTTTAACGCGATAAGATCCATTTCTTTTAATTGAGCAGGTTGGAAGGACATAAATTCAGCTAATAGCCTTTCGATCGTTCTTGATTCAGCATCAGGGAGCAAAAATCCTAATTGAGACAAGCAAACAACAGCTTTAGCATAATTTTTCGAAAGAAAGCTTTCAATCAAACCTTGAAAATTAGCAGCATCCTTTTTGGTGATTTCCCCTACCATTCCGAAATCAAGTAAGATGATTCTTCCTTCCTTTGATACAAGTACGTTTCCCGGATGTGGGTCAGCATGGAACGTACCAGGCTCAATCCATTGTGGAAGGAACACTTTGATGAGCCGTTGAGCCAACTCATGACGGCTCACTTCTAACTGATCTAAAGCCCTCACATTTGTGAGTCTTATTCCTTCAACCCATTCCATCACCAGTACCTTTGACGTACTAAGCTCCGAATACACAGAAGGAATTTGTACAATATCGACATCCTTAAATCGTTCTCTAAAATACAGTATGGCTTTCAGCTCTTTTGTAAAATCAAGCTCTCGTTCAATCACTTGTTTTAGTTCCTTAAACAAGACTTTAAAATTTATAAACCCTTTTGGAACGGGAACAAAGTGATCGGCAAACCAAATGATGATTCCTAAAGTACGGAAGTCAATTTGTACAATCGAATTAATATTAGGACGTTGCACTTTAATAGCGACCTTTGTTCCATCTTTCAAAACACCTTTATATACTTCTCCAATGGATGCTGAAGCAATTGCATCTTTTTCGATTGAAAGAAAGTGATGATTAAGGGGATTCCCCCATTCCTTTTCAAGAATTTCCTGAACATCACTCCAGTTAGAAGGGGGAACTTTGTCTATAAGATCTTGGATTTGGCTTATAAATGCATTGGGCAACAAGTCGGCACGAATGCTGAGCAGCTGTCCGATTTTGATTAGTAAACCTTCTAATTCAAAAAGTGTTTTTCGAAACCTTTCCCCTATTTTTCCCCAAAGTTCTTCCCATTCAGCTTCAGGCTTTTTCCGAATTTTATACCAATAAACTTGAATGAAGATGGAAAAGGACATAGATAGCACCTTTGACATCCGAACCAACTTATTCTTTGTTTTCATCACAAAACCTCTCATTTCTTTTTTAGCCATCCAATCATATTTCTTGAGACGTCTACACCTAAAACCTTCGAAGACCGTTACCTTGCAAATTGACCAGTTCCACAACCTAAATCTAATATTGACATCCAGTACGCTCTCCTCTTTTTATTAACGATTCAGCAGGGTCCTCTTAAGTGTTGTCATTTTTCTTTTCTTGAAGAAATTTATTTACATGGTAGTTCAATAAGACAAAAGAGCTGCCTAAGCAACCCCAGGTTCTTTAACTAAAGCTTCCGTATTTTCCCTACTATTCATAGCTAAAAACTGTACAAAATCAAATAATCTCTTACTACTTTCACATATTTTTATTTTTTCATAGGCAACTGTACAAAGCTTTTCTTAGTGCGAGTTCTCTTAGTTCATTAGCCATTCCAAATCCATGTTTATTCATCGCATAAGCATAACCTAATTTCTCATCTGGATCGGCAAAGCAGAATGATCCTCCTGCACCGGGGTGACCAAAAGAACTTTCACTTCGTCCAAATTTCATATCAGAAAAGTGCTTCCAAAATCCCGAGGAATAGGCTATGTTTATACAATTCACATGATCATAATACCCTTCTATTGGAGGTGTGGCCCTTTTGCATAATTCATTTATTGTTTCTTCACTTAATCCCAGTTCTTTTGAACCACTAGCAAAAGCACCGTAGATTTTTGCCATGGATCGTACTTGTCCTACCCCATAGATAAAATAGGTCGATGATTAAAATTATCATTTGCTACAAATTCTTTGGGGTCTACTAAACTTCTAGCTACTAATGACTTTGTATTAAGAAAACCTAGTAACATTTTTTGGGGCAACTTTGTTATTCCCATAAGTAATTGAATGGGGTGATTTATTCCTTCAATAGTTGTTATTCTATCTTCTGAAACATCTGTGGGAAGACCAATATAAAACTCTGCCTTTAATGGTTCTGCTATTTCCTCTTGAAAGAAATCTTTTAGGGTTCGATGTTTTGGATCTGTCCTTTTAATCAGTTCTCCTATTAAGGTCCCGATTGTCCAAGCGTGTTAGCCTTGTATTTTTCCAATTTCCCAAGCAGGTTTACTTGCAGCAAGGGAAACCGATAAACGAGAAGTATCCAAGTCTTCTAACGTATCAATTCCGAGTTCATTTAGAGGTGACAGCCCTGCTTGGTGTGCTAGAAACTGTCTAACGGTTATCTTTTCTTTTCCATTTTGAGCAAATTCAGGCCAATATGAACACACTTTTTCATCGTAGTTAATGTAACCCCTAGATTGCGCTAAACTTAAAGCCAATGAAGCAAAACCTTTTGTAGCTGAAAATACTTGAACAAGTGTATCTTCTTTCCATTCTGCACGAGTATGCCGATTTCGATATCCACCCCATAAATCAACGACTGCTTCATTATTAATATATACAGAAAAAGCAGCTCCAACTTCTCCTCTTTTAGTGAAGTTCTTAATAAATTCATCCTTTACTGATTCAAATCCCGATGCAACAAATCCATGAACTGATACATTATTTCTTATACCCATGTCTTTACCACCTTTTTTAAGCAAAATCTAGCAATCCTTCAGAAATAACATTTATGTATTTACAAAATAAAAATAATACAATAAAATAAATTTAACAAATATATGACTAAAAGTCTATAAATAGTCAAATAAAACTGGAGTGATAATGAATTATGGCAAGAATTACATCTGAACAGAGAAAACAGATATACGAAGCCCTTCTCATTAAGGGTAAAGAACTGTTTACTCAATATGGATTCTCTAAAACCAGTATTGATGACATAGTAAATGCATGTGGAATTGCAAAAGGTTCTTTTTATACATATTATTCATCAAAAGAAGAGTTGTTTTACGCAGTATTACGAAAAGAGGAAGAGGTGAAAAATATAATTATTTCAGAAATTATGCAGGAGTCTCTACCTCCAAAAGAACTTCTAATTCGCTTCTTTGAGACATCATTTAAAACTATAGAGCAAAATCCATTTTTACAAAGTCTTTATCAAAGAGGGGAATATGAGAGAATTGTGAAAAGACTTCCAAAGGAGCTTCTAGATAATCATGCAAAGGAAGATTTAGATAGTTCTTTAGATTTTGTAAAATTTCTACAAGAAAAAGGTGTAACAGAAGATGATCCTGAAGTACTTATTGGCCTTTTTCGGACAACCATACTTATTCCTTTACATCGACAAGAAATTGGAGAACCAACTTTTTCAAAGATGATGAAAAAAATGATTGAATGTCTATCAGATGGTCTGACAAAACATAGAGAGTGAATTTCATTTATTATAAAGTTAATACTATGGTGCTTCAATTTTCACTTCTATAAAATTATGATTCAGCGATGTATGCTTTCATATTGAAAGCTTAGGACTTTATTTTATAATCTAAATCAATTTTAAATGGACCTTTTCCTTTAACAAAGCCATAATTTTACGACTGGATAGAAAAAAATCTGCCCGGATAAAATCTTTTCTGTCCATATAGAATTATTTCTGACCGGAT
The DNA here is from genome assembly GCF_006861825.1 of Psychrobacillus vulpis. Classification (GTDB taxonomy): domain Bacteria; phylum Bacillota; class Bacilli; order Bacillales_A; family Planococcaceae; genus Psychrobacillus; species Psychrobacillus vulpis. The sequence continues at coordinate 174,989 of NZ_VDGI01000012.1, read as the reverse complement.
AGCATTTTTTATTGTTTGACAAAAAGAAAATAGATTCCGAGTGATGACTATTCGCTCGGAATCTTTTTAGTTTTCTCGTTTTGTTAAACTCCCATTTGACCAATCATACTCATCAAAGTCAGCAGCAACATAAATTGGAAACTCGAAATGTTCTACTTGAGAGACCATTTCCTTTATATCGGATGGCATAAATCGTGCACTAATATGATTGACGATTAAATGTTTGGCGCTAGCTTCTCTACATACATTTGCAGCATCAACAATAGTCGAATGTCCATATTGGCTAGCAAGTTCCGCTGTCTCTAGATCGAATGTACCTTCATGTACAACAATATCAGACCCACGACTTAACAATATAGAGTTCTCACAAAAACGCGTATCGCCTAATATAGTTACTTGGAATCCTTCTTTCGGTTCACCAGTTACATCCACACTTTTTACAATACGTCCATCCGGTAGCTCTATATTATGTCCTTCTTTTAATTGCCTTAATAATGGACCTCTCGGAACACCAAGGGCATCGGTTTTTGCTATTAAAAGCTCAGGAGAAAGTGGTTTTTGTGTCACTTTATACCCAAAACAAGGGATAACATGTTCAAGAAGTTTTGCTTCGACGATAAATTGTTCATCTTCAAATATAATTCCTTCTTCGATTTCAATAACATTAAGAGGATATTTAACATGTGTATTTGATATCGAAAGTGTCATTTCAATCCATGCTTTAATACCAGTTGGTCCGTAAATAGTTAGTGCCTCATCTCCTCCTAAAAACGAACGGGATCCAAGTAATCCTGGTAAACCATAAATATGATCGCCATGTAGATGAGTAATAAATAATTTCTCCAGTTTTCTCGGTTTCAATGTTGTATGTAGGATTTGATGTTGCGTCGCCTCACCACAATCAAATAACCAAAATGTCCCTCTCTCATCCAGTAGTTTTAATACAGTTGCCGTTGTATTTCTTTGTTTCGACGGCATACCTGCACCTGTTCCTAAAAATAATATTTGCATCTTGTCACCTGCTTTCATGATCATCCAAAAAGTCTTTACTGAAACTCGTTTTGGATTCTAACGAGGCTTTCTTTTTTACTTTAATACCTCGTTTAATACTATCCTTCCCAAACTTAGTCTGCAACTGTTCGACAAGCTTTAAGATAGGTTCTTCTTTTGCATGTTCTTCAAAATTAAAGATGGATAACTGCTCGACGGATTCCCCTTTATCGTATACATTATTTACTGTAACACCGAGTAATCTAATTGGATCCCCATTCCAAGATGCATGAAATAGTTCGACTGCCAATTGAAAAATTTCATTCTCGTTGTAAAGTCTATTCGACACTGTTTTACTTCTCGTTTTATTTTTCCAATTGACATCTCTAATATGAATAGTAATCGAACGCCCTGCTAAATTTTTAGCATCTAGTCGAGAAGCTACTTTTTTGGATAGTCTGCGAAATACTTTTTCAATTTCCTCTATATTTGTTTCATCGTAAGGAAGCGTTGTAGAGTTTCCAACACTTTTCGTATCAAATACTGATTCCGGATCAACTACCCGATTGTCTATTCCATTTGCACGCTCGGAAAGTCGAATTCCTATTTTCCCAAGTTTCTCTCTTAAAATACCGGGTGTTGCATTAGCTAAATCTCCGATTGTATGAATATCGAATTCCGCTAGTTTTTTCGCAGTACTCCCCCCAACGCCATGCATTTCGATGACCGGGAGTGGCCAAAGTTTTTCCTCAACCTCACGTTTACGTAAGACTGTAATCCCCATTGGTTTTTTCATATTCGATGCGGTTTTAGCTAAAAATTTATTCGGTGCTATTCCGATAGAACTCGGTAAATCCAACTCACGAATAATGCGATTTTGAATGGTTTCCGCAAAAGCAATCGGATCTTGTTCCATTTCTACATCACTCACGTCCATATATCCTTCGTCAATTGACACAGGTTCCACGAGTGGCGTATACGAACGTAGTATATCAAACATAGCTTTGGAAGCAGCTCGATATCGCTCAAAATTAGGAGGCAATAAGATCAATTCCGGACATTTTCGTTTCGCTTCCCAAACAGACATCGTAGTATAAATGCCCTTTGCTCGTGCTTCATACGAGCAAGTGACTAGAATCCCTCGTCTTTCTTTCGGATTCCCAGCAACTGCAATTGCTTTACCTTTCAAAGAAGGATCATGTGCCTGTTCAACAGAAGCATAGAAGCTATTCATATCAAGATGAAATATTATTCTTGCCTTACTCTGCACGTATCTCACCTCAACTTTGTATTATTCTATTATACCAATTTTGTCTCGAATGAAACACTTGCTCGTTTAACAATTTGCAGTGCATAAAGAATAGAAAATGTCTATCAAATCAATAGACGATTTGATAGACATTCTGGGTTACAACTTATTATAAACTAGCTTGTTCTTCCTTCTTAACGCTCTCCAGGTAGGATTGAATATCCTTAATTCCTTCCAATGAACGCACTAAAATGGATGGATCCACTATTGTAATCATACGGTTTTCTAAATTAGCAACCGAAGTAAAATATTGCGTTTTCGTATAATTCACTAATCCAATTTGCTTTAAATCATCGGATGCAATATCTAGAATCTCTTTTGCTTCCTTTACGAGTAGTCCAATTGAAATATCTTCTGTATGCATAGTAATAATCCGAGCGACATCATGATCGACTCCACTACGATTGTACAAAATTTGTTCAAAATCGATTATTGGTACAAGCTCTCCACGAATTTTCATTAGTCCAATTAAATAATTTGGTAAATGTGGGATAGGATTAATATGCTCTAATTTTTCAATAGAAATAACATGTTCTACTGGTACTGCGTAATCTTCGTTTCCACATTGAAATACAACTACCTTTTCACTAGACATTAGGAAACACCTCCTGAGAATATTATTCTGCTGCTACTTTCACTATTTCTACTAGTAAGTCTGCTAGCTTTTCTAACTCTTCTACTGGCATACGTTCATTTGTTGTATGAATTTCCTCATAACCAACTGATAAAATAACAGTTGGAATTCCGAAGCCAGCAATAACGTTTGCATCACTGCCTCCACCACTTGTTTTAATATCGGCTGTTCTTCCAATACGTTCAACTGCACGTTTAGCTACTTGAACTACTTGATGATCTTCTTCAAAACGAAAACCAGGATACATAAGCTGTGTTTCCGTTTCAACAGCACCACCAAGCTTAGATGCTGTTTCATCAAATACTTGAACCATATGAGCTACTTGTGCATCTAGCTTTTCTTTATTAATGGAACGTGCTTCCGCTAAAATGTGCACTTCGTCACATACGATATTAGTAGCTTTTCCACCTTCAAAACGACCAATATTAGCAGTCGTTTCCATGTCAATACGGCCAAGTTTCATAGCAGAAATAGCTTTCGCAGCTAGTGTAATTGCCGAAATCCCTTTTTCAGGCGCTACCCCAGCATGTGCCGTTTTTCCTTTAATCGTTGTCCAAAGTTTTGCTTGGAAAGGAGCTGCTGTTACTATACCACCAACAGTTCCATCACTATCAATAGCGTATCCATATTTTGCGGTAATTAATGAAGGATCCATTTCTTTCGCTCCAACGAGACCACTTTCTTCACCAGCAGTAATAACAACTTGAATATCACCGTGTTCAATATTTGACTCTTTTAGTCGTCTAATTGCTTCAAAAAGAGCCGCAATACCAGCTTTATCATCAGCACCTAAAATCGTTGTACCATCCGAATAAATATAACCATCCTCTTTCAAAGTTGGTTGAATACCTTTACCAGGAACAACTGTATCCATATGCACTGTAAAATAAATTGCATCTGCATCTGTTTTTGTACCTTTTAAAGTTGCGATAAGGTTACCTGCTCCATGCCCTGTTCTTGCTGCAGAATCATCTTCCATAACAGAGAATCCAAGCTGCTCTAATTTATTCATTAAAATTGGTGCAATTATTTGTTCATGTTTTGTTTCTGAGTCGATTTTCACTAGTTCAAAAAACTCTTCTATTAAACGATTCATCTTGTCTAATGACTCCTTTATAATGGAATATTTCCATGCTTTTTAGTTGGTCTTGTTTCTTTTTTATTACGCATCATCTCTAAAGCTTGAATAAGTTTTACACGGGTATCACGAGGATCAATCACATCGTCTACCATCCCCATAGAAGCTGCTACATATGGATTTGCAAATTTTTCACGATATTCTTCAATTTTTTCTGCTCGAACTTTTTCTGGATCATCACTATTTGCGATTTCACGAGCAAATATTATATTTGCTGCTCCTTGTGGACCCATTACCGCAATTTCTGCATTTGGCCATGCATAAACTACATCAGCTCCAATTGATTTGGAGTTCAATGCAACATATGCACCACCATATGCTTTACGTAATATTACTGTCATTTTTGGAACTGTTGCTTCGGAATACGCAAACAAGATTTTCGCACCGTGACGAATAATACCGCCGTGTTCTTGTTTAATACCAGGGAAGAAGCCCGTAACATCTTCAAATGTAATAATCGGAATATTAAATGCATCACAAAATCTGATAAATCTTGCTGCTTTATCACTGGAATCGATATCTAACCCTCCAGCCATCACTTTTGGCTGATTGCAAACGAGTCCTACTACTTCCCCTTTAATACGAGCTAAACCTATCACGATATTTTTTGCAAATTCCTTCTGAACTTCAAAGAAAGAATCTGTATCTACCACTTGCTCAATTACTTTTCGAATATCGTATGGACGAACTGCTTCAAATGGAACTATATCTGCTAAATCTGGACGATCATCTTCTTCACTTGTAACACTAACCATAGGAGGTTTTTCTTCAAAGTTTTGAGGTAAATAACTTAAAAGCGTACGTACATCTTTCAAAACCTCTTCTTCCGTTTTCCCACGGAAATGTGCATTACCACTTATTGTATTATGTACCTTAGATCCCCCAAGGTCTTCGGAGGAAATTTTTTCTCCAGTTACTGTTTCGATTACTTTTGGTCCTGTAATAAACATTTGACTTGTTTCGTCAGTCATAAAAACAAAGTCGGTAATAGCAGGTGAATAGACAGCTCCACCAGCACATGGCCCTAATATAACAGAAATTTGTGGAATTACTCCCGAGTATATAGCATTACGATAGAAGATTTGTCCGTAACCATCTAGCGAAACAACACCTTCTTGTATGCGGGCTCCACCTGAATCATTTAATCCGATAAAAGGCGCTCCATTTTTAGCTGCTAAATCCATAACATTCGCAATTTTCAACGCATGCATTTCCCCAAGCGCTCCACCAAATACAGTGAAATCCTGCGAGAATAAGTAGATAGGTCGTCCATTCACTTTCCCATAACCTGTTACTACTCCATCGCCTGGTCCTTCTTGTTTGTCCATGCCAAAATCTACAGTTCGATGTTGAATAAATGGATTTAATTCAACGAAGGAATCCTTATCTACTAGTAATTCAATACGCTCTCTTGCAGTTAACTTTCCTTTTTCATGTTGTTTCTCAATACGGCTGTCTCCGCCACCTAATTCAATTTTACGTTTACGATCGTATAGATCATTAATTTTTTCATAAATATCCATCTATTACTTCGCTCCCCCTGATTTATCACAAAGTTCATATAAAACGCCGCCAGATGCTTTTGGATGAATAAATGCTACTTGTGCTCCCCCTGCACCTATCTTAGGTGTTTCTTGAATAAGCCTAACCCCTTTTTCTTTCAGCTCGTCCAATCGCTCTTGAATATTCGAAACACCGAAAGCAACATGATGTATGCCCTCTCCTTTTTTCTCAATAAACGTATGAATTGTACTTGTTTCATCCATTGGCTGTAGCAATTCTAGCTTTACATTCCCACTATCAATAAAAGCAACACGAACTTTTTCAGATGGAACGTCTTCAATATGTATAAGTGATAACCCTAATGTTTCTGTATAATACGGTAGTGAATTTTCAATACTTTTTACAGCAATACCTATATGATCTACTTTTTCCACTGTCTCCCACCCCAATTTTAGAATACATATATTAGCTGCTTTCTTTGCTATACTTTCTATTGTACATATTTCAAAAAAAAATGGCTACCACTTGTGCTTTTTTTCGAATTTGTTAAAATAAAAGTAATTGTTAAAGGAGAGAATTTCATGCGCAATCAAACATTCCGTAAAATAATTGTATACTTAATGATTTTTGTAATGGTTATGTCCTCTTTATTATTTGGTTTAAGCTTTATCTTATAATAGAAAGAATGTGTAAGAAGCCTAAGTCTGGACAAGGGTCTTATTATGAGGCTTGCAAATGTAGAGGCTAAGGCTTGAGCATAAAGTAATTCTTTCTTATTGTGAATAAAAACAGCGGAGGCACTTAGTGCTTCCGCTGTTTTTGTATTAGATTTCTTCGCAGTGTTCTTCAAACAATGCTTGGATATGAGTAATAACAGACATTGGATCATGTCCTTCAATTTCGTGACGTCCTACCTCTGCTACTAGCTGTCCATCTTTTAAAAGAGCAAATGATGGAGATGAAGGAAGATGTTCATCACCGAAAAGATTACGTGCTTGTTGTGTTGCTAATTTATCTTGTCCCGCAAAAACTGTAACAAGATGATCTGGTCTTTTATCGTAATGAATTGCATTAGCTGCTGCAGGGCGAGCGATACCACCTGCACATCCACAAACTGAATTTATCATTACAAGCGTAGTACCTGGACGAGCAAATGCAGTATCTACCTCTTCTGGTGTTGTTAATTGTTCATAACCGCTCGCATCCATTTCTCCACGAGCTTGCATTACCATATCATTCATCAATAAATTAAAATCCATATTCATTATGAACACTCCTTTCCAAACTATTTTTATCTTAGCAGATTACTCTTTAGAATTCGAGGAAAATAACTCTTCTACCGCTTGGGAAACGGTTACTTTTTCTTCTCTCACTAATTGTTCCAGTTGCTTCATTGATTGCTTCTTCTCCATCGAAGAAAAGAAGTCGTCATATAGCTTGTTTACAATCATCGTTTTAAACCAATCAATGGTTTGATCTTTCCTTCTATTTTGCCACACCTGATTAGACATCATCTTACTTTGAAATTGTAAAATGGTTTCCCAAACCGCATTTAATCCTGTTTTATAAAGGGACGAAACTGCCAATGCAGGAGTTATCCAATTAGGAGTGGACGGTGCTAGGAAATGAAGGATTTGTTTATATTCCGCAACTGTTTTTTTAGCCAGCTTCTCATTCGTTCCATCCGTCTTATTGACAATAATCGCATCTGCAAGTTCCATAATTCCCTTTTTCATCCCTTGCAGTTCATCTCCTGCACCAGTTAATGCAAGAAGTAAAAAGAAATCGACCATTCCACGAACAATCGTCTCACTTTGTCCCACACCAACTGTTTCCACAAAAATTACGTCATATCCTGCAGCTTCACACAAAAGCATCGTTTCTCGTGACTTTTTGTGAACTCCACCTAATGTCCCAGCCGAAGGAGAAGGTCTAATAAAAGCATTCGGATGCTTCGCAAGCTCTTCCATTCGTGTTTTATCACCTAATATACTCCCACCGGTAACGGATGAACTTGGGTCAATTGCTAACACCGCCACTTTAAACCCTTTATCCACAAGCATTTTTCCAAAAGATTCGATGAATGTACTCTTCCCTGCGCCAGGCACACCAGTTATACCTATTCGAATACTGCTCCCTGTGAATGGTAGCAAAGATTTTAATAATTGCTGACCAATCGTTTGTTGATCAGTTACCGTACTTTCTATAAACGTAATAGCTTTCGCTAAGTGAAGTCTAGAACCTTTTCGAATTTCACAAATATATTCCTCTTGATCGATAACAAGTGGTTTTCTTTTCGAAAATTTCTTTACAGATGCTGTTCCTATTCCATCGTGCTGAGATTTAATGCCGCTCATGACATGCAGTGCCGATTGGTTTGTTTTATCCGTTTCTGCCATTAGCCATCCACTTCCTCATAACCCAATCTTCTATAAATTTCTTCGATTACTTTTAGTGCTGCGACTGGAATAACGGTTCCTGGTCCAAAAATAGCTGATGCACCGTTTTCGCGTAAGAACTCATAGTCTTGAGCAGGTATAACCCCCCCAACAACGATTAAAATATCTTCACGTCCTAATTTTTTCAGTTCTTCTTTCAATGCAGGAACAAGCGTCATATGCCCTGCTGCCAGAGAGCTAACACCAACCACATGCACATCATTTTCCACTGCTTGCTGTGCTGTTTCCTCTGGAGTTTGGAATAACGGACTTATATCTACATCAAAACCTAAGTCTGCAAATGCTGTGGCAATTACTTTTGCACCGCGGTCATGGCCATCCTGACCCATTTTTGCTATTAATATACGTGGGCGTCTTCCTTCATTTTCTAAAAAGTCCTCAGACATTTGTTTCACTGCTTCGATTTCATCTGCATCATTAAAGTTTGCACTATATACACCACTCACGGAACGAATCACCGCCTTATGTCTTCCCGCAACAACTTCAATCGCATCGGAAATTTCCCCAATTGTAGCTCTTTTTCTAGCAGCATCTACTGCACACGTTAACAGATTTTCGTTTCCAGTTTTTGCAGCTTCCGTTAAAGCAGCAAGTGCAGCTTTCACAGCTTTTTCATCACGATTTTGTTTTACTTGTTGTAAGCGTTCCATTTGTTTTTGACGAACTACCGTATTATCGATATTTAAAATATCTATTGCGTCTTCTTGATCTAGACGATATTTATTGACACCGATAATAATTTCCTTTGAAGAATCAATTTGAGCTTGTTTTTTTGCCGCCGCTTCTTCAATTTTCATTTTTGGAAGGCCAGTTTCTATTGCTTTTGCCATACCACCAAGTGCTTCAATTTCTTCGATAAGAGCCCACGCTTTTTCCATTAGTTCATTCGTAAGTGTTTCCACATAATACGAACCGCCCCATGGATCAATAACTTTCGTCATATTCGTTTCTTCTTGTAGAAATAATTGCGTGTTACGAGCAATTCTTGCAGAGAAATCTGTAGGTAGAGCAATCGCTTCATCTAATGCATTTGTATGAAGAGACTGTGTGTGTCCCATTGCTGCAGCATTTGCTTCAACTAGAGTTCTTGTGACGTTATTAAATGGATCTTGCTCTGTTAAACTCCATCCAGATGTTTGTGAATGTGTACGTAGCGCTAGTGATTTCGAATTTTTCGGATCGAAGCTTTTCATCATCTGAGCCCAAATTCTTCGTGCAGCTCGCATTTTTGCCACTTCCATGAAGTAATTCATGCCAATCGCCCAGAAGAATGAAAGCCTTGGTGCAAATGAATCAATTTCTATTCCTGCTTTTATACCTGTACGAACGTATTCTAGTCCATCCGCTAATGTATAAGCTAATTCAATGTCCGCCGTTGCTCCTGCTTCTTGCATATGATAGCCAGAAATCGAAATTGAGTTGAATTTCGGCATATTTTTAGCAGTATACGCAAAAATATCTGCAATAATTTTCATTGACATTTCTGGTGTATAAATATATGTGTTACGAACCATATATTCCTTCAATATATCATTTTGTATCGTTCCAGCTAGCTGCTCCGGAGTTACTCCTTGTTCTTCTGCAGTTACAATATAAAAAGCAAGGATAGGTAACACTGCCCCGTTCATTGTCATGGAAACAGACATTTGGTCGAGAGGTATACCATCGAATAGAATTTTCATATCCTCCACAGAGTCAATCGCGACTCCCGCTTTTCCGACATCACCGGTTACACGTGCATGATCTGAGTCGTATCCACGGTGAGTTGCTAAATCGAATGCAACAGACAATCCTTTTTGTCCCATCGCTAAGTTTCTTCTATAAAATGCATTACTTTCTTCTGCAGTCGAGAATCCAGCGTACTGGCGGACTGTCCAAGGTTTCGCAACATACATGGTTGGATATGGTCCTCGTGTATTTGGCGCAATTCCTGGAAGGTCGTGTAAATGATCCAACTTTTCTCTATCGGATTCATCATACACTTGTTTTAACGTAATACCTTCATTTGTCATGAAAGAAGTTGCTTCTATATGTTCTTGGGTTGTCGTTTTTTCCAATAGACTATCGATGGATACTTTTGAGTAATTAGGCGTTTTCATGAGAATTCTCCTTTGTAGCAAGAGCTAGTAGTTTATGTCCTTTATCAAGAAGAGATTGCCCTGCGTAAATTCTTCCGGAAAGACCCATATCTAACCAGTCTTCGTATTCATCAAATTTTCCAGCAACATCCATTGGAACAAGTAATTGTTCATTTAATAGTGCAGGTACTAAACCAGCAGTCTGTTCATCGTTTCCAACGAAAACTACGTATTTAATGCTATTGCTGTTTATCCATTTCTGCAAATCTACAGGTTTTAAGTTTTCTGATGCAACAATAGGATTTATTCCAATTGAAGTTAAGTAACCACTGACAAAATCCATCCGAGATTTGTAATCTTTTAAAACTCCATAAGGGATAATAGCAGTGTTCAGCGGATTATGCTGAAATGACTTACGTAAATGTTCGAATGGCTCCGCAAGACGTTTGTATTTTGTAGGAAGAATCTCCATTTCTACTTGGTCTTCTGGATTCGCATATATATTTGTGCCGATTAACGACTTTTTACGAGTAGCTAAGCTTGTAAGCTGCTGTTCCCATTTTATAGCTGCACGTTCTTGTAGCTTGGATTCCCTATCCTCCATCGTATCTTCCTTCATTAACTCTAAAAAGTACTCCCAGCTTTTTTCTACAAGTTCTTTTGTTAATGTTTCTATATAATAAGAGCCACCAGCTGCGTCTAATACTCGGTGAATATGTGTTTCTTCTTTTAGAACAAGCTGCATATTTCGTGCAATTCGCTTTGACGTCGTATTAGCCCCTGTCAAATAATCATGTGGAATCGTAGTAACACTATCAGCTCCCCCTAAAACTGCTGCAAGCGCACTGTTACCAGCACGAAGAATATTCACATTTGGATCAAGTGCAGAGAATGACCGTAAAGATGTTTCCGCATGTACTGGTATGGAAGTGATTGTTTCGTTCTCATGTGCTTCTCCAAATGCTTTCCAAAGTACTCGAAATGCACGTATTTTCGCAATTTCCATAAAGAAATTAGTATCAATGGAAAATCGAACAAATGATTTTTTTATTACTTTATCTAGACTAGCAGATGCAACTGCAGCATCTGCTTGAACAAGCACACTTGCTAACTCACTTACAGCGTCTCCACCTTCTTGGTGAATTTTAGATCCGTCTAAGAAAATTGTGCGTGCACTTGGAAAATCGATTGTGTCAGCGCCTATAATAGCCCCTTTTATGTCTTGGAAATTATGTAAAAAAGACGGATTACTTGATACATCTAAAAGAACATTGTGATCAGCTAAAAGAGATGAAAATTCCTTTATTTCCGAAGCCGTCCAGCTATGATTTGTATCCACTATGTAATGGATTACATCATTCCCCTTTGTGAGCGCTTCTTTTATATCTGCTAAAATCTCTTCACTTGAATTACCAGTAGCAGCTTGAGCTACATGCCAATTGGAAGATTTTTTGGATTGTCTGATCGTTTTTGTTTGATTTGCAGGAGTTCCTTGTAAATCCGCTAAAGAATAAAGCGGTTTCAAAACTATATTTTCTAAAGTTTTAGTCGAAAGTGATTCAAGTGTTCTTCCTTTCAAGGACTTTAGAGCAACTTGCTCCCATTCAGCAAGAGTCGCTTCTGTAAATGTCGTTTGTTTCATGTTATGTATTGTCATATGAACGCTTTCGCTTCCCCCTTGTAAACTCTATTTACTAGTTTTATTTTACATCAGTAAGTGGATGGAAGAAAGAACAATAGAAAAAAGTGATTTCCATTTTCCTATTCACTGTGATAGTTGGAAAATAGGAAATTTAGTTGGAAAAGCATGGGCATTAGTTGGAATGTGATGATAAAAAGGGCCATCTCCTCAGTCGATTCATTTATCAACATAGGAAAAAGCCCTTGGAAATATTTTATTTATTTTTTATTACTAATTCACTTGGTTCTTCTAAATACTCTTTTGCAGGAGCAGGATGAGTATATCTTCCCATCGCTGTTTTATGCTTTCTAAGTCCTAACTTTTCATAAAATCCTTCTCTGCCATGTGTAGCTGTAAGTTGGAGAAAGAAAATATCACTACAGTTAGTTAAAATATCCGCCATCACTTTTTTCCCAATCCCCATACTTTGGAAGTTGGGATGTACTAAGACGTCATAAATAGTACCATAAAACTCACCATCCGAGACTACCCTACCACAGCCAATTAATTTTCCTTCTAAATACGCTAATGAAACAAAATAGCTTGCAGTAAATGCTTTTTGAAGTCTATGTTTAGGAAAACTAATCCACTCCACATCTACATAGAGTTGCTCTAACTCATCCCAATCTAAATTATCTAACGAATTAACAATCGAAACTTGTGATACGATGTTCGAACTCATTCTACTTCCCCTCCGTAAAATCTCTCTACTGCTTTGGAACAATTATATATTCGTTACAATATAGAACAATTCCTCTCTATTATTAAAATAAAGACAAATCGAAAAAGACATATAATCGCTAAAATAGAACAATTTAAGATAGAGGTGAATCTATGTGTCCAGTAAATTAATTAAGATAGTTTTGATTGGCGTATTATTTTTCAACTTAAGTGCTACACCATCTTTCCATGCAGAAGAATTTATTGAAACGGAAGAGAAAAGATTGTAGAAAAAGGTGGACGAGCTGAATGACCTGATAAAAGAAATGAAACATCGTCTTCAAAGACTAGAACCAACTGATGCTATACAAATTTCTGATCCTCCCTGGAGTGAACAAGCTTTCCCATCAACGGTCGTACCAGTTTCAGAAGTTATCGAGAATGGAACAAAAATTGCTTTCGAAACAATCTTGAATAAACCTGATTATAAAAGACCTTCTTACGAAGCACATTGGCATAGTACAACTGGGCGATGGAGTTATGTTCCTAATAGGATTCATTATGCTCTACATCGATTATTTATAAATTACGATGCTGGACTCTCTGGTTGGTACGACTTCGAACACAATATCGGATTATCAATTCCTATGTTTCAAAATGAAACAGACTTAGATTTATATATTGTCGTTTTTCAGACTGAAATTACCGATGTTTATACGAAAGGTAATCAAGTGGTTGTTGTCGGTAATCCAAAAAGAAATGGCGTCCAGGCTATTACCATTAAAACAAGTGCGATACATCCAATTAATAAAGAGGAAGCCCTGCTTGTTCAATTAGTTACTCCCACAGGAGATGAAATGGATTATGCGCTCACTTCTTATATGCCTCCTGACTTTTGGTCAAAGCAAAAGCAAAACTAAATAAGTAAGAATGCAAATCAAAAATAGAACGTTATTTATACGAACAAAAGAAATAGCTTGTTTTGAAAAAGATAATTCAAAACAAGCTAAATTAATGATCTCACTATTTTTTGATTATTTAAGAGGCGATCCAGAAACTATATGCCAATGGAGGTGTTTAGAATCTTGGTATTTACCCATGTTAGTAATTACTCTACAAGCCCCATTTTCTAAAGTTACTTTTGCCGCAACATCTTTCACTACTCTTAATAGTTCTAGAAGTAATTCATTTTCACTCTCATCCATTGCTATTAATGATGGTATGTGTTTTTTAGGAATTGCCACTATATGTACTGGATAGAAGGGTTTCGTATGGTAATATGCAAGTACATTATCAGTCTCAATGATTTTATTTACAGATGTTTTCCCATTTAATACTTCATCACAATAAAAATCCTCTGACATAGTATACCCCCTATCAATTATGAGCTTGTTAGAAAAACCTTCCCTTTCCTTCTATTAGAAGATTCCACATTTTCAATTGCTTCTTTCACATTCAAAAGATCGTATTGAGCATCCATTTTCATTAAGTGTAATTTTTGATCATTTATGAGTGTTTTTATTTCATTGAATGCCCCTTGCCAAGTATCTAAAGAGGCTTGATTATTCCAATTTCTTAAATGAAACAAATTCGCGTTCACTTTTGCCTTATGTATTATTTCTGCCCAGTTAACTTGTACTCCGGATAAAAGTCCAATCGTTAAAAAATTCCCATTCGGATGTACGCAAAAACCCAACTCCGTACCTGATGGACCTCCCACAGAATCAATGGCAGCATCAACACCAATTCCATTCGTTATTTCCATAACTGTTTCATATAGTGGACTTTTAGATGTATCAATTACATAAGAAGCACCACATTCTAGTAAGTCTTTTGTATGTAAATTATTCCGAGTAACTGCAATTAACTGAAACCCCAAAACCTTAGATAATTGGGCAAAAATATGACCAATAGAAGAGCCACATGCATTTACCAATAAGACATCATTTGGTCTTAATGCTAAGACTTTCTTACAAGTAACCCACGCTGTAATTGGATTTATATACATTTGTGAAGCTGTAAAATCATCAATAGAGTTAGGTATAGAAACTGCATATTCTGCTGATGTTTTGACATATTCTTGCCAAGTACCTTCCCCACGCAAAGGTAAAACACGTTTACCAATTAAATTACGAGATACTAAAGAACCTACTTCTTCTACAATTCCAACTCCTTCATAGCCAGGAATATTAGGCAAAGAAATCCGATGAGCATAAGATCCTTTAATCGGTATTAAATCAGAAGGATTAATAGGCCGAGCCAACATTCGTACAAGGACTTCATTTTCCATTGGCTTCTGAATACTTTTAGATTCCACTTTTAGTACGTCTTGAGGGCTACCGAATTCAAAGAATTTAATACATTTTGCCTCCAAAACAATAACCCTCCTTTAATAATTATGATATGTTCTATTAATAGACTCTTTCTCCATCTAATATAATTCTATAACTCGAAGTTAATATATAAGTAGTCAAAAATTAATTCTCATCAAAAGGAGGAAATAGAGATGAAAAACAAACACTGTGTGTTTTGCAAAATAGTAAATAAAGAAGCGCCTTCAAATATTATATATGAAGATGAACTGATTTGTTGTTTTTTAGATATAGATCCTATAAATGAAGGTCATGTATTGATAGTACCTAAAGAGCACTACCATGATGTTGATGAGTTAGATGATGAAACTTTACTAAGAATTACTAAACTATCTACAAAGCTTACGAAAGTTATAAAAAAAGCTTTTAATCCAGATGGATATACAATTATGCAAAATGGAGGTATTTTTACTGATTTTGGACACTATCATATGCACATATTTCCAAGATATATTGATGATGAATTTGGATGGACGTGTAAAGAACTGGATAATAAAAATAGTCTAGATTCAGTAAAAGAAAAAATAAAAGTAATACTAGATAGAGAATTATAATGGGTTAGATTATTTACAAATACAATTAAATTACTTATAAAGAGGGCTCAAATTTAGCCCTCTTTTGTTTTACATATTAAAAAATTTGTATAATTTTAGCTCAATAGATTTGTTTTAATATTTTTCCTTACAAATAAGCCTGTATATACAAGGAATATACCTATCATCAAAATAATGCCAATATACACGGACATCATTGTAGGGATTAAAAACGCTCCGATGATAATGGTTGATCTTGCTATTAAATCCGCTCCACTAAATGAAATGTTCGAAAATGCGGAGTAAGATCCTCTCTTATCAGCTGGAATCATATTCGCTTGTTCAGCATTACGAACAGGTGAGTAAACTAATTCACCAATCGTAGCAATAAGGTTAAACAAAACTAGTATGTACCACGTGTTCGCAGAAGTGACCGTTATATAACCTATACTATAAATTATCAATCCAATTAGTAATACTTTTTGCTTACTGAAGCGATCTGTAAATTTATTTATCAAAAATGTAAAACATACTACTAGCAACATATTTTCTATATTAAGAATACTTAACATACGTACTCCGACAATTTCGAAATCTCCGATATTTACAGATTTGAACGTTTCCGCCAATCTCACACCGATATAGCTATTTAAAGAAAATTCTGCTGCAACGATAAACATTGAGCCTAATACGACTTTGACAAAAGGTATATCTTGAAAAGCTACTTTATAATTTTGTAACAAGTCAATAAGCACATTATCATGTTGTTTTTCTAAACGATTTGTATGTTCATCAATCAGCCAAATTTTGTATGCAATTGGAACGATTATAGACGTAATAGTTAGCATGGCAAACAGTTCAATTTGATGATTTATATACAGCAATCCTCCAAGAGCTGCCCCTATAGCCATCGATAAATTCACAAGCCAATAATCTAGTGCATACACTTCCTTTCGATTTTCAGGTGTAGTGGAATCAATAATGATTGCATGCATCGCTGGTCGGCCTAGGCTACTCGTTACTATAAAAGCTACATAAGCAGTGGCAAATAGCCAAATAATATTCTCTTTTGGAAATAAACTAATGGTCATGAATAAAAACATCAAGCCACTTAAAAATGATGTAAAAACTAGCACTCTTTTCCTGGGGAATCTATCTGAGATATAACCACCAATTAAATTAACAAAAAAACTGACGATTACTGTAAATATTAAAAAGACTCCAGCCCAAACTTTACTCATTTCTTGTGCAAAAAATAAGGCCATAAAAGGCATTACCGCTGATGAAACAGCACGGTTAAAAAAAGACGTAATTAAACGTACTTTAATATTTTGTGGATAGTTTTTCCAAGACATGTTGTCAACCCCCTCTGTCTTATGTATATTAAACTAGACTCAATAATTATTAAATGGACATTTGAAATAATTATGTCCACTTTTAAAAGGAGCTTACTATGGATAAATACTTATTAACGTTATGGCAATCTATTTCGTCGGGAAGTATTAAACAATCTGAAGTAGCAGACTTGCTTCAATTAAGCCCGAAGCAAACTACTCGTTATATACAAAAGTGGTCAAAAGAAGGTTGGCTAGAATTTACTTCTGGTGTAGGAAGAGGCAAAGTATCATCTTTAAAATGGAACAAAAATGTGGAAGTTTTTTTTGAGGAACAAGTTATGACAATGATCGATAAGGATCCTGTCGAATTAAGTAGTAAATATTTATTATTAGATTGGTCACCAGCCAGTAAACTCCGTCTAATGAATAAGTTTCGAGACAAATTTGGATATGTTCAATCTACTAATGATAAACTTGTTATTCCTAGAAGATACCCTTTTTTGACAATACATCCTTTAGAAGCTGCGGATGTAAATAGCGCTAGCTTAGTAGCGAATGTTTATAATCGTTTAGTCTCAATCGATGAACAAGGTGTTGTTTCGTCTGAACTGGCACATAGTTGGGATGTTACTTCAACAAAAGTTCGGTTATATTTGAAAAAAGATATTAAATTCCATGATGGTTCTATATTAACTGCAGATGATGTAGTCGTTTGTTTAGACAAATTACGTAACAATCCCCAATACCAACATTTATGGAAACCGGTTCAACAGATAAAAGCCCTATCACCATTAGTAATTGATATTTATTTCCCAACAGGATGCAGTTATTGTTTACAGATGCTCGGAACGATGAATGCGAGTATTTATAAAGAGAATAAAGGTGATGTGCTAGGTACTGGTTGTTTCTACTTAGAAGATAACAACGAAAAGAAAACAACCTTACTAGCGTTTAAGGATTATTTTGGTGAAAGGCCGTTACTTGATGTAGTAGAATTCGTTCAAGTTCCTCAGGAGTTCGACGTAGTGTATAGATCCTCTGCACAAGAAGAAACTCACGCTACTTTTCAAGTAGAAAGTGATTCAGGTTTTGGCGTAGTGATGATGAATACATATCGAAATACCGCAATACAACGTAAAGATGTACGTGATTATTTGCATTATATTATTGCTAAAAACCGACATGAAATAGTACAAGTTGATTCACGTAAACTTCCGAATCATCAAGGCTGCCTCATAGGAAAAGGTGGCAGTTATGCTATTTCTGAAGTAAAAAGGCCAGTTTTTTCAGAGCCTCTCGTTTTGAAATTAGTGAATTACACAGAAACCACAACGTTGTGGTTGAAAGACATATTGGAAAAAGAAGGAGTTCCAGTCGTAACAAAAAGGGTTTCATTTAAGGATACGGTTTCCAATAATGCGGAGAACGAGGATGTCGACCTCTTTATACACGGAGAAGTGTTTGAGATGAATCAAAACTTTTCATTTTTCTATTTTCTATTAAATGGATACTCAAAATTAGCTAGCATCTTGAAAAAAGATAAGAAATTGAATAGTTATTTAGAGGAATACCTACACACTCCATTTGATAAATGGACAACCTTAAATGTGAAAGTAGAAAAAGAATTAATCAACAAATCTATTATGATTCCGCTATATTACGCAAAACGGCAAATCCCTTTTTCAGCAGATTTAATGAATATTAACATTAAGCATTTTGGCTATGTAGACTTTTCAAAACTCTGGGTACGACCAGAAATATAACAAAGCCCATTCGCCTTTTAAGTGCCATCTGAAAATGCAGAGCAACCATAAGAAAAGCCCAGTGCCCCCTAAGTGCATCTTCTCTTCATCGTTTCTTGCGTGCTTTGGACATTATGTCGGCCATCTTATTACCGGATAAGCTTTAAGAGGGACGGGAAGTGGCAAGCCACTTCCCGTCCCTCTTTTTCGGTAATCCTTTGGCTGTCGTTTATCCGTCGCCCGCTTGAAATGGTTGGAGTCAAGTTTCTTTTGCTTAGGTTAAATGAAAGAATTGATACTATCTACCGGGAGAGCGGCTCCCGAAGATACAATTTCGGGCGCTCTTCGCTTCTCAATTTAGAGATGCTGCTTATTTTTTTCAAGTATTAATGTCGAAAACATATAAACAAAAACGAGGGCGGTGAAAAACTTGAAATTAGTACTTTTATAGGAACTTTTTACTTTATCCTTTTTTTATATAGGAGAAAAAAGCGCGGCGGTATGAGACTTCTGCGGGAAAGCGAGACATACTAGACCCCGCACGGAGCGAAGCGAGTGTACTGAAAAACTGTCTATTTTTTAAGGTAAATACTTTTTCACATCTAGAAAATCGTTGAAAAAGGCGACACTCCTGCGGGAATAGCGTTAGTCGAAGACCCCACAGCGAAGCGAGGAGGCTGAGGCAACGCCCGCGGAAAGGGAGGGCACTGAAAAACCTTAGCTTTTAATTTTTTTATATACTCGCCATCAAAAAAGACAATTTTTCGTTCGATTTTGAACGAAAAATTGCCTTTTTCTCCTGTTNGGAGAAAAAGGCAATTTTTCGTTCAAAATCGAACGAAAAATTGTCTTTTTTGATGGCGAGTATATAAAAAAATTAAAAGCTAAGGTTTTTCAGTGCCCTCCCTTTCCGCGGGCGTTGCCTCAGTCTCTTCGCTTCGAGGGCACTGAAAAAGTGTCATTCATATAAATTATCTATCAAATAGTCCTAAGAGAATTTAGCGCTTTGGCATTCGCTTTCCGCGGGCGAGCGACGAGCCTCCTCCTACGCTTCGCNTCCTACGCTTCGCTTCGTGTGGGGTCTCGTCTGTCTCGCTTTCCCGCAGGAGTCTCATGCGTCGCGCTAAATTCTTTAAATGATATACAGCAAATAGTTCCTATAAAAATAATAATTTTGAGTTTTTAGGTTTCTAATAGTTTTAGCATTATTAGACTATTTGGCAGATTAGCATATTAAAGCAAATTAATGTACTTTTTTATTTGATGAAGGTAGCATATTTAAGTAGCAAGATACGTGGAGGAGAGATACATATGCAAACAATTACTGGTAAAACTGCACTTATCACAGGAGCAGGTCGTGGAATAGGAAGAGCAACAGCTATTGCATTTGCTAAAGAAGGCATTAACGTTGGTCTACTAGGAAGAACGATTGAAAATCTAGAAAAGGTAGCTGCTGAGTTAAAAGAGTTTGGGGTGAAGGTTTCATTAGCAACTGCAGACGTTGCAAATATGGAATCCGTTAATCTAGCAGTTGAGAAAATTAAAGAAGAGCTTGGCTCGATTGATATTTTAGTGAATAACGCAGGTATCTCCAAGTTCGGTCACTTTCTAGAAGTAGATCCAGAGGACTGGGCCAAAATTATTCAAGTAAATGTAATGGGCGTCTATTATGTAACAAGAGCCGTATTACCAGACATGATTGAAAGAAAAACTGGAGACATCATTAACATTTCATCTACTGCTGGACAGAAGGGCGCACCTGTGACAAGTGCTTATAGTGCATCAAAAGCCGCTGTAATCGGATTGAGCGAATCATTAATGCTCGAAGTAAGAAAGCATAATATTCGTGTAAGTACGTTAACACCAAGCACAGTTGCCACAGATATGGCAGTTGAACTAAACTTAACGGATGGAAATCCAGAAAAAGTGATGCAGCCAGAAGACATTGCAGACTTTATGGTAGCACAGCTTAAAATGAACCCGAGAATCCTGCTTAAATCGGCTGGGTTATGGTCAACCAATCCTTAAATAAGAAAATCGTTGAAACGGATCTCTTTCCGGAGGCCACTGAAAAACCAAAATTCAGAAAATAAAGTCACCACTTGAGAAGTATATTTGTATCAAAATTGGCATGACGTCCCCATAAACACCCTAAAAAGTGAAGGAATTATGGGATTTCGTTTTTATTTTTTGAAAAAAAGTGACTTTTTCAGTGGCCTCTCTTTCCGCGGGCGTTGCTTCAGTTGCTTCGCTTCGGGGTCTTCTGCTAACGCTATTCTCGCAGGAGTGTCGCCTTTTTCAACGATTTTCTAGAACTGATAAAGTAGAGTATGGGAATTATTGAAAATCCCTCTCTACTTTTTTAGCTTTTTAAACATCCTTTTTTGTATAATCCTATTCTTCAAGGATACACTAACGTAAAAGAAAGGATGAGTTTTTGAATGAAGGATACTAAATTTGCTGAACTTGATCGTGAGCAGTTGCAAGAGCTTAACGAGCTGGAAGATAAACTTGGAGTTACACTTGTCGCTTATGATACTTCAGCGACTTATAATAGTACATCTAGTGAAATGCCCAATTCATAAGCAAGCTAAGAAGTATATTAAAAAGAAGCATGTCTCATTTTTATCTGAGGCATGCCTTTTTTTGCTGTAGAGCATTTTTCCAACTAAATCGTTAAAAATTCCAACTAACCTTAGTTTTTTTCCAACTAAACGCATTAAAAATCGTATGCTGCTTCTTTTGCCTCTCTAATCATATTTACTACATCCATCATCTGAACCGTGTCATCCACAAGTCGATTAATGCGGAAGTGTACATCATCATTTACAATTTCTTTGCGATGGAAATCTTGTTCTTCAACAAATACATAAGTTGGGACAATAGTTGCTTTCATATAGGCTAGAATAGGCTTCAACTGTTGTTCCACCATTAAGAAATGCTTAGATGTTCCAGCTGTTACAACCATGCTTACTACTTTTTCACGAAACGCATTTTCAGGCAATAAGTCAAAAATATTTTTCAATGTTCCTGGAATGGATGCCTGAAATGTCGGCGTTCCGATAATCAGTGCATCAGCCGCCATAATTGTTTCGGTTACGTATTTTGTATCACCATCGTAATCTATATAATTACGTCCATCACTGTAGACAATGTTATAGGCACCTAAATCAATTAGTTCTACTTCTGCATTGGGATATTTTTCTCGAACTTTATCCATTGTATATTCCATTGCGATTTTAGTTTTAGAGCCAACGATAGAGCCGGCTATTCCAACAATTTTCATTTGAATGTCCTCCTATTTTTGGGCAGTTGCTTTTTTCACTGCTGGCATAATTTCGGTTGCTAGTAATTCAATATTTTTCGCTATTTTTTCAAATGGCACGCCACCTGCGTCAATTTGTGCGAGGAAACGTTGTTGTCCGTATAATTCGTATTGGTATAGCAATTTCTCAATTATTTGTTGTGGGCTACCAACCATTAATGCGTCACGGACACTTTTAGATTCTGCAAATTGTGCTTTTGGATAACCAGAACCACGTAACTGTAACATCGTATTATTAATATATGGGTAAAACTCACGCATAGCCGTTTGAGAATCTTCCGCTGTATATAATAAACTAGTTGTCGAGATAGGTAGGGTAGCTGGATCATGTCCGTATTCATGGGCCATTGCGCGATACATATCGACAGATGTTTTAAATGCCATCGCAGGACCTCCTAATGTTGTGAGCATCATCGGCACACCTGCACGGCCTGCTTTAATCGCACTTGCTGGTGGGCCACCTACTGCACGCCAAATGGGCAGTTTCCCATTTAACGGTTGCGGAAAAATTTGCGCATTATTTAAGGAAGGTCTATATTGACCGCTCCATGTGATCTGTTTTTCTTCATTGATTTGTAATAAAAGATCCATTTTCTCTTCGAATAATTCCTCATAATCACGTACATCATAGCCAAATAATTCATATGCCCCTAGTCGAGAACCACGCCCTGCAACGATTTCTGCTCGGCCATTTGAAATTAAATCAAGTGTTGCAAAGTCTTCGTATACGCGTACTGGATCTGCAGTACTTAATACAGTTGCAGAACTTGCAATTTTAATGTTTTTTGTTGCTTGAGCAATAGCACCTAAAATAACGGTATGCGCCTGTGTCGCAAATTTGGGTTGATGACTTTCACCTACAGCGAAGACATCTAAACCTGCATCATCTGCTAATTTTGCTGCTTCGATTAATTCTTGAATACGTTGTTGCTCACTAATTTGATGTCCTGTCATCGGATCATTCAAATAATCTCCTATTGAATAGATTCCTATTTCAATCCCATTTTCTGGTTTTATTCGATATTGTTCCATCATTTATATATTCCTCTTTTCTTATATAATTGGTTTTAGTTTTGCTTCGATTTCAGCCCGTCTATTTTCTAAAAACGGAGGTAATGCTAATTCTTTACCGAGATTTTCATTTGCTTCGTCTGCACTAAATCCAGGGCCGTCTGTCGCTAATTCAAATAAGATGCCATTGGATTCTCTGAAGTATAGACTGTGAAAGTAGTAACGATCGATTACACCGGTAGATTCGAATCCAGCATTTCCAATGCGTTCTGCCCATTCTTTCATATGTTCTTCGGTATCAACGCGTATAGCGATATGATGTACGCTACCACGACCTGGTCGTTCTAAATCCCCTTGTAAACTTTTCAAAACGATTTCACTATAAGCAGCACCTTCCACTGATTGAAAAACGCCTTCTTGTATCTCGTGATAGCCAAGTAAATTGGTTAACATATTGCCTGTTTTCGCTATATTACGAACTGTTAGTTCGACTGGTCCAATTCCTAAAATTTGATGTTGAATAGGAACAGGGGAGCCTTCCCATGGTGTCCAAAATGTCGGTGTTTCTTTTGCTTCATTGCTAATAAGCAGTAATTGTAATCCATCAGGGTCTTCAAATGGTAATGCTAAGCGGCCACCATAAGTAAAGAGATCACCATGCTTTACGTCTAATAACAGAAAGCGTTGTTGCCAATAAGTTAATGTTTCTTCGTTTTGTACTAATAAACCAATTCGTGAGATAGAATTGGTTCCTCGATGCGTACGGGCAGCTATTGGTAATTCGAAAAAAGATAATTCAGTACCAGGACTTCCTGTTTCGTCACCATAGAATAGGTGATACATGCTAGGAGTGTCTTGGTTTACTGTCTTTTTAACTAATCGTAATCCTAATGTTTCTCGATAGAAATTCACATTTGTTTGTGCATTTTTTGTAACCATTGAAACGTGGTGATGACCTTTGATTGTGTTCATTATTTGTTTCCTCCTTATCAATTTACATATCAACTGATATTGTAAAATTTTTTTTGTTTAAATCTAACACCCTCAGATCTCAACATCTGATAAAGGCGCTCGTAATTTTGTCATTTTTGAGGACATTCCTTTTCTAAGCTATGTTTTTGAATTTTTGTCATGAGCATATAAAGTTGTTTTTTCTCTACTTCATTCAGCACTTCGTCAAACATAGAAGATTGAAACTCCGTTTGTTCAGGCATTGCTTTTTGTATAAGAGCTCGGCCTTTATCAGTTAATGAAATGTACTTGATCTTCCAATCCTGCTTGCGTACGATTAGGCGTTCTTTCTCTAGGCGAGTTAACATACGAGACATACCGCCTCTGCTAACAGTTAGTTTTTCTGCTAAATCCATTTGTGTAATAGGCTCATAAATATGAATTTGTGCAAGTACATCAAATTGTGCAGCAGTCATATCGTATCTTTCCAAAAACTCATTCGACAACTGATTACTTCGTTGTACAAAACGCGCAATTCGCAACCAAATGAGAGAGCTTAGCGTATGTTGTTCCATCATTACCAACTCCTTTTCTTTATCTTGTAACATCAGTTTACTAGTAAATTGATAATAACGCAAGATATTTATTTTGAATTCAAGATATATTGATGTAGAGGGAGTTCTAGAGTGATAGATTAGAGATTAAGGCAAATAAGAAAATCGTTGAAACGGCTCCCTTTCCACGGGCCACTGAAAAAGTCACTTTTTTTCAAAAAATAAAAACGAAATCCCATAATTCCTTCACTTTTTAGGGTGTTTATGGGGACGTCATGCCAATTTTGATACAAATATACTTCTCAAGTGGTGACTTTATTTTCTGAATTTTGGTTTTTCAGTGGCCTCCCTTTCCACGGGCGTTGCCTCAGTCTCCTCGCTTTGCTGCGGGGTCTTCGACTAACGCTATTCCCGCAGGAGTGTCGCCTTTTTCAACGATTTTCTTGAAATGAAAAAGTATTATCTTAAAAAATCCAGTTTTATAGTGCCCTCCCTGAAGGTCTCAAGACTCACGCTATTCCTACAGGAGTCGTCATCGATTGACGCGCAGAGAATTAATTCTCTGAGCGTTTTGAATGGTGGGGCACTTGAAGAAAAAATTACAAACTACATTCCTGAAAATATAATAATTCTTGGTGTTTAGTTTCTGAATGATAACCCATTTTCCTTTAAAGCAGATCTAAGTTTAGGTAAAGAAGCTGGTCCCATACCGTGAAATTGCAAAATCTCTTTTTCACTATATTTAGATAGATTCTTCAAAGAAGTTATTCCGTTTTTTTCTAATGCTCGCCTTGCTGGTGCGGAGAGCAATGAAAGGAATCCATCGACAGGTCTGCGTTCTTGCTCACAGGTCGGACAGGTTGGACAATCGCTGCTTTTATAATATTTATGTCCATTGTTGCAAGTCCTTAAATTTTTCTCTGAAGTTGTCATTTTAAATTGTCCCCTTTTCTTATGAAATTTATTTCACCTTTCAAAACTTTCTCAGTGTATTAGACGTTCTTGCTTGCGTTAATTTAAGTACATTTCTTAACAATCTATAGATTTATTTTATCATATGGTTACAAATTTCCTTTTTTTCAGGTAAGAAACCTTTACGTGCATTGTCCTTAGAAAGTTTAGTATTACAAGTTCAAGTTTGCTACATTAATACTCTAGGATATTTTTAGGAACGGGACAGGACACAATGGTGACATACTTTGTGTCGTTTGGAGAAACGTCCGCTCGACTCCAGCGGGAAAAGCGAGACAGACGAGACCCTGCAGGAGCGTAGCGACGAAGCGGCTCGACGCTCCCCCGCGGAAAGCGAGCGGTAAGCTTCGGAAAACAAATTGCTTACCGAATGTATATACTTTCTTTCTTCTCAAGAAAAGCGCCAGCACCTTGGTAAGCCCCAACAAGCAAATAACCAAGGCGATCGTTAAACGTTATCCACATGAGTACCGAAAAAGGGAGAGGAAGGAAAGTGACGAGTCACTTTCCTTCCTCTCCTAAAATTTCATCGGTAATAGTGTAGTTAACGTGCAATCAAAGCACTCGAGAACTTACTATCTTATACGACTTTCAGTTTCCTTATCGAAGAAATGGCTTCTTGATAAATCGAATGATAGTTTAATATTTTGGGCAGGTTGGATAAGTGAATCAGAGTTTATTCGGGTAACATACTGTTGACCTTCGAGTGCAGAATAGACCATCAATTCTGTTCCAGTTAATTCAGATACTTCGATATTAGCTTCCACTGTTGATTCCGAAAATTGAGCTAGAACTTCAGCATCTTCTGAAATATGTTCGGGTCTTATTCCGAGAAGAACCTCTTTTTCGTTGTATCCTTGAGAATTCAGCATCGTGAGTTAGTGAACAGATCCGTGCTAAATCCAATTTGAAAGTCTTTTCTGCGACGAGGAGACTCACGGACCGCCCGCAGAAAGCGTCCGTCTGTAACGGAAATCAACAGTATAGTTAACAGAGCCAAATAATTAAACCCTTTTTATGACTATTAAAATCAAAAGCTGAAACAGAACAGTTAAAGTTCCAATAGCTTCAAGATAGGAGATTTCACAGTGTCCACAGACTTAGTTGCACTCTTTCCATCTATCGAACTATTATCTAAATGCCCAGTTGTAAACGAATCATATATATACATATTTCATAATGAAAATTCGAATTGTTGGATGACCATCAACAAAAATGAAGTATCTGATCGTGAATATACATTGCTTTCTTCAGTTTTTCCAGAAGTTAAACAAACCATTCCGTGGGCGAGCGCCGAGCCTCCTCCTGCGCTACGCTTCGTGCGGTGTAGCTAAGCCTCCACAAAAGGATTTGATGAATCTTTTTGTGGAGGCTTAGCATATAATGATGTGCAAAATTAAATTGCTCTTAATCCTTTTGCAACTTATCAATAGTTTCATTGACACTATATCACTTAAAACATATCATTAATTTAAATAGAAAGAATATTTAGAAACATAAAAAGGAGTGACGATACTGGATGATGGAGAGAGATACAAGATTAGAATATGCAAGAAAATTAGATCAGCAAGACGCGTTGAATAGTTATCGAGATGAGTTCTATTTGCAACCTGAAGTTATTTATATGGACGGAAATTCTTTAGGATTGTTGTCTAAAAGAGCAGAGCAGTCATTATTATCTGCACTTGATGCATGGAAGAAATACGGGATTGATGGTTGGACACAAGGAAAGGATCCATGGTTTTATTTCTCCGAGACATTAAGTGAAATGTGTGCACCACTTGTTGGTGCAGCGAAAGAAGAAGTAATTATTACAGGCTCTACAACAACAAATTTGCATCAGCTAATTGCTAGTTTCTATCATCCAGAAGGAGCACGCATCAAAATTCTAGCGGATGAATTGAACTTTCCTTCCGATTTATATGCGATTAGCAGTCAGCTAGTCTTGCACGGCTATGATCCTAAGGAGCAGATGAAATTAGTGAAAAGTCGTGATGGAGATACATTAAGCGAAGCGGATATTATAGATGCGATGACAGATGATGTCGCGCTAATAGTGCTACCAAGTGTACTTTATCGAAGTGGACAAATCTTAAATATGAAAGCGCTTACTAATGCTGCGCATGAACGAAATATATTAATTGGATTTGACTTATGTCATTCGATTGGATCGATTCCACATTGTTTGGATGATTGGGATGTAGACTTTGCATTTTGGTGTAATTACAAACACCTAAATGGAGGGCCAGGGGCTGTTGGAGGCTTGTATGTTAATAAGAAACACTTCGGACAAAAGCCTGGGCTTGCTGGCTGGTTTGGTTCGGATAAAGAAAAGCAGTTTGATCTGGCGATCGAAATGACACCAGCCTCGAATGCTGGTGCATACCAAATTGGAACACCGAGTATTTTTAGTGCTGCACCATTATACGGTTCACTTCAAATATTTGCTGAAGCAGGCATACATGCAATTCGTGAAAAGTCGTTGAAATTAACGGATTATATGACATTGCTTGTCGAAGAAGAATTGAGTGACTACCAATTTACAATAACAAATCCAAAGGAACACGAACGTCGAGGTGGTCATCTTTTTCTAGTTCATGAAGAAGCGGCTCGGATTTGTAAAGCATTAAAAGAATACAAAGTTATTCCGGATTTCCGTTCTCCAAATGGCATTCGTTTAGCACCTGTTGCACTATATAATTCATACGAAGATGTGTGGAGAACGGTGCAAATATTAAAGAAGATTATGAAAGAAGAGTCATATAAAAAGTTCGAAAACAAACGAGACGTGGTTGCATAAAAAGGAGGGGTTCGATGTCGGAGAATATTTCGGAACTGCATGAAAAGCTAAAAAGTGAAAAAGGGATTTATACTGATTTTCGGGAAGATATGACGTACGGTGAGTATTTGCAGCTCGATGGGATTTTATCTAGTCAAAAACGATTATCAGGTCATCATGACGAAATGTTATTTATCATTATTCACCAAGTGAGCGAGCTTTGGATGAAATTAATATTGCATGAGCTAAATAGTGCTATTCAAGCAATTCAGGACGATAAAATGCAAGCTGCTTTTAAAATGCTTGCACGTGTTACGAAGATACAAACGCAGATTATCCAAGCTTGGGACGTACTTTCGACATTAACGCCTGCCGAGTATTTAGAGTTTCGTGATAAGCTAGGAAAAGCATCTGGATTCCAATCGTTTCAGTATAGACAAATTGAATTTGCACTCGGCTATAAAACAAAACATATTTTGAAAATCTATGACCAAGATACTGCCTTATATGAACAACTTGAAAAAGCGTACAATGCGCCAAGTATTTATGATGTAGCAATTCAAGCATTAGCAAAAGCAGGATTTACATTGAATCCAGCTGTCGTGGAGCGTGACTATTCCGTGACTTATGTGGGAGATGAGTCAGTTGCTGCTGCATGGAAAGAGGTATATCTAAATGTGGATAAGTATTGGAATTTATATCAATTAGCAGAAAAACTCGTTGATGTGGAAGATTGGCTTCAGCAGTGGCGCTTCCGCCATATGAAAACAGTTGAACGCATTATTGGATTTAAAACTGGAACAGGTGGTTCTTCCGGTGTAAATTATTTACGTAAAGTGCTTGATCATCGATTTTTTCCTGAACTGTGGGATTTAAGAACAAACCTTTAAGGAACGGAGGGAGTAAATGAACTCTAATAGAGGACAATGGTCTACTAGACTTGGCTTCATCTTATCTTCAGCTGGGGCAGCGATTGGGCTAGGAGCTATTTGGAAGATGCCATATGTCACTGGCCAAAGTGGTGGAGGAGCATTCTTTTTAATCTTTGTATGTTTAACGCTTCTTATCGGGCTTCCGATGCTAGTCTCTGAGTTTATCATTGGGCGCGGAGCTGGAGCAGAAGCAATTACTGCTTACAAAAAATTAGTGCCAAAAAGTGCATGGGTATGGATTGGTCGGCTTGGCGTAGTTGGATGCTTCCTCTTATTATCTTTTTATAGTGTAGTAGGTGGTTGGATTCTAGTATATAGTGGCATGTCTGTTGTTGGAAATGTCATTACGGAAGGTACAAGTTCAGAGGCGTTGTTTGGCACTATTATAAGTACCCCTTGGATTACACTCGTAGGATTGTTATTGTTTACGCTATTAAACGTATTAGTTATTTCCTCAGGTATCCAAAATGGGATAGAGAAAGCCAATAAATTTATGATGCCATTATTATTCATTTTTTTCTTTATACTCGTTATTCGGTCTCTAACAATTGATGGCGCAATGGAAGGTGTAAAGTTCTTTCTATCACCAGATTTTTCGAAAACTACAGGTGAATCTATTCTTTATGCATTAGGGCAATCCTTTTTTGCGTTAGCAGTTGGGTTTTCTTGTATGGTCACGTACAGCTCCTACTTAAAGAAAGATGTAAGCTTACCATATTCAGCAGGTTCAGTTGTATTAATGAATATTTTCGTATCATTACTTGCAGGATTAGCAATTTTCCCAGTCGTTTTTGCTTTTGGCTATGAGCCAGCAGAAGGTCCAGGGTTATTATTCATCGTCCTACCAACTGTATTTGGACAAATGCCATTTGGGGAGTTATTTTTAGCTCTATTTTTAATATTATTCTTATTTGCTACACTGACTTCTTCTTTTAGTATGTACGAAATTATTGTTGCGGCACTTATGGAAAAATGGCAAAATGCACGTAAAATGATTTCATGGATAATAGGTGGAGTGATTTTTGTTGCATCTATTCCATCCGCATTATCATCAAGTTTACTTCAAGACGTGACGATCTTTGGAAAAAGTGTATTCGACTCGACGGACTTTCTAGTAAGTAATATGATGCTTCCACTAGGCAACCTGCTCATTGCTATTTTCATCGTTCATAAGATGAACAAAGTATTAGTGAAGGAAGAATTTACGCTGAGTAGTTCGTTATCTCCTATGTATTATACAATTTGGCGCTTTTTAATGACGTGGATTGTGCCAGTTGTGATTGTTATTGTGTTAGCTTATTCACTTTGGCCAATTTTAGGAGGATGACAATGGAGAAACGATGGGTTGATATTTCACAACCATTTTCGAATAAAATCGGCACTTGGCCAGGTGATACGCCATTTCAATTTGAACTAGCATACTCAAAAGAGCAGACTGGTTCTGTTAACATCGGTCGTTTCACAACAAGTGTGCATACCGGGACACATGCCGATGCACCATTTCATTTCGACAATAATGCACCGACCATTGAACAGCTCGATGTCAATATCTACATTGGTCATGCTAAAGTAGTAGATGTCACAGGAGTGGAATCAATCGGACGAGAAGAATTACAAGCATTCGAGTTAGATGGTGTGGAACGATTACTATTAAAAACAGCTAAAAAAAATAGTGTAGAACAGTTCCCTACACAAATTCCAGTCTTAAAAGAAAATATCGGTGCTTTTTTGCAGGAGAAAGGGATCTTTTTAATAGGAGTCGATCACCCTTCCGTCGATGCTTTGGATAATAAAGACTTACCTGCTCATCATGCACTTTATCGACATGGTGTCCATATAATAGAAAACTTATTATTACAAGATGTCGCTCCAGGTAATTATGAATTGATTGCGCTGCCTCTAAAGATTCAAGGAGCAGATGGCAGTCCGGTACGTGCTGTCATTCGAGCTATCTAGTAGATAAAGCAGAACTTGCTTTATCTACTTTTTTTGTCCTAACTTGAAGAGAGTTTCCAAAGTTTTTGCTACCCCGTCGTTATCATTTGTATCTGTAACTTCTTTAGCCAATTCCTTTAATTCTTCTATTGCATTTCCCATGGCTACTGGATAACCACAAAGCTTAAATAATCCTAAGTCATTAAAATCATCCCCAAATACAACTATCTTCTCAGGAGATATGTTGAGTTTATCTGACACGAAAGAAACTGCATATTCTTTCGAGATATTTAATTGCATTATTTGGATTAATTTATTTGAATCGGTAATGATGATGTTTGCTTTATCATTATACTTTTCAATAAACGGTTGAATCAGACTTATATTCGAAACTAAAATTTTTGTAGGTTGCAACTGTTTTAGTTTCTCTAACTCGAGTTTTTCAGGGTTATTTGTAATTTTCATAAATGCAGTGTAGTCAATGTCTTTGTAACTGTACCATTTGTCTTCTACTTCTATAGATAACCAATGATTTGGTTCAGCTTCAGTTAAGTAATCGATTATATCGGAACATACATTTGAATCTATCGAAAAATGTTCGTTTATTTTTAATTCCTCACTAACAATCATTGCTCCGTTATAGTAAATCATAACTGATGACGATTGAATTTCTTCGGGTAGTAGAAATTTAACTGACCTAGGAGGACGGGCTGTAGCGATGATTATTGGGATTCCGGACCTTTTTAGTTTTATGATCGAATCAATATTCCGTTTACTAATTTCTTTATTCGAATCTAGTAAAGTACCATCTAAATCTAGAACTACTGCTTCCATTTTTGATTCTCCTTTTCTTATTAATATACAACTAAAATGTAAATTTGACGAAACTGAAAACTATAGAGTATTTTTAATGGAACAGAGGAAGAATAGTGAGGTAAGTCATACCAGATATTTTTAAAACCGCTTATACTAGGGATAGTGAGTAATTCTGGATGAATGACAAGGAGTGAGCATGTTGAAAAAGGTAGTTGTAATAGGCGGAGGAATTACAGGTCTCTCTACAATGCATTATTTACAAAAAATAAAATTAGAAAAAGCATTAAACGTAGAATTGGTTCTAGTTGAATCTAATGATCACTTAGGAGGAAAGATCCACTCGGTGAAGCATAAAGATTTTATTATGGAAACGGGAGCAGACTCGATTGTTGCTCGAAATGAAGGAGTTATACCTTTAGTAGAAGAGTTAAATTTACAAGACGAACTTGTTTATAATGCGACAGGTATTTCATATATTTACACAAATAACGAGCTACACGCTATTCCAGAGGATACGGTTTTTGGTATACCTACAAGCGAAGAGTCTTTAGAAAGTAGCACATTAATATCGGATGAGGGTAAAGAGGAAGCATTAAAAGACTTTGAGTTAAAAAATGTGAGTTTTACGAAAGAAAGCTCAATTGGATCGTTTTTAGAGCATTTCTTAGGAAAAGAATTAGTTGAAAAACAAATTGCTCCTGTGTTGTCAGGCGTATATTCAGGGGACCTGGACAAGCTAACCATGGCTTCTACTTTACCTTATTTGGTAGATTATAAAGATGAATACGGTAGTATCATAAAAGGTTTGGGTGCAAATAAAGAGCAGTTCCAAGCTGCAGCAAATAAAAAATTTATCTCCTTCCAAAATGGTCTTTCAACTTTGATCGATCGTTTGGAACAAGAGCTTAACGATTCTACCATTTTAAAAGGTGTACATACAACGAAAGTAGCGAAAAAAGAGGATAAATATGAAGTCTTCTTTTCTAATTACGAGTCAATCGAAGCAGACTACGTTGTGTTAACGACTCCACATGATGTAGCACAAACACTTTTACAAAATGCAGAATTAGATGTCGATTTTAACAAGCTGAAAAACTCTTCTCTAATAAGCATTTATCTTGGTTTCGATATCCCAGATAATCAGCTTCCAGCTGAAGGTACAGGTTTTATTGTTTCAGAGAATAGTGATGTGAATTGTAATGCATGCACGTGGACAAGCCGTAAATGGAAGCATACATCAGAAAACAGCCATTTGCTCGTTCGAATGTTCTATAAAAGCTCAAATCCGGCGTATGTCGATATGAAACATATGAGAGAGGAAGAACTTGTTCAAGTCGCTCTTCAAGATATCGAAAAGAGCTTGAAGCTTAATGGCAAGCCTTATGTCGTAGAAGTGACCAAATGGAATGATCTAATGCCAAACTATCATATGGAGCATGGTCAAGCGGTTAAATCTTTACAACAGAAAATGACTGCTCAACTTCCTAATGTAGTGCTTGCAGGATGTTCTTACTTCGGTGTTGGCATAGGCGCTTGTATTAAAAATGGTAAAGAAACAGCAGAGTTAATTGGTGAGAATATAGCTAAATAAATTTTCTAATAGAAAATATTCATGTTTGGACCAAAATTTAATTTTGGTCCTTTTTTAATTGGCAAAATGAAATTGTTGGTGTTTTAGTGAAATTTACAATTTTAGAGTGTATGTTAAGATGCGGTTGGGGGTGGTTTATTGTTAGTAAAATCGCGTTCAAATGAATTTAGTTTAATTGGACTGCAGTTGTTAGATAAGCGTTTGCCACAGATGCATGAGATGAAGGAATTAATACATTCGAAGATGCATATGGCCAAGGCGGGTATTTATGGTGAAGTGCTAGTAGAAAGTGTGTTTCGGAAGTATTCATTTCCATTTGAACATGTTGTGCTCCATGATGTTAGCCTGAACTCATATGGAAATTTTCAAATTGATACGTTGTTTTTGACTCAGTATTTTGCAGTGATTTTAGAGAGTAAGAACATTGCCGGGAAGTTGAGTTTCCAGCAGAATCCTCCACTATTAATGAGAGAAAATGATGAAGGGAAAGTGGAGATGTTCGAGAGTCCAGAGACACAGATTGAGCGGAATATATACTTGCTCGGCGAGTGGTTGCGAATAGGAGGAGTGAACATTCCTATATATGGCGCCATTGTGCTGACGAATTCTAAAATTTTGATAGAAGATCCACCTAAGAAATATCCTGCTATTCTTCCTCAAACAAACCCCGTATTTCTAAGGAATATGCCACGAGAAAAAGTATATTTAGAGGTATATGCATTGCATGGATTAGCTAAGAGAATCGCTGTAAGCCATCAACACTACTTTCCTTATCCAATGTGTAGTCGCTGGGGTATACTTCCGAAAGATTTGCTGACGGGTGTACACTGTGAGAAGTGTGAATCTTTTGGAATGGTGAAACAGAAAGGGGGGTGGAGTTGTCCACGGTGTGGTCATTTGGACAAGCTTGCACATGAAAAGACAATTAAGGAGTGGTTTGTTTTGATTGGAGAAACTATTAATAATCGGCAATGTCGATATTTTTTGCAGTTAGATTCTTATCATGTAGCATCTAGACTACTAAATTCAATGAATCTAGAGAGAAGTGGAAAATCCAAAAACACGATAATTTATCAGTGGAAATGGTGAATCGCTCAATCTTGGGTGAAAATCGCTCAATCTCCTCTCAGAATCGCTCAATCTAGGCACACAATCGCTCAATCTCCGCCTAAAATCGCTCAATCTTCCGAAAGAATCTAAAAAAGGTTTACCCGTGGGCAAACCTTTTTAATCGGCTAACTTCAAACTATGTTTCACTCGTTTCAATTGAGCCACGATAATAATGCTAATGATGACAAGCAAAAACCATGAACTTATTTTTCCGATATGAACGAGCGACCAGGAAGCTTCCTGGTTCGGGTATTGCCAAGCTCCGAAAAAAGTAGTGATATTTTCAGCAATCCATATAAAGAAGCCAATCAATAGAAAAGAGAGAATCATTGGCATTTTATAAACTTGCTCGTTAAGTTGAAACGTGACAATTGTTCGGAAAAAAATAATGACTAGTAAGCCTTTTAAAACCCAGCGAATGTCATAAGTAAAATGGTGAGCAAAAAAGTTCAAATAGATTAATACGCTTATACCAACAGCAAAAAAGGGCTTTGGCCAGTTGTAAATATGTAAATCTAATCGTCTCCAACTTTGACAAATGTAGCTTGCTACGCTTGCATACATGAATCCACTATATAAAGGCACTCCAAAAAATTTACTATAAGCTTCTTCGGGATATGTCCAAGAGCCCATATGTACTTTAAATAATTCAAGCGCTAGACCTATCACGTGAAATAGGCAAATAACTTTGAACTCATCCCATGACTCAAGTTTGGTGACGAGCATAAATACTTGAGCCGCTAAACAAATAATTAATATAAAATCATAACGCGGTAAATAGGGAATAGTAATGAGTTTTGATATAGCGAGAGCGGCAAAAATGATAACTGGAAATATGCAGGAAAGCGCCTGTAAATACACAAATTGTAGAAAGTTTCT
Organism: Psychrobacillus vulpis; assembly: GCF_006861825.1. Taxonomy (GTDB): domain Bacteria; phylum Bacillota; class Bacilli; order Bacillales_A; family Planococcaceae; genus Psychrobacillus; species Psychrobacillus vulpis. The sequence goes on along the minus strand of NZ_VDGI01000012.1, from coordinate 139,698 downwards.
CATAATAAGCCTGTCCTCTGTTTTCTTAATAATAACTACTTGGATATGGACGAATCAAACTTATTCTGGTTTCATCCCTAAAAAAAGCCAGCTATTTCATAAGAAATAGCTGGCTTATCGTTTAGTTTTTCTTTTCTACTTCTGTCTCTTTAGCTTCTAGTTTGTTAGCATCTTTTTCTTCATCATTTATGATATCTCGTGTAGAGGTTTTAAATTCTTTTAATGTTTGTCCAACAGCTCTACCTAGTTGAGGAAGCTTTGATGGGCCAAAGATAACTAAAGCTATTATTAGAACAAGTATTAAACCCGGAATTCCTATGTTTGGCATGAAATTTCCTCCTATTCTTTTTTCTCACTACAAATATAACATATTCAGCAGAAAATTGCGTTTTCCTGTATTTAGGAGGGGGGTCTCTACGTCTTAAGCCTTACTAATTTTCCTTCTCAAGCCCGTTTGGAAAAAGTTGTACATAAGGGATGATTAAAACAGCAGATAAGGGGGCAAAATGCTACCTGTGGACGAGGTGAAGAAAATGGAAAAAACCATCTATATTATTTTAAGTAATACAGGAACATTATTTTCGAAAGCTATTGGTGTATATACGAGAAAAGAATTAAATCATGCATCTATTGCTTTCGATGACGAACTGAATGAGATGTATAGTTTCGGAAGGAAAAATAAAAATAATCCTTTTATAGGAGGATTCATTAAAGAAGATCCTACAAATGGACTTTTTAAGCGCGCAACCTGTGCGATATACAAATGCCAAGTTACTTTGCAAGATTACAATCGGATGCGAAATAAAATCCGTCTTATTGAACGGCAAAAAGAGCTCTATAAATATAATTTAATCGGACTATTTGGTGTAGCGATGAATATAAAAATCGAACGTGAGCATGCTTTCTTCTGTTCACAATTTGTCGCAACGATTATGAATGAATGCCAATCATCTAAGCTACATGTATCACCGTGTTTAGTTCAGCCTCATCATTTCGAGGAACTTTCTTCGTTAAACCTTTTGTATAGAGGAAACTTACAAACTTATCTATGTAGTAAACGAGAAAAAGAAGAGAGAATACAAGTCGGTGAGTGGGAGCAATTTACGTTTCAAATGCAGGCATAACCTAATGTTGGAATATTTGTCTTCCTATCTGGACAGTATATAGATGAATAGAATCTATATAGGGTTTAGGAGGACGAAAGGTGACAAAAGAGAAATCCAACTATGAGACAAATTTGGATGATGAGGATACGTTAACAAATAGACAAGGGCATCCGATTACAAATAATCAAAACATAAGAACTGTAGGAAATCGCGGACCTGCAACGCTTGAAAACTATGATTTCATCGAAAAAATTAGCCATTTTGACAGAGAACGTGTTCCAGAACGTGTCGTACATGCTCGTGGTGCTGGTGCGCATGGTTATTTCGAAGCATATGGAAAAGCTGGAGATGAACCCATCTCGAAGTACACTCGTGCAAAACTTTTCCAAGAAAAAGGAAAGCAAACACCAGTTTTTGTACGTTTTTCATCAGTTATTCATGGCGGTCATTCTCCTGAAACATTGCGCGACCCTCGGGGATTTGCGGTTAAATTTTACACAGAAGATGGTAACTGGGATCTTGTGGGGAACAATTTAAAAATTTTCTTTATTCGAGATGCGATTAAATTTCCAGACATGATTCATGCCTTTAAACCAGATCCTATAACGAATATTCAGGATGCTGAGCGTTTCTTTGACTTTTGTGCAAGCTCGCCTGAATCGTTTCATATGGTCACGTTCGTTTATTCTCCGTGGGGAATTCCAGCGAACTATCGAATGATGCAAGGTTCAGGAGTGAATACGTATAAATGGGTGAATAATGAAGGCAAAGCAGTCCTAGTAAAATATCATTGGGAACCGAAACAAGGAATTCGTAACTTAACGCAAAAAGAAGCAGAAGAAATACAAGCAAAAAACTTTAATCATGCGACTCAAGATTTATATGATGCAATTGAAAAAGGTGATTTTCCAGAGTGGGAGCTACTCGTTCAAATTATGAGTGATGACGAGCATCCCGAGCTGGATTTTGACCCTCTAGACGACACAAAGCTTTGGCCGGAAGACCAATTCCCATGGATGACCGTTGGAAAAATGGTGTTAAATAGAAATCCAGAAGATTATTTTACTGAAGTGGAGCAAGCTGCATTTGGTACTGGAGTGCTCGTAGATGGCCTTGATTTCTCGGATGATAAAATGCTGCAAGGTCGTACTTTTTCTTATTCAGATACACAGCGTCATCGTGTAGGTTCGAATTATTTACAGTTGCCTATTAATGCTCCGAAAAAGCGAGTAGCGACCAATCAAAGCGGTGGTCAAATGCAATACAAATTGGATCGGGCTCCTTTCCAAAATCCGCATATCAATTACGAACCGTCTATACTAGATGGATTACAAGAAGCAAAGCAAGTAGGAAAAGAATATACACCTATGATTAAAGGAAATTTAGTTCGTCAATCCATCGATAGACAAAACAATACAAAACAAGCTGGAGAAACGTATCGGAAATTTGAACAATGGGAAAAAACCGAGCTCATTTCGAATCTTATAAACGATCTTTCCAGTTGCGATAAAAGAATTCAAGAAAAAATGATTGCTTTAGCGGAAGAAGCAGATAAAGAGTACGGCCGTCATTTAAAAGAAGGCCTAGCACATGCCCATAAAGGTGGATCAAGCAATAAACCACTAGGGAATCGCGGTGGAGATCAAGCACCAAAAGAAGCAATTGAAAAAAGTAATGAAGCAGAACCATATTAAATTACGAACCCCATTACCTAAGTAATGGGGTATTTTCATTTAAAAAAGAGTAAAATTAATTTTAAGAAATTGGAGGGATTAGGATGAGTAACTATAAAGTAATATTATTTGATTTAGACGGAACACTTTCAGACCCCAAAGTAGGTATAACGAAATCTGTTCAATATGCTCTAGGGAAGATGGGGATGGCTGAGCCAAATTTGGAAAGTTTGAATTGCTTCATAGGACCTCCACTTCAAGTTTCATTCGAAGAGTATTATGATTTCGATAAAGAACAAACGAAAAAAGCAATACAATATTACCGACAAAGATTCAAGGAAAAGGGAATGTTTGAGAACGATGTTTATGAAGGAATCCCTTTGTTATTAAATTCTTTAAAGAAACTTTCATATAAACTAGTTGTTGCAACATCAAAACCAACAGTTTTTGCAAAGGAAATTCTAGAGTATTTTCATATAGAAAATTATTTTGAACTTGTCATTGGAAGTAATCTTGATGGGACAAGATCTGCTAAAACAGAAATTATTCAATACATTTTAGATACATACGAAGAATATGAAAAAGAAGATTTTATCATGATAGGAGACCGGAAACACGATATTATAGGTGCAAATAATACGGGAATTGACTCCATAGGAGTTACTTATGGATATGGTTCTATGGAAGAACTACAAGATGCTAACGCTACTTGGATTGTGAAAAATGTGGATGAATTAAAGAATCTATTAATCACAAAGTAATAGTTCGTTTAAGGGGATATAAAATAGGTTTTGTTCAGAGTCTAGTGAAATTATAAATGCTGTGAGAATAGCAGTGGAAGCAAAATTACCACACACATTTTTGCGAGATACCATTTTTACACACCCAACAATGAGTGATTCGCTTAATGATTTGTTTTCTAAAGTAGAATAACTAGATTGTATTGACTCTAAAGTTTACTCCTTTAAAATGAGTGGTATAGAAGGAGTGTTGAACGATGGGTTTAATTGGGTTTGCAGCAATTTCACTTGCTATATTGTTTGGATTATTTGTACTTGCTATTGCAGTTTTTGTTTTATTGAAGATGGGGAAGAAATAAAGAAAGAGTGGACCAGTTATCATATGGTCCACTCTTTTGTATGATTAATTATTGTATTCTGGACGACTTAGATCGATTGTGTAGGATAGGTTTTCTAGTTTTTCAAGCTCTTCTCCATCCTTGTAATTAATAATTGTGGGTACAATCGTCAACTCTTTATAGGACTTTTCTTTTGTCGGTACGAAGTATGTGTAACGCATATTTAACCGCTTATTTATATACTCCCCTCCTTCACCATCTCCAAAAATAATAGGTACTGGATCTCCGTTTTCATCAAAAATATTGTAGATAAGTTGTTTCCCTGTATCTCTTAATGCTATATAGTGTTCGACCGTTTCCTTTTCCTCAAATGACAAGATAATGTTAGATGGATAAAAAGATATATCTTTATACAAAATGGATAATTCTTCATTTTGTTTTTCTTTTTGAATATCAAGGACAGTATGGTCGCCTTTTGAAACAATTGGAATCGGCACCCACGAGTTGTCGGATTTGATGGAGAAATTAAACTCCTCTGGTAATGGCTTTTGTGTTTTTAGAATGTATACTCCGGCATAAAGACCATCGGACACAGGTTCTTCCTGCATATCAATTCGTAAATGTTTTCCCCACTCTTGATATCGTATATCGTTAATTTTATAAATCATACGATCTAATAGTTTTATCACTTCCCTCTGGCTATTGGCTTCTACGACGAAACTAATGGCTAATCGACTACCATCAAACATCGTTTCCTCTATTAGAAGCTTATGACCATCTATTTGCATTTCAAGACTATGTTCTGTAGCAATTCCTTGTTTGACGGATGTTTTTATTCCTTCATCTGTTACTTGTAGCCATTCAAAAAGTGATCCTACTACCGGAATAGATTGAAGCGTTGTGGCCATTGCTGGAGAAAAGATGGAACCGACAATAATGGATAAAAACAAAACAGCGGCGGCGATAATCCCCGTAGTTCGGGCTTTAAATTTTTTTTTCGGTAATCGTTCGAATGCCTTCTGAATGCCTAGTTCAACAGATTCAGGTAAATCATCGTTTTGTTTTTCTGTTAAAAACTTTTCCCACTTGTCCATGAATGTTCCTCCGTTTCTTTTTCAGTTAAGTAATCTTTCATTTTTTGTCTCGCTCGGTGCATTTTACTTTTTACTGTGTTTTCGGGCAAATCTAGTACGTCTGCTATTTCTTTGATGCTCAACCCAACCGTGTAAAAAAGTATTAATAGTTGTCTATGGTCATTAGATAAATGGTCCAACGCTTCTTCAATTTCAAGATAGTCAGACATGGGATGATTGTAAGAAGGCTCAAGAATCGAATCTAATGGAATAATGTTAGTTGACTTCCTTAGTAAGTGGTAACTTTCATTCATCACAATGCGTATCAACCAAGTTTTAAAATAGGATGGCTCCTTTAATTTATGAATGTTCAAAAATGCTTTGATGATACTTTCTTGAATCGCATCCGCGCAATCTTCATCGTTTTTCAAAATTGTTTTAGCCATGTAGTACATTGCTTGTTTGTAATGGGTGATTAAAAGTTCAAATGAGGTTATATTACCTTTTTGTGCCTTTTTTATAAGTTTGAGTGTGTCCAATTCCGTATGCTCCTTTCTGCACTTATCTCTTAGATGAAGAAAAGAGTTGGAAAGTTCCATGTTGATTTAATAATATATTTCAAGTGTAACAAATGTGAATCAATAACTATTTTATTTAAAAAAGATTATAATAGAAGAAATAGCTCGATGGTTTGGAAGGCACTGAAAAACTTGATCCTAGTATGTTATAGGAACTACGCGACGCATGAGAGAAGCGAATGCTAAAGCACTAAATTCTAGTAGCTGTTATTTGTTAGAGAATTTATTAGAATGCCACTTTTTAGGGCACTTGTCCTTTGAGTGGGTTTTTATTTTGGAGGGAATACATATGAAACTAGTTTCTTGGAATGTGAATGGACTTCGTGCATGTGTGCAAAAAGGTTTTATAGATTATTTTAATGAAGTGAATGCAGATATTTTTTGTTTGCAGGAGACGAAGCTGCAAGAAGGACAAATAGAGTTGAACCTAGATGGGTATTCACAATATTGGAATTATGCTTTGAAGAAGGGGTATTCTGGAACTGCTGTGTTTACAAAAGTGAAGCCACTTTCAGTGAAATATGGTGTGGGGGAAATAGAGACGGAAGATGAAGGGAGAATTATTACTCTTGAATTCGAAGACTTTTACTTAGTAAATGTATATACTCCGAATGCAAAACGTGATTTAACAAGACTTCCTTACCGTATAGAATGGGAAGATGACATGCGTGCATATTTGAAAGAGCTTGATAGTGTGAAGCCTGTCATTATGTGTGGGGATTTAAATGTGGCACATGAGGAAATTGATTTGAAAAACGCTAAGTCCAATAGAGGTAACTCTGGTTTTACCACTGAAGAACGTGGAAAGATGACAGACTTATTAGCTGAAGGATTTGTGGATACATTCCGTTATTTTTACCCAGATCGAGAGGATGCTTATTCATGGTGGTCTTATATGAATAAAGTGAGAGAGCGGAATATTGGATGGAGAATTGATTATTTTATAGCTTCTGAAAGATTGGCTCCGATGCTAAAGGATGCATCTATTGATACTCATGTACTAGGTAGTGATCATTGCCCAGTTATTTTGGAACTTCAGTAAATGAATTCGGAGTAAAGATGTGAAATATATATAATTTTTTTCAAAAGGTACACTACTTTAGCAAAATGGAGTACAATATTGCTAAATCAACTATCTGGAGGTCCCTAATGATGAATGCTTTAGCTGTACAATTAAATGAAAAAATGCAAAAAGAGAGTCCTGCAATTTATGATATGTTATCTGATTTAGGAAAGAACTTATACTATCCAAAAGGTATCCTAAGTCAAAGTGCAGAAGCAGGGAAAAAAGCACATCGTTTTAACGCAACTATTGGAATTGCAACGGAAAATGGAGAACCTATGCATTTCCGTCATATACAAGAAAAATTAGGGTATGCTCCAAAAGATATCTACCCATATGCTGCACCACAAGGAAAAGAATTATTACGTTCTATATGGAAAGAAAAATTATTAGCTGACAACCCTTCTATGCAAAATAAATCAATTGGTCTACCAATTATTACTAGTGCACTGACGCACGGGTTAAGTATTGCAGCGGACTTATTTATGAATCCAGGTGACGTACTTATTACACCAGAGCAATATTGGGGTAACTACAATACTGTGTTTCAAATTCGAAGAGGCGGTCGTGTTGAAACATTCCCATTGTTTAACGAAAATGGCGGGTTCCATGTAGATGCTTTCCGCGAAACATTAGAGAAACAAAAAGAAAAAGCGATTGTATTATTAAATTTCCCAAACAATCCAACTGGTTTCACACCATCTATTGAAGATGCAAATGCAATTGTTCAAGTAATAAAAGACGTAGCAGCTTCAGGTACTAAGTTAGTTGTTTTATTAGATGACGCTTATTTTGGATTATTTTATGAAGATTCTATTAGAGAGTCACTATTTGGTCTATTAGCAGACATACATCCTAATATTTTGCCGGTGAAAATCGATGGTGCAACGAAAGAAAATTATGTATGGGGATTACGTGTAGGGTTTATCACATATGCGGCGGATCCAGATGTTTTAGATGCACTAGAGCAAAAAACAAAAGGCATCATCCGAGGAACAATCTCTAGCGGATCTCATATATCACAAACGATTCTTTTGGAATCTTTACAATCTGAAGAATACTTAAAAGAAAAAGAAGAAAAATTCCAAATTATGCAAGGACGTGCGGTGAAAACGAAACAAGTGCTTGCTAACGAAAAATACGCTCCATTTTGGACTTACTATCCATTTAACTCTGGTTATTTCATGTGCTTAAAACTCAATGATATCGATGCAGAGGAACTTCGACTTCATTTACTAGACAAGTATGGAGTTGGCGTAATTGCTAGCAATAAAACAGACATCCGCGTTGCATTTTCATGTGTAGAAGAAAATGATATTGAAGAGCTTTTCGATTTGATTTACGAAGGATGCCAAGACTTATCAAAATAATGACCTGAAAAGTAAAACTGTCCAATGCTTCATTGTATTGGACAGTTTTTAATTATTTTAAGAAGTATATAGAAGTGATTAATTATCCAAGAAAAAGGGTAAATGGTGTATACTTAGTTCAATAGTTATGAGAAGGGGATATTCATGAAAAACAATTATTCAGACGATGGTTTAGCTTTACATACAGATTTATATCAAATAAATATGGCCGAATCTTATTGGGCTGATAATATGCATGAAAGAAAATCAGTTTTTGAATTATTTTTCAGAAAGCTTCCGTTTGGAAATGGATACGGAATTTTTGCAGGACTTGAAAGATGTCTGGATTTTTTACGAGATTTTCATTTCACTGAAAGTGATCTAGAATATTTACAGCAAGAGCTCGGATATCGAGAAGATTTCATCGATTATTTACGTACAGTTCGTTTTACCGGAGATGTCTATTCGATGGTTGAGGGGGAGCTTGTGTTTCCTAACGAACCTATTATGCGAATCGAATCCACATTAGCAGAAGCGCAGCTTGTGGAAACAGCATTATTAAATATTGTGAACTACCAAACGCTTATTGCTACTAAAGGATCTCGTATTAAACAAGTTATAAAAGATGAAGTTGCGATGGAGTTTGGATCTAGACGTGCACATGAAATGGATGCAGCGATTTGGGGTACTCGAGCAGCGTATATAGGTGGAATTGAGTCAACAAGTAATGTCCGTGCAGGGAAAATGTTTGGTATACCTGTTTCAGGGACACATGCACATTCACTTGTTCAAGCGTATAAAAGTGAATATGAAGCTTTTCATTCATATGCAAAAAGACATAAAGATTGCGTCTTTTTAGTGGACACGTACAATACGTTGAAAACGGGTGTACCTACAGCGATAAAAGTGGCAAAAGAGCTTGGTGATAAAATTAATTTTATCGGAATTCGTTTAGACTCTGGAGATATTTCGTTCCTTTCAAAGGAATCTAGAAAAATGCTAGACAAAGCTGGATTTACTGATGCGAAGATTATTGTTTCAAATGATTTAGATGAATATACAATTTTAAACTTAAAAGCACAAGGAGCAAAAGTAGACAGCTGGGGTATTGGAACGAAGCTTATTACGGCGTACGATCAGCCTGCACTCGGTGCAGTTTATAAAATTGTTTCTATTGAAAACGAAGAAGGCAGAATGGAAGATACGATCAAAATTTCATCTACAACAGAAAAAGTAACAACACCTGGCCAAAAGAAGCTTTTCCGAATTATCGATAAAGAAAATGGAAAAGCGGAAGGTGATTACATTACGATGCATGATGAAGATCCAACGCATGAAGAACGTTTAAAAATGTTCCATCCAGTACACACATTTGTATCGAAGTTTGTGACGAACTTTGAAGCGAAAGACTTACATGTAAAAGTTATAGAAAATGGACAAGTTATTTATGAAAATCCGACTTTAGAGGAAATGCAAAAATATGCTCATGACAACTTAGATTTGTTATGGGATGAATATAAGCGTTCACTGAATCCGGAAGAATATCCAGTCGATTTGAGCCAAAAATGTTGGGACAATAAGATGAGAAATATTCAAGAAATAAAAGAAATGGAACACAATCTTATTGCACAAAATGGAGGTTTCTAATAATGTCTACAAAGCAACTAGAGATTATCGAAGCGTTAAAAGTAAAACCGATCATTAATGTGGAAGAAGAAATTAGACTAAGTATTGACCTTATGAAAGCCTATTTAACAAAGCATCCATTCTTGAAGAGCATGGTATTAGGTATTTCTGGAGGGCAAGATTCAACACTTACAGGTAAACTTGCACAACTTGCAGTGGATGAATTAAATGAAGAAGTAGGCGAAGAAAAATATACTTTTATAGCAGTGAGTCTACCATATGGTGTGCAATTTGATGAGGTAGAGCGTCAAGACGCATTAGAATTTATTCAACCATCAAAGCGAATTACAATCAATATTAAAGAAGCGGTGGATGCAAGTGCACGTACACTTGCTGAAGCTGGAGTCACATTGTCCGATTTTGCAAAAGGAAATGAAAAAGCAAGGGAACGAATGAAGGCACAATATTCTATTGCTGCTATGTACAGCGGTGTTGTTCTTGGTACCGACCATGCAGCGGAAGCAGTCACTGGTTTTTATACAAAATATGGTGATGGCGGTGTGGATTTAGCACCAATATTCCGATTGAATAAAAGACAAGGGAAGCAAATACTTGCGCATTTAGGTTGTCCAGAACATCTATACTTAAAAGTTCCAACCGCAGATTTAGAAGAAAATAGACCTGCACTTCCTGATGAGGTTGCACTAGGTGTAAGCTATGAGGAAATTGATGATTATTTAGAAGGCAAGATAGTTTCCAAAGAGACGCAAGAAATAATTGAAGGATATTATAATCGCTCTATGCATAAACGACATATGCCGATTACAGTATTTGATGATTTTTGGAAGTGATACTTCACTTTTTATCGACTAAATTTATAACAAGAGCCGAGCTGTTTGCATTAAACAGCTCGGCTTTTTTTAAAGATAAGAATGAATAAAACCTGGTATGTCATGAACACAGTATTCATAGTCTTTTGTCAAAGGATTCCGTTACAATCGGACGCTTTCCGCGGGCGTTGCCTCAGCCTCTTCGCTTCAAGGGCACTGAAAAAGTGTTATTCTAATAAATTTTCTATCAAATAGTCCTAGGAGAATTTTGCGCTTTGGCATCCGCTTTCCGCGGGCGAGCGACGAGCCTCCTCCTTCGCTCTGCTTGAGGGGACTGAAATGTCCCTATAATCAGCTTTGCGAAAGAGTTGTACAATAACCCAATAAATAAGAACATCGTTGAAACGGCTCCCTTTCCGCGGGCGTTGCCTTAGCCTCCTCGCTGTGCTGCGGGGTCTTCGGCCAACGCTATTCCCGCAGGAGTGTCGCTTTTTCAACGATTTTCTAGAAATGAAAAAGTATTTATCTTAAAAAAATAGACAGTTTTTCAGTGTCCTCCTCTGCTTCGTGCGGGGTCTCGTCTGTCTCGCTTTCCCGCAGGAGTCTCATGCGTCGCGCTAAATTCTCTTAAATAAATACAGCAATTAGTTCCTATAAAAATACTAATTCGAGTTTTTCAGTGCCCTCCTCGCTTCCCTGTGGGGTCTTCGACTAACGCTTATCCCGCAGGAGCCGCCGCTTTTCACTCCATCCATTCGTTATGAAAAATTATAAAAGAGCTATTATTATATAAATAGTGCGTATCATTTATTTCAACGATTTATATCTAATAGGTGGATGAACATTCAAATTTTTTATTTGTTGTTTGGAGAAGCGTCCGCTCGACTCCTGCGGGAAAGTGTAGCGGTAAGCTTCGGAAAACAGCTGAGATGGACATGAATTGTGTTTACAACTAACGATGTTATGTCCAAGTTCAACATTTTCATTCTATATATTATCTCTTCCAATTTTTTCTTATTTAATACATTTCTTATTTGTATTAGATTGTAAATTTCGGTATGCTAATAACGTGTTATATAAATTTTCAAACTAATCTATCAATAGTAGATGTTGGGGGAAATCAAATGACTGAACACTTACAAATCCAATCTATCATATCAAATATAGAAAAAGTAATGATTGGAAAAAAGAATATTGCAGAACTGGCAGTAATAGCGCTACTTGCAGATGGCCATGTTTTATTAGAGGATGTACCAGGAGTGGGAAAAACGATGATGGTTCGTGCTCTTGCTAAATCTATTGGAGCGGATTTTAAGCGAATTCAATTTACTCCGGATTTATTACCATCCGATGTTGTAGGGGTTTCAATCTACAATCCGAAAGAGATGGAATTCGAATTTAGACCTGGTCCAATTCTAGGGAATATTGTATTAGCAGATGAAATAAATCGAACTTCACCAAAAACACAATCCGCTCTATTAGAAGGTATGGAGGAAGCATCTGTCACAATTGATGGCGTTACAATGCCTATTCCTAAGCCATTTTTCGTAATGGCTACACAAAACCCAATTGAGCATGAAGGTACGTACCCACTTCCAGAAGCACAATTAGACCGTTTTATAATGAAGTTAAAAATGGGCTATCCTCACCCAAGCGAGGAAATAGAAGTACTGAATCGATTAGAAAAACGAATGCCAATTGATGAGTTGCATGCGGTTATTTCATTGGAAGAATTAATCAACCTTCAAAAGAAAGTGAAGGATGTTAAAGTAGATTCTACAATGAAAGGTTATATCGTAGAGCTTGCCAATCGTACAAGAGAGGATACATACATTTACCTTGGTGTGAGTCCACGCGGCTCCATTGCATTAATGCGAGCATCTCAAGCATATGCCATGCTGCATGGAAGAGATTATGTAACTCCGGATGATATTCAATATTTAGCACCATTTGTTTTTTGCCATCGCATTATGTTAAGACCAGAAGCTCGCTATGATGGTATTTCAACGGAAGAAGTTCTTTCAAGAATAGTGAAAAGAACGCCAGTCCCAATAAAGAGGAAAATAATTCAATGATAAAGTGGTTTAAGCAACTAAAGAAGCTAAAAGGGGTTTTCGGATTAACAACCCTGCTAATTGCGGCTTTTGTCTATGCGATGTTCCAAGGGGGCTTTGTAAGCTGGTTTCTTTTTTATCTTGCCATTCCAATTTCTGTTTATTCGCTACTGTTGTTTATGTATCCCCTTTCTAAGATTGAGGTGGAAAGGACGATTGAAACCCGTCATGTATATAGTGGTGGAAAATTTTCAGCCACTATACACGTGAAAAGAAAGAATCATTTCCCTCTTATGTATACTACCTTTGAAGAGAAGGCAAGTAATAGTTTACAGCCAGCTCCCTCTTGGAAGCGGATGACATTTTGGGGGATGAAAAAAGAATTTAAGTGGACTTATGAGATGGAACACATTCCAAGAGGTGAGCATGAACTTGAAGGTACAATTATTCGAGTGAGTGATTTATTCGGTTGGGTAAGGAAAGAAAGTTTTATTCCAAATAAGAAAACGATTTTAGTATTTCCTAATCTGACTGATATGGTATATATCCCGATAGAATCAAGGTATGACCAAGGGGCTGCGGCATCTAGAATTCTAGCGATGAAGGATACATCGATGGCAATTGGTGTGCGATCCTATCAACCTGGAGATAGAGTTTCATGGATTCATTGGAAATCGTTTGCAAGAACACAGTCACTAAAGACGAAAGAATTTGAAGAGCGACAGTCGCAAGATTTGTTTGTACTACTGGATAGAACATCATCCCCTTTATTCGAAGATGTTGTTGATTTGACGGCTTCTATAATGCAATCGATTGTACGGCACCAAGCATCTAGTGCGTTTCTTTCGATTGGTGAAACACGGGTTTATATTCCAGCAGTTCAAAGTGAAGAACAGCTTCAACGAGTAATGTATCATTTAACAAAAGTACAAGCAGATTTATCTAAACCAATGGACCAATTAATATTAAACGATTCAGCAATTCGTCAAGCAACTTCCCTGTTATATATAACTAGCAATCTTACGTATGAGTGGCTAGACAGCATTCAAAAGACAGTTGATAATCTTCGTGTTTGTACGTGTTTTGTTGTGAAACAAAAAGAGATGAAACTGCCTAAAGAGGAATCGTCTTTGCATCAATATGCGGCAAGTAGGGGAATTGACGTTCATATTTTGACGAAAGATAGATTTGCCCAAGCGTTCTTGGAGGTGAGTCGTTCATGAGTGAAAAAACACGTCTATCATTTTTGTCTTTAATGATCTACTTGTTTGTTTTTATCTTAATGGTTGAATGGCTAAAACCCGTAATAGAGTTGACGGATACAGATCATTTGAATTTATTTTGTCTATTTTTAGCACTTTCTTTTCTATTTTATTTAGTAAAACTAAATTGGAAGATTGCGATTCCATTAAAAATATTATTTATTTGGTGGATACTTGTCTCCATTTATACAGAGGTATCTTTTTTTTCTAGAGATTCATTTTCTTTTTTATTTGATACAACTATCGTAAATATAAAGGCATTAATTGCGCAAGAGTGGCTAGCAGTGACCGATTCATTTCGCACATTATTGTTTTTCATCCTATTATGGATGACTACTTATTTATTGAACTATTGGATAAGAGTAAGGCAAAATTTACTTCTATTTTTTGCATTGACGGTTTTATTTATCGCCATATTAGATACGTTTAGTCCGTATAACGGAGAAAGAAGTATTGTAATTGTATTGGCTGTTGGATTTTTATTAAATGGATTGTTATATGCACAGAAGGTAATTAATGAAAATAAAGTTCAACCATTCGGAAAGCTTCTTCTCACTACAGTATTAAGTCTTTTTGGATTAATCGCAGTGAGCGTAGGATTGGCATTTGTGTTACCAAAAGCAGGTCCAAGTTGGCCAGATCCAGTACCATTTTTTACTTCATCGAGTACTACCCATACAGGAAGAGAAGGTTCGGGTGTAGGTGGCATTCGAAAAGTTGGATATGGTGAGAATGACGAACATTTAGGTGGAGCATTTTTTGGAGATGATACACCTGTATTTTATGCGACAGTACCGAGAGAACAATATTGGAAGATTGAAACGAAAGATACGTATACATCTAAAGGATGGATTCAATCTGATACAGAGGCCCAAATTAGTAGTTATGAAAAGGAAAATCCAATTGCTCTTGATATTTCTCCAGGACAAGAGGAGGAATTAGCAGTTGCAAATATTTTAATGAGGCAGGAATTTCCATTTGTAGTGCAGCCTTACGGATTAACAAGTATAAACTCATTAGAACAAGTTACACTATCTTTGAACGCAACAAACCAAAAAATTTCAACTTTTCGGGGTGGAGATACTGTGCCACTTGGAAGTTATGAAGTTTCCTTTAGAGAACCGACATACAGCTTACAAGCACTTCGAGAAACGACGAGTGAAAGTTTGAATGGGTTAACAACCGAGTTTAATCGATACTTACAGCTACCTGAAACACTTCCTTCTAGAGTGAGAGATTTAGCAACATCTATTACCGAAAATGAAACCAGTTTATATGATAAGGCAAAAATAATTGAACGATATTTTCGACGAAACGGGTTTAGTTATAACCAAACACTTGCCGCAGTTCCAACAGGAGATACAGATTATGTAGATCAGTTCTTATTCGAAACCAAATTAGGTTACTGTGATAATTTCTCCAGTTCTATGGTCGTTATGCTAAGATCGATTGGAATACCTTCTAGATGGGTGAAAGGTTTTGCTGCTGGAGAAGTTGACCACAAGGAAAATAATGTTCCAGTTTATGAAGTGACAAATAATAATGCACATTCTTGGGTGGAAGCTTATTTTCCTGAAATTGGGTGGATGCCATTTGAACCAACTATTGGTTTTTCAAATAGTATTAATATCAAGTATGACTTAGATATAACGGCAAATGATTTTGACACTCCTGTACCTGTACAGCCGCCATCTTCAAAAGATAAACCTAATACTGAAAAAACGGAATTGTCCAAAGGGTTTACGGATGTCATGAAGAGTGGGTTAGAGTGGATATCTAATCGAAAAGCAGCAATTATTTGGTCATGCGTTGGCTTACTTTTATTAAGTTTAACTGCCTATCGGTATAAACGTAAGTGGATTTCAAAAGTATTAATTCCTCTATATCGAATCCGAAAGAATGACTGGTATACTTTTGAGAAAATGTATCATCAACTACTGAAACAACTAAGTTTTTACGGACTTGGAAAAGAACAAGGCCAAACACTAATGGATTATGCACAACAAATCGATGCATATTTTGGAGATAAAAATATGAGAAACCTTACAAGTGTATATGAAAAAGGATTTTATGGCGGGAATCGTGAGGATATAAATTATAAAAAAATGAGAGAAAGTTGGGAAAATTTAATCAATCAGCTAAGCGGTTGATTTTACGCTCCACAACCTGTAAACTGAAGTCAAATTAAATTGACCAAGTTGCCCTCGTATATGTCCGATGATATGGTTCGGATGTCTCTACCAAGTTACCGATAATAACTTGACTATGAAGGTGAATGCAGTCATGTCTTTTTTGGACATTTGCATTCGCCTTTTTGATGTAGAGAACATAAACGCGTAGAAAGAGGATACTTTCATACGCGTTTTTTTATTCTTATTTGCTCATACTGAATAAGATAAAGAACCAGCCGGATGCTGCAGATATTTTACATTTTCCAGGTGAAAAAATCTGGGCCAAATAAGCCAAGGCGAATTTGATAGGGAAGCGAATTTGGATTACTTAAAAGAAGAGGTGGATGCTAATGTCTTCAACTCCATTGTTGAAAGAACAAGAAAAAATTGTCGTACTAGATTTCGGTAGCCAGTATAATCAGCTAATCACGCGTCGTATTCGTGAATTTGGAGTGTACAGTGAACTACACCCACATACAGTAACTGCGGAAGATTTAAAGAAAATGAATGCTACAGGGATCATTTTCTCTGGTGGCCCAAATTCTGTATATGATGAAAATGCATTTCATATTGACCCAGCGATTTATGAAATCGGTGTACCAATTTTAGGGATTTGCTACGGAATGCAATTAATGTCCCAACATTTCGGTGGAAAAGTAGAGAAAGCTTCTCACAGAGAATACGGAAAAGCGGAAATTGACGTTAAAAATGCAACGGCTTTATTTGGACAACTTCCTGCAAACCAAGTTGTTTGGATGAGTCACGGTGACCACGTAACAGTAGCTCCTGAAGGATTTGAAGTTATTGCTACTAGCCCTTCATGTGAAGTTGCTGCAATGGCAAATGAAGCGAAGAATTTTTACGCAGTTCAATTCCACCCAGAGGTAAGACACTCTATCTACGGAATCGACTTACTTCGTCAATTTGTATTCGATATTTGTCATGCAACAGGCGACTGGACAATGGAAAGCTTTGTTGAAATGGAAATCGAAAAAATTCGTGCGGAAGTTGGCGACAAGAAAGTTCTTTGTGCACTTAGTGGTGGAGTAGACTCTTCAGTAGTAGCTGTTTTAATCCACAAAGCAATTGGTGACCAGTTAACTTGTATGTTCGTTGACCACAACCTAAACCGAAAAGGTGAAGTTGAGCAAGTTATGAAGACTTTCACTGAAGGCTTTAATATGAAAGTTATTAAAATTGACGCACGTGAGCGTTTTATGAATAAATTAGCAGGAGTTTCTGATCCTGAAAAGAAACGTAAAATTATCGGTAACGAATTCATTTACGTATTTGATGAAGAGGCTTCTAAGTTAGATGGTATGGATTTCTTAGCTCAAGGTACTCTTTATACAGATATTATTGAATCTGGTACTGCAACAGCTCAAACAATTAAATCTCACCATAATGTAGGTGGACTACCTGAAGATATGCAATTCAAGTTAATCGAGCCTTTAAAAACTTTGTTTAAAGACGAAGTGCGTGCACTTGGTTTAGAGCTTGGTCTTGATGAAGCGATCGTTTGGCGTCAACCATTCCCAGGTCCGGGTTTAGGTATCCGCGTTCTTGGTGAAGTTACAGAAGAAAAATTAGAAATCGTTCGTGAATCAGATGCAATTCTTCGTGAAGAAATCGCAAAAGCTGGACTTGATCGTGATATTTGGCAATACTTCACTGTACTTCCAGACATCCGTAGCGTAGGTGTAATGGGCGATGCTCGTACATATGACTACGCAATCGGTATCCGTGCTGTAACATCTATTGATGGAATGACATCTGACTGGGCACGTATTCCATGGGATGTACTTGAAAAAGTTTCCGTACGTCTAGTGAATGAAGTGCCACACATTAACCGTGTACTGTATGATGTAACGAGTAAACCACCAGCAACTATTGAGTGGGAATAGTTAATAATAGCCTAGAGTCCTTAGTATAAAAGGGCTCCAGGCTATTCTTTTATGACTTAGTTAAAACCGATAAATAAATGTCAATACTCCCGTCTGTTTTATAAACCTCAAAATCAGTTGTATAAGCTCTTGGTAAATCACTTTTCCAAATTTCATTCCATGCCTTACCAACACCACTTAGATCTTGAGATTCCACTTCCCAAATATAGTATTCTCCTTCTCCGATAGTTATAAAATGTTCTCCATTCTTTTTTTCCGTTCCAATCATAAAGTCAAAGTTGCCTGTGAAGTCACTTTCATAATTACTGTATACTGCGTAAATATCACCCTGCACTTTGTTTTTTAAGAATTCCTCCCACAGTTTTGAAAAAATACTACTGTCATTATTGTTTGTTCTCACTTTATTTCCGTAGATTACTTTAGTAGAAAAATTTTCTCTCACTTTAATCTCCACCTTTCTAAAGTGAATTTATCATGGTATATATGACAACTGTTTGTCATCTTTTATTTTTTTGTAGATTTTGTTTAATTCTTTGTAATATTTTTCTTTTAATTCCTTTGGTTTAATAACTTCAACTGAGCTACTAAACATTAATAGAAACGGAATTAGGTTTTTATTACAGTCGTACTCAAAAGTAACTCTAATATCATTTTTTTGAATTTCAATTTCCTCTTCTAAGAAAAAATCATACAGTTTGCCTAATTGGTCCCTGTGGAATAATAATTCAACTACCTCATAATTGGCTGCTAAGCTAAGTTCATTTTCTTTTGTAGTGAAGTATCCTTCTTCTAATAAAATACATTCGCGAATTCGAGTTAGTTTAAATATTCGATTATCTTTTCTGTGATCACAATAAGCATCTAAATACCAGTTGCCATCTTTTAAACTAATTCTATATGGAGAAATAACTCTGTTTGTTACTTCTCCAGTGAAAGAGATATATTTTATTTTCATCTTTTTATGATGAGCCATCGCTTCTCTTGAGATTTTTAGTTTTTCTTTTGTTTCTATTTCAATTTCTTCTCTATGAATAGTTGGAGAATAAAAGGAGAAGTTTCTATATGATTCTTCACTTTCTCTTAAATTCTCCAACTTCTCTATAAGGATTTGGTTATCTATTTGCATCATATTATTTTGCATTTTTAAAGCTTCAATAATTTGGAGTTTCTCTTCATCAGAAAACAAGTATTTATCCATTTTGTAAGAGGGCATCAATCCAACACCCCCATGCCGTCCATGAATTGTTACAACTGGAATTCTGGACATAGCTAATGATTCAATATCTCTATAGATAGTTCTTTTACTCACTTCTAACTTATTTGCTAGTTCCTCGGCAGAAACTATTTCTTTATTTAGTAAAATAACTAAAATAGATAACAGTCTTTCAATTTTCATTTTCTATGTACTCTCCTTATATTGTCGCCATTTTATTGAATAGAATTTTTTTATGTTGTATTAGAATCGTCAGAATAACGAACTATTACATAATATTATTGAATAATGTTCGGATTTAGTATTGATTTTCAAAAAGGACAATGTTATATTACTAACATAATTTAATTATGTCGTCGTATAACGTTGGGAATAAGGCCCAAAAGTCTCTACCGGATCACCGTAAATGATTCGACTACGATGAGTGGAAAGTGTTTTTCTTTCGCTTATTAGAGATGTTTAAGCATACGACTGTGAATAGTCGTATGCTTTTTATTTTACTCCTGAGTATAGTTCATCGCATCCAAGAGGATTTTTTTGCAGAGACTATTATCAGAGGCTTGTGCTTATCCAGTTATCGTGACAATAAAATGGAGGAACTCATGAAAAAGTATTTTCGTTTTGAAGAACTAGGTACAAACTATCGTCGTGAAATTATTGGTGGTTTAACAACATTCTTAGCAATGGCGTACATCCTAGTAGTAAATCCAATAACTTTATCTTTAGAGACTGTTCCAGGTTTACCAGAATTCATGTATATGGACAAAGGATCTGTATTTACAGCAACAGCAATTGCTGCAGCAGTAGGGTCCATATTGATGGGGATATTAGCAAGATATCCAATTGCGTTAGCTCCTGGTATGGGTCTAAATGCATTTTTTGCTTATACGGTTGTATTGACTTACGGAATTCCTTGGCAAGTTGCTTTAACAGGTGTTTTATGCTCAGGTATTATCTTTATTATTCTTTCATTATCCGGAATTCGTGAAACAATCATTAATGCTATTCCAGCTGAATTGAAATATGCGGTTGGTGCAGGAATCGGTTTATTTATTACATTCATTGGTTTACAAAATTCTAAAATTATTGTGAGCAATGAAGCAGTTATTGTAGGTTTAGGAGACTTATCTGATCCTAATGTTTTATTAACAATATTTGGTCTTGTACTTACAGTGATCATGATGGTTAAAGGAATAAAAGGCGGCATTTTCTACGGTATGTTAATTACTACAGTTGTAGGTATGGTATTTAGTTTAGTACCTATTCCAGAAGCTGTAGTAGGAAATATCCCTTCTATGGCTCCAACATTCGGAGCAGCTTTTGATGCAATCGTGAATGATCCAACAGCTTTACTAACAACGCAATTTTTAGTAGTAGTTTTAACTTTCTTATTCGTTGATTTCTTTGATACAGCAGGAACTTTAATATCTGTTGCAAACCAAGCTGGTTTAATGAAAGAAGGGAAATTACCACGTGCTGGAAAAGCATTACTTTCAGACTCAATCGCTACAGTAACTGGTGCGATTGCTGGTACTTCCACTACAACTTCTTATGTAGAATCAAGTGCAGGTGTAGCAGCGGGTGCTCGAACAGGGCTAGCAGCAGTAGTAACAGGGGTATTATTCCTATTATCATTATTCTTTTACCCGGTACTTAGTGTGATTACTTCTCATGTAACGGCTCCAGCGTTAATTATTGTAGGTGTACTAATGGTTGCTTCTCTAGGTCAGATTGAATGGACTAAGTTTGAAATTGCTGTCCCAGCATTTTTTGTAATTATTGCAATGCCATTAACTTATTCTATCGCAACAGGTATTGCAATTGGATTTCTTTTCTATCCAATCACAATGATTGTCGCAGGAAGAATAAAAGAGATACATCCAATTATGTATGGTTTATGGCTTGTATTCCTAGGTTATTTTATTTTCTTATAATAGAAATCAAAAAGAGAGACCGCATGTTGCTCTCTTCAGACTGTAGACAAACTCAAAAAAACGAGTTGTTTACAGTCTTTTTGTTTTAAACTAGGATAGTTCAGGTTGTCCGAAGCTTATCGCTCTCTTTCTGCGGGCGCCGAGTCGCTTGGGCCAACACGATGTTGGTCATGAAGGCGTTGAGGCCCACACGACGTGGGTCATGCAACCGTTGCCACGGGATGTGGCGAACTTAGGTTGCCTTCCATTTGACGAGGTGCACTTAGCCTTCCTTCCTCTAACATGCTCCTGCAGGGTCTCGACTGTCTCGCTTTTCCCGCAGGAGTCAATCGGACGCTTCTTCAAACCAATCAATCACCTCTGAAACATAACTTTGTTATTTATGTAATTCAGTAGATTAGTAGTTACTTTAAATGATTAACTATAATTTTATATAGAAACTATGTGGGGAGATTATGATTTTTACTAGAGGGCGTGTATTAAGTTAGATGCATGTAAATGTAGATAACTGTTGAATTTTACGAGATTATTTTATATAAGGGAGTTTTTCGTTGCATTTTTCAGAATAAAGTGTTATTATCTTTTTACACCTTTCTACAAAAATAGTGTTGACTTTACCTTTTGAAGGGTGTTAAGATACAAAGGTCGCTAAAACAAGACGACAACATGAACATTGAAAACTGAACATGCAAAACGTTAAGACATATAGCTTGATAGACTAACTTCGGTTAGTCCGATAGCAAAACAATTTNTCGCCCGTGGAAAGCGAGCGGTAAGCTTCGGAAAACTACGGGGGAACTTCATTAAAAGTGAAACTATATGGACTTTTTCAGTGGCCTCCGGAAAGGGAGCCGTTTCAACGATTTTCTTATTTATTGGACTATTGGACAACCCTTCTGGCAAAGTAGAATTATAGGGACTTTTCAGTGCCCTTGAGCGAAGCGAAGGAGAAGGCTCGTCGCTCGCCAGCGGAAATCACTGCTTTCAATCATTATTTCATTTTAAATAAAAAAGACTATAGGCAAATTCGATTTTATCGAATTTGTCTACAGTCTGAGATGTGCAAGTATACACATCCTTCTACCAGACTTAAGTGGGAATGGTAATAGTAAAAGTCGTTCCCTCTCCTGTTCTGCTTTGCACATCGATTTTCCCTTTAATTTTACTAATGGTCCCGTATACCATCAACATGCCAAGACCCGTTCCTTCTTTTTTGGTTGAATAGTAAGGTTTTCCTAATTGACGGATCTCATCATTCGTCATCCCAACCCCATTGTCTTGTATACTGATAATAATATTCTTCCCTTGCTCCATAACTTTTATGGAAAGGGTACCTCCATCATCCTTCATTGCTTCTATAGAGTTTTTCATTATGTTGATTAAACATTGCTTCATCTGGTTTTGATCATAATCTTTTTTCAGGGAATTGGTAAATTGATAGTCAATCTCCACATTATTAAATACAGCGAATGGCATCAATACATTTTTTACATACTCCATTTCTTCCTTTAAATCGGAGTGGACCATATTCTCTGATTGAGGTTTTGCGAACGCCAGATAATCATTTAATATATTTTCTGCCCGAATTAGTTCTTGTAATGAGTACTCAATATACGCTTTGTCCTCGTCCTTGATAGTTCTGGAGACACTTAATAACTGTAGAAATCCTTTCGTCACGGTTAGAGGATTTCTTATTTCATGGGAAACACTGGCCGAAAGCTCACTCATAACATGCAGTCGTTCAGCACGAAGAAAGTTTTCTCTATTTTTGATGTTGGATATGATTCTTTCTATCATAATCATGTTCAATGCAATAACAATGGTATGGGCAATCACAGCATAAAAAGCGAGTGTCCAATATTGTTTCGTTAGTTCCTCAAAAAAAGTGGACAAACTAAGAAGATAAAAGACGACCGTCAATAAGACTGCAATGACACCAGTCATTATTCTCTTTCTAGTATTATATCCTGAAAATTTTTGAGTCAGCATAGGCACTGTAATAAAAATAACTGTTGAAAAAAGAAATGACTGGAACAAACCTTCTCCACCTATTATAAAGCGATGTACATTCAATATGATATATAGTGGAAAAACCCTTTTATGCCCCCCGTATAGCGCTACTATGATAAATGGTACATATCGCAAATCAAAAATAAATCCAATTTCCAATTTAAACGGATAAATCATGCATAGGATCATGGAAAGTGAGAAAAAAAGGAGGAAAAATATATAATGATACTCCTTTATGTACCTGTCAAAAAAGACCACAATGAGAAGGACCGGAAAAATTAAAAATAAGATATTAATTAATAACGTTTCTAACATATAGATAACATCCTCCCTGCATTAAGGATTACCGGTACTGGGAGAAAAAACCTTCTTTTTACCCCATTGAAGGCTACGTTCAATGTAAATCAGATACAGGTGATTTAAATGCTAAGCTCCTCTTGCAAAAACGAAATATTACATTGATAAAATTATATCATACTAGTTATTTTTTGAATGAAGTATTTATTTTTCTGTTTACTTTCCATATATTCTATCCCTGTAACCTAATACGAGAATATGTTTATTCAAAGAAAAAAGAGGTACATAGAAAGTAAGAATGTTCAACTACCGAAAAGTAAATTGGAGGGATATTGAAGTGAAATGATCCATTATTAGAAGATGATGGCCAAAATGATCATGGAATTCCCAAGGAAAAGAAGGATGAAGATACTGAGTCAAGCAAAAACCCAGGTTCATAATTTGTTATTTCCTGCCTACTCAAACCTTTTTAAAAAGGTTTGAGTTTTAGCTGCCATCATTTCTACTATCAGTTTCATATTTTACTTCCGAGAAATTTTTTATAAGCATTTCTTCATTTATATAATTCCCTGTTCTTTTGTCAACCGTTTTTCTCCAAATTTCATTCTTTCTAAAATTCTTCCCATTCTTTTTAATAAACTCATGATTCCTTTCTTCCATATGATAAGTATAGGGCCATTCCTTGTTCGTATATATGGCTCCTTTCAAGTGATTGTTTGTTAACCAAATACGTATTTGAAATGACTGTTCTGTATTATTTTGAAATCTTAAATCCACATAATTGTAAAAGACTCCCGCACCACTACCAAATGGAAGAACTCTTCCTTCATCAGGGAATGGATCAAAGCTGTGGTGATGCCGTTCGATAATTGTTAAAGGGGTATGTATTGCCATCCAGTATAGGAGATTAGCAAGCTGGCATATTCCTCCACCAACTCCTGTTTTCACTTCCCCCATAGATAGTTGCATTCCTTCTATATATCCTTTTGCCTTAGTTGTTTTCCCTACTAATTTCCAAAACGAAAAAACTTCCCCAGGGTTAATTACAATACCGTCAATTTTACTCAATGCAATTGAAATATTTACAATTTTATTCTCCTGAAGTTGTGGGTCACTATCACCCAACCGCCTCCTTAATAGCGACTGATGTTTTTTACAAGTGTAAGAATAAGGAGTATCAAGAATACTTTTAGCGAACTTGTCTCTATTTTTCACATTTTCCCATGAACGGAATAACCTCTTTTGAAAAATTCGAATTCGATATACTAACGGATGAATTTCTGAAATTCTCAACGTCTTCTCCCCCTACAATTTGATGTTGTACCTTAAAGAAAAATGAATTGACACTAACTAGCTATTAGTAAAACTAGAAATAAAAAAACACCATTTGCCTTGTACTAACAGTGTTTTTACTCCATTTCCCATATGTTAAATCAGTAGTTAAAATCTACTTTGATTTCTAAATCATAATCCGAATTAAAAATAACCCCTTCTCCTTCAATCCATTTAGCATCTTTTACTCCTAACACTTTTAGATTATCACCTGTTCGCCAGTTGTAAGACTCATAGAAGGTCTCATCCTCACTTCCACTAACAGAAAATCATTCTCTTCATTTTACTTAAACATTTCAATTTGGATTACTATTCTTGACAAAAAATACTATTGGATTTACGAAACACAGACCAACAATTGCTAAAAATAAATACGTAGAGAGTGCATCTCCATCTAATCCAATCTCATCTACAATAATCCCAGTACTATAAAGAAGTTGAGCGGAAATTAATATAGACACTAAAGAAATGCTAGATACAGTGAAACCATTGATAATTTTATTTTTAGTTTGTGGTAGTAGTACTAGTAACAATAAAAGAATTGATAATACTAATAACGTAATAAAAATGGGTCTCATTAAAGTAAACATCCCGGATGTTTCAAATGATTCATATGTATACATATATACCTCCAAGTTGACTTAACATAGTAGGAACATTAAAATCCCCCATGTTTCTTATCATATTTCAGCAGCTCAACTTCAATTTCTAATTCATTTACTCTTTTTTCAAGCTTTTTCCTTGTCGTGCTAGCTTCAAACATTGCCCCAGTAGCAACAGCAAATGCTAACCATGCTATATATACCATCATCATTCTCCTTAATATTTTTAAACTAGTTGTATCTAATACTTAAAAGGACACTCTTTCCAATCCTTCAACTCTTGTTATTTTCATTTAGCATTAGCTTAGTTTGTAATAAAACAACTTGAAACTAAATCTTTACGTCGATATACACTTAGGACGACACCAATTAAAAACGCGTTAAACAGAGTAGGCATTAATCCGTAGCTAATAAATGGCAAGGACATAGAAGTTAATGGGAAAAATCCTAGTGTCATTGCAATATTAGTTACTAGTTGAACAGTATAAAGAGCAATAGAACCGATAAGTAGTAGCTTACCGTACGCATGATGTATGTTTCGTGTGATTACAACAATTCTTGCAACAAATAAAGAAAGGATTAATACAAGTGCAATCGCAAAAGACCAACCAAAGTAAGAAGTGAGGCTTACTAAAACAAAATTAGTATGACCTTCTGGAATAAATTCATTTGTCATTGAGTTTCCAAACCAGTCCGCTTTAGACAATAGCTCTTTTAGGAGCAATATCATGTAGCCTCCACTATCTGGATACTGTTCTGGATTAAAAAATACCTCCAGTCTATGTTTCTGGTACGGAGCAACAGTTTGCCAAAATATAATGCAAACAATTAAAAATGAACTAATCGAGATTCCTAAAGTTTTAAGAATTGTTTTTCGACTAAATTTACTCCAACACAGCATAACAAAGACCATGACACCATATATGTAGGCTGTAGAAATACTAGGTATAGTAAAAATCAAATAAAAAGGGACAAAAAACAAAATGCTCAAATGCCATATCTTCAACCTTATATCATTGAAAAAAGATGCCCAGGCAAGAAAAAAGAATGGTATTACCATCAAGCTTTCAATTGTTAAAGGTCCAACTTTAATAACAGATATTCCATTTACAAAATGTGTTGGAAAAAACGATAATATTAAGAGAATAATTATTCCGATTGTGTAAAACAGCCAGCCGAACTTTTCTAACTTTCGATAATCCATCAACATCATCCCAAAGGCCACTGTTCCCCCAAGCAGAACAAAGATAGCCTTATGTGTTGAATAATACCTCATATTCATAGAGTCATCACTAAAATTATTGTTAAGGGATAGCATCGGTAAAAAACTTAAACCTAACGTGATGAGCAGTAATATAACCGTTAACCAATCTACTTTTGGACGATGAAGCTTGTTTAGCTGTTGACCTAGCGTTATAGGGTTCCCCATTTGACCTACTGCTTTTTCTTCTGCATCTGCTTCATTTAATCCTTTATTTATCCATTCTTTTTTCGCTTGTTTTATGTGATAATCTAATTCGACGGAGACATAATCTTTTGCTTCCTTTGATTTTATCTGATCACTAACTTCTCTTAAATAAGATTGTCTTCCTTTTTTCACCAGTATTTCACCTCTCTACTAATACTTTGAAAGCAAATTGTTTAGTTATAGGTTTTTTTTCAGATTTTCTTAATAAATTTCTTCCTTTATTATTTAACCGATAATGTTTGATGTTTGCCTCGCTCCAGCTCGAATTTAAGTAACCATCTCGCTCTAGTGAATGTAAAAATGTGTATAAAATCCCTTCATTTCCTTCAAATTTATCAATTCCTCTTCCTCTTAAAAACTTCACCAACTCGTATCCTGTTTTCTCTTGAACAAGCAGTTGCATAACTGCTAAAAAGATAGCATCTTCCTTTTCTTCATACTTCATTTTTTCTTGAATTGCGTTGCGATGTTGTTCGGTAAATTTCAATTTAGAAAATGCTGTTTTATCCATTGATTTTTTCAAGTCTATTAAGCGATTCTCCATTACTTCTCCCCCAAACTTTCTTCCAGAAGTGCTTTGGCACGTCTAAGCCTTGTTTTGACTGTGCTAATCCCAACTTCAGTTAGCTCAGCTATTTCCTTAATGAGTAATTCCTCGTAGTAAAATAGATAAATCGCTTCACGGTATTTTATAGGTAACGTCATTAACGCAGAAATTAATTGACCATCCGCTTCTTTTTGAATAACAACTTCTTCGACCATTTCTTCTCTTGTTTCTATGTACGTAGTATCTTCTGTAATGATCACATGCTTGTTATACCAGCTCTTAAGGAAATCCTTGCAATGATTAATAGCTATTCGCCATAACCATGTTTTTAACTTGGATTTCCTCTTGAAGGTATGAAGAGATTTGTAGAATTTTACAAATATATCTTGTGTTAAATCCTCCGCAACCTCTTTATTATTTACATACGAATAGACGAGTTTTAATATATCTTGACCATATCTGTTCATCATCTCATTCATTAACTCTTCCTTATCCTCTAGTTCAAATGCATCCTCTAACAATTCTTCCACATTATCCCTCCTATCTTTAGATTAGACGACGTTCCCTATTGGAAGGTTTTTATTTCTAAATCTCTTAATATCATTCCCATAATAAAATCCTCTTCATGCAGTCTTGTATAACCCCATGACATGGGGTTATACACTGACTACCGAAAGAGGATAGTACTTTAAAAAAGTTATACAATAAATATTTGATTGCCTATTTATAATTGATACTTCGATATAACCTATTAATTGTTTCCATATGTAATCCTTCATGATAAAAACTAAATAATAGTGTTTCGCCAAGCGTATGGAATGTAATGCCCATTCTATTCGTAAATGGGTTTGGAAGTTTTTCTGAAAAACGTCCCGGGAGGAATTCTCTTATTCTAATTGTTTGTTCTGTTAGGACGGAAGAAATCTCTGGAAGTGTTGGGGGTGTTCCTTTCCAATCAGAAGGTTTAGTCCCCGCACCAAAAAATTCCTCATACTCACTCTGAAGGCTCAACTTCTCTCCTAATACGCCATATACGAGTTTCTCTTGCACAAATGCAATGTGACCGTAATTCCAGCGTATGTTATTGTTAAATCCTTTAGGTACAATATCCGCAATCTCTTCCGGTATTTTATTAATCGAATTCTCCGTTATACGCCGTACTATTTCCATATGGTTTAAAATTTTTTGTTCCAAATAAAACCCTCCTAATTATTCTTATAACATACCTTCCACATGCTCCTATAGATATCCTTTATTATATTGAGTATGTTAGATTGACGTTAGCCTGCTTTTACCGTTTTAATAAGAGATAGGAGGCGATTTATTTTGCATTCATACATATTACTTACGATTGCAATTGTAAGTGAAGTTTTCGGTAGTTCCATGTTGAAAATGACGGAAGGTTTTAAAAAAGTGCTTCCTTCTCTTGGTGTAATAGTAGGGTACGCCATTGCTTTTTATGCATTATCTCTATCGTTAAAAGCACTTCCAATCGGAACAGCTTATGCTATATGGTCTGGGGTAGGAACTGCTCTTACTGCCTTAATCGGGGTAATCGTCTATAAGGAAGGATTTAATCTAAAAAAGTTTTTAGGACTCGTATTAATTATCGGTGGGGTCATTTTGTTAAATCTTTCTAATGGTGATATTCATTCGTAGAGAAAAAGAGGAGAATTGCATATGAAAGGCTACAGTTTGCTTAGTATTTCTATTTTGAGTGAGGTTTTTGGTACTACAATGCTGAAATTTTCTGAAGGGTTCACAAATGTTGCTCCTTCCATTGGTGTCATCGCAGGCTATGGTTTGTCTTTTTATTGTTTAGCGCTATGTTTAAAAACAATTCCTTTAAGTTTAGCGTATGCCATTTGGTCTGGTGTCGGAACTGCGATTACTGCCATGATTGGGATAGTCATTTGGAATGATCCTTTTAATTTGCTCACACTTTCCGGGTTAGCCCTTATTATTGGAGGGGTTGTATTACTTAATGCATCAGACAATAGGAAAGAACCATCTCATTAAAGTAGATGATTCTTCGTTGAGCATTTGACGAAATCATTCCATGATGGTAGCATCCACTATTTCATCTAATAGTAATTCAAATGAACTAAATGGATCTTCCAGTTCAATTGTTCTTTTTGTCAGGTCAATCCATTGAATGGCGCCTTGATTGTAAAGCAACTCACCGTTTCTCCATCGGATGATTTTGATTTCAACATTTCGTTTCATTGCGAGCTCGATTTGTTCTTGAATTGCTTCGTAGTCAAATTCATTTAAATTAGGACATGGCACTTTTTTTATTGTTACGTTAAAGTCTCGAAGCATTTTCACGTGTTCTGGTAGCATCATCGATACCCACTTTTTCGAGCCTCTATCTTGTACTTTGGATAAATCTAATCTGCTCCACTCTTCCTCGTAGTTCACCATCTCATCACTTTCTTTCTTTTTTTATTTATTATAACGAACATTTGTTCTAATTAATAGTGGGAAGTTATGGCTGAAGTTGGTTTTCGATTAAAGGGTGTCAATTTGCGATTAGAAGGAGTCAATTTACGATTAGGAAGTGGGAATTTGCGATTAAAGCACTTCAATTTGCGCATAGCAAAGTTGAATTTGCGGATATCACTTTTTTACTTGTGGATTTAATTATTTTCATAAAGAAATTAAGTTAAAAAACTCACATGGAATTCTTCCTAAAATAACTCTTATGAACCTATACAAAAAGGCTGTCTTAAAAGATAAAACTTTTGAGACAGCCTTCTGTTATTAAAATAACTCACGTGCAAGCAGTCGATATACATCCAGCCGTTTTTCTTGAGAATGTGGAATGCTACAAATCATCGCTTCATCAAAACCATACTGGACTTGTTCTTCTTGTAAAATTGTTGCGACCTCTTTTGCTGTTCCAACTAAATGTATTTTGCGGTTTTCATGAATCATTGCACGATCCATTTCTGATAATGGATAATTTCGTGCTTCTTCTGGGGTTAACGTTTGACGAATTTGTCCCCTCATTAATGATAGCCTAGAAATATCTTGAGGTAGTGCCTCATACTCCGCTTCTTCTTTTGTTTCGGCAACTGTTACCATATATGTTACATTTATTTCTGGGTTCTCCATAAGTGAAGATGGCTTGAAATTACTTCGATAAGTATCGAAAATTTCTTTCGTCATCCCCCCTTGGAAAAACTGAGCAAATGAATAGCCGAGTCCTAAGCGTCCTGCTTGAACTGCACTGTTTCCAGTTGAACCGAGCAGCCATGCTTCTGGTAAAACAATATTCGATGGGGTAGCGATTGTACGATTATAAAGACTATCCTCTGGCACTTCATCATTTATTAATTGTAGCGTTGTCGTAAGTTTTTCATACATATTATTTAGCATCGGCTGACGACCTTCGGAAAGAGCGTACATTGCATAATTGTCTCCTCCAGGAGCGCGTCCTACTCCAAAGTCAATACGTCCTGGTGAAAATGCACTTAATGTTTTAAACACTTCTGCAAGCTTCAACGGGGAATAATGCATCATCATCACTCCACCTGTCCCAATACGAATCTTGTTCGTTTTCGCAGCTAAATGTGCAGCTATTACTTCTGGCGCTGAGCTCGCAATTGTACCGGTACCATGATGCTCAGCCATCCACATACGATAATAGCCTAACTCATCTGCTAAAATGGCAAGTTCCTCTGCTTTTTTTAAGGCATCCACGGCAGTATTACCTACCGTAATAGGCGCTTGATCTAAAACACTTAATTTCATCGTTCTTCTTCCCTTCTCATAATGTATTTTTACATGACCATTTTTTCACTTATCCATAGTTGCAGAGATTCGACTTTGGCTTTAAAACGTTCTGTTTGCATCTCCCGATAAAGAGATTCGATTGTTTCTCGTTTCAAAACAGTCTTCCATGATTCCTCTGCTTCTTCCATTAAGTCAGTTAGTAAGCAGCATTTCTCTTCATGTTCCAAATGCAACAAATCATCGAGGATTCCACTTGCAGAGTAAAGAGATTGCTGCCCTTCTATAGCAAGGTAGACGTCATAGATTCGAATATCTTCCGGTTTTTTCTTTAATCTAAAACCACCCTTTACTCCTGGTACAGAAGTAATTAAGTCGGCGGTTACTAATTTACGCAAGAGCTTTTGAAAATACGTCGGAGATGTTCCAAGTTGCTGACTTATTGCTTCTCCTGATAACACTGCTTTTTCTGGTAATAAATTTAGTAATAAAATCGCATAGACCGACTGCTCTACACCAGTTTTCATTTGCATATTATTCACCCCGATCAATGTAGATAATAATTATCCACTTTAAAAAAGTGTAATCGTATACAAATGGAAAGTAAACAAAAGAGACTCTCGCTTTAACAACGATTTCTTTTCCAAGTGTTAGGAAGCGAATGATTATACACAAGAAATCCCAGTCATACCCTGAATTAATTCAGCTATATTTTGCATTTAAGAATGTTTTAGAAAATAGAGATTAAAGAAAAATCCATATCAATCTTTCATTTATATGGATTCTATCTAAGTTTTTCAAGAGAATATAACATCATTTCCTTATAATAAGGTTCATCGAGCTAAATATTACAGTTGTAAAAAAACACAATTTATCCATTCATATTAATCCACAATCAAGTCCAATACATAAAAAAAGACACTTTTCTTTGTAAAAGAAAAGTGTCTGATTACTGTTTCCATTCCCTACTTCATACGTGTTGATCTACAAGGATGGGATTACCATCTGGATCTTCAATTGTAAAACTTGCAGGACCTTCGCTTGATTCATCTGCTTCAGACAGCATTTTAATTCCTTTTGCTTTAAGCTGCTTTTGAAGGTCTCGAATGTCCGTAAATGAATTGAGATTTTCAGCATTTTCATTCCATCCTGGATTAAAAGTCAGAATGTTCTTTTCAAACATTCCTTGGAAAAGCCCAATTATGCAACTTTCATTCTTCATAATAAGCCAATTTTGGGTAATATCCCCTCCGAACACTTGAAATCCTAGGTTTTCGTAAAATGATTTGGATATATTAATGTCTTTTACACTTAAACTTACAGAGAATGCGCCTAGTTTCATATTCGTACCTCCCATTATAAACTAAATTTTCAGATATCATTATTTTTATGTGGCAGTTTTAGAAAACTTTATAATTTAAGTATAAATGAGTACTTTGCCTAACACAACGTTCACCTGTCTGTCACTTAACAAAATTTACCGATAAAATAATAGAAACCAATCAGTAGCCACACTGATTGGTTTCCCTGGGCTAGTTACATTAAAATCTACCTTGCAGTTTAAAAACAATTTCAGCGAATAATGTAGCGAATAGGAAAGTTCCTGTATAGACTACTAATGAAATAACGACAATTCGCCATCCTAGCTTTTTAAAACTTTCTAAGTCTTTTCCGAGAGATAGACCTGCATATGCTAGGATAGGTGTAGCTAATGCCATGAAGTTAATTTCGCCTGTTTTTTCAACAATCCATTCATTCCCTGGGAAAATTGGAGTTGTCGCGATTAACGCAATCAATGAAATCCATACAACAGCTGGCATTTTAGGAATGAGCGTATTTAAGCCTAAACCGATTATTGTAAATAATACGATAAGAATCATACCAGGAAGCGCTTTAATAGGAGATACATCATACCCTACCCAATTCCCAAGAATTGCAATGATTCCGATCAATGCTAATACTTTTGTTTTTTCTAGCATTATTTTGCAGCCTCCTTCCGAGTACGTCCAATTTTAGGCTCAAGCCATTCATAAAGACGTGCAGTGACAGGAAGCGAGAAGAATACACATAAATAAGTCCCTAAAATTGTAGAAATCAAGTTGGCTGCTGCTGCAAATAGAGCGATATCTTCCGCATCATTTGGAAACGTGACTGCAAGTGCTCCAGAAGCTGCAGCCATCATACTTCCAGAACCAACTCCTGCTCCCATGGCCAATGAAATCGGATGAAAGATACCAAGACTCCCTAAAAATCCTGCAAGCATCGCTAAATAGATAGCCCCAAACACTGTTCCACAGATGTAGACACCTAATGCTCCTCTTCCCTCTGGTGAATCCGCACCGTATTTTTCTGAAATAATGGCTAAATTTGGCTCTCGGTCTATAGAAAAGGTTGCACCGATTGCTTCTCGTTTCATACCAATAAGTAATGCAATTGGTAATCCAATAATAATGGTTCCCAAAACATGTCCTACTTCTTGAACAGCTAATGACACTCCTGCATCGAAAATTTTCGGTAATGATGGACCTAACATCGATCCTAGTTTAGCTACGAATAACAAAAAAGATATACCTAATATTCCTGCAGCTTTTTTCATTTGTCCTTCATTTAACCACTTTAACTTTGGAAAACTTACAATTCCACCCATTATCAAAACATATAGCATAGGGAACAATGCGATTGTACCTACCCCTAAGTTGAACTGTTTAACACCTATTGCTTCACCTATTAATACAAAGACCAAAACGATAATATGAAGCTTCCAATCTTTCAGCAATAATATCTCCTCCGAAAAGTTCAATAACTATTTTTATTGCACATCATATTTTGCACTTAACCGATAAAACGTTCATAAAGTTCCTTCTTACTATGTAATGTTAAAGTTGTTCTATAAATGTCATAAGAAAACTTATTTCAAGAGACTATAGAATAATAATTCATTAATTACCATGTAACTGAATATAAATTCAAAAAAGTGATGTGCTACATAATTTAAATTTAATCTTTCAGAATAAGAACTCTCCCTTACTATTTGACATCTCCCTTCTCTTGCTGCCCAAAATCAAATCGTTATGAAAAGGGGACAGATCTTAGTAAAATAAAAAAATCCTTCTTGTAGAATGCATGTTGGACAAACATTCTAAAAAGAGGATTCTCTTTATGAAATAATACCACCAACGTCTTCTTTGTACAAAACATTATTTTCTATATTGATAGAAAATATAGTCCATTCTGCCTTTTCCATAGATATAGCTGATACGCAAAATTTTTTATAGTTAACTTCATTATGGATAGATATTTATTTATACAAAAAAGAGAGGGCCATAAAGTAGTCCTCCCCTTTATCTTTTCAACTTATTTACAATACAGTGTTACAGAACCTAAGCCATCGAATTCTGCTATCACAGAATCCCCTGCTTGAAATGCGATTGCTTCGGACATAGCCCCACTTAGCACTATATCTCCTTTTTTAAGCCCTTTTCCTAGAGCACCTAGTTCGTTAACAGCCCATGCAATCGCTTCCGCTGGATGCCCTAATACTGCCGCACTTGAACCTGTTTGTTCAACGTTACCATTTTTGGACATAACCATGCCAATGTTACCTACATCAATAGCACTCGGTGAAACCCATTTACTTCCCACTACAAATTTTGCAGAAGAACAATTGTCAGCAACTACATCCACTAAAGTGAACCGAAAATCTTTATAACGGCTATCAATTACTTCAAGAGCAGGTGCCACATATTTCGTAGCTTTTAAAACGTCCTCTGCTGTGATATTTTCACCTTGTAAGTCTTCCGATAATAGAAAGGCAATTTCCGGCTCTACTTTCGGGTGAATAAGTTCGGAAAATTGGATGGCTTCCCATTCATATGCGAGCATATCATTATGCAAATAACCGTAAATTGCTTCATTAACGCCCATCATTTCTTGCTTCGCTTTACTTGTTAATCCTAACTTCACTCCGATTGTTTTCGTACCATTTTCCGTTAGTTTTCTTGTCAGTAAGCCATTTTGTATTTCATAAGCTTCCTTTATTGTCAATTCTGGATATTCGTCCGTCACTTTCATAACTTCACGAGCATCACGCTCTGCCGTATATAAGTATTCAATAATATCTTTATTTTTACTTGTTAGTAGAGTCATTATTTATACCCTCACTTTATTATTTTTCGCCAATTCGGCCGCTACGTCCAGAATCATATCTTCCTGCCCGCCAACAACCTTCATTTTTCCTAGTTCAACTAATATATCTCGTGGGTCGATTCCAAATCTTTTTCCTGCACGTTCGGCATGGAGCAAAAAGCTGGAATAGACACCTGCATAACCTAGAACGAGACTCCCCTTTCGAATTTCTTGAGAGCCAGGAATAATAGGACCGACTATCTCTTCTGCTACATCCATCATTTTGTATAAATCGATGCCGACATCTATCCCCATCCGCTCCATCACAGCGAGTAACACTTCTGTTTGTGTATTCCCGGCACCTGCTCCTAAACAACGGACACTGCCATCAATGCGTGTAGCTCCTTCTTCGATGGCAGCAATCGTATTCGCTACCGCAACTGATAAATTGTTGTGAGCATGAAAGCCGACTTCAATATCCAATGAATTGCGTAACGCTTTAATCCGCTCACGCACCTCGATTGGCAATAAAGCTCCTGCTGAATCAGTAACATAGACAGCTTCTGCACCATAGCTCTCCATTAATTTCGCTTGCTCGACCAACTTCTCAACCGAAACTGAATGAGCCATCATTAAAAATCCTAATGACTCCATACCAAGTTCGCGAGCTTTACTGATATGCTGGGCGGAAACATCTGCCTCCGTCGCATGCGTAGCAACTCTTACAAGCCTAGCACCTAGTTCACTTGCCTGCTTTAATTCATTTACAGTTCCGATTCCCGGTATTAGCAAAACAGCTACTTTTGCGTTTTGACATTCATCAACAGCTGCTTCAATTAATGTCATTTCATCAACTAATGATTTTCCATACTGTAAAGTGGAACCACCTAGACCGTCCCCATGACTTACTTCAATATAATGCATACCTGCTTCATCTAACCCTCGTGCAACATTACGTACCTGTTGTTCAGTAAATTGATGTGCTACGACATGACTACCATCACGTAAGCAAACTTCCGTTAGTTGGATTGGTTTATTCATACGTTTATTCATTATGGAACCTCCTTTCCAGTCGTTTTATATTAATGATTCTGCCGCTTTTTCTTTCAGCATTGATCGAGCAAAATCTTCACCTACGCGCATAGCAGCCGCTGTCATAATATCTAAATTTCCTGCATATGCCGGAAAATAATCGCCTGCTCCTTCCACTTCAATAAAAACTGTCACACGATTCCCGTCAAACATCGGGTCCTGTCTTAACCGATACCCAGGAACATATTCTTTTACTTTTTCAACCATTTCCGTTATGGATTTTCTAATTGCCGATTCATCCATATTTTTCACTTCACAATAAACCGTGTCTCGCATTAATATAGGTGGATCTGCCGGATTTAAAATAATTAACGCTTTTCCTCGGTCCGCACCGCCGACTTCTTCAATTCCACGGCGTGTTGTAATCGTGAATTCATCAATATTAGCTCGAGTTCCCGGTCCAGCACTTAAGCTGGAAATCGTCGCAACAATTTCTCCGTAACTAACATCTGCTACTTGATTCACAGCGTGTACAATTGGTATTGTTGCTTGTCCTCCACAAGTAATCATATTGACGTTATCCAACTCTCCAGAGCTTTGATTCGAACTGACTGCTGGACAAAAGAAAGGCCCTCTTGCCGCAGGTGTTAAATCGATTGTCAGTATTCCTAATTCTTTTAATACTTTGGCATGCCGCACATGCGCTTTTGCGGAAGTGGCATCAAAAACAATTTCTGCGATATGTGGATTTTCAATGATCCCTTCAATTCCATTCGTAAAGACCGTGTAGCCTTTTTGCTTTGCACGTTTTAGCCCATCCGAATCTGCATCAATACCAATCATTGCTGTTAGTTCAATAACGTCACTTCTTTCCAGTTTATACATTAAATCAGTTCCAATATTGCCGGAGCCGATAATTGCCGCTTTAATCTTCCCCACAGTCATTCCCCTTCCTCATGCTTCGGATTAATGTGTAGAAATATTATTCGAAATGAACAGTTACCGATCCAAGTACACCAAATTTCGCTTCAATTGTGTCTCCAGCAGAAACTGAAACCGCGCCGGATAACGCACCTGGTAAAATTAATTCGCCTTTTTTCAATGTAATTCCGAATTCATGTAATTTATTTGCTAGCCAAGCAATAGCATGAGCTGGATGACCAAGTGCGGCTGCACCTGCACCTGTTGCAAGGAGTTCATCGTTCTTAAATAGCACCATACTATTTGTACGTAAATCTATTCCGTCTAGTGCTGTTAGTTTCTCGCCCACTACTACTTTTGCAGAAGAACCATTATCAGCAACTGTATCTATTAACTTTATTTTCCAATCTTTCACACGACTATCAATGATTTCAAGTGTTGGCACAACATATTTAGTAGCCATCATAACGTCAAGATACGTAACATTCGGTCCTACTAAATCCTCATCAAGTACAAAACCGATTTCAGCCTCAATCTTTGGAGAAATCATCGAATCGATTTTGACTAAAGCACCACTCTCCACACGCATATCATCTAATAAATGGCCGTAATCTGGTTCATTTACATTTAGCATTTTTTGCATTGCAACACTTGTTAATCCTACTTTTTTCCCGATTACTTTTTTTCCTTGTGCAAGCTTTAAATTGACTGTTTCCAATTGAATGTTATACGCATCTTCCACCGTTAAATGCTCATTACGATCCGTTAAAGCTGAAATTGCTTGTCGCGTTTCCTCAGCCTCCAACAGTTCATTTGCAAACTCAACATTCTTTACTGTCACTTGAAAACCCTCCCCATACTAAAACAAACAAAAGGCGAGCAATATGCCACCTTTCGTTGTTTTCTTATTTTTTTATCGTAATTGTTTTCGCTTCTGTATAAAAATCAAAACTATGTCGGCCGCCTTCTCGACCAATACCGCTCGCTTTTGCACCACCAAATGGTGTACGTAAATCGCGAACATACCAACAATTCACCCAAAGCAAGCCCGAATGGATATGCGATGTTACCCGCTGTCCACGTCGTAAATCATTCGTCCATACGACACCTGCCAAACCGTAAATAGAATCATTTGCAATATTAATCGCATCTTCTTCCGTTTTAAATGGAATAATAACGGGAACAGGACCAAAGATTTCTTCTTGTGCAATCCGCATTTTGTTATCTACATCATAAAGTACAGTCGGCTCATAGAAATTGCCTTCTGGAAGATTTGCGACAACCTTTCCACCATAAGCAAGTTTTGCACCTTCTGCGAGTCCAATTTGAACGTAGTCATCGACTGATTTCAAATGTCCCTGTGAAACTAGCGCACCCATATCCGTTGATTCATCAGTCGGATCCCCTACTTTAATCTTCCTTACAGCTGCAACGAACTTATCTAAGAATTGATCATAAATGCTCTCTTGAACGAGGATTCGTGAACCGGCTAAGCAAATTTCACCTTGGTTTCGGTAAATCGCCTCAATGGAGCCAGCTACTGCTTCATCTAAATCTGCATCTTCAAAGACAATATTGGCTGACTTACCTCCAAGTTCTAATGAAATAGGTATTAAATTTTCAGCAGCATTACGCATCACTGTTTTTCCTGTATTGGATTCTCCGACAAATGAGATTCTTCGAACGGATGGATGTGTTGCCATAACTGTCCCGACAGTACTTCCAGGACCCGTTAATATATTTAAGACACCAGGTGGTAACCCGGCTTCATTAGCAATTTCTCCAAGCATAACTGCACTTAACGGTGTATAAGATGCCGGCTTAATGACAACCGTATTTCCTGCGGCCAAAGCAGCAGAAGCTTTCCAAGTCATTTGCATAAAAGGTAGATTCCAAGGGATAATCAAACTTGTAACACCCGCTGGTGCATACTGTACATAAGACATGTGGTTACTCATATCGTAGTGCTCGTGCACCATATATTTTGCCATTTCAGCGAAGAAGCGGAAGTTGGCAGCAGCTCGTGGAATATCGAATCCACGGCTTTCCTTAATCGGTTTACCTACATCCAACGTTTCAACGTAAGCAAGCTTATCCACATTTTCCATGATTAAGTCTGACATCCTGCATAATATCTTAGATCTTTCTTCAACAGGCATTTTACTCCAAATACCACTTGCAAACGTCCGCTGAGCCACTTCAATTGCAAGTTTTGCATCCGCTTTCCCACCATTTGCAACAGTGGCCAACTTTTTATTTGTCGCAGGGTTAATTGAGTCAAAAGTTTCCCCTGAGAGAGCATTGACATATTCCCCATTAATAAAGAGCTTTGCGTCTTGAATAATAGTATGGTCAGCAACTAACCCTTTTGTCACAGTCGTCTCCCTCCTAGTCCTCTATTTCAATAATCATTTCAATTTCAATGGCTGTGTTGTTCGGCAACTGCGCCATCCCGACTGCTGAACGACCATGCTTCCCTTTATCACCAAAAACTTTCCCTATTAGATCAGATGCACCGTTCATCACTTTTGGTTGGTCTGTAAAATCTTCTGTGCTATTAACCATCCCAAGTATTTTGACGAATTGCTTTACCTTACTTAGTTCACCAATTTCATTTTTAACAACACTTAGTAGATTAAGCATCGATTGTTGGGCAGCTAAATAACCTTCTTCCACCGTTAATTCTCTACCCAATTTTCCGTGATATTCATCTACTCCCTGGCCAGCAGTGAATAACAAATTTCCGGTTCTTACACATCCCACATAGTCTCCTAGTGCAGGTCGTAAAGGGGGTAATTCAAGCCCTAATGCCGAAAGTTTTTCTTCTGGAGTACTCATCGTTTAATCTCTTCCTTTATTTCAATATTTAAAAAGGCGAGCGCATTTTTACCTAAAATAGCTTGCTTTTGTTCGTCCGTCAGCTCAATCGTCTCATCAATCACTTTGCCAGGTGGAATCTCTCTTAATAAAAATGGGTAGTCTGAACCCATTACAATTTTTTCATACCCAAAACGATCTACTAAATATTTAATGTTTAGCGGGTCATAATTCAACGAGTCAAAGTAAAAGTTCTTGGCATAATAACTTGGAGGTTTACTCGTTTGTCGCAGATGCGGCCATACATTCCAGCCTTGATCCAAACGAGGTAATATGTATGGGAAAGACCCTCCTCCATGTGCGAAGCAAACCTTTAGACGTGGGAATTTCTCCATGACACCACCGTTTATTAAACTAGCAGCAGCCAATGCCGTTTCACTTGGCATGCCAACCGTGTACATAAAGTTATGACGTGGCATCCGTTCAGTACCTAACGTTTCCCACGGATGGACGAACAACGGCACTTGCCATTTCTCCGCCATTTCAAAAAATGCGGTAAACGCCGGGTCATCCAAGTTTTTTCCATTGATATTTGTTCCAATTTCAATTCCTTTTAATCCAAGCTCATGCATACAACGATCCATTTCCCGGATTGACACCTCGACATCTTGCAGAGGTACTGTTCCGAGGCCAATAAAGCGGTACGGATACTGTTTCACAGTATCCGCAATAAAATCATTTTGAATTTTCGACATTTCTTCCGCAGCCTCAGGTTCAGCCCAATAAGAAAATGTCACTGGAATAGGTGACAACACTTGAATATCGACACCTTCTGCATCCATATCCTGAATTCTTTTTTCAGGACTCCACACTTGGTCCGTCACTTCACGGAACACTTTCCCGGCTACCATGATATTAGCACCGCAAGAACATGTTTTTTCTAAAGTTGGCCAACGTTCCCCACCAAATTTTTCAACGAAATCTGGAATATTTTCAGGTATGATATGAGTATGAAAATCTACTCTCATTTCCATAGCCCTACTTCTTCGGACATGACGTGGTTGCAATTTTTACACGTACGTAGTTCTAAGCTGCTATTGAACTCTTCAATCGCACCTTTTACTTGCGTTTCAATGTCTGTCAATTGAACACGTTTTCGGTGCATTTCTTCATCACACTCATCACAGAACCAAACGAAATCTTCTAATTCTCCAAGGTCGCGTTTTCGCTCAATAACTAGACCATACGTATCGGCAACACGGTGTGGAGAATGTGGAACCATCGCTGGAAGCATAAATACTTCACCTTCTTTAACTGTTACAACTTCACGTTTTCCATTATTAATAACTTCAACGTAACAGTCGCCTTTAATCTGATAGAAGAACTCATCTGAAGGGTCAACGTGGAAGTCACGGCGTCTATTCGGTCCGCCTAGTATCATACAAATAAATTCAGAGTCTTCCCAAAGAACCTTATTATTAACTGGTGGTTTAAGCTGATCTTTATTTTCTTCAATCCAATTCAATAGATTAAATGCTTGTAATTTTGAAATCGTAGATTTTGTCATTTTCGTAATACCTCCATTGTTATATTAGTAAATGAAAAACATAATGCTTAGTTTATATTATTGAAATAATCAAATAATTAAAAACGTATATCTAGTCTTCCCACCTACCTTTTACTATGTTCTTAATGTTTCTATCATCAATATAATGAAACCGCCGTGAAATACCTTGATAATGCCTTTACGTGAAAGCGTTGTCATTTTTCTGAAATACTAAATCGTAACAGTTTCTTTCGATAACTCTAAAGAAACTCTAAGTGCCTCTTCTACCATTGGATACGTTGGGTTATTTCGCTTATGTGTGTTGTAGAACATTGCCATTTTGCGAATTGGATCTCCTGAGTAGTATCGTTCGTATTGAACAAGTCTTTGCCCGAATGCTTCCCCACACAAATCCCATGCTAATTTGAATAGACGAACTCGTTCATCAGCAGTTACGCCTTCGCGGCCACCATAATGTTTATGCATATCTTCCGTTAACTCTGGATTTGCGAAGTCTGCACCTGATGGCGACATTAAGAGTCCACCTGCACCAATTATTTGTAAAATTTCTATTGCTCTTGGATACAATTTAGGTAATATACCACGGACAGTTTCAAGTGGTACAATTGCTGGAATTGCTTCACCATAAGGCGTCATCACATATTCATATTCAGCGATACGAACTAACGCTCTAATCGTTTCTACTCCTTGTAAAAGTTCAGATAATTGATTTTGAACGTTTAAGAATCCGTCCACACCAATTGAATCTGCCATCGAACATGCGACTTCCGTAGCAAATGAAATTTTGACAAGGCCCCTAATGGCAGATTGATGAGAGGGTTGCAGATTAATGCCTGTTTTAGGATATAATAAGTTACCTGCCTCTACATTTTGATTAATGAACACACGATCCCATGGAACTAAGACATCATTAAAGACCAATACAGCATCCATTTCTTCAAACCTTGATGCTAATGGATGATCCCATGTTGACCTTGTACCATTTTGCGTTTCTTCTCTACATAGAATACGTAAACCAGGTGTGTCAATCGGAACCGCAAATGAAATTGCATACTTCTCATCTCCAGGTTTGAAACTCGGATAAGAATATATGATAACTTCATCCGTTAATGGTGCAAGTGTAGCTAGCATTTTAGATCCACGGACAATTAGACCTTCTTCTGTCTCTTTAACGACTCCAAGATGTGTATACGTATCGACCTGTTCGTTAGAGGCTTTACTACGATCATTCTGCGGATTAATAATTGCATGCGTTAAGAAGAGATCATTATCTCTTATATACTTATAGTAATTTACAATATTATCTCCCCAGCGGTCACCATATTGCCTAAAGAACCAATCGTTGGAGGCCATTGCAGTTACTACTGTCCCCAAAAAATCTGGCGTTCTTCCCATTAAACCAAACGTTGCTTGTGACCATACTTCAAATAGTTCTCTCCGTGCTTTTAAATCTTCTCCATTGCGAGGATTCAAGTAAGCATTGTTTACACGTTCTCCTGTTTCTTCACAAATATGCGTAATTTTATCTTGATATTTAGGATCATGCTGCATATCAAATAACTTAGCTAATTCCTTAATCGGCTGCTTAAAAATTGGCTCTTCTGCTAAATTTGTTACTCTTCTCCCACCTAACCATACTTCCGGTTGTCGTGACTTAATAGCTTGAATATAATCTTCACCTGTTCTGATACTCATCAGTTAATCCTCCAATACTTTAATTGTTTACGACAATCTGGTTATTTTCTGTTTTCAAGAACTTCCCTCTGAAGAAAAGGAGGCTGTCTG
Organism: Psychrobacillus vulpis; assembly: GCF_006861825.1. Lineage (GTDB taxonomy): Bacteria > Bacillota > Bacilli > Bacillales_A > Planococcaceae > Psychrobacillus > Psychrobacillus vulpis. The sequence continues at coordinate 96,546 of NZ_VDGI01000012.1, read as the reverse complement.
CATTACTATACGAAAAATCCACTACTTTCCCGACATACAGAATATGATCTCCACCTTCATATTCTGCCCATGGAACACATTCAATGGTAGCAAGAGCATCTTTTAGGCGTGGACTATTCTTGGAATCTATCTCCCATTCAACAACAAGATTTTCATTTGGTCGCCCAGCAAATTGCCAAGCATATGGTTCCTGAGATTCTGATAACACATTAATGACAAATGGACGATTTTTTAATGCTTCGCAAGCCTTAGCACTTTTAGCAATGGAAACTAGTACAAGTGCTGGATCTAAGGAAACTGATGTAAATGAGTTTACGGTTATTCCATACCTCGCACCTTGATCATCATTCCAAGTGATGACTGTTACACCAGTCGCAAATTGTCCAAAACAATTTCTTAATTCTCTTACATCCATTCCTCTCATACCTCCTTTTGTGATAACAATGTACTCATAATATATCGAATAGTTTTTCATCTAACTATACGAATGTTTCACAGAGTGAAATAATTAGAATATTTTTTATATTTCAAAAAAAATTCTAGTGCTCAGATATCTAACTTCTCTATATTCAAGCTTAATTATCAAAAAAAAAAAAAAAATAAAACACCCCACTCTATAAAATGGTGGTCGGAAACTACTACCAAATAGATGGGATGTCCACTTTACAATTATTCTTCTGTTTTAGAAGATTCTCTTTAAGCTTTATATTCGTTTATTCTTTCTAAATAAAGCGATAAATCGTAGAGACGAATAGCCAAGGAATTCCTAGACACTACGATGTAATATTTCACTCTTTCAATAATATATGGAAGATCGTTGTCTTTCTTCACCGCGATTCTCCCTTGTATTCAACAGTAAATAAATCTTTCGTCAATCTTTATAAAGACTAGGAATCCACATTACCGCATCTTCCCAGTAAGTAAGGATAAGAAGAATGAGAATTGCCATCCCTAAGAAAGGCATAATTGCAATGACCAATCTTTCAAATTTTACCTTTGCAATGGAAGAAACGATAAACAATCCAGTCCCTACTGGTGGCGTTAGTAACCCAATAGTTAAGTTAATACAAATGATAATACCGAAATGAACCGGATCTATTTGATATGTCACTAGTAGTGGCATCATTACGGGAACCAAAATAATTAACGCTGCAATTCCATCTAACACTGTTCCAACTAACAGTAAGAATAAATTCACTAATAATAAAAAGACAAGTGGGTTATCAGAAAGGCTCAGCATCGATTCTGCAACTAATTGTGGAATTTTTTCATAGGCAATTATAAAACCAAATAAATTCGCTGTTACGATTAAAAACGAAATTGTTGCTGTATTGACCACTGTATTCACAAGAATTGTTGGAAGACTTTTCAGTTTTAATTCACGATAAACAAAACCAATAATGAAAGCGATTACACATGCAATCGATGCTGACTCTGTTGGTGTAAAAACACCGCCTAAAATACCAAAAATGATTGTGAATGGGATTAGCATGGCAGGGATAACTTGTAAGAATGTTTTTACGATTGTTTTCCAATTCGCCTTCTCACTTTTGGGGAATTGTTGTTTATGATTCATGATTCCAATAACAATAATAAAACCGATTCCTAACAAAATACCGGGAATAATTCCAGCCATGAATAAATCAGCAATCGATGCTCCAGTTAACGTTCCGTAGATGATAAACAACATACTCGGTGGGATGATAGGAGCTACGATAGATGAAGCTAATGTAATTGCAGAAGAGAACTCACGTGTGTAACCTTCCTTTTCCATCTCGGGAACCATCACTTTACTCATCATCGCCGCTTGAGCATTGGCTGATCCTAAGATTGAAGCAAGGAACATGTTAGCGATAACTGTTACATAAGCCAGTCCACCTCGATAATGACCGATTAGGACTTTTGCAAAGGCGACTAGTCGTTTTGTAATTCCCCCGCCGTTCATCAACTCTCCAGCCAACATAAATAATGGAACAGCCAACAATCCAAAATTGTCTAATCCAGAAAACATTTTCTGTGGCGCTGAACTCATTAATGTTGTCAGATCACCGAGAAACAAATACGAAAGTGACGTAATTGCCAACACAAGCGATATCGGTATACCGAGAAATAAGAATATAAAAAACAAAGCAATAACCGCAATTGTCATAAAGGTTCACCGCCTTGTTGTTTTTTCTTAAATAAATTTACTAGGTTGTTTAATAAGTGGATAAAAGCAAAAGTTAAACCAACTGGGACAGAAAGGTACGGAATCCACATCGGAATTCGCATCGAAGTAGACTTTTGGTGTGACGACGAAAATACCCATTGGTAACTTAAATATAGTAATAAAGCCATGAAGATTAAGATAATCACGTATGATACGATTTCAAAGACTCGTTTTCCATTGTCTGAAAAACGATCAACCAAAAATGTTACGGATGCTTGAGACTTATATTTAAGTCCCAAGCTCCCCCCTATAAACGTCAGCCATGCCATCATGAAAATACTTGCTTCACTCGCCCAAAAAATAGGTGCGTTTAATAAGTATCGAAAAAGAACAGCAGCAGCAATTACGATTGTCATTGACGCTATCAATATCATGGCAATCACCTTTTCAATCGATTCAATCCATCCGCTTAATGTATTCATATTCGTAATTCCTCCTACTTACGGAATGTTTCAATGAACTCTTTTATTAAAGGATCTTTTGCTTTATATTCTTCATCGAACTTTTCCATATATGACTTAAACAGAGACTCGTCCATATCATAAAGCACCATTCCTCTATCAGTTAACGTTTTTACGTACTCCTCTTCTAATGAAGAACGTTTCATCGTCGCATATTCAGACGCGGCAGCCATCGCTTCACGAATTATTTTTTGATCTTCTTCAGGCATTGCATCAAAATTCTTCCCATTCGCTATCATAACGGATGGCCAAACCATATGATTGGTCATTGCTGCATACCCCGTTACTTCATTGAAATTAGATGTGACTGCTGCATCTAAATCCATTTCCATCCCGTCAATTACCCCTGTCTGAGCAGCTTGGTACACGTCTGGTAATGAAATAGATTCAGGGTTAGCTCCTAAATAGCGGTACCAATCTTGCAATGCTGGACTCGGAGTCACGCGTAACGTCAAACCTTTCATACCTTCCGGCGTTTCAATTTTTTCACGGAACATCATTGTTCGGTTTCCCGAAAAGAAAATATCTAGAGCCCTTAATCCTTGATCATCGAGTGTAGCTAAAATTTCTTTTGACACATCAGAGCCTTTTGCTTCAAAAGCAGCTTCATAGGAATCAAATAAAAATGGAGCAAACCAAGCACTAAATGCATCTGATCTTGATGTTAAAAAAGCAGTTGTGATAAACCCAAAATCTAAAGAACCCGTTTCAAGTTGTTGCACCATATCAGGTTCTCCGCCCAATTGTCCTCCTGGATATAGATCCATTTTCATCCGACCATCTGATCGTGTTTCTAATTCTTCAGCAAATTTTTTCGCTGCTTCATTCCAAATATGATCAGGTGGTGCTATATGAGCAAGCTTAAAATTATAAGTTTTTCCTTCTGCCTCTTTTTGTTCACCAGAATCCCCACTAGCATTACTTTCGTCGCACGCACCTAAAACAAGAATTATAGCCATCAAAAAAGTGAAAATATAAAAGCTATTTCTTTTCATCATTCAACAACCCCACTTTTTAATTTTTTTAGTACTAATTAAAGACTTTTAATCAATCCCTGTTTTAATAAAGACATAAAATCATTAGCAAGAATTCCTAAATTCACTACACTTTACCTCAACAATTAACTAAATATAATAAAAATTCAGTTAATTTAATTTATAACTTCACCTCCAATATCACTACGAAAATGAATAAATTACTCTCAAAATTCATATGTTCCTACTTCTATCGAAACATACGTATTATCCCTATTTAGGAAAATATACTATTCCGATTATAGGAGAACATAACTGTAATAGCCCCCTGATAATTTCAAACTATGAAACTTTAATAATTTATTAGAATACATCATTCATTAGTAATGCCAATTGTTACATCTTTTCTTTCACAACTTAAACCTCAATATATCCTAATTCCTGAGAGATCGATTGAGCAGTATTTATAACGCTTTGGATTATCATGTTGCGGTGACTCCCTTGCATATAGGAAGCTGGTCCAACTAAATTAACCGCTGCAATAGTTTTACCAGAATACGATAGAATAGGTGCAGCAATTGCATAAGTTGCAGTCGAATTTTCATTATTACTTATCGAATAGCCTAATTTACGTACCATCTCTAATTCCTTTTTTAAAGTATCGATATCAGTAATCGTATTTGGTGCTTGTTTTGATAATCCTCTGCTAATTGTTTCATTTAGATAAGAAGAATTAAAGGATAATAATACTTTCCCTGTACTAGTAGCATAAGCTGGTTTTCTTGAACCGATATAAGTGTGGATTGGAGATGCTTCTTGCGAGGATACTTTTAATACAAAAACAACTTCACCTTTGTCGAACATAGCAATATGAGCTGTACCTATAAATCGATGAATTAGATCTTTCACTAGTGGAATTGCCCTGTCATAAATATCTTGCTGAAACATAACATTATTATTCCACTCGAGTAATTTCCATCCAAGACGATATTTTCTTTTTTGATCCCTCATTAAGACTCCCTCATTGCAAAGTGTACTGAGTAAGTGGTGTGTAGAACTAGGATTCATTCCGAGCTTATTAGCAATCTCTGCATTTCCTAACACTGGCTCTTCACTAGAAAAACAACTAATTATTTGACATGCCTTTTTTACAGATTCTATCACGTCAGATTTCCCCCTTATCTATCGTTGCATTCTCATACAGCTTTACATATCAATATTACCTGGAAACCATTTTCAAAATACCTTTAGAACTCCCCTTTGAAACCGCTTTCACGACACACAAAAAAACTTAGAAATATTCTTGCTTTCTATCAAAAAAAATTTGCAATAATATTTCTAAGAACATTGAATAACACTACTGTTTCATTTATCTTTCAATTAATTAATTGAAAAATCAATTAATTATAGAGGTAGATTCTCCTAATATACTTTAGAGCATAGTTATAGACAAGTAGAAAATTTCATAATATGAAACTCGCCTAGTATCTATTACACTTTAAATCGCCAATCAAAGGTCAAAGTATATGCTATTTAATCTTTCGAAAGCTAATCAGATCGATAGTGATTTTCCAACTAATCCAGAGAAAAATATTCAGCTCCCACAGTACAAACAAAAAAGCCGAAAGTTTTCCTAATTAGGTTATTAGGAAAGCTCCGGCTTTTTATATTTTCATTAGTAAATAGAAGTATTGTCTTTAGTTATGTTCTCTAGGATTTCTTTCACTCGTGCTAAGAAACGACCAGCAACTAGACCATCTAGTACACGGTGGTCTAATGAAAGACATAAGTTAACCATGTCACGAGCAGCAATCATACCACCATCCATAATAACTGGACGTTTCACAATCGATTCTACTTGAAGAATCGCTGCTTGTGGGTAGTTAATAATGCCCATAGACTGAACAGAACCGAATGATCCTGTGTTGTTTACTGTGAATGTTCCTCCTTGCATTTCGTCTGATTTTAATTTACCAGAGCGAACTTTTGCAGCAAGTTCATTTACTTCACGAGCAATGCCTTTAATCGTTTTTTCATCCGCATTTTTGATAACAGGAACAAAAAGTGCATCTTCTGTTGCTACAGCAATCGAAATATTGATGTCTTTTTTCTGTACGATTTTGTCGCCAGCCCACATAGAATTCATCATTGGGAATTCTTTTAATGCTTGTGAAACAGCTTTTACGAAAAATGCAAAATAGGTTAAGTTAAAACCTTCTTTTGATTTGAACTCTGTTTTTAATGAATCACGATATTGTACTAAATTCGTTACATCCACTTCAATCATTGTCCAAGCATGCGGTGCTTCGTGTTTACTACGCAGCATGTTCGCAGCGATTGCTTTACGTACACCTGTAACTGGAATTTCGATATCTCCAACTGCCACAGGGACATTAACTGGTGCTGTTTTTGGTGCAGCTGCCGGTTGTGTTTGTGGTGTTGCAGATACTTGTTCTGCTTTTGGTTCTTGTTCTACTTGTGAAGCTACTGGAATTTCTCCGCTCTCAATAATCTTTAATAAATCTTTACGCGTAATTCGTCCTTCATTGCCAGTACCATTAACTAAAGTAGGATCAATCCCATGTTCTTGTGAAAGTTTTAATACCGCAGGTGAATAGCGAGCTTTTGCGCCTTTTTCACGATTAACTGGAGCAGCGTGCTTTTGCACTTCGGCCGGTTTTACAGTTTCAGCTGTTGGCTGTTCTGGAGCGGCTTCTACTACTTCTTCTGTAGCTCCACCTTCTGTTTCAATCGTACAAACGACTTCCCCAACTGCAAGAGTATCTCCTTCGTTTGCAATCAGTTCTTTAATAATTCCTGTAAAAGAAGAAGGCACTTCAGCTGTAACCTTGTCTGTGTTTACTTCCGCTAGAGCGTCGTATTTATTAACATGATCGCCTGGTTTTACTAACCATTTTTCAATTGTACCTTCTGTAACACTTTCTCCAAGTTGAGGCATTTTGATTTGTTCTAGTGCCATTCGAGTTCCTCCTTAATGAGATCAAATTCGCCTTGGCGTATTTACTTCCGCTTCTCTTCTTTCAGCTCCGCAGAAGTTATTGCTTCCGCTTCTCTTCGCTCAGCTCCGCAGAAGTTATTGCTTCCGCTTCTCTTCGCTCAGCTCCGCAGAAGTTATTGCTTCCGCTTCTCTTCGCTCAGCTCCGCAGAAGTTATTGCTCCTGTGCAAAGCTCGTCGCAGAAAACAGTGGGTCAAGATTTTGAATCGTGCACCTGCATGATTCAAAATCTGTGACATCCGACGGAGGCATTGGGCCAACAGGATGTTGGTCACTCAGGCGTTGCTGCAGGACGCGGCGATTTTAGCCAGAGTTCAGCGACATTCAGCGAAGTCTTTTTTTTTTGCTGAATGAAGTTAATATGCTGCTAGCTCTCGCATCGCTTTTTCGACTTTATCTGGATTAATCATAAAGAATTTTTCCATCGTTGGAGCATATGGCATAGCAGGAACATCTGGCCCAGCAAGACGCATAATAGGTGCATCTAGATCAAATAAGCAGTTTTCTGCAATTATTGCAGCTACTTCACCAATGATACTACCTTCTTTATTATCTTCTGTTACAAGCAGAACTTTTCCTGTTTTAGAAGCTGCTTCAATGATACCTTCTTTATCTAATGGATAGATTGTACGTAAATCTAGAACATGCGCAGAAATCCCATCTTTTTCTAAACGTTCTGCTGCTTGAAGTGCAAAATGAACAGCAAGACCATACGTAATTACTGTAATATCTTCGCCTTCACGTTTTACATCTGCTTTTCCGATTTCGATTGTATAATCTTCTTCCGGAACTTCACCTTTAATGAGACGATATGCACGTTTATGCTCAAAGAACATAACTGGATCCTCGTCACGAATCGCTGCTTTTAATAATCCCTTAGCATCGTAAGGTGTTGAAGGAATGACAATTTTTAATCCAGGTTGGTTTGCAAAAACTGCTTCGACCGATTGAGAATGATAAAGTGCACCATGAATACCACCACCGAAAGGAGCACGAATAACAATCGGACAAGTCCAGTCATTGTTGGAACGGTAACGAATACGAGAAGCTTCCGAAATAATTTGGTTTACAGCAGGCATAATGAAATCAGCAAATTGCATTTCTGCTATAGGACGAAGACCATACATTGCAGCACCAATACCTACTCCTGCAATCGCAGATTCGGCCAATGGTGTGTCAAGGACACGGTATTCACCAAACTCATCATAAAGGCCATTTGTTGCTTTAAATACTCCACCTTTACGACCAACGTCTTCACCTAAGATGAAAACACGTTCATCACGAGTCATTTCTTCTTTCATTGCAAGTGTAATTGCATCGATATAAGACATTACTGCCATTATGCGTTCCCCCCATCTTTTTCCGCATAAACATGCTTCAATGCATCTTCTGGAGCAGCATATGGCGCAGATTCAGCATAGTCAGTCGCTTCGTTTACTTCCTTCATAATACGATCATTAATTTCTTTTTCCAGTTCGTCTGTTAAAACACCAGTCTCTTTTAAATACACTGCAAACGTAATAAGTGGATCTAAAGCTTTACCTTCTGCAATATCTTCTGCTGTACGGTACTGTCTATCATCATCATCTGAAGAGTGAGCTGTTAATCTGTATGTCACTGCTTCAATAAGACTCGGACCTTCTCCGTTACGAGCGCGATCTGCTGCTTCTTTTACTACTTTATAAACCTCAATCGGGTCCTTACCATCGACTCTAAAACCAGGCATACCGTAACTAGATGCACGATCTGCAACAGTTTTACTCGCTACCTGACGTTCAAATGGTACAGAAATTGCGTAATTATTGTTTTCAACCATTGTAATACATGGTAGTTGATGAACTCCTGCAAAGTTAAGTCCTTCGTGGAAATCACCTTGGTTAGAAGAACCTTCTCCTAGTGTTACAAATGTAATGAAATCTTTTTTCTCAATTTTAGCTGCTAATGCAACTCCAACTGCATGTGGTAATTGAGTAGTAACAGGTGAAGACCCTGTAAGGATTCTATTTTTCTTTTGTCCAAAATGTCCTGGCATTTGACGTCCGCCGGAGTTTGGATCTTCTGCTTTTGCAAATGCTGATAACATTAAATCTCTTGCTGTCATTCCGAAATGTAAAACAACACCCATATCACGGTAATATGGTGCAATATAGTCTTTTGAATTATCCAGTGCGAATGCAGCTCCAACCTGTGCAGCTTCTTGCCCTTGACATGAAATAACAAAAGGAATTTTCCCTGCACGATTTAGTAGCCACATACGTTCATCAATACGACGTGCCATAAGCATCGTCTCGAACATTTTTAACACATCTTCATTCGTTAAACCTAATTCTGCGTGACGATTTGTTGTCATTTAGAACTCCTCCTTTTTACATATGAATAGCTTTACCATCTACAGCTAATGCCGCTTCTCCCATTACTTCACTAAGTGTCGGATGCGGGTGAATTGTATGAGCAATTTCCCATGGAGTGGCATCTAATACCATTGCTAAACCTGCTTCTGAAATCATATCCGTCACATGCGGACCAATCATATGGACACCTAAAATATCATTTGTCACCTTATCCGCAACAATTTTAACAAATCCATCTGATTCTCCATAAACAAGTGCTTTCCCTATCGCTTTAAATGAGAATTTACCAACTTTGACATCAAATCCTTGCTCTTTAGCTTGTTGTTCAGTAATACCAACGCTCGAAGCTTCAGGATTAGAATAAATACAACGAGAAACAAGTTTATAGTCTATTGGAGTAATTTCGTTACCAGCAATATGCTCAATTGCTGTAATTCCTTCATGACTAGCAACATGGGCTAGTTGAAGCCCTCCAATTACATCACCAATAGCATATATATGAGATTCTTTTGATTGGAATGTTTCAGACACTTGGATAAATCCTTTTTCTACAACGATATCGGTATTTTCGATTCCAATACCTTCTACATTTGCTTGACGTCCTACAGATACAAGCATTTTTGCTGCTGTAAAAGTTTTCGTTTCTCCATTCATTTCTGCAGAAATTGTTACTTGGTTGTCGCCTGCTTCCAATGTTTCAGGGAGAACCTTTGCACTTGTTGCAAATGTTACTCCTTTTTTAGAAAGTAATTTTTGCATTTCTTTTGATATATCATGATCTTCAGTAGGTATAATGCGATCAGCATATTCAATAACAGTCACTTCTACTCCGAAGTCATTTAACATAGAAGCCCATTCTATCCCAATTACACCGCCACCTACTATTAGAATAGATTTTGGTAATTCTGTCATTGCTAAAGCTTCGTCTGAACTCATGACAAATGTACCGTCAATTGTTAATCCAGGTAAAGTGCGAGGTCTAGATCCTGTTGCAATAACTACATTTTTTGGAATAAGCATTTCGTTTTCATCGCCATTATTCATTTCTACTGAAATCGTTCCACCTGGTGAAGGAGAAAAAATAGATGGTCCTAACATTCTTCCTGTTCCTTCGAAAACATCGATTTTTCCTTTTTTCATCAATCCTTGAACGCCTTGATGTAATTGATTAACAATCGACTCTTTTCTTGCTTGCACTCTACTAAAATCAAGTGTAACTTCTTTTGCATTTACACCAAAATCGGCAGCATGATTTTTTGTAGTAGCATACACTTCCGCACTACGTAGTAATGCTTTACTTGGGATACACCCTTTGTGTAAGCAAGTACCTCCAAGTTTTCCTTTTTCCACAATTGCAGTTTTCAAACCCAATTGCGCAGAACGTATAGCAGCTACATAGCCGCCAGTTCCGCCACCTAAAATTACTACATCATATTCTTTAGCCAAAACTTTTCCTCCTAAATCTCCGGGTTTGCATTGAATACAGATGAAGAAGGCCGCTTTTACAAGTCGGCCTCAGACTGTTGACAAACGCTTTCATTCTTCGTTACTTGCACTTCGTTGTAAGCTCATGAACTTTTAGTTCTACTTGCTTCCGCCTCGTACAGGCGTGCCTTGACTGACAAGCGTTTTCAAGACAGTCTGAAGACACCTTCGAATTCTAAATTTGTCTACAACCCGAGGCCACTTTACAAGTCGGCCTATAAATTCGTTTATTGAATTAGTTTAATCTTCATCTATTGAGTATTAACGTCCTGAGATAATATGTTTGCCGTTTTGTAAAAATTGGCTACGAGATTTGCCAACACGAGCAATACGCTCCTCAGCTAAACGGTCTGCTGCTACATATGTTGGTATTCCGTCACGTTTTGAAATCTCAAAAATTCGTTCAATTTTATCGTAAATACCAGCAACGCGCTTCATTGCACGATCATGGTTGTAACCATATAATTCGTCCGCTACGTTAATAACTCCACCAGAGTTAATTACATAATCAGGTGCATATGCAATTCCCATTTCATGAATTAAATCACCATGTTTAGTATCTTTTAATTGGTTATTTGCAGAACCTGCAATCACTTTTGCTTTTAACTGTGGAATTGTATTGTCATTAATAATGGCACCTAATGCACATGGTGCGAAAATATCAGCATCTTGTGAGTAAATTTCATCTACACTTACTTGAACTGCTCCGAATGCATTAACTGCACGATCAACAGAAGCTTGGTTAATATCTGCAACAATCAGTTTTGCACCTTCTTTATGTAAAAATTCACATAATGTGTATGCAACGTTTCCTACACCTTGTACCGCAACTGTTTTCCCTTCAAGTGAATCGGAACCAAATGCTTCCTTTGCAGCAGCTTTCATGCCTACGTATACTCCATAAGCAGTAACTGGTGATGGATTACCTGAAGAACCGAATGCTTCTGAAATACCAGTTACATAATTTGTTTCTTCATGAATTAAGTCCATGTCTTCTACAGTTGTACCTACATCCTCTGCTGTTATGTAACGGCCATTTAACCCTTGAATGAAACGACCAAATGCACGGAACATCTCCTCGTTTTTATCTTTTAAAGGATCACCGATAATAACCGTTTTACCACCACCTAAGTTAAGACCAGCAGCTGCATTTTTATAAGTCATCCCTTTTGCTAAACGTAGAGCATCTTCAATTGCTTCTTCTTCTGTTGCATAATTCCACATGCGTGTACCACCTAATGCTGGTCCTAATGTTGTGTCATGAATTGCAATAATTGCTTTTAACCCCGATGTTTTATCTTGGCAAAATACTAATTGTTCGTAATCGTAAGTCTCCATATATTTGAAAATTTCCATGTGTAGTTCCTCCTAGTAGTTAAGTTATTATTTATTTTTCGAAAATTTTTATTTTCGTAAAATACATCCCCAATGTTTTATTTCACTTTAATCTAGATTATATTTTTCTAATTTATAATAGAGTGTTCGTAGTGAAATATTTAGCTTTTTAGCTGTTTGTGATTTGTTTCCTGAACATACTCGGAGAGCGTTCAGTAAAACTTTTTTCTCCATTTCATCCATTTGCTCTGCTAGTGTACCTATTTGCACATCTTCTGATTCATCACCGGAAATAGATAGTATCGATTTTGGTAAATGATGTTCTTCAATCATCCTATCTTGTGCTTCTAGGAAAATCATCGTTCGACTGATGATATTCTCAAGTTCCCGTAAATTTCCTGGCCAATCATATAACAACAAACTTTCCATAGCTGTTTTTGAAAATCCTTCAATATTACGCCCGAATTCCTTGTTTAGCTTTACTAATAAATGATTTGCTATGAGTGAAATATCTTGTTTTCTTTCCCTCAACGCCGGAACATGAATAGGCATTCGGTTTAACTGAAAGTAGAAATCTTCTCGGAAGGTTCCTTCACGCATCAACTTTTCAAGATTGAAATAACTTGCAGCTATTATTCGGACGTCCACTGGTATAGAATTGGTGCCGCCTATTCTAACAAAAGCATTTTCTCTAAGTACTCTAAGCAACTTAGCCTGTGTTTTAATCGTTAACTCGCCTACTTCATCTAAGAAAATAGTGCCTTTGTTTACTTCATCGAATAGCCCAGAATAGCTTGTTCCATCCTTTTCATAGCCAAATAACTCTCGTTCTAAAAGATGTTCTTCTTGAGAACTACAATTAACACGAATGAAGTTATTGTCTTTCCTATTACTTGCGCTGTGAATGGCATGTGCAAACAATTCTTTCCCTGAACCAACCTCTCCCCTTAAAAGTACAGTTACAGGTACACTTGCAGCAAGTTTTGCTTGTTCAACAGCGAATTGAATTTGTTCTGATTTTCCAATTATATCTTCAAAAGAAAAATTAAACTCTAAATTTCGAATACGTGTACGAGCATGATCAAGTTCTTTCATCAACGAGCGCATTTCCGTCATATCGTGAATTACACCTACACTACCTTTAAGCCGATCATTGACTATAATTGGCGCAACATTGACGATAACATCTTTTCTTTGTTGTCCAACTCTTAAGTTTACACCTCTTATAGCTTTACGGGTTTGAAGTACTTTCAAGTGCATACTTTCACCTTCTGAAATATCTGCAGTTGCAGGCTTACCTATCACTTCTTCCTCACTTAGCCCAGTAATACGCGAATACGCTGGATTAATGAGGATACCTTTTCCTTCTTCGTCTACAACAGATATAGCATCTTCACTTGATTGGATGATTGCTTGAAGCATTGTTTGTATTTCAGTAAGATTCGTTATTTCTTCTGCAAGCCGGACAACTTCTGAAATATCTTTGAAAACCGCAAATGCCCCAATCTTTTTTCCTTCATCGTTGATCATCGGATATCTTGATGTGACTATTTTGGTACCGCTTTCAAGAATAAGTTCTTTGTTTGTTTCGGTACAACCTGTTTCAAATATTCTCGGAAGTTCACTTTGAGAAATTACTTCATATACATGTTTTCCAATCGCATCTTCTACTGCAACTTCTGTCATTTTTGATGCGCTTTTATTGAAGAAGTTCACGATACCTTTATCATTAATACCGACCATGCCTTCTTCAATGGAGTTAAAAATCAACTCTTGAATCATTTTTTTATTGTTTAATATTTGTATATATCTATTTTTTTCGTTTAGTAATGTAACAATTAAATTTGCGATTTCTCCAGGAATTAGTACTGCAGTAGCAGGACGATTCGATAGAAGTTCTTCAAAAACTTCCTTCTTTCCCGTTACTTCAATGATAATTTGAATGTTTTCATCTAAAACGGGTTTCCAATCACTATAAGTATGAATATGATTTTCTTTTGCATAAAGCATTCCAGGTGCATTTCCATCAATATCTACGATTCCTTTTACTTGAAGGTAATCAGTTTGTTCAAATAGCCTTAAAAGTGCATATCCACCTTTACCAGCACCAATGATTAGTATGTTTTGCAAAAATATTCACACCCCCGTATTCACTCTGCAAGTTATTGCACTTCTCATTTATCATATCGTAAGTTCCATGAGTTGACAATAATATTCTCACATGTAAAATTAAATTTAATAAGAAATGCGGAAGGCGCCTGCTTTTCGACAACATTTTTTCTTCAAAGGGTTTTTATATTAGTTTGAAAATGATGATTCGTAGGGACACCATTTGCCCACGAATAGACGGCGCCGGAGGTTAGACAGACACAGGAGTGAATTTTATGGCTAGATTAGCCGCTTTAATCGTATTATTAATCCCTGGTATACTCGCTGCTTTTGGTATTAAGCTCATGAGAGATACATTTTTTGGAATACATATACTACCTTTCGGAATGTTATGGCTTCAATTTGTATGTGGTATCCTTTTCACGGTTTTAGGCTTAGGCTTTTTTGCAGGATTTTTATTAAACAGAGATCGAAAAAACGGAAAAGTAGCACCACGATTTCAAAAGAAAAAGGAATCTTGACTGTTTTAAGTCAGATTCCTTTCAGACTGTTGACAAACGCTTTCATCCTTCGTTACTGGCACTCGTTGTAAGCTCATGAACTTAAAGTTCTATTCGCTTCCGCCTCGCGCTGGCGCGCCTCGACTGACAAGCGTTTTCAAGACAGTCTGAGGTAATACCTTCGAACTAATTATGTCTACAACTCGGAAGGAATCTTGACTAAGTTATGTCAGATTCCTTTTTTGTTTTTTCATTACTTTGTCTGGAAAATCAGTGATCCACCCAATGACAGATTCATGTGGATTTTCGATGTATGTTTCATTTCCTTTTAGATTGTAAAAACGCATCGGAAACCCCGCATTCCATATGGAATACATAAGATCCGAATTATAGTACTTTTTATTCAAATGAATTGCATCCAATTCTTTTATCGATAATACATAGTCCCACTCAGTATATTTTTTTCCGATAAAAGCAGTTTGTACATTCGTTTTCATAGCATGAATAGTTTGTAGAATACTAAACTCGAAAGAAGAAAAATGAACATCTCGTACATCTTTACTTTTTTCAACTACTTCTCTAATCTTTTCACCTTTACCTAAAAAAGATTCTTTTAACTCGATATTAAGTTTGATACCAGTGGGAATTGCAAATTTTAAAAATTCATCAAACGTTGATATTCTACATCCAAAAAACTTCCTATAGAACGTTTTCCCTAATTTCAATTGCATAATCTCATCGGCTCGCATATCTGTAATTCTTCTTTTATTACCCGCTAAGCGAAAGAAATCGATATCATGCGTTACAAATGCAACTCCATCGGCAGAAAGTTGTAGGTCTAATTCAATACCATCTGCTCCCAATGTGACCGCTTTTTTAAAAGCTGTCATTGTATTTTCAACAGTACCAGTAGAAACCCCTCTATGTGCATAAACAGGAATATTAGACATTTATCTCTCCATTTTCAAGCATAAACTTTCCTTTTTTTGAATGAGATAATGTTGTTGATTTACTTCCTATTTGAATAATTGTTCCAGCATTTGCTTCTTGCGAAATTTGAATAAAATAGTTTGCTGAATGACGAAGCATTTTCAAGGTTCTTTGTATTTCCGTATCCATTTCTTTCACTTCAATTTCCATACGATTATATTTTTGTTTCGTTTGCTCATATAGTGCAATCTGTTGGGATGACATATTATTTTTGAATTGGCTAAGCTGAGTAATATTTTCACTTGTTTTTGCCATTTCTTCTTGAATTTTTAGCATCGCTTTCGCTTTTTCTTTCGCATTTTCGGTCAAAATTTTTCGATCAATGCCTTGTACAATAAGTTCTGTCTTTCTTTCTAAGCTGTTACCGGAAAAAGCTGTAGTGATTGAGTTAATAGCAATTACTTTTCCACCAATAATCTTTCCTTTTCGTTCATCTAAAATAACTTCGTTTCCGAAAACGGTTGATCCTAATGCGTAAAATCCAATATGGATATTTTCTTTTGCCTCTAATGTGCACCCATTAGCATGCTTGATGTAAATATTATTACCGGCTTCTACTTTTGTAATATCTCGTCCAAAAATGCCGCCCTTAATAAATACATCCCCTTCCGTCGACTTAATAAGCTCTGCTGAATTAACACCATCGTTTGCTTCTACAGAAATATCTCCAGATGCGATAACAGAATATCCTGGCATTACTGTACCTTTTATTTGTATAGTGCCATCAAATTTTAGATTTCCTGTCTCTAATCCAACGTCCCCTTCAATGACAAGATGCTTTTGAACTGCAAGCAAACCGTTGACTTCACCTATTACTCCTTTTGTTTTCGAACGAAGAACAATTTTCCCATCTTCTTCTACTTCATACGCTGATTCTGTATCATATCTGAGCGGAATGTCGTCACCTTTACTTGCAGGTAGTGATTCTCCAAATATGTTTATGCCTTCAATCCCTTCCTTAGGAGGTATTTTTTCACCAAGCCATGACCCTTCATTGATCTCCACAATAAAATTCATGTCAAAATAATCTGCTTTACCATCTTCTTTAATTTCAGGTTTCTTTTCTGCTTGCTGTAAATACGTTACTATTGCATCTGCACCCCGTTGAGGTTGTAAACCATTAGCAACTATGTATGATTTCCCTGTTTTTACAGTTTCTAAATCTATTGACTCATGCCCGTATACAATATTATTTTCAATAAGTAATTTTTGTATATTGGATTGAATCTCGTGTATATGTTCTTGAATGTAACTCTCCGTTTCATAAATCGTAACAATAGCTTGCATTTTGTCACCACTAATATCTAATCCTACGCTTTCGATCCAACTACCAATTTCAATTGGTTCTTGTGATTTACTATCCAAAGCCTTTTTAAGAGCCATAAAGTTAGTAACTTTTAGTCGAGGTAATTTTCTTGTCATTTCATCAAACTGTTTTAGATTATATCCATCTGTCTTAATAGTAATGTAAGCCCTTCCATTCTCCACTGTTAAGGCTACTTCATTATTTTCTTCAATCACCATGAATTATCCACTTCCTTCCTTCTCTCTATTATACTCATTTTTCGAAAAATTGGTTTAAAGAAATTAAAAAGTATCTTCATTTTCATATATTATGCAAATGAAGATACTTTTTAATATTATCATTACTATGAAAATGATCATTTGTAAAAAACTTTTTGATTAATTTGTAATTCCATAGTTGAGGATTTCTTTATTTACTTTTGCCTTTAAATTCAGATTGGGATATTGCACATTTGCTCATATGCAGAAAAGAAATTCTCCACTTCATATTTATTTTTTTTCATTGTTTAAACATCTCCCATTTTTTTAAATTGCCTCCTTCTAGAAGGCTGTCTATCTTCTTCTTACCATTTCTTTCACCTCATTATTTTAATAAATGAAAAAACGACCTTCTCAAATTATGGAGTAGATCGTTTATTACATATTATTCAAATATAATTCTTATTCTAGAACACATTTTTGGTTATCGATGGATTGATCGATTATTCGTTAAGATTGATCGATTGTTCGTCGTGATTGATCGATTGTTCGTCGTGATTGATCAATTTTCCGGTGTGATTGATCGATTAACCAACAGTCATTTTAAAAACATAAAATTATAATAAGTGCTGTAATATTAATACTTAGCTAGCCATATTCTCCATACGAATTTTATCTGCGATCATCGCGATGAATTCACTATTTGTAGGTTTACTCTTCAAATGGTGGACAGTGTAACCAAACATTTTGGAGATGCTTTCGTAGTTTCCTCTATTCCATGCGACTTCAATTGCGTGTCGAATAGCTCTTTCTACACGAGAAGGTGTCGTTTGAAACTTTTTCGCAATTTCTGGATACAATACTTTTGTGATGGATCCAAGTAGTTCGATATCGGAATACACCATTTGAATAGCTTCTCTTAAGTAGGAATAGCCTTTAATATGTGCTGGCACCCCAATTTCTTTGATGACATTTGTTATGGTGTTGTCAATCATTCGCTTATTTTGTATTGCTTCTTTTTCAGGATTCGATTTCACTGGAGGTTCTTGGATACTTGATTTTCTACCAGCTACTTGTTTTATTTGGGTAACAAGTCTTTCAAATTCAAAAGGCTTAAGCATAAAGTAAGATGCACCTAATTCTGCAGCTTGTTTCATCACGTCTTCTTGACCAAAAGCAGTTAACATAATGACTTGAATATTATTTATTCGATCATTTTTTTGTATACTATCTAAAACAGCAATGCCATCAAGATGAGGCATAATAATGTCCAGTAGTAATACATCTGGTTCGATTGTTTCTAGCATTTCTAAACAAAGTTTTCCATTTAAAGCTGTTCCAATTACTTCTATTTCAGGGTGATTGTCAAAATAAGCATCCATTGTGCGAATTAAATCTTTATTATCGTCTACAATTGCAATTTTTATTTTTTCCATTGAGCTCATCCACCTTTTGTATTTTTTAACATAGATAGTATTCGCTATTATTAGACGGCATCCTTTATTTTTATAAAAAATAAGTCTTTTATAATACGTTTCTTTTAACGTTCGACAAATTAACAACTATTTCTATCTCCTTGTCGAATAATTCTTACTTATAATTTTAACAAATTACAGGAAAAAGACCACACCAAATTTTCGGTGTGGTCTCTATAGAAAATACTAAGGATTTTTTTTCATCATTTCTGTAATGGATAATGCTGCACCATTTTTCGGTTTATCTACGTACATATGAGTTACGACGCCTATTAATTTATTGTGTTGCATAATTGGACTTCCGCTCATCCCTTGAAGAATGCCACCTGTTTTTTCAATTAATGTTTCATCTGTTACTGTAAATTGAAATAAATGGCCTTCGACAGTCGTAATTTCAATTGCAAAGTCTTGTACTTTTTGGCCATCGATAGAAGTTCGCATAATTGCTTCACCAGTCATTATTGCTTCTTTGTCAGCAATTTCAACTTCTTTCATAGAAATATTGTCCATTGCATCTGCATCTATTTTGCCGAAAATGCCATACACGTTATTTTCGTTTACTCCCCCTATAGGAGAAGTATTATTATGATGGGAAGTAATTTTGTAACCAGGCTTACCTGGAATACTTTTCTTTATTTGTTCAATTGAAGACAGGTAAATAGATCCTTCCGAAAACTTTGGAGTTAATCCTGACGCATGGTCGACAATTTGATGACCTAGTGCACCAAATTCATTTGTTTCCAAATCAAAATACGTTAAAGTACCAATACCCTCTGTTGCATCTCTCAAAAATGGAAGAAGTTTCAACATTTGGTCAGAAGTGATTTCTTTTGTATACATTTTTTTATTTCGCTCATAATGAATAGTGATTTGCTCTTTATCTTTTATATGCGTTTTAACATCTTCCATTGTTGCGACTTTTTGTGAATTGATTTGATGAATGGAGTCACCTGTCCGCAGCCAATAATCGTCTGATAACAATACGTCATTATTTAAAAATACAGCTCCGTACTGTAGGTCAATTTGTATGGATTGACCTAATGGTACTACCGAGGAAGTTGTTTTTTGTGCAAATGAAGGACTTACTGCAAAGAATAAAGTAAAGAAAAGTATTGGAATTAGCGACCATATACGATAGCTTGGCTTCATGTTTCACCTCCTATACAATTACTATATCCTGCGATAAAGACTCTATGTGAGGTAAATAATTGATAATATGAAAAGCCGAAGACTCTGCCTTGGTGCGACAAGGAAATGCGGGATTTCGTAGGAGACATTTTTTTTCGAAAGATTGTCGAGAATTAATTGGGCTGTGAATCCTGGTAAAAAAGAAGACCCCAAAATTTAAGGTCTTCACAGTTTTCGTACTATTTTTTTTCGTTCTTTTGCTAATTTTAGCAGCTCTTTGGAATGCTTTAATGTTGTACTAGTAATTTCAGCACCTGACATCATACGACTTAACTCTTCTGCACGTTTATCATCAATTACTTCTTCTAAAACAGTAAAAGTTCGATTCCCAGTTACTTCTTTTTTAATCATTAGATGCTGATCAGCCATTGCGGCAACTTGAGGCAAGTGGGAAATACATAAAACTTGGGAGTTAGTTGCAATTCCAGCTATTTTCTCTGCGATTGCTTGTGCCACACGACCACTTACTCCAGTATCCACTTCATCAAAAATGATGGATGTAATTCCTTGGTGTTTGGAGAAAATGCTTTTTAATGCAAGCATCATTCGAGACAATTCCCCACCAGAAGCAATTTTCGTTAATGCTTTTAAAGGTTCCCCAACATTCGTTGAAATATAAAAGGACAAATCATCCATACCATTTTCATTATATGATGTATTCTGATGCTCATGAAACATCACAGAAAATGTTGCTTTTTCCATATAAAGTTCTTGTAATTGCTCCATTATTGCTTCACTTAATTGCTTTGATGCAATTTTACGTTTATCGGTTAAATCATTTGCTTCTAGTTCTAAATCTTTCTCTATTTGAGCAATTTTTTCTGCTGTTTTTTGAATTTGTTCGTCTCTATTCACAAGCTGCTCTAAATTCTTTGTAATTTGTTGTTTATAGGCGAGAATATCTTCTATAGATTGACCATACTTTCGTTTCAATGTTTGTATAACAGCTAAGCGGTCTTCCACATATTGGAGTTGATTTGTATCGTATTCCATCTCATCTAATTCATTCTTTAATTGGTGAGCAGCATCTTGTAAAATGTAAAATGCTGATGAAACCTGTTCACTTAGTTCCGACATATTTTTGTCAACATCTGAAATATCCTGCAATTCTACCATTGCAGTTCCAATATAATCTAGACCTTTAGATTCCCCTAGAATGGCTTCATATGCATTGCTCATTTTATCAAAAACCTTGTGAAAGTTTTGAAGCTTTCTTTTTTCTTCTTGTAGTTGTTCTTCTTCTCCAACTACTAAGTTAGCATCCTCTATTTCATCTACTTGAAACGTATACAAATCAATTTTATGTGCAATTTGTTGTTCATTTTCAGTTAATGTTGCTAATTCTTTTTTCCATTTTTTATATTTTGCAAAAAGCTCTTGATAAGCATCTTTTACAACTTTTAGTTTTTCTCCAGAAAATTGATCTAACAAATGAATATGTGCTTTTTCATCCATTAATTCTTGGCTTTCATGCTGTCCATGTATATCTATCAAAGAAGCACCTATTTCTCGCAATATACCAATTGTTACTAACTTTCCATTTACACGGCAAACACTTTTTCCAGAGTCGTTTATATCTCTTCTTAAAATGATAGATTCTTCCTCTATGTCAATACCTACGTCGGTCATCTTTTTGAAGACGCCGTGCTTAGGGTTAGAAATGATAAACAACCCTTCTAATTCTGCTTTTTTTGCACCATGTCGAATAAACTCTTGAGACCCTCTTCCACCACATAGCAAATGAACCGCATCAATTATGATTGATTTACCTGCGCCAGTCTCTCCAGTTAAAACTGTAAGCCCTTCTTCAAAGCTAACTGTTAATTCATCAATAATTGCAAAATTTTTGATTGATAATTCTTTTAACAACAGCTTTCACCTCTTTAACAAATTCGCCTTGGCATTTCTGCCCAGATTTTTCTACTACTAACTTCGTTCAGCACACCATTAGAAAAATCTGTGGCATCCGCCGGAAGCATTAACCTTACAGCAGTCCAACCAATCATTTGTGAGTAGGTTAGAGCATTTCTAGCAAACGATTTTTTACAGCTTCACAATCTAATTCCTCACGACAGATGATTAAACAAGTATCATCACCACAAATTGTACCTAGAATTTCAGTCCAATCTAAATAATCAATTAATGAACCGATAGAATGTGCATTACCTGGTAACGTTTTCATAACTAAAAAATGGCTAGCTCCGTCAATACTTACAAATGCATCTGTCAATGCTCGACGTAATTTTTGCGTTGGATTAAATCGTTGATCTGCAGGTAAGCTGTATTTATAATTACCATTTGGCAAAGGTACTTTTACTAAATGTAATTCTTTAATATCCCTCGATACAGTTGCTTGAGTGACGTTATAACCTGCATTTTTTAAAAAATCAACTAAATCATCCTGTGTCTCGATTTCATTATTAGCAATAATATCTCTAATTCTAATATGTCTTTGTCCCTTGTTCATACAAGTCACCTCATTGTATATTTATACTAGTTACTTTATACCATAGCATTTCATCGAAAATCTCACAAGAAAAAACGCGACTCTTTTTAGGAGTCGCGTTATTTTAATGTCGAGTGTGCTTCGTTGACAAGGCTAATAAAATCCATATCATGTGGAGTTACTGTTCCATCTTCTACACTCACTAAATGAAATAAGAATTCAATGTTTCCTTCTCCCCCAGTAATAGGTGAATAAGAAGCATTCTTTAACTGGAAACTTTGACTTTCCGCAAAGTTGGCTATTTCATTTAAAACATCCACATGAACATCTTTATCACGTACGACACCTTTTTTTCCGACACGCTCTTTCCCTGCTTCAAACTGCGGTTTGACAAGTGCAATAACATCACCATTTGGTACAATGATTGTTTTTAAAGTTGGGAAAATTAGTTTTAATGAAATAAAAGATACATCTATCGATGCAAACGAAGGCAATCCTTCGCCGAAATCAGCAGGCGTAGAATATCTAAAATTCGTTTTCTCCATCACTGTAACCCGTGAATCTTGGCGTATTTTCCAAGCTAATTGATTACTACCAACATCAAGTGCATAAGCATGCTTTACACCATTTTGTAATCCGCAATCTGTAAAACCACCTGTAGAAGAACCAATATCTAACATAATTTTATCTTGGATAGACAGGTTAAATTGGTCTAATGCTTTTTCAAGCTTTAGACCACCTCTACTCACATATTTCAATACTTGACCTTTCACTGACAAAATAGAATCAATTTCTATTTTCTCTCCAGGCTTGTCAATACGTTCTTCTTTTTTATATACAAGCCCGGCCATAATAGCGCGTTTAGCTTTTTCTCTTGTTTCAAATAATCCCTGTTCAACTAACAGGATATCTACTCGTTCTTTCGGTATTTTAGTCATGACTTAATATACCTGTTCGATGGAATAATGGAATTCTCCACTACTTTTACTATTTCTTCAGTCGTAACATTAATTTCATCTAATAATAGATTTACATCTCCATGTTCAATAAACATATCTGGAATACCAATACGTTTAACATTTGCTTGCAATCCATTTTCATTGAAGAATTCTAATACAGCACTACCAAATCCACCTTGCAAAATGCTTTCTTCGACTGTAATAATAGGAATATTACGCTGTTGTAAAGAGCGTAACATCTCTTCATCTAGTGGTTTAATGAAACGAGCATTTATTACCTCTACAGAAATATTCGATTGTTCAAGCAAATCTGCAGCCTTCATAGCCATTGGAATAGTTGTACCGAAAGTTATAATTGCTGCATTCTTACCTTCTTTTAGCACTTCCCAAGTACCAATTGGAATCGATTTCAATTCAGCATCCATTGGTACACCTAATCCGTTACCACGTGGGTATCGAAGTGCAATAGGACCATCGGAATAATCAAACGCTGTTTTGACCATATGTTGACCTTCATTTTCATCTTTAGGCATCATAATGACCATATTCGGTAAGTGACGTAAAAATGAAATATCGAACACACCTTGATGTGTTTCTCCGTCTGCTCCAACTAGTCCTGCACGATCAATTCCAATTACAACATTTAGATTTTGACGACAAATGTCATGTAATACTTGGTCATAAGCGCGTTGAAGAAATGTAGAATAAATCACTAGAAACGGTTTCATTCCATCTGCTGCAAGACCCGCGGCCATAGTTGTTGCATGTTGTTCGGCTATTCCAACGTCAAACATTCGATCCGGAAATTCAGAAGCAAAACCTTCTAGTTTGGAGCCTACAGGCATTGCAGGAGTAATTGCTACGATACGTTCATCTTCTCTCGCTATTCTTCTTGCAGTTTCTGCAATTAAGCCACTCCAAGATGGTGCTTTCGAAGAAGATTTCACAAAATCTCCAGTCTCCATTTTATATGGCCCTGTACCATGCCAAGTTCCGATTTTATCTTCTTCAGCTGGAGTATATCCTCTTCCTTTTTTCGTGATGACATGAAGAAGGACCGGACCTTTCATTTTTTTCGCATATTGTAGATTTTCTTCTAAAGCTTCAAAATTATGCCCATCTATTGGACCTAAATACGTAAAACCTAATTCTTCAAAAAAGACTCCTGAAACAAGCAAATACTTTAAGCTATCCTTCACTCGCTCAGCTGTACTCGCAAGCTTTCCACCTACAGCAGGAATTTTTTTCAATAAGTACTCTAAATCATCTTTTGCTTTATTGTATTTGCCGTGTGTACGTAATTTTCCTAATACATTATGAAGTGCTCCAACGTTTGGTGCAATTGACATTTCGTTATCATTTAAAATAACAATCATGTCCGTTTTTTCATGACCAATATGATTCAATGCTTCTAATGCCATACCACCTGTAAGTGCACCATCACCGATTATTGGAATAACATAGTTTGATTTCTTTTGAATATCTCTTGCTTTTGCCATTCCCATAGCAGCAGATAAAGACGTAGAGCTATGTCCAGCTTCCCAGACGTCATGCTCACTCTCAATTCTTTTTGGGAAACCACATAATCCTTTGAACTGACGCAAAGTATCAAATTGATCTGCTCTACCAGTTAAAATTTTATGCACATAAGCTTGATGTCCAACGTCCCATAGGAATTTATCAGCAGGACTATTAAATGCACGATGAAGTGCAATTGTTAGTTCTACTACTCCTAGATTTGGGCCGATATGTCCCCCTGTAACAGATAATTTTTCTATTAAAAACGATCGAATATCTTCACTTAATTCCTTTAATTGTTCATTATCTAAACTTTTTAAAAAGGATGGGCTAGAAATTGACGTTAAATCCATTGCCATCACACACCTTCTTTTAGATTTCCTTAGTAATTCACTAGTTAATATCATAACAATAAACTGTCTTAAAACAAAATTATTCGCTATTATTTCGTTCTTTTCGTAATATAATTTGCTATTTCTACTAAAAGACCTTCGTGTAAATTAACTACCTTTAATGCTTCAATTGCAAGATCATACTGTTTTTGAAGCTGCTCTTTCGCTCCTTCTAACGTTAAAATAGAAGGGTATGTATTTTTTTCGCTTAATACATCTTTTCCAGCAGTTTTTCCTAATTGCTCGGAAGTTCCTTCAATATCCAAAATATCATCTTGTATTTGAAAAGCTAATCCTATATGAAATGCATACTTTTGTAAAGCATTCATCACATCTTCAGATGCTTTCGCAATAATTCCTCCAGCTAAAATGCTATATGAAAGAAGTGCGCCAGTTTTATTCACATGAACTTCTTCCAACTGTTCTAATGTTAAAGATTTACCTTCGCCTAATATATCTAATACTTGTCCACCGACCATTCCTTCGGCTCCCGCTGCATAACTAAGCTTGTCGATTAGTAATATTTTTTGATCTGCTGTAAGATTTTCTAATCGAGCAATGATGCCTAAAGCTAGCGTAACTAATGCATCGCCTGCTAGAATTGCAAGCGCTTCACCAAAAACTACATGATTGGTTGGTTTCCCTCTACGAAGATCATCATCATCCATACTTGGAAGATCATCATGAATAAGTGAGTACGTATGAATCATTTCAATTGTACTTGCAACAGAGATAGCATCTTCATTTTTAACTTGAAGTTCTTCTAAAACTGCTAATGTATATAGTGGTCTAATTCTTTTACCACCTGCTAGTAGAGAATAGGCCATCGCTTCCTTTAACTGAACAGGAGCTTTAATTTCTTTAATAATTACATCCATTTGCTGTTCAATGCTTGGTTGATTGGTTTGGATAAATGATGTTAGTAAATTACTCATTTGTATTACCAGCTTCTTCTGTATTTTCACCCATGAAAGAGACGAGTTGCTTTTCTGCATTTTGTAACTTTTCACTGCAGAGCTTGGAGAGCTCCATTCCTTTTTGGTAAAGTTCAATTGCATTCTCGAGTGGTACATCGCCTTGTTCCAATTGGCGAACGATGTTTTCCAAATGTTGCATTGCCTCATCAAATGGAATTTCTTTTTTAGCCATTAAAATTAGTCCCCTTTCTCTTTTACTACTGTTTGTTGAACCGTAGCTTCGATACGACCATCCGGGAGTGTAACATATATGGTATCGCCTTTTTGTACATTTTCCACAGTTTTAACTAGCTTGCCCTCTTTATACGTAATACTATATCCTCGGTCCATTATTTTTAATGGGTTTAATGCTTCTAAAGTTCGAATAGAACCGATGAAATGTTGGCGATGTTTTTCAAAAGTAGATAATGCAACATGGTTCAATTGTTTAGTTATCGTTTGTAGCGATTTATCGTGCTGATCAATTAATTTTTTCGGTGAAAGCTGAAAAATTCTATTTTGTATTTGTGAGAAATTACGTTCTTTTTCCCGGTATATTCGATTTGTTTCTCGTTGAAGCTGCTGCTCCGCACGTATATACCTTTCGATAAAGGGACGATATAGCTTTTCAGGTGTTGAAAGAACAGGCGATTCAATTGCTCGTTTATGTCTATTTTTCTCATCTACTAGCTTTTTTGATACAAAGTTCAAACACGCAGATTGATACGCTAAAATATTTTTCAAGAGATTTTCTTTACTAGGAACAGCCATTTCTGCTGCTGCAGTTGGTGTTGGGGCACGTAGATCGGCTACAAAATCAGCAATAGTTGTATCCGTCTCATGACCGACAGCACTTATAATAGGTATATGACTATTAGCAATTGCTCGAGCTACTTGTTCTTCATTAAATGCCCATAAATCTTCAATAGATCCTCCACCACGACCTACTATGAGTACATCAATCGTACCTAAGCGATTTGCTTGTTCAATCGATTTTGTAATTGATGGTGCGGCTTGCGGTCCTTGTACAATGCTTGGGAACACAACTACTTCACTAATAGGATATCTACGTTCTAATGTAGTTAATACATCTCGAATTGCGGCACCAGTTTTAGATGTGATTACACCAATTTTTTTAGGAAAAGTCGGTATACTTTTTTTCCTACTTGGATGAAACAGTCCTTCTTGCTCTAATTTCTTTTTTAATTGTTCAAATGCTAAGAAGAGTTCCCCAATACCATCAGGTTGGATGCTTGAAGCGTATAGTTGGTATTGCCCAGACGCTTCAAACACGTTAATGTCTCCTCGAACAAGTACATTCATACCACTTTCTGGGGTAAACTTGAGCGTTCGAGCATTCATCGCAAACATGACGGAAGTCAGTCGTGCAGCGTCGTCTTTCAAAGTAAAATAAATGTGTCCACTAGAATGGACTTTTACGTTTGAAAGTTCGCCTTTCACGTACACATCACGTAGATGAGTATCCGCATCGAATTTTCTTTTTATGTATTTAGTTAGTGCTTTGACAGTTAAGTATGTATGTGATGTCACGAAAACAACTCCTCAGACTGTTGACAATGTAAAAGCTGTTTCTCCATAGAAAAACAGCCCTACTTCGATTAATTGTTTAGAGTAATTTCTGCCGCTAAACATGTATTTTCCATTAACATAGCAATCGTCATTGGACCTACACCACCTGGAACAGGTGTAATTTTAGAGGCAACTTCTTGAGCAGAAGCAAAGTCTACGTCGCCACATAACTTGTTATTTTCATCACGGTTAATCCCTACATCAATGACAACAGCGCCTTCTTTAATATAACTTCCATCGATCATTTTTGCACGACCTGTAGCTACGACTAAAATATCCGCTTGTTTCGTAAATGCATGTAAATCCTTTGTTCTAGAGTGACAATACGTAACAGTTGCATCTTTTTGAAGTAAAAGTTGTCCCATAGGTTTCCCTACAATATTACTTCTTCCAATAATAACAGCGTGTTTGCCTGCAACATCAACTCCACTGTACTCCAATAATTTTAATACTCCAAATGGAGTGCAAGGTAAAAATGTTTGTTGACCAATCATCATTTTACCAACGCTTTCTGGATGAAAACCATCCACATCTTTCTTAGGAGAGATTGCTGCGATTACACGATCTTCATCAATTTGTTTTGGTAAAGGTAATTGAACTAAAATGCCATGAATTTTATCATCATTATTCAATTGTTCTACTTTATGTAAAAGCTCTTCTTCCGAAACTTGCTCATCTAATTCAATAAGAACGGAATACATTCCTAACTTTTCACAAGTCTTTGTTTTATTGTTTACATATGTTTGAGAGGCAGCATTATTTCCAACTAAGACTACTGCTAAACCAGGTGTTACACCTTTTGCTTTTAAATCTTCTACTCTTTTTTTTACTTTTTCTGTAACTTGCGCTGCAATCTGTTTGCCATCGATAATACTATTCGTCACGATAAACGCTCCTTCATTTCGATACATTATTGATCTGTATATTTGGATAAAACTCCATTAACAAAACGGCTAGACTTTTCATCGCCGAAAACTTTACAAATTTCTAGTGCTTCGTTAATAACTACTTTTGCTGGAGTTTCTTCTGTAAATAATAGCTCATAAACCGCTATGCGAAGTACTGTCCGCTCGATTTTAGGTAGTCTTGAAAGTGACCAGTTCTCTAACTTTTCTGTTAACGAAGAATCAATTTTTTCTTTGTGTTCAATTGTTCCACTAACTAGCTGAGTTAAAAATGCATCTTGTTCTTCTGTCACATGACCAATTGCTTCCTCTATGGAAATTTCATGATTGTCTAACTGGAATAGTGCTTGCAGTGCTAGTTCTCTTGCTTTTCTTCGTTTCATTTTTTAGTTCTCCTTTAAATGTAACTATCTAAACTATAATAGCATATTTCTCTTTAGATTGCGTAATTGAAAGAAGAAAATAAAAAAAAGAGCCATCGTAGATTGGCAATTTAAGTCTGTAGTCAAACTGAAGAAATGAGTTGTTTTATAGTCTTTTATTTTTATATCGCATAGATCAAGTTTTTCGAACTTACTACTCGCATTCCGCCGGCGAAAGCCGAGGCAATTCGTCGCTATTCTGAGGGCAGTGAAAAAGTCCTTATAATTCGACGTTGCGGAATAAGGTTGCCCATATTTCAATAAATAAGAAAATCGTTGAAACGGCTCCCTTTCCGGAGGCCACTGAAAAACAAAAATTCAGAAAATAAAGTCACCACTTGAGAAGTATATTTGTATCAAAATTGGCATGACGTCCCCATAAACACCCTAAAAAGTGAAGGAATTATGGGATTTCGTTTTTATTTTTTGAAAAAAAGTGACTTTTTCAGTGGCCTCCCTTTCCGCGGGCGTTTCCTCAGCCTCCTCGCTTCGAGGGCACTGAAAAAGTGTCATTCAAATAAATTATCTATCAAATAGTCCTAAGAGAATTTAGTGCTTTGGCATTCGCTTTCCGCGGGCGAGCGACGAGCCTCCTCCTTCGCTCTGCTTCGTGCGGGGTCTCGTCTGTCTCGCTTTCCCGCAGGAGTCTCATGCGTCGCGCTAAATTCAAATGATATACAGCAAATAGTTCCTATAAAAATAATAATTTTGAGTTTTTCAGCGGCCTCCTCGCTTCGCTGCGGGGTCTTCGACTAACGCTATTCCCGCAGGAGTGTCGCCTTTTTCAACGACTTTCTAGAAATGAAAAAGTATTTATCTTAAAAATAGACAGTTTTTCAGTGTCCTCGCTACTCTCCGTTGGGTCTCGGCTGTCTCGCTTTTCCCATAGAAGTCGAGCGGATCTTCTACAAGCCAGTAAAATAAAGACCAATCGAGTAGGAGGGAGTGATTAACTCCCGTCCTCTCACACCACCGTACGCACGGTTCCGTATACGGCGGTTCAATTAAGATGAATAACGCAAGATTTCATAACGAGCTTGCAGACTTTTGAACCCTTGGTTACTCCAGTAGGAGTTGTTAAGGGCTCTGCTTAATATTGGACTATTGGAGATTCTCCAATAACCTTTGCGAGTATTTCCCCATTCAAATGCTTTTCCATCTGGAATACCTAATCGGATGAGATTTCTCACTTTGGTTCTGGGTTTCTTCCAATTCTTCCATAGACACATACGAAGTCTTCTGCGAATCCAACCATCTATTTCTCCGAAAATTAATTTCGTGTCCGCTAACGCAAAATAACCACACCAACCAATTAAATAACGATTTAGTTGTTCAATGCGATATTCCATTGGATACGGTTTCTTCCTGGAGGTGATTTCTCGGATTTTCTTCTTCATTCGTTGTAAACTCTCTTTTGCGATACGAACCTTTGGCTCTTTATTAGAAGTATAACTAAATCCCAAAAATTTACGTTTCCAAGGACGGTCCACGGCGGATTTCTTTTTATTTACCTTCAATCGAAGTTTTCTTTCAATGAATGTTTGGACACTTTCCATGACACGTTCGCCCGAACGTTTAGATTTCACATAAATATTACAATCGTCCGCATAACGGACAAACCTGTGACCTCTCTGTTCTAGTTCTTTATCTAGTTCATCTAGCACGATATTTGATAATAGAGGGCTAAGGGGACCACCTTGTGGTGTTCCTTCGTTTATGTCTAGTACAATCCCATTGATTAAAACACCTGATTGTAGGTATTTTCGAATTAACTTGAGTAGTGGTTTATCGTTGATTCTTTTCGCTAGTGTGCTCGTAAGTCTATCATGGTTCACCTTATCAAAGAATTTCTCTAAGTCCATATCAATTATCCAGCGATATCCTTCTTTTATATACCCTTTGGCTTTTCGAACTGCATCATGGGCACTCCGATTTGGTCGAAAGCCATAACTGTGCTCCGAAAAGGTTGGGTCATAAAGTCTTGATAACACTTGTGCAATGGCTTGTTGAATCAAACGGTCTGTCACAGTTGGGATACCTAGTAGACGCACGCCGCCGTCAGGTTTTGGGATTTCAATTCTGCGAACTGGCTGCGGTTCGTAAGTTCCCTCGAGTAACTGCTCTTTGATGGATAGCCAATTGTCTTTCATGTGCTGACGTAAGGTTTGTACGGGCATCTTATCGACGCCATGGCTTCCTTTATTCTTTTCTACACGTCTCAGTGCTTGGAGTAAATTCTCCCGTGACAGGATTTGATTCAACAGCATCGTTAGTTCTTCCTTCCTTGAATAGCTTGTCTTCTTATACCAGTTGTCACTCCACCCTCCGAGAAGCTCCACACGGGATTCACCGCTTCCTTCTTCCAGTGAGGTAGTACGTTTTCTGTGTTCATTGTAATCAACTGAATGCCAAGGGCTATTCTCTCTCAATTGCTCAGTCCTTCCCAATAGCTCTAGATCCATTGGTACTATGACCTCGGCTGACTTCTGATGGTTCAGCTACTTATCATTAAGTAGGTTATGAAGGGCACTTCACGTTTCCATCAGACCTCCCCGGGTAAGCGTATGCACTNCACGCTCATCCAAACAGACCTAGCCTTATATGAGATTCGTGTTCCTCGGACCGGAGATTTGCCGCCAGCTTCCTTCAGATTCCACGTCACCATGGACACCCTTGCTCTTGGCTAACCACTACTTCTGTCTTCGTGGCTCAGGACTTGCACCCTATAGTTCATACGCATGCCGGGCACATTTAAAAGGCAGTTGGAATGAGCTCATTCCAACTGCCTTTTGTCTTCAGTGTGAATATCCACTGTAAGATAACCTTCTAGACTGTTTGTTCAAATTGAACGCCAGTAATATGAACATTTACTTCCTTTGGTACTAAGCTTGTCATGTCTTCAATTGCTTGACGAATTTGTGTTTGAACTTCTCTAGCAACCGCAGGAACGGATGCACCATATTTAACAAGACAATATACATCGATAAATAATCCATCGCTTGTAATTTCGGTTTTTATTCCTTTTCCGTGCACTTTTTTACCTAAACGTTCCACCACACCAGCAGCAAAGTTTCCGCGAGTTCCCGCGATTCCTTCCACTTCGGTTGTAGCAATTCCAGCAATCACTGTAATTACTTCTGGTGCGATTTCAATTGTACCTAAACTTTCTTTTCCATCAGGAGTCATTTGAACAAATTTTTGCTCGTTTGTTTCAGTCATACTTTCCACTCCTTTTATGAATTAATTACATCGTATTTTTCTAGGAATTTCGTATCAAAATCTCCTGAAATAAAGACCTCATGATTCATTAATTTTTCATGGAATAAAATAGTTGTTTCAACACCATCTATTACAAATTCACTTAGTGCACGTTTCATCGTCGCAATTGCTTCCTCACGTGTGTCACCATACGTAATTAGTTTAGCAACCATAGAGTCATAAAAAGGAGGTATATTGTAACCTGGATACATAGCAGAATCTACACGTACTCCATTTCCACCTGGTGCAAGATACATCTCTACCTTACCTGGTGAAGGCATGAAGTTTTTTGCTGGGTTTTCTGCATTAATACGACATTCAATGGACCAGCCTTTAATTTTGATATCTTTTTGTTCGAAAGCAAGCTTTTCTCCAGCTGCAATTTTTAATTGTTGTTGTATTAAGTCGATACCAGTTACCATTTCTGTAACAGGGTGCTCTACTTGAATACGTGTATTCATTTCCATAAAATAGAACTTATTATTAATATGATCGAAAATAAATTCAACCGTACCAGCGCTTTGATAGTTTACTGCAAGAGCTGCTTTTACTGCAGCTTCTCCCATCGCAGAACGAAGCTCTTCAGATAGTGCTGGAGATGGTGCTTCTTCTACAAGCTTTTGCATTCTACGCTGGATAGAACAATCACGTTCACCTAAATGTACCGCATTTCCATGACCATCCGCTAATACTTGTATTTCCACATGTCTAAACTCTTCGATAAATTTCTCTAAGTAAACACCTGGATTTCCAAATGCAGCAGCTGCTTCTTTTTGGGTAATTTGAATACCTTTTACTAGTTCCTCTTCATTTCTAGCTACTCGAATTCCTTTACCACCGCCACCAGCAGTCGCTTTAATAATAACAGGGAAACCAATTTCTAACGCAACTTTTAGTCCTTCTTGTTCATCTTCAACAATACCTACAGAGCCTGGAACAACAGGTACTCCTGCTTTTCTCATTGTTTCTCTTGCGACGTCTTTTGTTCCCATACTCGAAATTGCCGAAGAAGATGGACCGATAAATGTTATAGCACATTCTTCACATAGCTCTGCGAAGCTTGCATTTTCTGCTAAAAATCCATATCCAGGATGAATACCATCGCATCCTGTAAGTTTAGCTACGCTAATAATATTTGAAAAATTCAAATACGAATCTTTCGATAATTTTGGTCCTATGCAATATGCTTCATCTGCTATTTGAACATGAAGTGCTTCACGATCTGCTTCTGAATAAACAGCAACTGTTTCAATATTTAATTCTTTACATGCGCGAATGATACGAACAGCAATTTCACCGCGATTGGCAATTAATACTTTTTTCATCACTCTTGCTCCTTTCTACGTTAATAAGAAAGCGAATCTTTCTTACTTTAATACTTTCTAGATTATTGGTGTCGGTCTATTGTTAAAATTACCGAACCATGTCCGCTTTTCTTATACACTTTTTACAAGGAACAAAGGCTGACCATATTCAACTAATTGTCCGTCTTTAACAAGAATCTCTACAATCTCACCATTTACTTCCGCTTCGATTTCGTTGAACAACTTCATCGCTTCTACAATACAAACGATTGAGTCTGTCGATACTTTGCTACCTACTTGAACGTATGCTGCTGC
The DNA here is from genome assembly GCF_006861825.1 of Psychrobacillus vulpis. GTDB lineage: Bacteria > Bacillota > Bacilli > Bacillales_A > Planococcaceae > Psychrobacillus > Psychrobacillus vulpis. The sequence continues at coordinate 62,884 of NZ_VDGI01000012.1, read as the reverse complement.
GTCTGGTGAAGACGATTGATAGAAAGTACCAACCATAGGCGAGGTAATTTTATGTAATGAACTATCTTCCACTACAACTTCTACTTTTTCTACAACTGTTTCTTTCGGAGTTTCAGTTACTTGTACTGGTGCTGCTTCTACTACTGGAGTTTGAACTGTAATTGAAGAGCTTTCCACTGCCGCTCCTGTAGTTGAAACAGAGCTTTTATCTTTCTTCTTTAACTTAATTTTTGTTCCTTCTGATTCATATGAAAACTCATCTAATGTGGATTGATCAATTAATTTTATTATTTCTCTGATTTCTTGTATTTTCATGTGATCTATCTCCCTTTTATATACTTAATTATTACTTACTCTATCCATTTTAGACGTTTTCAACCTAATTTGAAATAGCTAAGGTTTAAAGAATAAAAAAAAAGCGCCTAAACGGCACTTTTCTTGTGTTATTGGTCGTTAAATTTTACTTCAACATTATAGGCTTTTGGCCACTCTCGCTTAACAGCATAAACTATATCAGATGCTTTTTTCGTAGATTTCTCATTTGAAACAACATCGATTAATACTGAGTTATCTTCAATGCGTACAAGAGCATCGTCATATCCTAACGCTTTAATAATTAGCTCCAACATTGCTTCTGTAGAGTCTAATTTTACTAATTCCTCAATTTGAGTATACGCTTCATCTTTTTCTTCTGCTGTAAAATCATTTGAACCAACCTTTAACGTTAATTGTTCATGAAGTTTACTACGTTTATCTTGAACTTCCATTCTCATTTCTTCAAATGCATTACTTTTAGAAACAAAGGATTCTTCATTTGTTGAAGATGTTTCAACTAAATCAACATCCTCTAATGTATCATTTGAAAATAGTGCTATTCCATCAAATGGTGATGGCCGATCTGATATATAAAAAACTGTAATTACTGCAATTAAACTAATCAACGTTAAAAACCAAACAGATCTCTTTTTTATATTCATATTTTCAATCCTCCAATTCCATTTCTTCAATTACAATTCTATGTGGAGATATTTGTAAAACAGATGAAAGTGTCATCAATAGTTTGTTTTGTATGCGTTTATCGCTCGCTCCCTCCGCAACTACTAATATTCCGGTCAACTCCTCCTTGTTCCCTTTGCTGTCACTTGTCCATTGGAAAAATGAAACATCACTCTCCGTTTTTTCTCCAGAGCCATTCGCATAATGGAAATATACAGATACCTTACCTACACCGCTAATCTTTTCAAGTACAGACGAAAGGTCATTCGGTGATGGTGTTGTTTGTTGAATAGAATCTGCATTATTACCATTATTCGTATTGAACAGGCTTGAAAGAAGTAGACTAATGAATAGAACAGTTCCTCCTATTACAACAAAACGAAAAGTGGGTTTTTGTTTAAGTGTGATAGATCTTCACCCTTCTTTTCATTATGGATATAATACTTTATGCAGTTGAATCTATTTATATGAAGAGATTAGATACAATCCAAAATATTATCGCTATTTTTACGATAAAACCTATTTTCTCTTTGTCTATATGCTCCAATAGAATGGAGAATAACTCTCCGATAACAACAATGAGTAAGATACCGTATAAAATGGATTGTATAATTGTATTTATCCTTTCACGCTTATTAAGAGTTTTGCAAAAAGCATCGTTAAGATAATTGTGAAGAAAAAGGCAAACGCGATTAACACAGAAATAATGGAAAGAACAAAAAGTGTTTTTCCAATATCATCTAATAAACCACTTATATCCTTGTCTAAAAAAGGCTCTAACAAAGCTCCGAGCAAGCGATATAAAAAAGCTATTAATATCGTTTGGATTGTAGGGATTGATACTAATACAAGTACAGAGATGAGTAGAGCATTTCCTGTTACTACTGATGCAGAAGAAGAATAACTTTTCATCGTGCTAATACTTTCGGTTAATAGTGATCCGACAAAAGGAATGTTGTTTTGTATAAGTCGTTTAACAGATTCATTAACTGCTCCACCTACCGTCCAAGTAATAACACCATTCACGGTAATGAAAAAGCTATAAAGGACTAGAATAATAGAGGTAGTTCCAACCAAAGTTACTCTAATCAGATCAGATAGTTTGGTGAAAGAAGTGGTCGGATGAATTCGACTGATTAAGTCGAAGATAAATGCTGCCGTGATGGAAGGAATCAAAACTTTCTCTGCTAAAAATGCAGTGAAAGAGGCAAATAAAACAACGCCGGGATTCCATAATGTTACTAATAATGCGCCTCCTGAAACGGCAATTCCTGCTGTTAATAGTGGATACATTCCTAAAAACATAGTGACTAATTGACTTGTTAACGTTTGAATCAGTTCTAATGTCCGATAAGCAGGCTCTAAACAAAAAAAACAAATGATATAAATAAACAAAAACTTCAACAATCTTTTACTCTGTGGAATGAACCATTCTAAACAAAGAAAAATAAAACCAAATAATAGGATATACGTAAATGTTTGTACTACTTCTTTAACTGGCTCTAGTAATGTGGTGATCATTTCATCCATCGTGTTTCATTCCTTCAAGAAAGTAATCCCATTATGGAAAAAAATTTTTCATAAAATTGTTGCATATGTCTTAACCAAACAAGTACTAAAATAGCTTTTGTAGTAAATGTAATAATTGTAGCTAGGCTTGTATATTCATAGTCCGCTAAAAGCTCTTCTATTATTTGAGAAACAAATAATAGAATGACAGAAAATATGAGCAGCTTAAATACAGGTAAAAGGGCTGACGGGATGACGGAGATAAATTCTGTCGTGTAAGGGATGATGAAGGTCATCAATATATAATACAAAAATAAAATAATATAGATTGTATAAATAACTGAGTGAATTCGAGGATAGATTTCCTTCACTAATTGTAATAAGCAGAATGCTATGATTATCGTTACATATACAATCATTTGCTAACTCGTCATAATAAGCCATTCAAGAAATGTAGAAATTTCGTAGAAAAATAGTTTCAACAAACGTAACAATTCAATCGTCATATAAATATACCCGACAAAAAATAAAAAAAATGCAAATTCTTTTTTCCCTGTAGATTCAAAAAACAAGTGTAGTATCGCGATCAACAAGCCTATACCAGCTACTCGAAGTACATCGTGAAGTTCCACAATGCCTCCCCCTTCCATACAATGAGCATATGAAAGTGATAAGAAAATTATGAAAAAAAAAGATGCACAACAAACACCGTTGGCATCTTCCGTACTCTTTTACACATTATGAATTCAAGATCATCTAGGCGTAATGGCGTAGTAGTCATCCTCTCCAAAGCAATCCGAAAACGCTGAAAAAAAAGTAAACAACAGTCAGGCAAGTGCATTTACGATTAGCTTGCTTAGGAGTATATAGAAAAGTTTATACTTTCATAAGAAAAGCGCAGAGCGCCCTTTAAGTGCATCTTGTCTTCCTCGTTTCTAGCGCGCTTTGAACAGCAAGTCGGCCATCTTATTACCGGATATGCTTTATTTAAGAGGGACGAGAAGTGGCAAGCCACTTCTCATCCCTCTTTTTCGGTAATCCTTTGGCTGTCGTTTGTCCGACGCCCGCTTGAAATATTTCTTGAAAATCGTTGAAAAAGGCGACACTCCTGCGGGAATAGCGTTAGTCGAAGACCCCACAGCGAAGCAAGGAGGCTGAGGCAACGCCCGCGGAAAGGGAGGCCACTGAAAAAGTCACTTTTTTTCAAAAAATAAAAACGAAATCCCATAATTCCTTCACTTTTTAGGGTGTTTATGGGGACGTCATGCCAATTTTGATACAAATATACTTCTCAAGTGGTGACTTTATTTTCTGAATTTTGGTTTTTCAGTGGCCTCCGGAAAGGGAGCCGTTTCAACGATTTCCTTATTAATTGGACTATTGGACAAACCTTCTGGCAAAGTAGAATTATAGCGACTTTTTAAGTGCCCTTGTGCGAAGCGAAGGAGGAGGCTCGTCGCTCTCTCGCGGAAAGCGAATGCCAAAGCGCTAAATTCTCTTAGCGGCCATTTGATAAATAATTTATTGGAATGTCACTCTTTTGGCGCCCTTGCAAGTCTTTACTGACCCTAGTAAAAGTACTATAAACACAGGGTTCTAGTACCTATATACTTTCTTATCTTATAAAAAAAGAGCCACGCAAATGCGTGACTCCTAAAAAATATTAAGCTCTTGAAACGTATGAGCCTTCATCCGTATTAATAATAAGTTTGTCACCAACATTTATGAATAATGGAACAGTTACTACTAGACCAGTTTCAACGGTTGCTGTTTTAGAGCCGCCTCCTGATGTATCGCCTTTAATACCTGGTTCCGTTTCAGTAACTTCTAATTCAACTGATTTTGGTAATTCTACACCAAGTGTATCTCCTTGAAATTGAATCACGTGTATTTCCATGTTCTCTTTTAAGAATTTTAATTCGTACTCAATTTGAGTTTCGCTCAATTCAATTTGCTCGTAAGAATCTGTATCCATGAATACATATTGATCTCCGTTAGCATATAAATATTGCATTTTTCGATTATCAATTTGAGCTTTTTCTACTTTTTCACCAGCACGGAATGTTTTTTCATTCACAGAACCGTTACGTAAGTTACGTAATTTTGAACGTACAAATGCTGCACCTTTACCTGGTTTTACGTGTTGAAAATCAAGTACGCGATACAGAACTCCATCTACTAGTATAGTTAAACCAGTTTTAAAATCATTTACAGAAATCATTATTTTTCCTCCAAAATTAAGTTAAGATTAGTAATTCTTTTGTGGAATGCGTAAGTTTCTCAAGACCATTTTCAGTTACAATTGCGTCATCTTCTATACGAACTCCACCAATATTTGGCAAGTAAATTCCTGGTTCAATCGTAATAATCATACCTGGTTCTAGTGTAATATCAGATCGGAAAGATAATCCTGGACCTTCATGCACCTCTAAGCCTATACCATGACCTAAAGAATGCCCAAATGCTTCGCCGTATCCTTTAGAAGCAATATAATCGCGAGCAATTGCATCCGCTTCTTTCCCTGTCATTCCTGGCTTAACTTTTTCTAATGCAAGCAATTGTGAATCTAATACTACTTGATAAATTTCTTTCAATTTATCACTTGGCTCACCTACAGCAACTGTACGAGTAATATCTGAAATATAGCCATTATAGTAAGCACCGAAGTCTAATGTAACAAAATCACCATCTTCGATTACCTTATCAGATGCCACGCCATGTGGTAATGCTGATCTTACACCAGAAGCAACAATGATATCAAAAGATGAGGAAGTTGCTCCTTGTTTTCTCATGAAAAATTCTAACTCATTAGATACATCTAACTCCGTCATACCTGGTTTTATGTATGTAACGATATGATCAAACGCTTTATCCGCAATTTGACAAGCTGCCTTTATAATACTAATCTCTTCCTCCGTCTTAATCAAGCGGATTTTTTCCACTAAACCAGAAAGAGGAACTAAATCTGCTTTAATAGCTTGTTTATATAACTCATAGCTGCTATAAGTTACAGCATCTTTTTCAAAACCAAGTGAGTTAATACCCATTTCAGCTACTTGATTTGCAACTTCTTCTACTAATGTTTGTGTATGTTTTACAATTCGATAGTCTTTAATTTGGCTTGCGGCTTGTTCAGTATAACGAAAATCTGTAATAAATACTGCATCATTTTTTGAAACGATTGCAACACCAGCAGTACCAGTAAAGCCAGTCATATAACGTCTGCTATATTCGTTCGTAATCAATATCGCGTCTACACTATGTTCTTCTAAAGCTTTGCGTAATTTTTCAAGTTTCATGAATATACCCCATCCCTTTTCACTTAATAAAATCTATTATATATTTTATCATAGGAAATGATGTGGGTAAATTTTCATTTATTTAGAGGATGATCCTGTGCATGGAATATTGCTGACTCCATCATAAATCTTACTAAAATAACTATAATACACATGAATGGAATGGACATATGCTTTATCGTTTTTTCAAACGTATTTTCGTCTAAAATTACCCATTCTAAAGCTGTAGCTATAATAATTCCGAGAGCTAAACTACTAATGGAAATAGGTACTTTTATAAAAACTAAACTAATATAGTAAAATACAATACAAATACACCATATAACAATAAACAGTATTGCCCACTTCACAAATGTATGACTTGTATCAAAAGTTTGTAGTTGTTCTGTATACCCTATTGGGCTCCACTTGATAAAATGAAACAAGTCAATTATTTTCAATAAGATAATACAAACTAACGCTGCAACAAAACTAGTACTAATTGATAATCCCTTCTCTTTCATCTTCATTCTCCTTTTTTGCATTAGTTTGGTACTTCTTCATGATTACTAAACAAAAACATGGAAAATTTCTGAAATACAAAAACGCACACTGCCGAATGAATCATTCAGCGTGTGCGTTTTTTATAAGGTTATTTTACAAACCGCATTTTAGTTGCGCATTACAGTTTGTACATGTGTTACATCCGCCCATCTCTTCTACCGTACCTTTACGACAAACTGGGCAAGTGTTTCCAACTTCTGATCCAATCGTTACATTTGTTGAACGCAAGTCTTGGATTGTATCAATTAAAACAATTGGTCGTTTTTCAAATACTTTTTCTTCATGTGATTGATCATCAAGCGTATTTTCTTCCGCTTTCAATGTCAATACTTGAGAATCACGACTACCATCTACGTATACTGTACCGCCTTTAGCGCCACCGCGATATAGACGCTCATATACTGCCTCTACTTGTTCAACCGTATAGCCACGAGGAGCATTTACTGTTTTAGAAATAGAGCTATCAATCCAACGTTGAATAATACATTGAACATCCGCATGTGCTTCCGGTGCAAGCTCCATTGCAGTTACAAACCACTCTGGCAAATGATTTTCTTCAGCGTTTTCATTTGCTTGTAAGTATTCTTGTACAATATCCGCTTTTACTTCAATGAACTTCCCTAGACGTCCACTTCTGTAATAAGTGAATGAATAATATGGTTCAAGCCCAGTAGAAACGCCTACCATAGTACCAGTAGAACCAGTAGGTGCAACTGTTAGTAAATGAGAGTTGCGAATACCATTTTCTAAAATAGAGTTTCTAATTTCTTCAGGCATTGATTGCATAAACCCTGTTTCTGTAAATGCCTTACGTAGACGATTTGTTTCTTCTTCTGTTTCTGCAGTTAAGAACGGGAAACTTCCTCGTTCTTTCGCAAGTTCAGCAGAAGTTTCGTATGCAGCTATAGCAATAGTTTTAAATACCTCATCTACTAATACATTGCCGTCTTCAGAACCATACTCTTTTTCACAATAAATTAGTAAATCCGCTAGTCCCATAACTCCTAGTCCTACACGTCTTTCACCTAATGCTTGTACTTTATTTTCCTCTAAGAAATATGGAGTTGCGTCGATAACATTATCCTGCATACGTACACCAACACTTACAGTTTCTTTCAACGCTTCAAAATTAACTGTCTTTGTATCTTTATTTGCAAATTGAGCTAAATTAACAGCAGCTAAGTTACAAACGGAATATGGTGCAAGTGGCTGTTCACCACAAGGATTGGTAGCAACAACTTTTTGTCCATATGCAGTAGCATTTGTTTTTTCGTTTGCATTATCAATAAAGAAAATGCCTGGCTCAGCGGAATAAGTTGCACAAATATTAATCAAATTCCAAAGCTCTTTCGCTTCTACTGTGCGATATGTCCTTACTTCAAAGCCCATTTTTTCCCATTCGCGAACATCACCAATTTTATGCCAATGTTCGTTATAGTAAGCCATTTGCTCAGGAGTGTAAGATTCTATAGCTGGAAAACGAAGTTCAAAGTCAGTATCTTCTTCTACCGCCTTCATAAAATCATCCGTCAGAGTGACAGAAATATTCGCGCCAGTTAAAAATTCTGAATTGTGAACGGAGTAATTACCACCGTCACGAAGTTTGGCTTCTGCTTCACGAATAATTTCATTGCTAAAGCCACCTAGACCTGGGATTGTCTTATAATTTACAATTCCTTGGTACATAGCTTCTTCTTGCACTGTTAACGGTTTGAATTTTAGCTTGTCCTTCGCTAATTGTTTAATCGTTTCATCTTTTGTATTTTCAATTAAGAAACGTAATATACGTGGATTTTGCATCTTCGAAATAATGAATTCTGCAATATCAGGATGCCAGTCGGCTAACATAATCATTTGCGCTCCACGACGTGAACCACCTTGTTCGACAAGATGCGTCAATTTAGCTATATCATCTAACCAAGAAACAGAACCGGAAGATTTTCCGTTTACTCCACGCGCTAAAGTGTTTCGTGGTCGAAGTGTGGATCCGTTTGTTCCAACTCCACCACCACGGCTCATAATTTCCATTACTTGCTTACGATGATCACTGATTCCTTCACGAGAATCTGCAACGAATGGCATTACGTAACAGTTGAAATAAGTAACATCTGTTCCTGTTCCTGCTCCGTATAGAACCCGTCCAGCAGGGATGAACTTCAATGAAACTAATTGTTGATAAAACTTTTCAAACCATTCTGCACGCTTTTCCTCCGTTTTTTCGACAGATGCAAGACCTGTAGCATTTCGTTTTGCAATTTGTTCATAAAATACTTCAAGAGGTTTCTCTATAACATTTAATGAACGTTTCACAATTCCTGTTTCCATTTCGTTGCCGTCATCAATCGCACTTCGATAATCTTCTTCAATCATTACTTCTGCAGTTTTTGTCGATTGATCAATCGACACGATATACCCTAGCCCTCTTGCTGGAAACTTTGGATCTGCTTTTACAGTAAGGACGACAAAATCCCCCACTTTTAGTGTTTTTTTCGCTGTATCTTTAAAAGAGTAACGGTCAATCATGACCAAGCGGGAAACACCTTTGTGCGTCAATTTCATATCTGCTGTAATTGGGTGTACTTGTGGAAATAGTTCAATATCTTCGTTTAACTGTTCAATGTTAATGGTTGCATTATTATTCTGAGATGCTAATACCATCATATTGCCTCCCTTTATCCAAAAATAAAACACACCACATATGGTGTATGATTAATTTTAACCTTACTACATGTTGTGTTACTTTGCAAATGAGTGAATTTAATCTAAACCCATGTGTCACAGTAGTCAATGGACTAAATGACTAAAAAAAATAAATTATTTTTTAAAATTCCATTCATCATTTGCGTAACGTTTCGTTTCAAGCTCTTTTACGTACGTCTCTTGTTCCTTTGTTAGCGTATATTCTACTAATTCTATATGTAAAGCATCTTCAAATCCTAGTTTAAACGCTTTTTTGCAGTCGTCGATTGATACAGGATTTTGACTTATTTTGTTGATAGCAACAGCTTTCTTTGATAAGCTTGCTTTCACTCTATCACGTAACCCATCTGATGAAAATTTAAACGTCTCAATTAGCTTATCCTCATCTAGATCTAATAAGATTGCTCCATGTTGTAAAATAACACCTTTTTGTCTAGTTTGTGCGCTTCCTGCTACTTTCTTCCCCTCTACAACAAGTTCGTACCAACTTGGTGAATCAAAACAAACACCTGACTTCGGTTTCTTTAGATCCTGCCTTTTTTCTTCTGTATCTGGAACAGCAAAGTAGGCTTCTAGTCCTAGATTTTGAAATCCTAGTAACAAACCTTCACTAATTACACGATAAGCTTCCGTCACGGTTGCAGGCATGTCCGGATAACTTTCAGTCACAATGACACTATAAGTTAATTCATGTTCATGGAGTACTCCTCTTCCTCCAGTAGGTCTGCGTACAAAACCTAACCCTAAACGTTTCACTGCTTCCATATCAATTTCTTTTTCCACCGATTGAAAGTAGCCAATGGAAAGTGTTGCTGGATTCCATTCATAAAACCTAACAACTGGTGGAATAAGTCCCTCACTATGCCAATCTAACAACGCTTCATCGAGCGCCATATTATAAGATGGACTACATGGCCCAGAATTTACGAAGTACCATTTTGTCTTTTCCATCGTATCTCCCCCTAACAATGTTATTCATTTTATCAAATAGATTGAATTGTATCTAGCAATTCTTTTATAATAAAGATGGAAACATAGAAAGGGGAAAGACCGTGTCTACTACTTTATACATTTTAATTGGAATAATTGTTGCATTACTAGTATATGCTGGAATTCAAGCATTCCGTTTAAAGAAGGCTGTTACAAATCTTACACAAGAGAAGTTCATTGAGGGTTACCGTAAAGCTCAATTAATCGATGTAAGAGAACCTAAAGAGTTTGAAGCAGGACATATTCTCGGAGCAAGAAATATTCCTTCATCACAACTTAGACAAAGATTTAAAGAAATTCGTCCGGATAAACCCGTTTATCTATATTGTCAAAGTGGTGCAAGAAGTGCTCGTGCAGCCATGTTTTTAAAGAAAAAAGGATATACTCAATTAAACCAGCTCCAAGGTGGTTTTCGTGGTTGGACTGGCAAGATAAAATCTAAGTAATGAAATTATCTTCCATAGTACCGTAAACATTGTCGGATTCTGTGGAAGTGCTTTTGAAACTATCTCTGTTTTTAGTTAAAAAGTTTTTCTATATTTAGATGAACCGTTCAGCCTGTAGACAAGCTCGAATTTAACGAGTGGTACTGCCCCGTAAATGTTAGACATCAAACTAACATTTACGGGGTGTTTTTTATGGCTAATGTTACTGCCGAAGAGAGTTGTATAATAACTCCGTAGATTAGAAAATCATTGAAATGGCTCCCTTTCCACGGGCGTTGCCTCAGCCTCCTCGCTGCGCTGCGGGGTCTTTAACTAACGCTATTCCCGCTGGAGTGTCGCCTTTTTCAATGATTTTCTAGAAATTTATCTAAATAAATTGACTCTTTTTCCATGTCCTCGCTAAGCTAATGGCGATGAAAATACCTACAATCAGCTTTGCCAGATGGAGCTGTACAATAACCCCATAGATTTGAAAATCATTGAAATGGCTCCCTTTCCACGGGCGTTGCCTCAGCCTCCTCGCTGCGAGGGCACTGAAAAAGTGTCATTCATATAAATTATCTATCAAATAGTCCTAAGAGAATTTAGCGCTTTGGCATTCGCTTTCCGCGGGCTAGCGACGAGCCTCCTCCTACGCTTCGCTTCGTGCGGGGTCTCGTCTGTCTCGCTTTCCCGCAGGAGTCTCATGCGTCGGGCTAAATTCTTTGAATGATATACAGCAAATAGTTCCTATAAAAATAATAATTTTGAGTTTTTCAGTGACCTCCTCGCTTTGCTGTGGGATCTTCGACTAACGCTATTCCCGCTGGAGTGTCGACTTTTTCAATGATTTTCTAGAAATTTTTCTAATTAAATTGACTCTTTTTCCATGTCCTCTCTAAGCTAATGGCGATGAAAATACCTACTTGGGTCGATCACGGGATCTTCTGGTGCCAGATCTAAGAAATACTTGAACGACATGTCGTATTTGGACCGTTCTACTAGATCCACATCGGATACATCAAAAATTTCCTTTAATAGTAAGTACTTAAACATCCAAATTGGGGGAACGGCATTCCGACCATTATCTAAACAATATTTTGTTTTCAACTCCTCTAAAACGAAGGAGAATTCTACCAATTCGTTTATTTGACGAAGTATATTATCTTTAGGAACGATCAAATCATAAATCGCCATGAATGGGCTTAAATTCTTGGTTAGAAATCATTTTGCACACCACCATTTAGTCTCTCTATTATTAACGAATGAGGTTTTTAGAAGAATAGGTGGATGCTAGTTGATTGGAGGGGAAGGCGGCGACTCCAGCCGGAATAGCATGAGCTGAAGACCCTGGATGAGTGTAGCGAAATTAATTTTTGCGACGAGCTTGCGCAGGAGCAAGGGAAGCGGCTGAAGCCATGCCGGCGGAAAGCGTCCGCCTGGAACGGAAATCAACGATTTCCCAATAAAAAGAGAGTATGTGGACAACTCGTCATTCACCATACTCTCTATGAAATCTCTTGGAGGACTTTTTCAGTACCCTCAGCTTGCGACGAGGAGGCTCACGGGCCGCCCGCGGAAAGCGTCCACCGTAGTGGAAATCAACGGTATTTTTAGTACCATTTTAAATGAAAAAAACTGTTAACAACCCATTTTTTTGAGTTTGTCTACAGTCTGAAAGGTTCTTCTATATTTAGAAGAACCTTTTTTGTTATACTTATATTAGAGAATAAAGATTATATGGAGGTATTTAATGGACGATCAAGTATTATTTTCTCATAAAGAAGATTTTAGAAACTCACTTCCGAATTATGAGGACTTTGCTTTAGTTTCTAAGCGAATTATTCATGCACTAAAAGATAGAAAACCTGGTGATTGGAAACATATTGATATCGGGGAAACGATTGTTCAACTTGATCCAAACTTATTGGAAATGATGGAGAAAAATTTATTGCCATATGAGTCGCTTGCTTATATTTTTGAAACGAAGCCAGTTGGCAAGATAATGAGTAAATCCAAGATGTCCACGGAAAACAAGTTAGAAATTGTGGAAACATTTGAAAATAAGCTAATTTATTTCCCAGACTATGATGTTGCCTTAACATTAGCGTTTAACTTCTCTGCAAGCCACAGCTGGCCAGAATATCATTTCTTTTCTGTATCGGTTGAAAAAGCACTTCTCTTTTTAGATGAAATTAACGAAAAGCTAAGACAGCTTTTAATGCAATCCATTACTTATTTAGTTGATACAGAAAATGGGGTTCAACGAAGAAATTACGGTGAACAAGCTGTCGTTAATCGAGAAGATGTTTTATTGACAAATAACATCAAGCAAGATATTTTCCGTTCTATAGATGAATTTTTTAAAGAGGACGGTCATTTTTTCAAAGACTATGGACTTCCTTATAAAAGGGGTATCCTACTCTATGGATCTCCAGGTAATGGAAAAACTACGTTAGTAAAATCTATTACAGGCTCAACGAAAGCACCTGTAGTATATTGGCAAATTACCGAGTTTACAGGGAGTCATTCTATTCAAGAGGTATTTGGGATCGTTACTAGACTTGCCCCAGCTATTCTCGTGATAGAAGATATCGACTCGATGCCTGAATACACGAGATCCGTCTTTTTAAATACATTAGACGGCGTTCAATCAAGAGAAGGATTATTTATAATAGGCACAACAAATTACCCTCAGAAAATCGACCCTGCGCTGATTAATCGTGCCGGCCGATTTGACCGTGCATATGAGATACCTTCCCCTCCAGAAAAATTGAGAGAACAATACTTACGAAAATTAGATATCAAACATATATTCACTGATGAGCAATTCGCAGATATGGCAAGACGTTCAAAAGGGCTCTCCATGTCGCAACTAAATGAATTATATATGTCTGTGGCATTGAACTGGCATTATGATGGAAAACTTGCGTATGAAAGTCGTATTGAAGAACTAATCAAACAAAATAAACGTTCCATCAAAAATGAATGGGAAACAGATGATAATTCGATTGGATTTGGATAATTGGAGTAGGTAACCGGCTATTTCATTACCGTGATTAGAGAAGCGAGGGAAGTGACAAGGTCACTTCCCTCGCTTCTCTTTTGGTAAACTTGTGACGGTTGTTTGTCCATCGCTCCCCTGCATTTATAACGGACACCACGTTACTGTTTAGAATAATGTATCTTAACTACAAAAAAGTGCGATCCTAATTTAGGATCGCACTTTTTAATTTATGCTTTTTTATAACGTAGTACTGGCTGACGAGCAGCTTTTGTCTCATCTAAACGATTAATAACCGTTGTATGTGGTGCGTTTTGAACGATTTCTGGATTTTCTTCTACTTCTTTTGCAATTTGAATCATAGCGTCACAGAATGCATCCAATGTTTCTTTTGATTCTGTTTCTGTTGGCTCAATCATCATACCTTCTTCTACATTTAATGGGAAGTAGATTGTTGGTGGATGGTAACCAAAGTCTAGCAGACGTTTAGCCATATCTAGTGTACGTACGCCAAGTTTCTTTTGACGACGGCCACTTAATACAAATTCATGCTTACAATGACGGTTGTATGGAAGATCGAAGTACTCTTCTAAACGTCTCATCATGTAATTTGCATTTAATACTGCATACTCAGTTACAGCTTTTAGACCATCTGGACCCATTGAACGAATGTACGTGTATGCACGAACATTGATTCCGAAGTTTCCGTAGAATGGTTTTACACGACCAATCGTTTGTGGACGATTGTAGTCGAATGTATATTTGTCATCTTCCTTTACAAGTACTGGACTTGGTAAGAACGGAATTAGGTCGGCTTTAACTCCAACAGGACCAGAACCTGGACCACCACCGCCGTGAGGACCTGTAAATGTTTTGTGCAAGTTCAAGTGAACACAGTCAAAGCCCATGTCTCCAGGACGTGCTTTAGACATTACAGCGTTTAAGTTAGCTCCATCATAATAAAGTTTACCACCAACACCGTGGATGATTTCAGCTAATTCTAAAATGCTTTCTTCGAATAAACCTAATGTATTAGGGTTAGTAAGCATTAGAGCCGCTGTATCAGGACCAGCAACACGACGTAAGTCTTCTAAATCTACTAAACCATTTTCATCAGATTTTACAGTAATAGTTTCGAATCCTGCGACAGTAGCTGATGCAGGATTTGTACCGTGAGCCGAGTCAGGAACAATTACTTTTGTACGGTGAGTATCCCCGTTAGCTTCATGGAATGCACGAATCATCATTAGTGCTGTCCATTCACCGTGTGCACCAGCAGCTGGTTGAAGTGTCACTTCGTCCATACCAGTGATTTCGATTAAATGTTCTTGAAGATCGTACATTAACTCCATTGCACCTTGAACAGAAGATTCATCTTGTAACGGATGAATATTTGCGAACCCTGGGAAACGCGCAACAGATTCATTGATTTTTGGGTTGTATTTCATTGTACAAGATCCAAGTGGGTAGAATCCTGTATCTACACCGTGGTTACGGTTAGATAATGCTGTATAGTGACGCATAATATCAAGCTCAGATACTTCAGGTAAATCTGCTTCTTCTTCGCGAAGAACACCTTGTGGTAATAGTGAAGCTACATCAACTTCTGGCACATCCAGTTCAGGTAGGTTATACCCTACACGACCTTCTTTCGTAATTTCAAAAATTAGTGGTTGATTATCCTTATGCATAAAGAGCCCCCATTTCTTGCACGAGTGCATCTATTTCTTCTTTTGTACGTTGTTCTGTAACAGCAATTAATACGTGATTTTTTAAATCTGAATTTACACGACCTAGATCAAATCCACCGATAATTCCTTTTTCAAGCAATGCTTTGTTTGCTTCTGTAACGGAACCGTTTACTTTAACAACGATTTCATTGAAATGTGCTCCTTGGAAAGGAACTACAAATCCAGCTTTTTCAAAAGCTTGTTTTGCATAATGAGTTTTTGTGATGTTTTGAATAGCCATTTCTTTTACACCTTTTTTACCAAGGGCTGTCATTGCTACAGAAGCTGCAAGAGCATTTAACGCTTGGTTTGAACAAATGTTAGATGTAGCTTTGTCACGACGAATATGTTGTTCACGTGCTTGTAGTGTTAATACAAAACCACGACGACCTTCTTCATCCGTTGTTTCACCAACAAGACGACCTGGTACTTTACGCATTAATTTAGAAGATACTGCGAAGAAACCACAGTGAGGACCGCCAAATGCTTCTGCAATACCAAATGGTTGTGCGTCTCCAACTGTAATATCTGCTCCAAATTTACCTGGAGGTGTTAATGCTCCAAGTGCAAGTGGATTTGCAGAAACAACGAATAATGCTTTTTTGTCATGAGTAATTTGCTCTACTTTTGCTAAATCCTCAATTTGCCCAAAGAAGTTAGGATATTGTACTAGAACAGCAGCAGTTTCCTCATCTACTAGTTCTTCCAATTTTGCTAAATCTGTCACACCATCTTTAGTTGGAACAGTTACAACTGCTACATTTTGTCCTTTAGCATACATTTTAACAACATCAATATACTCAGGATGAACTGCTTCCGAAACGACTAATTTTTTTCTGCGAGTATGTCCTGCAGCTAAGTTTCCAGCTTCCGCTAATGCAGTACCGCCATCATACATGGATGAGTTTGCAAGTTCCATTCCAGTTAATTCACAAATCATTGTTTGGAATTCAAATATTGCTTGTAACTCTCCCTGTGAAATTTCTGGTTGGTAAGGAGTATAAGCAGTATAAAACTCAGAACGAGAAATCACATGATCCACAATAATTGGTTTAAAGTGATCGTAAACCCCAGCTCCTAAGAAAGAAGCATGTTTTTTGCTATCCGCATTTTTCTCAGCAATTTGAGCCAATTCTTTTAATAACGCAGACTCGGCTTTAGCTGGTTTAATATTGTACTCACCTTTAAAACGTACTTTTTCCGGAATGTCTGAAAATAATTCGTCAATGGAAGAAATGCCGATTACATCTAACATTTCCTTTTGATCTTGTTCAGTCATTGGTAAATAACGATGCTTCATCAATGGACAACCTCTTTCTTAGTCTTATTTTTCTCTTTTATAAAATGGAGTTGCTACAATTTTAGCTTTTAATCGTTTATTTCTAATTTCTACTTCTAACTCTTTACCTGCTTCAGCAAATGCTGAATCGATAAGAACAAGACCAATATTTTTCTTTAATGTTGGTGATTGAGTTCCAGTAGTAACAAAACCTATTTGCTCTTCCCCAACATAAACAGGATACCCTGTTCTTGGAATTCCTTTATCGATCATTTCAATTCCAACACTTTTTCTCGGAACGCCATTTTCTTTTTGATCAACTAATACTGATTTCCCGTTAAATTCTTGTTCCTTTTTCAATTTAACGACAAAACCTACACCAGCTTCTAATGGAGTAATATCTTTTGATAACTCTTGGCCATATAGCGGTAAGCATGCTTCAAATCGTAAAGTATCACGAGCTCCTAATCCACATGGAAGCAGTCCATCTTCTTTACCAGCATCTAAAATGCTACTCCATAATTCTTTAACATCATTACTTGATGCATAAATTTCAAATCCGTCTTCACCAGTATAACCAGTACGAGATACAAGAACCGATTTCCCAGCCACTTCGACATTATCTGCGAAACGGAAGAATCCGATTTCGTCTAGATTTTTAGAAGTAAGCTTTTGTAAAATGCTTTGCGCAACTGGTCCTTGTAATGCAAGTAATCCAAATTCATCGGATTTGTTTACTAACTCAACATCGCCTGTAGCATTTTCTTGCAACCAAGCAAAATCTTTGTCAATATTCCCTGCATTTACTACTAATAAATAATGGTTATCTTCCACTTTATAAACTAATAAATCATCTACGATACCGCCATCTTCATAACACATTGCAGTATACTGCGCTTGTCCATTTACTAATTTGGAAACATCATTTGTCATCGTTTTTTGTAAAAACGCTTCACTTGCTGAACCTGTAACGAAAATTTCTCCCATATGAGAAACATCAAACAATCCTGCTTTCGTTCTTACAGCTTCGTGCTCTTCTTTAATACTAGAAAATTGTACAGGTAATTCCCAGCCACCAAAATCGATTGTTTTACCTCCGTAAGCTGCATAAACATCAAATAGAGGTGTTCGCTTCAACTGCTCTGACAAAAAAATCTCCTCCTTAACTATTTCACACACAAAAAAGGACAGAAAAACCCCTTTACATTAAAGTGGGTTCTCTGTCCTGGCACCTGAAAGTTTACCAAAAATGGCTTTCCCCTTTGGTGGCTTTGCGTGATATTAAACGAAAGCACTCTCCAGAGTTGCGTCCTATACGAGTTCTTTTGCCTGAGAGATTCATAATTTTCATTACTTGCTCCTTCGGCGACGCATCGAATGCGTTCTCTCCCCGTATATTCATCCGCGATATCTGTATTAATCACTCGCTTTGTCTATATCCTAACATTGAACAATAAAAGACGCAATCCTTTTTCAAAAATTACTTTAAACACGAACGATTAAATTAAACAAATTAGAATCATTCGCCTTTGAGGCGATTCACTTGATATCCAGCATATTCTGTAATTTGTCTTAACGACCGATTTTCTGTAAGTATTATAATGTGCGCTGCTTTCTTATAGAATTTTCTTCTTCTATTATATAATTGTTCTAATTCCTCTCTTGTACTAGTTTGTACGATTGGTCTATTCTTATCACTTTTTATTCGCATCCAAATGTCATTAAATGTTGCATCTAAATATAAAACTAAACCCGTTTTCCGCATAATTTGAATATTTTTCTCATTCATAGCAACACCACCGCCAGTAGAGATAATACATGATTCATTACGAAAATTCTGGAGAAACTCAGTTTCTATTTTTCGAAAGTACACTTCCCCTTCTTGTTCAAATATTTCTGGAATTGATCTTTTTTCCATTTTTACTATTTCTTTATCCATATCATAATAGGGCATCTTTAATAAATAGCTCAATCGTCTTCCTATTGCACTTTTACCACTACCCATAAACCCAACCAAATATACTTTATACATTGTTCACCAACTCACTACATACAAGGATTATTTTCTCGCGCTATAAATCATTCTAAGCTTTTGATAGTACAAGCACTTTCGAGTTTTTCTTCTTTTTTTCATTTATCTTTGTACTAAAGCAATGTTTTTATTTCATTTATAAAAACCAATTATTCATTTAAGTTATCCTTATTATAGAGAGCCGTAATGACTATTACAAGAATTATTAAAAATCACGATTCTTACTCTTTAATAGAAGAAACAAAAAAACCACTCATCTTTCGAGCGGTCTTTTACTAATTCCTTCTTTAATTCAAGCTATGATGTTTAACTGATTCAAAAAGAAATTAAATGAAATGTGAGTAATCGTTCATCATATAAACGATTTAACTGTCTAAAAACCTTTAAATATCAATATTTCTCTTTATTGATTTTTCTATCTTTTGGATTGTAGCATTAATATTACTAATCTCCAGTGAATCATACGTTCGATATTTGGATTGAAATGCAGCCGTTATTGCAAATAAAGAAAAACAGACTAGAAACAGTAATAATATTGCTGCTGGTAATATTACCCCTCTATCATTCTGAATGAAATGCAACATAAAATGTATGCTCCTTTTTTATCCCATTCATAAACTCTACTGAGAATTTCAACGATTGACCATCGAAATTCGTTAAGAGAGATTTCACATGTAACAACATCTGCTCATGTCCCATTCTATTTTTCTGTTTTCTAATTAAGTCTTGATAAAATTCAATATCAAATTCCTCTCCATCCTTTAGAAAACGTATTCCCATATCACTTTGCAAGGTTAATACCTCTACATTATTTAAATAAGTTTCAACATCGTGAACAAATAATGCCCATTCAATGTCTGTAGGATTCGTCACATTTTCTTCCATTCTATGTAACCATCCAATCGTTATAGCAAAAACTTGTGTAAATAACATTAACACTGAAAGCTGAATAATTCCTTCTAATAAAGTATATCCTCGCTCACTCAATCGCTTACATACGAAATTGTTAAGCAATTACTTTTCTCCTCTCGCATTCCTTCATAATGTACACAAATCTGTTCTGAATCAATTGCAAATGAATATTCCAGTTTTTCAATTTGCATCGTTCCACGCTGTGTATTATCTATTAAATACATTTTTATAGCTTCATGTATGACAATGGATGAATGATATTTTCTCTTTTTCTCTTCCAGTTGAATTGTCATATTACTTAATAGAGGAAGTAAAGTTGTTGCGATTAGAAAAATAACAGTTAACGAAACAATCGATTCTGGCCACGAAAATCCATAGCTATTTTTCATAATTAACTCTTCCTCTTCCAATATAAAATGTCACTTTTTTAGAACCGTTAGTTGTTTCAAATAATAACGTTCCGAACTCTTTAATAGATCCATTTGGATGAAAAGCAATTTCCTTTAAATTACTATTTTTAGATAAGCGGACTCCAGCTGGCAATTCATACTCAAATAATTTCACATTAGCTGATTTAGCCACATATTTTGATCCATTATCAAAAAAGTTCAGATACGTGTATTTCTCTTCTCCAATTGCTATAGATTGAAGTTGTTGTACATCTAAATGAAACTGTTTAAAAAATCTTCTTTCTTCTATTTCTTCTAGCTTGGAAGTAGTAACAAAAACTACGGAAGATGTTATAACCATTACAATGGATAATACAAGCAACATTTCAATAAATGTAAATCCATTTTGACTCAGTTTCATTTCCATTTATCCTGTTTTCTCTACTACAGTTACACTTCCATCTGCCGTATCTATATTTACAGCATTACCATTCGGGCACCCATCTTCCCCTTTAAGATAACCCTCATCACTCAACTCTTTTAGAGTAGGAATTTTTTTAAACTCTATTTTATAAGCTTCTACTTGTCCTTCTATCATTTTGACAAAAGCCTCGCACCCTTTTTTGTCAATATTAGCTGAATGCTTCGTCACATTTGGAATCGAAATTAAAATTAAGACTGAAATGATGAGTAAAACGATCATCATTTCCACCAGGGTGAATCCTTCGTTTTTTTCTAATATATTTTTCATGCTTCTTCTCCTCTTAAACAATATTTATCATTTCATAGATTGGAAGTAATATTGCTAAGTAAGCTCCAATAATAAAAATAGCCAAAACTAAAAAAAGTGTAGGCTGTACAACACTTAAATACTTTAATAATTTTGCTTCTATTCTATCTGTCAAAAATTCTCCATACAATGAAAGCTCTCTTCCTAAGTAACCACTATTTTCTCCATGTACGACAAACAGATGAAAATCATCCGTAAAATGATTTAGTAGCAATGTAGAATTGGAAAATGATTCTCCATGGACAATTTTTTCTTTCATCTGCTCCGATATATATCGTAGTGCTTGATGTTCTTCTTGAGAGATGAGAGCATCAAATGCTTGTTGCAAAGACATACCACTCTCGATAAGGCCACCCATTTCTCTAGAAAAGTCTCTTGTTAAAAACAATCGATACCAATTGTTTATAATAGGTATTCTCCCGTAGAATAATAGCTGCACTTGCACGCTTCTTTTATTCATAAAAATAATCACGGTAAGAATTGTGACGATAACAAACAACATAACTAGAAAAAAGTAATTTGGTAAATGGAGTAATATGTTCGACCAGACTAGGGAGGTGTCGTTGTCCAATGTATTTCTCGCCCCTAGTAATCCCTCCATGTTTGGCAAAAAATAAATTTGGAAAATCGAAAACAATAATAAAATAACGACAAATAAAAACATTGGATACATCAATAAATTGTTTAATCTTTTTCTAGCACCTTCGAAAATTGCTGCTTGGTCTCCTAGAACTGAAATAGTTTCTTGAAGTCGCCCATGAATGGTCGCAAGATTAATTGGAAGTAGTAGTCGTTTAGAAAATCCAAGAAGTTTAAATACTTCGGTAACATTTAACCCGTTTTTGTGAATTTCGGTAATTTTTTGAATGACAAAGTCGGATTTCTTAACGTGAAAAGGAATTAACATAGAAACTGCCGTATGAAATGTATAACCTTCCTTTAACAAGTCACTTAGTCTTTTTAAAAATGAGGATTGAATATTTAATGGAATCGTTTCTTCCTTTCGAGCCAAATAATGATTAATTTTTTTTAATAACACCTTCTCTTACCCCTCTCTCTATTTGGTAAGAAAGTGTCAAAGAATGTGGAATGTGAAATATATTACCTGTCCTAATGGAGTTCAGAGCTTCCGTTAAAAATTCATCTGAGATAATCTCAAAAATTGCCGAAAGATCATTACTCGAGACAGAAATTAGTCTTTGTGCCACAATTCCAATAATAGTTTGTTTTAGCTCGTCTACAGATACACCAAGGTCCATCAGCCGATACATAGAACCAATAGCATCTTTGGCATGAATCGTAGTAACTACAAGATGACCGGTTAATGCTGCTTGTATTGCTGCTTTAGCGGTATCTTTGTCTCTGATTTCCCCTATCATGATAACGTCGGGTGAATGTCTTAAAATTGCCTTTAATCCTGAAGAATACGTCACTCCAGAACGCTCATTCACTTGAATTTGCAATAAATGAGATTGACTATTCTCTACAGGATCCTCTAGCGAAATAACATGTCTATTAAGAATTTCAGAGCAATATTTAGTGAGCGAATACATTGTTGTCGACTTACCAGAACCTGTAGGGCCGACAAAAAGGATTAAACCTTGTCGATTATTTGCAAGTTCTACAATTTTCTCTGATGCATCACGAAATAACGATAAGGAGTGCAATATTTTTGCATTGTCATGTTGTTGTAGACGAATCACTAATGATTCGCTACCAAATATAGATGGTAACGTGGATACACGAAATGAAAATTTCTGAGAGTTGAATATGTGTTGGAATGAACCACTTTGTGGCTTTCTTTTTTCGCTGATATCAAGAGAGGATAAAAACTTGAAGAATGAAATAATACGTTCGCCCATGTTTAGGGGAAGCTTCCCTGCCTCAAACATTTGAGAATTTTTTTTAAAGTAGTAAAAATAGTTCTCATCGTTTGGTATCATGTGCAAATCAGAAGCACCAAATGTATGTGCTTTTTTAAGTAATTGAAAACATTTTTGTTCAACAATATTTTCTATTTGTTGCATGCATCTTTCCTTTCCCCAGTACAAGTTGCGACCGCTAACAACTTGTTTAGAAATAGTATACTTGGAAATAGATTATAATGAAAGACATTTTATTAAATTTTCTAACAATTATTAGAGAATTGTTATTAAGCGACTAAATACAACAAAGTCTACAGATGGAATTCAAGTAATATCATTGTAAGAATTGCTTATATCAAATAGAAGTTCTATAATAGAAAGTAAATTACACATATTTGTGACAATGTTAGTCGGAATGTATGAAGAAAATTAATATTCGGTTTACATGCATGAACACTTTCATTTATAATGAGTATGAGAATATTTGTGTCGTTGCAAAAGGAGGGACTACAAATGGGCAATATGTATAAAGTGATGGCTTTCTGGACAGGGATTTTCGCAGTTTTCTTTTATTTAGGTGGTATGACAGAAGCATCTCTACTATTTTTAGCAAATACGGGATTATTCCTTCTTTTAGGGTTCTTGAACCTTTCTGAGCGTATGTATATGTACATCTTCGGGGCTTACTTAATGTTCTTCTTCGCAGGTTTTACATACTATACAACATTCATTCACGTACCAGGTGCTGGACATTAAGTTGTTCCAAAAAAGCAGCTCATTATATGAGCTGCTTTTTTCATGGATAAATTCAGACTTGGATGTCGCTAACTTATGTTGCCACTCCTAGCAATGGTCTCCAAGACAATCTGAAGTGACACTTTCAAAATCTTACTTTCTCTACAAACTAAATCCATTTAAAAATGGATTCGTTTCCATCTCATCCTCTGGAGTTGTTGCAGGACCATGTCCAGGATACAAAACCGTCGCCCCAGGTAAAGTTAATAGTTTTGTATGGATAGACTTCAACAATTCCCCATTGTTACCGCCTAATAAATCAGTTCTTCCGATACTATTTTGAAAAAGTGTATCACCTACGATAGCAAAAGCATCTTCACTAAAATAATACGTTATACTACCTGGGGAATGGCCTGGTGTGTGGAAAACTTGTAAGGAGAAGTCTCCAACTACTAATTCAGATTCATTCGATAAAATAATATCCGCCTCTTTGCAAGAAATGGATGGAATTTCTGCATATTTTCCAGAACCATTTTTTGTTGGATCCATCAACCACTTCTTTTCAGCAGAATGTATGTAAACTGGTATATTGTACACATCTCTAACATGATCTACCGCACCAATATGGTCAAAATGTGCATGTGTTAATAGAATTGCAATTGGCTTCAAATTCAAACGATTAAGCTCATGTATTAATTTATCACCTTCACCACCCGGATCAAAAATTAAACATTGTTTAGAAGCATTTGACACGACATAACAGTTTGTTTGAATGTAACCTAATGGATAAGTTCGTATATTTAAAATAATAATCACCTCATGCTTATTCTAAACGATATAGTACCGTTTGTTCAATTATTCGCCACTTTTTTCACTCGACAAAAGTAACGAATACAATTACAATAGAAGAGGAATATGCAATTGCGACATTCATTTTCTGATGTCGAAAGGAGTGTCTTTCATGAACTTATTAATGGTTATTTTTGGGCTTGTTACGATTTTAGCTGTAATTGGCACTTTCCAAGCTTTCAAAGAAAAGAATGTGCTAGGAGTTCTATTTAACTTTGGTACATTTGCTGTTTTTGGCTTCTTTACAGTCATGACTATATTGAACCAAGGCTATCCACCAAGCTTACACTAAAATGTAATAGAAAAAGCTGTTGTACAACTTGTACAACAGCTTTTTTCTATTCATTCAGATGAATCCATAGCTTTTCTTTGAGAGGTTTTAACTGTATCCAATTTTCCTTTTCATATCCACCAAGACATATCTCTCCATTTGGTGCACATGCAATAGGCTGTGAGGTGATTTCTCCAAGCTCTTTCTCACCTTCTAGGGAAATACTCGAGATTATACCTCTTTTATCATTTTCATCCACGTTACCACTCTCAACTGATTTAATCGCTATAATTTTATTGGGTTCTATGACAGAAATAGTTGGTATAACCCATTCTGAATAATTACTTATAGTTGGAGATGTCCATTCGAAAGAATCACCTGATTCAATCGAAACTAAACGATACTCATAAACATTTTCCTGCTCGTTTATATGAATATAAAGCATACTTTCTCCTAAATTTTGAACGTCTAATAAATGATTAATACCTGTACTCTTCAACGACTTGTCATTTAAAGAGTATAGCATTAGTTCACTTCCATCTAAGCTACTTTCAGACCCTGTAAATACCATTAAGTGCTGTTCATCATACCATTTCACAAACGGATTTTCGACTTCAATCGATTCCAAAACCTGAGTAGAACCATCATAAACAAACGTATTGTATGACCAATCTTCATAGAAAGTCGTAAATACTATTAAATCAGGATTTGTCGGATGCCAATCCATGTATAATTCTGCTGATTCAAAAGATAAACTATGCACTAAATAACCATTCTTATGTAATACTTGAACTTCTGCTGATGAAGAATTACTAGATGTATGTAATAAGATTAGTTCTTTATTTGGATGGATGATAGCTTGAACAATTGGAATCGGTGATGTATATATCAATTTCCAAGATTCACGGGATACCGAATAAGTTTGTACAGTCCATTTCCCTTTATCCGAAAGGATGAAAACGACCTCATCATTTGACAACCAACCAACAACGCACTGAAATGCAGAGGGAGCGAATGATATGGATGGAAATGCTTTCGGAGGAATTGTTGGTGAAACACTAGGTAATGATGTTTCTTCCATATTACGTTTAGGTTGTTTTACCTCTACTTGAACTTTACTATCTTGACAAGCTTGAAGTAGTAACATGCAAATGATAAGTATTCCAATTTTCTTCAATCGACTCCCCCCTTCACATTATTGTATTAGACGCATGAAGCCTCATTTTTGTTTCATTATATAAATATGCATTTTGGGATAAATTAAGATATTCAAACACAAAATGGAGGCATGTCCGCAAACGAAAAGCACAGACAATATATATGTCTGTGCTCTAAATTACGGCTTCTCTTTTTCCGCCTCATCTATTAATAGATTTCCCGTTTTCGAATCATAGAAACGCAGTAAATCCCCATTAATTATCTGATCAGAATAGCCGAGTTCTTGAGTCGCTCGTTCAATATAAGGTTGACAATTTTCAATGTCAATTTCCGTTCCTGTTGAATTATCATAACAAGCATTGCCCGCATACACAAATTTATCTGTTACGAATCCACCGTTACGGAAAATAGTAAAGTCTTCATGGTCCTCAGAGAATACATCGGCACCTAATTGCATATCTTTAGCAGTTTCTACACCTAACAAATGCAAAATAGTTGGTCTAATATCAATTTGACCAGCAGTTTCAGTCATTTCTTTTCCTACTCCACTATTTGGAATATGAACAAAGAATGGAACACGCTGTAGTTTTGCTGACTCATAAGGTGTAATTTCTTTTCCTAAATACTTAGACATAGCGACATTATGATTTTCTGAAATACCGTAATGATCTCCGTACATTACGATAATCGAATTATCATACAATCCTTTTGCTTTTAAATCGTCAAAGAACGATTTCAAAGCTTCATCCATATAACGTACAGTTTGGAAGTATTTATTTAGTGTACGAGAATTCGAATCATATGGAGGAATGAATTGATCTTCCTCCTCAAGATCGAACGGGAAGTGATTCGTTAGTGTTATCAAACGAGAGTAAAATGGTTGAGGCATTTCTGCCATATGGTCAACTGATTGTTCAAAGAAAGGAATATCCTTCATACCCCAGTTAACAGCATCTCCTTCGTTTACAACATAATCATTAACATCATAAAATTTTTGAACTGATAGTGCTTGATACATCATATCTCGATTCCAAAAGCTTTTACTATTTGGATGCATTACATTTGTAAAGTATCCTTCTTCATTTAAGCTCTCAGCCATCGAATGAAACTTATTCCCACTATGTGTAAAGAAAACAGCTCCCCCACCTAATGGGTATAACGAGTTCTCTACAAGGAATTCCGAATCAGATGTTTTACCTAACCCTGTTTGATGATAGAAGTTAGAAAAGTAAAACGTATCTTTATCCTTCGTTAAAGAGTTTAAAAATGGCGTAATTTCATGGCCATTCATATCATTGTTAATTACAAAATTTTGTAAGGATTCCATTGAGACAACGATTAAGTTGCGACCATCCGCAAGCCCAAACATTTCCGCATTTGGCTCTGCTTGATTGGATCGAACGTAGTTATTTACTTCTACAAGTTCACTACCATCTGCAAGTGCTCTTTGTGCATGTGATTTCGATTGAATGTATAAATCGTATAGATGGTAATTGTACGATCCAATATTTTTCACTAACATTTCACGGTCAAAACTTCTTGTTAGAAGTTGTGGACGTTCGATTTCAGCTAACCCTAAATTTAAAAACAAAACTGCTGCTGCTAAAACAAAATAAGCTCTTCTAATAGCAGGCTTAATCACTGATACTTTCTCGCCTATTTTCAACCATTTAATTGCAATCAAAATAATAGCGACATCTGTAAAATAGAAAATGTCTGTTAAGTAAACAGATTCTTTCGCTGATGTTCCTAAATCTCCAAAGTTACTTGTTTGGAACAATACTGGGATTGTAATAAAATCCGTAAAAAAGCGATAAAAAACTGCGTTCGCATACAAAACAATTGCTAATATTATACTAGTGACAACAATATATCTATTTCTTGTTTTTGGACTCTTAAAAAATAGTGATAGTCCATAAATAAACAAAAGAAAACTGAGCGGATTTATAAATAAAATAAATTGTTGCATCATATTCTCGATTTTCATATCAAAGCTAGTGTGATAAACGATATACGTTTGTATCCAAGTTGCCACAATAGCTATAACAAGAATAGAATGTGTCGGCCAGTTTTTTTTCTTCATGCCTACATCCTCCCCTTTTTAACTCTTAATTGTATAAGTAAAAGTAACAGAATATATCTTAATCCTTTCTTTACAATAAATCAATATAAATGAAATGGAAATTTGATATAATTATTCATGTCCTAAAATTTACATACCTCCTATTAGACGATTGTAAACCAAGAAAGTTTCATTTTTTTTACAAATAAAAAAAACGGCAGTATTTATTTACCTTTGCCGCTATGATTTCTTATATTTATTTTGCTCTTGCCTCAATAATAGTATAGCTATTTGAAAGTCTTTTGCTTCTATCATTTGCATCTGGTACAACTCTTTTATTTCCTCTTTCATCAATTCAAGATCTGCCAAACGATCTTTTGTATAAACATATATTCCAAAACGTTTTAAAAGTTGCATGACATCATATACGGATTTCATTTTGTTTCCTCTTCGCGATTTATTTTACAAGAAATGATTTGGGTATTTGTAATTAGTTTGTCCACAGGTAGATCAAAGCTTTCTCGTTCTATATGATTGCACACCTGAAAGTCAAATGCCAATGAAATAGTTTGGCCACTAAATTGCATTAAAAACCGATCATAATATCCGCCACCATAACCAATGCGGTAACCTGTATCACTATAAACAATTCCAGGCACTACAAGCACATCAATTTCACTCGAGGATACTGGTGTACATAAAAGTGGATTAGGCTCTAATAATTGCATATAAACCGTTTCTAGCTGATCAAAGCTATCTATAGAATAAAAAGTCATCGTGCGTTCCTTCGGTGCACACTTTGGTACTACAACCGTTTTTCCTAAATCCCAAACCTTTTGAATAATTCCTTCCGTTTCGACTTCTGGAAAAGAAGAAATGGTGATGCCGATGATAGATGCATTTACTACATTTTCCTCTTGAAGAAAGCGTGATTCAATTTCTTTTGAATAGGAATGATATTGTGACTTTTCTAAAGAAGCTAGCCGATTTTTCATGTCGTCTCTTTGGACTTGCTTAGTCATGTCTTCTTCCTCCCCCTAATTTACAATAGAAAAAAACCAAAACCACATTTGGTTTTGGTTTAAATTATTATTTAGTTTCTCTATGAAGAGTCATTTTCTTTTCACGTGAGCAATATTTTTTAAGTTCAAGACGTTCTGGATTGTTACGCTTGTTTTTCTTAGAAATATAGTTGCGCTCTCCGCAATCTGTACAAGCTAATGTAATATTAACGCGCATGGTTGTCCCTCCCACTCTTTGCCAGGATTAAATATAAAACTTGAGCATGATTTATACGACTAACCAATTATAGCATATATCCAAGGAAAATCTACTATTAATAAAAGAAATTATTCAAAGTTTTTTTGGATATGTTAGTATTATAATAAGAAGAAATAATTTAGAGGTGAATTTGATGGACTTTTCAAACATTATTATGATAATAGGTATTTTATTAATTATCGTTTCCTTTTTCTTCAAAGATTCTTCCAAAAAAATGGAGTCTGAAGTGGAAGATCTTTCGTTTTCTTTTTATCAGGAAACAAGTGCTTTAAAGAGAAGACTAAAAGTTGTCGAAGAAGAACTATTAATAGAAGGAAACAAAATTGCATTACCCAAAAAACAAAAACCAAAACCAGCTATTCATGAAATCATAAAAAATCAAGTACTGGAATTACATAAGCAAGGATACTCAATATCTGAAATCAGTAAAAGATCTTCCCTTACTATGGAAGAAGTGAAGTCCGTCATAGGTGGTGGAAAAGGATGAACAAAGCATCCATCCGGTCATTAGGTATTGGATTGTTTCTTGCTGGTGCAGTATTCCAATTGCAACATTTGTTCAAAACAGATGAAATAACATCGACAAATACAACTATTGAAGAAGCATATGAGAAGTCCCAATCAGAACTAAAAACTGTCAAACAACAGCTTGCTCAGCTTCAGTTAGATTTAGAAAATGCACAAAAAGTACAAGCTTCCGCAGAAAAAGTGGAGCAACAACCATCTAAAGATGATAAGACAACAAATGATGTTACAAATTTCGTACTTATTGTTCAATCTGGTATGACTTCTAAAGATATCAGTTATGCATTAGAAAGTGCGGAGATTATTCTAAATAAACAAGACTTTGAGGATTATCTTATCACCCAAAACTTAGCAGGACGAATTCAGATAGGTGAATACGAGTTAGATTCATCTATGACGATTAAACAAATTGCACAAATAATTACAGGAAACTAAGACAAGCTCTCGCCTTTTGTTTGCTAGATCATTACAAGAATCTTTTGGAGGGTTGGAAGTGGATATGTCACTTCCAACCCTCTTTTTTCTCGGTAATTTTCTTGCTGATGTTTGTCCAATGCCCTCTTCAGATTACTTTTCGTTGGTTATTTACAGAAAAATACTTTCCTATTTCTTAAAAAGAGGCCATCCAAAAACAACTTTTGGACAGCCTCTTTTCATTATTAATTATTCAATTCATAATGCTTTCCCTTTAGTAAAAACAATAATCGCTCTGCCATATTTGTAGCATGATCTGCAGATCTTTCTAGATATCGACAAACAAAAGAAAGTTGTGTAATTTGGCTAAGTTGAGAGGGTTGCTCTACACCAACTGAAAGGAGCGTTCTAATAGCATGACCGTACATCTCATCGATTTCATCATCCAGCTTTGCAATTTTCTTTGCTTCTTCCATATCTTCATTAATAAAAGCATCTAAAATCTGCTTTAACATCGCAATTGTTTTGATGCGCATTTCATCTATTAAATGGATTGGTGCAATATGCTCATCTTTTCCGATTCGAATCGTTTCTTTTGCGATATTTACAGCATAGTCTCCGATACGTTCCATATCAGAGGCTGCTTTTACAAGTACCATTAATCTTCGTAAATCAGTCGCTACAGGCTGTTGTTTTGCAATTAGCAAAATAACACGGTCATTGATTTCTTCTTCCATATGATTAATATGAATATCGTTATTAATTACTGTAAGTGCACCTTCAATATTATTCGATAATAAATGATCCATAGAATCATTTAATGTATTAATTGCCATATTACTCAGCTCAAGCATTAAATCCTGCACTTTTTTTAATTCAGCATCGAACTTCTCTCTTCCTACCATCTCTTATTAACCCCTTTCCTCATCCAAAACGTCCTGAAATATAGTCTTCTGTGCGCTTATCTTCAGGTGTAGAAAAAATTACATCCGTATTGTCAAACTCCACTACTTCCCCGTTTAAGAAAAATGCTGTTTTATCCGAAATACGTGCAGCTTGCTGCATATTATGCGTAACGATAATAATTGAATAATCTTCTTTTAGTTCTTGAATAAGTTCTTCTACTTTTAGTGTAGAAATTGGGTCAAGTGCTGATGTAGGTTCATCCATTAAGATAACGTCTGGTTCGATTGCCAAACAACGTGCTATACAAATACGTTGTTGTTGTCCACCTGATAAGCTGTATGCATTTGTATTTAAACGATCTTTCACTTCGTCCCAAATAGCTGCTCCACGTAAACTTTTTTCTACTATTTCATCTAATATTTTTTTGTTTTTTATTCCGTGAATTCTAGGTCCGTAGGCAATATTGTCGTAAATTGATTTTGGAAATGGATTCGGCTTTTGAAAAACCATTCCTACTTTCGTACGTAGCTCTTCAACACCATAATCTGCATCAAAAATATTACGTTCACGATATAGTATTTTCCCTGAAGTTTTAACTGTAGGTACTAATTCCACCATACGGTTTAATGTTTTAATATATGTTGATTTACCGCATCCAGAAGGCCCTATAATTGCCGTTACTTCATTTTCTTTAATCTCAAGATCGATATTTTTTAAAGCATGGTGATTTCCGTACCATAAATTTAATTGTTGTGTATTGTAGACAATATTTGATGATTGATTGTTCATTGATGACGCTTTTTCTAGAACCTTTTCCATCATTGTTTCCCCCTATTCACAAATAAGCTTAGTACCTTTTTTGAAATTTATTTCGAATAAATACTGCAATGGAGTTCATGATTATTAAGAACATCATTAATACAAGGATTCCCGCAGCTGCGACATTTTGAAACTCTAATTGAGGTCTCTTAGCCCAGTCATATATTTGCATTGGTAAAGCTGTAAATTGACTAAGCAGGTTTTCAGGCAAAAATTGTATAATCACAGGAACTCCAATAACAATTAACGGTGCTGTTTCACCAATTGCACGAGAAAGTGCTAAAATCGCACCTGTTAAAATTCCAGGAATAGCTGAAGGTAAAACAACTTTTGTTATTGTTTGCCACTTCGTTGCTCCCATACCATATGATGCTTCACGAACTTCTTTTGGTACCGCACGAATTGCTTCTTGAGCAGCAACGATAATTACTGGTAGAATCAATAAACTCATCGTAAATCCTGCAGCTAGTATACTATTTCCAAGGGATAATGCTCGAACAAAAATAGTTAATCCGAGTAATCCGAAAACAACGGATGGTACGCCAGAAAGGTTAGAGATATTCATTCGAATAAAGTCATTCAATTTATTTTTCTTCGCATATTCTTCCAAATAAATAGCTGTTCCAACACCTAATATTAAAGATACTGGAGCTACAACGCACATTAACCATATTGAACCGACTAATGCAGCTTTCACTCCGGCTTTTGCTGGAAATCGAGAACCGAAGTTCTGAAAGAATTCTGGTGTTAAATAACCAACACCTTGTGTAATAATTCGATAAAAAAGGACAGCTATTGTTAATAGAGCAAACAATGTTGCAAGGAAAAAAAGTGTTTTTAAAATTCGATTTACAATTAGTCTACTATTCATTCTTTTTACGACTGAGTTATGATCTATATATTTCATTTAGTATTCCTCCCGATATTTTTTTGAAATAACGTGAGCAAGATAGTTCATTAACAGTGTAAATAAGAATAATGTAAACCCTACAGAATAAATAGAGTAATAGATGGTAGTTCCGTATCCTGCATCGCCTGAAGATACTTGAACAATGTAGGCAGTCATTGTTTGAATGGAATCCGTAACATCCCAGTCAAATTTTGGTGTAGACCCTCCAGCTAAAGAAACAATCATTGTTTCACCGATTGCACGAGAAAGTGCTAGTACAACCGAAGCAACAATTCCAGATAAAGCTGCAGGTAAAACTACTTTCAATGCTACTTCCAATTTCGTAGACCCCATGGCAAGTGCACCTTCTCGGATTGAGTTTGGTACAGAAGTCATAGCATCTTCGGATAATGACGCTATCATAGGTAGAATCATAATACCAACAACAATACCTGGGCTTAATGCATTAAAAATTTTCAAATCCGGGATAAATTGTTGCAATAATGGAGTAACAAAAGTTAATGCGAAAAATCCATATACAATAGTTGGTATACCAGCTAATACTTCTAAAATTGGTTTAATAACTCTTCTCAAATTTTCACTCGCATACTCGCTTAAAAATATTGCAGAAGCTATACCAAATGGAACAGCTACGATTGCAGCAATTACTGTAACTTTTAATGTTCCAACAACTAATGGAAGTATTCCAAATTGTTGTTCTGTATTGGCAAACGGAAACCACTCCGTCCCAAACAGAAATTCTAGTACTGGAACTTTAGTGAAAAATATAACTGTCTCCACAATTAAAGTAAAAACAATTCCAATTGTCGTTAAAACGGATACAGATGCGATTAACAACAAAATAAATGGAATTAGTTTTTCAATTACTTTTTTTTGTTTCTTACTATTTGATTTTGCAATTAGCTCTTGAACTGATGGTTGACCAGTAACATCCTTTTGAGCCATGGTGAATCCCCCTTTTACCAAACGAAAGAAAAGAGTAGCAATACTGCTACTCGTCTCTTTACTTTTCCGATTTACCTAAACCTATTATTTCAAGCCTTCTAAATCAGCTAAACCTTTATCGTAATCAGCATCTGGAAGTTTTACATATCCTACTGCTTCAGCCATATCTCCTGCATTTTCAAGAGTATATTTCATAAAGTCATAAGTTGCTGGATTCTCTTTCACTGCGCTGTTTTTTACGTATACAAATAGTGGACGAGATAATGGTGAGTATTCACCAGATTCAATTGTTTCGTTAGTAGGCTCTACACCTTCTACTTTAACTACTTTCAATGTATCTTTGTTAGCTAGGTAGTAAGCATAACCAAAGTAACCGATTGCGTTCTTATCTCCTTGTACACCTTGAACTAATACATTGTCATCTTCAGAAAGTGTTGCTGTTTTCACTAAATCTGCTTCATCTAGAACTACTTCATCGAAGTAATCGTAAGTTCCTGAATCTGTACCTGGTGAATAGAATACGATTTCTTCATCTGGCCATTCTGGGTTAATATCTGACCATTTTTTCACTGAACCATCTTCAACCCACATTTTTTTCAAGTCTTCAACTGTTAAAGAATCTACCCAAGTATTATCTTTATTTACTACTAATGATAAACCGTCATACGCCACTTTAAATTCAGTAAAGTCAATACCTGCAGCTGCAAGTTTTTCTTTTTCTTCATCTTTTATTGGACGAGATGCGTTTGCGAAATCAGTTGAACCAGCGATGAATTTTTCAAAACCTCCACCAGTTCCAGATACACCAACTGTTACTTGTACTTTATTTTGTACTGCTGCATATTCTTCTACAATTGCTTCCATGATAGGTGCTACTGTACTTGAACCGTCTCCAGCTACTTTACCTTCTAGAACTGCTGTTTCTTCTTGAGGTTTTTCAGTTTCTGCCGCTGGTGTTTCAGTAGTTTCTGAAGTTGATGCATTTCCACAAGCTCCTAGAGCAAGTGCCGATCCTACCATTGTTGTCATTAATAAGTACTTCCAGTTCTTCATCAGGTAAATCCCCCTAAAGTTGTTTTTCTATTTCTTTCTCTTACAATGACAACTTTACTGGATAGATGTTGAGTCGATGTGAATGTAATGTAAAGCTTTTGTAAACTGTATATATGTATCCGCAAGAGCATACAAATGTAGATCAAATCATTACTATGTGCAAGATATAGGTAATAAACATATCAAGAATTATAAGAAGTTACCTGAAAATAGAAATTAATGAGGAAGAGAATATGCCAGTATATAAATAGAACCCCGCATGGGGCTACTTTTTTTAAAAGTATCAACCATACGAGGTTCAGTTCAGTAATGTAGTAATTCATATAAAAAGAACACCTTTTTGCTTACTAATTATTAAGAAATGATTTTCCGAAAAATACCAGAAGATATTCTAGAGTGATTGGATCACTGTAGGTAGATGCCTTCGTATTTATTTCAAATACATGATTGTTTTTAACTGCAGATATGTTTTTCCATAAATCGGTCTCAAAAAATGAATTATCACCATCTGGGTTTTTACTCAAGATTACATAATCTCCAGCAAGCTCAGGAAGCATTTCCGATGAAAAGGTATAGATACCCGATTCAAGTGCCAGTTCCTTTACTTTATCAGGCATTTTCAATTCCATTGCTTGATATAATATTTCTGTTCCGCGCGCATAATTATTTCCAAATACATAAAACTCTTTATCACCACTTTCGATTACAGAAACGGTTGCATCTTCACCGATTTTTGCTCGAATGGCTTCTCCTGTGGATTCAGCACGCTCTTGGAAATCTTTGACCCATTCTTTTGCTTCCATTTCTTTGTTTAAGAGTTTTCCGATTTCAACTTGTTGTGTTAAATAATCCAATTTCCCCCACGTGTAAACTACAGTAGGAGCAATTTCATTTAGTTTATCAATATTATTCATATGAGATCCGGCTATGATTAGATCTGGTTCCAGTTCAATTATTTTCTCCAGGTTATCCTCTGATACGACTTCCACTCCCTCAAGTCTTTCTTGAAAAAGAGGGTTCATATTAGTCCATTCATCAATCCCAATAATGTTAGCATTTAAGGCCAATGCATTAGGTCCGTTAGTAAGAGAAATTATTCTTTGGGGATTTGTAGGAACCTCAATAGGTCCAGTTTCTGATTGGTAAGTAAATGTTTCTTTCTCAGTATCGATTGCATTATCTTCGTTCACCGTCTCATTATTTCCACAAGCACTAACTATGAGTACAAACAAAAATAGGAATGGTATGTATAGCTTTTTCAAAATGTTTTCTCCTTTTCTTCATATAATGTGAGTTTATTAGAATAAAATAAATGAAAATACTCTAACATTAATAATGATAATCATTTTCAATTGGTTCAAATAAAATACTAATAGTAATGATAAAAATTGTCAATTAAATTTTTTGAACTAAATATATTAATGGTTGTTAGTAGATTCTTTTTTATAAGTAGCGGAAAAAATAAAGAAACTTTGTCTTGAAAGCAAATTAATAATATATAGAATAATTGAGAGAAAGGTTCCTCACGCACTGCCTTATTGTTAGCTACAGCTCAAAATA
This sequence comes from Psychrobacillus vulpis, assembly GCF_006861825.1. Classification (GTDB taxonomy): domain Bacteria; phylum Bacillota; class Bacilli; order Bacillales_A; family Planococcaceae; genus Psychrobacillus; species Psychrobacillus vulpis. The sequence continues at coordinate 26,933 of NZ_VDGI01000012.1, read as the reverse complement.
TAATAACAATATATTTAACAGCCTATTTATTGAGCAATAAAAAAACTGGCCACCCTCATATAAAAGGATGACCAGCTATCTTATGATTCAGTTTCTTCTTCGTCTATTTTATCATTCGTATATGCAGGCTTTATAGTTGGTGTAGCGGTGGAATCATTTTCTTTCAATCCCGCATTTTTTTGTTGAATTTTAAAATACTCATCAACTAGCTGTCTTGTTAGTGCAGTAGAAAAATTTGTTTTGTAATCTGACTCAAGAGATGCCCATGGAATAAGGACAGCGTATGCTATCTCTGGATTTTCATAAGGCGCAAAACCAATGTGTGTTAAGTTTACAGTACTAAATCTTTTCTTTTTTTCGGGATCATAATAGAAAGATTGTGCAGTTCCTGTCTTACCCGCCCCATTAAATGGAGAGTTTCCAAACGCTGATCTCGCCGTACCTTTATCTCCGTAATATACACGTTGCATTGCACTTCGAACACGTTCAATTTCTGCCTCCGTATTATCAACTGTATTTAATATATTCGGAGTAAATTCTTTTACTACTTTTCCTAACTGTGTTCCATCCGTCGAAGGTTCTCTAATTTCTTTCACTACATGAGGTTGGATACGATCTCCTCCATTAGCAAGTGTTGCCGCAAATTGAGCAAGCTGTAATGGTGTATATGTATCATACTGCCCGATACTTAGGTCCAGAAGTTTCCCCATTTCGAGTCCGCCTTCAACACCTGATACTTCACCAGGTAAGTCGATTCCAGTTGGCACACCTAAACCTAATTGTGCATATCCATTTCGCATTTTTCGGAATGCATCTAGGTCAAAATTAATCCCATAATGTGGAAGATAATTTTGACCACCAAGCCTATAAGCAATTTTAAACATATAAACGTTAGAAGAGCGCTCAATTGCTACTAAATCATTCATGGCAATTCTTCCAGATCTATTGAAAACAGAACTTTTTGGATTAGAGCCTTTTATATAAATCGGTTCATCAATCATGGTTTCATTAGGTTTTACTACATTCTCACGATAACCAGTAAGTAGTGTTCCAGGTTTAACTGTAGAACCTACTTCATAGGATGTAGTAAATGAACCAAATGCATAGTCTCTAACTGTTTGTTTTCCCGTTTTAGGATCTTTCACAATTTGTTTCCCAATTAATGAAAGAACTTCTCCTGTGCTTGGATTTAACATGATAAAAAATGCTCTATCTAAATATTTTGTTCCTGGATTATTATTTTTCAATTCAAGTAACTGCTTTTCAAGTATTGCTTCTTGTGCCATCTGAAGTTCGCTATCAATTGTCAAAACTAAGTCTTTTCCAGGCTCCCCTTCAAAAACCGTTTGAGTATCAATAACTCGCCCTTTACCATCTGTAATATTTTTGACCACACTTTTCCTACCTTGTAGTACCTCTTCATATTGTTGTTCAATATAACTTTTACCAACACGATCGTTTCTAGAATAATCTCTTGATAAAAAATAGTCTAAACGATCTTTTGGAATACCCTCTTTAGGTAATGTTGTTGAGCCTAGTATTGCAAGTGAAGAAGTTTTTACTCTTCTCCAATCAGTCGTCGTATTGACTCCTTTTAATTCACCTAATCGCTCTGAAACTCGAGCGAATTCTTCAACGGAAACGTCCTCCCCTTTAATAATTTGAGGAGATAGTGCGTAACCTGAAGCCATTTCTCTGTATATCGCAATGACCTCTAGTTCTTCCGGAGAGAAAGATTGTAATTGTTCTTCTGTTATTCTGCTTCTTGTTAACTTATTAATCTCCGCATTTTTCTGTTTCGTAGATAAATCTTCGTTAGCAGTAATTTCTTTTCGCTCTTCCTCTGTTACTAAGTTATTAGCCTCCTCTTCATATTTCCGAAGCCAATAATCTTGTAAATCACTTTTCGTAATTCCCTTTGTATCCTTCTCGATTAGTACACTTAGCTTTTCAGCAATATCAAACATGTCACTTGATTTGGTTGTTTGCATTTTCGTATAAGTAATTGCACGTTGCGGTTCATTATCGACTAATATTCTACCTTCGCTATCAAAAATACGACCTCTTGGCACACTCGTATTCACTGCTACTTCTTCTGTACGTTCAATAGCTCTCGTGTAATCTTCCCCTTTTACAATTTGCAAATAACCTAATCGTAAGATTAACATTGTAAATAAAAGGAATATAGAAAAGAATAGTATATTCATGCGAAATGTAATATTAGCTCGTTGTTTTGCTTTTACACTTTGTGCACGTTTATTGGGAGTTTTTCGCATGAGGATCACCTACTTCTATCAAATTCGCCTTGGCTTATTTTGGCCATAATTTTACATCCAACTTGCTGGATGAACTTTATTATAAAATCTGTGGCATCCGCCGGAGGCATTAAAGTTAATAAATTTCACTATATTCTAGTGTAACATAAAAAGCACACACTTTTAGACGAAAAAGTGTGTGCTAGGTTTCTTTTTATAAAATAATTATTTTGCAGATGCGTAACGTTTTGAAACTTCATCCCAGTTAACTACATTCCAGAAAGAACCAATGTAGTCAGGACGACGGTTTTGATAATTTAAGTAGTATGCATGCTCCCAAACGTCAAGACCTAATAATGGAGTTTTACCTTCCATAATCGGAGAATCTTGGTTAGCTGTAGAAGAAACTTCTACTTCTCCGTTTGCAACTGATAGCCAAGCCCAGCCAGATCCAAAACGAGTTGTAGCTGCTTTAGCAAATTCTTCTTTGAAAGCGTCAAAGCTTCCGAATTTTTTGTCGATAGCTTCTGCTAATTCACCAGTTGGGTTTCCGCCACCGTTTGGTGAAAGGATTTGCCAAAATAGTGAGTGGTTAGCATGTCCGCCACCATTATTACGAACTGCAGTACGAATTGCTTCAGGAACTGCATCTAAGTTAGCGATTAACTCTTCTACTGATTTACCTTGTAGATCAGAGTGACCTTCAAGTGCATTATTTACGTTAGTTACGTAAGTATTGTGATGTTTAGTATGATGAATATTCATCGTTTCTTTATCAATATGTGGTTCAAGTGCGTCATACGCGTAAGGTAGTTGTGGTAATTCGTATGCCATTATAGTTTCCTCCTAAAGAATAATTTAGAAAATTCTTTCCATGTATTAGCGTATCAAAATAAGAGGAAACGTTCAACGAAAAACAACTAAAAATAATATTATCATACTTTTGACTGAACTCATACGAAGAGGATAAAGACAACAAGCATTACGGTTAGAACAATGATCTTTACGATTGAAGAAGTAAGAAAACCAATTAAAGATCCAATCCCCGATTTTATAGCTTGTTTAAAGCCTTCTCGTGTAACAATTAATTCTGCTAATACCGCACCAATAAATGGCCCAATCAAAATACCAGCAACGGGAATAACAAATGGACCTATGATCAAACCTATAGTACTTCCCCAAACTCCCGCTTTTGTACCCCCAAATTTTTTCACGCCAAAAGCATTCGCAGCCATATCCGCACTAAATAATAATACAACGAATAACAACTGAATGATCCAGAATAGCCAATTTAACTCGGTAAAAGAGAAGAACAGTCCATATATTACATAAGCTAGAAGCATAAATAATACGGAAGGTATAATAGGGTAAACAGTTCCAATAAAAGCTACGATAAAACTAGCAACGATTAATATCCATCCAATGATTTCTATCAAATACGTTTACCTAAAATGGCATCAGCAATATTTACTGCATGATCGCCAATCCTTTCAAGATTACTTAATATATCAACAAACATTATACCAGCTTGACCAGAACATTTCCCTTCGTTTACTCGCATAATATGATTTTTTCTAAATTGTCTTTCCATTCGGTCAATCGTATTTTCTTGCTCTGACACCTCACGTGCAATCTCGGGACTGTTTGTATCTAACGCGTCCACAGCTTTTCTAACTGTATTAATTGTTAACTCAAACATTTCCGAAACATCTTGCATCGCATCTTCTGTAATCTGAATACGATTTACTTGTTGATAATCAATTAGTTCAATAATATTTTCAAAATGATCTCCAATTCTTTCAATATCTCGGACAGTATCCATTAACATATTGTGCCTACTAGAGTCTTGACTGGATAATGATTGTGAAGAAATTTTTACTAGATAGTCTGTAATTTTTTGATCTAAATTGTTTAATGCTTCTTCTATTTGATTTGTCGTATCTGCATCTCGTTTATTTTTTGTTTTTAAATAAGAATAGGTAGTTTCTAGCCCTTGTATACTAAGCCCACCCATTCGAAGAATTTCTTCTTTTGCTTGTCCTATCGCAATAGACGGCGATTGTTCAATGAAGTGTACATCTAAATGTTTTGGTTTATATTCAATCGATACATCTTCCCCTGGAATTAGTTTTGTAACAACATAAGCCCAAACTCCAATTAGAGGAAACTGTAAAATGGTATTTGCAACATTAAATGATCCATGGGCAAATGCAATTTGCATTTTGCTTTCTAAGTTTAGTACACCTGAGATCCATTCTATATACAATGTGAATGGTGTTAAGAGAAGGAGGAACACGATTGTACCTACAACATTAAACAATACATGCGTTGCTGCTGCTCGTTTTGCCGCAATTGATGCTCCTAACGAAGCAAGTACTGCAGTAATAGTTGTCCCAATATTGTCTCCGAATAATACTGGTAGTGAACCTGACAATGAAAGTAAATCTTCTGCATAAAGTCCTTGTAATATCGCAACAGTTGCACTAGAACTTTGTACAATTAAAGTAAAGATGGTACCAGCTAGCACACCTAAAATGGAATGATCGCTCATACTTAAAGTGAAATCTGTAAATGCAGAAAGCTCCCGAAGCGGCTTCATACCATTACTCATTAATTCGAGTCCTAAAAATAGTCCACCGAATCCAAAAATTACTTCTCCAATACTTTGTGCCATATTCTTTTTAAAGAAGAAAATTAGGAATGCACCTACAGCCATAATTGGCAGTGCATATCCACCAACATCAAATCCAATGATGAATGCGGTAATCGTCGTTCCAATATTAGCTCCCATTATTACACCAATTGCTTGGCGTAGTGTCATAAATCCTGCACTTACTAAACCTACCGTAATAACAGTAGTTCCCGAACTAGATTGGATTAGAACAGTAACGATAATACCAACTAGTACCCCCATAAACGGGTTAGTTGTATAGCGATCCAAAATATCTCTCAATCTATCTCCAGCAGCTTTTTGTAGGCCATCCCCCATATACTTTATGGCAAATAAAAAGATACCTAGTCCACCAAAAAATTCAAATAGCATTTCTTGCCAATTGAGCTCCACTTCATCAGTCAACTCCTATTTCACGTTTTTCACACGTCTACTATTATGGTGAAATTATAAAGGCATTGTAAATAGAACGAGTACAATCTTTACAATTTCTTAACAATACAAAATGAATACTTTGTTTTACTTGCTGAATTGATGATAAAATAGCTTGGAAAGGGTGACATTCATGAATTTATTTCAATTGTTTAAAGCAAGCCTACATAGCCCAAAAAAGATTGCGGCTTTTCGACTGGTTCCTATTGGGAAGGTCATGCAATACATATTTAGTTTCATATTCATTTTGACAATTATAGCTTTTGTTCAATTTACAAATGGATTATCTATTCAACAAGCAAATATGGAAGGACTACTAGAGTATTTCCAAGATATTAAGTGGCTCATTTATCCTTTTGCTTTTATCTTTTTATTTGTTTTAAACACTTTGTTTATCTTTATTCGTGTTAGTATTTTTGCATATATCGGAACAATAATTCAAACTCTTTTAAAAAGAAAAGGTGAATATAGGCATTTATGGCGAAGCACACTTTTTGCTAGCACAGTACCACTACTTTTCTCCATAGTTGTTGCGATTTTTCAATGGTCAAGCATATATATACAACTTATAATCTATGTAGTTACATTCATTTATCTATTTTTAGCATGTAAATACTATCCTATTAAACGGTGAATCATATTTCCTCCTTTCCTACATATAGTGGGACAAGGAGGTTTTTTCATGAAAATATTCGTAGCAACTATCATAATTCTAGTCACCTTTTATATTATTAAAGTAGATATGTTTGAAGGAACAATTCCTCTCGCATTTTATCCAACTGAAGTATGTGAAGAAACAATGGACTATATTGCAGTAAAACCAGTCCCAGGGGACACTCTTTTCTCCCTTTTTAACATGTACCCAACGAACACTACTGTTTCAATGGAAGAAAGAAAAAATGACTTTTACGAATTAAATCCACACCTTGTAAATCAGAAGGTGCAAGATGGTGAATTAGTGTTTTTACCTGTTTACTCCTCATCGGAAGCTTGCAAAAATGAAAGATAGATGTTTCTTCCTTGTCTTTTCAATCATAAGACTGCTAAAATATACGAGAGAGAAGGTAAAAGCATTAAGAAGGAGAGAATTTCATGTCTGAAATAATTCATCGTTCCAATACTCGTCCTGTAAGAGTTGGAGATTTAACTATAGGTGGTAGCAACGAGCTTTTTATACAAAGTATGACTACAACAAAAACACATGATGTCGAAGCAACTGTTGCAGAAATATTACGATTAGAGGAAGCTGGATGTCAAATTGTTCGTGTTGCTTGTCCAGATGAACGTGCAGCCTATTCTATCGGTGAAATCAAAAAACGAATTAATATCCCTCTTGTAGTAGATATTCATTTTGACTATAAACTTGCACTCATTGCTATTGAGCAAGGTGCAGATAAAATTCGGATTAACCCTGGTAATATTGGACGTAAAGAAAAAGTAGAAGCAGTTGTAAATGCTGCAAAAGCAAAAGGTATTCCAATTCGAATTGGTGTAAATGCCGGCTCACTTGAAAAGAAATTTCTTGAAAAATATGGCTATCCAACTGCCGATGGTATGGTTGAAAGTGCCTTACACCATATTAAAATTCTGGAAGATTTAGATTTTCACGATATTATCGTTTCCATGAAAGCATCAGATGTAAATTTAGCAATTGAAGCGTACCAAAAAGCTTCCAAAGCATTTGACTACCCTCTTCACTTAGGAATTACTGAATCAGGCACACTTTTTGCTGGTTCCATTAAAAGTGCTGCAGGTCTTGGTACACTATTAAGCATGGGTATTGGTAACACAATGCGTGTGTCATTAAGTGCGGATCCAGTAGAAGAAATTAAAGTAGCACGTGAATTATTAAAAGTTTTTGGTCTTTCTTCAAATGCAGCAACACTTATTTCATGCCCAACATGTGGACGAATTGAAATTGACTTAATCTCTATTGCCAATGAAGTCGAAGAATATATTTCACATATAAAAGCGCCGATTAAAGTAGCTGTACTAGGTTGTGCAGTAAATGGACCTGGAGAAGCACGTGAAGCAGATATCGGTATTGCAGGTGCTCGTGGAGAAGGTCTTTTATTTAGAAAAGGGAAAACAGTTCGTAAAGTACCAGAAGAAACAATGGTCGAAGAACTAAAAATTGAAATTGATAAAATTGCTTCAGAGTACTTCGCTAAGCAAGAACTTGAAAAACAACAAGCATAAGGAGTAATACACATGAGGAATGTTCGATTCGGAATAGATATTGATGGAACAGTAACATGTCCTACTTCTTTACTGCCACATATTAACAGTGCATTTAACTGCAATTTGCAGTTAGATGATATAAAAGAGTATGACCTAACTAAAGCGTTTCCTGTTAGTGAGAAGGAGTTCTATGAATGGTTTAAAAAATCAGAGTCAGTCATTTATGCTACTTCCCCTATTCAACAAGACGCACATGCTGTTTTATCTGCTTGGAAAGAAAAATATGAGTTATTTTTCATCTCCGCGCGTGGAGAGAACGTCATGGACGTGACGCTCAATTGGTTTAAAGAACAAGAATTACTTTATGATCATATTGAATTAATCGGAACGCATAACAAAATTGAAACGGCGAGAAAACATGGTGTTCATGTATTCTTTGAAGACAAGCATGATAATGCCGTTGAAATCCACGAAGAACTTAATATCCCAGTGATATTGTTTAATACACCATACAATCAACAAACAGCTCCAAACGGTGTGATTCGTGTGAACAATTGGATTGAAGCAAACACATGGATTGAAAAAGAATTTGCATTGACTTTAAATAAATAATAAAAAAACTCCGTCAAACGTTTGGCGGAGTTTTTTTAGATTAGAAAGTAGATAAACTAAGCATACAGATAACCCCATGATCATCGTACTTTCAATTAATAAGTAGTATCTATCCATAACAAAAAAAGAGTGAGGCTGGGGACAAAACCCAAAAATTGATTTTCGTTTCGGGTACGCTTTCCGCGGGCACGGCTCGAGCCTGTAGTCTCTCACTCGTGCTATTCCCGCAGGAGTCGACCCTACACTTCAATCAATTTTATAAAGTATCAGATTTTTATCGAAAATTTCCGCCAGTTTCTTTGAAATTTCTACTTATGTCCCAGCTCTCGCTACTCTAATTTTGGGAAAGCATTTTTTCTTTAATTAACCCAACCAAAAGCAGTCTGTCGGGCTCTTGTGTATTTATTAATGACACTCTGGGCATTTTCCGTAGATTTCGAACTTATGGCTATCAATTTGGTAAGTAGGAATCGCATTTTGCAGCACTTCCATCGGACAATAATTTATTTCTTTAATATTTCCACATGACATACAAATAAAATGATGATGATGGTGATCCATTTCGCATTGCATCCTGAAATGCTTTTCACCTGTCAGTTCTGTTTCTTCTAAAATACCAAGATCTACAAAAGTGCTTAAATTACGATAGATTGTATCATAGCTCATCCCTGGATGTTCCACCATCATGACATCTAGAATATCTCTTGCCGTTATATATTTCTCTGTATTTGAAAAGATTTCTAAAATTTGTTCGCGTTTATCGGTTTTTTTATAACCTTCTTTTTTTAGAATTTCCCATGCTTTATCAATGTTCATTGCGATACTGCTCCTCTCATACTCATTTTTTCAATGTAATAGTAAGAAGTAAAATAATAATCGACGTTACTACGATTGTACCACCTGGTGCTAAATCTAAGTAATACGCGCTCACTAATCCAATAATCACTGCAGACTCACCAAATAAGACAGAGAAGATTAAAGCTTGTTTAAATCCTTTCGCGATTCGCATTGCAGCAGCAACTGGTAAAGTCATTAAAGAAGAAACGAGTAATATCCCAACAATTCGCATCGAACCAGCAATAACTAATGCAGTCACAATCATAAATAGAACATGAATCCACTTTGCAGGAAGCCCAGATGCTTTTGCATACTCTTCATCAAAGGAAAGTACAAACAACTCTTTATAAAACAACATTAAAAATAATAAAACAACGATGGCAATACTTATAACAATCCATAAATCTTGCTGACTTACTGCTGAAACAGAACCAAATAAATAGCTAAATAAATCAGAACTAAACCCCTGTGCGAGTGATATAAATATTGCGCTAAAGCCTAAACCAGCCGACATAATGATTGGTATCGCAAGTTCTTCATAATGCTTATATAATCTTCTGAGACGTTCAATAAATAGAGAGCCTGTAACAGAAGCGACAATCCCTAAATATAATGGATTTAATAACGCCAGTGCTCCTATCGATTGACTTAAATACAGACTCCCAGCTATTCCAGCTAACGTTACATGACTCAACGCATCAGCAATTAAAGAAAGTCTTCGTACAACGATAAAAACTCCAAGTAATGGTGCAATAACTCCAATGATTAACCCAGAAATAAATGCATTTTGTAAAAATTGATATTGTAATATTGCCTCAATCATAATTGCACCTCATTTTGATGATTCACTTTTCGTACAGAATGCCCGTACCAAGCTTCTAATTGTTCATCACTCATAGAATTCATTTCGTTTTGAAAACCGTGAAAATGAATCGTCTGATTAAGACATGCAACATGACTAATGCTTTTCGATACTGCATCCACATCATGTGTGACTAACACAATTGTTATTTGGTGTTCCCGATTTAAATGAGATAACATATGATAAAATGAACGTACATTTTCACTATCTACCCCAACTGTAGGCTCATCCAATATTAATATTTTTGGATTACTGATTAATGCCCTTGCGATGAATACTCGTTGTTGTTGACCACCAGACAAATCTCCAATATTTTTTTGGGCGAACATTTCCATCCCTACAGATGTTAGCGCATCTTTTACTTTTGACTGAACATTTTTCGGGTAAGCATGGAATAAGCCAACTTTTTTAGTTAAACCACTTTTAACAACTTCTTCTACTGTAGCAGGAAATCCCGTATTAAATGCATTCGATTTTTGCGAAACATAACCTATTAGCTCCCTTTCTTTAAATAATGGAGCAGGTTTTCCAAATAGTAAAACTTCACCCTTTGTAGGTTTTAATAATCCTAACATTATTTTTAGTAGTGTCGACTTTCCCGATCCATTCGGACCAATGATTGCTAGAAAGTCCCCTTCGTCGATTGTTAGCGTTATATCTTTTAAGGCTTCTGTTTGTTCATATTGATAATATACATGTTGTAAATGGATTAATTGGTTGGGCATTTTTATTCCTCTATTCTAATCAATAATCATTACGATTTACAAAGTAATAGTATAGAGGAAAATAACGTAAGTGTAAATAATATTAACTTGAGAGGATGATCAATTGGATATTGCGAAGTTCATTTATCAATTACAAACGAGTTCCATACAAGAATTTAAACAAATACTTAAAGGATTCGATATACAATTATCAGATAAAGAAATAAAAGAAGTTTACCCTCTACTCCAAGAAATTTCGATTACTTGGCTTGTACTAGGTGTACCAGTGACAATTCAACAAAAACTAATCAACACACTAGGTGAGCAAAGAGCAATTGATTTGTTTCATCAATTAAAACAAAAAGCACCCTCATCTTTACGTGAAAAATGAGGGTACTACAGAACATTTAGAAATGCTTGTCAGTCTATGTTACTATTTCGCATCGACTGACAAGCATTTTCAATTAGTCTATTCTATCTAATATACGCTTAAACTAACCTCTTAAAGCATCAATTGCTTCCGGAGTAAATGTTTTAGTACGGAGCATTTCTATTTCTTCTTTATAAGGTGATTGTTTAGATTTGGCGTCAACTCCAACAAAAGGAGTTTCTAATATTTTTGGTAGTTGCATTAACTGTGGATGATGCACAATGTATTGCAGCGCTTCAAATCCAATCTCACCAAAACCAATGTTTTCATGTCGATCTTTTGCCGCTCCACGAATGTTTTTACTATCATTAACATGAAGCACTTTTAAACGGTCTAGCCCAATCACTTTATCAAACTCGTTTAAAACGCCATCAAAATCATTCACGATGTCATATCCTGCATCGTGCACGTGGCATGTATCTAAACAAATGGAAAGTCGATGATTATTTTCAACTCCATTAATGATTTGTGCTAGTTCTTCAAAAGTACGTCCACATTCAGATCCTTTACCAGCCATTGTCTCAAGTGCAATTTGTACAGGATAATCTTGTGTAAGAACTTCATTTAAGCCCTCCACAATTTTTTTAATCCCTTCATCTGCTCCTGCGCCAACATGCGCACCGGGGTGTAGTACAATTTGAGTTGCCCCAAATGCAGCAGTTCTTTCTACTTCCTTTTGAAGAAACTCTACTCCAAGTGCAAATGTCTCTGGTTTTGTCGTATTCCCCAAATTAATAATATAAGGAGCATGCACAATGATATTGGATAAACCATTATCTTTCATATGCTGTAAGCCTTCCTCTATATTCAATTCCTCAATTGGTTTTCTACGAGTATTCTGAGGTGCACCTGTGTAAATCATAAATGTATTAGCACCATATGAAGCTGCTTCTTCACTTGAAGCAAGTAGCATTTTTTTCCCGCTCATCGAAACATGAGATCCTAAAAGCATAGAAAAAACCCCCTTATTTCTTCCGATTTTTTATACGGCGTTCTCTTTTTTTAATTTTATCCATTTCCCATTTCATATTACGTTTATAGCCTGGTTTAACTTTTTTCGGTTTACGAACCAATGCTTTTGCTTTTGCATCAATTTCATTTTCCGTTTTCGCACGATTTTTACGAGCATGTCTTTCTTTTAACTCAGACCATTCACCATTTACTACATCTTTATGCTCGAATGTAATCCCCATTTTCTCAATGCGGATTAACGCGTCCTCATCAGATGGTTCATATAATGTAATTGCTGTACCAGTAAGACCTGCACGAGCAGTTCTTCCAACTCGATGAATGAAAAACTCTAAGTCATCCGGAATCTCATAGTTAATAACATGACTTACACCAGGAATATCAATTCCACGTGCTGCTAAGTCAGTAGCAACAATATATTGGAATTCTAATTCATGGATTTGTTTCATCACACGTTTACGATCACGTGGAGCAATATCCCCATGAACAACGCCGACCTTTACTCCGTTACCTTGTAAATAATTCGCTACCTCATCTGCATGTTGTTTTGTATTAGCAAAGATTATTGCTAAATATGGGTTAATCCCTTCCATTACATCTAACAAACGTTTTTTACGAGATTTACTTCGAACTGGAACAACAGTAAAGTCAATCCCTTCGGCTACAGGACGCTTGTCTCCAATTTTAATATGGATTGGTGAATCCATATATTTTTTCAAAAATGGTTGTAACTTTTCTGGAATTGTTGCTGAGAATACATACATTTCAAGTTGTTCCGGCATGCGTGAAGCAAATTGATCGATTTCATTAATAAAACCTAAATCAAATGCTAAGTCTGCTTCATCTACTACTAAAATGTTTGAAGTATGAACTAGTAAAGCTTGTTCTACTGTCAGATCACGAATTCGTCCTGGTGTTCCAACGACAATTTGTGGCTGTGTTTTTAGCTTTTCAATGGAACGAGCTTTATCAGTACCACCGATAAATAACTTCGCTTGAATTTCTGTTCCTTCTACTAGCTTGTTCAACTCATTATAAATTTGTGTTGCAAGCTCTCTTGTTGGTGATGTAATAATTGCTTGTACTTCTTGTTTACTAGCATCTATTTTTTCAACAATTGGGATCAAAAAACTATGTGTTTTTCCTGTTCCAGTATGTGCTTGACCAATCGCGCTTTTACCTTTTAATACTAAAGGAATCATTTCTTTTTGAATTGGCGTTGGTTCTTGAAAGCCTAATTTATCGATTGCAGTTTGTAAAAAAGGCTGAAAATTATAATCTGTATATTTGGACATTTGAGTCCCTCCCTCACATTTCTTTATTGTACCACGATTGTACATAAAACGTATAATTTGCATAGAATAGAAGGACTCACATTGTCGAAAGGAGATGATATAATGCGCTATGAGTCTTTTTATCCTTTCTCTCAAACTGGTGGTAGTGGCTTTTTTAATTTTACAGGTGCACCTCAAATGCCAATGTCTCCCCCAGCAGGAGATTTTTTTGGCAATCCAGGTAACTTTTCACCCCCTACACAACCTAGTAATCCAGGAGGAGGTTTTTTCGGAAATCTAAGTAACTTAACTGCTCAAATGCAACCAAATAGACCTGGAGGAAATTTTTTAGGTAACCTTGGTAATATTGCTTCTCGTATGCAAGGAAATAACCCATTAGGAGGAATGGCACAAGGAGCCCCTACTGGGAGTAAAGCAATGTCTTATTTACAAACTGCTGATAAATTTCTAAATACTGCCCAACAAATTACACCAATGGTAAGGCAATATGCACCTATGCTTCAAAACGTTCCAGCACTTTGGAAGCTCTATAGAGGTTTTCAATCCGCACCAAATGCAACTACGGCTGCCTCTTCTGCAGGAGCCGCAGCAAATACCGCTGCTAGTGCATCTACAGCTTCAAGAGCAGCTGCTTCCGCTGTTTCCACCGGAGCTTCCCTTCCTCGGATATTCCAGCCACCATTTTAAAGTTTTGTATTCATGTATGCGCTCCGTTATAATATGAGTATGCTCGTATTGAAAGGAGTTATAGAAATGATTGTACAAAAAATTTCGCCAAGGGGTTATTGTTATGGAGTAGTAGATGCAATGGTTATTGCACGAAATGCTGCATTAGACACATCTCTTCCTCGGCCAATATATATTTTAGGTATGATTGTCCATAACAAGCATGTAACAGACGCATTTGAACAAGATGGTATTATAACTTTAGATGGTGAAAACCGTTTAGATATTTTGTCAAAAGTCGATCAAGGAACTGTTATTTTTACAGCGCATGGCGTATCTCCTGAAGTGAAAGAACTTGCACGTAAAAGAGGATTAGTTTCCATCGATGCGACTTGCCCAGATGTAACTGTTACACATGATCTTATTAAAGAAAAGACAGCTGAAGGCTACGATATTATATATATTGGGAAAAAGGGTCATCCAGAGCCAGAAGGCGCTATTGGTGTTGCACCTACAAAAGTTCATCTCGTTCAGACTTTAGCGGATGTTGAAAACTTAACGATTGAGACAGATAAGCTTCTTGTAACAAACCAGACTACGATGTCTCAATGGGATGTTGTACATCTTATGGAAAAGTTAGAAGAAAAGTTTCCTCATATTGAAGTGCATAAAGAGATTTGTTTAGCTACACAAGTCCGACAGGAAGCTGTTGCTGAACAAGCAGGAGAAGCAGAGCTATTAATAGTTGTTGGAGATCCAATGAGTAATAACTCTAATAGATTGACGCAAGTCTCAGAGGAAATAGCAGGCACTCCTTCTTATCGTATAGGTGACATATCCGAGATCAAACTAGAATGGTTAGACAATATTAACCATGTAGCGGTGACTGCTGGAGCATCTACGCCAACTCCAATCGTAAAAGAAGTTATTCAGTTTTTAGAACAATACGATCCGAATGATCCGTCTACACATGATACAGCTAAAAAAGTATTGCCAGAAAAAATTCTTCCAAAGATAAAAGTACCAAAACCTGTCATTCGCATAGAACCGTACGAGGTAAATGAGTAAAAAGAAGAACCTAAATGCCAAGTTAATCTTAGCATTTAGGTTTTTTCAGTTAAGAGAAATTTTACTATATAAGCTGGAAAGGCTCTGTTGAAAACTTGGAAGGTATGAAGGAGCAAGTAATTTTATGACTTTCGCATACTTTATTCATATAATCTGCCACTCCAGCTTTCATAATTTGTTCAATATGATGCCCTGGATCAATTACTGCCAGATCAATTGCTTCAGCATCTTGTGCAATATGGAAATATAAATCACCTGTTATAAATACATCTGCACCCGCTCTTTTAGCAATGTGGATGTACTTATTTCCATCTCCCCCTAAAACTGCTACCTTTTGAACTTTTCTATCCAAATCCCCTACAACACGCACAAACGGAACATTTAACTGGCTCTTTACGGTTTGAGCATAATCGGCAAGTGTTATAGAATTTGATAATTCCCCAATTCTTCCAAGTCCTTTTTCATTTACTTCAGTATCTAGCAGGTACAAGTCATAAGCGGGTTCTTCATATGGATGATTTGTAAGTAATGCTTTTAATACACGATTTTTTATCGATTGTGGAAATACAACTTCCACTTTATCTTCATCTACAATGGAAAGCTCATTAGCTTTACCGATATATGGGGTAGCACTCTCTAAAGGCTTGAAACGCCCCTCTCCATGGGAAGTAAAACTGCAACTTGTATAATCTCCAATTTTACCAGCACCTGAATTAGCTAAAGCGGTTCTAATTTGTTCTGTTGCTTCTTTAGGAGTAAACACTGAAAGCTTCATCAATTTTTCTGCAGAAGTTTGTTCTAAAATTTTTACATCTTTTAATTGTAATGCATTTGCGAGTAAATCATTAACTCCACCGGTAGCTATATCTAAATTTGTATGAGCAGCATATACGGCTATATTATGCTTAATCAGCTTCTCGATTAATCTTCCTTGTGGTATATCTGTACGCATATTCTTTAGCCCTCTAAAAATTGGAGGATGATGTGCAATAATTAATTCACATTGCTGTTCGATTGCTTCCTCCACTATTTTAAGGTTTACATCTAAAGTTACAAGGACTTTAGAGATAGTCTTATTTAGTGTTCCTATTTGAAGGCCAACTGGATCTCCATCCACAGCTAATGACTTAGGAGCCCACTTCTCAAAAAGTTCTATGAGCTGTTGTCCATTTGCAAGTTTCATGATGTTATTGACTCCTTAACTAATGAAATTTTATCCATAAGCTCTTCTTTTTTCTGTCGAACTTCTTCAGTTAAAGTCGTTTTTTCAAGCTGATCTAAAATCCGCTGCCATTCACTTACTTCGTTTGACCATTTTTTCATGAAAGCGTCTGACTTATCTTTCATCAATATAGGACCTAATAAAGCTTCCTTATTTGTAAGATTCATTTTTCCCCGTTTTAATACGAGTATTTCATAAATTTTATCTTGCTCTTCCAGAATCGCTTCATTCACTATATTCCAGTTTTCTTTCATTGCCCATTCACGAATCGCCTTAGCGTGAATATTCGGTTGAAGAATTAAACAATCTACTGAAGCTAATTTATTTTTACCTGTTTCTAGAATGGAAGAGATTAATGGGCCCCCCATACCAGCAATGGTTATTGTTTGTACAGCATCAATTTCTTTTATAACTTCTAATCCATTTCCTAATCGGACATCGATAATATTGGATAATCCTTCTTGTGCTACTTGATTTTTAGCTGACTCAAAAGGTCCTTTTACTACTTCTCCAGCAATTGCTTTTGTTATTTTTCCAGTATGAACTAGATAACACGGTAAGTATGCATGGTCACTTCCGATATCGGCAAGTACAGTATTTTTTTCAACATAAAAAGCTACCTTTTTTAATCGTTCTGATAAATTTTTTGCATTCAATATAAACACCTCTTCAATCCATTATAACAAAAAGTAAAAAAGACCTCGATTCTTTTATAGAATCTGAGGCCTTTTTAAAATATTATTATTCACCTAAAGATTTAACCCATGCCGCCATAGCGTCAAGATTTTCTTCTGGAACTAGTCCAGCAGGCATTGCACCTTTACCATTAGCTAAAACATCTTTAATCTCATCTTCAGATAATTTTGTAGCTACTAGAGAAGGGAATGCACCTTGTCCTTCATAACTGTTACCATGACAACCGATACATTTTCCTTGAGCAAGAGCTTCCGGATCAAAGTTACCAGCTGCTGCTTCCTCGCCACCTTCAGCAGCACCTTCTTCGCCTTCAGCATGTTCTGAAGCAATTTCTTCTTTGTTACTTACACCTTCAACAGATAAGAAGAAAATAAGACCGATACCAAATGCCATAATTAAGATAAATGGAATAATTGGATTCTTTTTCATTGTTAACCCTCCCTCTTGATACATTCATTCTAACATAGAATTAGTCAACACTAATATTGTACTGCATTCTAACAAAAACGAAAAGTACTAAAGAGGAAGTTTTCTTTCTTTGTGACATTTTAGACATAATTAAAATCTAGCAACCAATATGTCTCGCAATTACCATACGTTGAACTTCAGATGTACCTTCTCCTATTTCGAGTAGTTTCGCATCTCTCATATAACGTTCCACTTCGTATTCTTTCATATAACCATAACCACCGTGAATTTGAACTGCTTGATCTGCCACTTCCATCGCTATCTCGGAAGCATATAATTTACACATAGATGCCTCTTTACCAAACGCTCTCCCTTGGTCTTTCAACCACGCTGCTTTATGCACCATATTTCGTGCTAATTCTATTTTCATAGCCATATCTGCTAGTTTGAATTGAGTGACTTGAAACTCAGAAAGAGATTTCCCAAATTGTTTACGCTCTTTTGAATAGCGTAGTGCTCTATCAAAAGCTGCTTGTGCAATTCCAACAGCCATTGCACCTATTCCAATTCTACCTCCATCCAGAGTTACAAGAAATTGTCTAAATCCATTTCCACGTGTACCGAGCAAGTTTTCTTGTGGTACTCGAACATTTTCTAATACTAATTCAGTAGTATTAGAAGCGTTTAACCCCATTTTTTCATAATTATCAATAACTGAGAAACCTTCTGCATCTGTTGGGACAATAATCGCAGAAATCTCTTTATTTCCATCTTTAATGTCAGTAATTGCTGTTAAAGCTAAATGTTTTGCGTAGCTTGCATTTGTGATAAATGCTTTATTGCCATTAATCACGAAATCATTACCGTCTTCTTTCGCTGTAGTTTGTGTTCCTCCAGCATCAGATCCAGCATTTGGTTCTGTTAATCCAAATGCTCCAAACGATTCCCCTGTACATATAGGAACTAAATACTTTTGTTTTTGCTCCTCTGTTCCAAATAAACTGATTGGAGCCCCCCCTAAAGAAATATGTGCAGAGTAAGTTATACCAGTCGAAGCACAAGCACGACTTAATTCTTCCGTAACAATTGCAAAGCTGACTGTATCAGCCCCCGCACCTTCATACTCCTCTGAAAACGGTAAGCCCATCATCCCCATGTCAGCTAACTGTTTAAAGATTTCTTTTGGAAACGCTTTCGTTTTATCTCGCTCAATTGCACCAGGAGCGACTACTTCATCCGCAAATTCACGAATTGTTTTACGGATCATTTGCTGTTCTTGTGTTAAATCAAAGTTCATTTCTTCCATCCCCTTTGTAAATAAAAACGCTTACATTATTATTATAGCGAATTTATGCAAAAATCACAGTTTAAAATAAAAAATAGCTCTCTAAACATAAAATCGAAATAAATAAAATAATATTAATGCAATTCCTATAATGCCCGAAATACTGAAATAAACAAGTTTTAAGAGCAATCCCGAAAATAGCCATATTAGACAGTTACTTATGATTAATCCAATTAAAACGGAAGGATAATCAGCAAAATAGACGTCCCAAATTTTGAAGGAAGCACCTAAAAGTAAAAGTGCTGAACAAATGAGCAAAAACGGTGTCATAACTGATTTGTTTTTTGCTGATTTGAAAGCTATGAATAACAGTCCAAGTACAGTAATACCAGCTAATAGAATCGGAATAAAAGCAAGTGTTGTCATAAATACTAAAGACGCCAATATTACAGAAGTAGTAACGCCTAACATAATATATAAAACTCTTTTATTCCATTTTTCTTTTGCTAGCACTGCTTTAGATGAATTGTCTTTCTCTTCTATTTCTGAACTCTCTCCTTGAGCATAAAGTGCCGTTAAAAAATCACAATAATGTTCAGGTAGAAGCTTACTCTTTTTCCAAAACGCTATTTCATTTAATATTATTTGCTTTCGATGAAGTGACATTATTCGTCCTCATTTCATGTAACCATTGACAATAGTATATCATTTTTGAGACATAGAAAAAAAGACATCCTTTACACAAGGATGTCTCAGACTGTTGACAAATGCTTTCATTCTTCGTTGCTTGCACATCGTTGTAAGCTCATGAACTTTAGTTCTATTCGCTTCCGCCTCGTGCTAGCGCGCCTCGACTGACAAGCGTTTTCAAGTCAGTCTGAAGTTATACCTTCGTATCTTTTGGTCTACAACATGAGACATCATTTACTCAAGGATGTCTGTTTATTATTCTAAGAAGTCTTTCAAACGTTTACTTCTAGATGGATGACGAAGTTTGCGTAATGCTTTTGCTTCGATTTGTCGAATACGTTCACGCGTAACACCAAACACTTTACCTACTTCTTCCAGTGTTCTTGTACGCCCATCATCTAATCCAAAACGTAAGCGTAGAACATTCTCTTCTCTATCTGTTAACGTATCCAATACATCTTCTAATTGTTCTTTTAATAATTCATAAGCTGCATGGTCCGATGGAGATTGTGCATCCGCATCTTCGATAAAATCCCCTAAATGCGAATCATCTTCTTCTCCAATTGGTGTTTCTAAAGAAACTGGCTCTTGTGCAATTTTTAAGATCTCACGTACTTTTTCTGCTGGTAGATCCATTTCTTCTCCAATTTCTTCTGGGGATGGTTCGCGACCTAAGTCTTGAAGTAATTGGCGTTGGACTCTTATCAATTTATTGATTGTTTCCACCATATGCACTGGAATTCGAATCGTTCTTGCTTGGTCTGCAATTGCACGAGTGATAGCTTGTCTAATCCACCATGTAGCGTAAGTACTGAACTTGAAACCTTTACGGTGATCAAATTTTTCTACGGCTTTGATTAGACCCATATTACCTTCTTGTATTAAATCTAAAAATAACATGCCACGCCCAACATAACGTTTTGCAATACTTACAACTAATCGAAGGTTCGCTTCTGCTAGACGTTTTCTAGCTTCCTCGTCACCTTGCTCAATTCTTTCAGCTAGAGCAATTTCTTCCGACGCTTTTAAAAGATCTACTCGTCCTATTTCCTTTAAATACATACGAACTGGATCATTGATTTTTACACCTGGAGGAACACTTAAATCGTTTAAATCGAATGTTTCTTCTTCTTTGCCTTTCATCAATCGATCCAAATCTTCTTCATCGCCATCTTTTCGGTTTAACTCAATTTCTTTTCCTTCTAAATGATCAATAAACTCTTCAATCTGATCAGCTTCTAGTTCAAAATGAGATAATTTCTCTGCAATATCTTGATAAGTTAGCTCACCATTTTTTTTACCTAGTTCGATTAATTGTTTTTTTGCTTCTTCTAATGACATTTCAATTTCAGTTTCTTTTGTACGTTCAGACTTGTCCGCCATAAGAATTCCTCCTTTTACTACCGGATTATCTCTCAAAAGTAGCTAATGATATTTTTAATTGAATAGCTTCTTGAGCAAGTTTTGTCGCTTTTGCAATGTCAGCCATTTTTTCTGCTTCTTTTGCCTCATGTAACTTTTGCTCGATTTGTTGCTCCACCCGGTATTTTCTAATATGGCGCAAACAGTCCATGACTTCCTCTGTTTCATGGTCTGGATCACGTTCTGAGAGCGCTGCTTCCATAACTATTTTTCTAAGTTCAGCATCATTTAGTAACTCTAAAAATCGTTGATAATCTCCATCTGGGTAATCTTCATAATATCCTGATAGTCGAACATACGCTGCTTCGTATACATCTCTTATGAAGCACTGATCTCCAGAATTTCTTCGTGCAATATCGATTACTTGCGGATTGTGAAGCATATGGGAAAGTAAGATTCTTTCAGACACTTCATCAGCTGATAGTGTTCTTGTCTTTTTTTTCTTCTCATTACTAACTTGTAAAGGAATAGTTTGTTCATTCTTGGATTGCTTTGCTATGTTACCTTGAATTTTTCGCAGATGCTGATAAATGGCTTCCTCTGAAACATTTGTTTCTTGAGAAAGTTGTCGAATATACAAATCGCGCTCTACGGAAGAATTTCTCTCACTCAGTATTTCCAATATTTCTTGAATATACTGCAAAGTATCATTTTCGTTATTAAAGTTCTTGTCTCTTTTAGAAACAATCATCATAAACGATAGGAAAGAATGCGGTTTTTCGATAATTTTAGTTCGAAATGCATCTTCTCCAAAGTTTTTTATATAATCATCTGGATCCATAGCATCTGGGATGATAGCTACTTCCGTTTGAATATTTTGAGCTTGTAAGGATGTTGCTGCTCTTTTGGCAGCTTCCATGCCGGCTTTATCCCCGTCATAACAAAGCGTAACATTAGATGTTAATCTGTTGAGCTTTGTAATATGTTGAGACGTCAAAGCCGTCCCCATTGTTGCAACGCCATTAGTAATACCTGCCTTAGAAGCTGCTATCACATCTAAAAAGCCTTCAAAAACGACTACATTCCTTTGCTTTCTAATATCTAGACGAGCTTTATCTAAGTTGTAAAGTACTTGGCTCTTTTGAAAGATAGGAGATTCTGGACTATTTAAGTATTTTGCTTCATTTTCGTTTTTTGTAAGGATTCTTCCTGAGAAAGCGATTACGTTGCCACTTTCATCAGATACAGGAAACATGATTCTTTCTCGAAATCGATCAAAATACTTTAGTTCGTTTTCTTTGCGGATAATGAGCCCAGTTTTCTCAATTTCCTGTAAATCCATACCTTTTCTCTCTAATAAAGTGGTAAGGGCATCCCAATTTGGAAGTGACCAGCCAATTTTGTACTTTTCGATGAGTTCTTTCGAAAACCCTCTTTCCTCTAAATAATTTAATGCATTTTCCCCTTCCTCAGTATGAAGCAGCAAATGATGAAAGTACTCACAAGCAAATTCATGTGCTTTCCTCATGATGGATACTTCTTTTGAGATAGGTGTTTTTGCTTCTGAACTATTGGAGGAACTTTCTTCTATCGTCAAACCTATTCTGCTACCAAGTTTACTAACTGCATCTTGGAAGGAAAGATTTTCGATATCCATTAAAAATGTTATTACATTTCCACCAGCACCACATCCAAAGCAATGAAATATCTGCTTTTCTTGTGTTACTGAAAAAGACGGTGTTTGTTCTCCATGAAAAGGACATAAACCAAAATAGTTTCTACCTCGTTTTGTTAGTTGAACATATTCGCTAATTACATCGACAATATCATTGCTATTTCTAACTTGTTCGATAATCTCTTCTTCTATACGATTTGTCATTATTTCACCATCTTTACTTGCTAATTAATTTAATTCGAGAGAATCAATAAAATTCCTGCAAGAATCGACAAAATAATTCATAAAAAAATTACATGTTATTATATTCTTTTTTCCACAAATAATAATTATAGGACATTTTATCTTATTAATCTATACTTATTCGATAGACAATACAAAAAAACCTTTTCACAAACGTGAATCGGTTCTTTAAAAACAAAAAAAATATGCCAAAACAATAGAAATCTTACAAAAGTGGTTGTATTGACCGAAAAATTGCTTCTTCTTAAATCATCAACTGCTTTATCAACCTTGCCACCTGCGATTTCTAATAATTATTTTTGTTGAATATGATTGATAACGACGTTTGCTGTTTCTTCTACAGCTCTGTTCGTTACATCAATAACTCTGCAACCAATTTTTTGAACTATTTTCTCAAAATGTTTAATTTCCTCATTTATACGATCTATTCTTGCATAACTTGCATCATCATTTAAACCGATTGCTATTAATCTCTCTTTACGAATAGAGTTTAGCTTTTCAGGAGTTATGACAAGTCCAAAGCATTTAGACGGATCTACTAAAAAAAGCTCCTCTGGTGGCTCAACTTCTGGAACGAGCGGTACATTTGCCACTTTATATCTTTTATGGGCTAAGTACTGGGATAATGGGGTTTTAGAAGTTCTAGATACACCTATAAGGACGATATCTGCCTGTAACAAGCCCCTTGGATCTCGTCCGTCATCATACTTAACTGCAAATTCTATAGCTTCTATTTTCTTAAAATAATCTTCATCCAACTTTCGAACTAATCCAGGTTCTTCAAATGGTTTTTCTCCAAGATTAGTTTCGAGTAAGTTAATAACTGGACCGATTAAATCTACCGACTCTAGTCCATACATTTTACAATATGCTATTAAAGCATCTCGCATATCCGTCTGTACAAGTGTATATAAAATGATTGCATTTTGTTCTTTTGCAAGTTCAGTAATTTCCTTAATATGATCTAAAGAATCAATATGTGTAAATCTTTTCAACTTAGTATGTTGCAGACCAGGTCTAAATTGACTTATTGCCGCTTTCGCTACTAGTTCACCAGTTTCTCCAATAGAATCAGAGACAATAAATAGGTTAAGCATTTTCATAGTTTTCCCCCTCACAGGTCATGGTCATCGGCTAATGATAGGAAAGCACGTGTAATATTTGTTTTCGTAATTCTTCCAACTACCTCTAAACCATCTTTTCTTTCTTTTACAACTGGTAATGAATCAATTTGTCTACTCATCAATTTATTTGCTACATCAATAATCGTGTCTTCTTTCAAACAATACGTAATGTTAGGCATTCTTGTCATAATCATATGTACCGGAATTTTATTTAAATCTTGGTTTCCAATACTTGTTCGAAGAAAATCTTTCCTGGATAAAACACCTGATAATAAAGATTTTTTATCAACTACAAACAAAGAACCAACATCCTCTAAAAACATATGGCATATTGCATCATAAACGGTCATGCTTTCCTCGACAACTACTGGTATAGATTGAAAATCTTTTACTAGCATTTGAGCAATATTGTCAGAAATAGCTTGACTCGTTTTCTTTCCTGAATAGAAATATCCAACTCGCGGGCGGGCATCAAGAAAGCCAGCCATTGTTAAAATTGCAAGATCCGGTCTAAGTGTCGATCTTGTTAAATGAAGTCGTTCTGCGATTTGTTCCCCTGTAATAGGGCCGTTTCCTTTTACAATGTCCAGAATTTCGACTTGTCGTTTGTTGAGTTCGATTGGACTCACCGCCTCAAAATGTTATACAATACTAAATTATTATATACGATATTGTACATTATTGCGAAGTAAACACGCTCGTGTTACAATGTCCATAAATAATAAAGCGTTGAAGAGCATTATAAGTACTGTAAAAAACCAGCGAGTGGTAATAGTGAGAGGCCACAATACAGGAAAAAGGCAGCTCGGAGCTTATGCTTTTAAAGAGGATTGTAGCGCATACAATCAATCGGGGTGGAACCGCGGGTATAAAACTCGTCCCCGGGCTAATTTAGCCCGGAGACGAGTTTTTTTGTTGTCTGCCCTTTCTAATAAAGCATTTCAAATTCAATTGGAGGTATTTATATGTCAATATCAATGGAAAACGTTGTTAGTTTAGCTAAGCATAGAGGATTTGTTTTCCCTGGATCTGAAATTTATGGCGGTCTAGCTAACACATGGGATTATGGTCCCCTAGGTGTAGAGTTAAAAAACAACATTAAAAAAGCATGGTGGAAAAAATTTGTTCAAGAATCTCCTTATAATGTGGGATTAGACGCTGCCATCTTAATGAATCCTAAAACTTGGGTTGCATCTGGTCATATTGGAAACTTTAATGATCCAATGGTAGACTGCAAAAAATGTAAAGCGCGTCATCGCGTTGACAAAATTATTGAAGATGCACTTGAAAAAAAGGGCATTGAAATGGTTGTGGATGGTCTTTCCTTCGAAAAAATGGAAGAGATCATGAAAGAACATAACATTGTATGCCCAACTTGTGGAGAATTTGATTACACAGAGATTCGTCAGTTCAACTTAATGTTCAAAACATTCCAAGGTGTAACAGAATCTTCTACAAACGAAATTTTCTTACGACCTGAAACTGCACAAGGTATCTTTGTAAATTACAAAAATGTCCAACGTTCTATGCGTAAAAAAATGCCATTTGGTATTGCTCAAGTAGGTAAAAGTTTCCGTAACGAAATTACTCCAGGTAACTTCACATTCCGTACTAGAGAATTCGAACAAATGGAACTAGAGTTTTTCTGTAAACCTGGTGAAGATATGGAATGGTTTGCATTCTGGCGTAATTATTGTAAACAATGGCTATTAAACTTAGGTGTTTCAGAAGATAGTATTCGTTTACGCGATCACTCAGATGATGAGCTTTCTCACTACTCTAATGCAACGACTGATATTGAATATAAATTCCCATTTGGTTGGGGCGAACTTTGGGGTATTGCAGACAGAACAGACTTTGACTTAAAACAACATATGGAGCACTCTGGTGAAGATTTCAACTATATCGATCCTGTATCCAACGAAAGATATGTTCCTTATTGCATCGAGCCATCACTAGGAGCAGACCGAGTAACACTTGCATTCCTTTGTGAAGCATATAGTGAAGAGCAATTAGAAGGTGACGACACTCGTACCGTTCTACGTTTCCACCCTGCTCTAGCTCCTATAAAGGCAGCTATTTTACCGTTATCAAAAAAATTATCTGAAGGCGCAACTTCTTTATTCGCAGATTTAAGTAAACATTTCATGGTAGATTATGACGAGTCGCAATCTATCGGAAAACGTTACCGTCGCCAAGATGAAATTGGTACTCCATTCTGTATCACATACGATTTTGATTCAGAAACGGACGGTCAAGTAACGGTACGTCATCGTGATTCTATGGAGCAAACAAGAATGCCAATCGCTGACGTAAAAGCATACATCGAAAGTCAATTACAATTTTAATTAATATAAATCCAGATCGGCAATTGTCTGATCTGGATTTTTATTTGGTGATTTGTTTAGATAGGCTTGGTTATGTACATGTAGCTTATTTTTATGTTCGGATAAGTTCTAGGTATGCTCGGATAGATCATGTTTATGCTCGCATAGCGTCTAGCTTTGCTCTAACACGAGCTTTATGCTCGGTTGACACTCATTTATGCTCGGATAGATGATGTTTGTGCTCGCATAGCGTCTAGCTTTGCTCTCACACGAGCTTTATACTCGGTTGGCACTCATGTATGCTCGGATAGATCATTTTTTTGCTCGCATAACGTCTAGCTTTGCTCTAAATCGAGCTTTATGCTCGGTTAACACTCATTTATGCTCGGATAGATCATGTTTATGCTCGCACAGCGTCTAGCTTTTCTAAAACGAGCTTTATGCTCGGTTAACAATCATTTATGCTCGGATAGATGATGTTTATGCTCGCACAGCGTCTAGCTTTGCTCTAAAACGAGCTTTATGCTCGGTTAACAATCATTTATGCTCGGATAGGTTATTTTTATGCTCGCATAGGGACTAGCTTTGCTCTAACACCAGCTTTATGCTCGGTTAACACTCATTTATGCTCGGATAGATGATGTTTATGCTCGCACAGCGTCTAGCTTTGCTCTAACACGAGCTTTATGCTCGGTTAATAATCATTTATGCTCGGATAGGTTATTTTTATGCTCGCATAGTGACTAGCTTTGCTCTAACACGAGCTTTATGCTCGGTTGACACTCATTTATGGATTAAGTCCATATAATTGTGTAAAAAGGAAAAGGGTCAAATTAATCCCTCTTGGTTACAATGTTTTCAACGACGATAAACAATGAGGAGAGATTAATAATGACCCAATTAAAGTTTACCCTAGATA
>NZ_VDGI01000011.1 GCF_006861825.1 Psychrobacillus vulpis | reverse complement strand
ATAGTGAACTAAAACATAGACACGGGTATGATGTAGCATCATCCGCGGGTCTATTCGGTATACAGATGCAAGGTGCACTGGCAATCTTTGCAGTAAATCTGAAAAGAATTATGAGCCTATTGAAGGAAGAAAAGTAAAAAAACAGGAGAAAAAGGCAATTTTTCGTTCAAAATCGAACGAAAAATTGTCTTTTTTGATGGCGAGTATATAAAAAAATTAAAAGCTAAGGTTTTTCAGTGCCCTCCCTTTCCGCGGGCGTTGCCTCAGCCTCCACGCTACGCTGCGGGGTCTTCGACTAACGCTATTCCCGCAGGAGTGTCGCCTTTTTCAACGATTTTCTAGAAATGAAAAAGTGTTTGCATTAAAATAGTCAGTTTTTCAGTGATCTCCACGTAAAGAAGAGGTGGCTTGGCGATTCGTCCGCGGAAAACGAGTGGCTTTTCAAGGTTCAATTAGTCTTCATTTGATTTTATAAGAAATCCGGGGCGTCCAAGGCCTCGCACGAGCCTAGTGAGGGCACATAAAAATTCATAGGGTTGTCCAAATCTCCAATGAATAAGAAAATCGTTGAAACGGCTCCCTTTCCGGAGGCCACTGAAAAACCAAAATTCAGAAAATAAAGTCACCACTTGAGAAGTATATTTGTATCAAAATTGGCATGACGTCCCCATAAACACCCTAAAAAGTGAAGGAATTATGGGATTTCGTTTTTATTTTTTGAAAAAAAGTGACTTTTTCAGTGGCCTCCCTTTCCGCGGGCGTTGCCTCAGCCTCCTCGCTTCGCTGTGGGGTCTTCGACTAACGCTATTCCCGCAGGAGTGTCACCCTTTTTCAACAATTTTCTAAAAATAGACAGTTTGTCAGTACACTCAGTGAAGCGAGGAGAAGGCTGGCACTCGTCTCCAGAAAGCGAATGACTTATTCCGTACTTACTAATCTCAATTCAATTTTATAAGAAAAAACTCATTCATCTTTAGTTATTCGCGTTCATTCCAAATATTTTAGGACATCATCACTTCACTCCTTCTTGATTCAATAGGAGAGGAAAAAGCTGCTCGACTCCTGCGGAAAAACGGAGCGTCCAAGACCCCGCACGAGCATAGCGAGGAGGAGGCTTGGCGATTCGTCCGCGGAAAGCGAGTGGCTTTTTCCGGACTCTTTAATCTTCATTTATTTTATAAGAAAAAGAAGAAATCATCTCAAACTGATCACGTTTATTTTGTATATTTTTGTTCATCATCGAATAAAACTACTTGATTCAATTTGGGAGGAAAAAGCTACGAGACTCCTGCAGTGAAACGGGGAGGTTACTGAAAAACTCGAATTAGTATTTTGCTAGGAACTATTTGCTGTATTTATTTAAGAGAATTTAGCGCGACGCATGAGACTCCTGCGGGAAAGCGAGACAGACGAGACCCCGCACGAAGGAGGAGGCTCGTCGCTCGCCCGCGGAAAGCGAATGCCAAAGCGATAAATTCTCTTAACGACTATTTGATAGAAAATTTATTAGAATAACACTTTTTCAGTGTCACCAGCTTAGCGAGGAGGAGGCTTGGCGATTCGTCCGTCGAAAGCGAGTAGCTTTTTCCGGATTCATTAGTATTCATTTATTTTATAAGAAAAAAGACTGTAGACAAACTCGATTATGAGTTTGTCTACAATCTGAAGCGAAAAGGTTAATAATTTCCTTTTCGCTTTTTAAATAGAAAAAATTTGGTCGATTGCATTCTTTGGATTTGGATGGTTGAGTGCAATAAGTAAGGCGAGCCTTGCTTTTTGGCCATTTAACCCTTGCGCAAAAAGAACACCTTGTTTTTTTAGTACTTTACCGCCACCAACATAGCCATATACGTCTTGTGCGATTCCATTGAAACATCTAGAGACGAGCACAATTGGTATATCTTTTTTTATAATATCTTCGATGATTGAAACGAGGCTCGGAGGAACATTTCCTTGACCTAATCCTTCTAAAACAATTCCGTCATATCCTAATTCAATAGATGATTCTAATAAGTCTGGTTCCATTCCAGCATATACTTTAAAAAGGGCAACTCTTTTCGTAATATTTTGGATTGGGAACACAGTACGATGATTAGGGGAATGATGAAAATGTACAATCGATTTGGATATAAAACCAATTGGTCCGTATTGAGGACTTTGAAATGTACTAACGTTACTAGCATGTGTTTTTGTTACATTTTCAGCAGTATGTATTTCATCATTTAATACTACTAAAACACCTTTATTTTTTGCATCGTCTGAACACGCAACTTTGATGGCAGATACTAAATTGTAAAGACCATCCGACCCAATTTCATTAGAAGAACGCATAGCACCTGTTAATACGATTGGAATAGTAGTATCAACTGTTAAATCTAAAAAATATGCTGTTTCTTCTAATGTATCCGTACCATGTGTAATAACTACTCCATCAATATTTTGTTCTTGAATATATTTATCCACTATTTGTTTTAACAAGAACATTTCTTTTGGTGTAATGTGTGGAGAAGGTAAGTTAAAGGCTTCAATTTCTATTACATTAGCATATTGTTTAAGCTTGTCCCCTTCAAAAGTTAATGGATTATTTTCTGTTGGAACTACAGCTCCGCTATCCGAGTGTATTTGCATGGAAATAGTTCCACCTGTATGAATAAGTAGTATAGATTTCAAAATAAAACCTCCGTAATTTTTACAATTTATCGAAAAAATGTTGTATAATAAAGATAATATTTTGGAAGGAGTAAGGTTATGTTCATACTGCTTTCCGTTGCAATTGCTCCAGCACTTGCACTTCTAAGTTACTTCTATTTACGTAAAGAAATTTCAAAAGAACCTTCACGTTTATTGCTACATACTTTTATATATGGTGCTATCTTAACATTTCCAATATTATTTATTCAACACGTTATCCAAGAAGAACATATTTTTTCTTCTATATTTTTACATCAAGCATTAGTTACTAGTGCGTTAGAAGAATTTTTTAAATGGCTTATACTTATAATAGCTATTTATAATCATGTGGAGTTCGATGATCCATACGACGGTATATTATATGGCGCAAGTGTTTCGCTTGGCTTTGCTACAGTAGAGAATATTTTATATTTATTAAGTTTTGGAATGGATGAAGCGTTCTTGCGCGCATTGCTTCCAGTATCCAGCCATGCTTTATTTGGTGTTGTAATGGGATATTACATAGGGAGAGCGAAATTTTCGGTTTCCAAAAAAGCAAAATATGAAATAACTTATGCGTTTTTAACCTCTTTCTTTCTCCATACTATTTATAATAGTATTTTGATTATTAAAGGGGTAGATTTATTATTAATGGTTCCTTTTATGTTATTTTTATGGATATTAGGGTTATCGAAAACTAAGAAGGCTCATGTCCTATCTCGTAAAAAAAGATTTGAGCATCATGAATATTTTGTAAAAGAGGAAATCTAGCCAAGTGCTAGATTTTTTTTGTATATTTAGGTGTTTCTTATCCAAGCTATGTAAAAAGGAGAGATGTCATTTGAAACAAATAAAATACATCCTTATTAGTTTGGTATTTTGTACAGTGGGCTACACGTTCGTAAATCAAGAACAATCCACTCAAGCGTTTTCGACTCAAATTTTAGAGCGTGGGGCTTTTGGAGATGATGTTATTGAATTACAAGCTAGGCTTCAGTATATCGGATTTTACACAAGTCAGATAGATGGGAAGTTTGGATATAGTACGTACTGGGCTTTGCGGAATTTTCAAGAAAAATATGGACTTCCAGTTGACGGTTTGCTAGGGGAAAAAACAAAAAAGACACTAGTTAAAGCTTCAAAATTCGATAAGGAATTTGTCCATGAACAAATTAGAAAAGGAAATAGTTTTACTTACTATGGTGGCAAGGACTTAGAAAAACAAGTGAAAAACAAAAAACCTGAAAGTACAAATAT
Source organism: Psychrobacillus vulpis (assembly GCF_006861825.1). GTDB lineage: Bacteria > Bacillota > Bacilli > Bacillales_A > Planococcaceae > Psychrobacillus > Psychrobacillus vulpis. The sequence goes on along the minus strand of NZ_VDGI01000011.1, from coordinate 132,069 downwards.
GCAGCTTCCACCAAAGTACTCGGAAAAAGATTTAAAGCTTATTGCAAATGCAGTGTACGGAGAAGCAAGGGGTGAACCTTATGAAGGTCAAGTAGCAGTTGCTGCAGTTATATTAAATCGAGTAGAACATCCTGACTTTCCTAATACAATATCTGAAGTTATATTCCAACCATTAGCTTTTACTGCAGTAGCAGATGGACAAATTTGGTTAGAGCCAAACGAACGAGCAAAAGAAGCGGTATTAGATGCATTAAATGGCTGGGATCCTTCAGAAAATGCTATCTACTATTTCAATCCTAAGACTGCTACTAGTAAATGGATTTGGTCGCGCCCACAAATTAAAACAATCGGACAGCATATTTTTTGCTCTTAAGGAGATAAAATGAAAAAGTTTATATGGATAATTGCTTCTGTTGCTGTCGTCATATTCGTTGTGTATCATTTTTCAGTGCAAGCTAAAAATACTCGTTTAGAAAACGCCCTTGCCAATCAATATTCTAATCAATTAACATCAGCTTCTGAAAAATTAGTCAAACTTAGTGATTCCATTGATCAAACCCTATTATTTAAAGATCAAGCAGCTTTACAACAGCCATTAGAAGACGTATGGAGACTATCTTCTGACGTACGAGCATCGATTTCAGCTTTACCTATAGATAGTGAGACTTCTACGCTTTGGATGAATTATTTAAGTCGAATTGGTAATGGGGCGACACTCGTAAGTAACGGGAAAGTACCAATAGAGGAATGGCAAAAAAACATGACTTCAGCTAGAGATAATTTAAGATCATTGTCCGATCAATGGGCATTTACAAATAGGGAAGATGGAAAAAGAGATTATATTATTTCATCATTTGTTCAAAATAAAGCAAATAAAGATAGCGTTGAAAGTTGGAAAGCTTTAGGGAATTCTGTAAAAGCTTATACGGAAAGTGACTTTCCAATGACTGCTAGTGAAACCGATCAGCAAAAAAAGAAAGATTTAAAACATATTGAAGATTCAGAAGTTACAGTAGATCAAATGAAGCAAAAATTTATGGAATTATTTCCTGAATTAAAAGATGCAACAATTCATATTACGGAAAGCTCTGAAAATGCCCCGTATCCTTTTTATCATATCAAATTTCACAAAGGTATTCGTATTGGATATGCAGATTTTACAAAAAAAGGAGGACATTTATTATCTTACTTACTTGAAAGACCATTTGATAACACGACAATAAGTGTCGAACAGATGAAAGAGAAAGCTTCAAAGTACATGAAATCATTTAACTATGATGATACATCGCTGGTTGAATATCGAGAGAATCACATTGCTTGGCATTTATCTTACGCACGAAAAGATTCTGAAAGTGATGCGCTCATTTATGCAGATGGAATCCAATTGAAAATTGCAAAAGATAATGGAGAATTACTTGGATTAAATGCTATGGAGTATATTCAAAAAGAAAAGATTGCTCCGCAGGAAGTTAAACCAATAGACTATAAAGAATTATTTTCAGGGAATTTTACAGTGGAAGAAGAACGATTAGCTTTTGTAGAAAATAAACAATTGCAACAACGTCTCGCATACGAATTAGTAATGAGAAATGATTCTATTGGCACATATAGAATCTATATAGACACGGAAAACCATGAGATTTTACACTCTGAAAAACTCCCTTAAATTATTATTTGTTGTAGAAAACTAATGCTTTAAGTGTCATAATAGATTTATTATGACACTTAAAGAGGGATTAAGTATGACAATTGAAATAGGGACTATTTTATTATTAGAACCGACTTTTACAGAAAAAGTGGAAAAATATCGATGTAAAGTAGTAGATATAGACGAACAATTTGTTTACATTGATTATCCAATCGATACTACGACAGATAAAACAGTCTTTTTGATGGATGGAACACAGCTACGCGCTTCTTTTGTAGTAGAATCTAAAGCAGCTTTTGCTTTCCAAACAGAGGTATTAGGAAAGAGAAAAGGACAAATCCCGATGATTAAGCTTGTCTTACCAAGTGTCTCAGAAATCATTAAAATTCAACGAAGAGATTTTGTACGAGTGGCAACTACATTAGATATTTCTATTCAATATATTGATGAAAAATATCAATTTGTCACTGATGATCTTAGTGCAGGTGGAACAGCTGTCATCTTAAATCGAGAAGTAAAATTTAATGATGGTGATGAAATTTCATTGCTATTACCTTTACCCTTCAATAATGGAGACATAAAATACGTTTCAACTACTGCTACTGTTGTTCGAATTTGGGATAGAGGTCATCAAAAATTGGCGTCCATTCAATTTACTGATACCGATGATTTAGATAAACAACAAATTGTTCGCTTTTGCTTTGAACGACAATTATTTTTGAGAAAAAAAGAAATGAACTAAAAGTCTGTGCAAACAGGCTTTTTTTTTACGTAACGTTTTATGATAAGATATACTCGAATAGAGTGGAGGCGACAATATGACAAAAAATATACAAATCGCAATTGATGGGCCAGCCGCAGCTGGTAAGAGTACTATTGCTAAACAAACAGCAGAATTACTCGGCTATACATATGTAGATACAGGAGCTATGTATCGAGCAATTACGTATAAAGCAATCCAATTAAACATAGATTTGCAAGACGGAGAAAAATTAACGAATTTATTAAAAGAAACATCTATTGAATTAAAACCTTCTCCAAATGGACAACTTGTATACCTGGATACAATAGAGGTTACAGATGAGATTCGATCGCCACAAGTAACGGCTTCCGTTTCTGCCGTTGCTGCACATGCAAATTTAAGAGAAGAAATGGTAAAAAGACAAATTGAGATGGGGAAGAATGGAAATATAGTAATGGACGGTCGAGATATTGGGACCCACGTATTAACAAAGGCAGAGCTAAAAATTTTCATGTCTGCTAGTGTTGAGGAACGTGCAAAAAGAAGATTTCTTGAAAACCAAAAAAGAGGAATTGACACTAGTTTGGAAGAACTAATGGATGATATAGCACGTAGAGATAAGTTAGATAGCGAACGTGAAGCATCACCGTTAATTCAAGCAGAAGATGCTATATTTATCGATACGACATCTCTTACCATTAAAGAAGTATCAGAGAAAATTATGCAGCTTGCAAAAGAAAGGATGAGTTAATATGAATCTTTATTCCTTTGCAAAAACAGTTGTTTATACTGCTTTAAATCCAGTTTATCGATTTGAAGTGATTGGGGCAGACAAATTCCCGAAAGAGGGCGGTATATTATTATGTGCTAATCATATAGCAGCACTAGACCCTCCTGTGGTAGGAATAAATGCACCGAGACCAGTAAACTTTATGGCTAAAGAAGAATTATTTCAGATACCTATTTTAAAAAGTATTCTTCCAGGTGTTCATGCATTTCCTGTAAAAAGAGGAATGAGTGACCGTGATGCGCTTCGACGTGCGATTAAACTTTTGAAGGATGGAGAAGTAGTAGGTCTTTTTCCAGAGGGGACAAGAAGTAAAGATGGTGAACTCGGAAAAGGGTTTAGTGGTGCAGGATTTTTTGCACTTAGAGGAGAAGCAAATGTTGTACCTTGTGCTATCATTGGACCATATAAGCCATTTAAAAGGCTGAAGGTAGTATATGGAGAAATGATTGATATGCAACCCTTTAGGGATCGAAAAGCTTCTGCAGAAGAAGTAACTGAAGTTATTATGGATCATATTAAGCAATTACTTGACCAACATAATACGAAGTAAAAAATACTTTTTTCATTTGAAAAGTGCTTACTTTTGTATTTCTTTATTAATTCGCATAGAATAGAAATGAGACGTTGTGAAGGAGGATATCATATGTCAGAAGAAATGAACTTAATCGACACACATGAGTTTAAAGAGGGAGATCTAGTGAAAGCGACGGTTGCACAAGTTGATGAGAAATCAGCAATCGTAACAATTGAAGGGGCACCTTTTGATGGCATAGTTCCGATAAGTGAACTATCTAGCTTGCATATTGAAAAAGCATCCGACGCCGTTTCCATCGGTGATGAATTAGAACTAATGATTACAAAAGTGGAAGAAGCAAATTTTGTTCTTTCAAAACGAAAAGTGGATGCTGAAAAAGCATGGGAACAGCTAGTAAAGCAGTTCGAATCAGGTGAAATTATTGAAACAGAAGTAAAAGAAGTTGTAAAAGGTGGGCTAGTAGTAGATTTAGGTGTACGTGGATTTATACCTGCATCTTTAATTGAAGACTACTTTGTTGAATCATTTGATGATTATAAAGGGAAGACATTAACCTTTAAAATTGTAGAATTAGAAAAAGACAAAAACCGTTTAATCCTTTCTCATAAAGCAGTTGTAGAAGGTGAGAAGGCTGTAAGTAAACAAAAAACGCTTGAAAATATTCATAGTGGAGATGTGTTAAATGGAACTGTCCAACGAATCGCTTCTTTCGGTGCGTTTGTAGATATCGGTGGTGTAGATGGACTTGTTCATATTTCACAAATTTCCCACGACCATTTAGATAATGTAGCAGAAGTGCTTTCAGAAGGACAAGAAGTAAAAGTGAAAGTATTATCTGTAGATAGAGATTCCGAAAGAATTTCTTTATCGATTAAAGACACTTTGCCAGGACCTTGGTCAGACATTGAAAGTAAAGCCTCTAAAGGTTCCGTATTAAATGGGACTATTAAACGAATCGTTTCGTATGGAGCATTCGTAGAAGTCTTCCCAGGAGTGGAAGGGCTTGTGCATATTTCGCAAATTGCACATCAGCATATTACAACACCTCACGAAGTACTAAAAGAGGGCGAAGAAGTTCAAGTAAAGGTTTTAGAAGTTAATAGTGCTGATAAACGATTATCGTTAAGCATTAAAGATTTAATCGAAAACGAAGAAGACTACAATTTAGAAGATTACCAATTACCAGAAGAGTCCAAAGGATTTTCTATAAGTGATGTACTTGGGGATAAATTGAAAGACTTTTCGAATAAAGGTAACTAATTGCATAAAATAAAAGCAGATGGCAACTAATTGTCGTCTGCTTTGTTCATTTTATATACGATTTTGCATGAAGAAATCACGCAAAATCAATATAGAAAACGGAGCTCGTTGCGCATTTCTAGTCATTTTGTTGTATAATACAAAATAGACGAAGTTGGAAGGATGAAAAGTAATGACAAAACCAGTAGTAGCAATTGTTGGTAGGCCGAATGTAGGTAAATCGACAATATTTAATCGAATCGTAGGAGAGCGTGTTTCTATTGTAGAAGATATTCCCGGAGTGACAAGGGACCGTATATATAGCTCGGCAGATTGGTTAACACATGAGTTTAATATTATCGACACAGGTGGTATAGAACTGAGCGATGAACCTTTCTTAGAACAGATTAAACAGCAAGCTGAAATTGCAATGGATGAAGCAGATGTTATTATCTTTTTGACTAATGGTCGAGAAGGGATAACAAATGCAGATGAATATGTTGCAAAAATTTTATACAAAACAAAAAAGCCGGTTGTTTTAGCAGTAAATAAAATTGATAATCCTGATATGCGTGAAATGATTTATGATTTCTATTCTCTTGGAATGGGAGAGCCTTTCCCTATTTCTGGATCGCATGGTCTAGGACTTGGAGACTTATTAGATGAAGTCGCAAAAAATTTCCCTGAGCCAAATGAGCAAGAATATGGAGAGGAAGTCATTAAGTTTTCATTGATTGGAAGACCGAATGTAGGAAAATCTTCACTCATAAACGCTTTCTTAGGACATGAGCGAGTAATTGTAAGTGATATTGCTGGTACAACGAGAGATGCGATTGATACAGAATATTCTTTTGATGGACAAGACTATGTCATGATCGATACAGCTGGGATGCGTAAAAAAGGAAAAGTATATGAAACAACAGAAAAATATAGTGTCCTTCGAGCTTTAAAAGCAATCGAACGATCAGATGTTGTTCTAGTTGTTCTAAATGCCGAAGAAGGTATACAAGAACAAGATAAAAAAATTGCTGGATATGCCCATGATGCAGGGAAAGCTGTAATTATTGTCATGAATAAATGGGATGCAATTGAAAAAGATGAAAAAACGATGAATGAAAAAATGAAATCGATTCGAGAGCATTTTCAGTTTTTAGACTATGCACCAATCGTTTTTGTATCTGCTAAAACAAAACAACGTGTCCAATCTGTGTTACCAATTATTAATAAGGTGAGCGAAAACCATGCGCTACGAGTGCAATCTTCTGTATTGAATGAAGTAATTGAAGATTCGGTTGCACGAAATCCTGCTCCTTCAGATAAAGGGAGAAGATTACGTATTTACTACGCAACACAAGTAGCTATCAAACCACCGACGTTTGTTGTATTTGTAAATGAGCCAGAGTTAATGCATTTCTCATATGAAAGATTTTTAGAAAACCGTATTCGTGAATCCTTTGATTTTGAAGGAACACCTATACGAATTATTACTCGTGCAAGAACCTGATATTTAGTATTAAAGGGGCGTAATTTAATGGAGAAAATAACTGTACTGGGAGCTGGTAGCTGGGGAACAGCCCTTGCTATGGTATTAGCTAATAATAATCATGATTGTCTCCTTTGGTCTCACCGAGAAAACCAAGCTTCTGAAATAAATGAGGATCATACAAACAAGAAGTATCTGCCAGATACAATCTTACCTCTGAATTTAAGAGCTACAAACAATTTTGAGGAAGCTATAAAACATGCAACTACTATTGTTATTGCTGTTCCTACGAAGGCAATTAGAGATGTATGTCAGGATATGATTGAATATTTAAATGAAAAAAAACTATTTGTACATGTTTCAAAAGGGATTGAGCCTGATTCTTTCAAACGAATTTCTGAAATGATGGAAGATGAGTTGCCAAGTAGTAACGTAGAAGCAATTGTTGTTCTTTCAGGTCCTAGTCATGCAGAAGAAGTTGTGTTGCATCATCCTACAACAATTACTGCAGCGAGTTCAGAGATTGACGCTGCTAAAAAAGTTCAAGATCTATTTATGAATACTTCTTTTAGAGTTTATACAAACGAAGATGTTGTAGGTGTAGAGATTGGAGCAGCACTAAAAAATGTAATAGGATTGGCTGCTGGTATTGTAGATGGTTTAGGCTATGGAGACAATGCAAAGGCTGCTCTAATTACTAGGGGACTTGCAGAAATTTCAAGACTAGGTATTAGTTTGGGTGCACAACCATATACTTTTTCAGGTTTAACAGGTATGGGTGATTTAATCGCCACATGTACTAGTGTTCACTCCAGAAACTGGAGAGCAGGTAATTTGCTTGGGAAAGGAGCTTCCCTCGACAAAGTACTGGATGAAATAGGTATGGTTGTTGAAGGTGTGCGGACTACGAAAGCAGCTTACCAACTTGCAAAAAAACAACAAGTAGATATGCCTATTACGGAGGCATTACACGGTGTTTTATTTGAAGGTGTACATCCAAAGGAAGCAGTGGATACTCTTATGCATCGTACGAAAAAGCATGAGCTGGATGATTTTAAATCGTTCTAAAATCGTCACAAAGAAAAGAGTTGTTTGACAGCAACTCTTTTTTGATGTGATATAATTTTCCATGAAAGAAAGGTGGGGAACTTGTGTTATTAATATCGTCAATGGATAAAATGTGGATTTCATTTGCATCTATGGGTTGTATGTTTATAGCAATGGTTTTTATGTTTTTTGTTAAAACTAAGTTTAATAATAGTTTGTTGAAATTTATCTTTGGTTTAATTGCATACATATTACTATTTATAGGCTTCATCACGATGATATATATTATTTTTAATCCAACAAAAGCTTAGTAAGGAGATTCTCATGAAAAAGTTAAGATTACTAGCGGTTCTTTCAATGGGAATACTATTATTAGCCGGCTGCGGTTATAAAAGTGGATACGAACCGGAAAATTTATTGCCATACGAAGAACAATTGAATGCAGTGCAAAATGCAGTAAATAGTTTTAAAGAAGATTCAAGCGGGTTATTGCCAATTAAAACAAGGGATATAGAGACCGATCAATATGTCAAGTATCCTATTGATTTCAAAAAAATAGTACCTACTTATATGGGGAAAGTACCAGCTAACTCTTATGAAGCAGGTGGAATCTATCAATATGTATTAATGGATGTGGAAGAAAATCCAACGGTTAAATTAGTAGATTTACGAATTGCAGACACATTACGCGATATCAACTATCGAAAAGGGATTAATGGTTACGGTCCAGTTGCAGAAGTTATTGCTGAAGGTGTTTATAAACTAGATTATAAAAAGATGGGGTATAAAAGCGAATTATCGGTTCAAAGTCCATACTCAGACACACTTTTACCTTTAGTGGCAACTGGAGATGGAAAAGTGTATGTAGATTATTCCATTGAGTTAAATCGTTTACTTCAGGAGAATAAAACAGAAGTTAAACAAGGGGAAGATATTCGTCATTTATTGACAGATAATTATGCTATTGTCCCAGCTTACTCCTTGCCATATACTGTGAATGATAAAAATGAGCCAGTTTTTATGTTATCTAAATAAGTAATTTTAAACGTTTCATGTAGTATGCATGAAACGTTTTTTTTGTGCATATATTAAATTGCTAAGAAAGGAGAGTATCCATGTCAAGTAAACTGTATGAACAAATAGCAGAACGAACTAATGGGGATGTGTATATTGGTGTAGTAGGGCCAGTTAGAGTTGGAAAATCTACATTTGTTAAACGGGTAATGGAACTTGTTGTTATTCCTAATATTCAAGAGGAATCGGAAAGAATACGAGCGCAAGATGAACTTCCACAAAGCTCCCCGGGTAATGTTATTATGACAGCAGAACCGAAATTTGTGCCTGCGCATGGAACAAATATTTATTTAGGGGAAGAGCAATTACGCTTACAAATTCGATTAGTCGATTGTGTCGGTTACATGATTGATGGGATAAAGACGCATTCTGGAGAAGACGGTCAAAAACTTGTGCATACCCCATGGCATAAGGAAGCCATACCATTTGAGGAAGCGGCAAGAATTGGAACAGATAAGGTAATACGTGATCACTCTACCATTGGAATTGTGGTAACAACGGATGGAACCGTTAACAATATTCCAAGAAAAGCTGCTGAGAAAGCTGAACAACAGATCATTGATCAACTAAAGGAAATAGGAAAGCCATTTGTTATTGTATTGAATACTAAATTGCCAGGGCATGTTGACACGATTCAATTATGTGATGAACTTCAAAAACAACATGAAGTACCGGTAATTGCTGTTGCAGTAGATCGAATGACTGCGGAGGAAATTCAATACATACTCCAACAGGCGCTTTATGAGTTTCCAATTACCGATATTGAATTAGTTAAACCTGATTGGACAGATGTATTAGAGCCTGATCATTTCGTAAATAATGCCATCACTTCTTCCTTGCAAGAGTGGCTGCAAATTGTTTCTAAAATGAAAGATGTGAAAGAACTCGCTTCTAGATTTAAACAAGTGCCATTCATCCAATCAGCAGATGTAGTGGAAGCAAATCCCGGACGAGGTTCAGCTTGTATCCAAATTGGTTTGAAACCGGAAGTTTTCCAGGAAGTGTGTGATGAATGGCTAGAAGAACCTATTCAATCTAAAAAAGACTGGTTGCTATTTGTAAAAGAAGCCTCTACGGCAAAAAAAGCATACAATAAGTTTTCAGAAGCATTAGAAGCTGCAAAAACTCATGGATACGGAGTTTCGTTACCGTCTATTCAGGATTTTCAACCTTCCGCACCAGAAATTATTAAACAAAATAATTTTTATGGTGTAAGCTTAAAAGCGAAGGCAGCTTCACTGCATATTATTCGAGTTGATATGGAGGCAGAATTTGCTCCATTAATAGGTTCAGAGTTTCATAGTCAGCAATTATTAAAAGACTTAAAGCATGGTTATTTACACGATCGAGACGCACTATGGCAAACGCAAGTATTTGGTACGTCACTAGTGGAAGTGATGAAAGAAAGTTTGCGTTACAAAACCGAAAGTGTTTCTGGATTAGCTAAAAAAAGAATGCGTGAAACCATCGAGAGAATGGTAAATGAAGGCGATAGAGGTTTGGTAACTTTTATTTTATAAATAAATGATAAAATGCCTAGAGAATATATAATTTCTCTGGGCATTTCAGCTTGTCGACAAATTCATTTTTATGAATCAAAATGTATTAAGAACATAGTGATTATTGTGCTTTTCCTGTAGCAATCGCTCCAGGCGGGCGCTTTCCACGGGCTCGCGCTAAGCCTCGGGCCAACAGGATGTTGGTCATGAAGGCGTTGCCGCAAAAGTTCTTTTGCGACGAGCTTTGCGCAGGAGCAGGACGCGGCGATCTTAGCCTTCCTACCTATTGCCTTCGGGGTCTTGGACTGTCTCGCTGTCCCGCAGGAATCGCCGCCTTCCGCTTATTTTTAACTTCAATAAACAGAGAAGTGGACAATTAAAGCCTTTTCACTTGATGAGATGGGATAGTGAATCCGTTATTTTTATCAGATATTCTGAGAAACATTGATTGATCACAGTATCTTCAGACTTCCTACTTTCAACTTTTGAAAAATAGGCATTGCCCGCCACGGAGACTCCTGTGGGAATAGCTTGAGCTGAAGACCCCGCAGGAAAGACACAAGGGCACTGAAAAAGTGTCATTCAAATAAATTATCTATCAAATTAGTCCTAAGAGAATTTAGCGCTTTGGCATTCGCTTTCCGCGGGCGAGCGACGAGCCTCCGCGGGCCAACACGATGTTGGTCATGAAGGCGTTGCCTCAGGAAGAGGCGCCCTTAGCCTTCCTTCCTCTCTGCTGCTTCGTGCGGGGTCTCGTCTGTCTCGCTTTCCCGCAGGAGTCTCATGCGTCGCGCTAAATTATTTAAATGAAATACAGAAATAGTTCTTATACAAATAATAATTTTGAGTTTTTCAGTGGCCTCGCTGCTCTCGTGCGGGGTTTTGGACGCTCCGTTTTTTCGCAGGATTCTCGTAGATTTTTCCTTTATGTATAAGGAATCTAGTAGTTGTTATGAGAAGGTATCCTTAATAAAATTAAAGTGATTAGCTAGAAAGGGTTCCATCTTTTTTCTTATAAAATGAATGAAGACTAGTTGAATGGAAAAAGATACTCGCTTTTCGCGGAGAATCGCCAAGCATACTCCTCACTGCAATGAGGGCACTGAAAACCCATCATTGTTTTAATAAATACTTTTTCATTTCTAGAAAATCGTTGAAGAAGGCGACACTCCTGCGGGAATGGCGTTAGTCGAAGACCCCGCAGCAAAGCGAGGAGGCTGAGGCAACGCCCGCGGAAAGGGAGGCCACTGAAAAAGTCCATATAGTTTCACTTTTAATGAAGTTCCCCCGTAGTTTTCCGAAGCTTACCGCTCGCTTTCCACGGGCGAAGAATNATGTAGCATCATCCGCGGGTCTATTCGGTATACAGATGCAAGGTGCAATGGCAATCTTTGCAGTAAATCTGAAAAGAATTATGAGCCTATTGAAGGAAGAAAAGTAAAAAAAACAGGAGAAAAAGGCGATTTTTCGTTCAAAATCGAACGAAAAATTGTCTTTTTTGATGGCGAGTATATAAAAAAATTAAAAGCTAAGGTTTTTCAGTGCCCTCCGGAAAGGGAGCCGTTTCAACGATTTTCTTATTTACTGGAATATTAGACTACCTCATTTGGCAAAATCGAATTATAGGGACTTTTTCAGTGTCTATGCAGTGACGAGGAGGCTGAAGCCAAGCCCACGGAAAGTGAAGTGGCGGGCCCCGCTGATTCTCTCATACATCTCTATTCATTGTAAAATGAATTTGTCTACAGTATGAAATGCCTAGAGAATATATAATTTCTCTTGGCATTTTTTATTTACTTTGTTTTTTGGAATTTATTAAAGGCCAGATTGTTATCGTTTTTACAAATGGACGACAAGTGCATCAGTGAAGTCCGTGACACTCCATTATTCATTTTTTAGTTTTTAATCGAGAAAATGTATGTTTATACTTTTGGTAAACTTTTACTAGTAGTATATCGATATAGAAGAAAATGAGCTTTATTCCTATGTGAAAAGTCCTGTTATTTCATAAAATACCAATATTTTTGCATAAAGTTCCCAAAACACATACAAATAGTGTTGCGTAGCCTTTTTGGTTGTGATACTCTTTTTACAGGTTGAAGCTATCTTCCTTGAGAGGAGGTGAATGGTATGAATAAAACAGAATTAGTGAACTCTGTTGCTGAAGCTGCAGATCTTTCTAAAAAAGACGCTTCTAAAGCTGTAGAAGCTGTATTTGAATCAATTCAAACTGCTCTTGCAGGTGGAGACAAAGTTCAATTAATCGGTTTTGGTAACTTTGAGGTTCGTGAACGTGCTGCACGTAAAGGACGTAACCCTCAAACAGGTAAAGAAATCGACATCGCTGCAAGCAAAGTGCCTGCTTTCAAGCCAGGTAAAGCGCTTAAAGACGCAGTTAAATAACTGATGCTGTAGTACATAGAACGGTTACCTCGAAGCTAGCTTCTTGGTAACCGTTCTTTTCAATTAGAAAGTGATATCATTGCAACAATGATTATACATAGTGGAAAAACATTTATTATATTTGAATCGTGTGCTAAGATGCTAATGGTATATAACGAAGTTTTGCTTAGGGGGTTAACAGATGGCAAATGTCGATCTGAACAAAATAGAGGAAGCAGTTAAAATGATTTTAGAAGCTGTCGGAGAAGATCCTAATAGAGAAGGATTGCTAGACACGCCTAAGAGAGTTTCCAAAATGTATGCTGAAATGTTCGAAGGACTACATCAAGATCCAAAAGAATATTTTCAAACAGTTTTTAATGAGAACCATGAAGAACTTGTATTAGTAAAAGACATCCCATTCTACTCAATGTGTGAGCATCATTTAGTACCTTTCTATGGAAAAGCTCATGTTGCGTATATTCCACGTAATGGTGTGGTCACTGGTTTAAGTAAACTAGCTCGTGCGGTAGAAACTACGGCAAGGCGTCCACAATTACAAGAAAGAATCACTTCAACAATTGCGGATAGCATTATGGAAATGTTAAATCCTTATGGAGTCTATGTAGTAATTGAAGCCGAGCATATGTGTATGACTATGCGAGGCATTAAAAAACCTGGTGCCAAAACGGTCACTGCTGTTGCGAGAGGAATACTCGAAACTGATGAAGTAAAACGATCCGAAATATTATCTTTTATACAGATGAAGTAACAGTTTTGGATGAATGGTTAAGAATATGGTATGATGAAAAAAGACTGTGAACAAAGGAGACGTTAAAATGTCTAGTTCAGATTTTATAGTTATTAAAGCAGAAGAAGATGGCGTACAAGTCATCGGATTAACACGTGGTACTGATACTAAATTCCATCATTCAGAAAAGCTTGATACAGGTGAAGTAATGATTGCTCAATTCACAGAACATACTTCAGCTATGAAAATTAGAGGGAAAGCATCTATTCATACGGCCAATGGCGTAATTGAAAGTGAATCCAAAAAGTAATAAGTATACAAATTTTTCTTTCAAAATGAATGTTGCTTTAACATGAAAGAATTATACATGTAAGACTAACTGCGGTTGAGAAATGGAGTAAAGTGTATGAACGAAGCATTGATGACACAACATGTAGAACACTATAAAAAGAATATTCTCATGCAAATTCAACAAAACACTTTGCAAAAGTACACAGGAATCCCTGTTGTTGATGAAAATCGTTTGTTTTATACACTTTTACCATTACTGAATGGGGAAGAGTGGAATAAATCAGAAAAGATTTCTGCGATCGCTGTGTCTCTAATTTTTACAGCCCTAGCAGCACATGATTTAGTGAAAGAAGAAAATGCATCTTCAAAAGCTCAGCAATTACAAGTGCTTGCAGGAGATTATTATAGCGGACGATATTATCAGCTTTTGGCTAAGGATAGTAAAATAGATTTGATTCAACAACTGTCTAGTGGTGTAGCTTCCGTAACAGAACATAAATCGAGATTTTACGATTTGCAAGAATATACTTTTGAACAGCTAATACAATCTATTCAGCTTATTGAAAGTAAACCGATTGAACAATTTCTAGAATATTATTCATTTCATGAGTACGTGTTCATTATGAAAGAAGCAATGTTGCTTGAAGTGTTGAAAAAAGAATTAGCTTCTTTTGAAAAAAATGAACGAACGTTTTATATAAGCAAATCAAAAATTTTTCAATTGAACAAGGTTTCACTAATATTGGAAATAGAAAAAATCGAAAACGCACTAGTACGTGATGTACGTTCTTCCGAATTATTAAAGGAACCATTAAAACAAGCAATTTTAGAGCGTGTGAGTGCTTTTTCGTTGGAAAAGCAGTTGAGAGAAGGTTAAACGATGGGAAAATCAAAAGAGCAATATGTACATGAAGTTTTTGAGAAAATTTCAGATAACTATGATTCTATGAATTCAGTCATAAGCTTTCAGCAACATAAAAAGTGGCGAAATGATACGATGAAATCGATGAAAGTAAAAACTGGAAGTAAAGCGCTCGACGTATGTTGTGGTACTGCTGATTGGACAATCGCTTTAGCCAATGAGACTGGACCAACTGGTAAAGTGATTGGATTAGACTTTAGTCAAAATATGTTGAATGTAGGAAAAGAGAAAGTTAAAAACATTTCTCAAATTGAACTGGTACAAGGAAATGCAATGGAGTTACCATTTGAAGATAACTTATTTGACTACGCAACGATTGGTTTCGGTCTTCGCAATGTGCCAGATTACAAACAAGTATTAAAAGAAATGAATCGTGTTGTAAAACCTGGTGGCATGGTTGTTTGTTTGGAAACTTCACAACCCGACTCTAAACTATTTAATGGAGTTTTTCGTTTATACTTCCGTTATGTAATGCCTCTATTTGGTAAGCTGTTCGCGAAAAGCTACAAAGAATACTCTTGGTTGCAAGAGTCTGCAAAAGACTTTCCAAACAGAGCAGCACTAACTAAGTTATTTGAAGAAGTAGGTTTAAAAAATGTAACGAGCAAGCCATTTAGTGGTGGAGCAGCAGCAAGACATATTGGTTTTAAAAAAGATATTTAAGTGGGAGAAGGTATTTATCTGTGGATAAGATGAAGTTGAAATTACTTTATTCCGATCTAAAATCGGATTTAGATGTCATCGAAAAAGAACTGGCAATAGCGGTGAATTCTTCATCTCACTTATTGAATGAAGCTTCTCTTCATTTACTTCTTGCTGGAGGTAAACGGATTCGTCCCGTATTTGTCCTGCTTTCAGCGAAGTTTGGAAACTATTCGATTGAATCCATAAAAAATGTTGCTGTTCCAATTGAACTCATTCATATGGCTTCCCTTGTTCATGACGATGTAATAGACGACGCTGAGACAAGAAGGGGAAGAGAAACTGTAAAGGCTCAGTGGAATAATCGAGTAGCGATGTATACAGGAGACTTTCTCTTTGCTAGAGCAATAGAATACATAACGGCATTAGAAAATACATATGCACATGAAGTGTTATCTCATACAATGGTCGAACTTTGTATAGGGGAAATTATCCAAATAGAGGATAAGCGTTTATTAGACCAAACAGTTCGTGATTACTTAAGAAGAATAAAACGAAAAACTGCTATCTTAATTTCTGCAAGCTGTGAATTAGGAGCAATTGCATCGCAGGCGGATGAAAAAACAATAAGACATTTAAAACGCTTCGGATATTATGTTGGTATGTCTTTTCAAATAATTGATGACATATTAGACATTACTTCAACAGATGAACAGCTTGGTAAACCTGCTGGAAGCGATTTGCTACAAGGTAATATTACGTTACCAGTTCTTTATGTGAAAAATGAACAATCTATTTATCCATTATTAATGGAAGCTCTGGATGGAGAAATTTCAGAAGAAAACAAACAGAAATTACTATCAGAGATTAGAAAATCGGATGGAATTACGCGTGCAAAGCAAGTAAGTAATATGTACTTAGAAAAAGCATTAAACGAAATTAAGCAACTACCAGCAAGTTCTGCAAAAAAATCGTTACAAAATATTGCTTTATTTATGAGTAAACGTAAGTTTTAATTGAAAATAGTGAACCTTAATGATACTATTTTTAACGGTGGAGAAATTGAGCCATTATATATATTTAAGGAGTGTTATTCATGGAAAAAACATTTTTAATGGTAAAACCTGATGGCGTACAACGTAACTTAATCGGAGAAATCGTAAGTCGTTTTGAGAAAAAAGGATATCAATTAGTTGGAGCAAAATTAATGCAAATTCCTACTGAATTAGCAGAACAACATTACGGTGAACATAAAGAACGCCCATTCTTTGGTGAACTAGTAGATTTCATCACTTCTGGACCAGTTTTCGCAATGGTTTGGGAAGGTGAAAACGTTATTTCAACAGCTCGTCTTATGATGGGTGCTACAAATCCAAAAGAATCAGCTCCAGGAACTATTCGTGGAGATTTCGCAGTAACTGTTGGTAAAAACATTATCCACGGTTCTGACTCACCAGAAAGCGCTGAACGCGAAATTGGTCTTTTCTTCAAACAAGAAGAATTAGTTGCATACGCAAAAGACGCTAACAACTGGATTAACTAAAAAGCGATAGACTCCGTCCTACTCCACAAGCGTAGAAGCACCTGAGTCTAAAACTAGGCAGTTATAGAGTAGAAGGTAAACTTTAATATCTATTAGATTTAAAAAGACAGTCAAATGTTTCTAATTTGGCTGTCTTTTTTTATAAGATAAGAAAGTATATAAAATTGATGTACTATGAACCCAGTGGTTATAGAACTTTTACTAGGATTAGTAAAGACTTGTAAGGACCCTGAACGAGTTTGGGAACTATTTGCTGTATATCATTTAAAGAATTTAGCACGACGCATGAGACTCCTGCGGGAAAGCGAGATAGACGAGACCCCGCACGAAGCGAAGCGTAGGAGGAGGCTCGTCGCTCGCCCACGGAAAGCGAATGCCAAAGCGCTAAATTCTCTTAGGACTATTTGATAGATAATTTATATGAATGACACTTTTTCAGTGCCCTCCCTTTCCGCGGGCGTTGCCTCAGCCTCCTCGCGCAGCACGGGGGTCTTCGACTAACGCTATTCCCGTAGGAATGTCGCCTTTTTCAACGATTTTCAAGAAATAACAAAGAAGTTGCTCCTGCTCAAGACCATTGCAAAAAAAATGTGCCATGCTAAATTCTCTTATATAAAAAAGAATACAGTAAATAGTCCCCATAAAAGTACTAACTTCAAGTTTTTCTCCGCCCTCGTTTTTGTTCATATGTTTTCGACATTAATACTTGAAAAAAATAAGCAGCATCTCTAAATTGAGAAGCGAAGAGAGCCCGAAATTGTATCTTCGGGCGCCGCTCTCCAGGTAGATAGTATCAATTCTTTCATTAACCTAAGCAAAAGAAACTTGACTCCAACCATTTCAAGCAGGCGACGGGCAAACGACAGCCAAAGGATTACCGAAAAAGAGGGACGGGAAGTGGCTTGCCACTTCCCGTCCCTCTTAAAGCTTATCTGGTAATAAGATGGCCGACATACTGTCCAAAGCACGCTAGAAACGATGAAGAGAAGATGCACTTAAAGGGCGCATGCGTATTTTTTATGTCCTAAATGTTCTGAATACTGTATACTTGATATATGATTTCGAAAGGAACGATGTCATTTGCCAGATTACATAAAGTTTGTGGAATCAGTTAAACTAAAAACAGGTATCGATCTTGCAGCTTATAAAGAAGCACAGATGAGACGACGTCTTACTTCATTGTATGAAAAAAAAGGATATAAAAACTTTGTCGAGTTTTATCAAGCTCTTGATAAAGACAGAGATTTAATGAATGAATTTTTAGATAGAATGACGATCAACGTATCTGAGTTTTATCGTAATGGAAAACGCTGGGAAGTATTGCAACACAAAATTTTCCCTAAGCTGTTATCCGAGAATAAACGATTGAAAATTTGGAGTGCTGCATGTTCCACAGGAGAAGAACCGTATACTACTGCTATGGTACTTTCAAATTATGTCCCTCTATCTCAAATATCTGTAAACGCAACAGATTTGGATGAAAACGCGATTCAACGTGCAAAGATTGGTATATACCCAGAACGTTCTCTTGCGGAAGTACCAGAGGACATGAAGCTGAAATATTTCGAACAACAAGGCCAATTTTTTAAAGTTGATGATGCGATAAAAAAGACTGCCCATTTTAAAAAACACAATTTATTAAAAGATACATATGAGAAAAATTATGATTTAATAATTTGTCGGAATGTGATGATTTATTTTACTGAAGAAGCAAAGGATAAAATTTATCATAACTTTAGTGAATCGCTCCGTTCAGGAGGAATTCTCTTTGTAGGCAGTACGGAACAAATCTTTAATCCGAGTAAATATGGTTTTGAAACCGAAGATACATTTTTCTATCGAAAAAAGTAAAGGAAACTGTCTGATTAAAAATCGGACAGTTTTCTTCTAATATTCTGTACTCCGAATGACATTTTATGATATAGTGGAAAACAAATACTTTAGCGAGTTGAAGGGGGAAAGTGTTGTGAGATATTTAACAGCAGGTGAGTCTCATGGACCACAACTTACAGCAATTATTGAAGGCTTGCCAGCCCAATTAGAAATTACTAGTGAACAGATTAATAAAGAGCTTAAGAGACGACAAGGTGGCCATGGTCGTGGAAGACGAATGCAGATCGAAAAAGATACTGTAGCTATTACTGCGGGTGTTCGCCATGGAAAATCATTAGGATCTCCAGTTTGTCTCGTCGTAAACAACGACGACTGGAAGCATTGGACAAATATTATGGGAATCGAGCCACTTAGTGAAGATATAGATCCAGATGATATTAAAAGACAAATAACTCGACCAAGACCAGGTCATGCAGATTTAGTCGGTGGTATGAAATATGGACACCGAGATTTACGAAATGTATTAGAACGTTCTTCCGCTCGTGAAACTACTGTTCGTGTAGCAGTTGGGGCTGTTGCAAAGCAATTATTAAAACAATTAGGTATTTCTATCGTTGCTCATGTGACGAAAATAGGCGGTATCGAAGCAAACTTAAATTTAGCAGCAGGAAAAACGATAGAGGAAATTCGAGCAATTGTTGAAGCGGACCCTGTTTATTGTTTAGATCCTGAAGCTTCTGAAAAAATGGTTGAAGCAATTGACAGTGCAAAAAAGGCTGGCGATACTATTGGTGGAGTAGTGGAAGTGATTGTTGAAGGAATGCCTGCAGGGGTTGGAAGTTATGTACACTACGATCGAAAGTTAGATGGAAAACTTGCAATGGCAATGATGAGTATTAACGCATTTAAAGGGGTAGAAGTTGGTTTAGGCTTTGAAATGGCGAACTTATTTGGAAGTCAAGTACATGATCAAATATCTTGGAGTGAAGAAGAAGGTTATACTCGAGACACGAATCGTCTTGGTGGATTAGAAGGTGGAATGTCTACAGGTATGCCAATCGTTGTAAGAGGCGTCATGAAGCCAATCCCAACATTATATAAACCACTACAAAGTGTAGATATAGATACAAAAGAGCCATTTAAAGCAAGCATAGAACGCTCTGATAGCTGTGCTGTACCTGCAGCATCTGTAGTTGCTGAAGCAGTCATCGCATGGGAAATAGCAGCAGCTGTTCTGGATACATTTAATGGTGATAAAATCGATTCTTTAAAAGCAGAAATTGAAAGACACCGTGCCTATACAAAGGGGTTTTAATACATGATTATCCCAGTAAGAACAAAAGACTCTTTTTATGAAGTACATCTTGGTGAAAAAATATTACGAGAGTTTTGCGAAAGAAATGTTATGTCATTTCAAAAGGCAGATCAAATTATTGTAATTACTGACGAAAATGTTTGGAATATACATAAAGAATATTTTAATAAAAATTTTTCGTTACCATATAAAATTCATCTTGTACCAAATGGAGAATCTTGCAAAACGTTTGAATCATATTTTGATGTTCAGACGTTTCTGCTTCAAGAAAATTGTTCCAGAAATAGTATCTTACTAGCATTTGGTGGAGGAGCAATAGGAGACTTAACGGGGTTTGTAGCAGCTACATTTATGCGTGGAATTTCTTTTTATCAAATACCAACAACGATCTTAGCACACGATAGTGCAGTAGGCGGAAAAACTGCTATAAATCATCCTAATGGAAAAAATATGATTGGTGCATTTTATCAACCATCAGAAGTATTATATGATTTTCATTTTTTACAAACACTTCCAAAAAATGAGGTTCGTTCAGGACTTGCAGAAGTGATAAAGCATGCGCTCATTAGTAATGAAGCTTGGGTTCATGATTTTTTTCTTTTGCCAAGTATCGATGCTATTCAAAAGGATGAGCTTTTAGTCTGGCTTGAAAAAGGAATCCGGGTAAAGGCACATATTGTAGAGTTAGATGAGAAAGAACAGTCGTTTCGCAAGTTTTTGAATTTTGGTCATACATATGGACATGCAATCGAGGCTTCTATTGGTTATGGGAAAATCACACATGGAGAAGCTGTCATGATTGGGATGATTCCCGCATTAATGTTAAGTGAGATTCGTGGGAAACTAGAAAAAGGATATGCACGAAAAGTATTTAACCTTGCGATAAAACTCGATTACAACTTTCATCATGTATTGAATTGTTCATTTGAACAATTAGCGTCATTTATGTTAAAAGATAAAAAAACGACAAATGGTGAATTGCATTTTGCACTGCTAGAAAAAATAGGAGAACCGTTTGTAAAAATTATATCAATGGAAGACGTAAAGAAATGTGATGAACTATTAAGAGACTGGATTATGGAGGTACAATAAAATTGATCAGAGGAATTAGGGGAGCAATTACAGTACTAGAAGATTCGAATGAGCAAGTTCTTCACGAAACAACTCGACTTGCTTTAGAAATGGCAAAGGCGAATAATATAGAACCGGAGTTTGTTGCTTCCGTTATTATATCCACGACAACAGATATCTCCTCTACATTTCCTGCCAAGGCAGTTAGAAGCATTGAAGGATGGAGCTTTGTTCCAGTTATGTGTACGCATGAAATGAATGTTCCTGGCGCATTAGAAAAATGTATTCGAATATTAATGCATGTCAATACTGAAAAAGCACAAAAAGATATTCACCATATCTATTTAAATAATGCTGTTCAATTACGACCTGACTTAGTGAAGTAAATTGAAGAATCGAGGGGTACTATGATGAAATTCAAAAAACAAATTAAAGGTTTAAATGCTTACCAACCTGGAAAAACGATGGACGAAGTGAAAAGAATCTTTAATTTAGATAAAGTAATTAAACTAGCATCTAATGAGAATCCATATGGTGCATCTCCAAAAGTAAAAGCATATTTAGAGAGTGCAGATGTAAATTATGCTTTATATCCAGATGGGTATGCGACAAAGCTCCGTACTGCTGTTGCAAAGCATTTAAAAGTATCCGAAAACCAGTTATTATTCGGTAATGGTTCTGATGATAATATTCTTATCGTTTCAAGAGCTATTCTTCAACCTGGTTTGAATACAGTAATGGCATCTGTAACTTTTGGTCAATATAAGCATAATGCAATAGTAGAAGGTGCAGAAGTTAGAGAAGTACCGCTCAAAAATGGTGAGCATGATCTTGACAAAATGTATGATTCTATTGATGAAAATACAGGAATTGTTTGGATTTGTAACCCGAATAATCCTACAGGAACTCTTACACCAAGTGAAAAAATTAAAGTGTTCATCGAAAAAGTTCCTCATGATGTGTTGGTCGTGCTGGACGAAGCTTATATAGAATATATTACAGACGAAACGTATGTGGATTCAATTAGATTAATAGAAAAACATCCGAATCTTTTAATTATGCGTACTTTCTCAAAAGCTTATGGACTAGCAAGCTTCCGAGTAGGATATGCAATTGGTTCAGAAGAAGTAATCAGTCAGCTTGAACCTACACGTGAGCCATTTAATAATACAGTTTTAAGTCAAGATGTAGCTGTTATTGGATTACAAGACCAAACTTTTATAGAAGAATGTAGAGCAAAAAATAATGCTGGTAAAAAGCAGTATGAAACATATTGTACAGAACGTAAGTTGGACTTTTATCCATCCCATACTAATTTCATTTTAATGGAAGTGAAAACGGATAGCGATGCAGTATTCCAAGGATTAATGAAGCGTGGATTTATTGTGCGAAGTGGAAATGCATTAGGTGTCCCAGGATATCTTCGAATTACAATTGGTACTGAACAAGAAAATACAGAACTTTTACAAAAACTAGATGAAGTTTTACATGAGGAAGGCGTACTTTAATGAAACAAACGGTTCTAATCATTGGACTTGGATTAATAGGAGGATCTTTGGCGCTTGGTTTAAAGCGACATACAGATGTTTCCATCATAGGATATGATGCATCAGATCAAACGCTTCGAACAGCCAAGAGGATTGGCGTAATTGATGAAATGGCTGTTCAAATGGAAGATGCATCAGAGCTTGCAGACATCATCATATTTGCTACTCCGGTCAATGAAACTATACGATTAATAAAAGAAATGCCAAGCTGGCAACTTAAAAAAAATGTTATTGTAACTGATACTGGAAGTACTAAAAAAGAGATAATGAAAGCGGCCCAAATTTTAAAAGAAGCGGGTATAACATTCATTGGCGGTCATCCGATGGCAGGTTCGCATAAAAGTGGAGTAGAAGCAGCTCGTGCGCACTTATTTGAAAATGCATTCTATATGCTTACACCATTTGAAAATGAAAATAAAGAGGAAGCAAAAGTACTTTCAGATTTATTGCATGTAACAAAAGCAAAAGTTGTTCAAGTAAACGCAGAGGAACATGATCATATGACAGCGGTAGTAAGTCATTTTCCACATTTAGTTGCAGCATCACTTGTTCATCAATTAGCAGTGGAGAATGAATCCTTTCCTTTCACAAAACAACTGGCTGCTGGAGGATTCCGTGATTTAACAAGAATTGCATCATCTAATCCAATCATGTGGAGAGATATTACTGTTCAAAATAGGGCAGAACTCAGTAATCAGCTACAAGTGTGGTTAGAAGAAATGAAACGACTTCAAAATCTGTTGTTACATTCAGATGCAGAAGACATTGAACAGTATTTTTCGACAGCAAAACAAGTTCGGGATGAATTGCCAATTTCAAAAGGAGCAATGTTTGCAGTTCATGATTTATATGTGGATGTTCCTGACTATCCAGGGGTTATTTCCGAAATCACAGGGTATTTAGCTAATGATCATATTAGTATTACAAACTTACGGATTATTGAAACACGAGAGGACATATTTGGTATTTTAGTAATTAGTTTTCAAACAATCGATGATCGAGAAAAAGCAGTGGAATGTATTGCAAAAAATACGACCTTTGAAACGTACATTTCTTAAGGAAGGAGATTGAACATGGTAGCAAGCAAACTATTAGATTACGCCCAGCCTTCCTTACAAGGAACATTAAGAATACCTGGGGATAAATCTGTATCACATCGCTCTGTTATGTTTGGAGCGATTGCTAAAGGGATCACAACTGTGGAAGGGTTTCTACAAAGTGATGATTGTTTAAGCACTATTGATTGTTTCAAAAAGCTTGGTGTAGAAATCTCTGTGGATGGCGAAAGTGTTCGGATTACGAGCGATGGAATAGATGCATGGAATGAGCCTAGCGAGATACTGTACACAGGAAACTCTGGTACAACAACTAGACTTATGCTTGGAATACTTGCAGGTTCTTCTATTTCTTCGGTTTTAATAGGGGATGAATCGATTCAGAAACGTCCGATGAAACGAGTAACTGATCCATTAAAAGAAATGGGTGCTAAGTTAATAGGGCGTGCAAATGCTCAATTAACTCCAATAACAGTAGAAGGAGCTCCACTTAAAGCTATTCAGTATGAGATGCCTGTTGCTAGTGCTCAAGTGAAATCTGCAATTTTGTTAGCGGCATTAGGCGCAGAAGGCGAAACAATAATTACAGAAAAAGAAACATCTCGTGATCATACAGAAAAAATGCTACAACATTTTGGGGCAAATATATCGGTGGATGATAAAACAATTAGTCTCCTAGGCGGACAAGCTCTCAAAGGTACTCATGTTGTTGTACCTGGTGATATTTCATCTGCTGCTTTCTTTTTAGTAGCCGGAGCGATTGTGCCTCATAGTAAATTAATCCTTCAAAATGTTGGATTGAATCCAACAAGAACTGGAATTATTGATGTACTACATGAAATGGGTGCAACCATTACAATTGAATTAGATTCAAATAAAAGCCACGAAGAAATGGGAACAGTACAAGTAGAGACTTCCAATCTTGTAGGTACAGAAATTGGTGGCGATTTGATACCTAGATTAATTGATGAAATTCCAATTATTGCTTTACTTGCAACGCAAGCAAAAGGAAAAACAATTATTAGAGATGCTGAAGAATTAAAAGTAAAGGAAACAAATCGAATAGATGCAGTTGTAAATGAATTAAAAAAGCTCGGTGCGAACATTATAGCAACTAATGATGGGATGGTAATAGAAGGCCCTACAGCATTACATGGCGGAGATTTGCATACGTACGGTGATCACCGTATCGGTATGATGGCTGCAATTGCTTCTCTCATCACTTCCAGTCCAGTTACGATTGACAATGAAGCTTGTATCGCTGTTTCTTATCCAAACTTTTTTGATCAGCTTTCAACTGTTGTAAAATGAACTCTCCTTTGGGAGATTTCCGACTGTAGGCAAACTCGATAAAATCGAATTTGTTTACAGTCTCTTTTATTTTTAAAATGAAATAATAATTGGAAGCATTTGATTTCCACTGTGGGCGAACGCTTTCCGCTGGCGTTGCCTTAGCCTCCTCGCTTCGAGGAAACTGAAAAAGTGCCTATAATTCGATTTTGCCAAATGAGGTAGTCTAATATTCCAGTAAATAAGAAAATCGTTGAAACGGCTCCCTTTCCGCGGGCGTTGCCTCAGTCTCCTCGCTTTGCTGCGGGGTCTTCGACTAACGCTATTCCCGCAGGAGTGTCGCCTTCTTCAACGATTTTCTAGAACTAAAAAGTATTTATTAAAACAAAGGTGGGTTTTCAGTGCCCTCATTGCAGTGAGGAGTATGCTTGGCGATTCTCCGCGAAAAGCGAGTAGCTTTTTCCGTTCAACTAGTCTTCATTCATTTTATAAGAAAATAGATGGAACCCTTTCTAGCTAATCACTTTAATTTTATTTGCTTTTAGGGATACCTTCTCATAACAACTACTAGATTCCTTATACATAAAGGAAAAATCTACGAGAATCCTGCGAAAAAACGGAGCTTCCAAAACCCCAAACGAGAGCAGCGAGGCCACTGAAAAACTCAAAATTATTATTTTTATAGGAACTATTTGCTGTATATCATTTAAAAAATTTAGCGCGACGTATGAGACTCCTGCGGGAAAGCGAGACAGACGAGACCCCGCACGAAGCGAAGCGTAGGAGGAGGCTCGTCGCTCGCCCGCGGAAAGCGAATGCCAAAGCGCTAAATTCTCTTAGGACTATTTGATAGATAATTTATATGAATGACACTTTTTCAGTGCCCTCCTCGCTGCACTGTGAGGTCTTCGGCTAACGCTATTCCCGCAGGAGTCGTCGTCCTCCGCTCAAATCAACTAGTACTCTGAAAATAACTAAGGTGATGGTAGGTTGACGAAAAATCAAATCAAATCGATGAACGCAAAAGGTAGAAATTCTAACAATAGAACAGTCTGTATTAATTCTTTCATTTCTACCTTTTCAAATTTTTTATGAAGTAAACGATAACGATTGCAGTATCCAATTTTGTACTTGATGTTCTATTGGAACAAATTGATCGGTTGTAATCATTTCTAATTGTTCGCGTTTATGATTTTGTTTTTCTAGTCATGATTTCATCATCTTAAGATTAAAGTAGGAAGGTATCATTTTAATGGTTTGGAGAAGCTTGCCACTCGACTCCTACGAGAAAAGCGAGACAGACGAGACCCTGCAGGAGTGTGTTAGAGGAAGGAAGGTTAAGGACGCCTCGTCTAGAAGGCAACCTAAGTTCGCCACATCCTGTGGCAACGGTTTCATGACCCACGTCGTGTGGGCCCAAGCGGCTCGGCGCTCGCCCGAGGAAAGTGAGCGGCAAGCTTTGGAAAAGCTGAATTATCCTATTTAAAAATAAAATGACTGTACTAAACTTGTATTTTGAGTTTTTAATAGCCTGGAACTCTACTTTGGGAGAGTATTTTACTTGTATGACATTTAACAGTCCTGTACGATAAAAAGGACACTAGAAAGATAGGTGATGGAATTGGATAAACTACAACCATTTTTACAAGCGATGGAAGAAGGAAATGTAGAAATGTTAACAGCAATGCTTGATGCATTTCTGTTAGAGGAAAATCCTGACGACCAATACGTGTTGGCGGATTTATTTACACAGTATGGTTATTTGCAAGAAGCTGTTAAAGTATTGGAATATTTACAGTTTCTTTTTCCAGAGGAGAATCAGCTTAAAATAGATCAAGCGCAGCTTTATTTAGAAATGGATAAAGAAGATGATGCATTAAACCTATTAACAAGTGTAGATAAGTCTAGTGAGGCATATCCTCAAGCGTTACTGACACTAGCAGACTATTATCAAATGATTGGCCTCTTTGAAGTAGCAGAGCAAAAAATAAATGAAGCCATTAATATACTGCCAAATGAACCATTGTTACTATATGCAAAAGGTGAGCTTTTATTTGAAACTGGAAGGTATTTAGAAGCTGCAAGAATGATGGAAGAACTGCTACCAGTACAAAATTCCATTCAAGCAGTCGATTTGCCTTTAAAACTTGCCGAAATTTATAGCGCAGGTGCAGCGTATGAAGAGGCAATACCTTATTATGCAAAAGCTTTACAAAAGGAAGTAGCACCTGATGTTTTATTTCACGCTGCATATGCCTCCTTCCAAGTACAACATTATGAAACAGCAGTGAAACATTTAGAAAACCTTTTGGAAATAGATCCTGACTATTTTTCTGCGTATATGCTATTAGCAGAAGCGTATGCAATGCAGGAAAAAAATGAAGATGCATTGAAAGCAATAATAGATGGAATTGCTAGAGACGAGTATGAAAAAGAATATTATTTATTTGCAGGTAAAATTTCTCTAAAATTGGGTAGAGTGAAAGAAGCAGAGTCTTTTTTACGTGAAGCAATTGCATTGGATCCAGAGTATATGGATGCTATATTTACATTAACATCTCTGTTTTCAACGGAAGAACAAGATGAAGAGCTAATTGATTTGTACGAAACTTTGAAACAAGACCAATTTGAATGGTCATCCATGTACCCATTTTTAGCCTACGCATATGATCGATTAGAATTTTATGAAAAAGCATACGAATTTTATAAGTTAGCATATACTGAACATAAAGAGGATGCTCCATTTTTAGAGAAATACGTCTATTTCTTGTTAGAAGACGGAAAAAGAGAAGAAGCTCTAGAAGTAGTATCGATATTACAAAAGTTACAGCCTGAGAACAGTACATGGTTTGAAATGAGTGAATAAATAAAGGAAGGAGAGGTTACGTGACTGCTTCTGTTTCAGTAGGCGAGAAAAAGGAATTTGTTCGTTGGTTTTTAAAAAAGTATCAAATGAAAAGAAGAGAGTGCGTTTGGATCTTGAATTACTTAATAAGTCACGAAACATTGTTGAATAACGTTCATTTTGTGGAGGAAGCACATTATTGTCCTAGAGCAATGGTAATGTCTGTAACGACATCCTCTGGTATACCTTTTCGATTTTATAAAGGAAGTATTATGACTGCTGACGCAGAAAAGTCTTTCCACGATTTAAGATTGCATCCAGATGAAGAAATGTATATTCAACTCAATTTTCAAATGGTACCACCAAGTCCTGAATACTTAGCTGTTTTAGAAGAAAATCCGTATATGCCTAAATATTTGCATATAAGCGAAAAAGATAAACTTATTGTAGAAGATATTTTGTCAGAGAGCTTACATTTTTTTCAGGTAGAACAGTTAAAAAAACAGATTGACGAGGCAATAGATCAAAATAATAAAGAAAAATTTTATGAACTTTCTGCTTTATGGAAAGAACTAGTAGAGAAAGACAATTAGGAGAGATAGTAATGCATTGGAACGGAAAAGATAGTGCAGTATTTCAAGCACAAAAAGAATTTATAGATACAGCAGTAATACCCTTAACACTAATAGATGGTTCCGAACATGGTTTCCAATTTGCAGCATCCGCTGCAGACTTTACTTTATCATTAGGTAACGTAATTGAAAATCAATTTAAAGGAAGGATCGTTTTATTTCCTTCCTTCTCTTATACGAGTAATCAGGACAAGCTCACTTTGTTTGAAAACTGGAAAGAAGAGATAAACAAAGCAGAATTTAAACATATTTTTTTCATTACTTCTGATAGAGAATGGAACACGATGGGTGAGGAACAAAACGTTATATGGATTCCTTCCGTACCACTAGAATCTATGGATCAAAAGATGAGAAATTCAATATTAGAAGATCAACTTCGTCAGCTAGTACCAATTTTCGCAAAAAAATGGGCGAATTAGTGTCAATATCTTTCAAGAATTGTTCACAAAGTGTATAATTCGTTTCAAAGGAATATTGACCTTCCTTTTTTATTGATATATCATGGATATGTCCTAGTATTATTAATTCAAGCAAGTATGTCCATTGGACTGACCTTTAAGTAAGAGGGGGGAAAAGGATGAGTAACAATAAAGTATCAAGACGCCAATTTTTAAGTTATACATTAACTGGTGTTGGCGGATTTATGGCGGCAGGAATGCTAATGCCAATGGTACGTTTTGCAGTTGATCCTGTATTGCAAAAATCAGCTGGTGGAGATTTTGTACTAACCGACAAAAAAGTTGCTGATATTACAGAAGTTCCTGAACGTGTAGACTTCACATTTGAACAAGTGGATGCATGGTACAAGTCTGATGTAACAAATACTGCATGGGTTTACAAAGAGGGAGATGAAATTATCGCTCTTTCTCCAGTATGTAAACATTTAGGTTGTACAGTGAACTGGGAAGGTGACCCGGCACACAAAAATCAATTCTTCTGTCCATGTCATGCTGGTCGCTATGAGAAAACCGGAAAGAATGTTCCAAAAACACCACCTCTAGGTCCGTTGGATCAATATGAAGTTCGTGTAAATGACGGTCTCTTAGAAATCGGAAAAGCTATACCTAACACATTAGTTTAAAGTAAGGGGGTACGACATCAGTGCTTAATAAAATCTATGATTGGGTGGACGAAAGACTAGATATTACACCAATATGGCGTGATATCGCTGACCACGAAGTACCAGAACACGTAAACCCTGCACATCATTTCTCAGCATTTGTATATTGTTTTGGAGGATTAACATTCTTCGTAACAGTAATTCAAATTTTATCAGGTATGTTTTTAACAATGTATTACGTTCCGGATATTGAAAATGCATGGGAATCTGTTTACTATCTTCAAAACGAAGTAGCATTCGGTGAAATAGTGCGAGGGATGCACCACTGGGGAGCGTCACTTGTTATTGTTATGATGTTCTTACATACGTTACGTGTATTCTTTACTGGGTCTTATAAAAAACCTCGTGAACTAAACTGGATGGTTGGAGTATTAATCTTCGCTGTTATGTTAGGTTTAGGATTCACAGGTTATCTACTGCCTTGGGACATGAAAGCATTGTTCGCAACAAAAGTAGGTATTGAAATTGCTGCATCTGTTCCATTACTTGGAGGAGCAATTAAAACATTATTAGCTGGTGATGAACATATCATCGGTGCACAAACATTAACAAGATTCTTTGCGATTCATGTGTTCTTCTTACCAGCTGCATTATTCGCATTACTTGCAGCTCACTTTATCATGATTCGTCGTCAAGGTATTTCTGGTCCACTTTAATGGGTAAGTCGGACAGATAATTTCTTAAAAGGAGGGGACATTATGCATCGCGGAAAAGGTATGAAATTTGTAGGTGACTCTCGTATAACAGACCCTGCTAGCCGTACGAAAAAAACTCCGAAAGACTATTCTGAGTATCCAGGTAAAACAGAAGCTTTCTGGCCTGACTTCTTATTAAAAGAATGGTTAGTCGGTGCAGTTTTCTTAGTAGGTTATTTAGTATTGACTGTTGCCCATCCTTCGCCACTTGAGCGACAGGCGGATCCAACAGACACAGGTTATATTCCTTTACCAGACTGGTATTTCTTATTCTTATACCAATTATTAAAATATGAGTTTGCTTCTGGTCCATTTAACGTAATTGGATCTATCATTATTCCAGGTTTAGCTTTTGGTGCGCTATTATTAGTTCCATTTTTAGATACGAGCAAAGAAAGAAGTCCATTTAAACGTCCACTTCCAACTGGATTTATGCTTCTTGCTTTTGCAGCTATGTTCTACTTAACTTGGGAATCAGTTGCAAACCATGACTGGGAAGCAGCGAAAGCTCAAGGTGAAATTAAAGAAGAAGTCGCAACAGTGGAATTTGATGAAAGTGCAGAAGGATATCAACTTTATTTGGGATCTTCCTGTATTGGATGTCATGGTAATGCCTTTGAAGGTGGATTAGGTAAGCCATTAATTGGTTTAGACTATACTGCTGATGAAATCGTTGAAATTGCACATAACGGTTTAAACGGTATGCCAGGTGGTACGTTCCAAGGAACTGATGAAGAACTTCATAAAATTGCAGAGTTTATTACAACTCTACAACCAGCAGAATAATTAGAAAGCTTCATCTCCTATCCTATAGGGGATGAAGCTTGACATAAAAAAGAGTCAGATTACTGACTCTTTTTTTTTACCAACATATTGAGGAGCGAATTCATGAAAGATCTGATGATGTTGTTGAAAGTAATACTTTACAATAAGTCATTTATGTGGCTCTTATTTATCGTGAATTTATTAGGCACTATATACGGTTATTACTGGTACGGTTCTCAGCTCTCTGTAACAGAGCCTAAATATTATATTTTTGTTCCAGATAGTCCAACAGCTAGTCTATTTTTCACAATTGCTTTATTAGGATGGCTGTTAAAGAAAAATTGGAAATTAATAGAGACTCTAGCGTTAATAACTCTTGTTAAATACGGAATTTGGGCAGTTGTTATGAACGTTTGGACTTATATGGAGACAGGCTCTATCGGATGGATGGGATGGATGTTAGTTGCTTCACACTTTGCAATGGCACTTCAAGCTGTTTTGTACATGCCATTTTATAAATTTACTTGGGTGCATATATTGATTGCATCGATTTGGACTTTACATAATGATGTCATTGATTATGTGTTTGGTCAGATGCCCGTGTATAGAAGTTTAAGTGTGTATGCGAGTCAAATAGGTTACTTTACTTTTTGGTTATCAATTACATGTATTTGCATTGCTGTTGCTAATTATCGAAAAAGGTCAAATCGAATTAGTTGATTCATCCTAAATAACCATATAAAATAGAAGTATAGTTTGAGAGGGGGAAAAAAGAGTTGATTTCTTATATCGTGTATTTTGCGATCATTCTGTTATTGCCGATTTATGCTCAAATGAAAGTGAAAAGCACGTATAAAAAGTATACAAAAGTTCGCTCAACTTCAGGTATGAGTGGTGCACAAGTTGCAAGAACTATTTTAGATGCGAATGGATTGAGCGATGTAAAAGTGGTTGAAAGTAGTGGTTTTTTGAGCGATCATTATAACCCAATGACTAAAATTGTTGCATTGTCTTCTCATAACTATCATGAAGCTTCTGTCGCTGGTGCTGCAATTGCTGCTCATGAAGTTGGACATGCTATTCAACATAAAGAAGCATATTCTTTTCTAACTTTGAGACATAAACTAGTTCCAATCGCTAACATTTCTTCAAATGCTTCTTGGATCTTCATTATGATAGGTATGCTAGCAACTTTCCCTAGTTTTATGTTACTAGGTATTGTATTACTTGCTGTAGGTGTAGTATTCCAAATAGTAACCCTCCCAGTGGAATTTAACGCTTCCAATCGTGCAATGGACCAAATGGTATCTTTAGGAATTATTCGCAATGAGGAAGAGCCCCATGCGAAAAAAGTATTAAGCGCTGCTGCTTTGACATATGTAGCTGCTGCTGCTGTTGCTGTACTTGAGTTATTACGTTTAGTATTAATTTATACAGGTATGACCAGAGACGAATAAAAAATAGAAGGATTGTCCCAAGTTAAAATGACTTAGGACAATCCTTTATTTTTTCATACGATATTAAA
The DNA here is from genome assembly GCF_006861825.1 of Psychrobacillus vulpis. Lineage (GTDB taxonomy): Bacteria > Bacillota > Bacilli > Bacillales_A > Planococcaceae > Psychrobacillus > Psychrobacillus vulpis. The sequence continues at coordinate 99,788 of NZ_VDGI01000011.1, read as the reverse complement.
AAACTGGATTTGCTAGTATCAATCTACAAGTTTCTACGTTTAGATTTCAGCACGATTATGTTTTGTTAGTCTATTGGCTTTTTCTCGTTATCTAGAGTAAAACCCTCACCCATTACATCATGTACTTCTGTCAAGGAAACGAATGCATGGGGATCGACGGATGTAATAATAGATTTCAAACGAACAATTTCATTTTTACCAATTACACAATATAGAACTTCCCGTTCGTTTTTGGTGTAATGTCCATGCCCTTTTAATATAGTTACACCTCGTTCCATTTCATCAGAAATGCGATTTGCAATCTCATCTTGTGATTCAGATATAATAAAAGCACCACGAGCTGCATATGCACCTTCTTGCACGAAGTCAATCACTCTTGCTCCAACAAAAACAGCAACAAGCGTATACATCATTGAGCGTTCGTCTAGGAAAGTTAGCCAAGATAATAATATGACAAATGCATCAAACAAAAACATTGTTTTTCCCATACTCCAGCCTATGTACTTATGTGCAAGGCGTGCAATAATATCGACGCCACCAGTAGTCCCGCCAAACCTGAAAATAATACCTAAACCAACACCAACGAATACACCAGCAAATAAGGAGGCAAGGAACATATCATCTTTTAATCCAATTTGTATTTCGTAAATTTGAAAGATTTTTAAAAATATCGAAACAGAAACTGTCCCAATAACTGTGTATGCAAACACTTTTCGACCTAGTAATTTCCAACCTATTATGAACATTGGAATATTAAGTAAAAGGTTCATCAATGCTACATCCCATTTAAAAACGAAATATAATATTAGCGTAATACCTGCAAATCCGCCTTCACCTAACTCATTTTGCATATTGAAGTGAACAAATCCGAAGCTATAAATAGCGGATCCAATAATAATGAAAATAATATTTTTAAGTTTTAATCCAAGCCCCATGAATCCACCTCTTTTTGATTAATTTCTTTTTACTATTATCATTTATTTAAATGCTTTTGACAACTGGTGTATGTTTTTATTAGGATGAAGGAGGGAGAGTGAAAAATATGGACAACAACAGAACATTAATGGAATTGCAAAAAGATGTAGATACATACATAAGTCAATTTAAGGAAGGCTACTTTCCTCCAATGGAACTTCTTGCTAGACTAACGGAAGAGTTAGGAGAGCTTTCAAGAGAAGTTCAACATAAATATGGGACAAAGAAAAAGAAAGCTACAGAAGTAGAAAAAGAACTTGCAGATGAAATGGGAGATTTCTTTTTTGTCCTAATATGTATGGCGAATGCTGAAGGTATTGATTTACAACAGTCTCTACAAAATGTCTTATATAAATACAATACACGTGATAAAGATCGATGGACTAAAAAGGAGGACTAACTGTGGTTATTAAAGTTGCAGTAGCAGGACCTAGAGGAAGAATGGGTAAAGAAGCAGTAGCAACAATTCTAAAAAACGAAGACTTTTTATTAGTTAGTGTATTAGATCATAAAAAAGAAGAAGAGTTCTTTGGAGATAGTATTCCAATCTTTACTTCCTTACAAGAGCTTATATTTCAAACAGAACCCCATGTGTTAATAGATTTAACTGTACCGGAATGTGTTTACGAGCATGCGATAATAGCCTTGGAAAACGGGGTAAGACCTGTTATTGGTACTACAGGATTTACTGATTTACAATTAGAAGAGATTAGAAAGAAAGCTGAAGAAAAAGAAATAGGATGCATTATTGCTCCTAACTTTTCCATTGGTGCAGTTCTTATGATGAAGTTTTCACAAATGGCTGCAAAATATTTACCGAATGTAGAAATAATAGAGATGCATCATGACCAAAAAGTGGATGCTCCTTCCGGAACTGCTATTAAAACTGCTCAAATGATAAATGAGGCAAGAATGACTTTTGAGCAAGGGCATGAACATGAAGAGGAGATAATGGATGGGGCACGTGGTGCTAACTTCTCTGGCATGCACATTCACAGTGTACGGTTGCCTGGACTAGTAGCACATCAACAAGTACTTCTTGGAGGAGAGGGCCAACTATTGACGCTCCGTCATGATTCCTTTAACCGTACATCTTTTATGTCAGGTATTGTGCTGTCGATCAACGAAATTATGAAACAAAATAAGCTTATTTACGGTTTGGAAGATATTATTTTATAGGAGTGACGATATGAGAATAGCTTTAGTGGCACATGATAAAAAAAAGAACGATTTAATTCAATTTGTGACAGCATATAAGCCAATCTTAGAAGACCATGAATTGTTTGCTACTGGAACAACTGGTTCAAGAATTATTGATGAGGTCGGTTTAACTGTATATAGATATAAATCTGGGCCACTCGGCGGAGATCAACAAATAGGTTCTGCAATTGCAAATAATGAAATGGACATGGTTATTTTCTTTCGTGATCCTCTAACAGCTCAGCCGCATGAACCAGATGTATCTGCTTTAATACGACTTTGCGATGTATATCAAATACCTTTAGCAACAAATATGGGAACTGCGGAAATATTATTAAAAGGATTAGAAGAAGGATTTTTAGATTGGCGATTACTAGAAGAAAGACGTTCACGTTAAGGAAGTGATTAAGTGCGTAAATTAAAGATTGGTATAACCTGTTATCCAACTGTAGGAGGATCGGGTGTTATTGCCACGGAGCTTGGAAAAATGCTTGCAGAAAAAGGACATGAAATACACTTTATCACTTCAAGCATGCCGTTTCGGTTAAATAAAATGTATCCGACCATCACCTATCACCAAGTGGAAGTAAATAGTTACTCCGTTTTCCAATATGCTCCTTATGATATTGCACTGGCTAACAAAATGGCTGAAGTCATAAATGATGAACAATTAGATGTGCTTCATGTGCATTATGCAATACCACATGCTGTATGTGCAATACTTGCAAAAGACATGGCAAAATCCGACATTGGTATTGTTACAACTCTCCATGGAACGGATATTACTGTACTTGGAGATGATTCATCTCTGTCTGGTGCCATTCGTTATGGTATTGAAAAATCAGATATCGTGACAGCAGTTTCTAATTCATTAGTAGGTCAAACGATGGAGTTAATTTCACCCCAAAAAGAAATTGAAACAATCTATAATTTTGTAGATGAACAAGAATATTCTAAAAAAGATGCTGGAAATTTGAAGGAGATTTTTGGAATTGAACCACATGAGAAAGTTATTATTCATGTTTCTAATTTTAGAAAAGTAAAACGAGTGCCAGATATCATAAAAAGTTTTGAACTCATTCGACAAGAAGTCCCTGCAAAATTATTATTAGTTGGAGATGGACCTGAAAAACACCCTGTAATGGAATATGTAAAAGACAAATGTATTGAAAAGGATGTTCTGTTTTTAGGAAAGCAAGATAATTTATCCGAATTATATGCAATTTCCGACTTGATGTTACTTTTATCTCAAAAAGAGTCATTTGGATTAGTGTTACTTGAAGCGATGGCATGTGAAGTGCCTTGTATTGGAACTAATGTAGGTGGAATACCAGAAGTGATCTCCCATGGGGAAAACGGATATTTAGTAGAACTTGGAGATATAGAAAAAGTAGCAGAATATGGTGTAAAAATACTACAAGACCCTATTTTACATAAACAAATAAGCGAGACGGCTTTACGTATTGTTCAGGAGCAATTTAGCTCTTCTAAAATAGTCGAGCAATACGAGATGATGTATGAAAGAGTGGCGAGAAAATAACATGATGAAACATCGGTGGCCCGATGCCTATCAAGTAATTGAAATACTTGAGAATGCAGGATTTGAAGCATATGTTGTAGGAGGAGCTGTCCGAGATTTCATAAGAAATGTTCATGCAAATGATGTGGACGTCACAACGAATGCAACACCGAACGAAGTCAAACAGCTATTTGATCGCACCATTGATGTAGGTATCGAACATGGTACTGTCCTTGTCATCTTAAGTGAAACGATAGAGGTGACAACATTCCGTTCGGAAGATACTTATACTGATTTTAGAAGGCCAGATAAAGTAATGTTTGTTCGGTCTCTAGAAGAAGATTTACAAAGACGCGATTTTACAATGAATGCAATGGCATTAACAAAATCGGATGAACTTATAGATTATTTTGGTGGAAGAAAAGATATTGAAAATAAACGTATTCGAGCAGTGGGTGATCCCCAAAAACGTTTTTCAGAAGATGCACTTCGTATGCTAAGAGCGATTCGATTTTCAGCACAGCTAGACTTTTCTCTGCACAAGGACACGTTAGAAGCAATTCAAACGCTCCATCATTTAATTGAACATGTTTCCATTGAACGTGTGAAAGTGGAGCTGGAGAAAATTTGGACAAGTAATAATGTAGAAAAAGGAATGCATCTATTTGTGTCTAGTAGATTAGCTAATAACTTTCCAGGTGACTGGGAGACTTTTATAAACAAGTGGGGTAATTTTAATTACTTCGAAAATAGAGCAAATGGTTGGGCATTTTTTTCACTTATGCAACCGTCGGAGGACATAAATAGCTTATTAAATTTTTATAAGTGTTCAAACGCAGAAAAATTGCATGTGAAACATGTATTGAGTGCAGTAGAAAAATTGAAAAAAGGTCCATGGACAAAGCAAGATTTTTATCAATTTAACGAAGAAGTATTAATAGTGTCATCTCTTTATGCGGCATCTATTTTTACTATTCATATTCCTTATACGATGGATGAAATTCTTCAGTTAAAAAAAGCTATTCCAATTTCCTCTTCAAGTGACATCGTTGTAAACGGAAATGATCTAATGAATTGGAAACAGCAAAAAAGGGGTCCTTGGATCAAAGAAGTTCTAAATGAGTTAACAATAGCTATAATTAATGGACAAGTGAAAAATGAACGAAAACAAATAAAAGAATGGTTTTTTCGTGAATTTATAAATGGTAACTTAAAACCTTTAGACTAAAACGTTTTTTATTGTTTAATTTTATAGATTGGGCAAGTGACTGAAAGGCGACCAAATTATGTTAAATAGTCGAATAGGTCACTTGTTTTTTTTGTTAGAATGGCCAAAATGTTCTTTTTATTAATCATGAAAAAATTACAAATATGTCTCAGACCATGAAAGATTAGTGGAGGTTAGTTGTATTCCTTAATAACATAATACCATCGATAATTCTAAACCATGATGCTATGTAGGATAACCAGTTTTTCTAGTTAATTATAAGTCTATCGTTTCTCCTATCATCTAATTGGATTCCAAGCCTCACCGGATGCTACTTTTAATGTTCCTCTTCGTAAAGTTTGTATTACTCAATGTCTTTATTTCACTTGTGTGCGTCTACATTTTTGATTGGGTTCTCTTTAATGAACTTCCCACTTCACAGCTTTTGAGAATACATTCTTAAATGACATTCCTAATTTATAATTACCTATTCCGTATTAATATTTCCAAAATAGTCGAAAATGCTAACCTTCTTACTCCGATTCTCAGTTCTGACTTTACATACATGGTTATCCAACGCTTTCAAACTAGAAATTTGTTAGAGTTATTCTTGTTAATTATTTTTTACATATAGGGGGGCTATTGTATTGTTCTTCATTCTGATAATGATCTCACTTCTTTTCATAATGATTAAGGCGGATATAAGTAAAAAAGGATATACAAAGTGGAGTTTTACTGTAGCCTTTCTCTATTCATTAATGATTATAGTTTTTTTCAAACATCTAACTTATTAGTATTATTGTTAATAATATGTATACCTTTGTGGTTGATGTTTGTTGGATCACTTGCTATGCGTTAATAAATACAATCGAACGAGTAAAATGATAAAACCATCTTTAACTAATCTTCTAACACTTGTTATTTTGATAATTCCTTTAGAATAATCAACTTATTACCTTGTAAAATAAGTTCATTAACGTGATTTGTGATAGTATTGTTATTAATAAATAGTCTTAAATCAAGGATTTTAAAGTTCTTGATTTTTCCACAGTATACTTTGATAAAGGAATGGTTATTTCGTGAAAATGACAATAAAGGAAAAGATTCTTTCCCAATTGCTCGCTGCAAAGGGTGAACCTGTTTCAGGCCAAAAATTAGCGGATGAATTAAATATCTCTCGTACTATGATTTGGAAATATCTAAAAGGTCTTGAAGAAGAGGGATATGTTATTGAAGCAGTAAAGAAAAAAGGATATGTTCTACAATCCATACCAGATGTCGTTTCTAAAGAAAGGATTTCTCCGTATTTAACTACATCACATTTAGGACAAAACATAATGTATTATCCAATTTGTGACTCTACCCAAAATATTGCGGCAGAGAAAGCTAGAGAAGGCGCACCACATGGAACGCTAGTTATTACAGAGGAGCAAACTGCTGGAAGAGGCAGACTGGAACGGTCCTGGGATTCCACTGCAAATAAAGGAGTATGGATGAGTGTTATCATTCGCCCCGAGATTAGTCCTCATCTTGCACCACAATTTACGCTTGTTTCAGCTGTAGCAATTACAAAAGCAATAGAAGATATTACTGGTTGTGTTGCTGAAATTAAATGGCCAAACGATTTATTAATGAATGGAAAAAAAGTGACGGGCATTTTAACTGAGCTCCAAGCAGAAATGGATCGAGTGCAATCTATAATTATCGGTATTGGTGTTAATGTAAATCAAGAAGTGGAAGCCTTCGATGTATCAATTCAATCACTTGCTACTTCTTTAAAAATAGAAACAGGATCGGAAGTAAATCGACCAGAACTCGTAGCGAAAATATTATATTATTTAGAGAAATATTCGAATATATACATTGAAAGTGGATTTGAGCCTATTAAGTTACTTTGGGAATCCTATAGTTGTACAATTGGAAAACGAATTAGAGCTAGTCTCTTAAAAGAAACGTTAGAAGGTGTAGCGATAGGAATAACTAATGAAGGAGTGCTTCAACTTCAACTAGATGATGGAGAAATAAGAGGTATCTATTCTGCGGATATTCACTTAGTAAACAAAAGTTAATTTGGACTAATTATTAAAAATCTGTTATTCTGAAAACATAGGGTAGTATCTTTAATAGAACTACACCTTAGTAATTTTGATTGAAAAATTGAATAGTCTGCCTTGATCTTGTAATGACAGGGACGGAGAAAACCTACTTTTATATTTTCTGCCCTTCTGTCCAATTTGGATTGAAGGGCTTTTTATTGGTTTTCTCCTCAAAAGAAATGCAGAAAGTGCCTCGTCCTCAAGGAATGCAGTCTTTGATCATCACAAAAAGTAACAATGCCATGCATTGTAAAGCCTGAATTGGCAACTAAGATTCCTTATCCAGGATTGAAATAGGATCTAGATAGCATTTGACCTTGAGTTGATGGCGTGCCAGAAGCTAGACATGAACTTGATAGGAAAGTACTACTTTCTTAAAAGGTGAAAAGAGGAGTGATAAAGTTGAAAACAACAAGTAGTTTTGTAAACATGAAAAAAAATAATGAAAAAATTGCTATGCTGACAGCATACGATTATCCATCTGCCAGATTTGCAGAAAATGCTGGTGTAGACATGATTTTAGTTGGAGATTCTGTTGGAATGGTTGTTTTAGGGTATGATTCCACAGTACTTGTAACACTAGACGATATGATTCATCATGGAAAAGCTGCAAGAAGAGGAGCTCCAAACACTTTCCTAGTTGTAGATATGCCCTTTGGGACATATCACGGCTCACTTGAACAAACTCTTGCGAATGCAGTGAAAATTATGCAGCAAACGAATGCACAGGCCGTTAAGGTAGAAGGTGCTGATGAAGTATTACCTGTCATTCAGAAGTTAACTTCTGCAGGAATACCAGTAGTTGCACATCTTGGATTACTACCACAATCAGCAGGAGTGCTAGGCGGATATAAAGTGCAAGGTAAAACAGCTGAAGCTGCCGAAAAATTAATAACGGATGCCCAAAAATGTGAACAAGCAGGTGCATGTGCAGTTGTATTAGAATGCATTCCACATCAGTTAGCTGAAAGTGTTTCAAAGGAGCTAATAGTTCCTACAATTGGTATTGGAGCGGGTGTGAAGGCGGATGGCCAAGTTTTGGTTTTTCATGACATGGTAAAATACGGAACGCACCATATCCCTAAATTTGTACATGAATTCGCAAATGTAGGCATTACCATTGAAGAAGGTATTACTCAATACGTCCAAGATGTAAAAAATGAAATTTTTCCAGCAGAACATCATCAGTTTACGATGAAAGAAGATCAGCTTCAACAACTGTACGGAGGTAATTATGAAAACAGTTCAAACAATAAATGACTTAACAAACTTTTTAGAATGTAATAAAGGAAAAACAATTGGTTTTGTGCCAACTATGGGTTATTTACATGAAGGTCATTTAGCGTTATTAAATATGGCAAGAGAAGAAAATGAAATTGTAGTTGCGAGTATTTTTGTAAACCCGGCTCAGTTCGGTCCAAATGAAGACTTAGATCGTTATCCAAGAGACTTAGAGCGTGATACTATGCTAGCTGCAAAAGCTGGGGTGGATGCTCTATTTGTACCTACGGCTAAAGATATGTATCCATTTGAAAGTGGTATTACTATAAACGCTGGAGAGCTATCTAATAAGTTATGTGGAGAAAGCAGACCTGGGCATTTTGATGGCGTATTAAAAGTAATTACAAAATTATTCCATTTAGTGCAACCGACAAAAGCTTATTTTGGGCAAAAGGATGCGCAACAGCTTGCCATTATCGAAACATTTGTATCAGCATATAATTTCCCAGTACAAATCATTCGAGTTTCAACAGTTCGTGAGAATGATGGATTGGCAAAAAGCTCACGTAATGTATTTTTAAGTGATAGTGAAAGAATAGAAGCTGTACATTTATACGAAGCGCTATCCATCGCAACAGAAACTTGGAAAAAAACGAAAGATGTAAACGAAGCAATAGCTAAAGGTAAATCCCATATCGAACAAAATACATCTGGTAGAATTGATTATTTTGATGTATTAACCTATCCCAATTTAAAAGCAAATATAGAAAATGCGGAGCAACTATTGTTTGCTACTGCTGTATTTTTCGAAAAAGCTAGATTAATTGATAATATTATCGTTGAAGTAAAGGAAGTGTAATAGATGCTACGAATGATGTTAAATAGTAAAATTCACAGAGCAGTAGTAACGGAAGCAGACTTAAATTATGTTGGAAGTATTACAATTGATCAAAATATTTTAGATGCAGTTGGTATGCTGCCAAATGAAAAAGTGCATATTGTGAATAATAATAACGGTGCTCGATTTGAGACGTATATTATTGCTGGAGAAAGAGGCAGCGGAGTTATATGTGTGAATGGAGCAGCTGCTCGACTTGTCCAACGTGGTGATATCGTTATTATTCTCTCTTATGCGTATGTTATGAATGAAGAAGCAAAAACACATCAGCCAACTGTCGCTATTATGAATGAAAATAATACGATTAAACAAATTATTCACTATGAGCCTGAAGCAACAGTTATGTAATTTTGAAGCTGGACAATTAAAAGTCCAGCTTTTTTCATTGCATCAAGGAGCTTGTTCTTTTTCACTTTACAAAAAAAAGTGAAAAAGATTACTTAATACATAACCAGATAAAATGTAAAGTAGAAATAGTTTTAATGGAACAGCACGTATGTTATGTAGTATAAATTCTTTTATGCTTGTAGAGGCGATAAGACCAATGGAAACGCCAACAAGTACGCTTTGTGACTTTATCGTGAGGTTTAGATGGTGCCCAATCCATATAAATATACTAAAAAAGACAGATAACCCAATAAAACAAACAAACAACCTCCACAATTTTTCACCTTGTGACAAGACCGCAGATGTAAGTGCAAATCCTTCAGGTAAATGATGAAGAATTGTTGAAGCAGTAACTGTTCCACCAAAAGTAGAGTCCTCTAACAAGTTTCCAATGGTGATACTTAAAGGTATTGTATGTAAAAACATTGCAAGCATTAGCAAAAAAATAGACGTCTTTAAAGGAGTAGATGAATGGAAGGAATCTTTGAGTACTAAAAAAAATAAGTAACCAATTAATATTCCAAGTGTTACACCAAAAGATCCGTATATCTTTAATGCATTAGGAAATATATCGTTAGCAAGTAATCCTACTAAAAAACCTCCGCATAATAGTGATAATGCAACTTCTGAATTAAAGAAAAGTTTAGATATAAACCAAGCTAATACTCCCCCCGTACTTACACTTAAAAAAAGTAATATCCCAAGTGTGATAGCGTTCAATTTTATCCTCCACATGAAATGATTTGTAAAATCTTTCTACAGAATATATGCATGCTGCTCGTTTGTATGATAGACCTAGTTCCTCTATTTTTTCTTACTTTGATTTCATCAAAATTTTCGTTTCTCGAAGGTGAATGTGGTACAATTTTTTTAGAACATAATGAACAGTGAGTTGAGGAATGGTGGAGAATCATAAGTATGCAGTTGTAGATATTGAAACAACAGGCCATTCATCGACGAGTGGTGACCGTATTATTCAACTTGCAATTGTATTTATTAATAATTATCAAATTGTGAATACTTTTTCGACATTTATTAATCCGGAAAAGCCAATTCCCTTTTTTATTCAAGATTTAACTAAAATAAATAATGAAGATGTAGTGAATGCTCCATTATTTGAAGAAGTAGGTTCAGAAATTTTAAACATGCTACAAGATCATATTTTTGTGGCGCATAATATCAATTTTGATCTTTCTTTTTTACAAAGTGAGTTAAAAAGAGTAGGTCTTCCAAAGTTAATATGTAAAACAATGGATACGGTTGAATTCGCGAAACTAATGTTTCCAAATGTGTATAGTTATAAGTTGCAAGATATTGCATCTGAATTACATATTGATTTACAAAAGGCACACCGAGCTGATGATGACGCATTAGCTACGGCACATCTATTATTGAAATGTATCGAACGTCTATCTAGTTTACCGGTTAGAACAATCGAGTTATTACATAAAAGATCTTTTCAACTGAAGTCAAATTTATCGTTACTTTTCTTTGAAGTATTATCAAAAAAAAGAACAGAGTTAGATACAAAAGAGTATCCATTTTATCGTAACATCCCATTAAAACCGGTAAATGAAGATGTACTTGTGCGTCCAATTCGACAAAACTTCCCTTTAGATAAAGCTTCTAAATTAAAGCTGTTTCGATCTAGTTTACCGAATTTTGAAGAAAGACAAGGTCAATTCGAATTAATGGATACGATTCATTTTGCAATGCGCGAAAAAAGGGAAATTGTTTGTGAAGCAGAAACAGGGATTGGTAAAACATTGGGATATTTACTGCCAGCAACCATTTATGCTATGGAAAAGCAAAAACCAGTTATTATTAGCACTTATACAACCCACCTAATAGACCAACTCGTGCTAGAAGAGATTCCGAAACTAAATCAATTATTAGGAGTTCAAACTCGCGTTGCCAAGTTAAAAGGGATGCATCATTATATTGATCTATATCAATTTTGGCAGTATCTCCAACTAGACGATGAATCTTATGATGAAACGTTTGCGATTATGCAAGTATTAGTTTGGTTAACAATTACAGATGAAGGTGACTTAACCGAGCTAAATGTGTCTGGTGGTGGTCAATTATTTGTAGATAAAATTAGAAGAACGAATCGATCAAAATCAGATGATTTAGAAGTTGTTGATTTTTATAAGAGAGCCATTCATAAAAGTGAAACATGCGATATTTTAGTTACGAATCATGCGATGGTGTTAGCGGATCAAGACCGAGAAAATCGATTGTTATCAAATGGATCTGTAACTATCATTGATGAAGCTCATCAATTTATACATGCAAGTATTTCTCGAAAAGAACGAATCTTCTCTTATACAAATTGGAAATATGTACTCGGTCAATTTGGTACGTTAGATACCGATCAATTATTACGTAAACTTTCGAAAGTAAATGTACCTCGTCCTTTACGTGAGCGACTTGAAAAATTGTATGTTGAAGTGATAAATGCTTTCGATGTAGCAGTTTCTTGTATCATTTCATCTGTTCAGCTGATGAATACACGCTCGAAAAATACGAAACGAACAATTTCACTAGATGAAATGAATATAGATCCACCCATTCTCCGTTTAGTTGCCAATTCGATTCAAAGCTTTATCTTATCTGCTAAATCTATTTTAGATTCTTCTTATACGAAGAATGCAACGGATGACGAGGCATCAATTATTTTAAATGAATGGGAATATTGGATAAGAGAGCTAGAGATAAAAGTAAGCGAGTGGGATGAGATTTTTCTACAAGAGGAGTCCATTGAAGCCAAATGGTTAGAAATAGATTCAAGAAGTATTCCAGGAAGTCTTACAATCATTAAAAGACCGTTAAATTTTCAAAATGATATAAAGAAGGCACTTAATCCAATGAGAGAAGCTGTAGCAGTTATTTGGACCTCTGGGACACTTTCTGTACCTTCCAATAGACATTTTGTTACTTCCCAACTTGGTTTATCTGAGAAAATTCACATTCATCAATTTAAAGCATCTGCGGATTATTATAACGGAGCTGAATTACTCATTATTGAAGATATGCCAGATATCCAACATGTATCTCAAAATGAGTATGTTGAATCTGTCGCAGAAGCTATTGTTCAAACCGTACTTGTTTCCGAAGGTAGATGTTTTGTCTTATTCACTTCTCAAGATATGTTACGAAAAACAGTGGAACTAATACAAGACACGAATTTACTTGAGGATTACATGTTATTTGCACAAGGTATGTCTTCTGGGAGTAGAATGCGTTTGTTAAAATCTTTTCAACGTTTTTCCAAATCAGTATTGTTTGGAACAAATAGTTTTTGGGAAGGAGTAGATGTACCAGGAGATGCTCTTTCGGTAATTATTATGGTAAGGCTGCCATTCTCCTCTCCAGATGACCCACTCTTTAAGAAGAGAGCAGAATTACTAACAATAAACGGGCAAAATCCTTTTACAGCATACTCATTACCAGAGGCAGTTCTTCGATTTAGACAGGGATTTGGCCGATTAATTCGTTCCTCAACTGATAAAGGTGTGTTTATCGTGTTAGATAGAAGAATTGAGACAAAGTCTTATGGAAGTGATTTTTTACAAGCGATTCCTAATATACCTATTAAGAAAGTATCACTAGAAGATATGGTCTTAGAGCTTGAAAATTGGTATACTAAGTAAGTATGAGTTTTAGAAAGCGGGTAGAAATATGGAAAACAAAATTGAAGTGCTATCAACTGTAACTGTCAATTATCAAACTGACTTATATAAAATAGTTGATGTATTAAATCGTACTTTAAAAGAAAACGATTTAATGTTCGGACTAGCACTAGATAAGCAAGATCAAGAAAAAGCTGTATTTACTATTTATAGGACGTAACAAATGATTGTAAAAAGATGGTTATTGTTTATTGTTGTGTTTGCGATTAGTTTAACGATTATTCTTGCCTTACTCATTTATTTTCAAGCGAAAGCACCATTTAGTGCTGCAAATGAAGAAGCCGAAACATATGTATTAAAAAATGATTTATTGTCCCATATAGAGGATTCATATGTTTACAATAGCACGGCAACCTTCCACACGGTTATTGGTCAAACTGCAAAAGGGGATACGAAAGCACTTTTTATCCCTGAAAAGAAAACCGACGAAGCTATTATGGAAGTCAACATGAAGGACGGCATATCGAAGGAACAGGCAATAGAAATTGCAATGAAAGATGAAAAAAATAGTAAACTTTTACACGCAAAACTTGGAGTGGAAGAAATAGGACCGGTTTGGGAAATATCTTATATTAATAAAGAGGATAATCTCAGCTATGTCTATCTATTATTCGATAATGGTGATTGGTGGAAACGAATTTCAAATTTATAAGTAAATCTTTTAATTTTTGGAGGATAAGATGAAAAAAATAATGATTAAAGAAATGGCCAACCATGTTGGAGAAACAGTAAAACTAGGTGCTTGGCTTGCAAATAAACGTTCAAGTGGAAAAATTGCATTTTTACAGTTACGTGATGGTTCTGGATTTGTGCAAGGTGTTGTTGTAAAAGAAGAAGTAGGCGAAGAAATTTTTCAAACTGCTAAAGGCTTAACTCAAGAGACATCTATGTATGTAATTGGTGAAGTAACAAAAGACGAACGATCTTCTTTTGGATATGAATTACAAGTTAAAGAAATTGAAGTTATTCATGCAGCAGTTGATTTTCCAATTACACCAAAAGAACATGGAACGGAATTTTTAATGGACAACCGTCATCTATGGCTTCGTTCAAGAAAACAACATGCAATTATGAAAATTCGAAACGAGATTATTCGTGCTACATATGAGTTTTTTAACAATAACGGTTTCGTTAAAATGGATCCACCTATTTTAACTGGATCTGCACCTGAAGGAACTTCGGAATTATTTCATACGAAATATTTTGACGAAGACGCGTATCTTTCTCAATCAGGTCAACTATATATGGAAGCTGCTGCTATGGCACTTGGAAAAGTATTCTCTTTTGGACCTACTTTCCGTGCAGAAAAGTCGAAAACTCGTCGTCATTTAATAGAATTTTGGATGATTGAACCAGAGATGGCTTTTGTGGAATTCGAAGAAAATCTAGAAGTACAAGAACAATATGTTGAATATATCGCTCAAGCTGTACTGAAAAACTGTACATTGGAATTAGAGCGTTTAGGCCGTGATGTTTCGAAATTGGAAAACATTAAAGCTCCGTTCCCAAGAATCTCTTACGATGATGCGATTAAATTTCTACATGAAAAGGGCTTTGATGATATCCAGTGGGGCGATGATTTTGGTTCTCCTCATGAGACAGCGATTGCTGAAAGCTACGATAAACCAGTATTCATTACACATTATCCAGTAGGCATTAAGCCATTCTATATGCAGCCACATCCAGACAGAGATGATGTTGTGTTATGTGCAGACTTAATAGCACCGGAAGGTTATGGCGAAATTATTGGTGGATCAGAGCGTATTCATGACTATGAATTATTAAAACAACGTTTAGAAGAGCATGGTTTAGATGAAGCAGCTTATGCTTGGTATTTAGAACTTCGTAAGCAAGGTTCAGTACCTCACTCTGGATTTGGTCTTGGTTTAGAAAGAACAGTTGCTTGGTTAAGTGGAGCAGAGCACGTACGTGAGTCAATTCCATTCCCACGTTTACTTAATAGATTATACCCATAATGATATATTTGCTACGATAATTTTATTGGGCAAGAAGATATTACGACCTTATAGAAAAATAATATATTTTGTACTATTTTAAGAAAGGGAGACGAGTATGCAAAAGCGAGATCGACTCCGTATTTGGACAGAGCAGGGAAATGTAACCATTTCCCAGCTTTTTTTTAGCTATTATAAAATGATTGATGTAAAGGATGAAGAAGCTATTTTACTTTTACATTTAATCGCATTTGGAGAGGCTGGAAATCACTTTCCTACACCTCTAAACTTAGTAGAACGTACACATTTCGATGAAAATAAAGTTGTTAGTATATTGCAACGTCTAGTTCAAAAAGGTTTTGTTCAAATTGAGCAGCAGATTGATGAAAATGGTGTGCGTTATGAATACTATAATTTCCAATATTTATGGAATCTTCTGCTTAACTGTGCGGAGCAAGAAGAAAATAGCGAAGAAGATCAATTATTGGAAGTAGAAGAAGGTACAATTTATAAATTATTTGAAGAGGAATTTGGTAGGCTCTTATCTCCAATGGAATATGAAACAATAGGTATGTGGTTCGATCAAGATCAACATACCCCTTCGCTAATTCGTTTAGCCCTAAAAGAAGCGGTATTGTCACAAAAACTTAGTTTACGCTATATCGACCGTATTTTATTTGAATGGAAGAAAAAAAATATCAAAACGGTAGAAGCAGCAGAAAAACAAACATCTAATTTTAGACAACAAATACCTATTCAGAAACAAGCTGAACATAATTCCAATTCAACAAAAGTTTCTTTTTATAATTGGTTAGAAGAAAGAGAGTAGGTGGGAAAATGCTTACGAAAGCACAATGGCATTATTGCCTAGATGAGATGGAGCGGATGTTCCCTGATGCTCATTGTGAGCTCGTTCATGAAAATCCATTCGAATTACTTGTAGCTACATTATTATCTGCACAATGTACAGATGTATTGGTGAACAAAGTAACAAAAAGTTTATTCCAAAAATATAAAAAGCCTGAGGATTATTTAGCGGTTTCAATTGAGGAGCTGCAAGATGATATTCGTTCAATTGGTTTATATCGTAACAAGGCAAAAAATATTCAGGCATTAAGTAAACAGCTTATAGAATTATATGAGGGTGAAGTTCCGGCAAATAGAGACTTGCTTACTACCTTTCCAGGGGTCGGCCGTAAAACAGCGAATGTAGTCGTCTCCGTCGCATTTGATATTCCTGCAATTGCTGTGGACACACATGTAGAACGAGTTACTAAACGTTTAGGTCTCTGCAGATGGAAAGATTCCGTACTTCAAGTCGAAGAAACACTAATGAAAAAAACGCCAATAGAATTGTGGTCAAAAGCTCATCATCAACTAATTTTTTTCGGCCGATATCATTGTAAAGCTCAAAACCCGAACTGTCCTGAATGCCCACTTCTTTCAGTATGTAGAGAAGGAAAGAAAAGGATGAAAAATGTACTCTAAACACGATAACTTAACAGAGTGGAAAAAGATAAGAGAGAAACTAGTTACTCTTTACAAAGAGAATGATTCTTCTAAAGGTGAGTTCATGGAGAAGGGTATCAGTTTACTAGAGGATATAGTTAGTAAGAACACGGATGCCTCCCCGATAAATATGGAAGAACGATTTCATTTTATTAAATCCAATAAGCATATCTACACTGCATTTCGACAGTTAGATGAAATGTTCAAAGAAACTGAAAAGAGAATAGCTTCGTTAAAAGCTCAAAAACATCATAAATAAAAAGATGCTGGTTTCGTTATGAACCAGCATCTTTTTTTATAAGAATGTTGAATTTTGGTATTACTGTTTTCGGATTTATTTGGACAAGATGACTACTACACACAATTATCGCAATTTCTGTATGTTAGGAACGTGACTAAGTCATGTCCTCACCAACCTATCAGTAATCGTGATCGTATGGCTGTCATCTGTCGGTAGCCTTCGTACAACCCCTAGAGATTTATTACTATAAAAGATATCCAATTAAGCTGAAATTAATAGGATGGCTTTATAGCTTTTGTTAAAAGATAAGAAAGTATATAAAATTGATGTACTATGAACCTAGTGTTTATAGTACTTTTACTAGGATTAGTAAAGACTTGTAAGGGCGCTGAAAGAGTGTCATTCCAATAAATTATCTATCAAATAGCCGCTACGAGAATCCTCCCTCGCTTCGCAGGGGACTGAAAAGTCCGAAGGGTTATCCAATAGTCCAATAAATAAGAAAATCGTTGAAACGGCTCCCTTTCCGGAGGCCACTGAAAAACCAAAATTCAGAAAATAAAGTCACCACTTGAGAAGTATATTTGTATCAAAATTGGCATGACGTCCCCATAAACACCCTAAAAAGTGAAGGAATTATGGGATTTCGTTTTTATTTTTTGAAAAAAAGTGACTTTTTCAGTGACCTCCCTTTCCGCGGGCGTTTCCTCAACCTCCTCGCGGTGGGTGCTAGTTGATTGGAGGGGAAGGCGGCGACTCCAGCCGGAATAGCAATGTTTTCTGCACTGAAAGCGAAGCGGCAGGTGCATGAGCTGAAGACCCTGGACTGAGCGTAGCGAAATTAATTTTTGCGACGAGCTTGCGCAGGAGCAAGGGAAGCGGCTGAAGCCATGCCGGCGGAAAGCGTCCGCCTGGATCGGAAATCAACGATTTCCCAATAAAAAGAGAGTATGTGAACAACTTGTCATTCACCATACTCTCTATGAAATCTCTTGGAGGACTTTTTCAGTGCCCTCGCTTCGCTCCGGGCGGGGCTCGTCTGTTTCGCTTTGAACTGCACCCTTAATATTGGACTTAAAAATCTAATAAAAGAGGTGCAGTTTATGATTTCTGATGAACAAAAATTAGTAGCATCTCTAAATTGAGAAGTGGAGAGCGGCGCCCGAAATTGAATCTTCGCGCGCCGCTCTCTAGGTAGATAGTATCTATTCTTTCATTAACCTAAAGCAAAGCCACCTGACTCCAACCGTTTCGAGCGGGAGACGGACAAACGACAGCTATAGGATTACCGAAAAAGAGGGACGGGAAGTGGTTTGCCACTTCCCGTCCCTCATAAAACTTATCCGGTAATAAGATGGCCGACATGCTGTCCAAAGCACGATAGAAACGATGAAGACAAGATGCAAAAGGGTGCTTCTGCACTTTTCTTATTACGGATTTGATCCTTCTGGCTCGGTAGGTTCAGTAGGAGGTACTATATCTCCAGGTGAAGTGGTACCACCTGAATTATCTTCAGATGATCCATCGCTACCGTTTCCGTCACCATTGCCGTTTCCATTTCCACTGCCGTTGTTGTTACCATTTCCATTATTGCTGGAGTCCCCAGGATTTTCATTTCCTCCATTTTCAGCAGGAGGTATTTCTTCTAGATCTTCTTCAACAACTGCTTCCAGTGTTAAGGATATAGAAGTAGGTTCACTTCGGACATCCTCGGAAACTGCTGTGACAGAGAATACATACGTACTTCCTGGTATTAGACTTTGAACGATCAGTCCCATTTGGTCTGTTGTTTGAAGAACTTCATTAGGACCATTGTCTATTGCAACAGACACTTCAAATTTTACATCGACATCTTGATCTTCTGGCTTTTCAAAATCCCATGATAGTGTTGCAGTAGAAGTTATTTCATCATAGTTTACTTTTAAATTAGTCGGAGCATTTAGCTCTAGTTTTTTATATTTTTCGGAAACAGAAGTTGGTTCTGTTCCTTTTACAAACAACTCTGTATACTTCATGTCATCAGGAGTGAATTCACTTGCTAACTGAAGTGGATCAGTTCCTTTTTCAATTGTTGCTTCTACAACGGAATTAGGCTTTTTAAACTTTTCAGTTGTTTTTCCGTCTGAAATATTACCCATTACTTGTTTAAATATCTTTTGTGGTAAGTAACGTTCTTCATTTGTTGTCATTGGCGTTTTTATGTCGGGATATCCAGCCCATACAGCAATTGAATAATTCGTTGTATAACCAGCAAACCAAACATCCGGGAAGGCACTTTTTGGTAAATTCCAAGATGACATTTGATTGGAATCATAATTGGAAGTACCAGATTTACCTGCAATATCTAATCCGCTAACAGCTGCTTTTTTTGCAGTCCCTTTTGTTAATACATCTCTTAAGACATCCGTCACCATATAAGCTGTGGAATCTTTCATAACAGGCTTTGATTCAGGACGATAATTTTTTTCTGTCTTTCCATCACGATAAACGATTTTATTAATTGCATATGGCTCTGTATGGACACCATTGTTACCAAACGCTGCATATGCTCCAGCCATTTGAATTGGAGACATTGATTTAGATGTTCCACCAATTGCACTACTTTCTGTTACATCTCCAATATCAATTCCAAATCGATTAATAAATTCTTTTGCGTTTTTAGTCCCGACTTCTTTTAATGTTTTTACAGCAGGGACGTTTTGAGAATTATAAAGTGCTTCACGCATCGTCATAGCACCTCTATATTTCCCACTAAAGTTACGAACTACTTGATCGGTGCCAGTGTACTTAATTTCTTCATCAACAATTGTATGGCCAGTTGACCAGTTTAGAAATTCAATCGCAGGACCATAATCCAGTAAAGGCTTAATAGTAGAACCAGGTGATCGAAGTTTCATATCATAAGCGTAGTTGTATCCACGAATTGCTCCGTAATTTCGTCCACCACCAACTGCAGCAATTGCACCAGTCTTCGTATCGATTACTGCAACAGCTGACTGAATATCTTCTGTTGGGAACATATCAGAGTTTAAAGTTGCTTCTACTTGTTTTTGTGCATCTGGCTGTAGTGTTGTATGAATTGTTATACCATCCGAAATGGAATCTCCATCTCCATGTTTTTCTAACTCATCTAATACAACATCAATAAAGGCATCATATTTAGAATTCTGTTTAGCAACACGTTGATCTTCAGGGAGTAAAGTGTCCTCGATTGGTATTGCTTGTGCTGCTTTCATTTCTTCTTCTGTAATTTTGCCATGAAGATTCATCAGATGAAGAACGATATTTCTACGTTTTTCTGCAAGGTCAGGATTTTTAAATGGATTATAATTATTTGGGCTTTGTGGCATCCCTGCAAGGACTGCAAATTGATCTAATGTTAAGTCCTTTAATTCTTTTCCGTAAAAATATTGAGCTGCTGTTCCAAAACCGTAAATTCTTCCAGACATTAATACTTTGTTAAAGTACATTTCAAAAATTTCTTCTTTTTCGTATTTACGCTCTAATTGAATAGCAAGATATGCTTCTTGTGCTTTTCGCTTTAACGTTTTTTCATTCGTTAAGAACGAGTTTTTTATAACTTGTTGTGTCAGTGTACTTGCACCTTGAGAACCAAACCCGCTGGTGAAGTTTGCAAGTACTGCCTTCCCTAAACGTAAGAAATCGACACCCATATGATCATAGAAACGTGCATCTTCCGTAGCAAGAATAGCATCTTCCATTTGTTTAGGAATTTCATCGTATGGTACGTACTCTCTATTTTCGGCACCTACAGTTGCAAATAAGTCTCCATTTGCATCTAGAAGTTTCGGACTTATAGGATCCTTCAATGACGTCTCATCTAACTCTGGTGCTGTGCTTGCGTAAAAAGCAAAGAGTGCACCGCCTCCTATACCGGCTAGAACACCTAAAGCAATCAATGTAATAAATATTCGTTTAATCCATAGTTTTATAGGTTTTTTTGTTTGCTTTTGTTGTTGTAATTCTTTTCTTCGTTGTTCACGAGTTCTTTTTTGCTCACTCATAAACGTCTCCTCACTTTCACTTTATACAGACAAGTTCTTAACTATTTCTAAATAATCAATTCTTGGTGCATATTTGGGGGATATTTCTATTGCATGTTCTTCAAATTCAGATAAGGCAATAGATTTTCGTCCTCCTGTTTGCATTCTATCCCAAAATAGACCTAAATGTTCAAATGGCAAATAAAAATAACGATTAATAGCAGAAAAGCGAACAAGTAAGAAACAAATACCATGTTGTTTAACCACTTTTCTCATATGTTCCACTTGATGAAGATGAACATTTTTTAAAGGAAATGCTGTTCTATTTTCCGTTTCTTTTGCTTCAAAGTCAATATATTTCCCTTCGTACACTCCATTAAAGTCGGTTGTAGAAGCAGTTCGATAGTATGCTTCCTTTATAACAGCGCTACTTCTACTTGGATAATCTACTTTAACGACCT
The DNA here is from genome assembly GCF_006861825.1 of Psychrobacillus vulpis. Lineage (GTDB taxonomy): Bacteria > Bacillota > Bacilli > Bacillales_A > Planococcaceae > Psychrobacillus > Psychrobacillus vulpis. Next base: position 78,420 of record NZ_VDGI01000011.1, on the reverse strand, counting down.
GAATTGGAATCGGTTTTTTATAGATTACGGCAATTCCATGTGTCAGGTAGTACTCATTAGCATCGTTTATTTCATCCTCTAATGTCTTACCCCTATTACTAAAAGAATAATCCTTTTTCTTTACTATTGATTGATCTTTTTTTGGAGTGTATACCTTTCCATTTGGATAACGAATAGCCAAGCTGCTCACCTCTTTATGCTATTAGTTTATCACAAGTTAATTAGACGTTAATGAAACAAATATAGTTTCATTATTCTATTTGAAAAAATAAATAAATCGAATTACAGTAAATTCAACTACTTATCTTAGGAAGTGTCGACACCGCACTAGTTTTGTCTGTTCGAAAGAACGTTTGTCGACGGGGGAGGTATTGAACAATTAATACGGAACATACTTATAAATAAAGGGGGAGTATAGGATGAATAAAATTGAACGTTTAATTGACCAACTAGAATTGTTGGAGTATTTACTTGAAAGTCGCTTACATGATGAACAGGATAAGTTCGAAGAGAATTTTAGCAAATCATCCTTTCATTTACTTGCAAAGATTGAAAAAATTGAAAATAAATTATAAAGAATGTATGTTCGTTGAAACTAGTAATATGCCTTCGAATTTGTTAAACTATTACTAGAATGCGAGGGATTATTTTGTCATTAGCAGATTTAAGTAAACAGTTGTTAGGCGAATGTGATGATTGTATCATTCGTTTTGAATCATATAGAGAAGAAGATAAAGATCCAGATTTTTTTCAAGAAGTTCGTCCACACGCGTATTATATAGACGAACTTCTCCTTGAATGGGAAAATCTTGTCCGGAAATGGATTCAAGTAAAAAGGCCAAAGTATGTACATCCAAGCCAAATAAATTCTTTAGTTGAATCCATGAAACAGTTTATAGTTCAATCCTATTATAAGGGTACAAGTAAAAAACGGTTTTATAAATCCATACATTCTTCAAAGTATACTTTAGAAACGATTATTCAGGCGATAAAGGAAGTAGGGGACGAACATGCATAAACAACAGACAATTCAACAGTTATTAGATGGCTGGAAAATAGATGGAAATCGAAATTCAAAAATTGTGCATGTTCATACTACTGAAGAGAAAAAGGCAAAATATGCTCCTTTTCCAGACAAAATGCATCCATCCTTGCAAAAAGCATTAGTTAGTCGGGGAGTAGACCAATTATATATTCACCAAAGACAAGCGTTTGATGCTGCAGTCTCTGGCGATTCCTATACGACAATCACACCTACTGCCTCTGGTAAATCTCTTTGTTATCATCTACCGGTTCTACAGTCGATATTAGACGACCCCACCTCTCGAGCTATTTATTTATTTCCTACAAAAGCATTGGCCCAAGATCAAAAAAGTGATTTACAGCATCTAATTGAAGCTAGTGGGGAAGAAATTTTAAGTTATACATACGATGGGGATACGGAGCCAGGGATTAGACAAAAAGTACGGAAGTCTGGACATATCGTTTTAACGAATCCGGATATGCTACACTCAGGTATACTTCCTCATCATACAAAATGGGTATCTCTCTTTGAAAACTTAAAATATATAGTAATAGACGAAATACATACATATAAAGGTGTTTTTGGTAGTCACGTTTCACATGTCATTAGAAGGTTAAAAAGGATTTGTGAGTTTTATGGGAGTAATCCACAGTTTATTTGTACATCTGCAACCATTAAAAATCCAAAAGAACTTGCGGAGTCTTTAACGAATACGACGCATAAACTAATCGATGAAAATGGAGCACCTGCTGGTAGAAAACATTTTGTATTCTATAATCCACCTGTCATACACCCTGTATTTAATGTACGTAGAAGTGCTGTTTTAGAAGTACGAGATTTAGCGCAAGAACTGTATGTGAATGGAATTCAAACAATTGTGTTTGCGAAAAGTAGAGTCCGAGTAGAAATGCTTGTTACTTACTTACAAGCATTAGTAAGTAAAAAGATTAATGATCAATCAATTCGTGGCTATCGTGGTGGCTATTTGCCTTCTGAAAGAAGAACGATTGAAAAAGGCTTACGTGAAGGAATAATTCGTACAGTAGTAAGCACGAATGCACTTGAACTTGGGGTCGATATAGGCCAATTACAGGCTTGTATTATGACTGGATACCCGGGTAATATAGCAAGCGCTTGGCAGCAAGCTGGAAGAGCGGGTAGAAGACAAGATGAAGCGCTAATTATTTACGTTGCGCAGTCGACTGCATTAGACCAATATGTCGTGAATCATCCATCCTATTTTTTAGGGCAGTCTCCGGAAGAAGTTCGAATTCATCCTGATAACATGATTATTTTGATGGATCATTTGAAATGTGCAGCTTTTGAGTTACCCTTTTCTACGCTAGATTCATATGCTGAGTTTTCTGTGCAAGAGTTATTAGCATTTTTAGAAGAAGAAAGTGTTTTGTTAAAAACAGCGGATAAATGGCACTGGATGTCTGAAAGCTTTCCAGCAAGCAATATTAGTTTGCGTTCTGCATCGCAAGAAAATGTTATCATTATTGATCAATCTATACCTTCACGTACACGTGTAATTGGGGAAATGGATCAGTATAGTGCGATGACTTTGCTTCATGAAGAGGCTATTTATCTACATCAAGGGACACAATTTCAAGTGGAAAAACTAGATTGGGAAGAAAAGAAGGCTTTTGTTCGAGAGGTAGATGTAGATTATTTCACAGATGCGAATATAGCTGTTGAATTAAAAGTGTTAAGTGAAGACAAAGAAAGAGTAGTAAATGTTGGAGCATTGCAGTATGGCGATATAATCGTTCTTGCTCAACCAACCATATTCAAAAAAATTAAGTTTGACACACATGACAATATTGGATCTGGAAAAATTCATTTACCTCCTATAGAATTGCATACTTCTTCTACATGGTTTACTTTTGACAAACCTACAGATTGGACAGATACTTTGCTATCAGATGCTATGACCGGAGTTGCTTATGCGTTGCATTCGTTTATTCCATTGTTCATTCATTGTGATGCAAAAGACATTCATGTAGTTCCACAAGTTAAATCTATTAATATGGAGAAGCCAACCTTCTATGTATACGATAGTTATCCTGGAGGAATTGGTTTATCTGAAAGAATGTTTGATTTATGGGACGAATTAGTTCCAAAAGTAACAGAGCAAGTGGAAAATTGTTCATGTTCAAATGGTTGCCCAGCTTGTATAGGGGCACAAGATGCAGCCTTAAATTTGAAAAAAGAAGTAACGAAACTACTCTCCTTTTTGCAGGTAAAAGAAAATGTCTTATGAAAAGAAACTAATGCAAATGAAAGGTCTTGTAAAAAAGAATTCTCCAAGCGAGCAAACAAAAAAGGAAGTGCCTAACACTGTGCTTCCTTTTTATACGGAAATGTGGGAGAAAGCAGGACTAAGTTTAATACAAAATGAGCATGGATTTTTATTTGTGAAAGAAATTTTTTATCCGGAGCAGCATATACATGGAAATATTGAGCTGCAAAGATTAACAGAAGCTGTATCGTTTATGCAAGAAAAATATCCAGGTCATCCATTAACGTTTTCTCCCAATAGTGCTTTTTGTTTTTATGATATTGAAACAACAGGTTTAAGAGGGACAGGAGTACTCATTTTTTTAAATGGTGTATTGAACAAAGTGGAAAACGGCTTCCTTTTAACACAATATGTCTTAGCAGATCCTAGTCAGGAATCCGCTTTTTTATTTGCATCTGATTTTTGGAAAGAATCTAAAACAATCGTTACGTATAACGGAAAAAGTTTTGATATTCCGCAGTTAGTATCGAGATGGACGATGAATCGTAATTTCATTCCGAAGCTTAAAATCCATGAGCAAATTGATTTAATGCACTCTTCTAAAAGAATTTGGAAAGGGGATTTGGATAGATTCAAGTTGAAGCAAGTAGAGGAACAGAAACTTGGGTTTGTTAGAAAGGATGATATACCGGGACATCTTGCACCAATTATTTATTTCGATGCAGTGAAACACGGAAATCCGAGTAATTTGATGAAAGTATTAAAGCATAATGAATGGGATATTTTATCTTTAGTAACTCTCTATATATTAACAGTAGAGTTATTAAAAGAGAATGAGGTAGTAGAATCTGCGATTACGTATACGAATATCGGGAAATGGTTTCAAGATTTAAAAACGATGCAAGCAGGTTTTGACTGGTTTCAATTTGTTGTGAGAAACTTTTCAAGTAAAGATGTGAGCTTAGCATATTATTATGTTGGTTTGCATTTAAAACGAAGGAAGTTATATGATGAGAGTATAAAAGCTTTCTTGGAAGCTTTAAAAGAAATTGATGGGAAATATCGTATAGAAGTTTTTATAGAGTTGGCGAAATTATTTGAACATCAGGAAAAAAATTACGATATGGCATTACAAATGACAGATCAGTGTATGGCCTATATAGAAAGCTTGTATAAATCGTTTCACCTTACAAATTTTGAACGCCATAAGCAAGATAATCTTAAAAGAAGAAAAAGAATTATTCGCAAAATAAATATTTCCCGGGAAACCGCACAACCTAACAAAAAGCGCGGAGAAATGCCTTAAAATGCTCCATTATTCGACACCATTATGCTATAATACGATTAGCGAAAAGTAGATGGAAGGAAGATGCCATATGGAAATGAAATTAAAGGCTTCAGATATACTAGAAAAAGAATTTAAAACGGGCTTAAGAGGATACAACCAAGAGGAAGTTGACACTTTCTTAGATGATATTATTCAAGATTACGAGGCATTTGAAAAGAAAATTTCCCAACTTCAATTAGAAAATAAAAAACTTAAAGAAGAAATCGCAGATACACCTAAAAGAACCCAACAAGCCCCGCAAGCAGGTGCAACAAATTTTGATATTCTAAAAAGATTATCACATTTAGAAAAGCATGTATTTGGTAGCAAATTGTACGAATAATTATATTAATTCATAGATATTGTAACAAGGACATACTTGGTATATAATAAATAGACCACTTATATATTCGGGCAATCGCTGCAATGCTAGACATTGTAGAGGAAAGTCCATGCTCACACAATTCTGCGATGAATGTAGTGTTCGTGCTTAGTGAAAAAATAAACTAAGGCAGCTAATTTAGCTGACGGCGGGATGAAGGCCTAAGTCTTTGGATATGGCTGACAATCCCTGAAAGTGCCACAGTGACGGAGCTGTATAGGAAACTATACAGGTGGAACGAGGTAAACCCCACGAGTGAGAAACCCAAATAATGGTAGGGGCATCTTCTTGAAGGAAATGAACGGATAGAAGAACAGATGATATTCTGTAGATAGATGATTGCCATCTACATCGTACGAGGTATAGCGCCGTTTGAGTACCGTAGAGACAAAACATGGCTTATTGAGTGTATGAGTGGCTAATTATTATATATAAAAAAGAAGCTCTCCATTCTAGGAGAGCTTTTCTATTCTTACATACAACAAAAGAATCGCGCTATCTATTACCAGTGGTAAGTAAATTCGAGTTTACCACGAGCTTACGCAAGGTAACCTTGACATAAACTGTGCCTACAGTTATAAAGTGACCAGGTAAGTAGTTAACTTAACATATACAAAGGTAGGGGTAGATAGTGGAAAAAAAGCAACAACCTGATCAGTTTTATTTATACCCAAATAAATTAGTGGAAGAAGTATTCCAATCGACTTCTGAAGGAATAATGATTACAGATGAGAATATGTGTATTTCACTCGTCAATTCTGCCTTTGAAACAGTTACGGGATATTCTCTCGATGAAGTAAGAGGAAAAACCCCACGTATTTTACAATCTGGAAAACAAAATGCATCTTTTTATAAAAAAATGTGGGATGATATAGAAAGCACTGGTATTTGGCGAGGGGAAATTTGGAATAAGAGAAAAAATGGGGAAGTTTACCCAGAATTATTATCCATAGCTAGCATTGTAAATAGTTCTGGAGAAACGACGAATTATTTTGGTGTGTTCTCAGATATTTCTAGTGAAAAAGTAGTGGAAAAGGAAATTGAAGAACTTACAAATACTGATTATTTAACGAATATACCAAACCGTTATTCCTTTTATGATTCCTTAAATGATTTGATTAACCTTTCAAAACAGAATCATGATAAACATGGGATATTATTTATAGATTTAGACCGTTTTAAACAAATAAATGAAACTTTAGGTAACGAAGTAGGCGATTCACTATTAATAGAGGTAGCAAATCGAATTCAATCGTTAGTAAAGCAAAAACATTTATTTGCAAGATATGGTGGAGATGAATTTTTACTTGCCTTAAATAATATCTTATATCAAAAAGAAGCAGCAAAACTTGCGAGAGAAATAACAAAGAAATTGAATAAACCATTTTATATAGAGGGAAATGAAATTTATATTACTTCAAGTATAGGAATTAGTATTTTTCCTCAAGATGGTATAGATGCGGAAAAGTTAATACATAAAGCAGATAAGGCGATGTATTTTGCAAAACAAAATGGCCGAAATCAGTATGCATTCTACTTTGATGAATTAAAAAGGGATTCGAAACGCTTACTTCTTTTAGAAGCAGAGCTTAGAAAAGCTATTCAACAAAAGGAATTCAGCATTCACTACCAACCTAAAATTTCAATTGAAAAACAAGAAATTATTGGTGTTGAAGCACTTGTTAGGTGGACTAGTGATAAATTAGGCACTGTTTCACCAGGAGAATTCATTCCTTATGCTGAAGAAACGGGTTTAATCATTCCACTAAGTGAGGTAATACTTGAAAAAGTATGTATGGATATCATTGAGTGGAGGATGAAAGGAATTTCTGATATTCCAGTTTCTATTAATATTGCTGCTTTACATTTCCAACAGGACGACTTTATCGAACGAATAAATACAATTGTTATGCAATATAATTGTAGTCCGCAACAGTTAGAATTGGAACTAACAGAAAGAACAGTTATGAAAGATTCTGAAAGTATTGTGAAAAAATTAATCAAACTTAAACATATGGGATTTAAAATCTCTATTGATGATTTCGGAACAGGATACTCTTCTTTAAGTTATTTAAATCGATTTCCTTTAAATTACCTAAAGATTGATAGTAGCTTCGTAAAGCAAATAACAGCGTTAAAAGATAAACAAGCGATTGTCGATTGCATCATTTTGATGGCTCATAGATTGCATATAAAAGTAGTAGCCGAAGGAGTAGAAACGAAAGATCAAGTAAAACTTTTAAAGGAAATGGATTGTGACATTATACAAGGATATTATTTTAGCAAACCAATTCCGAGTACAGAGCTATTGGATTTCGTGGAGCTTTGGGAAATTCATAAGCAAGAAAGGAATATATTATGACAAAATTTAAACTAGTAGCAACTTCCGCAATGGGATTAGAATCTATCGTTGCGGATGAAGTAAAGGCATTAGGTTACGAAACAACAACAGAAAATGGCAAAATCTATTTCGAAGGTGATGAAAGAGCAATTGCTAGAGCAAATATCTGGTTGAGAGTTGCTGATCGAGTGAAAATTATAGCTGCAGAGTTTCCAGCAAAGACATTCGACGAACTTTTTGAACGAACGAAAGCAGTTCAATGGGAAAAGTTTTTACCAGTAGATGCGGCATTTCCTGTTCAAGGTAAATCAGTTAAATCTACTTTATTTAGTGTTCCAGATTGTCAAGCAATTGTGAAAAAAGCAATCGTTGAACGATTAAAACTTGCACATAAACGTATAGGATTTCTTGATGAATCTGGTGCGACTTATAAGATTGAAGTTAGCATATTAAAAGACATAGCCACTATTACGATTGATACTAGTGGAGCTGGACTTCATAAGCGTGGATATAGACAGGAACAGGGGGAAGCTCCTTTAAAAGAAACACTAGCAGCTGCACTTGTTAAAATTTCTAAATGGAGTCCGAACCGTCCTTTTGTAGATCCATTCTGTGGTTCTGGTACGATTCCAATTGAAGCAGCTATGATTGGTCAAAATATCGCACCAGGATACAATCGTGACTTTCATAGTGAAGCGTGGTCATGGATGCCAAAGACGATATGGGATGATGTACGCAATGAAGCGGAGGATTTAGCTAACTACGACCAAGAATTACAAATAATTGGAACTGATATCGATCATAAGATGATACAAATTGCAGAACAAAATTCATTTGAATCCGGATTCGCAGATTTAATAACATTTAAACAAATGCAAGCTCGAGATTTTTCTACGACTTTAACAGATGGAGTGATGATAGGTAATCCTCCATATGGTGAGCGTATCGGGGAGATTGAAGTTATTGAGAAAGTGATTAGTGATCTAGGTTATGTACTGGAACAACATCCAACTTGGTCAGTTTACATGCTTTCTTCCATGGAAAACTTCGAACAATTATACGGAAAAAAAGCAACGAAAAAGCGTAAATTATTTAATGGATTTATCCGCACTGATTATTATCAATTTTGGGGTAAACGTTCTTAAAAAGTCACACGGAAGGGAGTTTCTCCTTTCCGTTCTATTATTTTGGAGGAGTTATCATATGAAAAAAACTTTACCTTTTCAATTATCAAAAGACCGTTCTTTCTTCGAATCACTAGGTGATTGGATGGGCGATGTATTATACGATGAATTACCAGAAAAAGGATTTGAGTGCCGTGATGAACAAATTTTTATGGCCTATCAAATTGAAAAAGCTTTAAAAGAAAAAAATGTGTTATTTGCTGAAGCAGGAGTCGGTACTGGGAAAACAATTGCGTATTTGTTGCCAGCCATTTCATATGCAAGGTATACAGGAAAGCCAGCATTAATAGCTTGTGCAGACGAAACTTTAATAGAACAACTAGTTAAAGAAGCTGGAGATATCTTTAAACTACAGAACTATTTAGATATTAAAATTGATGTTCGATTAGCTAAATCTCGAAATCAGTATTTATGTTTAAAACGTTTAGAGGATGCTCAAAAAAGTGGAGACAATGATTATTTTCTAGAAGAAATAGAAGACCTAGTCCCTGATTTCGTATATGGTCACTCTTCTCTTCAAAAGATTTATCCTTATGGGGAACGAAGTCAATATCCTGGTGTAAGTGATGAAGACTGGCAAAAAGTAAATTACCATCCAACTCAGCAATGTACAGTTTGTGATGTTCGTAATCGTTGTGGTCAAACAATTCACCGACAGAACTATCGAGAATCTTCAGATCTAATTATTTGTTCGCATGAATTTTTAATGGAGCATATTTGGACAAAAGAATCAAGAATTCGTGAAGGTCAATTACCATTACTTCCAGAAGTATCTATGACAGTGTTAGATGAAGGACATTTATTAGAATTTGCAGCTCAAAAAGCGCTTACGTATGAAATACAAAGTGAAACTCTTGTACGTTTACTCGAAAGAATCATGGTAGATGGTGTTAGAGAAAAAACATTGTATTTAATGGAGCGATTACAAGAAACACATGATGAGCTTTTTAGTTTAATAAGAAAAGGTAGTGCTGCTCAAGATACAGAGCGAAAGACAATAGATAAGACTAACTCACTTATTGAAACTTGCAAAAAGGCAATTCGAATAACAGATGATTTATTAGAGGAATTTGTTTTTGAATCAGAGCTATTTACGATTCCAGAATACGAACTACGAATGGTAGAAGAATTTTTAGAGCAGTATTCCTTCTCTTTACGTTTATTTACGGAGAAGGGCGATGGAGTAGAGTGGCTTGAAATAATTGATGGGCATGAAACATTAATAATAATGCCTCGATTGGTAACAGATATTTTGAATGAGAAGCTTTTCTCTTCTAAAATGCCAATTGTATTCTCTTCAGCAACATTATCTATCCAAAAAGATTTTACGTATATTGCGGATTCGCTCGGTGTAGAAAAATTCCAATCATTCTCTGTGGCTTCTCCATTTGATTATGATGAAGTGATGAACATATACGTACAGAATGTAGAACAAGAAAGCAAAGCTAACCAAGTGCAAGAATTACTGAAAGAAAAACAACAAACACTCATACTCTTTAAATCAAAGTCCGCAATGGATATGTTTCGATCATCTATTACGGTATCAAATGATATCGTATTTGAAGGAGAACGGGAACTTTCTACTATCGTGAAAGAATTTCAAAATGGAGCTTTCTCAACACTATGTTCCTATCATTTGTGGGAAGGACTCGATTTGCCAGAGGAGGCACTAACAAGAGTAATTATTTTTGACTTACCTTTCCCTCCAGTTGATCCATTATTTGAAGCGAAAAGAAAATTTTCAAATAATCCATTTGAAGAGGTAGATCTTCCATTTATGCTACTTAGACTTCAGCAAGGAATAGGTAGACTTATACGTACATCTAGTGATGAAGGAGAAATTCATATACTTCTTAATGCGGAAGAAGCAATGCTTGAAGATCGTTTTACGAATATTTTACCTACTCATATAATTCGTTGATAAAAATATGGTACGATAGAAATAATTCGTAATAAGGGGGATGTAATTTTGACAGTTGAACAACAATTTTTAGACTACGTAAAGAAAATTGGTGCTTATCAAGAAGCACTAGGGGTATTATATTGGGACATGCGAACAGGAGCACCGAAAAAAGGTATAGATCAACGCTCTGAAGTCGTTGGAGTTCTTGCGACAGACGTGTTCAATTTGTCCACTTCAGATGAACTAAAAAAATTACTAGATGATTTAGAACCAACCCTGGATAACGCGAGCATTGTAACAAAGCGCACATATGAAGAAGTAAAAAAAGAATACGATTTAAGCAAAAAAATTCCTGCTGATGAATATAAGAAATTCGTTATCTTGCAATCGAAATCAGAATCTGTTTGGGAAGAAGCGAAAGCACAAAATGATTGGGAATTGTTCATGCCGTATTTGAAAGAAATGGTTGAAACGTTAAAGAAATTTGTTACGTATTGGGGAGTAAAGGACGGAAACCCATATAACGTACTTTTAGATCAATACGAGCCGGGTATGACAACGGAAGTTTTAGACAAAGTGTTTAGTGATCTCCGAAATAGAATCGTTCCTTTATTAAAGAAAATTACAGAATCTCCTAATCAGCCAAAAACGGATTTTTTGTTTAAGCATTTTGATAAAAAGCAGCAGAAGGCATTTAGTTTAGATGTTCTAGAGCAATTAGGCTATGATTTTGAAGCGGGTAGACTTGATGAAACGGTTCATCCATTTGAAACTGGATTAAATCGTGGGGATGTTCGTATTACAACGAAATACGACGAATCAGATTTCCGTTCAGCTGTTTTTGGAACTATCCATGAATGTGGCCATGGAATGTATGATCAAAACGTCGGAGAAGAACTAACAGGCACTCCTTTAGCTGGAGGTGCATCTATGGGAATTCACGAATCTCAATCACTCTTTTATGAAAACTTTGTTGGGCGCCATCCAAAGTTTTGGGAACAAAACTATGGAAAGTTACAAAACTACTCACCTGAACAATTTGGAGACGTTTCAGTAGATGAATTTTTACGCGCAATTAATGAAGTAAAACCTTCACTTATACGTATTGAAGCAGACGAGCTAACCTATTCACTCCACATCATGATTCGATATGAGATAGAAAAAGGGCTATTCAACGGTGATCTAAAAGTAGAAGAATTGCCAGAAATCTGGAATGCTAAATATGAAGAATATTTAGGTGTTCGACCATCAACAAATGCAGAAGGTATTCTTCAAGATGTACACTGGGCTGGAGCAAGTTTTGGTTATTTCCCATCGTACGCACTTGGCTATATGTATGCATCTCAATTAAAAGCGGCTATGTTGAATGACATCCCTGAATTTGATGAGTTATTTGAAAAAGGCGATTTGTCTCCAATTAAAAATTGGCTAACAAAAAACGTGCATCAATATGGTGCAGTAAAAAAACCTTTGGAAATATTAAAAGATGCGACTGGTGAAGGACTTAACGGAAATTATTTGGCAGATTATTTAGAGAAAAAATATACAGAAATCTATCAATTATCCTAAAGAAAAAGAGACAGAATGTCCAAGAGCAATTATTCCGTTTCGAAAAAACATTAAAATAATAGAATGACTAACTGATTTGATCAGTTACTAACCCCTTTTAGAAAAAAGTGTAATAAACCATGTATACATGGAACAATACACAACAACTAAAAGGGGATTTTTTATGGAAACAAAGTGCAAAGAGTATAGGGAAATGCATGTGGTATTTACATACTAAACCTCAACAGCCATACTTGTGCAACTGTTAACAACAGGAAGAACTAATTATGTAACATTGAATAGAATACATAATACAAAAGCCTAGATATCTGAAATTTTGTGAAGCCTAGAAGTACAGGAGGTTACAGAAAAAACCGGTTAGAATAGTAAAAATGCATGTGTAGAACAAGAAGTATACACATTTTCTGTTGCTCCCGATTTTTCGACATTTTAATAAGGTGGGGATGACAATTCGGTGGTTCAGTTGTGAAGATAAACAGAGAATAGATATCAAACAAAAACCCTTATTTAGTTTTATTGTTGCTTCTGATTTTCATTATATAAATAAGGAGGGGAGAATGACTATTCCTTGGTACAACTATGAAGCAATAATGAAGTTGAGTTTAAAACAAAAAACCATTTTCAGGTTCTCCCTTAATCCTGATATTCAGCATATTGACCAGGAAAGTAAAGTTTACAAAGGTGATTCGCCCGAAATTGATCATAAATTTGATGTTGGCAACATCAATAAACTAAATGATTCAAGTAAAACTTCTAAGAGGAAAAAAGGGGCAAGGGCAAACAGAAGATATAACCTTAATAAAGAGGAATCCATGCTAGGTACTATAAATACTGCTGAAATTAATGAATTAGTAGTACCTATAAATGTGTTAAAACGTAACAAATTACTGAGAGAAAATAATCTTTATAAAAAGAAACGTTTAGATGAATCATACCTAAGAGAAGAAAACCAACTGCCATTTATACATGAACATACCAATGATATGGATAAAACTAAAGTTCCCAAACAACATATTGGAAGCTCAAGATATGTAAAAATTCCATACAGTACTTTTGCCAAAATTCATCACCTCCTCCCCCCTTTTATTTTGAAGGGAGAAGTTGCTACCGATTCACAAGAGGGTCAAATCGAAGCGGTGACAAAACAGGAGGTAATATCTAATAATATCAAACAGGAAAACGAACATAAAAAGGATTTAAGCTTAAAACCTAGAACAATAAAAATACCCTTCGTCACTTTCTTGAAAATATTTACTTATCAACAACATCTTATTGATTCGGGTTCAAGTGGACCAAAAGTAACTGAACAACTTTGCCAATTGGAATCTGAGACAGAACAGGGAATTCTATCACCATTCGAGAATATTCTTCAAGAAAATGAAAAAGTAGAAAAAAATGTAGCTGGTGAACTGAATATCGAAAAGCATCATCTAAAGAAGCCTATTAAGCATTCGGGAGTTGAACCTCGAACAATAAAAATAACTTATTCCACATTTTTAAAAATTTTTCACTCTCAACATTCTCTTGAACAAGTGGAAACGAAGGTAGAAGAAAATTTGAAAAGGGAAATAAATGATACCCATCAACTGACAGAGCCTAATATGCAATTAGGGGTAAAACAAAGAACATTAAAAATACCTTATACTGCTTTTTTAAAAATTATTAACTACCAACATCGATTTTTCAAGTCTGGTATAAGTACCCCCGAAGAAGCTGAACATCCACTCCAATTGGATGACTTAGTAGAGAACTTAGTTAGTGAAATGAATGATGAATCCAATCATCTAAAGGAAACTATTAAGCAATTAGAGGTAAAACAAAGAACTATTAAAATACCCCATTCCACTTTATTAAAAATGGTTAATTTCCAACACCGACCTAACACAGTAAATTCAAAAGATGTTAAGGAACATGATATGGAAACTAAAATAGAACAGGAAATTGTATCGCAGATTGAATATCCTCTCCAAATGGATGACGGGGTAATAGAACAAAGTATTATTAGTGAATTAAATGATGAATCCAATCATCTGAAGAAAGCTAATAAGCAAATTGGTATAAAACAAAGGAAAATAAGAATACCATATTCGACCTTCTTGAAAATATATTGTTTCCAACACCGGCTTAATTGGAGCAGTACAATTGATGCTAATGACCAAGAGCTGAACCAATTGGAAGCTGAGACAGTACAAGAAATAGTATTCAAGTCCGAGAACTCACTCAAAATGGAAGATATGATAAAAAAAATAGTTAGTGAAATAAATAGTGAAACCAAACATCATCATCAGCTATTAGGAAAAAAATCGAGAACCATAAAAATACCTTATTCCACTTTTTTAAAGATCTATAACTTCAAACACCGTCTTAATTGGAGCAGCACAGTTGGTATAAATGAGCTAGAGTTCGATCAGATTGAAGCGGTACAAGAAACAGTAACCACGTTCAAAGTCAAAGATACAATAGAAGAAAAATATGTTAATGAAAAGAATGAGGATACTAATCACCTGATGGAATCCAGTAATCAATTAGAAACAAAACGGAGAACAATAAAAATCCCCTATACCACTTTCATAAAAATCTATAATTTCCAACACCGACCGGATTGGAGCAGCACAGTTGATATCGATGACCAAGAGCTCGATCAATTGGAAGCAGGGACAGTACAAGAAACAGTACCCACGTTTAAAGTGGAAGATACGATTGAAGAAAATTTTGTTAATGAAACGAATGAGGATACTAATCACCTAATGGAACCCAGTAACCAATCAGAAACAAAATGGAGAACCATAAAAATCCCCTATACCACTTTCATAAAAATCTATAATTTCCAACACCGTCTGAATTGGAGCGAAACAGTAGATGTCAATGATTCAGAACTCGATCAAATGGAAGCAGAGACAGTACAAGAAACAGTACCTATGTTCAAAGTCAAAGATACACTAGAAGAAAACTTTGTTAATGAGAAGAATGAGGATACTAATCACCTAATAGAACCCAGCAACCAATTGACAAAACGGAGAACCATAAAAATCCCCTATACCACTTTCATTAAAATCTATAATTTCCAACACCGTCCGAATTGGAGCAGCACAGTTGATATAAATGAGCTAGAGTTCGATCAGTTGGAAGCAGTACAAGAAACAGTACCCATGTTCAAAGTCAAAGATAAGATAGAAGAAAAATGTGTTAATGAAACGAATGAGGATACTAATCACCTAATGGAACCCAGTAACCAATCAGAAACAAAATGGAGAACCATACAAATCCCCTATACCATTTTCATAAAAATCTATAATTTCCAACACCGTCCGAATTGGAGCGAAACAGTAGATGTCAATGATCCAGAGCTCGATCAATTGGAAGCAGGGAGAGTACAAGAAATAATACCTAGGTCCGAAGAGGAAAATGCAATAGAAGAAAATTTTGTTAATGAGACGAATGAGGATACTAATCACCTAATGGAACCCAGTACCCAATTAGAAACGAGACGGAGAACAATAAAAATTCCCTATACCAGTTTCTTAAAGCTCAATAACTTCCAACACCGACCAGATTGGAACAGCCCAGTTGATATCAATGACCAAGAGCTCGATCAAATGGAAGCAGAAACAGTACAAGAAATAGTACCTAGGTACGAAGTGGAAGATACGAAAGAAGAAAATTTTTTTAATGAAACGAATGACGAAACAAATCACCCAATCGAGCCCAATAAGCAATTAGGAATAAAATCAAGAACAATAAAAATCCCCTATACCACTTTCATAAAAATCTATAATTTCCAACACCGACCGGATTGGAGCAGCCCAATTGATATCAACGACCAAGAGCTTGATCCATTGGAAGTAGAGACAGTACAAGAAACAGTACCCACGTTTAAAGTGGAAGATACAATGGAAGAAAATTTTGTTAATGAAACGAATGAGGATACTAATCACCTAATGGAACCCAGTAACCAATCAGAAACAAAACGGAGAACAATAAAAATCCCCTATACCACTTTTATAAAAATCTATAATTTCCAACAACGTCCGAATTGGAGCGAAACAGTAGATGTCAATGACCTAGAGCCCGATCAATTGGAAGCAGGGACAGTACAAGAAACAGTACCCACGTTTAAAGTGGAAGATACGATTGAAGAGAATTTTGTTAATGAAAAGAATGAGGATACTAATCACTTAATGGAACCCAGTAATCAATTAGAAACAAAACGGAGAACAATAAAAATCCCCTATGCCACTTTCATAAAAATCTATAGTTTCCAACACCGTCCGAATTGGAGCGAAACAGTAGATGTCAATGACCAAGAGCTCGATCAATTGGAAGCAGGGACAGTACAAGAAATAGTACCCACGCTTAAAGTGGAAGATACGATTGAAGAAAATTTTGTTGATGAAACGAATGAGGATACAAATCACCTAATAGAGCCCAATAAACAAATAGAAGCAATATGGAGAACCATAAAAATTCCCTATACCACTTTCATAAAAATCTATAACTTCCAACACCGTCCGAATTGGAGCGAAACAGTAGATGTCAATGATACAGAGCTCGATCAATTCGTAGCAGAAACAGTACAAGAAATGATACCTAGGACAGAAGTGGAAGATACGATAGAAGAAAATTTTGTTAATGAAACGAATGAGGATACTAATCACCTAATGGAATCCAGTAACCAATCAGAAACAAAACGGAGAACAATAAAAATCCCCCATACCACTTTTATAAAAATCTATAATTTCCAACACCGTCCGAATTGGAGCGAAACGTTAGATGTCAATGACCAAGAGCTCGATCAATTGGAAGCAGGGACAGTACAAGAAACAGTACCCACGTTTAAAGTGGAAGATACGATTGAAGAAAATTTTGTTAATGAAACGAATGAGGATACTAATCACCTAATGGAACCCAGTAACCAATTAGAAACAAAACGGAGAACCATAAAAATCCCCTACACCACTTTCATAAAGATCTATAACTTCCAATACCGACCGGATTGGAGCAGCCCAGTTGATATCAATGACCAAGAGCTCGATCAATTGGAAGTAGAGACAGTACAAGAAACAGTACCCACGTTTAAAGTGGAAGATACGATTGAAGAAAATTTTGTTAATGAAAAGAATGAGGATACTAATCACCAAATGGAACCCAGTAACCAATTAGAAACAAAACGGAAAACAATGAAAATCCCCTATACCACTTTTATAAAAATCTATAATTTCCAACACCGTCCGAATTGGAGTGAAACAGTAGATGACCAAGATCTCGATCAATTGGAAACAGGGACAGTACAAGAAGTAGTACCTACGTCTGAACACACTCTCCAAATGGAAGAAACAATAAAAGAAAATTTTTTCAATGAAATAAAAAGCGAAAGCAATCAACTTAAGGAGACAAATAATCCATTAGGAACAAAATCGAGAAAGATAAAAATCCCTTATTCTACTTTCTTAAAAATATATAAATTCCAACACCTTCTGAAAAATGACCAAGAGCTCGATCATTTGGAAGATTCAACAGTACAGGAAATAGAATTCAGGTCTGAGCACACTTCCAAAGTGGAAGAAACTGTAGAAGAAAGTTTTGATAATGATACAAATCGGCTAAATGAGCCAAACATACAACTAGGGTTAAAACCTAGGACAATAAAAATACCCAATACTACCTTTGTAAAAATTTATAACTTACAACATCGAACTATAGATTCCAGAACAAGTTTAACTGACGAGCCTGAACATTCTTCACTATTGAAGGCAGAGAAAGATCAGGAAGTTGTATCGTCAGAGCAACTTTTCCAAGTGAAAGAAGCAGAAGAAGAAAACTTAGTAAATGAAATAAATCATAAACCTAATTATACGACGGAGCTTAATAAACAATCAGGAGTAAGATCGAGATCAATAAAAATTCCGTTCTCCAGCGTTTCGGATATTGACACATTCCTTAACCCTCCAATATTTGGGAGTACATTTCAAAATACATTTAAATATATCGACCCTTATAATAAACAAATTCCACAACTAAACACAAAACTATTTAATACAATAACATCTTATCATGAAGAGCCATACTGTTACTTAGTAGGCTTTAAATCCCATGAAATCCTAGATACAATCGAGATTAATTACAAATATAATAAAAAAATGAAGGAAGGAAGGGGGAATACTAGGTCTGTATTAACTCCAATACATGATGCAGTATCTGTTAAAACAAGAGAAGCAAATTTTACTCCTTCTGTTAGTATTAAAGTACCAGTAGTAGTAGGAGAATATAACGTCGAAATTAGTTTAGAAGAAGATGTTTTATTTGAAGAAAAAATTCATAAAGTTTTAGAAATTTCTAAAAAAGTAATATTAACAAATTGCAAGTTCGTACCTGCCGGATTCTCGTTTTCAAAAATGGGAGAAACACGGGAAGCATTAAGAGGGAAGCTATTTATTGAAGGATATATTAATCAAAATATTGAATATATTTCAGGTCATAATCAAGTTGAAAAATCAGTAACAAACGAATTAGAAGCTATATTTCATCTACTACGTCAAAATATTGTTTTAGAATTAATAGTGCAATTACTCCAAGTACAAAAAGTTTCAATGGATACTGTACATCAACCTAGCTTAAATATGTATACTGTGAAACCAAGAAATCAACAAGAAAAAATAAATTTTGAAGAACTTCAGCCGTTCCATACAAAAAAGGAAGTTAGCCTAGATAAACCTATAATAAACTTGCTAAAAAATTTAGCTCCGGGTACTAATATTACACAACTAACAGTTAAGGGAAAAATAATAAAAGTATCCTCTTTTATTGAATATAATTCATTTACAAATATTTCAACATTTCTCCTCGAAAATAATAATATATTATCCGTTAATACAAATCAAATTGACTCCTTAACTTTGAGTTAAGGAGCCAATTTTCAAGAGATTAGTTAAATTCAATTGCATCAATTTTACGAAAATCAACAACTAAAATTTCACCATTGTTTTTTGAGAAATAAGCTAGACCAGTGAAAGGGTTAAACGTAGCAAAAGAATCAACAGATTCCTCTCTACCGTTAATAAAAACATCTTCTACATCAGTACCAGGATTTAAAGTAGAAAGTAAGTGGAAGATTCCTCCCTTATGATCTTCTTTTTTATTCATACACATAATATCACCTCCTTATAAGCAGGACTTACTCTATAATATTTATTAGTTTTATATTGACTTGGACGAACTACTTGCGAATTGAATATTTTTGTTTAAAAATAATAAAGGATTCTATAAGATTTTCCATTTTTGATTTCAGATAAATACCTTTATATTGCATACATAAAAATAAGTCATCTTTTTTAGATAGTATGTTAATAAATATCGATATTGAAATTGAACCTTTAAGTTGAGCAAGGAGTTAGTTCTTAAAGATTAGTTGAAATCGATTAAGTCAATTAAGTCAATTCGACAACTGTCAATCACTTTGGATACCTGGATTTATATTAGAAAGTAATAGAAAAGTTCCACCTCTATTTTCTACATGTCTAACCTCATCTTTTATTACATTCATAATTTATACTATTAATTAGTTTTCAATTGCATTGGACGAACTTCTTGGGGATTCCATTTTTTTAGTTAAATTTATATACTTCCTAATAAGATGACTTCACTTTCGAACTTTGAATGTGGAGTCGTCTTTTTTAAGATGAACTTCCATAATACAAAATGATCGTTTTTACAAAATAATCGTTTTTACAAAATAACATTTCATTTTTATTATTTCCCTTTTCTGAAATTGTGCATCTTCTGTGCTGGTTGCTTATACACGAATGTCTTAGACAACATATTTTAAGAGAGAAATGTGAAAACAAATGAAAAGAATGAATGGAGGAAATGTTGTGAGTGAACAAAATGGTATGAGTAGTGATGATTGTCCTATTGTTAATCCTTGTCCTGTAGAAGCTAATACATTGATACCTTTGTCAGATGAACCTTCGAAACCTTGTGTAATTCCGGAAAATTTTAGACCAATTATTAAAGTTCCAGCTGTATTAGCAGAAACAACTCTTCAAATCGTTGTAGAATCAAATATTCCACTTAATCCACCAGCAGTTGAAATTAAACGAGTGTTAAAAGATGTATTTTTAACCCAATGTAAACTAGTTCCAGTAAAATTTTGTGATGAAATATGCCCAGGTGTACGAACAGTAACAAGAGGGAAATTATTCATCCAAGGATTTATCCGCAAAGATATTGAATATGCTACAGCGAATTGTAATGGAGTAATACGTGATCGAATTGCTACTGTTCCGTTTTCTGGTTTTGCAGATTTAAAAGGGGACGTTAATGAGGGTGGGGATTTTATTCTTTTCCCAGTAATTGGTCAATCTTCCGAAAGCAAATCTCGATTTATAAATCCTAAAAACGGAGATATCCCTCGCCAAGATAAATACTTCTTTGAAAATAGTGCTTTTTATAATGAACAACCATATTGCGAGTTAATAAGTGCAAATTTCTTCGAACTTGATTTTACACCGTGTCCAGTAGAAGCGGATGAAACATTCGATTGTTTACGCGAGAAAATTGTAGTTGACCTTACGCTAAAGGTTTTGCAAGTACGACAAGTAAGAGTGGAATCTCTAGGCGATTGTTAAAAATTTCTCCTAGGCAAGAAACAAGTATGCTGAAAATGTGTAAGGGGAATCTTTATAAATATCAAAAACCGTTGGCGAAATCAACGCCAACGGTTTTATTAATAGAAATAAAGAAAGAGTTGTTATCAAATTAGGCAAGCATCCCTAGAGTAGAAATTTGCTAAAAAACCAAATAATTGTTTATGTACCTATTATATAAGCTCAATTCTACTGCTCTATACGACATATATTAAGATATAAGTCGAACGAAAGATAATAAAAGGTGCTTAATACGATAAAAAGAAGTTTAGGCATAACAATAAAAAAATTCATATATTCTTTGAAGTGTGAATCTTCGTTACAAAAAAATTACTAAATGGCAATCAAAAGATAATTGGTAAGTGAAAGGAGGTGATTTTGATGACACAACAAAACGATCCATGTAATGATAATTGTCCAATTGCGATGCCATGTCCAGTAGAGGCAAAGACATTGTCACCTTTTAAAGATGAACCGGTTGAGCCATGTGTACTTCCCCAAGGGTTTAGACCAATTATTAAAGTCCCAGCAGTATTAGCTGAGACTACAGTTCAAGTCGTCGTTGAAGCATGTATTCCGCTAACACCACCAGCTAGCGAGATTAAGAGAGTGTTAAAAGATGTATTTATTACTCAATGTAAACTTGTTCCTGTAAAATTTTGCGATGATACATGCCCAGGTGTTCGTACTGTAACAAGAGGGAAATTATTTATAGAAGGATTTATTCGCAAGGATATTGAATATGCTACATCAAATTGTAATGGATTTATTCGTGATCGAATTGCCACTGTTCCATTCTGTGGATTTGCGGATCTAAAGGGTGACGTCCAACAGGGTGGAGATTTTATACTTTTCCCTATTTTAGGCGAATCTTCTGAAAGTAAATCTCGATTTATTGATCCGAAACACGGTGAAACTCCGCGTCTAGATAAATACTTCTTTGAAAATAGCGTTTTTTACAACGAGCAACCTTATTGCGAATTAATTAGTGCAGATTTCTTTGAAATAGATTTTTCCCCATGTCCATTAGAATTTGGAGAAACAATAAAAGAATTGCGAGAAAAGCTTGTAGTCGATATTACGCTAAAATTACTTCAAATAAGACAAGTGAGAGTTCCTTCTTTAGGCTGCTAGATTTTAACTTGTTTAAAAAGGGTACCTCCAGCACTACGAATTTCGCAATGTTGGAGATACCTCTCATATGTTATCATTATAAAAATAGTATTCTAGTTAAACCTATATTTGCCATGTAATTGAAGTAAATAATATAAAAACAAATCATTAAAAACATAATAGAAAATAAAAAGCGCTTGGATTTTGCCAAGCGCTTTTATATTTTATAGGGAAAATTCATGTTTTACCAGAATTTATATCCGATCGATCCAGGTGGAGCATTTTGAATCATATCAATAAATGGTACTGTGTAAGCAAATAAAATGAGTACAATACAAATCGTTAACCAGATTTTCCAGTTCTCGAATACCATTGGTGTTTTCTCTGCGTGCTCAGAAACTTCTCCGATCGGGAATTCTTCATCCCCTTTAGGAGCAAACCATAATAAGTTTGCGATGATATAAAGTGCCAAAATGATTCCGATAAAAAGAATTGTACCGCCAATTGCTTGTGCAAGTTGGTAAGGAATCCATTCCGCTGCTTGTGCAGAACCACCGTAAGTTGAAAAATCTGAACGGCGTGGTGCTCCAAACAATCCAACAATATGCATTGCAGTTGACATGATAGACATACCTACTGACCATACAATTGCTTGAATAATTGCAAGACGATTCATTTCCTTTGTTAATACTCTCCCTGTCAGATGGGGGACTAACCAATAAGCAGCTCCAAAGAATGTAAGTAATACAGATGTTGCCACCGTTAAGTGGAAGTGTCCTGTTACCCAAATCGTATTATGAATTACTTGATTCATTTGGTGGGAAGCATTAATAATACCGCCAGCACCAGCAGGGATAAATGCGACCATTCCGATGAAGGGAACTACAAAACGAGCATCATTCCATGGTAATTTTTTTAACCATCCAAAGATTCCTTTTCCACCTAACATTCGACCGCGGATTTCAAACGTTGCAAATAATGAGAAAGCAGTCAAAAGAGAAGGAATAACTACCATTAAAGTTAATACTACTTGCAAAAACTTCCAAAAAGAACTGATACCTGGTTCAGTTAATTGATGGTGAAAACCAACAGGAATAGAAAATAATAAAAATAATACAAATGATAATCTTGCAAGAGAATCAGAGAAAATCTTGCCGCCAATTATCTTAGGAATAACTACATACCAAACCATATATGCTGGTAATAACCAGAAGTAAACAAGAGGGTGACCAAAATACCAAAACAATGTTCGTGAAATTAATACATCTACTTTATCTACCCATCCTAATGACCAAGGTAATAATTGGAAAAGAACTGAAGTTGCAACACCTAAAGAAGCAATGATCCATAATGCTAGATTAATAACAACCATGAATGTTATTAATGGACTTGGTTTTCCAGGATTTGCTTTGCGCCATTCGATGTACTTTAGTATTTGGCCAGCTCCTCCAATCCAAGATCCAACTATAACAAAAGTTAGTCCTAAATAGAAAATCCAATGAGCTTGAAGTGGTGCATAAAATGTATAGAGTACAGAAGCTTCATTGAGCAATACCATAGTAGCTGCCATAACAACTCCAACAGTCATAACCCAAAAACCAATCCAACCTAGAAGACGTTGTTTAGAAGTTAATGTACCAGCAGTTCTACTAACTGCCGCAATTTGAAAACCGAAAATAAAATATGTTGTTAAAATAAGTCCTAGTAATACACCATGTACTGTTAATATTTGATAATAGCCAATTCCCCAAGGGAGTGTAAAATGACCAGACCTAACTAGCGTTTGTAATAATCCACATAGTCCGCCTATAAATAAAGAGATAAATGCAACATAAATATGTGCCAGTGCTAATTTGCCATCTCTCTTATCTACTTTTACTAAATCTTTTGCTTTTTCCGTAATTGTTGTCATATTACTCAACCACCTTTAGCATGGATGTCATAGTAGAATGACCAATTCCACAATACTCATTACATAAAATTAAATATTCGCCTGACTTATCAACTGTTGTTACAAATTCCGAAACATATCCTGGTTCAAGCATCATATTAATATTCGTTCCAGCAACTTGGAATCCATGTACTACATCCTTTGTAGTAGCAATGAATTTAACTTTTGCATCGAGTGGAACTTCAATTTCTGGTGGGTTATAGTAGAACGCTGATGCAACGAATACTACTTCATAGTCCCAATCCTTTCCTTCCACTTTGTGAACACCTGGATTATTGAATGGTGCAATTTCATCAACTCGCTCAGGATCGATGTATACTTTTGCACTCGGTGGGTGGGAACCATAGTGGAAAGCACTAAAACCAACAATTACTAAAAATAATACGAGTGATCCAACTCCAAATGTTAACCACCATTTTTCGTACTTATGCATATGCATAGCCTTTGACCTCCAATAAATTAAAATCGCTCAATAAACAAGTAAAATGCCATAAACCAAGTGACTAAAATGAATACACCTACAAATCCAACAGAATACAATGTGCCTTTCAAATTTAGTTCTTTTTCTTTCTTATTCGACATCTTCGTTACACCTCCAGTAAAAGATGTTCTTGTATGCTTTTAATAATAAATAGATTAGTAGCCCAAAGATGTGATAAAAATCACACTAGAAAGGGTATAATGTGAAATTAATGTGAAACAATTAATTATTACTTTTAGATAAAATAAAAAAGGAACTTTCTTTAGTAGAAAGTTCCCTTTAGGTTGTTTACAAAATCATAGTTCAGAGGTGGTAGCCCCATATAGTCTACCTATTATTCATCAATGGTTAATATTACTGTTAATTCTCCAACACCAGATATTTCGACAGGTAATTTGAACGCATGCTGAAATCCAAATAATCTTGTTGTACCAACGATAACAGTTGGCGGGGTAATATCAATTTCTACACCGTTTCCAGCTACGGATGTACATAAATTCCCTGCAATCATATTTCCAAGTTCTCCAGTAAATGATTCGAGCATTTCACCCTCTAAGGGCATACCAAACATTGTTGCTCCTATCGATGAAAAACAATCGGAAGTGGAATCTACGATTATACGTCCTTTAATATCTCCAATAATTCCTATTAGTACGCCCATTTCTTTTTGCTCAAACGGTTGCACCATTAAAGAAGGGGATTTAATATCCATTGTAAGAGGGATGACAGATTTTAACGATTGAATAGTTCCATTTAATATGGTTTGTATGTGTTTTGATGCACTCATTACGTTCCCTCCATGTAGTAAATATGACTTAATAGTAGCATGAAAAAATGAATAGTTGAATAGTAAATGTAGAAAATGTCGAAATGTTGTGCTAGTATTTGAATGAGAATGAATTTCAAATTCACCTGAGAGGACGATTTGTATGATAACTTTTTTTATAGGATCTACAATTCTACTATATAGCGGGGTTACTGCTTTTGTTTTACGCTCAACATCTCCGCAAGCTAAATAATATTGGTCTAATAGATGACTCCACTTGTTTTTTTTATAGAAAAGACAAGTAGAGTCATTTTTTTGTTTCAAAACATCACAATTCAGATAGGATACATAGGAAAGTTTTGTCATAAAATGTCGTAATATTCTTTGGGGTGTGCAAGTGAAAATATTAACAAAAAACACTCATTTTAAACCAAATGAGTGAGTAATGTATATACAGTTATTCTTTAGGATTTATTATTGCCAACATCTGATGATCTTCCCAACGACCGTTAATCTTAATATTTTTCTTAGCTATTCCTTCTTTAAGAAAACCAGCTTTCTCTAAAACTTTTATGGAACCAATGTTATGTGGCATAACTCCAGCTTCAATTCTATGTAAATGGAGGATTTCAAAAGCATAGTTGACAATTAGTTTAGTTGCTTCGGTAGTATAACCTTTTCCATTGTGCTCTTGATCTAAATGGTAGCCTACCATTGCACTATGACGAGGGCCGCGAGCAACATGGAATAGGCTGATGCTACCAATAAGTGAATTATCGTCCGATTTATAAATACCAAATTGGTATTCAGTATCTTGTTTTGCATTTTGCTCCCATTTTTCTATTAATTCTTTCTGTGTTTCTATAGTCCAGTAATTAGTAGGACGATTGATTGAGTATTTCTCAAAAAAAGATTGATTTTTCTTAAGTAAATCTAGTAGTTCATTCGCATCCGAGATTTTAAGTTGTCTTAAATATATATTCTTACTTTTTAACATCTAATCTTCCTTTCTGAAATAATAGATTCATTATAACAGAAAGTAAATAGCCTGATAATTGGCTCTATTGAGAAAGAGCACAGAGTAGAACAGTTTGTATTTTTTTTCGAATGATGAATATTTTTCTAGAATTAAGATAATATTAACTGTAGTAAATGCGGAGTGGAGGGATTAGAATGAAGCATAAAAGACATATTCTAGCGCTAATGTCTGTTATTTTATCAGCAGGCTTTTTGTTCGGCTGTAACGGTGTTGATGAAGATGAGCCAGATCCAACTGAAGAACCTTCAGAGCAGCAAAAAGATAATAATCAATAAATCCGTTAATGGAAACGGACACCTAAGTATGCGGACATCGTTCAAATTAGAGCGGTGTTTTTTTATTTGTAAATAAGATGTGAATCCTTGCCCTGTAGAAAAAATGTGTTCGGATAAATAAATTTATGACCAGAAAAAATCCACATAGAAAGTTTGATGACCGGAAAGTATTTTTCACTAAATTCATCTTTCATCAAATTTGATTTAATAACTTGTTTAATGATTTTTAATAAATGTTGTATTAGTAATTATGGCTATCTATAATAAGGATAACTTGAAAAGTATATTGTCGAAATAAAAAGGAGCTACTTTTTTTAAATGGAGAATTCAGAGAAATTACAAATAATCAAAGAAAAAAACGCACTACTTGCAACATTGTTTCATCACAATAAAGATGAAGAGCGTTTTGCAAAAGCAAAATTATTTGCAGAAAAACTTGAAAAAGGTACTTTTACAATTGCGTTTGCAGGCCATTTTTCGGCTGGAAAATCTAGTATGATCAATGCACTCGTAGATGAGCAACTACTGCCAACAAGCCCGATCCCAACGTCTGCGAACATTGTAACTGTAAAAAAGACAAATGAAAATTATGCACTTGTACATTTTATAGATAGACCTCCAGTAAAATTTTCTGGTGCATACGATATTCAACTTGTGAAGAAATATTCGAAGGATGGAAGCAAAGTCTCTCAAATCGAAATAGGGCATTCCACTTCTAGCTTACCAGAAGGAATTACTGTAATGGATACTCCTGGAGTTGATTCCACAGATGATGCACATAGAATATCAACCGAATCGGCTCTGCATTTAGCTGATATAGTGTTTTATGTAATGGATTATAATCACGTGCAATCTGAACTTAATTTTCAATTTACAAAACAATTACTTCATTATAATGAGAATGTTTATTTAATTGTTAACCAAGTAGATAAACACCGAGAGGAAGAGCTATCATTTGATGCTTTTAAACAATCTGTTGCAAGTGCATTTAAAGCATGGGCTGTAGAGCCGAAAGATATTTTCTTTACTTCATTAAAAGACAAAAATTTCATACATAACGATTTCTCGAAAGTGCAGCAAATTGTATTACACTCAATCCAACATAAGGAAGCCTATTTTCTTACATCAGTAAGTGCAACACTTGAAAAGCTAATAGATGAACATAAACAATATTTGGGAGATGAAAAGGCTGCTTGTTTAGAGACGTTTGAAAGTCACCTTTCGGAAGAGGAATGGAACAACAAAGAAGATATCAAGGAACAATTACAGCTATCTCAAAAACAAGAAGAGCTTCAAGATGTAGCAGTATGGAAAAAAACGTTTGAAGAAAATAGGAAGACTATTTTAGAAAATGCTACGATTATGCCTTATGCAATGAGAGATGCATTAAAATTATACGCAGAAGGTATGCAAAACTCTTTTAAGGTAGGCTTTATAGGTAGTAAAAAGAAAACGGAAGAAGAAAGAAGAAAAAGATTACAAGATGCATTGCAATTATTAGAAAAAGTAATATCTACAAATATTACCGTGCATATTAAACAATTGATGAAAGGGATGCTAAAAGATGTTTCCCTTTTATCCATCGAAAAATCAACAGAAATTGATGAAAAAGAATTTGAAATTTTAGCTTCCCTTATTAGTGACACATTACATGATGGGGCTAGTACAACAGGGGATGCAATTCTTCATTATGCTAATCGAGTTCGAGATGCAGTCAACCGATTTTTCATTCGAGAAACAGATAGTTGGAAAGAACAAATCATTCGCGAAATGCATCAAAATCCAATAGAAGATACAGAAAGAGCAGCACAAAAAGCTCAATCTTTGAACGAGAAGATGTTAGCAATACAAGCTTTAGAAGAAATTGATACGAAGCTTGATGTAATTGAAAAAGTAGTAACTAATCCTCCATTAGATTATAGAAAAGAACGCGATCTATTGATGATCGAATGGGAAAATGATCGTAAAGAATTCCAAGATTCTATTACAGAATATGACCCTTCAATAGAAGAAAAAGAAGAAAAGCATATAGAAACTACTTTAGAGATAAAGACAGAAACGGAAGAACTTCTTCTTGGATCAGAAGAGGTGCTATTGCGAGCAAACAAAATAGCCGAAGTAATAAGCGAACTACC
Source organism: Psychrobacillus vulpis (assembly GCF_006861825.1). Lineage (GTDB taxonomy): Bacteria > Bacillota > Bacilli > Bacillales_A > Planococcaceae > Psychrobacillus > Psychrobacillus vulpis. The sequence goes on along the minus strand of NZ_VDGI01000011.1, from coordinate 50,043 downwards.
TGCATTTAAAGAGGCTGCAACTATTATGAAGAGAAAAGCACAGCGTGTAGTTAATCAGCAATTTACAATTGCTTTATTTGGCGCATTTAGCGCTGGAAAATCGAGTTTTTCAAATGCTTTAATGGGTGCAAATGTATTACCAGTTTCGCCAAATCCAACGACAGCTGCTATAAATAAAATTCATCCTGTGTCCGAAACACATCCACATAATACAGCAGATGTCACGTTCAAAACAAAAGAACAGTTGCTAGAGGATGTGGCATTTGCTTATAAGCAATTAGGAATAACTGTACAGACATTAGAAGAAGCATATGATCAAGCAAAAGATGTGATGAATCAATCTGTAACAGAAGAAGTGCATAAATCTTTTGTAACAGCTTTTTATAAAGGTTACCCAACTTATCAAACCCAATTAGGTAAAGTACTTCGTGTATCAGGAGAAGAGTTCGGCAAATACGTTGCAGAAGAATCTAGAAGTTGTTTTGTGGACTTCATTGATTTTTATTATGATTGTGAATTGACGCGTTTAGGAGTTACTTTAGTAGATACTCCAGGAGCAGATTCCATCAATGCTAGACATACTGGTGTTGCGTTTGATTATATTCGAAATGCAGATGCTGTACTTTTTGTTACCTATTATAATCATGCATTTGCAAAAGCAGACCGTGAGTTTCTAATTCAGCTCGGTCGTGTGAAAGATGCATTCGAACTCGATAAAATGTTCTTCGTTGTAAATGCCATTGATCTTGCTAATAATGAGGAAGAAGCAATTCTTGTAAAACAATATGTACAAGGTGAGCTACAACGATTTGGTATTAGATTTCCAAGAGTGTATGGTGTTTCGAGTTTACTTGCTTTAAAAGAAAAGGTAGAAAATGTAAAAGTTCATGATGGGATGGTTCAATTTGAAGAAGCATTCCACCGATTTTTAGAAAAAGATTTAAAACAGATTGCAGTCACTTCACTTGAAGAAGAATCTACTCGTCAGCAAACAAAATTGCTTTCTTTGATCGAACAAACGGAAGCTAATCTGGCGAGAAAAGAGGACCGTTTACAAGAATTGCGTGAGCAAGAGCAAAATATACGTAGACGATATTCAAGTTCGATGTCGTCCCTTATTGCTAAGGAAGGAAAACAAGAGCTAGAAACATTAATGTATTACGTTCTCCAACGTGTGTATTATCGATTTAACGAATTTTTTAAAGAGGCATATAATCCATCTTTATTTACGAGTAAATCGTCAAGTTCTGCATTAGAAATTGCATTAAAAGATTTGTTAAGCATGCTGAGATTTGATATAGAGCAAGAAATGCGCGTGACAAATTTCCGGGTATTGCAATTTATTCAAAAACAAATGAAACAGTTAGAAAAAGAAGAATTACGTATATTGAAGGATTGGAATCCGAGTTTTACCTTTACACCACATGAAAGTGAGAATAGAGGGTTATTGGAATTTGTCGGTCCATTTCAAGATAACGTGAAATACGAAAATGTTAAATCTTATTTTAAAAATACAAAATCATTTTTCGAGAAGAATGAAAAAGAAAAGCTTCGAGATGTATTAGCAGAACAAACAAAAGTAGAGGCAGAAGTTTACTTAACCAAAGAAAAAGAAAGGCTTTTTCAATGGGTGGAGCAGTATGCTGATGTGGAAACGGAATCTGTTCGATTAAAATGGTTAAAAGAATCTATTGCCCAAATTGATGCTGAACGTAAATTGCTTGAGCAAGAAGAAACCCTTGTAAAATGGAAAGAAATATATGCACGAATAGTATAAAAGGGGAGATAACAGGATGAACATGGTATTTATTGAATGTAAGGATATAGAAGGCAAAGAAGTTCGTTTTATTGATACCCGTTTTGATCTTGGAAATGCAAATGCTGGTCGAGAGATGTACAATGTTGAACATTTGGAAGGGGCGGTTTATTGGGATTTGGAAAAAGATTTGTCTGATATGAACAGTAAATATGGCCGTCATCCAATGATTTCAAAAGAAAAAATGACTGCACTTGTTCAACAAACTGGATTATCTATCGATGATTCAATTGTCATTTACGATCAAGGAGGTTCCCCTTTTGCTTTACGTGCTTATTTCTTATTGGAATGGGCAGGTTTTTCTAATATTCACGTACTTCGAGAAGGATTTGAAGAAGCAAAAAAGGTACTTCCATTATCAAAAGAAAAAACCAATTACAACATTTCAACTGTTAGCGCAAATTGGAAAGATGAATTATACGTGGATATAGAAACAGTTAAGAGAATTGTTGCTGGAGAAGTGGAGTCTCAACTCGTTGATGCAAGAGCAAACATCCGATACCGTGGTGAAGTAGAACCAATAGATGCAATAGCAGGTCATATTCCAACTGCTTTAAATTATGATTGGGAACAGCTTAAAAAGGACGGAAAGTTCTTAAAGCAAGAGTTGCTAATAGAAAGGCTAAATGGTTTAACTGATAAATCGAAACCAGTAACAGTATATTGTGGAAGTGGTGTAACAGCTGCACCACTATATGCAAGCTTGAAAGAAGCTGGTTATGAAAATGTTCAATTATATGTAGGTAGCTATAGCGATTGGATTCGAGAAAACGAAGTAGAAAAAGAGTAGTTTATAGCTATTCGGAAAATAGATTAAGCTTTTCAGTTTAAAAAACCGGCACTTTTTGTTCGATTTTGAACAAAAAGTGCCGGTTTTCTTACGACCATTATCTAAAACGTATTTTAATCCACACTCTACTTTTTTATTTCTAGAAAATCGTTGAAAAAGGTGACACTCCTGCGGGGAAAGCGTTAGTCGAAGACCCCACAGCGAAGCGAGGAGGCTGAGGCAACGCCCGCGGAAAGGGAGCCTTTTCAACGATTTTCTTATTAATTGGTCTATTGGACAATACCATCTGGCAAAGTCGAATTTTTGGAAAAACTGATCTATCTTATATAAAAACGGCTGTAGGCAATGCTTTTATTCTTCAATTATTCACGGAAAAGAAATTTTTTATTTATATAAGCACTATCTTTGTTGGTCACAACTTCTGCATAAGGGATACCAAAGAGGGTATATGCAATAACTACTGATGAAATCAGTTCGTCATCTTCTGCCTCAATGGAATCGATTTCGTACGAAACAATTAACATTTGATCGATAGAGCTTTTGATCGAATCGTTTGTCAAATTAAATACATAATTTGTAAGATCTATCTTATCTTTACTAACCTCAGTATTTGCTTCTAAAAAGTTTGGGGGCAAAAAGGCAGAAATACCAATAATAAGCATGATTAATTTGAAGATGGCACGTCTTATTTTAAAAGATATCATTCTCTTGTTTCTTCTATTCATTTAATACATCCCCAATTCCAATGAGAGTCTTCTTGACAAGTACGCAGTAAAATAGATTAATGTACTAATATATTATTCAACCTTTGCAAAATTAATCCGTCATTTTAGTCTAGTTATCAGTTTACTAATGAACAAAATGGATATAAATGCTAGCTTCGTCACCATCATAAATGGTTAAAATAAATTTCAAGAACGTTTCACGTTATTCAACTAGACCTAATGGTGCAAAACGGATGATAATAATATCTTTTTTTTCACTTTTCCGTTATAATTAATTGTCGTATGTAAGTATTTATTGTATAATAGGCGAATTGTATACGAATGAAATGAGGAATATTCATGAAAAAATCAATATATGGTCTTACAAGAGATCAGTTAATAGAGTGGCTATTAGAAAACGGTCAGAAAAAGTTCCGAGCTGAACAAGTATGGGACTGGTTATACATTAAAAGAGTGCAAAGCTTTTCTGATATGAAAAATGTAAGTAAAGATTGTATTCAGTTATTAGAGGATAATTTTGTTATTCAAACATTAAAAGAGTCCGTCAAACAAGAATCTGAAGATGGGACGATTAAGTTTTTATTTGAAATGGAAGATGGAAATTTAATTGAAACAGTATTAATGCGATTTAAATATGGTTTGTCTGTTTGTGTAACAACTCAAGTCGGATGTAATATTGGCTGTAGTTTCTGTGCAAGTGGTTTACTTAAGAAAAATCGTGACTTGGATGCAGGGGAAATAGTTGGTCAAATTATGAAAGTGCAAGAGCATTTAGATAATATGCAGAAAGACGAGCGTGTTAGTCACATTGTTGTTATGGGTATCGGTGAACCGTTTGATAACTATAAAAATTTAATGAACTTTTTACGTGTTGTAAACGATCAAAAAGGCCTTGCAATTGGTGCACGACATATTACTGTTTCTACAAGTGGTCTGGCGAAAAAAATTGTGGATTTTGCAAATGAAAATATTCAAGTAAATCTAGCTGTTTCATTGCATGCACCGAACGATGAACTTCGTACAAAAATCATGGTAATCAACAAAGCTTTCCCAATTGAAAAAGTGATGGAAGCAATTGATTATTATTTAGAGACGACAAATCGTCGAATTACATTTGAATATATTTTATTAAAAGATGTCAATGACCATGTAGAAGAAGCGCAGCAGTTAGCAAGACTATTAGAAAATAAACGTCATCTATCGTATGTCAACTTAATACCATACAATCCAGTAGACGAACATAGTCAATACCAACGTAGCTCACAAGAATCCATCGATGCTTTCTTCCAAGCATTAAAGAAAAAAGGGATCAACTGTGGGGTTCGATTAGAACAAGGTACAGATATTGACGCGGCATGTGGACAATTACGAAGCAAACAAATCAAAAAAGAAAAAGTATCTAAATAATATAAAAACGCATCGCCTATTTCGGCTGATGCGTTTTTTCGTTAGATTCTGTTGGACGTTCATCTATTGTGTGCTTATATGCATATCCTTTATTAATAGTGAAAAACGATAAACACATGATAAGAATAAAAATAAATCCTGTAAAAATTAATACTCCAGTCATTACTTTCCCTCCAAAAAAACATTGGTACCATTATCATAACACATTTTAGATTCAAATTTTAAACTGTCTCAATTACCGAAACAAACGTGAATGTTTAAACATTCACGTTTGTTTCGGTGCCAGGCACCTGTAATATTGTGTTCGTGATGAGGTAGTTACTGCCGTGTAGCTGTTTACATTGTTTTTTTATGTAGCTTGCTTTTTCGGAAAGCTCAAAAATGGTTTGTGCATTTTTGTTTAAAATTCCTGCAATTGATATAGTTAGTAGCGGAAACTGTTCTTCAATTCCATGTCGATTTTTAGAGATGATACATCCCTTTAGGAAGTCATGTGCATGATAAAAATGCTCAATAGATGTTTCAAATTGATAAATGATTTTCTTACATAATTCATTACTTTTGGATGACTCGACAATCATAATGAAATCGTCTCCGCCAATATGACCTACAAAAACATCTGTTGAAGAATATTCCTCTAATATTTCTGCAAGTTTCATAATAACTTTGTCTCCTTTTTCAAAGCCATACACATCATTATATGGTTTGAAATTATCTATATCGAGGTATAGTACGGTATAGTTATCAGGAGAATCGATACATTTTTGAAGCTGTTGTTCAATTATTATGTTACCAGGTAATTCAGAGAGTGGATTAAGATGCTTTGCATAGTCAATCTCAAGTTGCATACTTTTCTCAAGCAAATCTTTTACGGTTACAACTCCAAAATATTTGTTTTCTTTTGTAATAGTAATAAAATCATATAAATGAATAGGATCACGCTTCATCGCGATCTTTGCTACTTTATCAATTGGGGTTGCTGCATCTACTTTCATATAGTTTCGGCTCATAATAGCAGATACAGGTTTTTTATTGTACAAACTATATCCATAAGGCCCACTAAATTTTAAATGGAGCTTATTTCTCGTAATAACCCCAATTAATTTGTTACCGTCCTTAATACAAAATCCAGGTAACGAATCATCTGCTTCCATTAGCTTGCTCACTTTAGAGATGGGTGTATGACTAGCTATTGTTCGTAAAGGAGTAGCGATTTGTTCGATAGAAGTATCTGTTAATCGGGTTGAACTTATAATATTTCTTCTTTTATTTTCCAACTCAATACATATTTTTAGTTCCTCTCGAATTGAAAAAAGATGTTTCTCTGGTTTTTGAATATAGTAGCCTTGGCCATAGTGAACACCAAGATCTATTAATGTGATAAGTTCTTCCTTTGTCTCAATACCTTCTGCAATCATATGTATTTGTGAATAATGAGCAAACTCACTTAGACTCTTTACGAGTAACTGCTTCGTACGATCTTTATCGATATGCCTAATTAGCTTCATATCTAGTTTAATAAAATGCGGACGTACATCGGTGATAACATTCAAACCTGAGTAGCCAGATCCGACGTCATCAATTGCAATTTGATAAAATTGTTTTTTGTAATGATCAACAGTATTTATGAAATCCTTTAAATTATTTATAGCTTCTCTTTCTGTAATTTCAAAAACAATACAATCAGAATCCATATGAAAATTACTTAAAAATTCTTTTGTAAAACCTTGTTTAAATTTTGGATCATTCATAATGTTAGGATTAACATTTAAGAAAAGTTTTCCTTCTGCCTTTAAGAGATGCGCATATTTTAAAGCATTCCCTCTACATAAGTGTTCGAGTTCCCAAAGTTGACCACTCTCCATAGCATAATCGAATAATGTCTCAGGATTACGCAAAGCCGTATTTTCCGGTCCACGTGATAACGCTTCATATCCATAAACATCACCAGTTTGGAGTGAAATAATAGGTTGAAATACTGTTTGTATTGCCTTTTCCTCCAAAATGTAAGTAAATAATTCGCTATAATCATGATCTTCAATTGCCATTCCCCAAATCCCCCTAAAAAGAACGTAATGTACTACTCTATAGTATAAATACTAAATATCAATCTAATGTGAACGGATTGTAAAGGTTATATTTCTTAATAAATTTATTGAATATTAGGAAAAAGGATATGTAGACAACTTGTATTATCAATGGTAAATTGCAGTAGAGGTGATGAATCATGGCAATTAAAGCGGATAATATTTTTGTAAATTTACCAGTAAAAGATGTAAAAAATTCGATGGAATTTTTTTCTGCAATTGGCTTTGAATTTAACATGCAATTCTCGGACGAACAAACAGCATGTCTTTTAATAGGTGAAAACCTGTTTGCAATGATCATGACAGAAGAAAGATTTAAACAGTTCACTAAAAAAGAAATTCCTGACACTGCAACAAATGCTCAAGCAATTATGGCAATTGGTGTTCAGTCAAAAGATTTGGTTGACGAAATAGTTGATAAAGCATTAGCTAATGGAGCTTCGTTTTATAACGAGCCTCAAGATTTAGGTTTTATGTACAGTAGAAGTTTCCAAGATTTAGATAACCATTTATGGGAAGTTCTTTATATGGATTTGACAAATACAGATCAATAATGAAAATAGACTAGGGTATTACACTTACAATTCGAGTGTAATATCTTTTTTTATATAATAATTGAATCTATTATTTTCGAAAAATTGCTAATGTTATTGACTATCAATCAATTGCAGTGTAACATATCTTTTAATTCATACTTTAGCGAGTTGAATCGCTGATGTGAATGATTTAACTAGGGGGTATAGATAAAGATGAAAAAAAGTATGAAGAAATTTGCTTTTATTCTTTTTGGTGCAATTCTTCTTTTAGCTGCATGTGGAGGGGAAAGTGGTTCGAGCTCGTCTTCTGAATCGAAAGAAGGAACAACTGCCAATGAAGAAACAAAGAAATTTAAAATTGGAGTTACACAAATAGTAGAGCACCCATCTTTAAATGCAGCATTTGATGGTTTTAAAAAAGCAATAGAAGATGCTGGAATTGAAGCAGATTATCAGGTAGAAAATGCTCAGAATGATAATAGCGCAAATACAACGATCGGAAATAACTTGGTTAGCTCTGGAGTAGATTTGATTTTTGCTAACTCTACGCCAAGTGCCCAAGCAGTTGCAAGTATTACAAAAGATATTCCGATAATATTTACTTCTGTAACAGATGCGGTTAGTGCAGAATTAGTGCAATCAATGGAAAGTCCCGGAGGAAATGTAACTGGAACAGTGGATACTCAACCAGATGCAATTCCAAGTACGATTAAATTCCTTAAGGAGGAATTAGGTGCTACAAAGGTAGGTATGGTATTCAATGCAGGAGAACAAAATTCACGTGCTCAAGTTGATGCGGTAAAAGAACAGATGAGTGCAGTCGGATTAACAGTTATAGAAGCTTCCGTTTCTACTTCAGCTGAGGTGAAACAAGCTACTGAATCTTTAATTGGTAAAGTAGATTCATTGTATATTATTACAGATAACACAGTAGTTTCTGCTCTTGAATCGGTTATTTCTGTTGCTAATGACAATAAATTACCTATGATGGTAGGGGAGTTTGACTCTGTAAAACGTGGTGGATTAGCTGCTTACGGATTTGAATATTATGACATTGGTTACGAAGCTGGCCAAATGGCTGCCAAAATATTAAAAGGTGAAAGCACACCTGCTGATCTCCCAGTTCAATATCCTCAGAATTTAAGATTTGTGTTAAATAAAAAGATAGCAGATACAATTGGTATCGAAATAAAAGAAGAATGGAAAGCAGAATTAGTTGAATAGATAAGGAGATGATTCTAATATGTTTACAGCTATTTTTGGCTCTGTTGAGCAGGGAATCATCTATGCAATTATGGCACTCGGAGTGTATCTAACATTTCGAGTGTTAGATTTTCCAGATTTAACAGTAGACGGAAGTTTTGTTACAGGGGCTGCTACTGCAGCTACTATGATTGTTCTAGGTTATCATCCAGCAATAGCAACGCTAGTAGCAATTGCTGCTGGATTTATTGCAGGATGTATAACCGGTATACTGCATACAAAAGGAAAAATAAATCCTTTGCTTTCTGGGATTTTAATGATGATCGCTTTATATTCCATTAACTTACGAATAATGGGATTAACAGCTGATAATTCAATAGGGCGTCCAAATATACCACTATTAAATGCCGAGACATTATTCAGTAAATTTTATACGTGGTGGGGAAGCCTAGGCATAGATGAAGCTATTAATAACTTTCTGAAAAGTATAGGTGTCCAGTTCGTTCCTTCTACATGGGGAACAATTTTTCTAGTTGCCATTATAGTAATAATGATAAAATTCATAGTCGATTGGTTCTTAAAAACGGAAATCGGCCTTGCAATTCGTGCAACTGGAGATAACAAAAAAATGATTCGCAGTTTCTCAGCAAACACGGATAATTTAGTTATTATAGGACTAGGAATTTCAAATGCACTTGTAGCATTTTCTGGTGCTTTAATAGCTCAATATGCAAAATTTGCTGATATAGGAATGGGAATAGGTATGATTGTGATAGGACTCGCTTCTGTTATTATTGGAGAAGCAATTTTTGGTACGAAAACAATTGTACGAACGACAATAGCTGTTATCGCAGGTGCAATTATTTATCGTATTGTTCTCGCACTTGCTCTTCGTGTAGATTTGCTTGATACAGGGGATATGAAGTTAATTACTGCTGCAATCGTTATTATTGCACTGATTTTACCTCAATACTTTGACAAACGTCGAGAAAAGAGCAGGAAAGCGAAGCGTCATGCCGAACGAAGTGTTGCTATCAAGAAAAAGATAAAGCAGGAGGCGAATGATCTTGCTTAACTTAAAATCTATTAATAAAATCTTTAATGAAGCAACAGCAGATGAGAAAATAGCATTGGACCAAATAAATCTCGAACTGAAGGCTGGGGACTTTGTCACAGTAATTGGAAGTAATGGGGCAGGAAAATCTACAATGATGAATATGATTTCAGGTGCTTTAACCCCTGATTTCGGAAGTATTGAAATAGATGGGAAAGATGTTACTAGATTGCCAGAATATAAACGATCGCATTTTATTGGACGAGTTTTTCAGGATCCGATGGCTGGTACAGCTCCCTCAATGACAATAGAAGAAAATCTTGCCCTAGCATTTTCAAGAAACAAAAGTAGAGGTTTAAAAATTGGTGTAGATAAAAAGAGGAAAGACTACTTTAAAACATCATTAGAAATGCTCCACTTAAATTTAGAAAATCGTTTGAATGCAAAAGTGGGGATGCTATCCGGGGGTGAAAGGCAAGCACTTTCTCTACTTATGGCTACTTTTACACAGCCTTCTATTTTACTTTTAGATGAACATACTGCTGCGCTAGATCCATCCCGTGCGGAGTTAATAACGAAATTAACCAAACAGCTTGTTGAAAAGGATCAATTAACAACATTAATGGTAACGCATAATATGCAGCAAGCATTAGATCTTGGGAACCGATTAATTATGATGGATAAAGGGCAAATCATCTTAGAAGTAGGAGAAGAAGAGAAAAAGGATTTATCGATTGCGAAGCTTATGGAAGAATTCCAACGTATTCGTGGTGAAAAACTTACAAGTGACCGTGCGTTGCTATCTGTATAATATGCTGGGAGAGTCTTACAAAGATTCTTCCGGCATTTTTAGTTCGGGAGAAAATCGTAAAGAATTGGACAATCAATCTTGATAGTTGGACAATAACCAATGAAGTTTGGACAATAAACCATGATAGTTGGACAATAACCGATGAAGTTGGACAATCTTCATGAAAAGTTGGACAATCCACATTAAAACTTGGACAATAAGTTGCTGGGAACTACCCATTCAAGGGTTGTTATTTAAAGTGTGAATTCGCTTAATTATTTGAGAAAACAGTAAAGGACAGCATATTTGCTGTCCTTTTCATGTTTTATGCTAATGCTGCCTCGATGTTGCCCCAAGGAATATCCATAGCATCTGCAAGCCCTTTACCATATGCAGGGTCTGCTTTGTAGCAATGAATAATGTGACGAACTTTAATATATTCTTCAACACCGTTCATATTACGAGCGGTATTTTCAAACAATACTTGTTGTTGCTCTGGGCTCATTAGATTGAATAGCTTACCAGGTTGTTCAAAGTAATTATCATCATCTTCACGGAAATCCCATTGTGTAGCTGCACCATGAATTGCTAACGCTGGTTCTTTGAATTCAGGTTGTGATTTCCATTGACCGTAGCTATTTGGTTCATAATGTAGTGTTCCACCTTTGTTACCATCAACACGCATTGCACCATCTCTATGGAAAGAGTGAACTGGGCACTTCGGTTGGTTAACTGGAATTTGATGATGGTTTACACCTAAACGGTATCGTTGAGCATCACCGTATGAGAATAAGCGACCTTGAAGCATTTTGTCAGGTGAGAAACTAATACCAGGTACAACGTTAGCTGGTGTAAAAGCAGCTTGCTCTACTTCAGCAAAATAGTTTTCTGGATTACGGTTAAGTTCGAATTCTCCAACCTCGATTAACGGGAAATCTTTTTTATACCAAACCTTTGTTAAATCGAAAGGATTGTATGGCATATTGTTAGCTTGTTCTTCCGTCATAACTTGAATATACATTTTCCATTTCGGGAAGTTTCCTTGATCGATGCTTTCTAAAAGATCACGTTGGTGACTTTCACGGTCTTTACCAACAACAAGCTCTGCTTCTTGATCTGTTAAGTTTTTAATAGGTTGCTGTGAGCGAAGGTGGAATTTAACCCATACACGTTCATTGTCAGCATTAATCATACTAAATGTATGACTTCCAAAACCATGCATATTTCTGTATGTTTCCGGAATCCCACGGTCACTCATTACAATAGTCACTTGGTGGAGTGCTTCGGGTAATGAAGTCCAGAAATCCCAGTTGTTATTAGCGCTTCGCATATTCGTACGTGGGTCACGTTTTACTGCATGGTTTAAATCTGGGAAATTAAGTGGATCACGGAAAAAGAAAACCGGCGTGTTGTTACCTACAAGATCCCAGTTACCTTGCTCAGTATAAAATCTCATAGAGAATCCACGAATATCTCGTTCAGCATCCGCTGCTCCACGTTCACCAGCAACTGTAGAGAAACGAACAAACATTTCCGTTTCTTTACCAATTTCAGAGAAGATAGCGGCTTTTGTATATTGAGTAATATCATGTGTAACAGTAAATTTTCCATAAGCAGCAGAGCCTTTTGCATGCATTCGGCGTTCAGGAATTACTTCTCTATCAAAATGAGCTAATTTTTCTAATAACCAAACATCTTGTAAAAGTAATGGACCTCTTGAACCAGCCGACATTGAGTTTTGGTTATCAACTACTGGTGCACCTGCTGCAGTCGTTAATTTGTTTTTATCATTTTCAGACATTAATAATTCCTCCTACATTAGAATATTTATAATTCAATAATGATTATATCAAAGAGAATTATAATATGCTAGAAATGTACTTATATTTATTAGGAAAAAAATAAATGCCCAGCACATAAACAATCAAGATTGTCTCTATGACAGGCATCAGTTCACTTTTTGTTAAATTAATAATTCAAATAGGGTACTAACTTTATTTACTTCTTTATCCGAAAATCCATTCTCAGTCATAAGAGAAATAAGTACTTTATAATCAGATCTATTTTTCAATTCAATTCCTACAAGTGCAGGACCACTTTCTTTATTGTTGTATACTCAAATGTTGTAATATCATCGTATGGCCAGACACCAAGACGGTAAATCGTCACAAGTCCTCACTTCGATCGTTATTTAAATATTTGGCGATCGAATCAGAATTAGAGAATGGTAAGCCATATAGAGGGGTTCAATATTACTCATAAATACATCTCTAATGACGGAAAAACAGCTATGGTGTTAGACGATGTAAATCAAATTTTAGGATATATCGATCTTGACAGGCGAACTGTAGTCTTGGAAACAATAATCTATTGCCTATTTCAACAGAACAATTTCGAGAGCTCGAGGAATTCTGTTGCGATAGGAATGAATAAAGCAATAATGACCGCTTGATTTATAGTGGTTATTATTGCTTTTTATTATGAAATGAGTAGGGGTAACTACAAATACTCAATTTTTATTATTGATGAACTAGGAATTAATTCTCCCTTACCATCAAAGGTTGAATTACAACCATCATATAATTTTAGATTATTGTGTTTGTGGTAGAGGAAATTAACTACAGTCCCTAGGTCAAGCACTTCTGAGAATGGTGATTCAAACTTCACAATACATGGAGCGGTAGCATTTTTATATGCTTCTAATAAATTGAAATCGTATTTTTCCTGAAAAGGATTACAAATGTCTCTTATAATTTCTGGTACACCCAAGTAATTATGATTACCGAGATCCTCAAAATGAAATGCTGCTTCACGGATTAGCATTGCATATGGACCCCAAAGATCTTTATATTTTAATTTATGTCGGTATAGAAAAGCAGAATCGATTGAAGAATTTGATTCTAATAATTGTCTAAAGTCACTCCACTCACCTTTTGAAATGAATCCATTTTGTAGCGAGAATAATAGATCCCATATGTAGTCCAAATTCTCACCAAATGGCAATAAACCATCTTCAAATTGAGTAGAAGGAATAGTACGTGTTAGATGAAACCAACAAGTTTTATCCCATTCAAATGAAGAATACTTGCTCATTTCGGTTATTTTGTCCAAGAATAGTTTATATGCAAGTTCATGATAATTGGGATTAGATTCATAAAATTCATCTAAATCGAATTGATTGAACATTTTAAGAAATTCATGCTTATTTATGCCGGATATTTCTCTTAATGATTGAAACATTGTATCATCGTTTCCACAATCTAAAACTTTCATATTCTCCTCCTAATATTCATTAGTTATTTACCAAATATAACATATAAAGAAGAGAGTGAAGCTATGTGGTTTTCACTCTCTTCTTTCATAAAACTTTCTATATTGTATTTTCTAGTAAATCGTTCAATTGATCGTCTAATTTGTCTAGATTAAAATATTCTTTATATTTATTTTCGTATACCCAATCACTGATTATGTCTTTTGCAATTACTTTAACACAGCCTTCAGAACATGCTCTTTCTCCTTTTGCGTCAATTCTTTGACCTGGATAAATACTGAAGTATTCCACGCCAGATATACTTGATAATTTTGCGGAGCAGTTACCACATGTGAATCCCTATACTTTATCAGGGTTAAATTTCTTTCTAGAAATACCTATTTCATCAAGTGGAAGAAGAAACTTACCATTTTCTTCAGGATCATTTTGAAAACTAGTGCTCATAAGTGCTAATTTATTGCTAGTTTTTATGTATTCGTCTAGGCCGTCTAACTTACTTGTTTTTAATAATTCGTAAGCAATAAATTCTAAATCTTTTGGAGGCAACGTCGTAAAATTATTATTTAACATTAAATACTCATTGCCATCGTCATTAGTTAGCAGAGAAAATGTAAAACTTTTATATTGACTATCAAGGAATAATCGTAAATCAGAAGGTACGAATTCAGGGGTATTCTCTAAAGCATGTTCTTTAATACAACTAGGGCAAACATAAATATATTGTTTAGTAGTGTCAGCATAAGACTCAGGTACTTCGATAATTTTTATATCTTTACTAAATCTACGACAATATGCACAACTTTTTGAACTCATTTCATTAATCCTCCTTTTAAACATTTACACGAGTACGGTTTTCATTCATCGAAATAAAACCAATTGATTTCTCCAATAAAGCCTCTCTAAGAAGCCATATTGAAAAAAAGGAATCTTATACAAATATTGTAGACGAGTGTCTGGAGTAATCCTAGCTCTTTTTTGGCATATATATATTCTTGAACATAGAAAGGTATATTTGATGTATGTTTTTTAATCAAATATGTGCACCAACAAGCAAACGAAAAAAGCCCGTTTTAGAGAGAAAAGATTAGTTTTCCCCCTGAAACGAGCATGCAGTGTTATGTTAATTTTCCTGCAAATACTAATTTAGTATGACTATAAATGATAATTGTAACAACAATTAATAGTATTAATTGTTTTATAATAGGCATCAAATCGGAAAAAACCAAAAAGATTAATCCCAACGTAGTGAAGGCTTCAATTAGTGTTATTTTTGTCTTCATATTTCCCTGAATTAGCTTATTCTTAAACAATAAAAGCAATCCACCAATAAACAACAAAATCAACCAAAGGAAATATAAATCTGGATTTAATGTATATCCCAATAAAGGGAAGTACAACATTACATATGTCCATTTTGAAAGTTTAAGTAATTTTTGAGCGTTTTTATCCAATTGTTTTTCGAACCTCCATTCTCGAAAGCCTTACCACGTACCTTGTGCGTAATTAGGGAATGCTCCATTCCAAGTGATTCCAATGTAAACGCCTTTCTTTAGAACTACTGCTTGTGTAATAAGGTAGCATAAGTTAACTAACGTAGCAGTTCCAATAATAGTTAAAACAAGGGAAATAGTTGTTGCGACAGGCCCACCCAATAGAAATACAACACTATTAAGAGCTGCTGCTAATGCAACAGGTCCTGTAGAAGCGGCAACAAAAAAGTACATTTTTACTTCATCAAGAGTAAAATAAACCTTCCAGTCTTTTACTTGAGCCATCGGACTGACAGTATCCCCTGGGAATTCCTTGGTAATATCAGTAATACCGCCTTCTACAGGAGTTGGAAGTGATACAAAATCATCACTAATTAATCCCTTTGTTAATCCTTTAGCATTTGCATCATCCATTATAGCATTCAAAAGTTTAAGAAACTCATCACTTACATTATACTTGCCCATTAAGTAATTGACATCATCATTTAGTAGGATCATATTTCCAACACTGTCAGTAGAGAGTTCACCCATAATTCCACTAGTTGTAAATTCCTATAAAAAGTTTTCAGTACGAACGTCAAGTGCTAGTGCAAGTCCATCATTCGGCTGTGTCAAACCTTCCTTAGTTAGTAACCCATTCGCATAAGAAGGTGATACGAAAGCAAAAGCAAATGCCAAAACCATTGTTAATCCCATAATTAATAACTTTTTCAATTTAAATCCCCCATTCTTATTTTTAGTAACTAGTATGAAAAACGAACCTAAATACAACTACCAATAGTGAGAAACTAAATATCAACAAATAACTGTATCAATTCCACCATTCAATCCCACCTTTCTCCAATATAATCCAACCTTTCACCATTAATGTTAAAGGAAAAATGAGATTACATGACAAAATATTCCACATGGAATAAAAGATTGGAGAGATAGGGATGTATTTAGGGAAAGATTTCAAAAAGATTCGAAATAATAGAACAGCCAAACGGAGGTAACGAGCAATATTTTAAATTTGAAACTGGAATAAGGGATATAGATGCGAGCATCTATCTTCAGTTGCTTCACACTACTGTTGGAAGAGCTGCTTATGAAGTATTTCTACAATTAGAATTTATGCTTAAAGAAGAAAATGATATAAAAAGGAAGGCATTATCTTACTACAGTACATGGTTATATGAAGAGGTTACATTTATTAATAAGGAATTAAAAAATAAAAAACCTATGTTGTCTAAGGAAGTGTTACTGAAAAAATTGGAAGATAATAATAGATTACTAAATAATGAATTTAAGAGTTTTCAAGAGGAAATATTTCGAACTAAGAAAAAATTGAGGATAAATCACCCACCTAAATGGTACTCATTATTTGATGGTCCAGATAATTTGAAAAAGTTAGCAAAACAAACTTCTTTAAAAGAGGCTCATTCTGTACTCTATACCGGAATGTCAGCAGAAGCTCATGGTCTTAAATCAATCACAGACATATCTAAATCTAATAAGCATTTAGATCCGATTAGGACATCAGATTTTGCTTTAAGTTTAATACTTTTAGAGAGAAATTTTATCATCACTATAACTATAAAAATTATTATGAAATATTTACCGAGTGAATATGAAGATTTTAAACATTTTGCGTTTACTATTTTCGAAGTTGAATAGAACAAATATTCGTAATAATTGTATTATACTCTCTTCAAGGTGAATATCGGGTATCCCCCCACCTTATAGAATTATATTCTGATATAGATTGGAGGAAATACTGATGGCTATAACTAAGCAGCATGAATATTACGAGAACCGATTAGAACTACTCCAGAAGGAAATGCCGAATTTCGTAATAAAATATGTAGATCATAAATTCGATATTCTCTCCCCCCTCCCACTCTTCAATTATGTAAGAGATTATAAAGAGTTTTTTCTTTGGTTAATTACTGAAGGTATTGTGGAGTGTAAATCACCTAAAGATATTGAACCTGAAGCATTAAGATAGTACTGGTGACTATCTATATCAAATTGACAAAGAACATTCTAATATTACCGTATACAAATACAACGCTGTTATTGATAACATCCCTAATAACTACAACAGGGAAATTACTAGAGAGCAGTTTATTAAATTAGTATTGGATTACTCGGTAAAATACAGAAAGTAATTTATCAAGCACAAAATAAAAATGCCCAGAGCGCGAAACCCGTGCTTTTGGGCTTGTAAGGTAGAGTCAAGAGAGATTAATAGGTTTCCATTTAGCGTACTATCCTATAATTTCAATTGAGTATAATGTATGAATTCTGTTTGAATACGTTCCCAGTATTCTACATCATTATAGAGGAACAATAACTGCTTTGCCTTTTCTAAAAAGACTGCTGGATCTTTGTTCCCAAGATGGAAATGGCATATTGCTATTCTTGAAAAATGAAGTGCTAATATAGGATAGTTCATTTTTCTTTGATGTTGTAGTGATTCCTCAATAATAGAAAGGGACTTGGAATAATCTTTATTCTTAATTAATAGCAATGACAAATTAATGAGCAACGCAAATTTTAGTATGTTAGCATCACGAAAATCTGTATATTTACTTAGCCTGTCTAATACATTTCGAGTGAATTCAATTGCAGTGTTGACAGGAAACAAAAATAAAATAGTATTGATTAAACGAATATCATTCAAATACCATTGATCATATTTGGAAATACGCTGCCAAATAGGCATAATGATATTTTTAGCTATGTTAATATCCATAGTTTGATGTAATTGTATAAAGGCATCACAAATCAAATGAATTTCCTTAAGCTCTATATCTTCTTGAACTTCTAAATAGGCTCCTATTCGTTTTCCTAACACATTTATCTCTTTAATGTTATAACGCTCAGTTGAATTGGCGATGGCAGGAGAAGTAAAGGCAATTGCAACAACTCCTATCAATAAAGAATCATTAAAAGCAGCGAAAGTTCCATACATCGGACATACAGAGATGTTAGAAGATTTAGGTGGAACTCCAGATCCGTTAACAATGTTCCAAGTAAACGGTATGCGAATTTTCTTCCTGACTCGACACGTATCAGTAGCTACAGCTATTAATCAAATGACGAAAGAACGTGTTCATGATTATTTAATTCGTTGCGACAAAGCTTTACAACGAATCGTAAACTAGCTGTTGCTGGTCTAAACCCACATGCTGGGGAAGGCGGTCTATTTGGGAATGAAGAAGTGGAAGAAATTAAACCAGGAGTTGAATTAGCGAAAGCTTCTGGAATCGATGCATACGGTCCAGTTCCAGCGGATTCAGTATTCTTCCAAGCATTAAATGGAAAGTACGATGCAGTTCTTTCTTTATACCATGATCAAGGGCACATCGCTGCAAAAATGACAGATTTCCACCGTACAATTTCTATTACAAATGGTTTACCATTCCTTCGTACATCTGTTGATCATGGTACAGCATTCGATATTGCGTGGAAAAATATTGCATCAGAAGTAAGTATGTTTGAGTGCATTAAACTTGCTGCGGAATATGCACCAAAATTCACTCGTGAGTCATTGTAGGTAATTCATAAGAAGGGGAGTACTTGCTTTCCTTCTATTTTTAGAACATAAGATGAAAGGGGTTTCATGGGGATGACATTAGAAATGCAAATGTTAATTGGTCTTGTTATAGGTATTACCGTTCTTATTTTACTTGTGCTAAAAACGAAAATTCATGCATTTTTAGCACTAATCATTGCAGCATCAATTACTGGATTAATCGGAGGTATGGAGCCGCTTAAAGTTGTAAGCTCCATCACAACTGGTTTCGGGAATACTCTGGCATCAATTGGGATCGTTGTTGGTCTTGGAGTTATGATGGGACGTATTTTAGAAGTAACAGGAGCAGCTGAAAAGCTAGCATACTCATTAATCAGATTAGTAGGAAAGAAAAAAGAAGAGTGGGCAATGGCGATTGCGGGTTATATTGTTTCTATTCCAATTTTTGTAGACTCAGCTTTTGTAATATTAAACCCATTAGTAAAATCACTATCTCGAAAAACAGGGAAATCTGTTGTTACACTTGGAATCGCTCTTGCTATTGGTTTGGCAGCGACACATCATGCAGTACCACCAACTCCTGGCTCGTTAGGAGTTGCAGGGATTTTTGGTGTAGATATTGGACAAATGATTTTCTGGGGTCTGATTTTTGCAATTCCAATTATTATTGTTGGTGTGCTTTATGCTCAATGGATAGGTAAAAGAATTTACCAAGTACCTGAAGAGGATGGCGAAGGATTTGTTCGCAAGGAGTCTTCTGAAATGGTCTATAATGACTTTTTAGCAGCTTAAGCAAATAGAGAGAAAGAGTTACCCTCTTTATTTCTTTCACTATTTCCGATTTTATTACCAATTATCTTAATCTTCTTAAATACTACAATATCTGCATTGAAAATTACTGGTGGAGTTTGGGATTATGTATTATTTTTAGGACAACCTATTATTGCGTTAGCACTAGGATTAGTAGCAGCAATTTACGGTTTAGCTAATCGTATGAAACGTGAAGAAGCATTGGAAAGAATGGAAGAAGGAATGACAACAGCTGGTATTATTTTACTAGTGACAGGTGCAGGTGGGGCTTTAGGAACTGTTCTTCGTGACAGTGGAACTGGTGATTATCTTGCAGAAATCATCGCTGGTTTACCTCTACCAGCAGTTTTGGTACCATTCTTTATTGCATCAATCGTTCGATTAATACAAGGTAGTGGGACTGTTGCGATGATTACTGCTGCATCTATTTCAGCACCAATCCTAGCAAACTTAGATGTAAATTTAGCACTTGCAGCTCAAGCAGCTGCATTAGGAGCAATGTTATTCTCTTACTTCAATGATTCGCTATTCTGGGTTGTCAATCGTATGCTTGGGATTAGTAAGTTAAAAGAACAAATTTTAGTTTGGTCAGTTCCAACTACACTAGCTTGGTTCACAGCATTAATAATGATCATCATTGCAAACGCGATTGTAGGTTAATATTTTAGTATAAAGACGAGGAGATTGCTTGATAGAGCAATCTCTTTTTTTCACTTATTTTATATGTTGAGCATTGTACAAGCATAATGATTTATTCTAATGGTATACTAAAAAACGTGATAAAAGTTAAGAATTTTTCTTATCTTTGTATTAATTACATAACTAAAAGAAAGAGGAGAATTACAAATGGCAATTAAAGTAACAGCAATCATCGGTAGTAACAGAAAAGAATCTTACAACTTAAAGTTAGTAAAATATATGCAAAAACGTTATGCAGATAAACTAGAAATTGAAATTGCACTTATTAATGATGTAGAAATGTTCAGCGCAGATATTGAAGAAAATCCTCCAAAAGGCGCAATGGACTTTAAAATGAAAGTGAGTGAAGCAGAAGCCGTATTGTTCGCAGTTCCTGAATATAACTTTTCGATTCCAGGAGCATTGAAAAATGCAATTGACTGGATGTCACGTAGCGGTCACGATTTAAAAGACAAACCAACATTTATAGTAGGTTCTTCTATGGGTGTATTAGGTAGCGTTCGTGCTCAAATGCATCTAAGAGAAATTATTTCAAATCCGACATTACAACCAAAATTACTTCCAAATAACGAAGTATATATTGGTGCGATTCATACGAAATTAAACGAGCAAAACGAAATTACGGACGAAGGAACAGTCGCTTTCCTAGATTCAGTAGTAGGAAATTTTGTTGAATTCTATAACAAAGTAAAATAATTAGAGTCAAAACACAGAAACAAACATGAAAGACGTGAAACTCACGTTTTCATGTTTGTTTTATTTTTGGTGCCTGGCACCTGTAATAATTTTGTAATATATTAGTTGTAATTCTGAAAAATTTATAGATTGTTTCATTTTTTTTAGTGTATAGTGGAGTCAGAGAATTGGATAAGTTTTGAAAGGAAGTAGTGTCATTGAGTAGGTTATTCACGAAATCGACTGCTGCACTGTTAGTTTTGGTTTTTGTATGGGGTGCTAGTTGGCCGATTTATAAATCTGCAATACCATACACGCCACCACTCTTATTTGCAGGTATGCGAGCAACAATTGGTGGCCTACTACTAGCAATTATACTGATGAAAAGAAGAAAAATGATTAACTGGCGTGAAAATTGGAGCTTATATTGTATTTCTGCTCTATTTAATACAGTACTATTTTTTGGTTTACAAACTGTTGGCCTAATATATTTACCTGGAGGATTGTTTTCGATTCTTGTCTATTTTCAACCTGTGTTACTCGGATTGTTTGCCTGGATCTGGTTATCGGAATTGATAAGTCCTGTGAAAATAGTTGGTTTAATGATCGGGTTTATTGGTATTGTCGTTGTAAGTATAGATGGTTTAAACTTCCATGTATCTGTTGTTGGAGTAATTCTAGGTTTACTCACTGCTGTATTTTGGGCGATTGGAGTAGTTTACGTTAAAAGAGTAAGTCATAGAGTAGATGCATATTGGATGGTTTCTCTACAGTGTATTTTAGGTGGGACACTGTTATTAGGCACAGGCTCGCTTTTTGAAAGTTGGTCTGACATTAAGTGGAATATGATATATGTTTTTGGACTAACGTATGGTTCAACATTTGGAATTCCTTTATCTTACATTATTTACTACAAACTAATTAATAAAGGAGAAGCAAGTAAAGTTGGTTCATTTACTTTTTTAGTACCTGTTATTGCCGTTTTTATAGGTGCTGTATTTTTACATGAACCTATTACTAATTTGCTAATTCTCGGATTACTACTAGTTGGTTTAAGTATTTTTCTTGTCAATTATCGAGGAAAGCAGAGCTATTTATCTACATAAAACTTAATAATAACTAGACTAAGGAGAATATATGAAAAATAAAACAGTCGTTCGTTCTATGGATATATTAAATTTATTTATTGACCATTCTGCATTGACATTCCAAGAAATTATTGATTTATCTCATATTCCTAAAACCTCAGTTTATAGAATGTTAATATCATTAGAGGAAATGGGTTTTGTAGAAAAAGGAAAGGATTCTAAATATCGTTTAGGACTATTATTTCTAACTTATGGAAACCTTGTTTCTTCGAGGCTTGATATTCGGCAAATCGCTTATCCAATTATGCTTGATTTACATGAGGAGTTAAAAGAAGCGATTAACTTAATTGTGAAACAAGGCGATGAAGCGATCTATATTGAAAAAGTTGATAGTTATCAAAAAGTTCGTTTATATACTGCGGTGGGAAGAAGAAGCCCATTATATGCAGGAGCTTGCTCTCGCATCATACTATCTTTTTTACAAGATGAAGAAATTGAATCCTATTTAAGCAATGTTGAATTAAACTCTTTCGCCATGGGAACGATAATAGATAAAGAAATATTGTTTGAGAGTATTCAAAATGCTAGAAAAAATGGCTATACAATTAGTAATTCGGAGTTAGAAAATCATACATCAGCAATTGCAGCGCCTATTTTTAATCATAGAGGAGAAGTTATTGCAGGTATTAGTATTGCTGGAATTGAAGCAAACTATCAAAATGAAAAAGTGGATATTTTTGCAAAAAAAGTGATTGATGCTGCAAATGAGATTTCCGAAAAACTAGGCTATCTAATATAAGTAAAATCCTCTATTCCAAAAGAGAATAGAGGATTTTTTATTGACTAATGAAACACTTTATAGTGAATCGCAGTTTTTATTTTATTTATAAGTTGCTCGTTTTTAATTAAGAGTTTTTCTGCTTCTTCCTGTGTGACTTCCTTGAAACGAATCGTTGCCGTTGGTTGGAGCTGTGCCAAACTCGATAAGTCAGCGGTAATTACTTGTCCAATTTTAGGATAGCCGCCAGTAGTTTGTCTATCTGCCATTAGTATAATAGGTTGACCATTAGAAGGAATCTGTATTGTTCCAAATGTAACACCTTCGGATAGAAGCTCGAAATTTTCTGATAGAGAAATTGGAGGACCTTCTAACCGATATCCCATGCGGTCTGATTGAACGGTAAGTGAATAAGGTTCTTCCCAAAATATTTGTTGACTTTCTTTATTAAAACGATGAAATTCTGTACCTTTTAGTACACGAATGACTTGATGTTGATTGAAATTAATAAGTTCGTTGCAATTAATCGACCAGGAGAAATTATTTTTAGTTAATTGTTGAACCAGCTTCTTACTTAGATAATTTCCTTCTCCAACTAGAAGGACATCTCCTTTTTGCAAAGCTCTTCCTTCAAAACCACCGATTTTTGCTCGAAGATACGTACTTTTGCTACCCAGAATTTCCGAAGCATTAATTCCTCCCGCGAAAGCAACATATGCTCTACTTCCTCTAATGGCAGAATTGAATTTTAAGATAGAATCTTTCTTAATAAGCACAGGGCGCCACAAAGGAGCAACCACTCCATCAACAGTCGCAAGAAAATCACCACCAGTAATTGCGATTAACGTATCTTCCTCAAATTGTAAGGTAGTCCCGAATAAAGTAATTTCAAGTGTTGCTTCATTTTCCATATTACCGACTAAAAGGTTTGCAAGCCGCAATGAATAACTATCCATTGCTCCACTAACAATCACCCCATACTGTTGAGAACCGAATCTCCCGATGTCTTGAATTGTTGTTAGCAGACCCGAATGTAGCACTTTTACACTCATTGTTTCATCTCCTTATAATCTGAATAATCATTTGGAGAAATAGGCACAAATCGAATTTTATCCCCAGATTGTAGTAAAGTCGGAGGGGACATATGCGGAAGAAACAAATTAAGTGGCGTTCTTCCGATAATTTGCCATCCACCAGGAGTTTCAAATGGATAAATTCCGGTTTGTTTACCAGCAATTCCTACTGATCCGGGTTTTATGGATAATCTTGGTGTTTCTTTACGAGGTGTTGCAATTCGTTCATCCATTCCGCCCATAAATGGAAATCCTGGAGCAAAACCAAGCATATAAACTAAACATTCACTCTCTGAATGAATTCGAATGACTTCTTCTTGTGTCATATTATGGTATTGTGCAACATTTTCTAAATCCGGACCGAATTCTCCTCCATAGCAAACGGGTATGGAGACAAGCCTTGGACCTTCGTTTATATTGATTTTAATTTGTTGTACTAAATGTTTCATATGCGCACATACTTTTTCAAAAGCAGTTAGTGTACCTTTTTGTGAATTATATACAATATACGGATTGTAAAATACCGTTATATTATTGTAAGCAGGAACGAGTTCAATGAACCCTTCAAATGGATTATTTGTTAATAATTCTGAAAGATTTTTAACTCTTTCATGAATTATCGGATCTATTCCTTCTCCGAGCTGTACGATTAATGCAGAATCTCCCAATGGTTTCATGATGGTCTCTATCTGTTGATTGGGCACAAAAACAGCTCCTTTAGTTTCGAAATATGGTACTAGAGTTCCTAAAAATGAATTTATAGTAATAATTATAATTGTCTAAAAACAAATTACAAGTCAAAATCTCACTATTCCTTAAAAATAAAAGTCCTAAAATAATATCTATTCAGAAAAATCTAATTGTGCTAAACTTGGTTTAAGTTTCAAAACTACAGTTCCTTATTTCGGAACTTTGTATTTTTTTACAGAACTATTTTACTTTACTTTTGGAGGGGATAAGAATGTTTCGAGCAGATTTAAATTGTGACCTTGGGGAAAGTTTTGGGCGATATCAACTCGGAGAACAAAAGGAAATATTAAAATATATTACTTCTGCTAATATTGCATGTGGATTTCATGCTGGAGATCCTAGCGTAATGCGAGAAACTGTAAAGTTAGCAATTGAGCATGGCGTCAAAATAGGTGCACATCCTGGTTTACCAGATTTAAATGGATTTGGTCGAAGAGAAATGAAAATCACTCCTCAAGAAGGATACGACATCGTTGTTTACCAAATCGGTGCTTTAAATGGATTTTTGGCGACTTTTGGAGAGGAAATGCAACATGTTAAACCACATGGCGCATTGTATAATATGGCAGCAAAAGATTCTGAGCTCGCACATGCAATAGCCCAAGCTGTTTATGACGTTTCACCTTCATTAGTATTGTTTGGTTTAGCAAGTAGTGAACTAACAACTGCTGGTGAGAGCATTGGTTTACGAACAGCTCATGAAGTATTTGCAGATCGTACTTATCAGTCAGATGGATCATTAACTTCTCGTCAACAAAGTGATGCACTTATTACAGATACGAACAAATCCGTAGCGCAAGTAGTGAGGATGGTAACAGAAGGAAAAGTAATTTCTCAACAAAATACAGAAGTAATGATAAAAGCAGATACAATTTGCATTCATGGGGATGGAGATCACGCTGTATCTTTCGCAAAATATATTAAAGAAACTTTGGAGAGCAACAGTATTGTAGTTTCCGCAGTGTTCTAATAAGGGGAGATGTTTGTATGGGAGAGCAAAAAATAGAAAAAGCAGGTACTAAAAAGAAAGTTGGTAAAAGCGTCCTACTTGGTGCAGCATTTTTAATGGCAACATCATCTATAGGCCCAGGGTTTTTAACGCAAACAACTGTATTCACTCAGCAATTAGCTGCTAGCTTTGGATTTGTTATATTAATTTCTTTGTTACTAGATGTTTTTGCACAAGTGAATGTGTGGAGAATCATCGCAGTTTCAGGATTACGTGGACAAGAGATTGCAAACAAAGTATTACCGGGACTTGGAGTAATCTTAGCTATACTTATTGTAATGGGTGGACTAGCATTTAATATAGGGAACGTTGCCGGAGCAGGATTAGGCTTAAATGCGATGCTTGGAATAGATCCAATTACCGGTGCTATTATAAGTGCGGCATTCGCCATCTTTATATTTGTTGTAAAAGAAGCTGGGAAAGCTATGGATAAAGTTGCCCAAATTGCAGGCTTTGTCATGATTATTTTAATGGTATATGTTGCTTTTACTACGTCACCACCAGTTGGGGAAGCGGTTATCAATACATTTGCACCATCTGAAATAAGTATATTTGCTATCGTAACACTTGTAGGTGGAACAGTAGGTGGATATATTACTTTTGCTGGAGGCCACCGTCTTTTAGATGCAGGAGTCAAAGGTGTGGAATCGTTACCTGATGTTACAAAGAGTTCTGTAACTGGAATTGCAGTAACAGGGATTATGCGAATTGCATTATTTTTAGCTGTACTTGGGGTTGTGAGTCAAGGATTAGCAATTGATCCAGCAAATCCACCGGCTTCCGTATTTAAACTAGCAGCAGGCGAAGTTGGTTATAGAATGTTTGGTGTTATCATGTGGGCTGCTGCCATCACATCCGTAGTAGGAGCTGCTTATACTTCAGTATCATTTATTCGTTCATTCCATCCTATGATTGAAAAATATCATAACTGGGTTATTATTGTATTTATTTTAATATCAACAATAACATTTGCTTTAGTTGGACGACCTGTAAATATTCTACTTCTTGTAGGTGCGTTGAATGCATTAATCTTACCTTTAGCACTTGGAACAATGTTAGTAGGAGCATATAAGAAGGATATTGTAGGAGATTATAAGCATCCGATTTGGTTAACTATTACTGGTGGACTAGTTGTTGTTATTATGGGAGTGTTAGGAATCATGACGCTAATTGAACAAATTCCATTGCTTTTTAAATAGTAAGGAGTGAAGAGATGAGTAATTATGAGATAACGGCTCCAAGTGATTTGCGTAAACTAATAAGTGCTGGCCATATCACAGGTCCGACAGCAGGTATGGCAAAAGGGTATACCCAGGCAAATTTAGCAATATTGAAGAAAGAATACGCATTTGACTTTTTACTTTTTTGTCAACGAAATCCAAAATCTTGCCCTTTAATAGATGTAACTGAAGTAGGTTCATATATTCCAAGCTTAATTGCAAAAGATGCAGATATTCGAACGGATATTCCTAAGTACCGAATATATAAAGATGGTGTATTTACTGATGAAGTGACGGATATTATTGAATATTGGGAAGAAGATATGGTAGCGTTTCTTATTGGCTGTAGTTTCACATTCGAAACGCCATTACTGGAAGCAGGAATTCCAATTAGACATATCGAAGAAAACTGTAATGTACCAATGTATAAAACAAATATAACATGTGAAAAAGCTGGAATATTCGAAGGTCCGACTGTGGTAAGCATGCGTCCGATGTCTCATGAGGATGCGATTCGAGCAATACAAATTACTTCTCGTTTTCCTGGAGTGCACGGTGCTCCAATTCATATTGGAGAGCCAAGTCAGATTGGTATTAAGGATATCGCTAAGCCTGACTTTGGTGAATCCGTGACGATTAAAGAAGGAGAAATTCCAGTATTTTGGGCTTGTGGAGTCACACCGCAAGCAGTTGCAATGCAAAGTAAACCTTCTATTATGATTACTCATGCTCCAGGGTGTATGTTTATCAGTGATTTAAAAGACGAAAAACTAAGTGTTCTATAAATAATTATATTATATAGAAGAAATCCAAAAAGACAGGGATCCGTGATTTTCACGATCCATGTTTTTTTGTTAAAGTACTAATAAGTTTCTTTCTAATAAATATTCTATCAATAGTTCCTAATAGAAATTAGCGCTTTGGCATTCGCTTTCCGTGGGTGACTGCCGAGCTTCCTCCTGAGCTTCGAGGAGTTCGTGAAAAAGTCCCTATAATACAATTTGTCACATAGAGTTGTCTTGACGAGCCGTTTCAACGATTTTCTTATGAATTGGGCTATTACACAAACCTACCTGGCAAAATCAGCAAAATGTTGTCTCAAAAACTAATAAAAGTAGAGGGAATCCAATAGTTCACACTCTACTTATTAGTTTCTAGAAAATCGTTGAAAAAGGCGACACTCCTGCGGGAATAGTGTTAGCCGAAGACCCCGCAGCGAAGCGAGGAGGCTAAGGCAACGCCCGGGGAAAGGGAGCCGTTTTAACGATCTTCTTATGAATTGGGCTATTAGATAAACCTATCTGGCAAAATCAGCAAAATGTTGTCTCAAAACTAATAAAAGTAGAGGGAATCCAACAATCCACACTCTACTTTTTAATTTCTAGAAAATCGTTGAAAAAGGCGACACTCCTGCGGGAATAGCGTTAGCCGAAGACCCCGCAGCGAAGCAAGGACTCTAAGGCAACGTCCGCGTAAAGGGATCCGTTTCAACGATTTTCTTATGAATTGGGGCTATTAGACAAACCCATCTGGCAAAATCAGCAAAATGTTGTCTCAAAAACTAATAAAAGTAGAGGGAATCCAACAATCCACACTCTACTTTTTAATTTCTAGAAAATCGTTGAAAAAGGCGACACTCCTGCGGGAATAGCGTTAGCCGAAGACCCCGCAGCGAAGCGAGGAGGCTAAGGCAACGTCCGCGGAAAGGGAGCCGTTTCAACGATTTTCTTTATTATTGATTTATTGTATTTGAATAAGGTGTCTTAGAGGGTTGTAATATAACTAATTGCTTTATCAAATGCTACTTTTTGAATTCATCACGACCAAGTACCTCAACGATTGTCTACGCTTTTATCACTGATATTGACCCAGTAGTGCGAAGAAACGGATGACAAATTGATGAAACACCTTTTCAGAAGGCGATAGCTGACGGGTCGCTGGACTTATAATACCAACAGTTCTACGAATAATTGGAGATTCAATTGGTATTTTTACTGTAAATCTTGGTGTCGAATCGTAAAAAGTACTTTCAGGTAATAGACTTACACCGATTCCTGCAGCAACTAAACCTTTAATAGCATCCATATCTTCTCCTTCTGATGAAATTTTCGGAGTAAATCCTACCGAATTACATGATTCTACGGCTATTTTATTAAGAATATATCCTTCTGGGAACAAAACGAAATCCTCATTCCTCAAATCAATAAGTGGCAGCTTCTCTCGTTTGGCAAGCGGATGATTGTATGGTAAAAGTACTGAAAAATTTTCTGTAAATAATATTGTGGTGTCAATCGATCCATCTTTAGGAGGAAGTGGTCCTAAAAAGGCTAAATTTAGTTCTCTATATTTGACGGCTTCAATCAAATAATTGTATGATCCTTGACGTAAATGAAAGGCTACATTTGGATATTCTTTTTTAAATGCAGATATGACAGTTGGTAATAAGTGACCAGCTAAACTAGTTGGAAATCCGATTTTGATCGTTCCTTTATCCGGGTCTAAGTACTCGTCAATTTGCTTTTTTGCATGATCGATTGCTTGTAACGCAGAGTTGCTATGTTCTAAAAAAATCTTACCAATCGGTGTTAGCTTCACATTTCTTCCAACTCGTTCAAACAATTCAACTCCAAGTTCATCTTCTAAATTTGCTATTTGTCTACTTACAGCTGATTGAGCAACATGTAAATGAATAGCTGCTTCAGAAATATGTTCTCGTTCTGCTACTTCGATAAAGTACCTCAACTGGCGTATTTCCATTGTCTCCTCCTAATCTATCTAAAAAACAGATGAATTATATCTAAATTATATATTGTTTATATTATTTTGAAAACATACAATATTCCTAAGTCACTTTTTAGACAAGATGGAGGGGATATACATGACATTTCATCAGTTACCGAAAGCTCAAGGGATGTATAATCCTGAGTTAGAACATGACGCATGTGGGATAGGTTTATATGCAAATGTAAAAGGAAGAGCTACACATGATATCGTAAAAAAGGGATTAGAGATGTTATGTCGCCTCGATCATCGAGCTGGTCGAGGTAGCGATGGGCAAACTGGAGATGGTGCAGGGTTGATGGTACAAATCCCAGATATATTTTTTCGAGTTGTATGTAATGAATGGAATTTACCGAATAGAGGAAATTATGGAGTAGGAATGCTTTTTTTTACGAACGAAACGGAAGAACGTGAAGCAGTCGAGAAAAAAATAAATGAAACTATCCTCGCTGAAGGGCAAGAACTAATTGGATGGAGAACGGTTCCGATTAACAGAACTATGTTAAGTGAAAAAGCAAAAGAAACTGTACCAGTTGTTCGCCAAGTATTTATTAAAGCTATTAACACACAGGACAAGAAAGCATTTGAGCGTAAATTATATGTTATTCGAAAACAAGTGGAGCATTGGGCTTCCCAACAAGAATATAAGTTCTATTGTGCAAGTCTTTCGAGTGAGACAATCGTTTACAAAGGATTACTTACTCCTGAAGAAGTAGATCTTTTTTATCTCGACCTTCAAGATGAATTATTTACATCTGCATTCTCTTTAGTTCATTCTCGATATAGTACAAATACATTTCCGAGTTGGGAACGGGCACATCCAAATAGATATATAGTTCACAATGGGGAAATCAATACATTACGTGGAAATGTTAATTGGATGAAAGCGCGGGAACAGCAGTTTATATCAGAAGCATTCGGTGACGACCTGCAAAAACTTTTACCGATTATTGATACAAATGGAAGCGACTCATCAATGTTAGACAATGCATTTGAATTTTTTGTTTTAGCAGGAAGGACTCCGGCCCACACTGCGATGATGCTTATTCCTGAGCCATGGACAGAAAACCCTCACATCAACAATGAGAATAAAGCCTTTTATGCTTACCATAGTAGTTTAATGGAGCCTTGGGATGGACCAACTGCATTAGCATTTACAGATGGAAAGCAAATTGGAGCCATTTTAGATCGTAACGGATTGCGTCCAGCTCGTTACTATGTGACAAAAGATGATTATATAATTTTCTCCTCGGAAGTTGGAGTAGTAGATGTAGAAGAAGAAAATATTTTATACAAAGATCGCTTAAGTCCAGGGAAAATGTTACTTGTTGATTTAGAACAAGGGCGAATAATTTCAGATGAAGAAATTAAATCCAATATGGCAAATGCATTGCCATATCAACAATGGTTAGAAGAAAATTTAGTAACACTGTCATCTGAAAAAGAAGAAAAAGAGCTAATAGATGATTTGTTATTCAAACAAAAAGCTTTTGGTTACACCTATGAAGATATTCATAAATACATGATACCAATCTCATTAGATGGCAAAGATCCAATTGGATCAATGGGGAATGATACACCACTTGCAGTATTATCAGATCTACCGCAATCGTTATTTAATTATTTTAAACAGCTTTTCGCTCAAGTAACCAATCCTCCTATCGATTCGATACGAGAGCATATTGTGACCTCGACGATGACACTTCTTGGAGCAGAAGGAGATTTGCTACAACCATCTGCTTCGAATAGCCATCGGGTCATATTAGATTCACCAATTTTGACGAATAATCAGTTCAATCAATTAAAAGAACCGAGTTATCGTATATTGGAAAGTGCAATTATACAGTTAAAAATGTCGGAAAATTTAGAAAAAGATTTAAAGAGCATCTCCAAAAAGGTAGATAAATTGATTTCTCAAGGAATTTCATTACTCATACTTTCCGACCGCGAGTTAAATACAAATCAAGCGACAATTCCTGTTCTGTTAGCAGCAAGCCATCTTCATCAACATTTACTTCGTTCAGGAAATCGAACGAAAGTAAGTATTATTGTTGAATCAGGTGAGGCAAGGGAAGTTCATCACTTTGCTGCTCTTATAGGGTTTGGAGTAGATGCGATTAATCCATATCTTGCATATGCAACAATTGCAGAAGCTATTGAAAATGGACATATTGAGAGTAGTTACTCAGAAGCTGTTTCTAAATACAGTAAAGGTATTGCAGATGGAGTAGTAAAAGTTATGTCCAAGATGGGAATATCTACTGTCCAAAGTTACAGAGGAGCTCAAATTTTTGAAGCAGTAGGAATAAGTAAAAAAGTAATCGACCGTTATTTTACAGGAACAGTAACTCAACTGGGTGGAATAGATTTAGAAACAATTGCAGAGGAAGCGAATAAAAGACATCAAACTGCTGTTGCTTCCACGATAGGTTCACTAGATTCAGGGAGTGATTTTCAGTGGAGGAACACAGGAGAACATCATGCGTTTAATCCTAAAACGATTCATACTCTGCAGTGGGCAACTCGAAAAGGTGATTACGGTTTATATAGACAATATGCTGAAATGGCGAATGAAGAACGTATTGGATTTTTACGTAACTTACTGATTTTCAAAAAGGATTCTAAACGTATACCACTGGAAGAAGTTGAGTCGGTAGATTCCATCGTCAAACGTTTTAAAACGGGTGCTATGTCATTTGGTTCATTAAGCAAAGAAGCACATGAAACGCTTGCTATAGCAATGAATCAACTTGGTGGTAAAAGTAATAGTGGGGAAGGTGGAGAGCATCCAAGTCGATATAAATTAGATGCTAATGGAGACAATCGTAGAAGTGCTATCAAACAAATTGCTTCTGGTCGATTTGGAGTTAATAGTCATTATTTAGTACAAGCCGATGAATTGCAGATTAAAATGGCACAAGGCGCGAAACCAGGTGAAGGTGGACAATTACCAGGCAATAAAGTATATCCGTTGGTGGCCGATGTTCGTGGATCGACAACTGGAGTAGGTTTAATATCCCCACCTCCGCATCATGATATTTATTCAATCGAAGACATGGCTCAGTTAATCCATGATTTAAAAAATGCAAATAGGCATGCACGAATTAGTGTGAAACTTGTTGCAAAATCTGGTGTAGGAACAATTGCTGCAGGGGTAGCGAAAGGGGCTGCCGATGTAATTGTTATTAGTGGATATGATGGGGGAACAGGTGCATCACCGAAAACGAGTATTAAACATACTGGACTACCATGGGAACTTGGCTTAGCTGAAGCACATCAAACATTAATGTTGAATGGACTAAGGGACAGAGTTGTGCTTGAGACAGACGGAAAATTGATGACAGGTAAAGATGTTGTAATGGCAGCGCTACTTGGAGCAGAGGAATATGGTTTTGCGACAGCGCCATTAATTGTTTTGGGCTGTGTCATGATGCGTGCTTGTCACTTAGACACTTGTCCAGTTGGCATAGCTACACAAAATCCGGAACTACGAGATAAATTTACAGGCAGTGCAGATTATGTCGTAAACTATATGCGTTTCGTAGCGGAAGAAGTACGTGAGTATATGGCGCTACTTGGATTTAGAACAGTTAAAGAGATGGTAGGACGAACAGATGTACTTGAAGTAAGTGATCGTGCAAAAGAACATTGGAAAGCCAAACAATTGGATTTAACTGCGCTTTTGTATCAATTAGAGGGACCGCGAACATTTAAAAATCTTCAAAATCATAAAATGGACGAATCGTTTGATTTACGTGAACTTTTACCAAAAGTTCAACATGCGATTCTGAGTGAAACAAAAGTTGAATTGAATTATTCAATTGCGAACACTGACCGTGTTGTAGGCACAATTATTGGAAGTGAAATTTCCAAAAAATATGGAGCTAGAGGTTTAGCTGATGATTCCATTACTCTTCGATTTACAGGAGCAGCTGGGCAGAGTTTCGGTGCATTTGTACCAAAAGGGATGTCCATGTATGTAACAGGGGATGTAAATGATTATTTTGGAAAAGGGTTATCAGGTGGGAAGCTAATTGTTACTGCACCTATTCAAGGTGCAGCTGAAGAAAATGTTATAGCTGGAAATGTTGCGCTTTACGGTGCAACAAGTGGAACTGCATTTATAAATGGTCGTGCTGGGGAGCGCTTTGCAGTTCGAAATAGTGGAGTAGATGTTGTGGTAGAAGGCATTGGGGATCACGGATGCGAGTATATGACGGGTGGTCGTGCTGTCATACTAGGGGATGTGGGAAAAAATTTCGGCGCAGGAATGTCAGGCGGAATTGCGTATGTACTTGTTGATGACTTGGACGGATTTAAGCAAAAATGCAACACAGAAATGATTGGACTTAAACGCATTGAATCGTTGGAAGAAAGGCATACAATACGCCAACTAATAATGGATCATTATTATTATACGAAAAGTACGAAAGCTATAAAAATCCTAGATAATTGGGATGAAGCTGTAGAAAAATTTATAAAAGTTGTGCCAAATGATTATAAGAAAATGCTCGATTTAATTGCAACTTTTAAACGCGAAGGATTGACGAATGATGCTGCAGCAATGAAAGCATTTCTGGAAACTTCTAGTAAACAGAAGACTAAGCAATTGGACCTTTTGAAAAAATAAGGGGAGGGGGAATTACAAATGGGGAAAGCTACTGGATTTTTGGACTATGCAAGAGAAAAAGGAAAAGAGGAACCCTCTCTAAAGCGTATTAAAAATTGGTCAGAATATTCATCAAAACTTACGGATGAAGCACTTCAACAACAGGGTGCAAGATGTATGGATTGCGGCACTCCTTTTTGCCATATGGGTGTCGAAATACGAGGCGCGACTGCTGGTTGTCCTATTCATAACCTAATTCCAGAGTGGAATGATTTAGTATATAAAGGTAAATGGAGGGAAGCGTTAGATCGATTATCGATGACAAATAATTTCCCTGAATTTACTGGAAGGGTTTGTCCTGCTCCATGTGAAGGATCTTGTACGCTTGCGATAGCAGATCCAGCAGTATCGATCAAAAATATTGAGCGAACGATAATCGACAAAGGTTTTGAGAATGGATGGATTATCCCTCGAATTCCAATAAATCGTACTGGGAAAAAGATAGCAATTATTGGGTCAGGGCCAACAGGACTTACAAGTGCAGATGAATTAAATCAAGCAGGCCATTCTGTAACAGTTTATGAGCGAGCTGACCGAGCGGGTGGTTTATTAATGTACGGTATTCCGAATATGAAACTAGAAAAAGATATTGTAAACCGTCGGATTCAGTTCCTTCAGCAAGAGGGAATCGACTTTGTACTAAATACAGAAATAGGTAAAGACATATCTGCCGAGCAAATTATGAAAGAATATGATGCTGTAATACTATGCATCGGTGCACAAAAACAACGAGAATTACGTATGGAGGGAAGCAAGTCTAAAGGTGTTTATCTTGCAATGGACTACTTAACTTCTACAACAAAGAGTTTACTAGATTCAAATTTTTTAGATAGGAAATTTATTGATACGAAAGGGAAGAATGTCATTGTAATAGGTGGAGGAGATACAGGTGCTGACTGTGTTGCGACTTCGATTCGTCAAAATTGTAAATCGGTTGTTCAATTCGGTAAACACCCTGAGCTCCCGAAAGCTAGAGCAGAAGATAATGTATGGCCATCAAATCCGGATATTTATACATTAGATTATGCGTATGAGGAAGCAGACGCAAAATACGGCAAAGATCCTCGTGAATATTTAATTCAAACTACAAAAATGGTCTCTGATGAAAATGGAAATTTAAAAGAGCTTCATACAATCTATATGAAAAAAATACTTGGAGATGATGGTTTTCATTACTTCCAAGAAATACCGGGTACTGAAAAAGTGTGGCCAGCCCAAATAGTGTTTGTTGCAATTGGCTTCGAAGGTCCTGAGCTTTCACTACCAGAACATTTTGGAGTAAATATCGTGAATAAAAAAATTGGGGCATCTGCGAACGATTACGCAACTAATAAGGATGGAGTGTTTGCTGCAGGAGATGCGAGAAAAGGTCAAAGTCTGATTGTTTGGGCGATAAAAGAAGGGCAGGAAGTAGCAAAAAAGGTTCATGAATATGTAGAAAAGAATATACAAAGTACATGGAGTTAGAAACGCAAGAAGCCAGTCATTTTATAATGACTGGCTTTAATGTGCTAGCGAACTAAAGTTTTAGTTCATTTTTTTGCTTCGAGGTGGCATAATAAAAGTATACTAACTAGTGGAGGCAAAATGATGATTGGCATAATCGATTATGGAGCAGGAAATTTACATAGTGTGCTTAAAGCAATTGATCGACTTGGATTTGAAACAAGACTTATTACAAAACCGATTGATCATGAGGAGTCCATTACAAAACTTATACTACCTGGAGTGGGAAATGCTAAAGTGGCAATGGATGTGTTAAATAATTCCGGTCTCAGTCATTATATAAAAGAACAGGTGGCAGAAGGTACTCCTATATTAGGGGTTTGTTTAGGAATGCAGCTACTTTTAGAAACAAGTGAGGAAGGGAATACGGAAGGACTGGGATTAATAAAAGGTAGTGTTCCTGAATTTAAAGAGAATATTGAAAAAGTACCTCATATGGGGTGGAATCAGGTAAAGGATGTCCAAAATCATTTCTTGTTCCACGATATTCCAGAAAACTCGGATTTCTATTTTGTACATTCTTTTTACGCAAAGCCTAAAGAAGAACGGGATATTCTAGGAGTTACGAATTACGGATTTGATTTTGCATCCGTTATTGGAAATGAGCAAGTTATGGGTGTACAGTTCCATCCAGAAAAAAGTGGAAAGTTCGGCATCCAGCTACTGGATAATTATTGTAAGTAAGGAGAAAACAAATGCTTAGAAAAAGAATCGTTCCGGCAATCGATGTGTTAAATGACCAAGCAGTGAAATATGTACAGTTTCGAAATCCAACAATTATTGGAGATCCAGCAGAACTAGGAAAAAAATATACAGAAGACGGTGCGGACGAATTGATTTATCTAGACACGACTGCATCTCTTAAAAATCAAGACCTTAAAATTGACTGGATTCGAAAAGTTGCTGAGCAAGTATATATACCATTTTCCGTTATAGGAGGAGTACGTACAGTTGATGACTTTAAACGCTTACTGAGAGCTGGAGCTGACAAAGTAGGGGTAAACTCTGCCGCTGTACAACGTCCTGAACTATTAAAAGAAGCAGCCGATATTTATGGAAAGCAATGCGTCGTTTTAGGGTTAGATGCAATGCCTATATATAATGAAGAAAATGAAATTCTCAGATGGGAAGTTTATACACATTCTGGTCATGAAAAAACAGGTATGGATGTTATCGAATGGGTACAACAAGCAACAGACCTTGGTGCAGGAGAAATTATTTGTACAAGTATCCATAAAGACGGTATGAAAAATGGCTATGATGTAGAGCTTATCAAATTACTTTCTGAAAAAGTAAATGTTCCGATTATCGCTTCTGGGGGCGCTGGTAAACTGGAGCATATCGAAGAAGTATTTAAGGATGGAAACGCAGATGCGGCTCTTGTCGCATCGATGATACATTATGGAGATTATACAATTTCAGAAATAAAATCATTTTTACACGAAAAGAATATTAATGTTCGCTTTTAGTGAAAAAATTATATAAAAGAATCAGGAAATATTATCTGGTTCTTTTTTTATACAATTATTAAAAGAACAATACTAACTCTTTCACTTTGAATCAGACTAACATAGAACTAGTAGTAATAATAGGATGTAGTCCCCCGTCAACTGAGAAAGAAACTCTTCCTGTTTCTTCTGAAACAACTAGAACAAGAGCATCGCTTATTTCGGAGAGACCTAATGCGGCACGATGGCGTGTCCCAAGTTTTTTTTCTCCAACAACGATATTAGACAAAGGGAGAACATTTGCCGCTGAAAATATATGGCTTTTACGAACTAATACTGCTCCATCATGTAGAGGATTTCCAGGGTAAAAGATGGATTCTAATAAGGAATGAGTTAGCTTCGCATCTATTGGAGTACCTGGACGTATTAATGAATCCAACTGGTTTTTACGCTCAATGACAATTAAAGCACCGTGTTTTTGAATGGAAAGATTTTGAATAGCAGTAGATATATCTATATATTTATCTGTAAATGGAGACAAATAACAATTTAAGTAAAAAGAAGCCGCCATCGCCTCAGCCTTTTCAAATTGTTCTTTAATAGAAGAAATTTTACTTAGAAGACAAAAGTTATCTATTTCTAATTTTTTTATACCTATAGTAACTTCACTTGAGATGTTTTCAAGTTCGATTATTAATTGTTCTTTTAATGGTGAAAAATCGCATTCTCTTTTGTCCATGCAAATACACCTCATTCTTTAATAATGTTCCTTTTCGTATAGACATTTACAAAATAGTTTACCCTAAAGGGAGCACGCCATTCTTATATTTTCATTCTTATAAAATTGTAATTTCGAAATTGTATTGATCAAAATCATAGTAATTGTTGAGCACAACATCGATTTAATTAGAGAATAGGAATGGATTATTGATATTGGACCTGGTGGTGGAGTAGCTGGAGGAAAGTTATTGCGGAGGGTACTCCAAAAGAAGTTTCTATTAATAGGAATTCATTCACAGGAGCATTTATAAATATATGAAAACAAAAGGCTTTTCTACAAGGTGATTACTTGTAGGAAAGCCTCTTTCCAGTGTTAAATAATTTCCCAATCTCTTTCTTTTGCGAGTAAACGAAGCTTGTCTTCAGGTTTGACAGCAACAGGATTTCCGACTAATTCTAGAACAGGTAAGTCAGAATAGCTATCTCCATATGCGTAGCTATTTTCCCAATCGATTTGTTTTCCTTCTAAAGCTTGTAAAATCAATTCTGTTTTTCGAATACCATTTATATGTCTAATAGAAGTTTGGAGATCAACTTTATTATGTAAATAAGGAATATCTGTACCGATAATCTTGTTAAATGATAATCCTTCCGTTACTCGTTGTAAAAATTGTGTATATGCACCTGATACAAGAAGTATATGTACATTTTCTTGTCTATGCTTTTCAAGTCTTGAAATAACTTCGTCATTAAAATCTGATTGCATCATTTCTGTTAACTCGTCAAAATAAGTATCCATTTCGGATTTAGATAATCCTTCAAAAGCGTTTAAGTACAGTTGCATCGAACGTTCTTTCATTTTTGAACTTGGATAAAGCTTCAATTTATTCGCAATATAAGGAGGAACGATAGATCGATAAAAACGATTAAATTTTGTATTGTAAATAGGATGCTCTTTCAAATGAGTCATCAATAGTTTGAATGTTTCTTCCGCATAAAGTGTCCCGTCAAAGTCGAAGATTGCTACTCGCATTAAAATCACCTATTCTTTCGTTAGTCGACGCTTATGTTAAATTATACGTTAATTTTGCGGAGAAACAATCCAATAACATAAAAACCCGTCCCTACTGCAAATAGGGACGAGTTTTTATATTATTGTACTTTGTTCATCATTTGACCTTGTACAGGTGCATACCAATTCAGCAGCTGTTGCATATCTTGTTGGGCAAGTTGTGGTACTTGATAATAATGATGTTTGTTTTGATATATCGAAAGCTCATATGCCATTTCTATACAGTTTGGAATGGAGTCAGCAAGAACTCTTCGAACAACTGGATTAGTTGTTTCTAAAGCCGCAGCAGTTTTTGCTGTAGCTGATGCTTTTGCAGCACCAAGTAAAAATCCTGAAATTAATTCATCAGATATTTCATTGGCATTTTGGATTGGCTTTTTAGGCTGTGATGGCTTCATACCGTAGATAAAGTCATTTCCTTGCTGCATTTTATAAGTGGAAGTAGGATGTGACGGATCTTTTCCAGTTTTGAAACACTCGACGGTAATATTATACTCGTCAATAGCAAAAGCGTATTGTCGATCTAAAATATTTAGTAATTCCGGGTCTTTAACATGTGGACGAAGAATTACTTTTTGATTTAAACCTGCTATTGCAGTTGACAAAACTTCATGAACATCAAACAGTTCGTGACCACCATGGTTCATTTGTTGTGAAATACTACCAGTTTGCATATTTTGATGTGGTTGACCTTGACCAAAAGAGTTTTGATTCATTCAAATTTTTCCTCCTTATTGAAAATGTAATGAAACATCCTCGTTAGTTTGACCACATCAATTGGAAATATACACATCATGGTTTTATATTACAAATGTGTTACAGGGGCCTGGAACTATTTTCTACTAGGGAAGAGATGAATGTATGTAGAAATTCATAAGATTCTTCAATTGTAAATTCTTCTTTAAATTGGTCGATGTAATTTAGTGGTAAATTGATTTCCCATAAACCTTCATCTCCAGAAAACATCATACTGTAGTTCA
Source organism: Psychrobacillus vulpis (assembly GCF_006861825.1). Classification (GTDB taxonomy): domain Bacteria; phylum Bacillota; class Bacilli; order Bacillales_A; family Planococcaceae; genus Psychrobacillus; species Psychrobacillus vulpis. The sequence continues at coordinate 10,076 of NZ_VDGI01000011.1, read as the reverse complement.
TTTTTTCTGAATGGAAATGATCATTTATAAATGTCTTTATATTAGATCCAAATTTCTTTTGTAGTGATAATCCAAACATAGCAGTGTATACTTCAAATACCTCGTCGTATTCTAATACTAGTCCATCTACTTTTATCGCATCGAAACTTTCCGATTGTAAATATACATATTCATTTTTCTTTTCTTTAAAATAGGCAAGTGGAGTTTTTAAAAACTCTATCGAATCTTTTGAAATTAGCTCTTCTGTTTCTTTATCATATCTTTCACATTGTAAATTGATCATATATAATCATTCCTCTTTTCCTCTGCAATTTCTTCTGCTATGACTTGAAGATCATATGCATCGATACTGAATATCGAGTAGTTTTCTTTCTCTGCAAACTTTGCTGCTAAATTTTTAATATATTTTGGCGATCCTTCGTTTTCTTCATCGTATACAATTAAGATACCGTCTGAATTTCGAAGTAGAAATTTATTTTTTTCAATGAATTGCCATGGAGCTTCATATGGCCTTTTTGTAAGGCTTGTTTGATAATCAGCTTGGGACAATAAGCTTCTATATTTTTCTTGTTTAAGTTCACTCCAGTTTTTTTCTTGATCTAAAAAAGGTGTAATAATGGCAAATTTTAAATCAGGATATTCTTCCTTCATTTCTAATACTACTTCAGCAGTCCACGTTTCAACGCCTTGCTGACCGCTTAAAATAATCCATTCTAAGCCTTCATCGATTAATGCAATGAATTGATTTTTAATTGCTTTTTTCACGATTGGGATACCTTGATGAGAGTCATCAAATATTCCTAGCTCGTGTGCTTTATATCCAGTTACTACTAAACGTTTTATCATTTATTATACCTACTTTGTTTAACGTCTACACATTATCATACCACTTAATAGTCACCATATAAATATTCATATCATACAATATTACGATTGCATAGAAGGGATGGGATTTAGGTGAACGCAAATCCACAATCGTCCGTTGAATTTGTAAGTAGTTTTGAACCGTATTTATATCAACTACTTCAAACGTTAAGCGGGAAGCGAGTTGCTGTACAAACATCTAGAAGTACACTGCAAGGAAATTTAAAGACGGTGGCACCAGATTATATTGTCGTAGAAGTTAGTGGTAGTCCTTTTTATATTAGAATGAAAGAAATTGTTTGGGTAACACTATCAAAATAAAAAAAGGAGTATGATTCATTGTTCAATCGAGTGAACAAATTGTTAATTGAACTCCCGAACTTGGAATATGGTGATGCAAATGCAGCAGCTGCTGTACAAGAGTTACTAGGTGGAAAGTTTGGAGAAATGTCTACATTAAATAATTATATGTACCAATCATTCAATTTTAGAGAAAAAACGAAACTCAAACCTTTTTATGATCTAGTCGCAAGTATAACAGCTGAAGAGTTCGGTCATGTAGAGCTAGTCTCTAACACGATAAACTTATTACAAAAGGGTACTACATTTAATGGAGATCCAGACGTTACGCCACTTCAAACTGCCAAGGATAAAAGAAATACCTATCACTTTATAGCGAATGCACAAACCTCATTAGCGGGAGATTCGATGGGAAGCCCGTGGAGAGGGGATTATGTTTTTTCAAGTGGCAATCTAGTACTTGATTTGCTTCATAACTTCTTCTTAGAATGTGGGGCAAGAACACATAAAATGCGTGTATATGAAATGACTGACCATCCGACTGCAAGAGAAATGATTGGTTACTTGCTAGTTCGTGGAGGTACACATATTTTGGCATATGCAAAAGCAATGGAAATGGCAACCGGCGTTGATGTGACTAAAATGCTTCCAATTCCAAATCTAGACAATAGAGCATTTGACCAAGCAAAAAAATACGAGGATCTTGGTTATGGAAACGTACTGTTTACGTGGAATAATGTTGGAGATTACACAGATATAAAGCAGATTTGGAAAGGAACGAACCCAACAAGTGGGGCACAGCTCGTTGTGAAAGAAGGTAGTCCAAAAGGTTATGATATTCCTAATCTGGATTCTCTTCCAGAAGAGTTCGCACCTGGAATTGGACCGGAAGAGTACAAAGCGATCGCTAAAAGATTAATGGAGAATATGTAAATAATGCATAAGCGCATTTAAGAGCATTTTGTCTCCAAAGTTCTAGGAGTGTTTTGGACTGCTCATCGGCTACACTATTACCGAAGGAATTATAGGAGTGGAAGTAAGTGGCTTGCCACTTACTTCCACTCTTTTTCGGTAATCTTGTGGTCGACTTTTGTCCGTCACACTTCTAAAACTATTGGAGTCAGGGCACTTTTGGTTTAGGTTAATGAAAGAAAAATACTTTTTTATACGTAAAGCAGCACCCGAAGATACAATTTCGGGTGCACTTTGCTTCTTAATGGATAGATACTTCTCACTTTTTTAAATATTTCTCTCTAAAATGATTAATAAATGCTATGAGGCACTTTCAATTGATCGCTTTTCTAATAGTAGAACTCTCTTGTAGAAAATCGTTAAGAAAGGCGACAATCCAACTGGAATAGCGTTTGTCGAAGACCACGAGCGTAGTGGAGCAAGGCCACTGAAAAAATGTATTACAGATTTTATATGGTAAATACATGATGTAGCTATAGGATTTAGCACGGCGGCGTGAGACTCCTGTGGGAAAAGCGAGACAGTCGAGACCCCCGTACGAAGCGCAAGCGTAGGAGGAGGCTCGTCTCTCGGAGGTAAGCGAATGCCAAAGTGATAATTCTCTTAACGACTATTTAATAGAAGATTTATTAGAATAACACTTATTCAGTACCCCTCGAAAAGGGAGCCGTTTCAAAGATTTTCTACTTAATAGGCAATTCGGAAAATCCTGTAATTGAATAGTAGTAGTCTTGACTAAAGAAAACTTAATTTTTTAGTACACTATTTGTTAATAAACTATCTATCTCATCTATAGAATAACCTAGTTCTACTAATACTTCTTTATTATGTTGACCAAGAAGGGGAGCAGGACTTTTCAATTGACTAGGTGTTTCTGAAAACTTAGCAGGAAAGCCAAGTGTTTTCATCTCACCAGCTACTGGGTGTTCGTATTTTAAAATCATTTCTCTTGAAAGAATATGTTCATCTGAAAGTGTTTGGTCATAAGAATATATTGGGCCAGAAGGAATACCACTCTTATCCAATAAATCAAGCCAGTAGGTGGAATTATGTTCCATCAACACTTTTTCCATTTCTATTTCTAATTCATCTACATGTTGTGCACGTATACTATTTGTTAAAAAACGTTCATCTGCAACCCATTCTGGTTTATTGACAACAGATAAACAAAATTTTTCCCACAGTTTTTGATTCGCTGCGCCTATAAGTATAAAACCATCTTTTGTTTTATAGCCTTGATAAGGAGCTGAAACGCGATGTGCCGTTCCATTTCTACGTGGTACTTCGCCTTTGCCAAAATAAGCAGCAGCTTCCCATACTGTCCAAGCAAGTCCTGAATCTACAAGTGAAACATCGATATACTGTCCAATACCTGTTTTCAATCGATGAATATAAGCAGCTAAAATAGATTGAATCGCTGTTTGAGCAGCCGCAATATCATGAATAGCAATTCCTACTTTAACAGGTTTTCCTTCACGTTCACCCGTCATATTTATTAATCCAGATAAACCTTGTGCCATAATATCAAATCCGCCTCTACTCTTGTAAGGACCAGTTTGACCATAACCAGAAATAGAGCAATAAATAATGCTAGGATTCATCGCCTTTAACCTATCATAATCAATACCAAGCTTCCTTGTAACTCCTGGTCGATAGTTTTCGATAAAAACATCTGCCTCTTTAATAAGTTTATATAAAACTTGTAAGCCTTCGTCAGTTTTTAAATTAAGGCAAACACCACGTTTATTGCGATTTACCATCATATACATATAGCTTTCATCATTTATATAAGGTCCCATTGTTCGAGTGTCATCGCCAAGTGGAAATTTCTCTACTTTGACAACATCTGCTCCCATATCTCCTAGCACCATCGTGCAATATGGCCCAGCTAACACTTGAGATAAATCGACCACTTTCATACCTTTTAAAGCTTGTTCCATTAATTTACCACCTTTAATTTCTCACAATCTTCAAATTGCGAAGTTGACTAAGATTGCTTACTCCACTTAAAGAAATGGAAACCTTAGTTTCTTGTAAGAAGTTTTCTAATACTCTTTCAACACCAGCTTGACCATCTGCAGCTAAGCCCCAAACAAAAGGTCGGCCAATACAAACAGCAGTTGCACCAAGTGCTAACGCTTTGACAGCATCTGAACCACGTCTAATACCACTATCAAATAATACGGGAATTTTACCGTTAACTGCTTCAACGATTGCAGGGAGCGCATCGATGCTAGCGATGACTCCATCTAATTGACGGCCACCATGATTTGACACTATTATTCCATCAATTCCCTTTTCAATTGCCAACTTAGCGTCTTCCGGATGCAGAATACCTTTAATAAGAATTGGCAGTGTAGTTCTTTCTTTTAGTTCAGCAATATTATCCCAATTTAAGGAAGGATGATAAATGTTTTCAACGATACTACTTATAATCGTTTCTTCCTCATGATCTGGTAAAGCAGACATAAACACAGGATCGGATGCATAGTTTCCTTTTGCAAAACCTCTTTTTAGGGGAGAGAATTGGTTGCGAACATCTTCTTCACGCCAGCCAAGCATTACTGTATCAACCGTTAAAACAATTGCTTCATACCCAGCTTGATCCGCTCTTTTTACCATACTAAATGCAATTTCTTTATTTTGTGACCAATACAATTGAAACCATTTCGAGCTTCCTTCTGTAGCAGCTGCAATTTCTTCTATTGAATAGCTGGAAACTGTACTTTGTATGTACGGAAAATCATATTTTGCTGCAGCTTTTGCTACGGCGATTTCCCCATCTTCATGTGCAATTTTATTCACTCCAACTGGGGCGATGAAAAGAGGGTGGGGGTATGTACGACCAAAAATTGTTACTTCCGTATTTAATGTGGAAACATCGTTTAGAAACCTTGGCACAATGGAGTACTTAGGAAAAGCTTCTATATTTTTTCGATACGTTTCTTCACCTCCAGCAGATGAGCGAATGTATCCAAATGGGCCTGTTGTCAATTTTTCTTTTGCAGCTTGCTCTAATTCTTGAAAGTTAATTGGAAATTTTTCTGTTGAACCGATGTTCACTAATAATAAATCATTATTTTTTCCATTCGTCATTTTTTCCACCCCTTAAGAAAAGTTAGGCTTTCTTTTTTCTAAAAACGCTGCAATTCCTTCTTTATAATCATCCGAACTAAAAGAATCTAAAATGAGTTGTTCGATTTCTTTAGTTTCTTCATTTTCTCCGTCAATAATCGATTGAATAACTTGTTTGATACCGTTGTTTGCTACAGAAGATTTACGAACAATTTTCTCGGCAAATTCCAAACATTTTTCTTCAATTTCTTCTTTTGAATAAACATAATCGATTAATCCAATTTCATTTCCTTCTTCTGCTGAGATTAACTTAGCTGTATATAGTAATTCTTTCGCTTTAGATGGACCGATTAGATTTGCTAATCGTTTCGTGCTCGTTAAGTTGTAAACAATCCCGATGTTTGCAGCAGTAATCCCAAGTTTGCTTCCAGATGTTGCAAATCTGAAATCGCAGGAATTAGCAAGTTCTAAGCCACCACCAATTGCTAGTGTCTTAATAAGTGCAATCGTAGGTTTTGGAAAGCGATAAAGCTTTTCTATAGACTCGAGTGTAGCATCGTTGTATTTTTTTGCATTACTAGAAGAGAAACGATTTTCAAGAAACTCGGAAATATCAGCACCTGAAGAAAAAGCAGTTTCATCTACACCTTTTACAATTAACAATCTTACTTGTTGATCTGCTTCCAATTCATCTAAAATTACTCCTAATTGTTTAAACATAGCAAGAGAAAATGAATTTTTCTTTTCTGCTCGATTAATAACAAGGGTAGCGATCGAACCGTTTCGCTCCACATATAAATTGTTTGACATTTGAAACCCTCCCATTAGTCTTTCTTCAATCTAGCAGCCAATCTATTACCAATCGATTGAATGCTTTGAACAAGGATGATGAGTATAAAGACAGTTGCATACATGACATCTACTTCATATCGTAAGTGTCCAAACCGATATGCTAAATCACCAAGACCTCCAGCACCAACCATTCCAGCCATTGCGGTAGCACCTATTAAACTAACAGTAGAAATGGTTAATCCCAAAACGATGGATGGACGTGCTTCTCGAAGTAGTACATGCCAAATGATTGCCGGTGTACTAATTCCCATAGCTGTATAAGCTTCGATGACGCCATTTTCTACTTCTAACAGAGCAGATTCCATTAATCTTGCAATATATGGAGCCGTATAAATAACTAAAGGCACAATTACACCCTTTACACCTATCGTCGTTCCAACAAGATGTTTAGTAAATGGCAGGATGAAAAATAGTAAAATGATAAATGGAATGGAGCGGACGATATTAATTATTAAGTTACTTAATTGATAAAGGAACTTATTTTGTAAAGCTTGCCCTGGTCTAGTTAATACGATTAATATTCCAAGCGGTATTCCGATTAAAACAGCGAAAAGTAAAGATATCCCGACCATTTGAAATGTTTCAATAACAGATTTTCCTATTATAGGTAGCCATTGATTTGTAAACTGTTCAAATCTACTCATGATTGTCCCTCCAAATCCTCAGTACCTACTCCATGCTCCTCTAAAAATGTAAGGGCAGCTTGCACTTGATCTTTATCACCTATTAAATGAATGACGATGTTTCCAACGATGCCATTTTTTAATTCAATAATATTTGCAGTTAAAATATTCGGTTGAACATTAAACTTTTTACTTACTTCTGCAAGTAAAGGTTTACCTGTACTTTCTCCGACAAATGTTAAACGAGTAACTGCACCAGTAACATTTAATTGGGAAATTAGTGTAGATGATAAATTTCGCTGACTAATTGTATTTAAAAACTTTTTAGTAGTAAGGTGAGCAGGTTTGGTAAATAAATTAATAGCAGTATTTTGTTCCACTACTTCACCATTTTCCATAACATATACATGGTCGCATATTTTTTGAATTACGTTCATTTCATGTGTGATTAATAGTATTGTAATCCCAAGTTCTTTATTGATTTTTAATAACAAATCTAAAATTGAATCAGTTGTCTCTGGATCAAGTGCACTTGTTGCTTCATCACTTAATAATACTTCCGGTTCTTGCGCAAGAGCTCTTGCAATAGCAACTCTTTGCTTTTGGCCACCAGATAATTGGCTAGGGTAGTTTTTATGTTTATCAGTTAAACCTACAATTTCTAAATATTTTTCCACTCTTATTTTTACTTCTTCTTTTTTATAACCAAGAAGCTTTAGAGGGATCGCAATATTATCGTAAACAGTAGCTGTTTTTAAGAGATTAAAACCTTGGAAGATCATACCGATTTTATTTCGTGCTACACGTAATTTGGGAAGGGGGAGGGAGGTTGTTTCTACTCCATTAATAAATACTTTTCCTTCTGTTGGTTTTTCGAGTAAATTCACACAACGAATAAGCGTACTTTTTCCGGCACCACTATAACCGATGACACCATGGGTTTCTCCTTTTTTTACGTGGATATTTACATTTTTTACTGCTTTTACTTTTCCACTTTTACTATTAAACTCTTTTGTAATATTTTCTAATACAATCATCATGAACCTTCCTTTCTAAAGAAAACGTTACCGATGTCGGTAACGTTTTTACTTGATTCAGCAGAAGTCCTCCACTTCAACAAGTGGCGGGATGAATGCCAGAATCCATGTAAATCAGAGGGATGCCAAACTCCCTGCTCCTGCGCAAGCTCGTCGCAAATAATAACAGCTGATTCAAGTTAAAGCTTCTGGCGGATGTCACAGATTTTGAAGGGAGTTAATTGAGCAAGCTCAATTCAAAATCTGGACGCAATTACGCCGAGGCGAAATTGATTAATCTTTACTCATCCCAACTTGGTAATACAGAACCTTGAAACTCTTCCTCGATGAATTTTTTCACTTCTTCAGATTGATAAGCTTTAACAAACTTCTGAATCGTTGGGTCATCTTTATTTTCCGCACGAACGACAATGTAGTTTACATACGGAGAGTTGGATGACTCTAGTAAAATAGAATCTTCTTTAGGGTTTATACCAGCATCTAAGGCGAAGTTTGTATTGATTGCCGCTGCGTCTACTTCACTTAATTGTTTTGGAATTTGTGCAGCCTCTAATTCAATGAACTTTAAGTTTTTTGGGTTTTCTTCAATGTCATAGATGGAAGCAGTTTCTCTTTTATCTTCTTTAATTTTAATGTAGCCATTTTCCTCTAAAATGTATAATGCGCGAGCACCGTTTGTTGGGTCATTTGGCAATCCAAAAGTTGCACCATCTGGAAGGTCATCCACAGAGTCATATTTGTCTGAATAAACTCCCATAGGATTTAATATTGTTTTTCCTACAGTTACTAGGTTAGTACTATGGTCTTTGTTAAAGGTATCTAAGAATGGACCATGTTGGTAACTATTCGCATCCAAGTCACCTTCTGATAATGCAGTATTTGGAAGTATGTAATCTGAGAAAACTTTTAATTCTATTTCTAACCCGTCTTTAGCAGCTACTTCTTTTGCAACTTCTACAATTTGTTCATGTGGTCCTGCAGTAACGCCAACTACTAGCTTTTTCTCGTTTAACGCTTTTTCTCCACCGCCAGAGCTATCTCCACATGCTGCAAGTGCCCCCGTTAATAGTACGCTTGATAATAATAAACCAATTTTTTTCATTTTTACTCCTCCTAATAATTATTAGGAATGTTGAATAAATATAAAAGCCTCTCCTTCAAAAGAAAGAGAGGCGCATAGGTATACAAAGTGTCCTCTCTTATCTTCCAAAACAAAATGTTTTGCAGGATTTAGCACCTTTCTACATTGGAAAATGTAGATGGTTGCCGAGCTTCAACGGGCCAGTCCCTCAGCTACTCTTGATAAGAGATATAAGCTATTTAATTTTTCAGCAGTTCCATAAAAGTTAATTTACTACACCAATTTACCAAAGTCAATCTATTTTTTCTTATTGAAATTTTCAGTCGATGTAGTTTAAAGTTAACTAACAATAAATAAATATGCAAGGATGATGGGGAATATGTCGACAATAAAGGTGAATTATGCAGTTGGTCAGTATGGTAAAACAGTTGGGGCTAGAATAGTATATGGTACAGATTTGCTAGAAGGAATTGAACAATTATGTGAAGATAATAATATTGAGTATGCAACAATTATAAGTTGTTTCGGAAGTTTTCAAAGAAGTGGTTTTGTTTATTTAGTACCAAAAGATAATTCGATAATTGGTGTTGGATATAATGACCTTGTAGTAAAAGAAGGGCCAATTGAGTTCTTACAAGGTACTGGCATTGTATGTAAAAGAGAAGGGGAATATGAGACGCATTTCCATGGAACAATGTGCGATCAAGTAGGAAATGTCTTTGGAGGACATTTTATTAAAGGTGAAACCCCAGTAATAACAGTAGATTTAGTATTAGCTGAAGTAAAAGGGATGGAATTTCAACGAAAGTTTGACCCGGAAACTGGTGCGAATCAGTTTTATCCAGTCGAGCAAAATGAGACTGCTCCTAAGAGAATTGAGAAATGATAGAAATTTTAGTTTGCCTAGGTAACGAGGGCAGTGAAAAACTGTCTGTTATAAGATAAATATTTCTTTATTTCTGGAAAATCGTTGAAAAAGGCGACACTCCTGCGGGAATAGCGTTAGCCGAAGACCCCGCAGTGAAGCGAGGAGGCTAAGGCAACGCCCGCGGAAAGGGAGGGCACTGAAAAACCTTAGCTTTTAATTTTTTTATATACTCGCCATCAAAAAAGACAATTTTTCGTTCGATTTTGAACGAAAAATTGCCTTTTTCTCCTGTTTTTTTTACTTTTCTTCCTTCAATAGGCTCATAATTCTTTTCAGATTTACTGCAAAGATTGCCATTGCACCTTGCATCTGTATACCGAATAGACCCGCGGATGATGCTACAT
>NZ_VDGI01000010.1 GCF_006861825.1 Psychrobacillus vulpis | reverse complement strand
TAAAACACACGTCGCAATGAATGATGAACGACTAATTACAGCTGCAATTGTGACAACAGGTGAAAAAAGTGATGGGAAATATCTGCAAGAATTGATTGAGAAAAGCCGAAAAACAGGTATGGAAATAGAAACGGTTATCGGGGATTCCGCCTATTCGGAAAAAGATAATATTCAATATGCAAAGAAAAACAAAATGGAATTAATATCAAAATTGAATCCGATGATTACACAAGGTGGCCGTGCAGAGGAAGACGAATTTGAGTTCAATAAAGATGCAGGAATGTTTGTTTGTAAGGTTGGGCATATGGCTATTCGTAAAGCAGGCACACTAAAGAAAATTAAAGGTAGGAATCCACGTCAAACGTATTATTTTTATATTAAAAAATGTCTGGTCTGTCCTCTTAGAGATGGGTGTTATAAAGAAGGCGCTAAAAGTAAAACGTATTCTGTCACAATTAAATCGACGGAACATAAAGACCATGAAGTATTTCAAAATACCGAAGGTTTTAAAGAAAAGGCAAAACAACGCTATAAGATTGAGGCGAAAAATAGTGAACTAAAACATAGACACGGGTATGATGTAGCATCATCCGCGGGTCTATTCGGTATACAGATGCAAGGTGCAATGGCAATCTTTGCAGTAAATCTGAAAAGAATTATGAGCCTATTGAAGGACGAAAAGTAAAAAAAACAGGAGAAAAAGGCAATTTTTCGTTCAAAATCGAACGAAAAATTGTCTTTTTTGATGGCGAGTATTTAAAAAAATTAAAAGCTAAGGTTTTTCAGTGTCCTCCCTTTCCGCGGGCGTTGCCACAGCCTCCTCACTTCGCTGTGGGGTCTTCGACTAACGCTATTCCCGCAGGAGTGTCGCCTTTTTCAACGATTTTCTAGAAATGAAAAAGTACTTACATTAAAAAATAGACAGTTTTTCAGTGTCCTCCTCTGCTTTGTGCGGGGTCTCGTCTGTCTCGCTTTCCCGCAGGAGTCTCATGCGTCGCGCTAAATTCTCTTAAATAAAAACAGCAAATTGTTCCTACAAAAATACTAATTCGAGTTTTTCAGTGCCCTCCTCGCTTCGCTGCGGTGTCTTCGACTAACGCTTATCCACCAGGAGTCGCCGCTTGTAACGAAATCCATCTAGTTTAGAAGAATGTAATCATGTTCCGTCTATTTATTGATTTTACGGAGTACTTCCTTCTGCATTTTATAGTGAAAAACATCTGCTATTCCCGCAGAAGTCGCCGTCTACGCTCTAACCAACTAATATGGATCTATTCATAATAGCAGCTGTTTATAAGTAGAATGACGATCATTGAATGAGAAAAACTTGCTCAAAAGATTCGACTCATCGCTGAATGTCTACAATTATTGTGGCGGCAAATCGAGCTTGCGCAGGAGCATGAGACGCCTGCAGCCAGAGCGCTCAGTCTTGAAGATTATTCAGAACAGCTTATTTTCTTCAAACATTCCTTTGCATGAGTGCTCGTATTACTAGAGAAAAAGGCGACATTTCGTTCAAAATCGAACGGAATGTCGCCTTTTTAAATTACACACACTTTCAAATGTTAAAAATGTAAGTTTCTTAATGACTTACAAATGAATGCAAGGCTTTTAATCATTATTTTTTCGTAAGCTTTTCAAACACTGTGTGGAAAGCTTGGATCGTCTTTTCAATATGTTCAACAGTATGAGCACTTGATAGGAACATTCCTTCAAATTGAGAAGGCGGTAAATAAATTCCTTCTTCTGCCATTAAACGATAATATTTCGCAAATAAATCTAAATCTGATTTTTTTGCTTGGTCATAACTCGTCACATTTTCATTGGTAAAGAAGAATCCAATCATTGATCCAGCACGATTTACTGTATGCGGAATATTGTATTTCGTCGCTGCTTCACGGAATCCTTTTTCAAGTAAATCACCTAGCATCATGAAATGCTCATATGATTTTTCTGTTAGTTGGGAAAGTGTTTCATATCCAGCGGTCATCGCAAGTGGATTTCCAGATAGTGTACCTGCTTGATAAACATTACCACTAGGAGCGATTAGCTCCATAATTTTACGCTTCCCTCCGAAAGCACCTACTGGTAATCCACCACCGATTACTTTACCTAAGCAAGTTAAATCAGGTGTAATTCCAAAGTAGCCTTGAGCACAATTGTAACCTACGCGGAAACCAGTCATAACTTCATCAAAAATTAATACCGTTCCATTTTGTTCTGTTAATTCACGAAGACCTTCTAAAAATCCTGGAACTGGAGGTACTACCCCCATATTTCCTGCAACGGGTTCAACGATTACTGCTGCTAAATCATCTCCAAAGGTTTCAAACACATAGCGAACGCTTTTTAAGTCATTATAAGGTACCGCAATCGTGTTTTTCGCAATTGATTCAGGTACACCAGGACTATCTGGTAAACCGAGTGTAGCAACACCAGAACCAGCTTTAATAAGCAGGCTATCACCATGTCCATGATAACAACCTTCAAATTTTAAAATTTTGTTTCTTCCAGTATAACCACGCGCCAATCGTAGAGCGCTCATTGTAGCTTCAGTACCAGATGAAACCATACGGACCATTTCAATAGATGGAACTCGTTCCATCACTAGTTTAGCAAGTTTGTTTTCAATTAAAGTCGATGCCCCAAAGCTTGTACCAGTTTCTGCAACCTTTTGGATAGCCTTTACTACATTTGGCTCTGTGTGACCTAGAATTAGCGGTCCCCAAGATAAAACGTAGTCAATATATTCGTTTCCATCGATATCAGTTAATATTGCGCCTTTTCCACTAGCCATAAAAATTGGATCCATATCTACGGATTTAAATGCACGAACTGGGCTATTTACTCCTCCAGGCATTAAATCTTTCGCTTCTGCAAACGCTTGTTTAGATAAGTTATATGATTTAGTCATTATTTGTCCTCCAACCAACGTGCAACATCTTTTGCATGATACGTCATAATGATATCTGATCCAGCACGTTTCATTCCAGTTAACGTTTCTAGCACGATTTCTTTCTCATTAATCCAGCCATTTGCTGCAGCGGCTTTTACCATTGCATATTCACCACTTACGTTATATGCAACAATTGGTGTTGTAAAATTATTTTTTACATCACGAATTATATCTAAGTATGCAAGTGCTGGTTTCACGATTAAGAAGTCTGCTCCTTCTTCCACATCGGAAGTAGCTTCCCGAATTGCTTCCATGCGATTCGAGTAATCCATTTGATACGTTTTACGATCTCCAAACTTAGGAGCACCATCTGCAGCATCACGGAATGGGCCATAATAAGCAGAAGCATATTTCACAGCGTACGACATAATTGGTACATCAGCAAAACCAGCTTCATCTAAGCCTTGTCGAATAGCAGTCACAAACCCATCCATCATATTCGATGGAGCAATAATATCTGCACCTGCTTCCGCTTGGCTTATTGCTGTTTTAGCTAATAAATCTAAAGAAGGATCGTTTAATATTTGTTCATTTGCATCTACTACACCACAATGTCCGTGATCTGTATACTCGCATAAGCACGTATCTGCAATTACAACTAGTTCAGGGTGACGTTTTTTTACAAAACGAGTAGCTTCTTGAATAATTCCGTGATTATGATAAGCTTGTGTACCTACTGCATCTTTTTCTAATGGGAGACCAAATAAAATTATGGACGGAATACCAAGCTCTACAACTTCATCTATTTCTTCCGCTAAACGGTCTAGTGAAAATTGAAAAACTCCTGGCATAGAAGCCACTTCATTTTTAATATTTTCTCCTTCTGCAACAAAAATTGGATAGATTAAATCTTCTTTATGTAAATAAGTTTCTTTTACCATTGAGCGTAAACCAGCCGTTTTTCTTAAACGGCGATGGCGTTGAAAAAATAATTCTGTCATGTTTCTCTTCCTTTCCATTTAACTAATTCATGTATTACTTCTGTAAGCGTATATGTTTCAGGCATCACATTCACAGTTGCGCCTAAAGTTTGTAAGAAATCTTTCGTAACATGTCCGATTGCACAAATTGTAAAAGAATCATAACCAACTTTAGATGCTATATTTTTTTGAAAGACTTCCACTGTAGAAGGACTTGTAAATATGATAGAACAGCGATTGTTACTTTCAATAAGCGAGAAAATTTGTTGTTTATTTTCTTCCAATTCTTTCGTTTCATATACGGTCCATTCATCGACTTTATTAGAAAGTCCATCTGATATAGTGTTTTTTGCAAGATTCCCTCTAAAAAACAAACATGTTTCTCTAGAAGATACTTTTGCTGGAAACTCTTTTACAAACACATCTGCACTAAAAATAGTAGGAGTAAAATGAACTGAAAACCCCATTTTTTCCAATGACAGGGCTGTTTGTGATCCTACAGCTGCAATTTTAGAGCGAAAGAAAGATACATCTAGCTTATACCGTTTCATTTTCGAATAAAAAGCATTAACACTACTCTGACTGGTGAATATTAACCAGTCATATGTATTGCATGCGAGCATTTTTTCCTCATCATTTTGCGAAACAATTTCTTCCGTTCTTATCAAAGGAGCAATTACTGCATTCCCACCAAACTGAACTGTGAGATTTGCTGCTTCCATCGATCTTGGAATTCCTGTGAAGATAACATACTCGCCTTGCAAAGGTAACCTATTAGACATTTAAATCTGCCTTCACTTTTTGAATCAGATCGTATGCTCCTTGCTCTGTAACTAATCGAGCTACTTCTTTACCAGCTGCTTCTGCATCTTTACCTGTAACTACTTCTTTGTACACAACTGATGCATCTGGAGCAGCAACTAGGCCAGTCATTGTGATTTCATCACCATTAATAACTGCATATCCCGCGATAGGCACTTGGCAACCACCATCCATTGCAGCCAAAAATGCTCTTTCAGCATGAACAGCGTTCCAAGTATCTTGATCAGAAAGTTTTGCAAGCTCTGCAAGTAATTCTGCATCATCCTCACGACATTCAATAGCTAATGCACCTTGCCCCACTGCTGGAACACACTCTTCAGTCGATAAATATTCCGTTACCACTTCATCACTCCAACCAAGACGTTTTAATCCTGCAGCAGCCAAAATAATTGCGTCATATTCACCGTCCTGTAGTTTTTGAAGTCTTGTATCTACGTTTCCACGAATCCACTTAATCTCAATATCTGGACGTAATAATAACAATTGTGCGCTCCTTCTTAAACTACTTGTCCCTACGATTGCACCTTTAGGAAGATCTGCAAATTTCACATGGCCTGTCGAAATGAATGCATCGCGCTCATCCACACGTTTTGGCGTGCAACCCATTACAAGACCTGGTGGTAATTCAGAAGGCATATCTTTCATACTATGCACAGCAAAATCTATTTCTTTATCATAAAGAGCTTGTTCAATTTCCTTTACAAAAAGGCCTTTTCCGCCAACTTTCGATAATGTTACATCTAAAATTTGATCACCTTTTGTTACGATTTCTTTTACTTCAAACTCAAAAGGTGCACCCATATCCTTCATCTGTTGAATGAACCAATTGGTTTGTGTCAAAGCTAATTTACTTCTTCTAGAACCTACAATAATTTTACGCATTACTTCGCTACCTTTCTTTTAATACCAAAGATGGAATTGTGATAATTGACTACCTAATAGAAAATTTATTAAAACGAACATAAACGCATATATGTGAATCCATGCATAATTAGTGCCACTAAATCTCGATTGTCTTCTTAATAGCAATACAACAATATAGACTACTAATAATATAAAGGAACTAATAATTTTAAAGTCCAATATGGAGAATATATCTAAAGATACATATGCCCATTCTAACCCAAGAACTAAGCTTACAAACAATAATGGAACTCCTGTTAAAATAGAAAAAGTCATCCCAGTTTCTGCTTGTTTTAAAGAAGGCAATCTAGAGAATTGTTTCGTCCATTTTTTCTTTTTAAGAACACGATACAATATTAAATATAATGATGAAAAAACAAATGACAATGAAAACGCTGCATACGCTAATAGTGCAAACATGATATGGATAAATAACAGCTCGGATCTAAGTGCATCACCAACCGGTGATTGTTCTATTTGATTCGGAGCAAATGTATGAATTGTCATAAAAATAAACCCGATAATATTTAAAAAGAACGCTGGCAAATCAAGTCGAAAAATAACTTGTAAAATAATCGATAGAGTAATAACGAGCCATGCGTAAAAATAAATACCTTCAAAAAGCGAAAGAATCGGGAATCTTTTCGTTTCAATAATGTACAAAACTAAAAACACCGTTTGCATGAGTGACACCAAAGAAAGTAGCCAAACTGCTATACGATGTGCACGTCGCTCTTTATTCAAATAATCTATAAAATAAAAGACAAGGCTTACGGCTTGAAGAATGACCATTATCTCGAGTAGCCTTGTCATCGCAAGATCAGTCATAATTAGCTCCTTTTCTATTTTTTTCATCAAAAAAGACGTTTTCTATATCTATTATTACACATACAGATACAAAAAACGCCTCCTTTTACTTCGTTAAAATGACAATTCTTCTTTTAGGTTTTGGGAATCCAATAAATTTTGTTTTAAGTTAATTTTTGATTTTTCAGCTTGCATTGAAATTTCCTTTTTAACATCTTCTTCTATTCCAAAAATTTGTTGGAACAATTGAAGTTGCATTGCAGATTCTTTTGCAGTTGATAATTCTTTCACTTGCAAAATTGGTTCTTTCAAAAGCTGATTGATAATTGATTTTGTATGTTTACTCAAAACTTTACGTTCACGATCCGTTAAATTAGGCATTTTATTTTCGATGGAAGCCATCGTTTCTGATTGAATACGATTTGCTTTTTGTCTAAGTGCAGAAATTATCGGCACAACTCCTAAAGTTGTAACCCAATCATTAAACTGCTCTATTTCTGTGTGAATCATTGTATTAATTTGTTCAGCAGCACGTTCACGTTCCGCCAAATTCGCTTCCACAATGCCTTGTAAATCATCGATATCATAAAGAAATACATTTGGCAAATCACCAATGCGGGGATCTAAGTCTCTCGGTACAGCGATGTCTACCATAAATAATGGTTTCCCTTTTCGAAGTCGCTCTACAAATTGCATTAATTCGTAGTCAATTACGTATTCTGTTGCACCAGTTGAACTTATTAAAATATCCGCCTCTAATAGTGCACATTGTAATTCATCCATCGGTTTTGCTGTTCCATCAAACTTAGAGGCTAACGCTTCTGCTTTTTCAAATGTACGGTTAATGACCGTCACTTTCCCTGCTCCACTACCATACAGGTTTTGAATTGCAAGCTCGCCCATTTTACCAGCACCAACAATTACCACATGTTTATGATTTAAAGAACCAAAGATTTTCTTCCCAAGCTCAACTGCAGCATAAGATACTGAAACAGCATTTTCACCAATTGACGTTTCAGCATGAGCACGTTTTGCAAATGTAACTGCTTGTTTGAATAACTGGTTGAAAACTGTTCCTGTTGTACCGTTTTCTTGACCATTAAGAAAGCTCTTTTTCACCTGACCTAATATTTGTGTTTCACCAAGTACCATCGAATCGATGCCAGCTGTTACTTGGAACAGATGACTATTCGCTTGATCATCTTCATGAATAAACAAGTATTTTGAAATGTCTTCTAATGGGATATCAAACCAGTTCGCTAAAAACTGCTTCACATAATATTTACCTGTATGTAATTGGTCTACTGTCGCGTAGATTTCTGTACGATTACAAGTAGATACTATGACATTTTCTAATATGCTTTTTTTATTTTGTAATGCTTGCATGGCTTTTGGAAGCTCTGTTTCGACAAACGAAAGCTTTTCTCGAATTTCCACTGGAGCAGTACGATAATTGACACCAACCACGATTGTATGCATGGAATCATGTCACCCTTTCACGTTCATTTCATAAATCCAATTATAACATAGCTTGTCTTAATGAAATTAAGCATTTGTGAACAAGTCATGAAATAACATGCATCTAGATTAGAATTATTATAAAATAATTTTAACAAACTATACGCCGCAAAACAAGACATCTGATTATATACACAATAAACACATTATTCTAATAATTTATTCAATAAAAAACTGATCATCTAAGAAAATTATTCCCTAAATGACCAGTCTTAATCCTATTTTACATGAGGTACTCTAAACAATTATTAGAATCTACTCTCGATTTCTTCCCAAGCCGCATCAAAACCTAATCCTGTTTCGGATGAAAATACGATTAGAGGATCGCCTGCTTCCATTTGTAATTCATCTTTCACAATTTTCTTATGCTTGTCCCATTTACCTTTTGGTATTTTATCTGCCTTTGTAGCAATGATAATGCATGGGATATTATAATGCTTTAAAAAATCGTACATCATACAATCGTCTGCAGTAGGCGGATGTCTTAAATCGACTATTAGAATTACCGCTTTTAAAACTCCTCGAGATGTAAAGTACGTCTCAATCATTTTCCCCCATGCTGCTCTTTCTGTTTTCGACACTTTGGCATAACCGTAACCAGGAACATCGACAAATAGTAAATCTTCTTCTAGTTTATAAAAATTTAACGTTTGCGTTTTCCCAGGTTTAGATGAGATTCGTGCCATGCTTTTTCGACCTATCATTTTATTGATGAAAGAAGATTTCCCAACATTGGATCTGCCTGCTAAAGCAAATTCAGGTAAATCTCCTTCTGGATATTGAGCGGGTCTTACAGCACTTATTAGTAATTCTACATTATTCACTTTCACGCTTTTCACTCCTCTAATGCTATTTGAAGTACCTCTTCAGCATCGGAAACAAGCTTAAAAGTTAAGACCTCTCTAACACTCTCTGGTATATCTTCAATATCGCGCTCATTATCTTTTGGACAAATTATTGTCGTTAATCCAGCGCGATGTGCACTTAATGTTTTTTCTTTCAAACCACCGATTGGTAATACTCTTCCTCTTAGTGTCACTTCCCCAGTCATTCCAACTTCTCGGCGAATTGGACGTTTGGATAAAGCGGAAACTAATGCAGTAACAATTGTAATACCAGCAGATGGACCATCCTTTGGTACCGCTCCTTCTGGAACATGAATATGAATATCAAATTTTTCATGGAAGTTTGGATCAATTCCAATTGTTTCTGCTTTTGAGCGTACAAACGACAATGCTGTTTGCGCTGACTCTTTCATCACATCACCAAGCTTACCTGTTAACTGAAGCTTTCCACTACCCGGTGATAAGGAAACTTCAATTTGCAAAGTATCACCGCCAACTGAAGTATAGGCTAGTCCAGTTGCAACACCTATTTGGTTTTCTGTTTCTGCTTGTCCATAACGGAATCTTTTCTTTCCAATTGTTTCTTCCAAGTTATTCGATGTAATAGTTACACGTTTTTTACTACCTGAAACGATTTGTAAAGCCGCTTTTCGACAAATATTCGCAAGCACTCGCTCTAGGCTCCTTACACCTGCCTCTCGAGTGTAATGACGTAATACATCCACAATCACTTCGTCTTTTACTTGAAGTTGTGATTTCGTTAGGCCATGTTCTTTCATTTGCTTAGGTAGTAAATGATTTTTAGCGATGGAGAGCTTCTCTAGTTCCGTATATCCAGCAATCGAAATAATTTCCATTCGATCTCTTAGTGGACCTGGAATTGTACTTAAATCATTTGCTGTTGCGATAAATAAAACATTCGATAAATCGTATGTTTCTTCAATATAATGATCACTAAAAGTATTATTTTGTTCCGGATCTAATACTTCTAGCATTGCAGCGGAAGGATCTCCTCTAAAATCATTTGACATTTTATCGATTTCGTCTAATAAAAATAATGGATTGATCGTTCCTGCTTTTTTCATTCCTTGAATAATACGTCCAGGCATTGCACCTACATACGTTCTTCGATGCCCTCGTATTTCTGATTCATCACGAACCCCACCAAGAGAAATTCGAACAAAATTTCTTCCTAATGATTCTGCTATTGATTTTGCTAAAGAGGTTTTACCTACTCCAGGTGGTCCAGCTAAACAAAGAATTGGTCCTCGAAGAGATTTTGTTAATTGACGTACAGCTAAATATTCTAATACTCTTTCTTTTACTGTCTCCAAACCTTCATGGTCACGGTTTAAGATTTTTTCAGAGCGCTTAATATCTAATTGATCTGCTGTTGACTTGGACCAAGGAATGGATACGATCCAATCGATATAATTCCGTATGACTCCACTTTCAGGTGCTTGAGTCGGAAGTTTTTCATAGCGATCCAATTCTTTTAACACGTTCTTTTTCGTTGTTTCAGGAAGACCTGCATTATCTATTCTTTTTTTCAGCTCTGCAACTTCACCAGTCTTACCTTCTTTATCACCAAGTTCAGTTTGAATAGCTTTCATCTGTTCTCGAAGATAGAATTCTTTTTGAGTTCGTTCCATTGCATGTTTAACACGTGTATTAATTTTCTTTTCTAAATCTAAAATCTCTTGTTCATTATACAAGCGACTTATTAACGCTTCTAAACGTTCTTTAACATCCATAATTTCTAAAATTTCTTGCTTTCCAGAAATTTTTAATGGTAAATGAGAAGCAACCATATCTGCAAGTCTACCTGGCTCTTCTATATCTAGAACGGATTTATACGTTTCTTCTGATACGCTCTTCGATGCCTTTGAATACTTTTCAAAATTATGTACTAAAGTTCGCATTAGCGCTTCGTCTTCTTGATCTGCTTTTTCAGGCTCTATAAAGGCAGTCACAGCTACTTCATCATACGTATCTCTTACTTTGTATTCATCCCAAATTGCTCTTTGTAATCCTTCTACTAAGACGCGCATTGTTCCATTAGGTAGTTTAACCATTTGTTTGATATACGCTAATATTCCAACATCATATAAATCTTCAGCCTTTGGATTCTCTAAATTCATATCTCGCTGAGCTGCAAGAAATACTTTTTCATCACGCAACATTGCCTCGTTTAAAGCAGCAAGAGACCGTTCTCGTCCTACATCTAAGTGAAGCACCATCGTTGGAAATACTAAAAGACCTCTAAGTGGTAATACCGGATAATATGTCATATTATTTTTCGCCATTTTGGAAAGTCACCTCCGTTTAATTCTGTCCGATTTATTCACTAATTAAACAGCTCAACTTTTAGTCAATTACTGCTAAGATTAGAAACACGCTTTTCTTCTACATTAAACATAAGGAGAAAAAGCTGACATCCTTGATTGCACTTAGCAAGCGCATATTGGAAGCCAGCTTATTTCAATGGCCTATTAAGCCGATGTTTTTTCGTTATCTTTTCCTACTTCAGTTCCATCTTCTAATAATAACTTCGGACTTGCTTGTTCTGTAATTGTTTCTTTAGTAACAATACATTCTACAATATCCTCACGAGATGGAAGCTCATACATTACATCAAGCATAATATTCTCGATAATCGATCGAAGTCCACGAGCACCTGTTTTACGCTCGATTGCTTGCTTAGCAATTTCAACTAATGCATCATCTTCAAATGTTAACTTAACATTATCTAGTTCAATCATTTTTTGATATTGTTTCACAAGCGCATTTTTTGGCTCTGTTAATATTTGTACAAGCGCTTTATCATCCAATTGCTCAAGACTGGCAAGTACTGGTAAACGTCCAATAAATTCAGGGATTAAGCCGAATTTCAATAGATCTTCCGGTATTAATTGAGCAAGTATAGAGCCTGCTTCTACTTCCACTTTATTTGGATCCGCTCCAAATCCAATTACTTTGTCGCCTAAACGACGTTTAATAATCGTTTCGATTCCATCAAACGCTCCACCCACAATGAATAGAATATTTGTTGTATCGATTTGTATAAATTCTTGATGCGGATGTTTACGTCCCCCTTGAGGTGGAACACTTGCAACAGTACCTTCAAGAATTTTTAATAATGCTTGCTGTACACCTTCACCTGAAACGTCTCGAGTAATCGAAGGATTCTCAGATTTACGTGCAACTTTATCTATTTCATCGATATAAATAATACCTTTTTCTGCTCTTTCTATATCATAGTCTGCAGATTGAATAAGTTTTAAAAGAATATTTTCTACATCTTCTCCAACATAACCCGCTTCTGTTAATGAAGTAGCATCTGCAATCGCAAATGGAACATTCAGAATTCGAGCTAAAGTTTGCGCGAGTAATGTTTTCCCGCTTCCAGTAGGCCCAATTAGAACTATATTAGATTTCGATAATTCTACTTCATCAATTACACTATTTGAATTAATACGTTTGTAATGATTGTAAACAGCTACAGCAAGTGATTTTTTTGCTCTCTCTTGACCAATTACATAATCATCTAAAATAGCTAAAATTTCTTTTGGCTTAGGAACTTCTTTAAATTCTACTTCTTCTTCTACCCCAAGTTCTTCTTCTACAATTTCAGAACACAAATCGATACATTCATCACAAATATATACGCCTGGTCCCGCAACTAGCTTACGAACTTGCTCTTGTGGCTTACCACAAAAAGAACATTTTAAGTTCCCTTTTTCATCATTGAATTTGAACAAAATATTCACCCCTATTCAAGCAATTATCTTACAAGATTCTTTTCCAGGAATCAAATAATAAGTTTAAGTATGATATTAATGATTAAAAAACTATGTATTAGATAAAGCAAGGCACAGACAATTTACTGTACCTTGCTTTATATTATAACGCTTTAAACAAAAATTATGAAATTTTAGCGTTCTCTACTAAGAATTCAATTGTTTTTTGGAAACGTAAGTCATTTTCAAGTACTTCTGTTCCACCAAGTGCGTTTTTAATATCTTCAGCAGACATATTGAATTGTGCACCCATTTTTTCAAGTTCTGCAGTAGCTTCTGCTTCTGTAACTTGAATTCCTTCTTTTTCAGCAATTGCTTCAAGTGTTAATGAAACTTGTACGCGTTTCTTAGCATCTTCTTCCATTTGACCGCGTAGGGCAGCTTCATCTTGACCTGAGAATTGATAGTAAAGGTCTAAATTCATCCCTTGTTGTTGTAAACGTTGACCAAACTCTTGTAGCATACGATCAGTTTCTGAATTTACCATTGCATCAGGAACATCCATCGTTGCATTTGCAGCAGCAGCTTCTACTAAATCATCACGAAGACTTTGTTCTGATAATTGTTTTTTCTCTGAAGCAGTTACTTCTTTCAATTTTGCACGAAGACCTTCGATTCCTTCTACTTCAGCATCTACTTCTTTAGCAAAATCGTCATTTAGTTCAGGAAGTTCTTTCCCTTTTACTTCTTTTACAGTTACTTTAAATACTGCTGGTTTACCAGCTAGTTCAGTTGCATGATATTCTTCTGGGAAAGATACTTCAACATCTTTTTCTTCACCAGTTTTCAAACCTACTAATTGTGCTTCAAATCCTGGGATAAAAGAGTTTGACCCGATTTCTAATGGGTAATCTGTTCCTTTTCCACCTTCAAAAGCTACTCCGTCAACAAATCCTTCAAAGTCGATTACAGCAGTATCGCCTTCAACGATTGCATCTTCTTTTACAACTAGCTCTGCTAAACGAGCTTGTTGGCTTTTTAGTTGTTCTTCGATTTCTTCTTCCGTAACTTCTGTTTCCAGTTTTGTTACTTCTAAACCTTTGTATTCGCCTAGTGTAACTTCTGGTTTTACAACTACTTTAGCAGTGAATACTAAAGGTTGTCCTTTTTCCATTGTTACGATGTCGATTTCTGGACGATCTACTGGATCGATACCAGCTTCTTCAACAGCTGATGCGTATGCATGTGGAAGAATATAATCAAGTGCATCTTGATAAAGTGATTCTACACCATACATTTTTTCAAACATTGGACGTGGCATTTTCCCTTTTCGGAAACCAGGTACATTAATTTGTTTAACTACTTTTTTAAATGCTTGATCTAAACCATTCGTTACTACATCTGCAGTTACTTCAACTGTTAATAGACCGTTATTTCCCTCTTGTTTTTCCCATTTAACTGACATATATTCTACCTCCAAAAAATAAATTACAATAATTTAGCAGCCTGTCTTTTAAGTGACAGGACAGGTTTTCACTAATTAAATTGACAACTTGTATATTATAGCATAGATGAATAGACTTTCAACATTAATCATTATCTACTACTTGTGCCGAGTCTTCCAATAATTTTATCAAATCATACAATTTATCTGACTTCAGATTTTCTTCTCCGAATAGAGTATTCACAAAATGAACATAGGCTTCAGCAACTTTTACATCGCAAAATTCAGTCCAATCGAAAGGAAATAATGCATACGCATGACGATGAACTAAACCTGTTGTCAACTCCAACTTAGAAGGATCTTTCTCTAAAATCTCTTGCACATGTTGATTAACTAGATCTATTCGTTCTACAGCATTCGGGCTTGGAAGAGCCATTGGATTTACTTTTTCTTTAAAACCAAACTTTTCAACAGTTACGCTTGCAGTAACACCACTCCCACCTAATAGTATTAAAGCGAGTGTTTGGACTGGTAAAGAAACCTTATTGCTTTCTACAATCTCTATTATTTCTTGTACTACATCTGAAATATTTTTATAAAATGAATCATGCAATAATTGTTCTTGTTCCATCAAAGTTAGTTTTGTAAATACATCCATTTGAAATTTTTCTTTATCGACATGGTCTATAATTGTTTCATCATCCATGTTGGTAGAATCCTTTTGTTCAGATGAAAGTCGTGAGTTGAGTTCTTTTAATTGTTTAAAGTTTTTCTTTCGATCATCAGAAAATCGATTATCTGATACTAAATTCTCCAATAAACTTTCTACTTCTTTATATTCCTTCAAATCAAGTAAGATTGTCAAATATAATTCTACTATCTGCTCAAAAATCGGGGAATTTTCCTCTAATAGATTCTCACAAATTTCTTTCGCTTCTTGTTGGCGTCTTGTCTCTAATAATGTCAGGACATAAACACTCAAAATCATTTCATCGAGTTCAACATATTTTTTCGCTTCATCAAAACAGAGAGCTGCTTTGACATAATTATGTTCTTCCGCGTATGCAAGACCATCTGCTAAAAGGTTCTCAATCATTCCTGGGAAAATAATCAGATTATCGACCTTTTGAATCTTTTTATGTTTTTTCTTCATTCACGATCTCCTACCTTCAGCATTATATATAGTATGGGCATTGCATTTACATTCTTGTTTCATCTGTCATAATTATAAAAAAACCTTCTTTCTCATTTGAAAAAGAAGGTTTTTTATGTACGTCCCAGGAGAGATTCGAACTCCCGACCGACGCCTTAGAAGGGCGTTGCTCTATCCAGCTGAGCTACTGAGACAATGCACCTGTCTTACCAAAGACAATATCTATTGTCTAATTTTCTCAGTAATTTGTCAAGATATATTATCATTTTTTATTTAATTGTTTCTTCAAATGATTTTCTACCTGAATAAATCTTACCTACAACTACATTAAGATCCCTTATAGAATCATCGCTCAACCTTATCTTTCCATCTGTTTGTTGTTTTTTCCACGTCTCCACTTTTTGGCGATACACATACTCCGACAATCGATAAATATCAATATCGTTTTTTAACCCTTCTTTATACGTGTCTTCAATCTCTTTCTTCACTTGTTTGATAACACCTTTCCGTATTTCATCGGGTGTTATTTTTCCCTGAAACTCGCTAACTAAAACATTCAATCTTACATCGATATCAAAATTGACATTATCACTCGTAACTATCGGTTTTACTTTAACATCAAGATTATCTAAAATTACAGTCATATAACTTTCTTCATGAGAATCTATTTTGAACGTTAATTCCGATCTAACTGTTTCTTCCGTCATCCATTGCAATCCTCTTATTTTATCTCCTTTAATAAAACCCTTAAAATCGGTCGGGGAAATCACACCTATTCCTAATATAGAAGCAGCCTTATCTAATTCTTTTTCCGTCTCCCAATTTTCTTTAATGGTAATTAACGGGATTTTCACTTCGTAACTTGGCTCGTTTAACATAATAATTAGCTCTCGTAAATCAATAGGCTCTATTAATGAATCTTGCTTGTAAGAGTTCTCAGGATCTGAAATCTTAGACAGCGTCATCGCTTTATTGAATATCGGCGTAAGGAGTAATACATCTTTTATTGGATCTGACGTTGTATAGACCCATGTTTGATATCTCGTTTCTCTATATCGAATAAACGCATTAATTACCGGATTTGCATTCCCATTCTTTAATACTTCTTCCGAAAAAATAAGATAACTAAAATGCCCCCAAAAAAGCTTTAAATCCATTGATCGATACAAGCTAAAAATTGCATCATCAATAGTTTTTCCAGAGCCATGACCCACCTCTACCTGATTTGATTCAAGATTTGGTTGTTCTGACTTAGCAATATTTACAAAATTAACGATTTGAGCATATACCTCATATTTATTATCTTTATAATCCACACCTACTCCATAAATGTAGAGCATTCTTTCAGGTTCCGTCACATCCCAACAGCCTGATATAAATGTCACTAATATAAAGAGGATAATCATTTTTATCCTTTTCATTTCTCAGCCTCTTTTGTCCGAGTCTTATCTTGTGGATCTAGCACATTCGGACGCTTCTTATAATTCTTCGGAGACACTCTAAATAACGATTTTTTAATAGTTGTCCAGCTTAAATCAGTGGCAATATTCATATAAGGAACCCCAAATATTCGGATATTCGCTAAATATAGCAACAGGAAATACAGCGCCATAAAAAATCCGAATAACCCTAAAATTGCAGTGATTAAAATAAATATAACACGCGTAATACTCACAGCTGACACTAGAGATTGGTTAACTAGTGTAAATGTCGATATGGTAGAAATCGCAATAATAACTATCATCGCCGGACTAGTTAAACCCGCTCGTATAGCAGCGTCCCCAATTATGAGTCCCCCTACAACACTTATAGTCCCACCAATTACACTCGGAAGACGTAAGCCTGCTTCACGAAAAAGTTCAAACATTAAGAGCATTAAAAGCATTTCAAGTGCGGATGGAAGAGGTAAACCTGTACTCGCTTGAACTACAGTTGTAAGTAATTGAAAAGGCAGTTGATTTTGATGAAAAGTAGTCAATGCAAGCCAAAATGAAGGAAGAAGTACGCCGATTAGAATACCTGAAATACGTAGTGTCCTTTCCAATGAACTAAACGCAACAGGATATTCTGTATCCTCACCTGACTTTAAAAGTAAAAATAAATTCACAGGGGTAATAACAGCGTAAGAAACTCCATCAACTAATATGATAAACCTTCCTCTGACGAGTGATTCAACAGCGAAATCTGGCCTTCCTGTATAATCAGTTCTCGGAAAGATTTTAGAATTCTTATTCACTTCTTCCATTAAAAACTCACCACTGAATACTATATCTGTGTCTACTTTATTCAACTGGTCTTTAATCTCATTTAATATTTCTTTATTGGCTATATCGCTAAAATATAGAATGGCTACTACAGTTTTGGAACGCTTTCCTAGCTGAAGTTTTTCTACGCACAACGAATTCGTAGGCAATCTCTTACGTATTAATGCGATATTCACAGTGATATCTTCAATAAAGTTGTCCCTCGGACCTTTAATGAGTACCTCCATTCTCGATTCTTCAGGACTCCTATTTGGCTTTTTACAAATATTACTTGAAAATAAAAGATTGCCTTCCTCGAAGTAAAGTAACAAATGTCCCTCGTATATTAAAGATATTGCTTCCTCTTGATTCTCCACTTTTTTTAAGTCGGGTATGTGTAACTTCTCAATAATTACTTCTTCGAGTGATTGCTCCGTTATGTTGTCGCAAACTGACTGAACCCGATGTACAATGACTTCATTTAATAACTGCTGGTCAACCATCGCCTCACAAATGAGAAACTGTACTTTATGTCGATGGAATGAGTATTCCTGAAATTTAACATCCGCGGAATATTGAAATAGCTGCTGCAATTTTAGCAAATCCATTGTACTTTCAGCCGATTGCATTGTCTTTTCACTTCTTTCTAAGCAATATTATAATTACACGTTTTTGACAGTTTTTCTGGAAGCGAATGCAACTATGGTTAAAAAGAGTGATAGTACGATTAAGAATACAAAAGTACATATTAAGAAATAATTTCCTTTGATTTCTAAAAATAGATCATCATTCAACAGTGATAATGATAAGCTAAGGAAGAAGAAAGGTGGTGCGATCATCGTCCATATCCGTTTCCTATTCTCATTCAAATTGAATAGATCTACTACTATAAACAACAAAAATCCAACTCTAATAAATGCACCTGTTAACCATTGATACACTGAGAAAAAATCCATATGTTCTATAAATCTTCCAATCGTTGCAAGTCCCCATTCTTCATAAGCTGGATAACTTTGTTTAGCAGCTTCTATTGGCCCGAACTCAGTAATTGCTCCGATAAGTGGCCCCATCGTCAATCCCATTAAAATAAATAGCATAATAGCAAAATGGTACCAACGAATCCTTCCCTTATAGTGATGCTGAAGGAATAGAAGCAGGAGCAGTTCAACAAATCCAGATGCAGGATATACCGCTCCTGTAACAATCGGTTTAAAACCATGTTCAAAAAAAGGTCTTAACAATTCATAATCTTTTACTTGTATATTGACAAATGCCACAAAAAATCCTAAAACAATCACTCCGAATAAAACAAGTACATTCACCATTGCAATCGTTTGAATATTTGTTGATATAAGTAGGATGCAAAGTATTGTAAAAATGGTCAACAGAAGTACCATTGGAGTATTTGGTAAAAATGTCGTCTTCACCCATTGCAATGTTTCTCTTATTGTAAACGCACTAAGGACGATTAAATAAAATCCAATAATATAAAGGATAATGGTATATCCGACTTTTCCAATCCTTTGTTTTAGCCAATCTTTCAATGGCAACTGATGTGATTTGTGATGAACATACAATAAAAGAAATAACCAGGGAAACATGAAGATCGCAGCAAGCAATATTGCAGCCCACCCATCTCTGCCTACAACTTGCAATATCGGAGGAATAATTGTCACATGATTCTTTAAACCAATAACAGTCATCGATAGAAAAATTACGTGCAATATACTAATTGGTCCGACACCTGTTCCTCTCACTATAAAACCCTCTATCATTTGTTGATATTGTTTAGTTTTGACAATAACACGATATATTATAAGTTCTAGAATGAAATAATCGAAATCAACTAATGGAAATAGATAATATCGGAAAACAGAAGTAACATATTAGAAGTATAATGAAATCTAGCAAAGTCATATAAAAAAAACCTTCCAATCAAATGATTGGAAGGTTTTTTTACTATGTATAGAATGAACGTCCCAGGAGAGATTCGAACTCCCGACCGACGCCTTAGAAGGGCGTTGCTCTATCCAGCTGAGCTACTGAGACAAGTACTCCCCCACCACACAGATAGGAAAGACAAGATTTATTATATAATCATATTCAAGTTAAGTCAACGCTATTTCATTAAATTTTAAAATTTAATTCTTCTATTATTTTATGTTCAGAAGAAAAAAATAGAACACTCCATCCATTGATAAGTTTTTCTACTATTGCATAACTTTTTTCTTTTCTCCCACGAGGCTTATGAAGGCTACCTGGATTCACAAAAAGAATGCCGTTATTAATTTCTGCTCCGAGCAAATGGGAATGTCCAAAGCATACAATGGACGCTTGTACTTCTTGAGCTCGATAGCTAAGTGGCATAAGCGTCGATTTTACTTGATGTAAATGACCGTGCGTCACATAAACAATATCATCATTCAATTGAGTAATGATTTCGTTCGGATAATTAGTATCCGAATCACAATTTCCTCGTACTACATGTACAGATATTTGTTTAAAATAGGAGGAGTCCAGTTCGCTATCTCCACAATGAATCATAGCATCTACATCTTGATGTTGCAGAAGGACTTTTTCCATTGTTTCAATATCTTTGTGTGTATCACTTATTATTAATAGCTTTATCATTTCCCTATTTGTCACTTAATAACTCCGCAAGATTTGCAGAAAGTTTTTTAATAGCATTTCCTCGATGAGAAATTGCTCCTTTTTCATCCGCGGATAATTCAGCCATCATTTTATTTTCGGAAGGAACATAAAATATCGGATCATATCCGAATCCATTGTTTCCTCTTCTTTCTTTTGCAATAACACCTTCACAAGTACCTCTTACAGTAATCGTTTTTTGAGTTGGAGATGCGATTGCAATTGCACAAACAAATCTCGCTGTTCGATTTGGTTCTTCTACATTTTCTAGTTCTTCTAATACTTTATCGATGTTTGCATCATCACTTTTTTCTTCTCCAGCATATCTAGCAGAATAAATACCTGGACGTCCATCCAATGCATCAATTTCAAGCCCACTATCATCAGCAATCACAATTGTCTGCAAATGATTTGCAAGTGCTGTCGCCTTAAGTAATGCATTTTCTTCAAAAGTAATTCCTGTTTCTTCGATATCCATTTCTTCTGCAACGTCATGCAATGTTAAGACATCGTATCCTAGAGGATTAAATAGTGCTTCAAAATCTTTTGCTTTTCCCTTATTTTTTGTAGCAATAATTATTTTTTTCATTCTAATTCCATGCCTCTCTCACCGATTTTGTTAGCTAAGTCCCCAAGTACTGCACGTTGAACGTCCATTAATTGTTGAATGCCAGCTTCCCCGAACTCT
The DNA here is from genome assembly GCF_006861825.1 of Psychrobacillus vulpis. Taxonomy (GTDB): domain Bacteria; phylum Bacillota; class Bacilli; order Bacillales_A; family Planococcaceae; genus Psychrobacillus; species Psychrobacillus vulpis. The sequence goes on along the minus strand of NZ_VDGI01000010.1, from coordinate 101,467 downwards.
AATAGCTCTAATAACTGTTTCTTAGAGAAAGTCGCTTCTTCACCTGTACCTTGAAGTTCTACGTATTCCCCACTGCTTGTCTGCACAATATTCATATCTACAGAAGCAGAGGAATCCTCTTCATAGTTTAAATCTAATACGACTCCTACATTTTCTAATACTCCAACACTTGTCGCCGCTAAAAACTCACGAACTGGAAATAATGGTAGCTTCTTATCTTCAGATAATTTTCCGAGTGCAATTGTTAACGCGACAAAAGCTCCTGTAATACTTGCTGTTCGAGTACCACCATCTGCTTGAATAACATCACAATCTATCCAAATTGTTTTTTCCCCGATACTTTCTAAATCTACAACGGAACGTAACGCTCGTCCTATTAGACGCTGAATTTCCATCGTGCGACCTGTCACTTTTCCCTTTGATGCTTCACGAGGTGTGCGAGATTCTGTTGCACGCGGAAGCATGGAATATTCTGCTGTAATCCAACCTTTACCTTGTCCTCTTAAAAAAGGTGGTACTCGGTCTTCTATCGTTGCATTACAAATGACTTTTGTTCGGCCAACTGTTATTAATACAGATCCTTCTGGATGCATTAAATAATCCGTTTCAATCTGAATATCTCTTAATTGTTTTACATCTCTACCATCTGTTCTAATCATAAATTTCTCCTTTTTCGTAATAACCAGTAAGCAAAAGAAAACCCCGCTATTCGAGGATTCTCAAGTTAACAGGGTCATGTAAATGATATTGTTCTAATATCTGCATTCGGTAACTCTAGCCACTTCTCTACGATTGTCCTAAATATCGGAATAGATCCAGTCGTATAAAACACAGGTTTTTTATACCCTTCTACTGGATTATGCATTTGATGAAAATCTAAGTACTCCAACACTTCTTGTGCTGTCTCTTCTGCGGAAGAAAGTACCTTCACATTATCACCAACTGCTTCTTCAATATACGTTTGTAATAATGGATAATGTGTACAACCAAGAATGACCGTATCAAATTGTTCGTTTTTTAACGGTAAGAGAGTATTGTACACCATGTTTCTTGCAAATTCACCTTCATATTCATTACTCTCCACTAACGGAACGAAAGTAGGGCATGCTAGCGGAATAACTTTACTAGATGAGTTTAAAGCCGCAATTGCTGTTTCATATGCCCCACTTTTTATCGTACCGCTTGTACCTAAGACCACAACTTCATTTTTTTTCGTTGCTTTCATTGCTGCTCTCGCCCCAGGAAATATGACGCCAATTACTGGAAACGGCATTTTTTTACTCAATGATTCTAATGCTACTGCTGTGGCAGTATTGCACGCAATAACAAGCATCTTAATTTTCATCTTAGAAAGTGCCATAGCCAGTTGCCATGTAAATTTACGCACTTCTCCCCCAGAACGAGGTCCATATGGACATCTTGCCGTATCACCTATATAAATAATTTCTTCGTTTGGCAACAGTCGCAAAATTTCTTTTGCAACTGTTAACCCACCAACTCCAGAGTCTATAACACCAATTGGGGCTTTCACGTAAATTCCTCAGTTCTTTTTCATCTCTTGATGCAATTTTTCTAATAATGTAGATAGATTTGCTACTTCGTCTGTATTAAATTGACCTAGAATATCCTTCAAATATTGCTGCCTCTTATCAATCACTTCTTCTATGATACGTTCGCCTTCTTTTAATAAATGTATTCGAACTACTCTTCGATCTTGTTCATCTCTAACTCTCTGAACAAGCTCACTCTTTTCCATACGATCAATTAAATCTGTCGTTGTACTAAAAGCTAAGTACATTTTATTTGATAAATCGCCAATTGTCATATCTCCATGCTCTAAAAGCCATTGTAGTGCCACGAACTGTGGGGGAGTAATTGTATAGGCATTTAACATTTGACGCCCTTTTTGTTTTATAATACCTGATATATGCCTAAGTTCTTTTTCTAAAAAAGCAACATCTTCGTGTTTATGTTCCACGTTGTTTATCTCATCTGTCATTTAATCCTTCACTCCTCAAAACAATATACATATTATTTATCATTGTGACGTGTTCTGAGGAAAATGGCAAGGATTCTAATTAATTCAACGATAGTTCACCTAATCGTAATAATTCTACAATTGCTTGCGATCTACCTGATACTCCTAATTTCTGTATCGTGTTAGAAATGTGATTTCTGACAGTTTTTTCACTAATAGATAACTGAATCGATATTTCTTTCGTAGAATGATCTTCTACTAATAATTGAAAAATTTGACGTTCCCTGCTCGTCAGTATTGATCGATGCTGATTACTATCATACAATGCCATAGCCCCCCTATCCACTCTTCTACTAACGTATGTAGCATTGGGAAAGTAGGTGACGGCTAGTTATGCATACTTTCGAAAAACTTCTTTTTCTTTTTCTGACCATTTCGAACCTTTACCTGTTTTCTTGTCAATCTGTACAATTGTTCCTCTTCCAGTAAAAACGATTTCCTCGTTCTCATTTTTTGCCATGTAGTGCAAATCTACAGAAGATGAACCAATTGAATTGGATTTTACATAAATACGAAGCTTTTCATCAAAAAATACTTGTTTCAAATAATCACATTGTAAATCAGCTACTACTGGAATTTTTTCTCCCTTTGGATTTAGCCAATCATTCATCAATTTAATATGTTTAAAATATTCAATACGTGCATATTCAAAATAAGCAAATGTAACCGTATTGTTTAAATGTCCATACATATCCGTTTCGGAAAAACGAATATTAACCTCTGAGTAAAATGTAAATCCCTTTTCCCAAGAACTTAAATCTTCTATGTAATTTGCTCTCATGTGAATACCCCCAATAAATGAATAGTTATTCATTTATTGTAACAGAAATAAAAAATCTGTATAGAAATAAAGATTCTACACAGATTTTTATGAAGACGAATACATTCCGTAAAAATGTTTACGCTCCCACGTTAAAATTAATCAACCATGTGATCGCTTCCGAAGAAGTTTTTAAACATTTGTACAGTTGTATCGCGGTTTAATGCAGCGATAGAAGTTGTTAAAGGAATACCTTTTGGACATGCAACAACACAGTTTTGTGCGTTACCACAGTTTGCAAGGCCTCCGTCTCCCATAATTGCGTTTAAACGTTCATCTTTATTCATCGAACCAGTTGGATGTGCGTTAAATAGACGTACTTGTGAAAGTGGAGCAGGTCCCATGAAGGATGCGCCACTATTTACGTTTGGACATGCTTCCAAACAAACACCACAAGTCATACATTTAGATAATTCATAAGCCCATTGACGTTTACGCTCTGGCATACGTGGTCCTTCACCAAGATCATATGATCCATCGATTGGAACCCATGCCTTAACTTTTTTCAATGAGTCAAACATACGAGTTCTGTCTACTTGAAGGTCACGAACTACAGGGAATGTTTTCATTGGTGCTAATTGAATCGGTTGCGTCAATTGATCGATTAATGCAGAACAAGATTGGCGTGGTTTACCATTGATAACCATCGAACAAGCTCCACATACTTCTTCTAAACAGCTCATATCCCATGCTACTGGAGTCGTTGCTTTCCCGTCCGTATTGACAGGATTTTGACGAATTTCCATTAAAGCAGAAATTACGTTCATATTAGGTCGATAGTTAACTTCGAACTTTTCCCAATATGGAGTAGATTCTGGAGTATCTTGACGAAAAACTTCAATTTGAACTTTTTTAGTTTCTGTTGCTGTTACCATGATTAATTTTCTCCTTTCGTAGAATAATCACGTTTACGAGGTGGAACAAGCGATACATCGATTTCTTCATAATAAATAACTGGAGCCCCAGTTGCAGGATCGAATTTCGCCATTGTTGTTTTCATGAATTCTTCATCATTACGTTCTGGGAAATCCGGTTTGTAGTGCGCCCCACGGCTTTCGTTACGTTGTAGTGCACCAATCGTAATAACACGTGCTAAATACAACATATTTTTCAACTGACGTGTAAAGGACGCACCTTGGTTAGACCATTTTTGTGTATCATCCATATTAATGTTTTCGTATCTTTCCTGTAACTCTTGAATTTTCTTATCCGTAGCCTCAAGTCTGTCGTTATAACGAACTACAGTAACATTATCCGTCATTAGCTCTCCTAATTCTTTATGAATTAAGTAAGCATTTTCCGTACCTTTCATTGCTAACGTTTTGTCCCACTTCTCTTGCTCAAGTGTCACTTCAGCTTCAAAGATAGCATCGTCCATATCAATTGCATGAGTCTTTAATTCACTCATATATTTAACTGCATTTGGTCCAGCAACGCTTCCACCGAATACAGCTGATAATAAGGAGTTTGCTCCTAAACGGTTCGCACCATGTTGAGAGTAATCACATTCACCTGCAGCGAATAACCCTGGAATGTTCGTCATTTGATCTTCATCTACCCAAAGTCCGCCCATTGAATAATGAACTGCCGGGAAAATCTTCATCGGAACTTTACGAGGGTCATCACCAGTAAATTTCTCATAAATTTCGATAATTCCACCAAGCTTAACGTCTAGTTCATGTGGATCTTTGTGAGAAAGATCTAGATACACCATGTTTTCTCCGTTGATACCAAGTTTTTGGTTAACACATACGTCGAAAATTTCACGTGTTGCAATATCACGTGGTACTAGGTTACCGTACGCTGGATATTTCTCTTCTAGGAAATACCAAGGTTTTCCATCTTTGTATGTCCAAATACGTCCACCTTCACCACGTGCTGATTCTGACATTAAACGTAGTTTATCGTCACCAGGGATTGCAGTTGGGTGAATTTGAATAAATTCTCCATTTGCATAAAGTGCACCTTGTTGATATACAATTGAAGCTGCAGAACCAGTATTTATGATAGAGTTAGTCGTTTTACCGAAAATAATTCCAGGTCCACCAGTTGCCATAATAACAGCATCCCCGCGGAAAGCACGAATTTCCATTGTTTGAAGATTTTGCGCTTTAATACCGCGACAAACACCTTCGCTATCTTTGATAATTCCAAGGAATTCCCATCCTTCGAACTTCGTCACTAGACCATCTACTTCGAAACGACGAACTTGTTCGTCTAAAGCGTACAGTAATTGTTGGCCAGTCGTCGCACCAGAAAATGCTGTACGGTGCATTAAAGTACCACCAAAACGACGGAAATCTAATAATCCTTCCGGCGTACGGTTGAACATAACACCCATACGGTCAAATAAGCTAATAATTCCAGGAGCAGCGTCAGTCATCGCTTTTACTGGTCTTTGGTTTGCTAAGAAGTCTCCACCATATACAGTATCATCTAAGTGTACTGCCGGTGAATCGCCTTCCCCTTTTGTATTTACAGCCCCGTTAATACCGCCTTGTGCACAAACAGAGTGTGAGCGTTTTACAGGAACTAATGAAAATAGGTCTACGTGCGTGCCATCTTCGGCTGCTTTCATTGTTGCCATTAATCCAGCTAAACCACCGCCGACAACAATAAGTTTACTTTTTGCCATGCTATTCTCACTCCTCGATTTTATGGTAGTTGAATGTATAAAAAATTCTTAAACGAATGCTAATAGAGCTTGTACACCAACTACAGATAATGCTAAGAAGATTGCTAATGTTACATATGTAGCAACTTGTTGTGATTTTGGAGATTGGGTAATTCCCCAGCTAACTAAGAATGACCAAATACCGTTAGCTAAATGGAATGTAGCAGAAATTACTCCTACGATATAAAAGCCTAACATCCATGGGTTTGATAAAATATCAACCATCATGTTGAAATTAACTTCTTTCGCACCAATTGCAACTTGGAATCTAGTTTCGAACACATGCCAAGCGATGAATACAACAAGAAAAATTCCAGTAAAACGTTGCAAAATGAATAAGTAGTTACGAAGAGTTCCAAAGTTTTTCGGATTATTTTTTGCAGTAAATGCAATGTAAATTCCGTAAAATGCATGGAACATTAACGGTAAGTAAATCACAAATATTTCCAAGAAAATTAGGAATGGAAGACTCTCCATAAAATGTGTTGCTCCATTAAACGCTTCTGCTCCTTTAGTAGCAAAATGGTTAATGATTAAATGTTGCGTCAAAAACAAACCAACAGGAATAATTCCAAGTAAAGAATGTAATCGGCGCAAGTAAAATTCGCGATCTTTCGACAAAACAGTTACCCCCCTCAGGTTTACATTTGACAGAAATGTTTACTATTGTAATAGAGCATTTGTAATCATTTCTAATTCACATCATCACGTTACGAATTTATGACATATCCATTGTACTCTCAACATTTTGGAGCGTCAAGGCATGATTCTTTTTTTTCTAGAATCTTTAACCACCCATTATTCTATAATTATTACTTTATTATTTCACAAACTATTCCTTTACAATCTGAATTTTTTTTATGATAAAATAGACAAGGTTAAATGATATTTTCATAAGAAAGAAGGGTTGCTACTTGAATGAAAAGGAACATTCACATGTAACTTCCTTTGGATACGAATTAATTAGAGATCACGTTCTTGCTTCTATTCTCGGAAAACATGAAAAAGATATTTTATACTGGGCCGGAAAAGATCTTGCCCGCAAGTTTCCACTATACTCGATGGAAGAAGCTATAACTTTCTTCCAAGAAGCTGGTTGGGGAGAATTACTTTTAGAAAAAACGGCAAAGGACACTGCACACTATACATTACAAACTCTTAATCTACCACAAAGTGGACTTAGTAGAAGCCATCGCTTAGAGGCAGGTTTTTTAGCTGAACAACAGCAGAAAATTAGTGGATACCTGACTGAATGCTATGACGAACAACTGAAGAAAAATGGGATTGTAACTTTCCAAGTAAAGTGGGATTTGAAAACAAAAATCTAAACTAACACACTACTAAAAAACAATGTATGGGTTCTTTCCATACATTGTTTTTTATTTAAAGTGGAGTAATGATTGCCACATGGGTCTGTCCAATATTCCATAAAATAAGAAAATCGTTGAAACGGTTCCCTTTCCGCGGGCGTTGCCTCAGTCTCCTCGCGTAGCTAGCGGGGTCTTCGACTAACACTATTCCCGCAGGAGTGTCGCCTTTTTCAACGATTTCCTAGAAATCATAAAACATTTACAGTATTCCAGTGCTCTCGCTACACTCTCTTCTCTGTCTCGCTTTTTCCGAAGGAGGCGAGTGGACGCTTCCCCAAATCATTAAATGTTAATTTTCTATTTAATTCACGAATGTATATCTTCTTTTCCATATATTGTTTTTTATTTTCCAGGAAATAATAGGGTGACCTTCGAATAACTTGAATGTTAGTAGTTAGGTTCTAACCATTCACTATTTATATTAATGCTAACCCAAATTCATCATGTAATGCATTTGCAGCATGAATCATTTCATTTTGTGGTACTACAACAGAAACTTTTATTTCGGAAGTACTAACCATTTTTACTGGAATATTTTCTTTTCTAAGACGATCAAACATTTGTGCAGCAACTCCAGGATTGGATACCATGCCAGATCCAACAATGGATACTTTCGCTAATCCTACTTCAAAATCTGCAAAAGTAAACCCTAACACTTGTTTATTCGATTCTAAGACTGTAATTGCCTCTGCTAAAGATTCTTTTTTAATAGAAAAAGAAACTGCAGGTCTTACTCCGTCCACAATAGATTGTACAATGATATCAACATTTATATGATTTGCAGCAAGTGTTGTAAATATTGAAGCTAGAGAACCATTAAACGGGATATCATACTCTATAGTTAAACGTACGATATCTGATTCAAACGCTACTCCTCGAACAACTAAATTATTTTCCAAATCTACTTCCTCCTTCAAAATCGTACCTTCTTCATCGTTGTAACTCGAACGTACTCGTAATGGTATTTTATAGTTTTTAGCAAATTCTACTGCTCGTGGATGTAATACACCCGCTCCTAAGTTTGCTAATTCTAGCATTTCATCGTATTCTAACTGTTCTAATTTCCTAGCATTTGTAACGAAACGAGGATCGGAAGTAAACACTCCATCTACATCCGTGTAAATATCGCAAATTTCTGCTTCGATAGAAGCAGCAATAGCTACTGCAGTCGTATCAGAACCACCTCTACCTAGTGTCGTAATTTCATTGTCACTAGTTACACCTTGAAACCCTGCAACGATGACTACTTTGTTTTCAGCTAGTAGTTTTAATACCTTAGAAGCATCCATATTATCAACTCTTGCATTCCTATGTACTTCATCCGTCTGTAAACCAGCCTGCCAGCCTGTTAAAGAAATGGAATCTATACCTAATGCATTCAACTTTATAGCAAGCAGGGCCATTGTAACTTGCTCCCCAGTAGAAAGAAGCATATCCATTTCACGTTTTGTTGGATTCTCAGATAAATCATTCGCCAAGCTGGCTAATTCATCTGTTGTTTTCCCCATAGCAGAAACAACAACGACAATCTCATGACCTTTATCTTTTACGTTTCTTATCCGCTTTGCAACATTGACGATTTTTTCTGTCGTGGCAACAGAAGTACCACCAAACTTCATTACTATTTTGCTCATGAACATCTTCTCCCTTAGTTTCTTGTCTGCAAGGGTAATAAAAAATGCTTTTCACAATATGTGAAAAGCATTGTCTCATACACGGTCAAAAAAGTATTGTCCATGTGAGATAGCCCTCCAGAATATTGAATTCTGACAATCCTACACTTATTAAATGCAGGACCAACATAGAAAAGGAAAAGCATCTCTATGTTTCGGCGAAAGACCCTTTCCTCAACGATTATAGGATCTTTTCATCCTCCTGCTGAGTACTCTTATCTATTCGCACCTCTATCTTCACCATAAAAGTGAATATTAAATTGTTACAACCATACCACAAGATTATTCAGAAGACAATAAATTTTTCTGAAAATTATTAACCATTGCCTCTGCTAATTTTTCTGAAAGACCTGCTACTATAAACTCTTCTTTTGTTGCAATTTGCATTTTTTTTAAGGAACCAAAATGTTTTAGCAATAGTTTCTTTCGCTTTGGACCAATTCCTTCAATACCATCTAAAGAGGATGCAATAGTATGCTTGCCCCGTTGTTGACGGTGGAATGTAATAGCAAAACGATGCACTTCATCTTGAATACGTTGCAATAAATAAAAAGCTTCACTCGTACGTTTCATTGGAATAATACTTATTGGATCACCATATAAAAGCTGCGAAGTTTGATGTTTCCCGTCTTTCGCTAAACCAGATATCGGTATTTCTAATCCCAACTCATCTTCTATAATTTCTCGAGCAGCTTCTATTTGCCCTTTTCCACCATCTATAATTATTAAATCCGGTAAAGGCAAATTCTCTTTTAATACGCGTGTATATCTTCTACGAACAACTTCGCGCATAGCCCCATAATCATCATGTTTAGCAGCGGTCTTCGTTTTATATTTTCGGTAATCTTTTTTGTAGGCTTTACCATCGACAAAAACTACCATCGCAGAAACTGCATCCGTTCCATGAATATGGGAATTATCAAAAGCTTCTATTCGATTCGGAGTAGCAATTCCTATTAGTGTCCCTAATTCTTCCACAGCACCTATTGTTCGTTCTTCCTGTCTCTCGATAAGATGGAATTTTTCACTCAACGCTAAAACAGCATTTTTTTCTGCTAAATCAACTAGGTTTTTCTTTGTTCCTTTTTGAGGCGAGAGTACTTTCACCTGTAAAAGTTCAGAAGCCAAATGCAGATCAGTATGTTTAGGAACTAATATTTCATTAGGTTTAATATGTTCCGACTTTGCATAAAATTGACCTAAGAAAGTTAAAAATTCTTCTTCAGGATCACGGTAAATTGGAAAAAGAGATACGTCCCGTTCGATTAGCTTTCCTTGTCGAATAAAAAATACTTGTACACACATCCATCCTTTATCAACAGTGTAGCCAAATATATCTCTGTTCGTATAATCATTGAGCGTCATCTTCTGTTTTTCCATGACCATTTCAATATTTGATATTTGATCGCGATACTCTTTTGCACGTTCGAATTCTAAGTTCTCAGCAGCTTCTTGCATTTTTTCTGATAACTCTTTCTTTACATGTGTGTAGCCGCCGTTTAAAAAGCTTGTAATTTCATCGGTCATTTTCTTATAAGTAGAATCTTCTATTTCTTTTACACATGGCGCAAGACATTGACCTAAATGGTAGTACAAGCATACTCGATCAGGCAATTTTTCGCATTTTCTTAAAGGGTACAAGCGATCCAATAGTTTCTTAGTTTCATTAGCAGCATGTACATTTGGATATGGCCCAAAATACTTCCCTTTGTCCTTTTTAACTTGTCGTGTGATAATCAGTTTTGGATTTTTTTCAGCAGTAATTTTAATGTATGGATACGTTTTATCGTCCTTGAGCATAATATTATACTTTGGATCATGCTTCTTAATTAAATTTAGCTCCAATATTAATGCTTCCAAATCGGACGATGTAACGATATATTCGAAATCATTTATTTCCTGTACAAGCCGTTGTGTTTTTCCATCATGCGATCCAGTAAAGTAAGAACGAACCCGGTTTTTTAATATTTTCGCTTTACCTACGTAAATAATCGTCCCTTGACGATCCTTCATTAAATAACAGCCTGGTTGATCTGGTAATATTGCACACTTTTGTTGTATTAAATCGTTCATTCTATCACCTGTTTAAAAAAACCGGGCACCTTAGCGGACCCGGTTTTAGATTATACATTTTTTTCTACGAATTGAACTAATGCTTCTTTTGGTTGGAAACCAACAGCTTTGTCTACTGGTTGACCATCTTTGAATAATACTAATGTTGGGATGGACATAATTCCAAATTGACTTGCAGTTGCTTGGTTTTCATCAACATCTACTTTTACGATTTTAACTTTATCGCTCATTTCAGCGTCAATTTCTTCTAGGACTGGAGCAATCATTTTACAAGGCCCACACCATGTTGCCCAAAAATCTACTAATACTAATCCTTCTTCTACTTCTTGAGAGAAGCTTTGATCTGTTCCATGCACAATTGCCATTAAAAATTCCTCCTTCGGTTAACTATAAATTGATTATAGCAGACTAATATAGGTTCATCTACCATTTAGCTTACATGATTAAGTTAAAAAAAGTGCAAGCGTCAATGTAAGGCCCGATACCGTTTCTTGACTGCAATCAGCTGTGCTCAGAAGAAAGTAATTTTCATATATTCTCGAGAACCTAGGAACAGAACCAGACCATTTCTGAAAAAAAGTAACACTCTATTACCCTCAAGAAAAGCGCAGAGCTCCCTTTAAGTGCATGTTGTCTTCATCGTATCTAGCGTGCTTTGGACAGAATGTCGGCCATCTTTTACCGGATAATTTTTAAGAGGGACTGGAAGTGGCAAACCACTTCCAGTCCCTCTTTTTCGGTATCCTATGGCTGTCTTTTGTCCGTCGCCCGCTTGAAACGGTTGGAGTCAAGTGGCTTTTGCTTTAGGTTAATGAAAGAATAGATACTTTCTATCTGGAGAGCGTCACCCGAAGATACAATTTCGGGCGCTCTTCACTTCTCAATTTAGAAATGCTGCTTATTTTTTCAAGTATTAATGTCGAAAACATATGAACAAAAACGAGAGTAGGAACTATTTACTGTATCCATTTTATATAGGAGAATTTAGCGCGGCGGTATGAGACTCCTGCGGGAAAGCGAGACAGACGAGACCCCGCACGGAGCGAAGCGAAGGAGGAGGCTCGTCGCTCGCCCGCGGAAAGCGAATGCCAAAGCGCTAAATTCTCGTAGCGGCTATTTGATAGCTATTTTATTGGAATAATAGGCAAAAACCGAGGTGCACACTGCATACTTATTTTGTAATACTTTCTAATCTTTAAAAAAACTCTGCTCTATTGCTAGAGCAGAGTACTAATTATGATTAAGCATTTACTTTAAGTTTTTTGAATTCCTCTGTAAGCATTGGAATAACTTCAAATAGATCTCCAACAATTCCGTAGTCTGCAACTTTGAAAATATTAGCCTCTGGATCTTTGTTGATTGCAACAATAATTTTCGAGTTTGACATTCCTGCTAAATGTTGAATAGCACCAGAAATACCAGCTGCAATATAAAGATCTGGAGTTACTACTTTACCAGTTTGCCCAATTTGTAATGAATAATCACAGTAGTCAGCGTCGCAAGCTCCACGTGAAGCACCAACCGCTCCACCAAGTACATCTGCAAGCTCTTTTAGAGGAGCAAAACCTTCCTCACTTTTTACGCCACGTCCTCCAGCAATAACAACTTTTGCTTCTGATAAATCTACTCCTTCAGAAGACTTACGAACAACTTCTTTAATAATTGTACGTAGATTTGTAATCTCTACTGACAAAGAAGAGACATCCCCTGTTTTTCCATCATCTTTTACAAGAGGTGCAATATTATTCGGACGAATTGTTATGAATTTTATACCGTCTTTAACCTTAACTTTTTCAAAAGCTTTACCAGAGTAGATTGGACGAACATAAACAGCTGCATCGCCTTCTCCTTCAATTGCTGTTACGTCAGATACTAATCCAACTTGTAATTTACTTGCAATCTTTGGTGACAAATCTTTACCCAGTGCTGTATGTCCAAATACAATTGCTTCTGGTTTTTCTTGATCAATAACAGCAAGCAACGCTTGGCCATAACCATCGGACGTATATTGTTTTAAATGAGGATGTTCTACAGTGATTACTCGGTCAGCACCATACTTAACTAACTCAGTTGCTAACTCTTTCACTGAATCTCCTAAAAGAACACTAACAATTTCTCCACCCTCAGAAATTTGTTTAGCTGCAGCAATTGCTTCATAAGATACATTACGTAAAGCCCCTTCACGTGCTTCCCCTAATACTAATACTTTTTTAGACATATTATTTTCCTCCCATTATAAAAATAATTCGATTAAATGACTTTTGCTTCCGAATGTAGTAAGTGAACTAACTCTTTCACTTGTTCAGCTAACTCGCCCTCTAATACTTTGCCTGCTTCCTTTTTAGGAGGTAAATAGATTTCGATAGTTTCTGTTTTTGCTTCTACATCATCTTCGTCGATATCTAAATCATCTAATTCCACTTCTTCTAGAGGTTTTTTCTTCGCTTTCATAATACCTGGTAAAGAAGGATAACGTGGCTCATTTAAGCCTTGTTGAGCAGTTACTAATAGTGGTAAAGAAGTTTCTAAAACCTCTGTATCTCCTTCAACATCACGTTTAATCGAAACTGAAGTTCCGTTAATCTCTAAATTTGTAATAGTAGTTACATAGTTTATCCCTAGCAATTCTGCAACACGCGGTCCTACTTGCCCAGAACCTCCATCGATTGCTACGTTTCCTGCTAGTATTAAATCTGGATTTTTATCTTTTAAATATTCAGAGATAATATATGCTGCTGTGAATTGATCCATTTCTTCCACATCATCTTCTATGTTTATAAGAACTGCTTTATCAGCTCCCATTGCTAATGCTGTGCGTAATTGTTTTTCGGCATCTTCTCCACCCATTGTTAGAACAGTTACTTCTCCACCATGAGCGTCACGAACTTGAATTGCTTCTTCGATTGCGTATTCATCGTAAGGATTGATGATGAATTCTGCTCCGTCCTCTTGAATCTTACCGCCACTTACTGCAATTTTTTCTTCTGTGTCAAATGTACGTTTAACTAATACATAAATATTCATTTAGAAATCCTCCCATAGCGTTTGATTATTTCCCTTTATAAATCAGCCAATTGATTTGATAAAACAATATTTTTCAACGAATCTATTATCTAGTTTTTGGTTTCTTACTAAGAAGCCTTATTTCCCCTTAAATATAGGCGCTCTTTTTTCTATAAATGCTGAAATACCTTCTTTTGCGTCCTCTGAAACAAAAACTGTTCCAAAAGAACTTGCTTCTGCTTTCACACCTTCATAATAAGATTCTGCTTTAACATATTGAAGCATTTCTAATGCAGCCTTCATTGCTACTGGACTTTTCTTCGCAATTTTGGAAGCAAGTTGTTGTGCTCGATCGAATAATTCTTCTTCAGGATATGCATGATTTGCAAGTCCATAATATGCGGCTTCTTTCCCACTAATTGGATCACTTGTTAACAGCATTTCAGCTGCTTTTGCGAATCCAACATAGCGTGGTAATCTTTGTGTTCCAGCAAATCCAGGTATTAAACCTAATTGTAATTCTGGTAAACCTAGCTTAGCATTTTCAGAGACTAAGCGAATATGACAGCTCATCGCAAGCTCTAAACCACCACCAAGTGCCGCTCCATGAATCGCAGCGATAACCGGCTTCGAAAATTTCTCCAGTCGTTCAAAAATTGTTTGACCACTAGCTGAAAGTTCGGAAAATTCAACTCCTGAGGAAATAGAAGTAAACTCTTTAATATCGGCTCCTGCAGAAAAGAACTTCCCTTCCCCTTTTAATAAAATTACTCTAACTGCGTCATCATTTTCCACAGCGTCAAGCAAGTCGTTAATTTCTAAAATTACCCCTCGTGACAATGCATTAGCTGGAGGACGATTGATAGTAGCAATGGCTACTCCATCTTCAATAGTCCATGATAAAAATTCCATCTTTCCCACTTCCCCTTTGTTAAGCTTTTAACCCATTAAATAGTAGACGATGTACTTTCTCGGTTAAATTGACTAAGTCGTATTTATACTCGTTCATCACCCAAGTAGTAGTCGTCTCATCAATTGTACCAAAAACCATCTGTCTTGCTAAGCGAATATCAATTCTATTGTCTAATTCCCCATTTTCAATACCTTCTGTTAAAATTTCATCTAGAAATATTAAATAATTCTTCAATACGGCATTAATTTTTTGTCGCAAAGCAAGATTTGATTGGCGTAATTCCAGTTGAGTAACAGTTGCTAAATGATGATTGCTAGATAATACAGTAAAATGATTCTCGATCATTTTATATAATTTTTCAGAGGCACTTGCATCTTCTTTTACTATTTCTTTTAAATTGTCAGCAAACATGTCCATTTTTTCTTCAAATACAGATATTAATATATCTTCTTTGTTTTTAAAATATAAGTAAATTGTACCATCTGCTACGCCAGCTTGTTTAGCAATTTTGGAAACTTGTGATTGATGATAGCCATTTTCAGCAATGACAATAATCGCAGCATCGATAATTTGCCTATATTTTGGTTTGTCCTTTTTCAATGAATTCACCACCAAAAAAATAAAAATATGAATGATGATTCATTCATATTTTTATATTATATTTAATTTATACTAATGTCAATATTCATTTAACCTTCTGCTACTTGTTTTAACTTTTCTTTTTCTTCTTCTATAAGTGTTCTTCTTAATATTTTTCCGACAGCTGTTTTTGGAAGCTCAGCTCTGAATTCATAAATTCTTGGAACTTTAAACGAAGCTAAATTGTCACGGCTAAATTTATTTAACTCCTCTTCTGTAACGGTTGCACCATCTTTTAATACTATAAACGCCTTAACAGTTTCACCACGGTATGGGTCTGGTACACCTGCAACTACACATTCTTGTATTGCTGGATGCTCATATAAAACTTCCTCTACATCACGAGGGTAAATATTAAATCCACCTGCAATAATCATATCTTTCTTACGGTCTACCACGTAAAAGAAACCGCTTTCATCCATGTATCCTAAATCACCAGTTAATAGCCATCCTTCTCGCATTGTCATCTCCGTATCTTCCGGACGATTCCAATAACCTTTCATTACTTGAGGGCCTTTTACAGCTATTTCTCCAATCTCACCTGGAGGAAGCGGCGTGGTAGAATCGATACTAAAAATTGCGGCATCTGTATCTGGCCAAGGAATCCCAACAGATCCTTTCACTCGTTCATCACTATAAATTAAGTTGGCATGTGTAACGGGTGAGGTTTCTGTTAATCCATATCCTTCTACTAATCTACCACCTGTTACATTCTCAAATTTTTCTTGAATTTCTACTGGTAACGCAGCTGAACCACTAAGACAAGCAACTATAGAGGATAAATCATATTTTTGGACATCTGGATGATTTAATATACCTATATAAATTGTTGGAGCTCCTGGGAACAATGTTGGTTTTTGCTTATCAATAGTTTTGAGTGCTGTCTCAACATCAAACTTAGGTAATAATATCATTCTATTTCCTAGCATAACAGATAATATTAAAACAGCAGTCATCCCATATACATGAAAGAATGGTAGAATTCCTAAAATACTTTCTTCACCTTTTTTACATTTATAAAGCCATGCATCACACATAGATGCGTTGGCTATTAGGTTTTTATGAGTAAGCATGACACCTTTTGGAAAACCAGTTGTTCCACCTGTATATTGCAAAAGTGCAACATCCTCATCAAAATCAAATGCTTGTTCAATAGGAGTAACGTTTGCTACTTTCATAATTTCCAAGAATAAATGATTCATTCCACGATGTTCTACTTTCACTGTAAATCCATACTGCTTCTTCTGAATAAATGGATATACTAAATTCTTCGGGAAAGGTAAGTAATCTTTAATACCTGTTACTATAATGTTTTCTAATTCTGTTTCCTTCAATACTTTAGATATTCTTGGAAATAATATATCTAAAGCTAAAATTACTTTAGCACCGGAATCTTTCATTTGATATGATATTTCTCTTTCAGTGTACAATGGATTTGTTTGTACTACAATAGCCCCTGCATACAATGCACCATAGTACCCAATAACCCCTTGTGGACAGTTTGGCAGCATGATTGCTACTCGATCCCCTTTTCGAATACCAATTGACCTCAAGTAATTAGCGAACTTTAACGATGATTCATATAGCTCTTTGTACGTAACATCTCTGCCCATGAAATGTATCGCAACTTTTGACGGAAATTTTTTAAACGCTCGTGTTAAATACTCTTGAACTGGAATAGCTTCATAGTTAAGCGTATGAGGAATTTCCGGTGGATAATTGGAAAGCCAACGTTTTTCAGTCATTATAAAAACCCCCTTTGTTTTATAATTGCGTGAATATTCCTATTTTTAATTATAATGAATAATGAATGACAATTCAATTCCTTGTTTAGAAAAGCAAAATTAGATAGACAAATGCTTGGAGAGTTAACAATTTTGTTTAAAAAAAGGAATGAGCAGAAAACTCATTCCTTTAATTCATTACTAAATATACTATTCCTATTAATACAAAACATATGCCTACAGCGATTAAAACTTTTGAAAGTTTCTCCATACTTTTCTCTCCTACGATATACTTGCACCTATAACAAACGATAAACCTACTGAAAGAATAAGCGAAATAAACCCAACAGATCGATTGTCATTTTCGATTTCCTTGTCTACATTAAAGGTAGGTGTTAAAAATTCGAATAACCAATAAGCAATGATAAGGAGCGAAAAACCAAAAAGCCCCCAACCAATCATTTCAAAGAACGAATTATGCTGTTCAATGGAATAGCGGAAAATATTACATACACCAAATATCTTCCCTCCTGTTGCCATAGCAACAGCTATATTACCGTTTTTGATTTCGACCCAGTTTTTATATTTTGTAACGATTTCAAATAAAACCATGGAAACAACTAAGCATAATAACACTACGCTAAAATAACCAGCAGACTCCACGAGTGGGTTCGACCAAAAACTAGAAAGTATCATTCCAAAAACCCCTTTTAAATTTTTCTAACTTTACGTATATAATCAAATAAGGTTTCAAGATTCCATTTTTATTTTAATTCAACAACAGTTACTCCATATCCTCCTTCTCCTGCTTCTCCAAATCGATAACTTTTCACACGAGAATGGTTTTTCAAATATTGTTGAATTGCTTGTCTTAGTACCCCAGTGCCTTTACCATGAATTATGGATACGCGCGGATAGTTTGCAAGAATTGCATCATCTAAATATTTCTCTGCCCGTATTAGTGCATCTTCATATCTTTCCCCACGGAGGTCGAGCTCTAACTTAACATGAGAATCTCTTCCTCTTACAGCATTTACGGATACTGTTTGTTTTTGCTTTTCAGGTTTAATAAATTCTAAGTCTGCTTCGTCTAATTTCATTTTCAACATACCAATTTGGACTGACCATTCGGACTTAGAGAGTTTCTCAAGCAATGTACCTTTTTGACCAAAACTCAATACTTTAACTTCATCGCCTGCTTTGAGTTCTTTTGTAAGTTCATTCAATTTCTTCTGTTTTTTCAATACTGGATTGCTCGGAAGAGCCTCATCTAAACGTTTCTTTGCATCAATAAGCTCATGATCTTTTATGAGCTTATGCGTATTAGACTGCATTTTGCGTAACTCGCTAATTATTTCATCTGCCTCACGTCTTGCTTCCTCTACTATTTTCTTCGCTTTTTCCTTCGCTTTTTGCTCTAATTGTTCTTTTTTCAATTCAAGTTGTGCAAGTTTTTGTTCGAGTTCTTCTTTAACTTTACGTGCTTCTTCTAATTGATCTTCTGTTTCTTCTGCATCTTTTTCTGCACGTCTTCTACTTTCTTCTAAAGAAGCAATCATTGAATTTACTTCTCCACGATCTGTTCCAGTGAAAGATTGAGCTTGCGATATAATATGTCCTGGAAGACCAAGGCGCTCAGATATTTCAAATGCATTACTTCGTCCAGGTACTCCGATTAGTAATTTGTATGTTGGACTCAAAGTTTCTATATCAAACTCTACACTTGCATTTGCAACTCCCGGACGATTATATCCGTAGGCTTTTAGCTCAGGATAGTGGGTTGTAGCCATAACTCGCGCACCGGTTCCATGAACTGCATCTAAAATAGAAATGGCAAGTGCTGCTCCTTCTTGTGGATCTGTTCCAGCACCAAGCTCATCAAATATTATTAATGATTTTTCATCATACTTCTTTAAAATATCAACAATATTAACCATATGGGATGAAAATGTACTTAAGCTTTGCTCGATAGATTGTTCGTCTCCGATATCTGCAAATACTGACTCAAATAAGGCAACTTCTGATCCATCCAGTGCAGGAATAGGTATTCCACTTTGGGCCATTAAAGTACATAAGCCCACGGTTTTAAGTGTCACTGTTTTACCACCTGTATTTGGGCCAGTAATTACGATGGCAGTGATGTCCTTTCCGAATTCGATTGTATTCGTTACAGCAATATCCATTGGAATTAGAGGGTGTCTTGCTTTTACCAAACGAATATAGCCAGCATTATTAATTCTAGGCATTGTACATTTCTCAGCTTGTCCATATTTTGCTTTGGCTAAAATAGCGTCCATTTCACCTAAAATATTTACTAATAAGAAAATCTCATGTCCAACTAGTTCTACTTCTGCAGTTAGTTTGATTAATATACGTTCTATTTCTTCTTGTTCTTTTACTTTTAAACCACGAATATCATTATTCAGTTGGACAACAGCAGAAGGTTCTATGAATAATGTTTGACCTGAAGATGATTGATCGTGAATAATCCCACCATAATGGCTTCGGTATTCAGACTTCACCGGAATTACATATCGATCGTTTCGGATGGTAATAATAGAATCAGAAAGCATTTTGGATGCATTTGCACCACGAGTATAACTTTCTAATTTTTCACGAACTCTGCTAACTTGAATACGAAGTTGTTGACGAATCGAACGTAAAGTAGGGCTTGCGCTATCTAAAACTGCTCCATTTTCATCAATACAATCATTTATTTCATGCTCAAGTGCAGTTAATATTGGCATGGCATCCTTTTTCTCTAGAAAATGAGGAATCCCTACATCTTCTGTTTCTGCAACATTTTCTAAAAACTGTCGTAAAATTTTACTTGCTCGAATAGTACTTGCTGTTTCCATTAATTCTAAAGGACTTAGCATCCCGCCTATTTGTGCGCGTTTTGCGTGGGGGCGAATATCTGTAATACCACCCATTGGCACATTTCCTCTTAGTCGGAGTACAGTTAGTCCTTCGTCCATTTCTTCCAAAAGCTTTGTCACTTCCTCTAAATCCACGGAAGGAACTAGTTTCTCTATATGCGTTTTTCCAACAGAAGAAGTACAGTATTTCTCAATTTCTTCTCGTATTTTATAATATTCTAATGTTTTCAGTGCTCTTTCAGCTATCACTGTAGCACCTCCTAATTATTTCGTTATATAATGCATGAACTTCTCTAGTGTCCAAGTATTCACAACGTTTTCTTTGTGTAACCATGCTTTTTGCGCATAACGAACGCCAATATCCATGTATTTTAGTTGATTTATATGGTGTGCATCCGTATTGATTGCAATTGGCACGCCTTTTTCCTTCGCTAATTTTAAGTATTCAGTTTGTAGATCAAGACGATATGGATTTGCATTTAATTCTAAAATTTTCCCATACTCTTTTGCCCACTCAATAAGCGTTGGTACATCCGGATTATACCCATTTCGTTGTTCAATAATTCTACCCGTTGGATGAGCAATCATATCCACGTTTGGGTTTTTGATAGCATGGAATAAGCGCTCCATTATTTTTTCTTGTGGCTGACTAAAACTCGAGTGGATGGAAGCAATAACAAAATCCAATTGCTGTAATACTTCATCTTCAAAATCAAGCGATCCATCTGGAAGTATATCCATTTCGGTACCTGCAAGTATTTCTATATCTTTATATTTTTCATTTAAGCTGCGTATTATTTCTATTTGGTGTAATAATCTCTCTTTAGAAAGACCATTTGCTACTTTTAAATAATCGGAGTGATCAGTAATCACAACATGCGAATATCCTTTTTGACGGCAAGCTTCCACCATCTCTTCGATTGAATGAGCCCCATCCGACCAAGTCGTATGCATATGGAAGTCACCTTTTATATCATCCAATTCTACAAGAAATGGAAGTTGATCGAGTTTAGTGAATTCAGAACCGTCTTCTCGAACAGTTGGTGGAATAAATGGCAAATCGAAATAAGCATAGAAATCTTCCTCTGAGTGAAAATGCTGCATATTCCCATCTTCTAACTCAACACCATACTCACTTATTTTCTTCCCTTGTTCTTTTGCGATTTGTCTCATTTTAATATTATGGTCTTTCGAACCTGTGAAATGATTAAGTGCAGAAGCATATTGATGCAACTCAACTAGTCTGAAATCGACATCTACTTCGTTTTCTACATCCAACGTCACTGAAACCTTCGTATCACCAGCTGCAATAGTTTTTAAAATAGGCAATTCATTTAATAGCTCATCACGGACTTCTTTTGGTGAACTGGTAGCAATAATAAAATCTATATCTTTACTAGCTTCTTTTATTCTTCGATAAGAACCTGCTACGGAAAATTTCGCAATCTTAGTTATTGTCTTTAGCTTTCTCTCTATCATCTCAACAATTGGTTCCAATTGCCATACTGCAGTTCGTTCTGGTTTTGTTTGCAATGCTTCAATCTCAAGTAATATTTTTTCCTCTGTTTTCGCAGCAAATCCAGCCAATGTTTGAACTTTCTTTGCTTCACACGCTTCTTTTAGCGATTCAATTGAGTCAATTTGTAATTCTTTATAGAGTTTCGCAATTTTCTTACCACCAAGTCCCGGTAATTTTAATAAGGGTAGCAAACCACTCGGTACCTTGTTTTGGAGTTCTATTAACAAGGAGGACTCTCCGTGGTTTATTAAATCTTCGATAACTGCACCAGTTGCGGCACCTATCCCCTTTAAAGTTAAAATATTATCCATTTCCGTAAGACTACGAGCATCTAACTCTAAAACTTGTGCAGCCTTGCGAAACGCAGAAACTTTAAATGGATTTTCTCCTTGCAACTCCATGTATAATGCAATTTTCTCTAACGTTTTAATGATTGTCTTTTTATCCAAGATAAGAACTCCCTTCATTCAAAAAAAACTTCCCTCTACTGAGAGAAGTCACTTTTCTATATATATATACCACCAATTTTTCACCGTTTCAGATAGGATTGGCGTATGGTCAAGCATCCAATCAGTTAAAATCGAACTGGATATTAAATTTTGAATAAATTCGATAGGTAATAAGGCAAGTACGTATAGCAGAACAAATATAATAAAGTAAAATTCGATGAATCCTAACACTGCTCCAACCATATTACTGACAAATCCAAGTATTGGTAAATACTTTAAAAAGTCAAACATAGATGCTAATAATTGCAGAGCAAATTTCACTACAATAAATATAAGTGCAAATGCAATAATTCGATAAAAAGTCTGATCTAATTCCAAACTTTCTACAGCGATCGTTAGTTTTGAACTAGCAGTTACTGCTGGAAACGGAATCCATAAAACAAATTTTTCTGCTAGTGGTTTATAATAAGTATAAGATACGATGAGTGCAATAATAAAACCAGTCATATGAATAAGCTGGACGATTAATCCACGTCTTGCACCTGTTATTAATCCAGCTACAAGTAGTATCAAAATAAGAATATCTAACATTTTTTCAGTCCTTTAACCTTTTTAATTCTTCTTCTAGAAGCTCTAATTGCTCTTTTACTTTTATGTAATCATTAACCGCATTAACAGCTGTAAGAACCGCCAATTTTGCAATATCTAAATGACCATTATGGGAATGAATTTCTCTCATTTTATCATCCACCATGGAGGCAACAAGTCTCATATGGCCAGAAGTTTCGGAACCTACCATTATATAATTCTGTCCATATATATCAACAGAAATTTTTGTTTTTTGTTGTTCTGACAAAGCCATACCCTCCCCAGAAAAATCCTATTTCTAATAATAACACGAAATAGATTATGATGTGAAGAAAGGAACATACGAATGTCCAACGAAGTATTATTATTACAACCAACAGAAATAGAAAAAGTAAAAGATCATTATTCAAAATTTAGAGTAGAAAGGTCTGCTCCTGGGGTAGTTTTCGCTGCTAAACTAGTAGATACCGCTGTTACAATTTACAAATCTGGTAAAGTAATGTTTCAAGGAAACGGTGCTACTCGAGAGGCATCATTGTGGAGATCTTCCGACAATTCTGTTCAAAAAATCGTTAGTTCAAATACAAAAGGTGATACATTACCACCTAACTTTGCCTCTTTATCTGTGATTGGTTCAGATGAAACTGGAACTGGTGATTATTTTGGGCCAATTACAGTTGCAGCTTGTTTTGTTCGAGCAGATCAAATTAAACTCCTTACAGAGCTCGGTGTGAAAGATTCCAAGATGTTAACGGATGATATTATGCGTAAAATGGCACCAGATTTAATGGCTATTTTAACACATAGTGTTCTTGTATTGAAAAACGAGAAATACAATGATATTCAGTCACGTGGGTGGTCTCAAGGGAAAATAAAAGCACTCATGCACAATCAAGCACTTAGACATGTTCTGAAGAAATTGATACCACAAAAACCTGACTATATATTAATTGACCAATTTGCTGAGCGTGGTATTTATTACAATCATATTAAAGCTGAAAAAGAAATCATTCGAGAAAATGTGTTATTTTCTACAAAAGCTGAACAATTACATGTATCTGTTGCGGCAGCTTCCATTATTGCAAGATATGCATTTTTAAAAGAAATGGATCGTCTTAGTGAAATAGCTAATACAACCATTCCTAAAGGGGCAAGCTCAAAAGTTGATGAAATCGCAGCAAAAATTTATTTAAAACATGGAGCAGAATTTTTAAAATCCATCACAAAATGGCATTTTGCCAACACACAAAAAGCTATGAAACTTGCGGATAAGAAAAGATTTTGATGATCGGAGTGAAGTAAATGGTAATTGTTTATGAAACAGAACGTCTATGTTTATGTGTGTTTGAAGAATCTCATTTAGAGTCTTCTAAACAGTTTTGGGGTAATGAAGAAGTTATGGTACAGTGCAATGGAGCATCTCCACATGATGTATTACTTAAAGTTATTCAGGCATATCGCAAATGTCATGAAATAAACGGATTATCTGTCTATGCAGTGAAAGACAAAGAAACGGATGAAATTATTGGTGCATCAGGGTTCAACATAGTTGGTCCATTAAAGGAAGTCGAGTTAATCTATCATTTTCGTAAGAGTTCTTGGGGAAAAGGCTTTGCAACAGAAGCTGCAAATGCTTGCTTAGATTTAGCTAAGAACAATGGATTAGTACAGATTGTAACAGCTTCTGCAAGCCTCGAAAATGAAGGATCTTTAAAGATTTTAGAGAAAATTGGTTTTTCATATAAAGGAATGAAATGGTTCGATGATACAGAACAAGAGGAACCATATTATGAGTACACAATTTAACGGTTAATGGATTAAAAATAATTAAGAATAATCGAGGCTTTTGTTCTTGTACGTTTTCGGTTCGCTTTGGACGAAAGGTTCACTGCATCGTTTTCGTAACTTAAGGGTGTAGGGGCGTGACTCTTTCACGCCCCTACACCCTTTTTTCGAGGGCACTGGAAAAGTCCCTATAATCAGCTTTTCAGATGGAGTTCTACAATAACCAAATAGATAAGAAAATCGTTGAAGTGGCTCCCTTTCCGCGGGCGTTGCCGCAGCCTCCCCACTTCAAGGGCACTGAAAAAGTGTCATTCAAATAAATTATCTATCAAATAGTCCTAAGAGAATTTAGCGCTTTGGCATTCGCTTTCCGCGGGCGAGCGACGAGCCTCCTCCTTCGCTCTGCTTGAAGGCACTGAAAAAGTCTCTATAATTTGCTTTGCTATACGGAGCTATACATTACCCTATAAATAAGAAAATCGTTGAAACGGCTCCCTTTCCGGAGGCCACTGAAAAACAAAAATTCAGAAAATAAAGTCACCACTTGAGAAGTATATTTGTATCAAAATTGGCATGACGTCCCCATAAACACCCTAAAAAGTGAAGGAATTATGGGATTTCGTTTTTATTTTTTGAAAAAAAGTGACTTTTTCAGTGGCCTCCCTTTCCGCGGGCGTTGCCTCAGTCTCCTCGCTTCGCTACGAGGTCTTCGACTAACACTATTCCCGCTGGAGTGTCGCCTTTTTCAACGATTTTCTAGAAATGAAAAAGTATTTATTCTAAAATAGACAGTTTTTCAGTGCCCATCTCTGCTTCGTGCGGGGTCTCGTCTGTCTCGCTTTCCCGCAGGAGTCTCATGCGTCGCGCTAAATTCTTTAAATGAAATACAGCACATAGTTCCTATAAAAATAATAATTTTGAGTTTTTCAGTGGCCTCCCTTGCCTTTATACACGTATATTAATATTTCTAGCTTCATCCATAACTCGCTTAATGAGTGATTGTACAGTCTCTCTTTTAGCAAGAGTTGTGCTCTGGCCCGACCAAAGTGACATGAAATCTTTATTATTTTGCTCTGAAGCGGCTTTTCGAATCGATTGGGTAAGAGTGTTTTGAACCGGAAAATTTGGAAAAGATTCTTCGTGTTGTTTCATTTCTTCTATAAATTTATTTGTAATTCCTCTCGCCCATTTACCAGAAAAAGCCTTAGTTAATACTGTGTCATTTCCTTTTGACTCCATAATAGACTTTTTATGAAGGGAATGTGCTCCGCTTTCTTCACAAGTTAAAAAAGCTGTACCCATTTGGACAGCACTTGCTCCTAAACATAAAGCAGCCATTAGTCCTCTTCCATCCATAATCCCACCTGCTGCAATAACTGGAATAGTAACATTATTTGCAACTTGTGGGATTAGCGACATTAAACCGATTAAACTTTCCTCATGGTTACCAAGGAAGTTTCCTCTATGACCTCCTGCTTCACTTCCTTGCACTACTACAGCATCCATTGCTAAGTCTTCTATAGCTATTGCTTCTGCAACTGTTGTAGCAGTTCCTATTAATATAATGCCTTGTTGTTTTAACTGTTGAATCATATCTAAAGTAGGGACACCAAATGTAAATGAACAGATAGGAACTTTTTCTTCTATAAGAACTTGTATTTGCTCTTTGAAAGTTTGAAATGCATCATCTACATTTGGTAGGGACATATTTTCGTTGTGTATATGTAAAGCATCCCGATATGGTAACAATAACTGGTTTGCTAATTCCATTTCGGTATTGCTAAGATGAAATTCATTTGGAACAAATAAATTTACACCAAAATTATTGGTCGTTAACAGCTTCACTTCTCTGATTTGTTCCCTTAATTGAATTGGACTCATATAACCAGCTGCAATCATTCCGAGAGCTCCGTTATTGGAAACGGCAGCTACTAAATTAGAAGTTGTTATACCTCCAGCCATTGGGGCTTGAATAATCGGGATTTCCAGTTTCATATTTTTTAACATTGCATTTACGGGCATTCACGCCACCTCTTTCATTACATTTAATAATTACATTTTTACAATTCAGTTAATATACACTCTTTATTCTTCTTAACCTTCCACTCGAAATAATAGTCGGCATATAATCCTAATTCATTTGTTTTTAACCATTCAAATGCTTTCAACACTATTGGAGAAGCATTTTCTTCAGAAACTTCTTCTGCTGATACCCAATCTGCTCCAAGTGAGTCCTGCCCTTCGAACTGAAGAGGTTCTGTTATTGAACCACCTGTTTGCTTTACAAAATAGTACACAGCAATATGATGAACATCAGTTAAACCCCTCCAGTCCGACGAAACCATGAAATCAGCTACCCCAATTTTATTAACAACTTCCACTTCAAAACCTGTCTCCTCCAAAAACTCTCTTTTTATACCTGTTTCCAAACTTTCATTATCTTCTAAACTACCTCCTGGGAGATCATACCGATTTATATAAGGACCACCGTTTTTGTTAACTACGAGTAACTTGCTGTTTTGTACACAAATACCATAGACGCCAAATGCACGATGAAATTTTTTATCTTTTGCGAGATTTTTATACCATTCGATTGCTTTTAGTTCTATCTCTGAAGCTAATTGTTCTTTACCATTGATATACGATTCAATATCAAACGGAAACTTCTTGGATAATGCTTTTTTCAATTCTCCATACTCTTTTGCAACATCCATATGTGCTCGTAAGTAGTCCCGAAAGGCAAGATGACGTTCAATTTCTGTATTACCTTCCTCATATATATGCACATGATGTGTTCTTTTGTCTCCTCCTTTTTGGAAATACCTACGTCCAGGAAGTCCATTTTCTCCTTTTGGTTCATACCCGATAGCAATCATTGCATCGTTAAATGTATCCACCTTATGAATATCACGAACAACTGGTAACATATCAATAATCGGCTTTGCACATAAGTCATTTACAGAAGTACTCCCTATATGGTGAATAGCTATTACCTCTGTGTCAAAAATCTTTTGAAGCCGAATTACTTCTTCAAGAAAGCTTTTCTTCCAATCATTTGTAAATGCCACTACTTCTACTTTACGCATCCATATCCTCCTAAAATTTTTACTGAAGTTTTTCTACTAAAGAATTCTTATGCTCTTTTGAAAAGTGAAGCAAATTGAATTTCCCTTCCATAATACAAGCAGTAATTCTATTTGATTCATTCCAAGCTAGATCATACATCGCCTGATCAATGCTACCTTTTTCAAGTGCCTCCTCCAGCTCATCTTCATCCAAATGTATAATTTCTCCTGAAGGCAACACCACAATATCAAGTATCAAGTCATCCACCCAAGGTATATTGTTTTCGATTCCAATTGCGTAACATATATCGATATACCATTGGACAATTTCTCCCTTGGCATTAAACATAGTAGTTACCGAATAATTTTTACCTATTGGGAAATGCTGTAGCCACATAAAACCATTATCTACGATACAAACCCTTTTTTCTCCGTACAGTACCCATAGCGGTTCCGTAACTTGAATTAGTTTTAATAGTGTAATATATCCAGTAAACTCTTTTGACTCTATGAAAGTTTGTGCGTACTCTCTTTTAACAATCCTCTTCCACTCTGAACGATCCCCATATCTCCTAAACATCCTTGTCCCCCCAACCTCTATTTCCTACGTTCATTTCCTCTTTTAAAATTCCCTGTTATTTTCGCCAAAATTAACTGTACTTCTTTTTCATTTTCCGCCTCTTCTATTCTTTCTAAAAATTTCTCCGCATCTTTCCCTTTCAAAATTTTTATTTGCTTTCCATGATACTCAAGAAAAACCGTCTTATTTTTTGTAATTTGATAACTAAATGGGTTATCTTCTAAGCGTTTTCTTTTATCAATATTATCCATAAAACAACCTCCACCTATTATATCTTTTTAAAATTTCTCTTTTGTGTTGGAAATCTCCTTTTTTCTTTTAAGGAAAAGAACTAAAGCGCTAGAAGAAAGCTGTTAAAATCCAAAAATCAGCTTAAAAAAAGCAATACCAGACATCGGCATTGCTTGATAAATAACATTATTTTGACAGCGATTCGCATTCAATCTACAGACTTTCTTCCATATATCCCATATAGAATCAAACCAACTATCAATCCGAGAAAAGACATCGAAGAAATAGATAAATACAAAATTTTTCCACCAAAAGATTCGTATACAGCTCCTCCTAAATACGACGCAAAGATACCAGATACTCCAAAGAACAATAGTGCCAAAACGGTTTGCCCTGTAGCTCGCCATTCGACAGGAACTATCCGATATAGATACTGAATAGCAGCTGAGTAAAAAATAGGAAAGGTTAACAATTGCATGATTTGCAAATATGCTAGGAGATTAGGATCAGTAATCCAAGCGGAAATGAAAAAACGAATAAAATAAAACGTTGTTGCGAATGAAATAATGATTAGTTCTTTTCCTTTTCGAAGCCACCAATAGCTTAGGGCAAACACTATAATTTCACTTCCAGCGGCAAGGAACCATGCTTGACCTAACAACTCTGCCCCTCCGCCGAGCTCACGAATATATACTCCAAGGAAAACATCATTCATTCTAGCTGGTACAGAACAGATAAAGACTAACAGTAAAAATAGAAGTGTCTCTTTATTTCTTAAAAATTGTTTAAGACTACTTAATGTAACTGGTTTACCTGTAACTGGTGCGTCAGGCATCATCCAACACACAATTAGGCTAACAATTCCAATACCTACAAACAGATACGCCATACTATGTGCACCGAAATAAGATATTACATATCCAGTAAGTAATGAAACTACTGCATAGCCTAATGCACCGTATGTACGAATAGATCCATAACTAATTTTATTTGCCTCTGATATAGAAAAATTAAGACTTTCCGTTAAAGGATCAATTGGCATTAAAAAGAAATAAAGCAGCATTGCGAATATGATAAGTTGGAGATAACCACTCGAGTCATATAGAAAATAACCCATTACAGTTGAGAAAAATAGTAGTACTAATAATACTTTACGTATTGTCCTAATCTTATCACTAATCATCCCCCATAAAGGCTGTGCAATAATTGTCACAAAACCTCCAGTACCAATAATAAAGCCAATTTGCCCTGGATCCAATCCCTGTTCAGCAAGATATATTGGAAGAAAGGGGATAAACATAGCAAGTAGTCCAAAGTACAAAAAATTAAAGCTTTTTAACGAATTTTGTTCTTTCATATAAAGTTTTCTTCCTCACATATTCTGTAGAATTGTATTATAGTAATCACGTCATTGTATCATAAATAAATTTTATTAAAAATAAAGCATAGGCTAAAAGTTCTAGTAATTCAAAAAAATATCAAAAATTCCTAATTCACTCTATTCTAAATATTCTATCTTTATATCGATAAGTATAAAAATACGTAGTATAATAGGAAATAAAAATCATTTGTAAACGTTTTCAGTTAACTAGAAGGTTTAATGAGGAGGAAAACTATGGAGCTCGTTCTCAAGCAAAGTCAAGAACTAAGTTTAATCATGACTTTTCAATTAAGACAGGCCATTGAATTACTACAGTACTCGACTTACGATCTTTACCAATATATAAAAGATCAAGAGTTAGAAAACCCCTTAATAGAACTGAAAGAACGACCTCTTGATGAAGAAAGAATGCGTGGAAAAACAACATCAACCAATTCATCTCAGCAGCTCATTGACTTTGTTAAAAGTAATGACATAGGAATGAGAGAAAAATTATTCGAAGAAGCTAAGTTTCTATACAGAGATAAACGAGATCTAAAACTGCTTAACTACCTTATACATAATTTGGATGACAGTGGCTACTTACAATTAAAAGAATATGAACCATTTGATAATACGGATATTGAGAGAGGAATCCATCTTCTTCAACAGATTGGACCTATCGGAATCGGCTCAAGAAATTTGAAAGAATGTTTGCTTTTACAAGTAAATTA
This sequence comes from Psychrobacillus vulpis, assembly GCF_006861825.1. Taxonomy (GTDB): domain Bacteria; phylum Bacillota; class Bacilli; order Bacillales_A; family Planococcaceae; genus Psychrobacillus; species Psychrobacillus vulpis. The sequence continues at coordinate 71,350 of NZ_VDGI01000010.1, read as the reverse complement.
CGATTATCCAGACGAAAAATTAGCAAAAAATCTAATAGAAAACCACCTAGACTTATTAGCAAATAGAAAGTGGAACGAAATTGCTCGTTGCATGAAAATTTCATTAGCGAAAGTAAAAGAGTTGTATGATTTTATTCAGACCCTTCATCCTAAACCATGGTTTGGTATTACGGATTCTTCAATAGAATATTTAAATCCGGATATCATTGTGGAATATAAGGATGGAAATCTAGTTTATTTCTTAAATGAAAGCTATTTACCGGATATCCATTTTAATTCTAAGTATTCAAATCTACTAAAAGAAAAGGATGAAACATCAAAATATATTAACAATCAATTCACTAACTATAAATGGCTGTTAAGTAGTATTGAACAAAGGCGTATTACCATATTGAAAATAGTAGAAGTACTAGTCGCAAAACAAGAATTATTTTTTAGAGAAGGATCTCTGAAGCCATTAACTTTAAAAGAAGTCGCAGCTGAAATTGATTTGCATGAATCAACTGTAAGTAGAGCAACGATGAATAAAGTTATTCAAACTCCACGAGGCACTTTTGATCTTAGAATGTTGTTTACATCCAAACTAGAAACCGTTGACGGAAACTCCATATCACAAAGCGAGGTGAAAGAACTCTTACAAAGCTTTATCGAGAAAGAAAACAAATACAAACCTTTATCGGACCAAAAAATTGCAGATTATTTTAATAAGGAAAAAGGAATTACAATATCTAGAAGAACGATTAGTAAGTATCGAGAGGAACTAAATATTCCTGCTTCCAGTCTCCGGAAAGAGATAAGTGTTTAAGCTAAATAAAAAAGAGGCTATGGATTTCACTCCATAGCCTCCTTTCCCATTTCCCTCTTTAGTTTAAGTTTAAAGCCGTTAGATAATTTGAATAAGAAAAGATCAAAGTCTCACTTCAATTACACTACTCGATTCCTCCTGCCTATCGCTATCTATTGTAAAACGTCTTCACGTAAAATATATTGTGCCAGTTCTTCCATTTGTTCTGAAATAGCTCGGTCACTTTCTAACGGCGGGCATATTTTTCTTACTCTTTCTAAATAGTCTCTTGTCGCTGGAGCCAATTGGTTTTCAGCTTTTTCTAAGTAAATGGCTTGTGAAGCACATATTAACTCTATAGCTATTACTCTCGCACTGTTATGAATAATTTCTCGTGCTTGGCGAGATCCGATTGTTCCCATACTAACATGATCTTCTTGGTTTGCAGATGTCGGAATGGAGTCAACACTCGCTGGATGTGCAAGTACTTTATTCTCTGAAACAAGTGCAGCTGCTGCATATTGTGCTACCATCAAACCACATTCTAAGCCTGGGTCTACTGCTAAGAAAGGCGACAATCCACTTAATTGTGGATTAACAAGTCGTTCCGTTCTTCGTTCCGAAATATTTGCCCATTCTGCCGCTCCTACTTTTAAGAAATCCATTGCTAGTGCAATCGGTTGGCCATGGAAATGTCCGCCTGAGATAATTTCTCCGCTTTCTAAAATAATCGGGTTGTCTGTCGCTGAATTAATTTCAATCTTCAGTCTTTCTTCTACGTAATTAAACGCTTGCCAAGATGCTCCGTGTACTTGAGGTATGCAACGTATTGAATAGGCATCCTGCATTCGAATTTCCCCTTGGTGTGTAATCCGCTTACTTCCTTCCAACCAGTTTCTCATTCTGGAAGCAACAAATTCTAGTTCAGGATGTGGACGGACAGCTAATAATTCACTGTCAAAAGCAGAAATAATTCCTTGTAACGCTTCCATCGTTAAACAAGCAGCCATATCTGCAGCTAGTCCAACACGTTCTGCTTCATTTAGAGCTACTACCCCCACCGCAGTCATTGCCTGTGTTCCATTAATTAAGGCAAGACCTTCTTTTGCTTCCAATACAACCGGTTTTAAACCCGCTCGTTTCAGTGCTTCTCCACCCGAAAGAATTTCCCCATCATATTCAGCTTTCCCTTCCCCTATTAGTACAATTGCAATATGAGATAACGGTGCTAAATCACCACTTGCACCAACAGATCCTTTACAAGGAACAATTGGATGAACACCTTTATTAATCATCTCTACCAACAGCAAAAGTGTATCTTCTTTTATTCCCGAGAATCCTTTTGCCAGTGCATTTGCACGGAGAACCATCATTGCTCTAACAACTGGTTTTGGCAACGGATCTCCAACACCTACTGCATCTGCACGCAGTAAATTCAATTGCAGTTTTGCTATATCTTCTTTTTCAATTTCAATATCACTTAACTTACCGAATCCTGTATTTACACCATAGATGACCTTTCCATCTTTAAGCTGTTTTTCTATGCGTTCACGACTTGCGCGAACTCGTAATAGACTATCTTCAGGAACAACCACTTTTGCATTTCCATAAACTACACTTTCTATTTTGTACCTATCTAAAGTAAGCCCATCTAGTGCAACTTGGTTGTTTACTAGAGGTCTATCCAATTCGACTGTTCTTTCACCCTTCAATTATTACCACTCCTTTTATTTGTTAAGCTTGTTTATGATTTTCATACCATTGTTCGATCAAACCAACCGTTAGTCTACCTGTGTTTATTAAATTTTCTACGCTTATGCATTCTCTAAATGAATGGATATTTTGGAAGCCATTACCTAAAGTAAGACATGTTAAACCATTTTCATTTAACACATTCGTATCTGCTCCACCAAGTGTTTCTGTAAGAAAAGGTTTTACGTTAATATTGTGAGCTGCTGATTCGACCGTTTTTGTTAAAATATGATCTTTTGGAATATCAAATCCACTATATTTTTTTTCGATTCTAACATTCACTTTACCGCCTTTTCTCTCAGCAGCTTTCTGCATTGCTTCCTCCATATGCTTAAGTTGCTTTTCCATTTTTTCTTTCGAAAAACTACGAACTTCACCTGCAACCGTCACTGAACCAGGAATTATCGATGTTAATTCACCGCCTTCGATAATTCCAATATTGGCAAGTGTCTCTTTATCAATAGTGCCAAGATTCATGTTCAATAATCCCTCGGCAGCTATAAGAAATGCGCTATTTCCTTCTTCTGCATTTAGCGCGATATGCGCAGCGTTTCCCTCAACTTCCATCCAAATCCTACTACTAAAAGGACCTTTTAAGATTATTTGTCCAACATCTCCGCTACTATCGAAAATGTAGCCAACTTTACTTTTGGCTTTGCTATAATCCATATATGTAGCTCCAACAAGACCTGGTTGTTCATTAACCGTTAAAACAAGCTCAACTGGTCCATGCGGAACTTCACTTTCAATAATTGCACGAACCGCTTCTAAATAGGCTGCCAATGCCGCTCGGTCATCAGCACCTAATATTGTTGTACCATCAGAATAGATAACACCATCTTTTATAACTGGTTGTAAACCTTCAGTTGGTAGCACAGTATCCATATGCGTGGAAAAGAACAGTGGAGGAATCGACGAATCTGTCCCTTCACGCCAAGCGATTAAATTACCTACTTCTCCATTGAAATTTTTATGTGCTTCGTCAAATTCGAATGTGAATCCAAGTTCCGTTAATACATTTACTAAATAATCAGCTACAGGTTGTTCTTTAGTACTCGGACCATTTATTTTTGCTAGCTCTAGAAATAAGCTTAACAAGCGTTCTTCATTTAATCGTTCAACAGCAGTACTGTACAATTGATTCTTTGTCATTGTAAAACCTCCTATTATTGAGTAATTATCGACTAACTACTACTTTCCCATCTTTAATAACCGTCTCTACAATATTTGTTCCAAGTTCATATGCTATATGCTTATACGTAGGTATATCCCATATCTGTAAGTCTGCCAGTTTACCAGTTTGAATAATTCCACGATCATCTAAATCCAGTGCACGTGCTCCACCAAAAGTGGCAGCTTTTATCGCTTCTTCTACTGTAAATTTATATAATCGACAAGCAAGGTTAATAACAAACTGCATAGACTCTGTGTAGCATGCAGGGCAAAGGTCAGTCGCAAGTGCTATGTTCATTCCTAAATCGAGCATTCTTCTTGCTTCAAACGGTTGCTTATGACCAACTGCAAAGTCCAATGCTGGCATTAACACACCTGTTACTTCCGATTTTGCAAGCTTTTCCATCACTTCAACAGGCGTGAAATTCAGATGGTCTACAGAAACCATGTTCATCTCCACTGCTAAATCAGAACCCCCGATGTATGAATACGCATCTGCATGTAATTTGGATTTCATCCCATATTGTAGTCCTGCTTGTAAGATTTGCTTTGATTCTTCCGCTGTAAAGTATCCTTCATCACACCATGCATCGCAAAACTCTGCCAGCTTCCGCTCACCAACTTCCGGAATCATTTCCTTAATAAGAATTTCAATGTATTCGCTTTTCGACATTCCATTTGGAATACCATGTGCACCTAAAAATGTATTTAATACATCCACAGGAGTTTCCTTGCCTAGCCTTCTTCCTACTTCTAGTATTTTTATCTCACTTTCAGTCGTCAATCCGTAGCCACTCTTACTCTCTATTGTGGTAATCCCATAATCTAACATAGATAACATTCTTTTTTTCGCTTGTTGAAACAATTCTTCTTCCGATGCATGACGAGTTAACTCAATTGTTCGATTAGGTCCAGTTGTAATTCCTAATTCTTCCAAGTTTTCATCTACATTACCTGACAGTTTTGCAGCATATTCTTCTACACGTGATCCATTAAAAACGAGGTGTGTATGACAATCGACAAACCCCGGTGCAACAACTTTTCCAGTTGCATTAATACTTACCGATTTCTCTAAGTCGAATTTGTTCGTTATCTCTTCTTCAGGTCCAACCCCAACAATTTTGTCATCCTTAATTGCAATCCACGCATTTTCTATGACCCCTATCTCCGTCATACCTTCTCCAACACAAGTAATAGTTTCTGCAGCATTATATATGACTAAATCTACTGTTGTTTTCACTTTTGTTTCCACGTTCATTCCTATACCTCCATTTAAAAGATTGCTAGACTCCATGTCGAAACTTTACATAGTAACTCTTAAAGGAACAAAAATGCTAAAGGAGTAACAATAATTAGCGTGAACACTGTTCTCCAAAACCAGATTACGATTATATGCCCCATCTTGATCGGTATTTCCGTTGATAGAATACAAGGTATCAACGCCGAAAAGAATAATATGGTAGAAATCGAAAGTGAACCAATAATAAATCTAGTTTCTAAACTTGCTTTAAGTACGACTAATGACGGTAAGAACATATCGATCAAGTTAATAGATGCAGCTTTTGCAGCTAAAAGTGGTTCCGGAATTTGAAGTATCCATGTTAACGGATAGAAAATATAGCCAAGATAATCAAACACCGGTGTATGATTGGCAAGTATTAGCCCCAGTAAACCAATTGACATAATGGAAGGTAAAATACCCATAGCCATCACTAAACCGTCTTTAACGTTCTCGAATATATTAGCTTTTAATTTTGGTGCATTATGGGCAGTAGTCATAGCTTGCTCCCACGCATGCCTTATTCGTTTCTCTTTAATAATTTCTTCTGGAAAACCTTCTTCTGAGTAATAATCATCACTTATTTTATTAATTGGCCAAATTCTCACTGTAATAGCTGTCACGAGAAATGTAACTAAAAAAGTCAGCCAAAAATATAGATTCCAAATATGCATTAAATCTAACGTCTTCGCTACAACAATCATAAATGTAGCTGACACTGTCGAAAAACCTGTTGCGATTATAATAGCTTCTTTCTTTGTGTACTTTCCTTCTTTATATATACGGTTCGTTATTAGCAAACCTATTGAATAACTACCTACAAAAGAGGCCACTGCATCAATTGCAGATCGTCCTGGAGTTTTCCAAATAGGTCTCATAATCGGTTGCATGAAAATACCGATAAATTCAAGCAATCCATATCCCACAAGCATCGCTAAAAAAATGGCACCAATTGGAACAAGGACACCAATCGGAATAACCAAACTGTAAAACCAATACGGCCCCATATCTTCTGCCATTAACCAGGATGGACCGATTTCAAACAAGACAAGAAATGCTGCTATTGCACCTAATATTTTGAATCCGGATAACACCATTTCAACTTTACTTTTCTTCCAACTTTTCGTATAAAATGGATAAGCTGCTCCTAATATGACAAGAATCATCGCGTAATAGGCACTCGCCGTACTAGACAACGATCGAATCCACGTCACAAGATGGTCTAACGGAATGGAATTTTTGTCGTTTATTTCAATTGGAATAAAAAACATGAAGATTCCGATCGCACTGAAAAAGAAAAATCTAAATATATTACGAAACTGATAAATTCTTTGATTTTCTCCCATGACAATTTGGTGATTATCAATCGTTTCCTGAACATTATTCATTCTTTCACCTCAAAGATTAGATTATCTATTTCTGATTATACATAATTTTCTGTTTTATAAAGTGGAACAATACACCATATCTTGTTTTTTTACAAAACCTTACTTAAGAAGGATTTTGTTCTTTCTTGCTGTGGATTTTCAAACAATTCTTTCGGTTCATTTTCTTCTACAATATAACCACCATCCATAAACAAAACTCGGTCTCCAACTTCACGAGCAAATCCCATCTCATGTGTTACGACAACCATTGTCATTCCTTCTTTGGCTAATTGTTTCATAACTTCCAACACTTCTCCTACCATCTCTGGATCTAGTGCAGAGGTCGGTTCATCAAAAAGCATAATTTTCGGTTCCATTGCTAATGCTCTCGCGATGGCAACCCGCTGTTTTTGACCACCCGATAACGATTCAGGATATGCACTTGCCTTTTCTTCAAGGCCAACCTTCCGAAGAAGATCCAAACCTTTTGACCTTGCTTCTTCATTTGAAAGTTTTCTTACCCTCATAGGTGCAAGCATTATATTTTCCATCACCGTTTTATGTGGAAATAGATTAAATTGTTGAAACACCATCCCTACTTCTGTTCTTACTTTATTAATATCCGTTTTTTTGTCCGTAATATCAGTACCTTCAATAGTTACATTTCCACCAGTAATCGTTTCAAGTAAATTTAGACATCTAAGAAATGTAGATTTCCCCGACCCTGATGGTCCAATCACAACCACGACTTCTCGAGGTTTAATGACTGCATTAATATCCTTTAAAACCTCGTTAGTGCCAAATGACTTTTTTAAGTTTTTTACATGGATCATTCAGTTGCCAACCTTCTTTCAAGACGATTTAATAAGAAGCTTAAAGAAGTTGTTAACACTAGATATATTAGCGCTGCCGTAAGGTACGGCTCCCACACTCGGTAATACTGGCTTGCAAGCGCTCGCCCATAATACATAAGTTCAGGAGTAGCAACTATTGCTGCCAGTGAGGATTCTTTTATAAGTACAATGAACTCATTTCCCAAAGGTGGAATCATTCTTTTAAAAGCTTGGGGTAAAATAACATCTTTCATAGATTGAACATGATTCATACCTAAAGAACGTGATGCTTCCATTTGCCCCTTATCAATTGACTGTATCCCTGCCCTGAAAATTTCTGCGATATATGCCCCTGCAATTAATGACAGCGCAATAATACTAGCAACTATGCCGTTTGTATGTCCTATTAACATAGGTACAACGCCAAAATGGATTAATAAGATTTGCACGAATAATGGAGTACCACGAAAAAAAGTAATATAGCAGTTAAATAGAAAAGCAATAGGCTTGTTACGCATCATTTTCCCAAGTCCGATTAGCAAACCTAATACTGTTCCTATAATAATTCCTGCTATCGACAACCCAATTGTTAGTAAAGTTCCCTTTAAGAAGAAAGGAATATATTCTACCAAGATGTCTAGTCTAAAATCCATTGATTTCCCCCCTTAACCAAAATTGCGTAACTACTTTATAGGAGTTACGCAATATGATTTATTCACTTATTTTTGTTGCGCAAGTATTGTTGCTACATCTGGTTCTGAACCGAACCACTCTTCATAGATTTTCGCATATGTTCCATTTTCCAGAACTTTTGTAACAGCCACATCAAATTCAGCTTTCAACTCACTGCCTTTTGGAAACATAAGGCCGTAAAATTCTTTCTCAAATCCTTCATCATCTTTAATCACTGCAAGTTTTTTGTCTGCATTATTTTTTGCGTATTCTTCCACAACTGCATTATCAGCTACAACTGCGTCTGCTCCACCGTTAAGCATTTCTAAAATAGCTAGATTATTATTGTCGAATTTTTTAATATTAGGATGATTTACTCCAAGAATGCTTTCCACTGCTTCTTGTCCTGTCGTACCACCTAGAACTGCAACAACTTTATCTTTTAAATCAGCAGCACTTTTAATATCACTACCTTCGGGAACTAAAATTTCGTTTGTTGATAAATAGTATGGAACGGAAAAATCATAGGTTTGTTCTCGTACGTCATTAATAGTAATTGCACAGATCCCTAAATCAGAAAGCTTATCTTTCACTTCAACAAATAAAGGATCCCAACCTACATTGACAAGCTCAATTTCATAACCTGCTTCTTTTGCCACTGCATTCATAAAGTCAACGTCAAAGCCTTTCATCTTCCCTTGATCCAAAAAGACAAAAGGTGCATAGTTTGCTTCTGTCGCGATCTTCAACTTTTTCTTTTCTCCATTTGATCCATCGGCTTCTGCATTAGTGTTGCTAGTACCACAAGCTGCTAGAATTAATGAGAGAATCATGACAATAATTAGAAGTGAAAATTTTTTCATTCCATTGTCCCCTTATAGTTAATATTTTTTCCATACTATTGGAAATCTAAATTGGTAAAAACTGAAAACTACTGCTTTCCTAAGTCATTTTATTGCTAAATTAAGCATTAACTTCTTTCTTCACATCTTTTGGACCAAATGTAGCTTCCGGCTTCCACCATAATGGGATTTTGATGCTTTCCTTCGTTAGCTTACCTTTCCCATTTGCAACGTCCTGGGCAGTTTCATAGCCCGCTTGTGCATGACGAACTACCCCAATTCCGGAGTCTACTGTCATGGCTACTTCTAATCTCATATCGGATTCCGCTGTTCCATCCGCAACCATTGTTACGCCTGTATGAACCGCTTCTCCCATCGAATAGTTCGCTTGAATTGCGATCAAGTCACACATACCAACTGCGTTCAGAAGTCCATTCAACATCGGCCAGTCAGAGATTAAATCACTGCCATCTTTCATGTTTTCTGATTCAAATGTTGGGTTCACAATAGAACCAGAATCTAAGTTATCACGGGAAAAAGCAACAGGGCCAGATAGTTCCCCACGACGAATCATGTCATTTACTTCTAGGGCAAATGCTTTACGCTGTCCGAATCCCATATAACAAATACGTGCAGGAAGTGCTTCAATTGGAATATGCTCTTTCGCTAATTTGATCCATCGTGTTACAAGGTGATCATCGCTGAATTTTTCTAAAATCATATCGTCAATTTTTCGTAAATCTTCCGCATCTCCTGATAAGCAAACCCAACGGAACGGTCCGCGGCCTTCACAGAATAGTGGACGGATGTATTCCGCTACGAAACCTGGAAGACGCTTCGCTTCTGTTGCATCCATGCCCGCATCGATACATTCTTTCCGATGACTTGTGCCGTATTCAAACGAATGAACCCCTAAATCCATGAATTTAATAAGCGCTTCTAATTCACGCACCATCGTTTCACGCGCTTTTTCTAAATACAACTCACGATTCGTATCTCGAAGTTCTTCTGCTTCTTGCACTGTGTATCCAGCTGGCAAGTACGAAATTGGGTCATGACCAGGCGTCATCGAAGTAGAAATATCAGGTAACCACCCTTTTTCTAAAACTTCCTCGTAAATGTCGGCCGCGTTTCCTACAACGGCAATTCCAAGTGGCTTTCCTGCTGCTGCATATTCTTTCGCTTTTGCAATCGCTTCATCTAACGAACCAGCTATCTCATCGATGAAGCCTTTATCAATTCGACGTTGAATGATTTCGACATTCGAGTCGCAAAGAATTGCTACTCCACCATGCATTGTCATCGCGCGTGTTTGGTTTCCACCCATCCCTCCTGCACCTGCAGTCAAAAGGATTTTCCCAACAAGCGAATCGTTGTAATGTAAGCGCGCAATCGCCGAAAGTGTTTCAAATGTTCCTTGGATAACACCTTGCGTTCCGATATACTCCCAAGGTGCCGCTGTATAGTTTGCATAGATTGTTAAGTTTTTGTCTTGTAAATCATAAAATGTCGGCCAGTCTGCTTTCATAATATTTGTTGTCGCCATTACTACAGTTGGTGCGTATTTATGTGTTTTGAAAATCGCTACTGGCATTCCAGATTGCACAACCAATGTTTCATCATCTTCTAACTCTTTTAACGATTTAACAATGGCATGGTAAGACTCCCAGTTACGTGCTGCTTTCCCGATACCGCCGTAGATTACAAGCTCTTCCGGTTTTTCTGCGTTCTCCATATTGTTTTCAAGCATTCGTAGTATTGACTCTTGTCTCCAACCTTTACAACGTAGCTCTGGTCCTCTTTGCGCTTTTACGGAATATAAAATTTCTGGTGTTGTCATCGATAATTCCCCCTAAAATAATGTAATTGGTTTCACACTTTTCTATAATGCAAGTGTCGTGCCAATTCTAATAATTATTAAGTAGAAAAATCTTTTTTTTCGAATTATCTATGTAACACCGACAATTAGTTGGGTTTTTGTATTTTCAACGAAACTATTTCACCAATTTTTCAAACGTTCATAAAAATAATTATCGCAGATAACATTTTCTATTTTTTCAAAATATTCAACTAAAACGATAGAATCCCTTTGGATAAAAGGTTCTTTTACGGTGCAGATAAATTTTACATGCAGACTCTTCTAAATAATCAGAATTATGCTATACTATGGATAATTTTATAATCGGAAGGAGTAAGAGTACTTTGACTGTTTCTTCATTCGGATCAATCATAAGAAGTTTTGTGGATGGAGTCATCGCCTTAAATGAGCATTATGAAATCCTCTGGCATGATTTAAATGAGGATGTTCCTTTAAAAGTGGTCGAAGGTACTCCTATTAATAGTTTCATTGAATGTGATAATGTTCGTTTCATCCATAACGAAACATTTCCCCTCTCTTTAAATAAAAAAGACTTTACTGTAGAAGTCAAAGTCCTTTCTAGTGATGTTGATTATATTTTTTTATGTATTAGAGAAAACGAAATATCAATTACGGAGGAACGGCTGTATTGTCTTGAAAAAATTATAGATTCTTTAGATGAAGGAGTAATGATGAGTAACTCTGAAGGAGAAATAACTTTATACAATGAAGCACAGGAGAAAATGGAAGGCTTAACAAGCAAAGACATTATCGGAAAACATTTATGGTCTGTTTATAATTACAACCCACAATATTCAGAGCACAAACATACATTTAAAACAGGCAAACCAATTTACTCAAGGTATCGAGCACACTCTACTATTAACGGGATACCGAAATATGTGAACTATAGTACATTCCCAATCCAAAAAGACGGGAAAACCATCTCTGTCTTTTCTATAAGTACAAATGAATCAAGACTTAAAGACCGTCTTCATCAAACTATAGAGTTAAAAAGGCAAGCAAATGTTATAACTCAAGAGAAAGTCCATTCAAAAAATGGAACCATTTATACATTTAATGATATTAAGGGAAAAAGCTTAGTACTGTTAGACCTTATAAAAGAAGCACAAAATGTATCGATACATAATGCAGATACATTAATTGTTGGAGAAACGGGTACAGGAAAAGAGTTGTTTACACAAAGCATGCATAATCATAGTCCTCGAGCAGATAAACCATTCGTAGCGATAAATTGTGCTGCAATCCCAGAAACTTTACTAGAAAGTACATTATTCGGAACAGTAAAAGGTGCATTTACAGGTGCAACAGACCAAATAGGACTGTTTGAATATGCTCAAGATGGCACTCTTTTTTTAGATGAAATTAACTCTATGCCAATCACATTGCAATCCAAGTTAATGCGGGTACTACAAGAACGGCTCGTTCGCAAAGTAGGCTCAAATGATGTCGCACCTATAAAATGTACGATTATTAGTGCGTGCAACGAGGATCCTGAAAAACTAATTGCAGAAAATAAGATGAGACTTGACTTGTTTTATCGAATTGCTCATACGAGTCTTTATATCCCGCCTTTGAGAGAACGTACAGAGGATGTTCATTTTTTCATAAGCTACTTCCTAACAACATATCAAGAAAAATTATCCAAAAACGTTCCCGACATTTCCAATGCGTTACATGAAAGTTTGTTACGATATCCTTGGCCAGGAAACATACGTGAACTAGAGCATTTGGTTGAAAACCTCATCATCCGTGTGCCTGAGACTGCTGAAAAAATGGAAGTAGAGCATCTTCCATCTTATATGCGTGGAAAAATTGTTACTGTTCTTCCTGCTAATTCCTTAGAACAAGGAGACATTATACAAAGGCCACTAAAAAAAATATTTAATAATACAGAAAAACAACTAATTGAAGCGACTTTAAAACTAGCAAATTGGAATGTTTCACAAGCTGCCAAAAAGCTTGGCATTACTCGCCAAAGTTTGCAATACCATATAAAAAAGCATGATCTTGAAAAGCCAACTTTCTATAAATAATATATAACGAAAAAAAGGAAACTCACTAAATCTAGAAGTTTCCTTTTTTAATAGAAGAATTTGATAATTCTCCTTTATACTGTTGCTTTAAATATTCTTCATACACAAGTTTCATAGCTTCGTTTATTTTTGAGTCCGCAAAGTTACTGTCATATCTATTAGGTAAATTCTTTGCACCCAATACATACAATATCGGTCTCTTATTATGTCTCCTATTATACCAATATTAACTACAATATTTTCTAATCCACCTGTCATATGATTTAATAAACGAGTAGGTATTCCTATTACATTAGTTTCATTTTTTATCCTAATTATTCAATAGACAAAATCATTCTTTTCATATGGACAACACTTATTATCACTAAGAATAATAATCAACAATAAATCGTTGAAAAGAAAAAATGGAGCAACACCATTATTGGTGCTGCTCCATATTCTTATCCGCGTAACTCTGCCCCTGCTTGTTCTGCAAGTGCTTTTAATACTTTGTTATGTGCGTTTACAACTTCTTCGTCTGTTAATGTACGCTCTGGATCGAAATAAGTTAGAGAGAAAGCAACCGATTTTTTGCCTGGCTCCATTTTTTCTCCTTCGTATAAATCGAAAAGATGCACACCTTTTAATAGTCTACCACCCGATAACTGGATTATTGCTTGAAGTTCGCCAGCTTCTTTTTCGCTATCTACTACTAATGCAATATCACGTGAGATCGAAGGGAATTTAGAAACCGGTTCATGATACAATACTTCGACTTCTTTATTCAATACTTTGGCTAAGTTTAATTCCACTACATACGTATCTTTCAAGTCGCGTGTTTTTTGCTCAGATGGATGCAATTGACCGATTAGACCAATTTCTTCACCTGCAAGTTTTATAGAAGCAGTACGTCCTGGATGTAATCCGTCCACGATAGCACGCTCAAAAGTAAGTTCTTTTGATAGTCCAAGGAGTTCCATTAATCCTTCGACAACTCCTTTTAACACGAAGAAATCGACTGCTTTTCGCTCACCTTGCCAGCTATGGTCCACCCATTTACCAGCAATTACTGCTGCTAAATGTTCTTGTTCATGAGGTAGACCTGATTCAGTTTCACCTAAGAAGACAGATCCTACTTCATAAAGTGCTACAGATTCTGCTTGTCTGGCAGTATTATAAGTAACTGCATCAAGTAAATGAGGGATTAGGCTTTGACGAAGTGTGCTGCGCTCTTCACTCATTGGCATTAATAATTCCGTTACTGGAGCAGTTTCTAAAGCGAATTTTTGAGACATTTCTTTAGAAGTTAATGAATACGTAATTGCTTGATAAAGGCCAGCACCCTCCAAATAAGCACGTACTTGTCGACGCTTTGCTTGGTAAGATGTTAGTCCACCAGGAATAGATTCTCCCACTGGTAATGTCATTGGAATTTCATCATAGCCATACATACGAGCAATTTCTTCGACAATATCTTCTTCAATTTTAATATCTTGACGGCGAGTTGGAGCTTTAATATATAAAAACCCATTAGCAGCTTCAAAGTCAAATTTTAGTCTCGTTAAGATAGAAGTCATTTCTTCTAATGAAATTTTCATACCTAAACGATTATTGATAAAGTCCGGAGATACAACAACTTCAACTGGCTCTTTATCTAATTCGTCAACAATTACAGATCCAGCTAATACTTCTCCACCAGCTAGTTCTGCTAGCAGACTTGCCGCACGTTCAGCTGCTGCAATCACGCGATTCGGATCGACACCTTTTTCAAAACGAGCACTCGCATCACTGCGTAAGCTATGGTCTTTTGAAGTTTGACGAACAGTTCCACTAGCAAAGTAAGCAGATTCGATTACTACCGTCGTTGTACCGTCATGTACTTCGGAATTTGCTCCACCCATCACTCCTGCGAGTGCAACTGGCTCCTTACCATTTGTAATGACTAAATGATTCGATTTAAGTGTACGCTCTTGATCATCAAGTGTGACTATTTTCTCGCCTTCATTTGCAAGACGAACAACGATTTCTTTCGTTGCAAGACGATCGTAATCAAATGCGTGAAGTGGTTGACCGTATTCCATCAATACGTAGTTTGTAATATCTACTACGTTGTTATGTGGTCGAACGCCAGCTGCCATTAGGCGGTGCTGTAGCCAAAGTGGTGATTCACTAATTTGCACATTTTTTACTACTTTTGCTACGTACATTGGATTTTCGGACATTGCATCTACTCGTAAGCTTAAATAATCAGTAGCTTTTTCATTGCTTTCCGTATATCCTGCTTCTGGATATTTCATATCCTCTGATAAAATCGCACCTACTTCATACGCTACCCCTAGCATACTTAGAGCATCCGAACGGTTTGGTGTTAAACCAAGTTCAAGCACAGTATCATCTAATCCAAGTAGTGGAAGTGCACTCTCTCCAACGGTCGCTGTTTCAGGTAGCACGTAAATTCCTTCTGCATATGCTTTTGGAACAAGTCTTCCCTCAATACCAAGCTCTTGAAGAGAACAAATCATACCGTTCGATTCTTCTCCGCGAAGTTTTGCTTTTTTAATTTTCATACCACCTGGAAGTACTGCTCCTGGTCTAGCAACAATTACTTTTTGCCCTTCTGCAACGTTTGGAGCTCCACAAATAATTTGTGTTGTTTCTTCTCCAACGTCAACTTGGCAAATATTCAACTTATCTGCTTCTGGATGCTTCACACATTCCTTCACATACCCAACTACTACATTTGTCATTCCGTGAGAACGATCTATTACTGCATCGACTTCGATACCTGAACGAGTAATTTTTTCCCCTAATTCTTTCGGATCAAGTCCTTGTGTATTCACATATTCCGCTAACCATTTCGTAGAAACTAACATGTCATTTCCTCCTTACACTTCTGTTCGGTGGAATTGCGATAAGAAACGCACATCATTTGTATAGAAATGACGAATATCTTCCACTCCATATTTCAACATTGCAATACGTTCTGGTCCCATACCAAATGCAAAGCCAGAAAGCTTTTTCGAATCATATCCAGCCATCTCTAGAACGTTTGGATGAACCATGCCAGCTCCTAAAATTTCAATCCAACCAGTTTTCTTACAAACGTTACAGCCACTGCCGCCACATTTGAAACAAGAAATATCCATTTCAACTGAAGGTTCAGTGAACGGGAAGAAACTTGGACGTAAACGAATTTCACGATCTTCTCCAAACATTTTCTTCGCAAATACAGAAAGTGTTCCTTTTAGATCACTCATGCGAATATTTTCACCAATAACAAGGCCTTCGATTTGTGTAAATTGGTGTGAATGTGTCGCGTCGTCATTATCACGACGGTACACTTTACCTGGGCAAATAATTTTAATTGGCTTTCCTTGTTTTGCTTCCATCGTACGCGCTTGTACCGGAGACGTGTGAGTACGTAGTAGAATGTCTTCTGAAATATAAAAAGAATCCTGCATATCACGTGCTGGGTGACCTTTTGGTAAGTTTAACGCTTCAAAGTTGTAATAGTCTTTTTCTACCTCAGGTCCCTCTGCTATCTCGTATCCCATGCTAATAAATAAATCTTCAATTTCTTCTACTACACGAGTTAAAGGATGATGATTTCCTGTTTTCACAGGACGACCTGGTAATGTTACGTCAATGGATTCTTTTTCTAATTGCTCTTGAATTGCTTGTTCTTGAAGAAGAGTCATACGAGCTTCTAATACTTCTGTTACTTCTTCACGAACTAGATTGACAAGTGCCCCCATTTTCGGACGTTCTTCTGCAGGAAGCTTACCCATTCCTTTTAGTAAGTCCGTAATCGGTCCTTTTTTTCCTAAATATGCAACACGCACATCATTTAATTCTTTCACATTTTGAGAAGCTTCAATTTTCTGTAATGCCTCTTCTTTTAACTGTTGAAGTTGTGCTTCCATCTTTTCTTCCTCCTTCCAAAATAAAAAACCCCGCCCCTATAAAAGGGACGAGGACTAATTTCGCGGTACCACCCTGATTATTGCACGATAAAAATGTGCAATCACTCAATTCGACTAACGGCTCTACACCGGCACACCTTTACAGCATTTGCTGGTCCCGGTGGCAGCTAGCGGGGTGAACTTCTATATGCATTCTCCTTTTACACTTTCAGTCAAGGTGTAAAATCCCTTTATATCGAATCGTCATATATACTTTTCCCGATGACAGCTTTTATATATCAAATTATAGTCTATTATACGGAGTTCTAAACTTTTCTTCAAGTATGACTTTTTTATATTATGTGCAACAATTACTTATACAGTGACATTTAGGATTTGTAAGCCTTCGCGCTAGCCGCACCTTGCATGAGCCAACTCGTGCTGCGCACGAGTGGGTCTCATGACTTCGGCCATGCGGCACTACGCGCTACGGCAACTATATCCGCTTTATTTATCTGATAAGATTTTCCAATAAGTATTACGCGTATACTTCGAAATGTTACGCATCTTCTAAATTATGCATAATACAATATCAAAATTGGTTGCTTCCAATGATTCGCTTGTAGATTATTGCCATTTACTGGAGTCACACATTGAAAAACTACATAATATCGGATTTTGCGCGGCGGCGTGAGACTCCTGCGGGAATAGCGTTAGCCGAAGACCCCGCAGCGTAGCGAGGAGGCTAAGACAACGCCCGCGGAAAGCGAACGCCAGAGCGCTAAATCCTATCGGTAACTTAATTAGAACCTTAAAATTGAATTGGTTGCTTCCAATGAACCGCTTATTGATTATTGCCATTTACTGGATTAAAACATAGAAAAACTACTTAATATCTGATTCAAAGCGGCGGCGTGAGACTCCTGCGGGAATAGCGTTAGCCGAAGACCCCGCAGCGTAGCGAGGAGGCTAAGGCAACGCCCGCGGAAAGCGAACGCCAGAGCGCTAAATCCTATCGGCAACTTAATTAGAACCTTAAAATTGAATTGGTTGCTTCCAATGAACCGCTTATTGATTATTGCAATTTACTGAATTAAAACATAGAAAAACTACTTAATATCTGATTCAAAGCGGCGGCGTGAGACTCCTGCGGGAATTGCGTTAGCCGAAGACCCCGCAGCGTAGCGAGGAGGGCACTGAAAAACTCGAATTAGTATTTTGGTAGAACTTATTTGCTGTATTTATTTAAGAGAATTTAGCGCGACGCATGAGACTCCTGCGGGAAAGCGAGACAGACGAGACCCCGCACGAAGCAGAGCGAAGGAGGAGGCTCGTCGCTCGCCCGCGGAAAGCGAATGCCAAAGCGATAAATTCTCTTAACGACTATTTGATAGAAAATTTATTAGAATAACACTTTTTCAGTGCCCTCGTAGCGAGGAGGCTAAGGCAGCGCCCGCGGAAAGCGAACGCCAGAGCGCTAAATCCTATCGGTAACTTAATTAGAACCTTAATACGCATTATTTCAATAATGCACAACATTTCATCACTTACTTGCGATATTGTTTTTATTTGCGCGTTATAATGACAATCCGTACAATAGTATTCCTGTTGCAACTGCTACATTTAATGATTCGGCTTGTCCTAAAAGTGGCACTATAATATTTTGATCAGTTTGTTGAAGTAGCTCTTTGTCAATACCACTACCTTCATTTCCAACGATTAGAGCGAACGTATTACTTTTCACTACTTCATTAAATGGTGTAGAATTTTCTAAAGCAGTACCATAAACAGTTACATTTCGATTTTTTAACTGCTCCACCCATTCATGTAAGTCACCTTTTACAACGGGAATATGGAAATGTGATCCTTGTGCAGAACGTAGTGTTTTAGGATTGTATGCGTCTGCAGACCCTTTTCCAAGAATAACTGCATCTATTCCCGCTGCATCTGCAGTACGAATCATCGTCCCAATATTACCAGGGTCTTGAACAGCGTCTATTAATAGGAGACGATTCCAGTCCAACTGTTCTTGTCCTTCCACAGTTTTTTGTTTACAATGTGCAAATATTCCTTGTGTATGCTCTGTTTCAGCAAGTTCGTTTTTTATCACTTCATTTATTTCTACTACTTCTAAATTTTCTACATCCCAACTCAATGGAATATTACAATTATCACTTATCATGATCGTTAATACGTTTTCTTTTTTCTGAATTGCTTCTTCTACCAAATGATAACCTTCTATAATAAATTCGCCTGTTTTATCTCGTTCTTTTCGAACACTTAATAGCTTTTTCCAATGCTTTACTAGTGAATTTTGTGGGGATTCAATTCGTTTCATATATAAGTAACCGCCTTTTTTATTAAAGATAACAAAGTATAACTTTCTCCTTAGTATCTGTCTAGTCTTCAGTTGCTAGTACAATGACTATACGGCAACTTTCTCTAATCTTAAATAAGTGTAACAAATTCATGTATAGCTTGCGAGAGTTTGGGGAAGATAATTGCGAGGAGTGATGAAAAATGGATTTTCAAATTCGGGAAGCAATTTCGGCGAATATGAAAGGTAATTCAGCAACCGATATTCGCGAAGTAGTAGAAGATGCGATTAAAAGAGGCGAAGAACATTTACTTCCTGGTCTTGGCGTATTCTTTGAAAAATGGTGGAAGATGGCGGATGATACAAAACGAGATTCTGTATTAAACGAACTTGCAACTGCATTCAAATAAAAACAATCCGTGAAGAAGAGTAGCTCTTCACGGATTGTTTTTTATTCATCTTCGCTTTTTACATGTTTTCGTACATGGAAATAATAAATGAGATATTGAAATAAAGAAAGAATTCCGATATTTATAATGATTAGTAAGCTTGAACTCGGAACAAATAAATGGAAAACTGCTGATAATGGCAATGACCATGAAAAGAAAGTGTATACCTTTTGCGTTGCGTTTCTAGTTATCATCTGCCAAGCTTCATCATCTTCTACATACTCTAAAGGTCTATTTCTCCAAATTGTTAATTTACTTGTCGGATGTTCTTTGTTGAATTTAGATAACTTACTGGTAAATGCAATAAGTAAAATTAAGTATAGTGGTATGATTAATAACATTATTAATCCTTCTAATGCTCCTAGTTCAACTGAATAAGAAAATGAAGTTGCATCATTAACAAAATTAGTTACTGCTCCAGTTAATACAAGAGCAAATAACATAAAAATTAACATAAAACCAATTTGCCATAGTGGGTACTGAACCCGAAAATCTTTTTTCATTTCCATTCCTCTCCTTCTAACCAAAATAGTTCATCCACTTTACACTCTAGAATATGAGCAAGTTTTAAAGAGAGCGTAATGGATGGTGAAAAATCACCTTTCTCAATAAATCCAATCGTTTGTCTTGTCACCCCAGCTTTTTCCCCTAGTTCACCTTGTGTGTAACTAAATCTTGCACGCAATTCTTTTACACGATTTTTGAGCACTTAAAAAACCTTCTTCCGAGATGTTAACTATTATATTCATAATGTAATGTATTGTTAACATAAAGTCAACTATTATTAACATTATGTTAATTCAACTTAACTTTTATTTGATATTTTAATACGAGTTATATTCCCTGTTTATTTTAAGTACATTACCTTTTGGAAGATGTGATTTCTGGAGTATTAGAATAAGACAGTATCAATTCCTTCATTCCCCAAAGCTTTAACAGTTTGAACTTGTAGGAGGGCGAAGGTCATACGACTGTCACATGATTTCCGAAAAGATGCGAGGGGCAAAGTAACTCAAGTCACTGCAGCTATTTACATTTGACCTCGAGGACTAGGCGCTGGAGTCTGGACGAAGAAGCGCTTGTAGGAATATAACTTATGTACAGAATTTTATAATTTCCTAAAATATAATAAAGAGTGATTCAGCGTCTCCCGAATCACTCTTCCTATGTAGCGATGAAGCCATCCATCTTGACGATCGACATCGCGTTAGACTATTTACGGTATGGTGGCAAACCCTGCCAGTTCATCCCGGTGTTTCATTTACTATCTATGCCATTACTGATGCAAGCACTGCTTTCTGAGCGTGCAAGCGGTTTTCAGCTTGTTGAAAAATATAAGAGTTTGGTCCGTCGATCACAGAAGTTGAAACCTCTTCCTCTCGATGTGCAGGTAAGCAATGTAAAAACATATAGTCTGATTTTGCATTTGCTACAAGCTCATCATTAATTTGAAAGTTTTTGAAGTCTGCAAGTCGTTTAGCTGCTTCCTCTTCTTGCCCCATTGAGGTCCAAACATCTGTGTAAATAACATCTGCATTTACAGCTGCTTCTAATGGATCATTTGAAACATATAGAGAGCCGCCGTTTTCTAGTGCGATCGCAGTGGCTTTTTGGATAATTTCATCATTTGGTTCGTATCCAATTGGTGTTGCAACAGCAATATGCATCCCCATGTATGCAGCCGCAATTACTAAAGAATGGGCAACATTATTTCCATCTCCAATATAGGCAATCTTTAATCCCTTCATATTCCCTTTCACTTCATAAATCGTTAAAATATCAGCTAACGCTTGGCAAGGGTGATACATATCGGTTAATCCGTTAATAACAGGAATGCTTGCGTGTTCAGCAAGTTCTTTCACCATTTCATGTGAATTCGCACGAATCATAATTCCATCTAAATAACCGGATAATACATGCCCTGTATCATGTACAGATTCACCTCGGCCAATTTGAAGATCACGTGCATGCATAAACATTCCGTTCCCACCTAATTGCTTCATGCCAACTTCAAATGAAATTCTAGTACGTGTGGAATGTTTTTCAAAAATCATTCCTAATGTTTTACCCTCTAATAAAGGGGGACACTTACCTGCCTTCGTCAATTTTTTCAAATCGTCTGCCAGTTGGATTAACTCACTCACTTCCTCTTTTGAGTAATCTAAAAGTGTTAGTAGATCTTTACCCTTTAAACTATCGACAACTTTTAAGTATACCCACTCAAGTAATTTCATTTATAAAAACTCCTTTTAACGTATATTTATGTATCACCTATTATAATTATGAATAAACATAAAGTCAATTGAATTTTTATACATTTTTATTATAATAAAAACGTCTAGAAGTGTAAGTATTAAAACCCTTCTAGACGTCCATTATTATTCGAATTTAATTTTGTTTACTGTATCTTGATCTAATTTTTTTATTACTTCTATTATTAGTTTTACTGTATTTTCATAATCATCACGATGTAGAATACCTGCATGTGAATGAATATAACGGGTTGCAATTCCGATTGATAGTGCAGGTACTCCATCTAATGTAATATGCATAGCCCCTGCGTCTGTACCACCGCCAGGAATCATTTCAAATTGGTAAGGAATATTATTTTCTTCAGCAGTGTCTACTACAAGGTTACGTAATCCTTTATGTGACACCATTGATGCGTCAAATAAAATGATTTGCGGACCTGCTCCCATCTTACTAGTCGATTCTTTTGCTGTAATCCCAGGTGTATCTCCTGCAATTCCAACATCAACTGCAAAGCCAACATCTGGTTTAACTTTTACAGTAGAAGTCTTAGCACCTCGAAGACCAACTTCTTCTTGTACATTTCCTACACCGTATACAATATTCGGATGATTTTCATCTTTCAATCCTTTTAATACGTCAATCGCAACTGCACAACCAATTCGATTATCCCATGCTTTTGCTAAAAGTAATTTTTCATTGTTCATTACTGAGAATTCGAAATAAGGAACAACCATATCTCCAGGTAATACTCCCCACTCTATCGCTTCTTCTTTGGAAGAAGCACCAATATCGATAAACATATCTTTTACATCTACTGCTTTATTACGTGCTTCAGGAGTTAATATATGTGGAGGTTTCGAACCAATGACACCAGTAACTGTTCCCCTTTTACGAGTCACAATTGTTACACGTTGAGCGAGCATTACTTGTGACCACCAGCCACCTACTGTTTGAAAACTTAAGAAACCTTTATCATCGATTTTAGAAATCATAAATCCAACTTCATCTAAATGTCCTGCAACCATAATTTTAGGACCATTTGCATCGCCGACTTTTTCAGCGATTAAACTTCCTAGATTATCATATTCGATTTTATCCGCATGAGGTGCTATGTATCTTTCCATAACCTCTCGTGCTTCGCGTTCATTTCCCGGAATTGCTTTTGCATCCGTTAAATCTTTTAACATAGTTAATGTTTCATCTAGCTTCGTCATTATTTCGACCTCCTAAATATTATTCTTATCCATTATATTCTAAAACGTTTGTATTTTCAAAATTTCAACAGGTTAATCTGCTCCAGCTCCGCCGCCACCACCATCGCTACCTCCTCCAGCTCCTCCGCTAGAAGATCCTCCCCACGAGGCTCCTCCATCAGATGAAGCAGCTTTAGTCCATTTCCATGACTGAGTGACATAGTCAATTGGATCCGTTGATGTTAATAACAAGGCAGCAAGAGGAGCCGATACATCTTGCACAGAAGATTTTATTTTATTTTTTCTACCAAGTAGGTACGATCTGATAACCCATTTTTCTTGATCGTTATCACTTAAATGAACAGGTATTCCTGATTTAACGCTACTTCTAAATGAACGTATTGCATCCTTTGCACGAACTGCATTCATGGATAATATGTTTCTTGGAAGTACTATATATAAAACCGTGACCATGAATAACAAATTCACTAAAATATCGACTAATTTATTATTAACTAGAGGAGTTGTTGCAAAGTACATAATAATAATATATATACTAAAAAATATATTTGGACGTTTTTTTACCCATAATACTAGTAGAAACAATAATGTTAGACCTAATACAAATCCAATTCCCCAACCGCTTTGTAAGTCTGCATAATAGGAAAAAGCTGTCATTGTAGATAATATGATTGTTGCCAGGCTTAGTATTATGAAGGGAAGCATACGATTAAAAGTTCCCGCTTCCTCTAAATCTCTTTCTACTAACCGATGCCATTTCATCTGCTTCTTTTTAAAGTCTTTTACTCTTCCATGAAAATAACTGGACGTCTTGCTATTTCTAGCAGCACCAGCAGCGTCATGTAAATGAAATGCCCATTTTCTGGAGTTACTCCTTGTTGTAAAAAGCCAATCAATCATCTGTTTCTCAAAATCAGAAGTTGCTAATGCTCCTTTAACCAATCGAAAATCCAGTGTTTCCTTTGGTGCATGAGAATCTTCTTTGAAACGCAGTGCTGCTTTTGTCTTCCTTACAGTCGCAGCCCCTTTTTCTACCATCGAAAATAACCCCGCCAAAAATGTTTTAGTATTTGGCTTACCAGCTCGATCAACAAAGTATAAATATAAAATATCTGTATTCATTACATCCTCTTTTGAACCTTTTCTCCAAAAATGCCTTTGTGGTAATAAAAAAAGAATAATGACGACTATAAGTATACCTTGCGTAACTTTTGGGATAATTACAAGAAGCTTATCTAAATAAGAAATACGCTTTTCCATTTCTTTCTGTTTTTGCTTTTCATTTTCTAATGCTTGTTGTAAAGGAATTGGAGCAATCGTTCTTTTCATATTAGTCATCATGGAAGATGGAAAGAAAAAGCTTGTCTTTGTTTCGGTGTATGCTTCCGAAATTGGTGTCTTAAATCTAATTCCGTACTGTGACCTTTCAGTTTTCATTGCATTTCTATCAAATAGCACACCATCAAAATTAGTTGGATCCGTTGTGCTTGGAAGAATAAAATCAATTATCACATTATTAATGTTCTGATCATGTGCATCCACATTCTCAAAATAGGTTACTTTCAATTCACTATAAGAATCATATGCTTTTATACTATTTTTTAATGTATATACATATAAAAATGAAACTTGTTGATTCTCTTTATTTATTTTAGTTCGAAAAACTCCATTCTCTTTAGATACTTTTAATTGTTTGAGCGTAGCATCATCTATAAAACCAGGCTCTGGTTTTAATTGAGATAGTTCATAAGCATAGAAGTTTATTACATTATTATCGTGTATTTTAGGGAAGGATCGGCTGAGATTATTAAATTCCCCGTCAAAATTATAAGTAAATACTTCATTAACTAAAAGATCTCCATTTGGTTGAATCCATGATTTAATATGTACCGAATCGATTGAATAGGACTTTGCCTCTGCAATCCCACTAAAGGAAAAAGTCATAAGTAATAATACAATTATGGCAACCATCTTTTTCATTGGCAACACCTCCAAAAAATACTTATAATTCTAGTAATTTTTACGGTTTGCGTTTGATTTGGTTTCATAGAAATTATTTAATAACCACTTTTCTGGCGTTCATAATTTGTTTCATTTTTTTGTATGTATGCCTGTAACACCTCTTCACCGCTAAAGCCCAAGTTCTTAGCGATTGCTCCATACAGCACCCACATTTTTTCATAATTATTTCTAGTTGGAGATTTCAAAAATGATATTATTGCTTCATTTGTTAAAAGAAAAAGATCCGTTAACTCAGCCTCTATATTTTCGATAGGCCAACTTTCTAGATCAGTAAATCCTTTCTCAATTCCAAGTGAAAGTAAGAAATGGATCGAGTCCACATACTCCTCAAGTATTACATATTGCCCTGATGGGCCTTTCTCACTCCAAAATTTAAAACATCTTGTTTCATTGGCTAGTTCTGCTAATTCTACAAGTAAAGCCAGCCCTTTTTTCGAAAATACATCTTCCTTCACCTGTTTATTTGATTGAATATATTCGTCTAATGCCTGCTGCATCGTAAAAAGTTTTTCTAAATTCATTATTTCCTCCAAAAATTTTAATTTATTTTGAAACCAAACTACCTTCTCTATCGTATAGCAGTTACTATGTATTTTACAAGGAGGACATTTGTTATGATCCATTTACTTCGATTGCTAATAATTGTCATTATAATATATGCTTTTTATAAAATTCTTCGTTATTTATTTGATCCTAAGCGAAAACTGGACGAGGCATACGAAAAAGAACAGTATTATTTTTATGATGATATAAAAAATGTCCGAAAAAACTTTTTCATTACGTATAAAGGTGCCCTATTTGAAGGAGAAAAATATTTAGGTACTACAGATCAAGCATTTGAAGTAGTGTCTATTTTCGTGTGGACAAAGGATTCTTCAAAGCTGCAAGGCTTTACAAAAGGTGATTTCCGTTTTCTACAAAACGAAATTAAAATGAATTACCCATCAGCCAAAATCAACTGGAAGAGTCCAATAGAGCAATTAATGAAAGATGAATAATGATAAAAACCAACAGCTCATATGATAAAAGAGTTGTTGGTTTTTACTATCCAAAATATTAAAAAAGCATATAAAACTAATAGCATTAGGAACCCAACACGAAAATTTGTATGCTTTGTTTTATGCCGAAACATTTGCATTCCTACATAAGCACCAATACCACCACCAAATATGGCTAGCATCCACAAGGTTCTCTCTCGAACTCTCTTTCCATGTTTTTTAGCTTGTGATTTATCATAGCCCATTACTACAAAAGCAATAAAAGACATGATAAATATAAAGAAAAGGATTATTTCTGTCATCATATAACTCCTAGTACAAAAAAGACTGATAGAGCTTCTATCAGTCTTTTTGTGAATTATTATTTATTGATAGCTTTTTTTGCTGCATCTGCAAGTTGTGTAAATGCTGCTGCATCAGTTACAGCTAGATCAGCTAACATTTTACGGTTAACTTCGATTTCAGCTAATTTTAATCCGTGCATTAAACGGCTGTAAGAAAGTCCGTTCATACGAGCTGCCGCATTGATACGTGTAATCCATAATTTACGGAAATCACGTTTCTTTTGACGACGGTCACGGTATGCATACATTAAAGATTTCATAACCTGTTGGTTTGCTACTTTATATAGTGTATGTTTTGAACCGTAATAACCTTTAGCTAATTTTAATACTCTTTTACGACGCTTGCGCGTCACTGTTCCGCCTTTTACGCGTGGCATAGTTCATTACCTCCTGCTATTCTTTCGAATGATTGAATTTCTCTTATTATTTCATGTAAGTAAGTAAAGTTTTGATACGTTTGTAATCGCCTGAAGAAGCTACTTTAGTTTTACGTAGTTTACGTTTAGCTTTAGTAGATTTGTTAGCGAATAAGTGGCTTCCAAAAGCACGGTCATGTTTTAATTTACCTGTACCCGTTTTTTTGAAACGTTTCGCAGCTCCACGGTGAGTTTTCATTTTCGGCATGTCGAATTCCTCCTAAACAATTGTACTCTATTACTGTTTTTCGTTCTTTGGTGCAAGCACTAAGAACATGCTACGGCCATCCATTTTCGGTTTTGACTCGATTGTGGATACTTCCGTACAAGCTTCAGCAAAACGATCTAATACTCGTTGACCAATCTCTTTATGAGTAATGGCACGACCTTTAAAACGAATAGATGCTTTCACTTTATCTCCTTTTTCAAGGAACTTGATCGCATTTTTCAATTTCGTTTGGAAATCATGTTCATCGATTGTTGGGCTCAAACGAACCTCTTTCATTACGATGATTTTTTGATTTTTACGAACTTCACGATCTTTCTTTTGCTGCTCAAATTTGAATTTACCATAGTCCATGATACGAGCGACCGGCGGCTTGGCTTGAGGAGCCACAAGGACAAGATCCAAATTTACACGACCTGCAATTTCAAGAGCTTCATTACGTGTTTTTAAACCAAGCTGATCACCATTTTGATCTATAACTCGTAGTTCGCGTGCTCGAATGCCATCGTTTACATACATGTCTTTGCTAATAACAATCCACCTCCAAATAGTGTCGCGAATACATGGTTTGGGCATAAATTCCGAATTAACGAATTACTTACGCCGATTCGATCCAACAAAAAAGCGGACAGACATAAGATTTATGTCTGCCCGCCGATATGAGACATGTAGCAACCTACATGTTACAGTCGATCGTGTGCTTACCAGTCAACAACATAATGTGTCAAACAGGTGAGAAGCGGGCAGCCTCTTCTTATACCACAAACTTGTATTCAATAACCTTAATAACTATACCATGACACATATACTGTGTCAACAATATTTTTTGATTTAGAATTTAAAGGCTACAGAAGCTTCCACTTTTCTTTTTAATGTTGTACTTCTTGTTGAATACGTACTAAAAATTCTTCAAATGGAATACTTTCTGATTGTTGTTCACCGTATTTACGTACGTTAACATTACCTGCTTCTAATTCCTTATCTCCAAGAACAAGCATGTATGGAATCTTTTGCATTTGTGCTTCACGGATTTTATAACCAAGTTTTTCTTCGCGGTCATCCATTTCTACACGTAAACCAGCGGCAACTAATTTTCCTTCAATTTGTTTAGCATAATCGAAGTGCACTTCATTGGAAACTGGAATAATTTCTACTTGAACTGGTGCTAACCAAGTTGGGAATGCACCTTTGTATTCTTCGATTAAGAATGCAACAAATCGCTCCATTGTAGAAACAACACCACGGTGGATTACAACTGGACGATGCGGTTTACCATCTTCCCCAACATAAGTTAAATCGAAACGTTCTGGTAACAAGAAGTCAAGTTGAACAGTTGATAACGTTTCTTCTTTACCAATAGCAGTTTTAACTTGAACGTCTAATTTCGGTCCGTAGAACGCTGCTTCGCCTTCCGCTTCAAAATAATCTAATCCAAGCTCATCCATTGCTTCTTTTAACATATTTTGTGCTTTTTCCCACATTGCATCATCATCGAAATATTTCTCTGTATCTTGTGGATCACGGTAAGATAGACGGAATGAATAGTCTTTTAAGTCAAAATCTTTATAGACAGAAATGATTAGCTCCACTACTTTTTGGAATTCAGTCTTAATTTGGTCAGGACGCACGAAAAGGTGAGCATCGTTCAAAGTCATTCCACGTACACGTTGTAATCCTGAAACAGCACCAGACATTTCATAACGATGCATTGTACCTAGCTCAGCGATACGTAGCGGCAGATTACGGTAAGAATGCATACCATTTTTGAAAATCATCATATGATGTGGACAGTTCATCGGACGCAATACTAATGTTTCGTTATCCATTTCCATCGGAGGGAACATAGAATCTTGATAGTGTTCCCAGTGACCAGATGTTTCATAAAGATCTTTAGATCCAAGTACAGGTGTATACACATGTTTATAGCCAAGTTTAAGCTCTTTATCTACGATATATCGTTCGATTACTCGACGAATTGTTGCACCGTTTGGTAACCAAAGTGGCAAACCTTGACCCACTTTTTGAGAGTTCATGAACAAATCTAGTTCTTTCCCAATTTTACGATGGTCACGTTCTTTTGCCTCTTCTAGCATTTGTAGATGATGTGCAAGATCTTCTTTTTTGAAGAATGCAGTACCGTATATACGTTGAAGCATTTTATTGTCGCTGTTTCCACGCCAATATGCTCCTGCAATACTTAACAATTTAAATTCTTTTAATTTACCAGTTGATGGTACATGGACACCACGGCAAAGATCGAAAAAATCACCTTGCTCGTAAATAGATACTTGCTCGTCTTCTGGAATTGCTTCTAATAGCTCTAATTTATATTCATCATCTATTGCTTTGAATTTTTCAAATGCTGCTTGTCGAGAGACATCATGTCTAATAATTTCAATGTTTTCATTGATAATTTTTTTCATCTCTTTTTCGATTGTCGCTAAATCGTCTGCAGTAATTGGTTCTGGGGAATCGATATCATAATAGAATCCATTTTCAATAACCGGACCAATACCAAGTTTCACGTCTTTAAATAGACGTTTTACTGCTTGTGCTAGTAAATGTGCTGAACTGTGACGTAAAATTTCTAATGCTTCTTCTGATTCTGGTGTAATAATTGCGATATCTCCATCTTTTGTTATTGGAGTTTTTAGATCGATCAATTGTCCACTTAATTTACCAGCCAATGCTTTTTTGCGTAACCCAGGGCTAATTGATTGAGCAATTTCTTCTGTTGTTGTAGAAATTGGAAATTCCTTTTCTGCTCCATCTGGAAATTTTAACTTAATAACATCTGACATTTTGAACACTCCTTTTATAATTAGAAAAGCGCAGGGTACCTAGAAATTAGGTACAAACTAAGTAGAACAACACTAACATTTTTTTGTAAAAACAATAAAAAAACCCCGTCCCTAAAAAGGGACGAGGTTCAATCGTGGTTCCACCCTTCTTCTGTCTATCCATACAAATAATAGACGAAGCTCTGCATCGGCTAACGGGCCGGTGACCGGTAGTTGCTAAATGAATTCACAGCTACTGCTCCGAGGTGGTAAATCGATTGCCGATACTTAAGAAGCTTACAGCCAAGGCTTCTCTCTCTAAAAAGTCGTACAAACTGATTGTTGTCCTCTTCAACGCATCAAATATACTTATGGAAGAAAGTATACTAGTGAGTAAAAAAAATTGCAAGCATTTTTTGCTCACCCTTATTGCAATACTCCATCTTTAATTGGGGTACCTAGCATATCGCAAGGTCTACCAATCTTGACAATTCTACCTTTATCAATTTTCACTATTCTGTCTGCTAAAGCATGAGCATCATTTTCATCATGTGTTACGAAAATAGATGTGATATTAGCTTTCTTTAATATATCACGTAAATCTTTTCGAATTTTATACTGTAATTCTGCATCCAAATTTGAAAAAGGTTCATCTAGAAGTAGAAGATTTGGCTTTGGCGCAAGTGCTCGCGCAATCGCAACTCGTTGCTGTTGACCACCACTCAATTGATACGGGTACCTATTTTCAAAGCCTGTTAATTCTACTAATTCTAAAACTTCCTTCAATCTTTTTTTCTTTTCATCTTTACTTAATTTAAATAAGCCAAACTTAATATTCTCAATTACTGTCATATGAGGGAACAGGGCATAATCTTGAAAAACTAAACCAATCCCACGCTTTTCCGGATGAACAAAAATATTATGATTAAATAATATATTATCAGCTATCTTAAATGTTCCTTTAGTTGGCAATTCTAATCCTGCTAAAATACGTAAAATGGAGCTTTTGCCACTACCACTTCTTCCTAATATCGAAATCACTTCACCTTTATCAATAGTCATACTAAACCCATCAATTGCATTTTCTTTCGAGTTAGAATAAGAAAAGCATACATTTTCAATTGCTATAAACATCTTATCTTGGCTCCTTTTCAAGTAAATAATGAAACACAAAAATGGCAATTGCACTTATCGTAATAATGAAAAGAGAAGCTTGTGAAGCTGCCATGACTCTTTCATCACTTGCGTACTGAAAAGCTTTTGTTGCAAGTGTATCAAAATTAAACGGACGCAATATTAAAGTTAATGGAATTTCTTTCATAATATCTATAAAAACAAGGATAAATCCACTTATTATGGCACCTTTCATCATTGGAAGATCCACTTTGACAAATGTTTTTATCAAACCTGCCCCAAGCATACGAGATGCATGACTAAAATCGACACCAATTTTATCATAACCAGATTCTATTGCATTGTAACCAATAGCAAAAAATCTAATGATATAAGCAGTAATTAACATTACTATACTCACACTTAAAACAAGCTTTGAATCTATTCCCATAGCTGAATAAAGAGGAGAGAGAAAACGATCTAATGCAATAAATGAAGTAACTACTGCAACAGCAATAACTGCACCAGGAATCGAATAACCAAGCACAGTAACCTTAGGAAGTAATTTTACATATTTCCCTTTGACTATGCGACTGAAGTTCCCTACAATAAGCGCACAAAAAATAATTATCGTTGCACTAATTCCAGCTACAAGTACTGAATTTTTTATATGGAGAAAAAATTCATCGATTGGAATTTTTCCAAAAGTTAATATAAACCAACTCACTAACTGAGCAACTGGAATTAAAAATGCGAAACAAAAAATGACTGAAACATAGGAAGTTGCAAATAAGGCTTTCAAACCAACCAACTTAATTAATGGCAATGGCTTCACTTTGGTCGAAGCGAAACTAAACTGTTTTTTTCCTCTAAGTAGTTTCTCGAAAACTAAAATTAATATAACAAATCCCATTAATGAAGCAGACAATTTAATGGACGTTTCTATGTCACCAAACCCAAACCACGTTTGGAATATTGCCGTACTAAATGTTTGAATACCAAAATATTTAACTACACCATAATCATTCAATACTTCAAGAACAACTAAACTTGACCCTCCAATGATTGCGACTCTTGAGATCGGTATTACTATTTGAAAGAATATTTGCCAAGGTCCTTTCCCAAGAATTTTAGCACTTTCGATCAATGAAGCAGATTGATTGGATAAAAAAATGCGCGTAATCGTATAAACATAAGGATACAAAAACAGCGTATAAATAAATATTGCACCAGGAATATTCATAATATCAAAAAAAGAAGGGTTAACTGCTATATCAAATTCATTGCGTAGGGTCTTTTGAATTACACCAGTATAGTTTACTATACCGTGATATGTATATGCTCCAATAAATGGAGGTATGGCTAAGGGCAAAATTAGCGCCCACTTTAAAAAGTTTCGTAAAGGAAATTGATATTGTGCAATAAGCCAAGCAAGACTTAATCCTATTACGATACTAAAAAAAGCTGTAAAAACTACTAATAAAACAGATGTTTGTATGTAATCTTGTAAAACAAAGTTTTTCAAATGATCCCAATTTTCATTAGAGGGAACAAAAACTCCCTTCAAAATTGTAAGATTGGGTAGAAACAATAAAATAATTATGAAACATGCTGAAATAGTCCAACTATTTACATTTAGCATAAGCCTCTTCATCGAAGAAAACACCTCAGTTTATAATAGCAAGAAACCCCTTGCCGAAATTATCAGCAAGGGAGTACTCTTAATTACTTCCAACCAACCTCGTTGAAAATCATAATAGATTTAGCGTTATTGTCACCTAAAACAGAAAGCGGAATATCTTGTTCTTTAAAATCTCCCCAAGACTTTAGAAGTTCTGAAGGTTCAACATCAACGTTTACAGGATATTCAAAGTTTGCAGTTGCAAATGTTTCTTGTGCTTCTGGAGCAGATAAAAACTCAAGAAGCTTAATAGCATTTTCTTTATTTTTAGAATGCTTTACAATTCCTGCTCCACTAATATTAACATGTGTTCCTGTAGTTTCTTGGTTCGGGAAGTAAACACCTAATCCTTCCGCAACTTTTACTTCTTCAGGATCTTCCGAATTTAGCATTTGGCCGTAATAGTAAGTATTCATTATAGCAACATCACCAATACCTGCAGCAATCGCTTTTGCTTGGTCGCGATCTCCCCCTTCAGGGTTACGTGCTAAATTATTAACAATTCCAGCTGCCCATTCTTTTGCTTTTTCTTCCCCATTAATGTCGATAAAGGAAGCAAGTAAAGATTGGTTATATACATTTTCTGAAGAACGAATTAGCACACGGCCTTTCCATTTGTCTTCCGTTAAAGCTTCATATGTAGATAACTCTTCTGGTTTTACTTTGTCTTTATTATATATAATAACACGTGCACGTTTCGTCAAACCATACCACATTTGGTCATTATCTTGAAATTTCTTAGGAATTTGTTTGTCTAATAGCTCACTTGAACCAGCCTGAAGAACCCCATCTTCTTTTGCACGATACAAACGACCAACATCTGCTGTGTAAAGAAGATCTGCTTGAGTTGCATCACCTTCACGTTTAATGCGCTCTAATAACTCATCCGCTTCGCCTTTAATTACATTTACTTTAATACCAGTTTCTTTTTCAAATTTAGCGTATAGCTCATCATCCACATCATAATGGCGACTTGTATATAAATTAACTTCTTTACTTTCAGTAACCGTTTCCTCTTTTTCTGTAGTACTAGACTTCTTTGCAGGATCGCTTGACTCATTTCCACAAGCTGCTAGGATAAGAAGCAAGCTTATCACAAATAAACTAATTATTTTTTTCAATTATTTTCTCTCCTTAATAATTATCGATAATATCACTGAAAACGATTATCAATTTCAATTATAATGGATAATATTTAAAAAGCAATAGTATTTTCAATCAATTATTATATCTGTTATAAATCAAAAAAAGAACGAAGATATATATCTTCGTTCTCTTTTAGGACCTATCCTATTTCATCAGAAAAGATTATTTTTTATTATTCTCTCCAATTCTTTCCGTTAAGTGGTACTGGAATTGTAAGTGCACGAATTCGCTCCATAATACGGCCAGCTTTTACCACTTCTTTTTCTCCACGTTGAGTAATGGATAAATGATGTTCTAATTCGTCATAGTTAAAGTTAGAAGACATAAATGTAGGGAGTTGTTCTGACATTCGGAAATGAAGTATTGTTCCGAGTATTTCATCTCTTGTCCAGCTTGACATTGTTTCTGCCCCAATATCATCGAGCATTAAAACAGGCGCTTTTTTAACAAACTCTATTTTTTCCGCAAGAGATTGGTCTTGAATCGCTTGTTTCATCTCACGTAAAAATTCTGGAACATATACGACTACAGAATGTACATGTCTTGCCGCCAATTCATTGGCTAATGCACCAAGCAAGTAAGATTTTCCAACACCAAACTTACCGTGGATATAGAGCCCTTTTGTAGGCAATGTATTTGTCCGCTCCCATTCTTCTAGAAAGTTTACTGCTGCACGAACCGCGACTACTCTACTGCCATCATTTACATCTACATTAGTAAGATGAGCTTCCATTACCTCTTTTG
The DNA here is from genome assembly GCF_006861825.1 of Psychrobacillus vulpis. Taxonomy (GTDB): domain Bacteria; phylum Bacillota; class Bacilli; order Bacillales_A; family Planococcaceae; genus Psychrobacillus; species Psychrobacillus vulpis. The sequence goes on along the minus strand of NZ_VDGI01000010.1, from coordinate 37,149 downwards.
GCATATGAATACTATCAATCATAGAAGTTACTTTTCTTCGTTCATCCTCAATAATTCCTCGCTTACAACGAACATATTCTAAATCGATTAGATTGCGATCTAACACTAACCTAGGTTCGTAGCCTTTCATATAATTCACACATAATTCTAGTGACTGGCAAGAAGCGCAATTCAGAGACTGTGACTTATATTCATATAACTTACTCAAGCTACGGTCAACTATCTGCTTTGAAATGTCGGTTGCATTATCCTCTAAAAATTTTTGAATACCTGGATTTTCTAATACTTCTCTTTTCATTTCTTCAAGTCTTGAAGAAAATTCTGGTGATTGAACAACTCTTTTTAAAGTTTCATTAATTCGCTCCACTTTTCCCACCTACCTTTTTAATGCATTCAAATCAGCTAACAATTTTTTTCGTTCTTCATCTATATTTTGTATTCCATTACTTTCAATTCCAGACTGTTTCTTTTCTCCATCTTTTTTATAAAACCAATCAGGTACTTTCTCTTCTCTTGTTGGTTTTTTCGCATAGTTCTTCTGCTTAGAACCTTCATTTTTCCATTTAATATACTGTTCATGTTCACTTCTAGCGAGTTCCATTGCTTCTTTCGCTGTTTTTACATCTTTTCTCATCCAGTGAGATGCAATTTTTTCAGCATAGTTTTTTGTTAATTTCATATCCGTTCGCAATAAGACATATTGGAGTAGAACATTTACAACTCCTATTGGCATATTATAATGAGTTACTAAATGGTTCGCTAACTGAACATCCGCTAAAATCGGTTCTTTTCCATTCGCTATATCTTTTAAAACTGCAGCAGGGGGAGTCGTTTCCAGATAATGAATAAGCTCCTCTTCTTTCGTCAATGGCATTTTATTGATAGCAGTAGTTTTTTTAACCTTAGCGACATTTTGAATGACAGGAGCCTTTTTCGAAACTGTTAGTTTATAATAATCTGCGCATGCTTTTTTTAATCTTGCCTCCGAAAGATGTAGTTCATCATCTAAGGCCAGAATGACTACTTTTTGCATTTCAACTGGATGTAAATTATATAAAAAAGCAAGTTTTGCAATTACTTCCTTTGCTTCAATCGTCATCGCTGATTTTGGAACAAGTTGCTCAGATAATCCTTCCTGCAATAAAGAAAAGTCAAATTCCTCATAATAAAAAGGAAGTGATGAATTTCTTTGTTTAGATTCGAATTCATCTTCATAAGAAACAGAATGACCTGTTTTAGTAGATGGTTTAAAAACATCTACAAATGTACGGGAGACATCTTTAAATCCATCGTTCCAATTCGCCGTCTGGATGAAACGGGTGCGTAACTGTTTATATGCATTTTCACCTATTTTATTTAACAAAAACATCGACAATAAAGGGTCCTTAAGAAATGCATCTGCATCTAATGGGGCTGAAAGCTCGTAATAAAAAATTCGTCCATCACTTTCAGACTTTTGCCATGTACGAAGTAATCCAATCGCTTCCAACGCAATTCTTGCTTGAAAAACTTTGCTAATGGAAACACCTAATACATTCATAAGCTGATAATGTGGCCATTGTTCGTCGTTTTTTGACTCTCCCTCTGCCCACAATGTTAAATACAAACTAATGCATTCTGCCCCAACTAATGGTTGATAAAATAATGTTAATAATTGACGATCATAGTCTGAAAAAGAATATGGCAATCGAATCATATACATGTCAGCTGGTTGTAGCTCCTTATATAACATCGTCAATTGCACCTACTCTCCTTTTATATCTGATAAGATAAAAATTTACTTCAGACGCCATCTGCGCAAGCTTGGAACAAAAAGGCATCTACCACTTTTCTTATAAAGATGGATTCTTCTTTAAAATTTCTTTAAGTTCTTCTATAAAAACATTTAAATCTTTAAATTGACGGTATACGGAAGCAAATCTTACATAAGCAACTTCATCAACCTGTGACAGTTTGTCCATTACCTTTTCTCCGACTTCTTCAGACTTCACTTCGGAATTTCCGGTTCTTCTTAGCTCTTTTTCAATAGAAAATACAATATCCTCTAATTGATCTAATGCAACCGGTCTTTTTTCACATGCACGTATTAATCCTCTCAATACCTTTTCACGACTAAACTCTTCACGAGAGCCGTCCTTTTTTACAACAATTAATGGAGTTTCCTCTACTTTTTCGAATGTAGTAAATCGAAATCCACAATCCTCACATTCTCTTCTTCTTCTAATTGCCTTATTGTCATCAACTGGACGTGAATCGACAACTTTTGTGCCATTATACTGACAAGCTGGGCATCTCATATTTACCTCTCCTAATTCCTTACGATAATTTGTATATTCATTATAACAATATTCTTCAATAAAATCGAAAAAGCAGAGGAATCGCTTCCTCTGCTAACTCATTCGGCTTAAGTCTATTACGCTTGAACTGTCATGCGTGACTTAGGAACATTAACTGGACCCATACCACGAGGCATTTCAATCGTTTCGCGTATTCCAGCATTAAGAGCATCTGCAATATAATTAGCTGCGATTGATGGATCTAAATCACCACATGTATATACATCAATGCTCGCATAACCATGCTCTGGAAAGCTGTGAATCGTTAAATGTGATTCAGATATAATAACGACTCCACTTACACCTTGTGGCGCAAACTTGTGAAATGCAACTTCTCTGACTTCTGCTCCAGATTTAAGTGCAGCATCAACAAATGTTTGCTCAATAAATGGCATATCGTTAAGTTTGTCGAAATCGCATTCCCATAGTTCTGCAATAATGTGACGTCCCATTGTTTCCAATGTCCGTTTCCCCCTTTGATAATATTTTAGGTAAAAAAGAATAATCAAAGTTGACTACCACGGGGGAAAGTTAGTCCAAAGAGGTCCTAACCCTTTAAGTAGTCCATGTACTCGAAGTACACGATTCTCATTATATGATGTTTTAGTTAATTATGCAACAAATAATAAATCCTCTTTCAAAAAAAATTTGAAAGAGGATATAAAATTAAAGGCTAGAAGCTACTTTTTTCGTTAAATCAACAACTCGAGCAGAATAACCCCACTCATTATCATACCAAGCGAGTACTTTAACTTTACGGTCACCAATTACCATTGTTGTTAATCCATCTACAGTGGAAGAAAATGTAGTTGTATTAAAATCAATGGAAACAAGTGGTTCTTTTGTAAATCCTAGAATTCCTTTCATAGATCCTTCAGATGCTTTAATAAATGCAGCATTTACTTCATCTACCGTTACATCTTTCTGCAAATCTACTACTAAATCTACTAAAGAAACATTCGGTGTTGGAACTCGAAGTGCCATTCCGTGAATTTTACCTTGTAATTCAGGAAGAACTAGCGTTAGCGCTTTTGCAGCTCCTGTAGAAGTTGGAATAATAGATTGTCCGCAAGAACGAGCACGTCTTAAATCTTTATGCGGATTGTCTAAATTGTTTTGATCATTCGTATATGCATGGACAGTTGTCATTAATCCATTTTCAATTCCAAAAGTGTCATTTAACACTTTTGCAACTGGTGCTAAACAGTTTGTAGTACAGCTAGCATTAGAAATAATATGATGATTAGTTAAATCTAATTTATCGTCATTTACACCAATTACGATAGTTGCATCTTCATTTTTTGCAGGAGCAGTGATAATTACTTTTTTAGCCCCAGCGGTAAGGTGAAGTGCTGCTTTTTCACCATCGTTAAATTGCCCTGTAGATTCGATTACTATGTCAACATTCAATTCTTTCCAAGGTAAATTCGCTGGATCACGATCATTAACGATTTGAACACGTTTGCCATTTACAATTAAAGCTTCATTTTCAACTTGGACTTCTCCAGGGAAAATGCCATGTGTGGAATCATATTTAATTAAATGTGCTAGTGTTTCCAATGGATATCTAGCATTAATTGCAACTACATTTACATCATCTTGTAAAATTATTTGGCGGAATACCATTCTTCCAATTCGTCCAAACCCATTTATTGCTATTGAAGCTGTCATGTAAAAAAGTCCTCCCGTAACTGTGTGATACTTTATATTTTATAACCTGGCATTAGTATAACACATTTTAGAAATCATGTAGCCCTTATACAAAAATCCGCAAATTTCTTTTTTTTCAGATTACTCACTTTTCCAAATAGCTAATATTTTCTTTAGTTGTTCCTCTGTAGATTGTATTGTGCCATTATTATAAATAACTGCATCTGCACCTTGTTCTTTAATAGAAAGCGGCAATTGTGATTGAATTCTTGCCTTTGCTTCATCCAACGTAAAATTGTTACGAGCCATCAATCTTGCAAGCTGAGTTTCTTCTGTCACAGTAACGACCAAAATTTTATTTACGTAAGATTGAAGCTTGCTTTCAAACAATAATGGAATATCCATTACAATTGTTTTATGTCCTTCTGTTAATAATTCTTCCTTTTGTCGCAGCATCTCTTCCCGGATTGCTGGATGTATTATGTCATTTAATTGCTTTCGTTTATGTGGACTATTGAATATGATATCTCCTAATTTTTCACGATTTAGTGAGCCATCTTCTGAAATAATCTCTTCTCCAAATACTTCCTTTATTGTTTCTAGCGTTTTCGTTCCTTTTTCCACTACAATGCGGGCAACTACATCCGCATCAATAATTGGATATCCTAAATTCTTTAACATATTGGAAACCGTACTTTTCCCACTTGCTATACTTCCAGTTAACCCTATAATCATTTGTAACCTCCATTACCTCTGGCATGATCCGCAATAAGTAGAAGTTCTTCCACCAATTGTTTTCTGTACCGTTTTTGCATGGCAAACAGGACATTCTTTTTTGCCGTACATTTGTAATCTGTTTTGCATATTCCCTGATTCACCATTTATTTTGCGATAATCAGAAATGCTACTTCCTCCATTTTCAATACTATCTAAAAGTACAATGACGATTTCATGGAATAACTGTATTTTTCTTTCCTTGCTAATCCTTTTTACTTTGCGATTTGGGTGAATTCTCATTCGAAATAACGCTTCTGTTGCATATATATTGCCACATCCAGAAACAACATGTCCGTCCATAATGAATTCTTTAATTGGTTTATTTTCATATTTAGGGAGAGTACTCATTTCTAAGTAATGATCTAGTGCATTCAAGTCAAACGGCTCTGGGGCCATTAATAACAAAGGCGGATAATCTTCTTCCTTTTTTAACAATCGAAGCTCTCCAAAACGGCGAATGTCTGCATAAACAAGCATACCACCTTCTTCAAAATAGAAGATGATATGCGTATGACGCTTGAATTTTTCTTCAATAATTTCATGTAAGCCTCTTACATAGAACCAAGCTCCTGACATTCCGAGGTGGGAAACAAGTAAATACGGGATGCCATCTTTTATTACATGAAAGTAAATATATTTAGATCTTCTTTCAATCTGTTTGATTGTCATTCGAGGCATTGACTCACAAAAGCTTTGTACATCAGTCCCTTTTAAAACTGCTTCTTTCCCATTTGCTTTAGATGTCATTATTGTTTCCGATACCTCTACCGATTGTATTGTTTTACCAGTAACAATTGGTTTTAATGATCGAACAAGTCCTTCTACTTCTGGTAATTCAGGCATTACAAAAACTCCTTACTTCGTATCATACCAAGATGGACCATAAGCATACTCCACTTTTAAAGGAACTATTAGCTTAATAGCTGATTCCATTACTTCTGGTACAATTTTTTCTAAACGCTCTATTTCTTCCTTTGGTGCCTCAAAAATTAATTCATCGTGTACTTGTAATAACATTTTGGCTTGCATTTTTTCTTCTTCTAATCGCTTCGCCATATCAATCATTGCTTTTTTTATAATATCCGCTGCGCTTCCTTGGATAGGTGTATTCATAGCTGTTCGCTCTGCAAAACTACGTAAATTAAAATTAGAGCTCGTTATTTCAGGTAAATACCTTCTTCTTTTTAAGATTGTTGTTACATATCCTTTTTGTTTTGCTTCACGAACGATATCATCCATATATCCCTTTACACCAGGGAAACTATTCAAATACTGTTCTATAAACGTTGCTGCTTCTTTTCTTGTTATATTTAAGTTTTGTGATAAACCATAATCACTAATACCATATACGATTCCAAAGTTAACTGCTTTAGCAGCTCTTCGCATATCAGAGGTCACATCTTCTTTTTCTACGTGGAATACATCCATCGCTGTTTTCGTGTGAATATCCATATCATGATTGAATGCTTCGACAAGTTTTTCATCCTCGCACATATGAGCAAGTACTCGAAGCTCAATTTGCGAATAATCAGCAGCAAACATAACCCAATCAGGTTTGGATGGAACGAATGCTTTTCTAATTTTTCTTCCTTCTTCTAAACGAACCGGTATATTTTGAAGGTTAGGATTTATGGAGCTTAATCGCCCTGTAGAAGTCAGGGCCTGTTGATAGCGTGTATGAATTTTTTGGTCATTTTCATGAATTTCTTTCATCAAACCTTCGATATACGTTGATTGAAGCTTCCCTAATTGACGATAGTTTAAAATATGTGAAATAACTTCATGCTCACTCTCAAGCTTCTCAAGTACATCTGCAGCTGTTGAATAGCCTGTTTTCGTTTTTTTCAATGGAGTTAATCCGATTTTTTCAAATAATATGACGCCCAATTGTTTAGGGGAGTTAATATTAAATTCTTCTCCTGCAAGTTCATATATATCTTTTTCTATGGTAAGCAACTTTTGTTCTAAATCTACTCCCATTTCTTTCAAAACTTTTGCTTCTACTTTTACACCTTCCGACTCCATTGTTCCAAGAATCGATGCTAGCGGTAATTCTAATTCTTTATACAACGAATATTGTTCATTTTCATGAAGTTTTTCTTCCAGGGTTGGTTTTAGTTTCCAGACAGCTTGTGCTTTTCTACTTGCATGTTCTCCTAGCTTATCCAACTCAGGAGTCGCCTTTTTAGCACCTTTTCCATATACGTTTTCATCTGTCAGCACATCAAAGTAACCAAATTCTTTCGCCATAGTAGCTACATCTTCGGACGAAATGGAAGGATTCACAATATATGCGGCAAGTAGTAGATCAAAATCAGCTCCATGTAAGCTCACATTATTTTTTTTACTGACAGCTTGAACAGCTTTTGAATCAACTAAGTACTTAACTTTATTTTCATCTTCTAACCATTCACAAAAAGCTTTTGATTGAAAAGCCATGGAGCCAGGAATAAAATATGATTTTTCTCCATCGTATAGAGCAATTCCTAATAGTTCACTTGTATGATATTGCTCACCATACATTTCGAGATGAACTACCATCGTATCTTTAAGAATTGACTGATTTACATTCTCCAAAACTTCAAATTTTATTTCTGTCCTTGTTTGTTCATCTGTTACATATTCCGACTTCTCTAATAGGGTTTTAAATGAAAGTTCTTTCCATACTGACGTAACCTCTTCCATATTTGGACCGCTATATGTCAAATCATCTACAGATACTTCGATTGGTGCATTTGTCTCAATCGTTGCAAGTATTTTACTCATTTTAGCTTGATCTTCGTTTGCAACAAGCTTTTCTTTCAACTTCGCTCCACTAACTGTGTCTAATGCTTGATACAGATTTTCTACAGAACCATGTTCTTTTAATAATTTTATTGCAGTTTTTTCTCCAACTCCAGGAACACCCGGAATATTATCTGAAGCATCCCCCATGAGACCTTTCATATCAATAATTTGAAGAGGGCTTAACCCGTATTTTTCTTCCACATGGGAAGGAGTATATTTTTCAATATCTGTAATACCTTTTCTCGTAATATATACGGTAGTATTTTCTGTTGCAAGCTGTGTTAAGTCTTTATCTCCGGATACTACAATTACTTGTTGACCTTTTTCTTCTGCTTGCTTACATAGCGTTCCGATAATATCATCCGCTTCGAACATTTCTAACTCGTACCTTTTTATCCCATATGCATCTATCAACTTTCGTACATATGGAAATTGTTCGGAAAGCTCTGGTGGAGTTTTTTGTCTTCCCCCTTTATACTCGCCAAAAGTTGAGTGTCTAAAAGTAGTTTTACCAGCATCAAATGCGACTAACATATGAGTTGGATTTTCTTCTTCCATTATTTTTTGAAGCATTAATGTAAAACCATAAACAGCATTTGTATGAATGCCATGTTCATTAGTTAGTAAAGGTAATGCAAAAAATGCTCGATATGCGAGACTATTTCCATCTAATAAAAGAATTTTTTCAGATGACATAAACGTTCACTCCTTATTTTAAATGCGTAAAATACCGCTTAGTTGCGACAAATAAATAAAACCGTCATTCCCTATATCTTACCACGTGAGTAAGAAGAAAGGAAAATGACGGCGCGTATTATTGTAAGTAACCAGACAATAATTTTGCATACGGAGAATCAGATGGAATAATAATCATCGTATCATCTCCAATTGTTTTTTTGTATGATTCAAGTGTCCGGTAAAGAGAATAGAATTCAGGATCTTTTGAAAAACTTTCGTTATAAATTTTCGCAGCTTCCGCTTCTCCTTCTGCCTCAATAATTGCAGCATTCTTTTTAGCACTTGCTAGCATTTCTTTTACTTTACGATCTGTTTCAGCCTCTATGCGTCGTTTATCTGCGTCACCAGTGGACAAAAACTTTTGCGCTATTTTTTGACGTTCTGAAATCATCTCATTATAAACAGATTGTTCATTTTCTTCAGGAAGATCAATACGTTTTATACGAACATCTACTACTTCTATTCCATATTTATCTTTTTGTAAAAGTTCATTTACATGCATCGTAATTTGATCATTTAAGCTACCTCGAGATGAATTCTCATCATTTATTATTTCACTATACTCTAGCTGACCAAGCTCCGAACGTACAACAGAATAAATGAATTCTTCCATACGAGAACTTGCATTCACTAAGCTTCCGGCATTCTTAATCATTTCCTTCGGATTAACAACTCTCCATACAGCGTAATTGTCAATGATAATGCGTCTCTTATCTTTCGTGTTTATTTCTTTTTCAGAAAGTTTATAATTCATTTGATATTTTGGTATTGTCGTCACACTTTGGATGAATGGTATTTTCATATAGATTCCAGGTGTTTCTTTCTCTCCCACAATCTCTCCGAATTGACGGATTATTTTATATTCTCCTTCTTTTACAACATAAACATTTGCGAAGGCTATTACTATAACAATAAATGCTATAAATATAGTAATAAACGATTTATAGTGTTTCTTAAAATCGATTGGTGCTTTTTCTTTTTTAGGTTTGTTTTCAACTGTTTTAAACTTTGCTTCTAAGTTAGAAAAAGGGTTTTTATTTTCCGTCATTGTTTCCATCCCCTTCCTCAGTTTTTGTTTCGTTCGATGAAGTTGCAGGAGGTGGAGTTTGTTTATTTGAATCCATTGTTTGGAGTGGTAAATACTTCATCGTACCACCTTCATCATTCATAATATAAATTTGCGCATTTGGTAACACTGCATCGAGCGTTTCCATAATAAGTCGTTGTCTCGTAATCTCTTTATTATGTTGATATTCCGCATAGAGCTTATTAAAAAGGGCTACATCTCCTTTTGCTTGTTCGATTCGAGCAATTTTATATCCAGTAGCATTGGAAATAATAGCGTCCTTTTCTCCCTCTGCTTCACTCATTTTTTGATTCTCGTATTTACCCGCTTGATTGACTTTTGTATTCTTTGTTTCTTCCGCATCAGTTACAGCAGTAAATGCCGAACGAACTTCAGCATTTGGAAGCTCAACATCTTGTAATTTAACAGACAGAACTGTAATCCCAACATTATATTTCTCTATTAAAGAAGCTAGTAAATCTCTTGTATCTGCTTCAATTTGTGCTTTTCCTGAAGTTAATGCATCATCTATTCTCGAATTTCCTATAACAGAACGAATGGAGGCAGATGTTGCATCATGAAGTAATTCTTGAGGATTTTCCGAATAAAACAAATATGCTTTCGGATCTGTAATCTTCCATTGAACGATTAAATCGGTTAAGACGATATTGTCGTCCCCAGTTATCATTTTGGTGTCTTTATCAAATGAATCCACCTTTCCATCAGGTGTTTGTTTATATCCGAATTTAAGACCGAATGTCTCTTTCGAAAGTTTTTCTACTTTTTGAATTGGCCAAGGCAGTTTAAATTTTAATCCTGATTCTGTAATAGGATCACTTGCTTCACCAAATGTAATCACTATTGCTTGTTCCGATTCATCTACTGTATACCAGGAAGTAAAAACTGCAGATAATAAAATAATTCCAATAAATGAAACTGCAATAATAGAGATTAATCTTTTTGTACTCATATTATTTCCCCTTTCTATGTATATCTCTTTTACGGTCTAACCTCGCATTAAGTTTCAAAAATAAGAAAAACCAAATGAACTTGTTATTTTAGGAACATAGTAGAATATGTTTTCTGCAACTAGAATAAGCTCATTATTTCTAAGCAATAAAAAAAGCTAGCATAGCGCTAGCTTTTTTTAGGTAAATCGTTTGGAAAAGGGGTCTATTTAAATGTAACAAATAATTGTAAATCTATTATAAATACAATGTAAATTTTTCCTTACCAATTATTATTTTTATATTTTTTATAATAGTTAAACTGGCGAGCTAACAAATAAAGTTTCCGGGTAAAATGATTATCCTTTTTATAAAAAAGCGGGTTTCCCCATTTCCCTTTTTTGATAAGCATTCGAACTTCCTTTTGAATCTCTTTATTCTCAACAAATTTGTTTAATACTATTTTCGGAACAACGGTGAATAAATAGTGTTCATTTAACAACGTGAGTGGTTTTTCTTTTTCATAAATAACATCATCTACAAAATATCTTGCCATATTATGCCCTAGAGCCGTTGTGTAATAACTAGAACGACCTTGTCTAATATTCACTTCGAATACTTTAAATTTCCCGTCACGTTCATCAAATTTCAAATCGAAATTTGCAAATCCTACATATCCTACTGCTTCTAAAAAGTGTAAAAGCTTTTTCATCATTTCTTCATTATATCTTGTAATAAGTGCAGTATAGTTACCTATTGCTGTAACAGTATGTTCTTGTAATACAACTTGTGCAAATGTACTCAACTGAGCTTTTCCTTTTGAACTCATGTAAATAACGGAATCCCACATATACGTGTCGTCTCCAGGAATATAATCTTGTATGATTAAATCTTCTTCATACCCACTTGCATTCACTTGGTTTATTACATCATTCAATTCTTGACGAGTTTCTACGCGATACACTTTTTGTTGTCCTGGAAATTTATTTTTATAATATTGAACTCCGTTACTAGGTTTTATGATTAAAGGGAAAAGAACTTCTTCTGTGAAAGGCTCTTTCTTTAAACAAGAATAGTAATATGTTTTCGGCGCATCGATTCCGTGTTCTTCACATAACTTGTAAAAATTAGATTTGACAAGTAGATTATTCATTAGATCTTCAGTCATGTAGTTAAAAACATACATTTTTTTCAACGCTGTTGCATTTTCGATAATTAATCGTACATAAAAATCGTTCGTACCTATGAGTAATAATCGCTTGCCATTAGTCTTGTACTTATCTGCAATCTGAGTTAAAACATAAACAAACGCATTTTTATCCCAAAGATTTGCGTGGATTTCAACATGCTCTATTACATTACTCAATTTAGTAAAAGACATTTCTTCTTTCCCAACCAAAATCGGTTTTATATTATATTCCTCATGGAATGAAATTGCCATATTGTATGCGTTTATGTCTGTCCCTATAATGATAGGAATAAAAGGTTGGTTATTCATAATTACCTCCGTTAACTTTTAGCAATTGGAATGTACACATTAAATACTGTACCTTCTCCAACTTTACTTTCTACCTCTATTAATCCGTGATGTGCCTCAACGAGATGTTTCACGATAGCAAGTCCAAGACCTGTACCCCCAGAGTTTCTACTTCTTGCCCGATCGACACGATAAAAACGTTCAAATATTCGATTAATCTCAGATTCGCAAATCCCTATTCCTTCATCTCTAATTTGAAAAATTCCATATTTTTGGTTTTTAAAAATATTAACTCTTACAGTTGTATTTTCCGGTGAATAGTTAATGGCGTTTGCGAGTAAATTCATCATTATTTGGATTAATCGATTTGTGTCTCCTAATACATAGACCTCTTCATCTACTATCGATTCAATCATCATATTTTTTTCTTCCACTAAATGTGTCGTCATTTCCAGCCCACGATTTAGAATATCACTAAGTCTTACTTTTTGTAATGAGATTTCATAGCCTACTTGCTCCACTTTTGATAAATCCAGCAAATCGTTAATAAGCACCTGCAATCGATTACTTTCTTTATGAATAATTTCTAGAAAAGAAAGTAATGTTTCTTCATTTTTATACGCACCGTATAATAATGTCTCCGAAAATCCTTTAATAGAAGTGACCGGTGTTTTTAGTTCATGAGATACATTCGCCACAAAATCTTTTCGAACTTGTTCTAATTTTACAAGTTCCGTTATATCATGCATCACTACTACAATCCCAAGCCATTTTCCGTGTTCTCCAATGACTGGTGCACCATAAGCATCCTTATAATATGTGTGTAAATTTCTTTGGAATTGAATTTGCTCTCTGCTAGAGGATTCTGTTAAAAATAATTTATCGATAAACTCTTCAATTTTTTCAGGCAATCCAATTTTGCTAAAAAGTTTACCATCAATATTTTCTAAAGAAATTTGTAATTGTTCTAAAAACGATCGATTGACTATTGTCACGATTCCAGTTCGATCAATCATAATTAACGCACTGCCCATATTCTCAATCAATGTCTTTAAACGTTCTTTTTCCGTTTCACGCATAACTGAAATATCATGTAAATTACGAGCGAGAATATTAATAGAATTACTGAGCATGGACATACCAGAAAAATCATCTTCAAATGCTCTAATTCGATAGTTACCTCGAGCGAGTTCCATTGCAGTTTCTGTTAAGTGTTCAATTGGTTGGGCATATTTTTTAAAAATACTTGACCCTAGTAACAATGCAATAAGAAAAGCTATTAGGAACGTAAGAAATAAAAATAGCCATAGCGAATGTTGCTCACTTATAGAGACGTCACTATTGAGATTTGAGGACATTTGTTGAATGACAGCTTGTTGCTCATTTTTTGTTAAATCCGTTGTGCTCAAATAGTCAGATAACGTATCCATTTTTGAACTGATGACTGATTGTGCAGAACGATCTACAAAAACAGGAAAAAGCTGTCCAAGGACAACTCCTAGTCCAGCTAATATTAACCCAATTAATATAGAATACGTACGTAAAATTCGTGATTGAAAGGTTCTCATAGAGACTTTGGCTCCTCGAACTTATACCCAAGACCTCGAATCGTTTTAATGAATATCGGCTTTCTGCTATTTACTTCAATTTTGTCTCTTAAGTGACTAATATGTACATCCACAATTCGAGTATCTCCTGCAAAATCATAATTCCATACAGCACTTAACAGCTGATCTCGTGTTAAAACTCTATTTTTATTTTCAATTAAATAAACAAGTAACTCAAATTCTTTTGGAGTAAATTCAATTTGTTCGTTGCTTAATAAAACTTCAAAGCGTTCAGGAAAAACTTGTAGTGGACCAAAAGTGTATTGCTCCTCTGTAGGCTTTTGTTCCGTGTTTTGAGTTTCAGAAGACATGCCAGAACGGCGTATCATTGCTTTTACTCTGGCAGTTACTTCTCTCGGACTAAACGGTTTTGTCATATAATCATCTGCACCTAACTCAAGACCGAGAACTTTATCAAACTCTTCATCTTTTGCAGTAAGCATAATAATAGGTGTTTGAATTTTTTTTAATCTAAGCTCTTTACATATTTCCATGCCATCCATATGAGGTAGCATCCAGTCTAGTACTATTACATCTGGCTGTTCGTTTAATGCTAGATTTAATCCTTCTAAACCATCACTAGCTGTAATAACACCAAAACCAGCTTCTTCTAGATTATATTTTAATAATGTTACGATTGAGCTTTCATCATCTACTACCAATACTTTTCTCATTTTTTGGCCTCCAAGTTGATTTGAAACCCCCATTCCAAATCAATCGACTACAAAGACTGTTCTTAAGTAAATCTATTTATTTTTTAGCAATGGTGGTGAAACATGGAATACACCTTCCACTACTGTTTGTTCATCCTGATTTTGTGCAAATACTTGAATCACGACCTCGTTTGTATGAACATGGACCTCTTTCACTTCGAAGGTAAAGTCAATGACAGAATAATGATATGTTGGTATTGGAAAGTTTAACGATTGCTTTCTTAAATGAGATCCTGGTCCAGGTAAATACTTTGATATAGCAGACGTTATTATTCCTGTTAACATTATCGGCGGAACAATTGGTTTCTCAAAAAGTGTTTGGGATGCATAATCATGCTGAATATATAATGGATTGTTATCATTTGTTAACCCTAGATACAGAAGCAAATCTTTGTCTTCCATCTTTTCAGTAATGGTTAATTTATCGCCAACAGAAAGATCTTCAATCTTTCTACCCATTTTGCTTATTTTCCCCAATAACAATACGTCTTCCCCCATTCATTAAACTACCTCTATCTTAACAATAAGTGCAGTAAAAGTGCAAGGCGCTTATCATTTCTGGACTTCTTAGGAATACACATCTACTATACCATTACCTTAAAAAACCTTTAAGAAGTAGGGTAAGTGACTGCTTCTCCTCCCCCTATCGCTTTTTGATAATCTTGTGGTGGATGTTTTCAACGTTAAATAGGAGCTGACATATTCAATTCTCCTCTATAACATTTCAATTTTTTGTAGTATCAAAAGAGGGAAATGCTGAAGGGGCCGTCCCTACCATTCAAAATCCCAGTAATGGAATAGTAAGTAGTCCTCCTGTCCAAAACAGTCCGAAAACACCTAAGAACAAAGTAAGTAACCGTCAGGCGCACATTCTTCTGCAGCGATAGTTGAGTCTGTACGTAGAAGCGCTTGTAGAAAGTTATCTAAAAGTCCAAATTAGATAACTCCTGAGAAGTAAAAAATCGAGCAGGTTTTTCACCTGCTCGATCACCATTAAATGCAAATTCACTGACAAGCAGCTGATTTACATAATATTAAGCTAGAACGTTCATAACTGCTTTAACAGAATCAGCAGATTTATTTAATAATGTTTTCTCTTCTTCTGTTAGTTCTAATTCGATAATTTTTTCAATTCCATCTGCACCTAATACAGTTGGTACTCCAAGATAAATACCGTTCATACCATATTCACCTTCTAAGTAAGCGATAGATGGTAATACACGTTTTTGATCTTTAAGAATTGCTTCCGCCATCTCAACTAATGATGCAGCTGGTGCATAGTAAGCAGAACCATTACCAAGAAGGTTAACAATTTCAGCTCCACCTTTACGAGTACGGTCAACAATTTCTTCTAAACGAGCTGCATCGATTAGTGTTTCTAATGGAATACCACCCGCGTATGAATATCTTACTAATGGAACCATGTCATCACCGTGTCCACCAAGAACGAAACCAGTTACATCTTTAACAGATAGGTTCAATTCTTGAGCAACAAACGTACGGAAACGAGCAGTATCAAGTACGCCTGATTGCCCGATAACACGTTCTTTTGGTAAACCAGATTCTTTATAAACAGTGTAAGTCATTGCATCAACTGGGTTAGTTAATACAATGATTATTGTATTTGGAGAATATTTAACAATCTCACTAGTTACAGCTTTCATAACCTTTTGGTTTGTTTGAACTAGATCGTCACGGCTCATTCCTGGTTTACGAGCAATACCAGCTGTAATGATCACTACATCTGAGTCTTTTGTATCTTCATAGTTTGAAGTTCCAATGATACTTGCATCAAAGCCTTGAACTGGACCAGCTTCAGCCATATCTAATGCTTTCCCTTTAGTTGGATTTTCAGCTTGAGGAATATCGACTAAAACAATATCTCCTAGTTCTTTTTGAGCTAGTAGGAATGCAGTTGTAGCACCAGTGAATCCGCCACCGATTACTGAGATTTTATTTCGTTTCAATGTCATTTCGAAACTCTCCTTTTATTTTATATAAAAAGAGAGGGAAAAACCCTCTCTAATAAAACCAAGTTTCAATAACTTCTTACATGTTTTTAATTAGTTCATCTGCGAATTCTGAACATTTTACTTCAGTCGCTCCGTCCATTAGACGAGCAAAGTCGTAAGTAACAACTTTAGAAGCAATAGATTTTTCCATTGAATCCATGATTAATTTTGCAGCTTCATTCCAGCCAAGATGTTCAAGCATTAATACACCTGAAAGAATAACGGAAGAAGGGTTTACTTTATCAAGACCAGCATATTTTGGAGCTGTTCCGTGAGTTGCTTCAAAAATGGCATGACCAGTTACATAGTTAATATTAGCACCTGGAGCGATACCAATACCACCAACTTGAGCAGCTAGTGCATCAGAAATATAGTCACCATTTAAGTTCATTGTTGCAACTACATCGAACTCTTTTGGACGAGTTAAAATTTGTTGTAAGAAGATATCAGCGATAGAATCTTTTACTAAGATTTTACCTGCCGCAAGAGCATCTGATTGTGCTTTATCAGCAGCTTCTGTACCTTGTTCTTCTTTAATTTTGTCGTACTGATTCCATGTAAATACTTTATCGCCAAATTCTTGTTCAGCTACTTCGTAACCCCAAGTTTTGAAAGCACCTTCAGTGAATTTCATGATGTTACCTTTATGAACAAGTGTTAAAGATTCGCGACCTTCTTTAATAATATAGTTAAGTGCAGAGCGAACTAGACGTTTTGTACCCTCTTCAGAAACTGGTTTAATACCGATACCTGAAGTTTCAGGGAAACGAATTTTGTTAACACCCATTTCATTTTGAAGAAATTCAATTAGCTTTTTCACTTCATCTGAACCTTTTGCATATTCAATACCAGCATAGATATCTTCTGTATTTTCACGGAAAATAACCATATCTGTATCTTCAGGACGTTTAACAGGAGATGGTACACCTGTGAAATAACGAACTGGGCGAAGGCAAGTATATAGATCTAGCTCTTGACGTAATGCAACGTTTAGTGAACGAATACCGCCACCGATTGGTGTAGTAAGAGGTCCTTTAATAGCGATTAAATATTCTTTAATCACATCTAAAGTTTCTTGTGGTAACCACTCGCCAGTTTGATCAAATGCTTTTTGACCAGCAAGTACTTCTTTCCATTCGATTTTCTTTTCGCCATTATATGCTTTTTCTACTGAAGCTTCTAATACTCTTGACGCTGCTGCCCAAATATCTGGACCAGTTCCGTCACCTTCAATGAAAGGAATAATTGCTGTGTTTGGTACGTTTAGTACACCATTTTCTACAGTGATTTTGTTTGTCATTTTCAATTTCCTCCTACTATCATAATCATAGGGCCGTAAACATTGTATGTTTCAGCCCTAATCTAATAATAATTCCTTATTATCTTTCTTCAATTGGGATATATTTTTGCATGCCCGGTCCAACATACTCTGCACGAGGACGGATTAAACGATTGTTTGAATATTGCTCTAGAATGTGTGCAGTCCAACCAGACACACGAGATACAGCAAAAATTGGTGTAAATAAATCATGATCGATATTTAATGAATGATATACAGATGCTGAATAGAAGTCTACGTTAGGTGGTAAATTCTTTTGACCAGTAACGATTTCTTCAATTTTAACAGACATTTCATACCATTTCGACTCGCCACGAATACTTGTTAATTTTTTTGACATTTCGCGTAAGTGTTTAGCACGTGGATCACCTTTTCTATAAACACGGTGTCCAAAGCCCATAATTTTTTCCTTGTTTGCTAATTTATCATTAATATACCAGTCCACTTTTTCAACGGAACCAATTTCTGATAACATCTTCATTACTTGCTCGTTTGCTCCACCGTGTAATGGTCCTTTTAGAGCACCGATTGCAGCAACTACACCAGAATAAATATCTGAAAGTGTCGCAACACAAACACGTGCAGTGAATGTAGAAGCATTTAGTTCATGGTCAGCATGAAGTACTAGTGCTTTATTGAATGCTTCGATTTCAATATCTTCTGGTAACTCGCCAGAAAGCATGTATAAGAAATTTGCAGCATAGCCTAGATCTGTTTTAGGAGCAACTGGTTTAAGTCCTTTACGAACTCGAGAAAAAGCTGTCACAAGAGTTGGAAGTTTTGCCTGAAGTTTAATAGCTTTTAAGTAGTTAGCCTCATCTGACATATCTTCTGCAGCATCATCATATAATGCTAACATAGAAACGGCAGTTCTTAAAGCACTCATAGGATGTACGTTTGATATTGGATAAGTAGTAAAATGATTAAGAATTTCTTGGGGAACAGCCATATTATCAGCTAATAGTTGTTTTAATTCCGCTAGTTCATCTGCTTTAGGAAGGCGTTTATTCCAAAGTAAAAATACTACCTCCTCAAAACTTGCATTAATTGCTAAATCATCGATATCATAGCCAACGTATGTAAGTGTGTCATCAATAATTGAGCTGATGGCAGACTGCGTTGCTACAACTCCTTCTAAACCACGAGTTGCTGTCATATAAATCTCTCCCTCTTTTACAGAATAGAACTTCATCTACAAAAAACGGTAAATAAAGATTCATCTGTTAATGATATGTACCTTAGTAATGCTTACTATCGTATTATAATCAATATAGGCGATTTTGTGAATGAAAACGCTTAAGATTATTAAAAAATAACTTTCTATCTACTAATTTTTTGAAAAGAATGGGTGAAAATGATTGCTTTTCAAATAAATAAGAAAGAAGTTCTGACACAATGGATCCCCATTACTATTATTATACTGCTATCATTTATAGCCTACCCTCTAGCATTAGCAATTTTATGTGGATATTTTTTATACCCAATTACTAATTTCTTTTATAAAAAATTCAAACTTCCAATTACATTAAGTGTATTGCTTACAGAAGCTGTCATTTTATCTGGAGTTCTTTTATTATTATTCTTTTTGGTACAAACTCTCATTGATATAATCCCACTTATTCATGCCCATTTAGTAAAATTGCCAGTAGCTGAAATACAAAGGCATCCTATTTTTTTAATGTTTGAAGGAAAATTTCAAACATTATTAAACAAATTTATGAACGATCTTCTCGTGTATTTGACGCATTTGCCATCTTATTTTTTTGAACTTCTACTTTTTAGCATGGGTTTGTTTTTTTCTTTGCATGAATCTTTGAAGGATCGTCTCTGGTTTCTCGTATACTTTCCAAAGCAAACAAGACCTCTGTGTCAAAAAGCATTTAACAAAGTTTCGGGAGTATTGAACAAATTTATTTCTGTGGAACTAAAATTATTTTTCTTAACTTTGTTTCTTTTATCAGCTGGATTTTTCGTATTAGGAATGGAACAACCAATTAAGTACGCTTTTCTAATTTCTTTAGTTGATAGTGTACCCTTTTTAGGGACTGGCCTAGTTATGATTCCACTCAGTATTTATTTTTTTCTAGTCGATCAACATACAGTTGGAATAATCGTGTTTCTTTTATATATATTTGTACAATTAACTAGGCATATTGTAGAGTCCGTACTATGGTCTTCTTCTATGCAAATAAAGGCTGTTCACGTATTCTTCCTAAGCGCGACAGCCATTTTGATATTTGGTTTTATTGGGATTCTATTTAGTCCATTCATTTATTTATTCGCAAACAAATGGTCTGATTTTACAAAGACTTCATAACGATTACTTGACCATTTTTCATTTTTTTTCTAATCCATTTATAAATAAGTGGTTTAAATAAATTTCTTGTTGGGCCAAACAATAATAAAATCCCGATAATATCCGAAATAAAACCAGGTAAAATGACTAAAATTGATCCAACAAAGACGCATATTCCATTTATAGCAGCATCACCTGGTGCTTGATAATTTTTAATACTATCTGAAACCTCGCGAAATGCTTTCATTCCTTGTCGTTTTGCAAAATACGCACCGACAATTCCACTTGCTAATATAAGAAGAAATGTATTACTAACTCCAATCGCTTTTCCTGATAGTAGTAAAATATACAATTCTACTGCAGGAATAACAATGAATAAACTAATTAGCCATTTCATACAATCACCTTCCATATAATAATTGCCCCACCTTTAGTTGGTGAGGCAATTATAGATTATATAGTAATCATGTCAAAAAAACCTTAAATAATACTTGCTTGTCCGTGATAAATAACGCCACTTTCAGCATCAATTGTTAATTCTTGACCATTACTAATTAGTTTTGTTGCATCGTTTACACCGACAATTACAGGAATACCTAAGCTTAAACCAACTACAGCAGCATGGCTAGTTAACCCGCCCTCTTCTGTAATTAGTCCTTTACATTTTTCAATTGCTGGCATCATTTCGCGATCAGAACCAATCGTTACAATGATACTATCAGAAGTGTCTTGTCCTAGTAAGTCTCGTGCATTATTCACTACTATAGCTTTCCCAAACGATGTTAATTTACCAATTCCTTGACCTTTAGCAACCATATCACCAATGACGTGAACTTTCATCAAGTTAGTAGTACCTGCTTCTCCTACTGGAACTCCTGCTGTGATGACAACTAGATCACCATGAGTCACATAATGATGAAGGATACTTTCTTCTACTGCTACTTCTAAAATTTCATCTGTTGAATGTGCTTTTTTACCGACAATCGGATAGACACCCCAAACAAGTGTTAATTTCCTTGAAGGCTGAATAGAAGAAGTCACCGCTATTATCGGAACACCCGGTCTAAATTTAGAAATCATTTTCGCAGTATGACCACTCTCTGTAGGTGCAATTACAGCTTTTACTTTTAAATTTATCGCTGTATGTGCAACTGCTTGACCAATGGCATCCGTTAAGTTTACTTCACGTGCTTTACTTAACTTTGTTACAATAGATCGATAATCTATTGCATTTTCTGTTCTTTTTGCGATTTTATCCATCGTTTGGACAGATTCTACTGGATATAACCCTGCAGCAGTTTCCCCTGAAAGCATAATAGCATCCGTACCATCTAAAATTGCATTAGCCACATCGCTTGCTTCAGCGCGAGTAGGTCTTGGATTACGCTGCATCGAATCTAACATTTGAGTCGCTGTAATAACTGGCTTACCTGCGATATTACATTTTTGAATTAGACTTTTTTGAACTAGAGGTACTTCTTCCGCTGGGATTTCAACACCAAGATCTCCCCTCGCAACCATTAAACCATCCGAAACTTGAATGATTTCGTTAATATTATCGACGCCTTCTTGGTTTTCAATTTTAGGGATAATTTGAATATGCGAACCATTATTATGTTCAAGCAACTCTCTAATTTCTAACACATCTTTAGCTCGACGAACAAAAGATGCCGCGATAAAATCTACTCCTTGCTCAATACCAAATAAAATGTCTTTTGCATCTTTTTCTGTAATCCCTGGTAGTTGGACGGATACACCTGGTACATTAACGCCTTTATTATTTTTTAGAGTACCTGCGTTTTGAACAAATGTTGTAATAATTCCTTCGTTCTCATTTATTTTCGTTACGATTAATTCGATTAATCCATCGTCAAGTAAAATAATGGAACCCACTTTCACATCTTCGATTAACTTTTCGTATGTAATCGAGAAACGATCAACATTTCCCAAAACTTCCGTCATAGAGATTTCAATTGTTTGACCAGACTGCAACTCAATTGCATCATTCTCCATTTTATGCGTTCGAATTTCAGGGCCTTTTGTATCCAATAGAATCCCTACAATTTTTCCAGCTTTGATTGAAACTTCTCTTATTTTTTGAATTCTAGCCGCATGTTCTTCATGACTTCCATGGGAAAAGTTTAATCGAGCAACGTTCATACCTGCTTCAATCAATTTTTGTAACATTTCCTCTGATTCACTTGCAGGTCCAATTGTACATACTATTTTTGTTTTTCTCATTGTCTAATCCTTTCTATAAAAAAAATATATCGCATTTTTAAATTGATAATTCTTTTGATAACTGATACATTATTGAATCAAAAACCTCATTCTTTTCAAATGCTTCATTCATATCATAGTCTACCACTTGATGATTCTGGATGCCAACTGCACGCCCACCTTGACCTGTCAATAATACTTCAACAGCTCTTGCTCCGAACATACTTGCCAATACTCGGTCTCTACCAGTTGGTGAACCTCCGCGTTGGATATGGCCTAAAACAGAAACACGGGTTTCAATACTTGCATGCTCCATTAACTTAGCTGCAAATTCTGATCCACTCATAACCCCTTCTGCTACAATAATAATACTATGCTTTTTACCACGAGCAGTTCCGCTTTTTAACCTTTCAACTACTTCTTCAATATTGTAGTCTACTTCTGGAATAATAATTGTTTCTGCACCACCTGCAAGGCCCGCCCACAAAGCAAGATCCCCAGCATCCCTACCCATTACTTCAATTATAAAAGTACGATCATGAGACGTTGCAGTATCTCTTATTTTGTCAATACAATCGATGACAGTATTTAAAGCTGTGTCAAAACCAAGCGTATAATCAGTACCAGGTATGTCATTATCAATAGTTCCTGGAATGCCAACACAAGGGAATCCATTTTTCGTTAATGTCATGGAACCTCGATACGAACCATCTCCTCCAATAATGACTAATCCATCGATTTGATTTGCTCGTAACTGTTCAATTGCTTTTTGTTGACCTTCAATTGTTCTAAATTCAGGACATCTTGCTGATAACAGTTTCGTGCCACCTCTTTGAATAATATCACCAACTGATCCTAAATCTAATTCTTCCATATTCCCTTCTATTAATCCTTGATACCCATGATATATACCAACTACTTCTAGACCTTCGTATATCGCTTTTCTGACCACGGCACGAATCGCTGCATTCATACCTGGGGCATCTCCACCACTTGTTAATACACCTATTCGCTTCACAATGCACCCTCCAGATTTAATATATTTATTAATATTAGCTTATCACGAAATTAAGCAAAAAAAAATGTGTCCGTCAGACACATTTCAAATTTAATAAACTATGTTCGAAGAGAATCCTTTGACTGTCTTGAAACGCTCGTATGATCAATAACCGTATAATAACAGCAAAGCCTACAAGCGTCTCTCAACTGTCCAATCCATATTACTCAGTAAAGTCTCCAATTTGCTTAAATTTATCGTATCTATTATTTATTAATTCATCTACAGTTAATTTAGAAAGCTCTCGAAGGGAGTTTAAGAGAGTTTCTTTCATATAGGATGCCTGTGCTTCTATATCTCTATGTGCTCCACCATGTACTTCTTTGATAACAGTATCGATGATTTTCATCTCTTTTAAATCAGGTGCGGTAATTTTCATCGCCTCAGCAGCTTGTTTTGCAAGTGATGAATCTTTCCATAAGATTGAAGCTGCTCCTTCTGGCGATATTACTGAATAAGTAGAATTTTCAAGCATATGGATATGATTTGTAACACCTAAACCTAGTGCACCTCCACTTCCACCTTCTCCAATTACTACACTGACAACTGGTACTTTTAATCCAGCCATCTCAACTAGGTTTCGAGCAATTGCTTCACTTTGACCGCGTTCTTCAGCAGCTTTTCCTGGATAAGCCCCCTTTGTATCGATAAAACAAATGATTGGTCGGTTAAACTTTTCAGCTTGTTTCATCAATCGAAGTGCTTTTCGATAACCTTCTGGATGTGGCATACCAAAATTACGTTTAATATTTTCTTTTGTATCTAGTCCTCTTTGATGCCCAATTACAGTTACTGGTTTACCGTCTAATAACGCAATACCACCAATGATTGCTGCATCATCTCCATATAATCGGTCGCCATGAAGTTCGATAAAGTCAGTAAATATTAATTGAATATAATCTCTAGTAGTTGGACGACCAGGGTGACGTGCTACTTGAACACGGTCCCAAGGTTGCATATTTTCATAAATATCTTGTTCTAGTTTTTTCAGTCTTTCTTCTAACTTTTCAATTTCAGCTGTCATGTCTACATCTGCATTGGCAGTGTATTCTTTTAGTTCATCAATTTTCGTTTTTAGTTGAACAATCGGCTCTTCAAATGGTAGTGCTTTTACCATGTTGTAACCTCCTTTTGAACATGCATTTTCACAATTGATGAGACAGTATTACGCATGTCTTTCCTGTGAATGACTGCATCTAGCTGACCATGATCCAGTAAAAACTCTGCCGTTTGAAAATCTTCTGGAAGCTTTTCACGAACTGTTTGTTCAATAACTCTTCTACCAGCAAATCCAATTAATGCTTTCGGCTCAGCCAAGTTAATGTCGCCAACTGAGGCAAAACTAGCTGATACACCACCCGTTGTTGGATGTGTCAAAATCGAAATATATAATAGCCCGTTATCACTATGTCTTCTTAAAGCAACAGATGTTTTTGCCATTTGCATGAGGGATAGTATCCCCTCTTGCATTCGAGCTCCCCCGCTTGCAGTAAAAATAATAAAAGGCACTTGTAGCTCAGTTGCTTTTTCTACAGCCCTCGTTATCTTTTCACCTACAACAGAGCCCATAGACCCCATTCTAAAGTGTGAATCCATAATTGCAACAACGATTTGTTGTCCTTCTATTTCGCCAGTACCAGTTAAAACTGCTTCGTTGATACCAGTTTTTTTCATATCTGATTTTATTTTTTCTGTGTAGCTTGGAAAATTTAAAGGGTTATCTGTTTGCAAATGATCGTCCATTGAAACGAAAGAACCTTCATCTAAAAAGATTTCAACACGTTCAAAAGCAGTCATTTTCATGTGATGACCGCAAGAAGGACATACTTTTAAATTTTTCATTAAGTCCTTTGTAAAAACGTTTTTTCTACATTCAGGACATTTCATCATGATTCCTTCAGGTACATCATGTTTTGCCTTATCAGTAGGTATTGTTGCATACTTCTTTTTATGATTTTTTCTAAAAATATCTCGTATCATTTATATTTCTCTCCTATCCATTAACAAAAGCCATTCGTTATAAAGAGATATTGACATAAGTTCATCACCATTTTTCAAACTAGTAAGCAGCTGTATCCAAACATTTTTTTCATCTATGCTCATTTGACTTCTATACGGTTCACCAGCGAATTGTTTTAATAAGAACCATATTTTCAATGCTAGTCGATTATTGGATGTAATAATTATTTCACGAATGATATCCTCTCTAGATACTTCTTCGTGTTGTAATTTCACTATAAATGCATCCCAAATGGAATGTTTTGTATAATTCTCTGAATGACATAAAGTACGAATCGCTTCTTTTTCTAAAGTTTCCCTTGTTTTGTGTACATCTTTTTTAGAAGTAGACTCCTGTAATATAAAGGTAGATAATAATTCTACTAATTGATGTTTACGAAAGTCAGAAAGAAAGGTTCCTTCCCCTCTTCTCGTTTCAATTAACCCAAGTAATTCTAAACTTCTGAGCGCTTCTCTAACTGTTGACCTTCCAACTTGTAAACGTTCCGCCAGTTCCCTTTCTGATGGCAATTTCCCACCAACTGCAACGTTTTCTTGGTGAATAAGCTCTCTCAGTTGTTTCACTATTTCCAAAAACCTTTTGCTGGAATTATTTTTTGGATTCATACTCCCCACACTCTTCCATTAATTACAAAGTGGTCTGACCACTCGTAGTTAATATGATACAAAATTATCGATAAAACGTAAAGAAAAAACTGCACAATAAATGTACAGTTCAGTTTTGTATATTTATTTTTATTTAGAATAGCTCAGGTTTTCCTAAGAAAATCGTTGAAACGGCTCCCTTTCCGCTGGCGTTGCCTTAGCCTCCTCGCTTCGCTGCGGGGTCTTCGACTATCTCTAATCCCAAAGAAGTGTCGCCTTTTTCAACGATTTTCTAA
Organism: Psychrobacillus vulpis; assembly: GCF_006861825.1. GTDB lineage: Bacteria > Bacillota > Bacilli > Bacillales_A > Planococcaceae > Psychrobacillus > Psychrobacillus vulpis. Next base: position 11,227 of record NZ_VDGI01000010.1, on the reverse strand, counting down.
AAATGAAAAAGTAAAACATGAAAAATAGAGAGTTTTTCAGTGCAATCCCTATGCTGAGGGCACTGAAAAAGTGTTATAAATCGACGTTGTCAGATGAGGTTGTCCAAAGTCCAATTAATAAGAAAATCGTTGAAATGGCTCCCTTTCCGCGGGCGTAGCTCAGCCTCCTCGCTTCGCTGCGGGGTCTTCGACTAACGCTATTCCCGCAGGAGTGTCGCCTTTTTCAACGATTTTCTAAAAATAAAAAAGTAAAACATGAAAAATAGAGAGGTTTTCAGTGCAATCCCTATGCTGAAGGCACTGAAAAAAGTGTTATAAATCGACGTTGTCAGATGAGGTTGTCCAAAATCCAAGAAATAAGAAAATCGTTGAAATGGCTCCCTTTCCGCGGGCGTTGCCTTAGCCTCCTCGCTTCGCTGCGGGGTCTTCGACTAACGCTATTCCCGCAGGAGTGTCGCCTTTTTCAACGATTTTCTAGAATTAAAAAAGGAGTTTGGATGAAGCACTAAAAAAGCCCCAATAATTGACTATTCCAGATGGGGTTGTCCAAAATAGTCCAATTAAAAAAAAATCGTTGAAACGGCCCTTTTCCGCGGGCGTCGCCTCAGTCTCCTCACTACGAGGGCACTGAAAACTCGAATTAGTATTTTTGTAGGAACTATTTGCTGTATTTATTTAAGAGAATTTAGCGTGACGCATGAGACTCCTGCGGGAAAGCGAGACAGACGAGACCCCGCACGAAGCAGAGCGAAGGAGGAGGCTCGTCGCTCGCCCGCGGAAAGCGAATGACAAAGCGATAAATTCTCTTATAACGACTATTTGATAGAAAATTTTTGGAATAACACTTTCTCAATACCCTTCTCGCTTAACTGCGGGGTCTTCGACTAACGCTATTCCGCAGGAGTGTCGCCTTTTTCAACGATTTTCTAAAAAAAAAAGTAGAGTGTGGATTGTGGTACGATTTGATTGAGCCACAAGACAAGACCATTTAGTTCGTAAATTGGATGTTCAGATTGATTTCAGCTGTTGGTTTGAAATAAAGTTCGATCGTTTATAAAAAAGATTAACCGTTTATAAATAAGTTGCACCGTTTTATCCCTTTGGTTGGTATAATTTTTAATTAGAAGGAAGTGAATTCATGAGTGATTTAGAAAAAATTAAACTTGTGAAGCCACCATTTCCCACGCTACGATGTTTTTCTTTCAAACCTATAATTATCTAGGAGAGGATTATTTTGAAGAAAAACATCGAAAACAAAACACTTAGCTTATTATTACTGATTGTATTAGTAGGCTTCCCACAAATTAGTGAAACTATTTTTAGCCCATCATTACCTTCTATCGCAGAAGCGTTTGAAACTTCTATGAGTGATGCACAGCTTACGATGAGTGTGTACTTTATCGCTCTTGCCTTCGGAGTATTTTTCTTTGGGCGTTTATCCGATAAAATCGGTCGTCGCAAGGCAATGCTTTATGGGCTGTTTTTATATTTTGTTGGTAACGTACTTTGTTTAATAGCAAATGAAATGGCGGTTTTATTAGTCGCACGCTTTATTCAAGCGTTTGGTGCAAGTGTTGGCTCTGTCGTGACTCAAACGATTTTACGCGAAAGCTTTTCTGGTGTTGAGCGTCATAAATTGTTTGCTCAAATTTCAGCTGCCCTTGCCTTCACACCTGCCCTTGGCCCGTTAATCGGTGGCTTTACCGATTATTATTTTGGCTTTAAAGTCGTATTTTGGGTGTTAATTGCTATGAGCGTTATTGTATTTTGCTATGCGTTTTTACGGTTACCTGAAACAGCGCTTACTACAATCGAAATGAAGCCTATACTACCAATAGTGAAGCGCATGATTACAAATGCGCGTCTATGGCGCTACGGCGTATTAATTGGCGGTATTAACGGTGTATTATTTAGCTATTATACCGAAGCACCATTTATTTTTACGCAATACTTTACTCTAACAAGTGCGATGTATGGTTTTTTAGGCATTATCGTTGCGCTCGCTTCTATCGCAGGTGCGATGCTATCTAAACGACTCGTTAGCCACACAAAACCTGAGAAGATTATCGTACGCGGATTAGCCATTATGCTCATCGGTACATTGCTCGCTACATCGGTACATTTTTTATCGATTTCATTACAAATGCCAACCATGATTGTTAGTGTGTTCATTATTTTATTTGGTACAGGTACCGCTTTACCAAACTGTTTAAGCTTAGCGCTCATTGACTTTCAAGACGTCATTGGTTCTGCGGGTGCGATATTTAGCTTAGGTTATTATTTACTCGTCAGCGCTACAATCTATGGTATGAGCGTTTTCCATAACGGAACAGTCCTTGCGATGCCACTATATTTTTTAGGACTAGGGATCGTTATGCTTTTAATAAGCTTACCCTTACTTTATAAAGAAGATGCGATGCTTTAAGAAAGTTGCACCGTTTTCAAAAAAAGATAAATGCTTGACCCTCACGCTACGTAATAGGAGTCACTATATCATTTTTAGCCAAGTCGAAAATAATCTTTAGGCACCTCGAAAGTGATTAAAACTTTTTTATAAAAACTAAACTTAAATCTGCTGGGTAAGAATCCATTTTGATCAATCTTTTTTCAAAATGGATTCTTTTTATTTATCGTAAAATCTGGGTTTTCGTGGTATTTTTGATCAAACTTTATTTTAAAAGCCACATCAGCTTCTCGTTAATGCTAGAGATTTATTGAACAAAATTAAGAAAAATTTTAAAGGCAGTTGGGATTAAGCTCATTCCAACTGCCTTTTGTTTTCAATCTGAAACTGCACGATAAATGTACAGTTTATCTCAATACTAATTTCCCTAATATTTGAGTACGTCCATTTCGGCGCTCCGATTTACCTTCTACGACAACGATTGACAATTCCTCTAATAATGAATTAAATTTTGCATATTCTTCTGGAAATAAAGTTACGGAAATACTTCCGGTCTCATCTTGAATAGTTAGAAAAGCCATCGATTCTCCCTTTTTGGTCCGAATTTTTTTTACTTCTTGAATAAGACCAACTACTTTAACTTTCCATTCTTTAATCGATTGTTGCACGTCCCAAATGTTTTCTATTTTTTCTCCCATACTTTTTTTCATAGATACAGTTGGATGCTCTGAGAAGTATTGACCTAAAACTTCTTTTTCAAATTGTAGTTTTGTCATTAATGGAAATGGATCCATTTTTATATATTTTGATTTTCCAAAATGAATATTATCCCCTTCAAACAAATCACTGTCCTCCGTTGGACTTACAAGCTTTGCATATTTTACTGCTGGGTCTAATGTCGCCAGTAAAGTTGATCGTTCTTCTTTAAAATCATCTAAAGCTCCAGCTTTAATAAGAGGCTCAATATTTTTTCTAGTAAAATGAATCGCTGTTAAATCGGAAGCTAAATCGAAAATATCATTCCATTTTCCAGATTGTTTCTTTCTTAATTCCACCAATTTTTGTGTAAACGAATGGGTAACTCCTTTAATCGCTTGCAATCCAAAACGTACACTTCCGTTTTCAACTGAAAAATAAATATTGCTCTTATGAATAGATGGCGGTAGTACAGTTATACCTTTTTGTTTCATTTCGATTAATAGATGATTCAGCTTTTCCTGATTTCCTGCTGTAGTACTTAATAGTGCACAGTAAAACGGGACAGGGAAATGGGCTTTCAAATAAGCCATTTGATAAGAAATTATACTGTATGCTACAGCATGACTCTTCGGAAATCCGTAATCTGCAAATCGAACGATTAAATCATACACAGATGAAGCAGCTTCTTCTGTATGCCCTAGATGTATTGCCTTTTGAACAAAATGAGTACGTTCTTTCTGCAAAATGTCTCGATTTTTTTTACTTACAGCTCTTCGAAGTAAATCCGCTTCTCCAAAAGTAAAGCCTGCCATTTGGGAAGCAATTTGCATGATTTGTTCTTGGTATACAATAATGCCGTATGTTTCATTCAAAATTGGTTCTAATACAGGGTGTTCATATATAACAGCTTGCTGCCCCAGCTTCCGTTTAGCATAAAGCGGGATACTCTCCATCGGACCAGGTCTATAAAGTGCATTTACTGCTACTATGTCTTCAAATTTTGTTGGTTTTATTTGTTTTAAAGCATTCCGCATACCAGGTGATTCTAATTGAAAAACACCTGTTGTATCTCCATTTTGTAAAAGGATTAAAGTTTGTTCATCAATTAATGGAATATCCTCTAACAATAATTTGGAGGATCTATTATAGTTAATTAGATTTAAGATCCGCTCAATAATTGTTAAATTTCTTAACCCGAGGAAATCCATTTTTAATAAACCGATTTGCTCCACTTCGTTCATTGGCCATTGGGTTAAAAAAATGTCATCATGACCATTCTGTATTGGTACTACATCGACAAGTGGAACTGGAGAAAGTACTATACCTGCAGCATGAGTAGATGCATTTCTTGGTAATCCTTCTAGAGCTAATGCAACTTGAAACCATTTTTTTCGAATTTCTTCAGTTTGTACGAACTCACGAAGTTTTTGAGATTGATCATACGCTTCTTTTAATGAAATTCCAGGTTTTGATGGAATAAAGGAAGAAATAGCTTCTAAAGTAGATGACTCAAATCCAAATACTCTAGCCACTTCTCTTGCAACTGCTTTTGCCGATAATGTTCCAAAGGTAATAATTTGAGATACATACTGCTTCCCATACTTTTCAGCAACATATTGTATTACTTCCATTCTTTTTGAATCAGCAAAGTCGATATCAATATCCGGCAAAGTAATTCGCTCGGGATTTAAAAATCTCTCGAACAGGAGACCATATTTTAGTGGATCTACATTCGTAATAAAAAGGGAATAAGCAACGAGAGAACTTGCAGAAGAACCTCGACCAGGACCAGTTAATATTTCTGCTTGTTTTGCAAACTTCATAAAATCTTGGACGATTAAGAAGTAGTCCTCATATTGCATTTTACTAATTATTTGAAGTTCATAATTTAGTCGTTCTATATATGATGGAGTTATATTATTCACACGTAATTTCAATCCATCTTCGCAAAGTTTATGCAAATAATCTTTCGCAGATATCGATGGTGGCAAAGGAAACTTTGGCATATAATGTGTTGTTTTTTCAAATGATACATGACAACTGTTTAACATTACTTCCGTATTTTTGAGCCAATGAGGAGCATCTGAAAACCAATTTACCCACTCTTCATTAGTAAGAAGATGGTAGGAATCATTTGAAGGCTTTAAACGATTTGCATCGGACATTTTTACTGATTGCTCCATTGCATGTAACACTTCAAACGCAAACGCATCTTCTTTTTCAATATATCTACTCATATGAAACGCAGTGATAGGAATCGATAATTGTTCTACAAACGGTATTACTGTCTTTTCCATTTCTTGTTTTATTCCATTGGGACGTTCTATTCCAACATACAGGTTAGATACTCCAAATATTTCATTAAGCTCTACGATTCCTTCTTGTGAAAAGTGTTGATCGCATTTATAAAGTGCAATTAAACCTTTTTTGTACGCTTGAAGCCACTTTTTTGGTAATTCGGAAAGTTCTCTTGTTTCCAAACTACTAGAAATTTTTAATAAATTTTCATATCCATCATTATTCTTAGCGTAAATGATGATCGAACATGACTGGGTGTCCAACTGTACTCGAATCGATAATCCAATTACCGGATGAATTTTTTGTTTTTTTAATTCATGCCAAAAAGGCAACATACCATACAATTTACTGTTTGTAATAGCGGCTGCCTTCGCGTTATTCTTTTTCAATTTTTGGATGAGTTGCTCCAATTGAATTGTACTTTTCAGCATATCCGCTGATGTCACAATTTGTGGATATACTGTTTCCATATAAAACACCTCAATTTACAGCTTTTTTTAAGTCCTCGATAACTTGATCTGCTTCCTCCCATGTCTTTACAGAAGCTCCAGAAGCAAGTGGATGACCTCCACCACCATATTTTTTTGCAATGGTATTGATAACTGGACCTTTAGAACGTAGGCGTACACGGATTTCTTTTATATCTTCAATAAAGAATACCCAACTTTTCATTCCTTTTACTTCTGCTAAAGAACCTACTAATAATGAGGCTTCGGACTCTGCTACATTATATTTTTGTAAAATCTCTTTTGTCAGTTTAACAAATCCAATTCCGTTTTCATCCATCTCAAAGTTTTCATACACATAACCCTTTAAGTGAAGTAGATTTCTATCCATCTCATACATACCATTAAAAAGGTCTGTACGGTTAAATTCATATGAAAGTAGATCACCAGCATACTTCATTGTTTGCAAAGTAGTACTCTGAAACATGAATCTTCCTGTGTCTCCTACAATTCCAGCAAAAAGTAACCTTGCAACAACCTTGTCCATCTTCCAGCCTTTATAAGCTTTCGCTTCTTCAAAAAGTTCACAAATCATTTCGCTCACTGAACTTGCATTCGTATCAACCCAAAGTAAGTCTCCATATGTATCATCATTTGGATGATGATCAATTTTAATAACATACTTACCAAGTTTATATCGATCATCATCTATTCTTTCTGTATTTGCTGTATCTGTAACAATAATTAAAGCATCTTGAAAGTCCTCATCCGTAACATTTTCTGGCTGTGCTAAAAAGTCTAATGTACTGTCATGATTTCCAGTAGCTAATACTTTTTTATTTGGATAGTTTAACGAGATAAGCTCTTTCAACCCTATTTGAGAGCCATATGCATCAGGGTCTGGCCTTACATGCCGATGTATAATAATTGTGTCATATCCTTCGATTGTGTCAATGATTTGTCTTTTCATGTCATATTCCCTCGCTTAATCAAGTTTACTATTCGCATTTTAACCATTTTCCCTTTACAATGATGGAAGCTTATCTTTTTATTGGAGGTTCATAATGATACTTAATGGAATATTAGTATTTGCAATTATTGTTTCATTTGTGTGGTATTTTTATTTCAAAACGAAACAGTTTCGAACTAATTTACCTATACGAAAAAAGTGGTTTTCTGCGAAAGCCTCTATTTGTTTAGGAGCATTCTTATTGTTTTTTGGATTTAATTATTTACTAGTTTTTCCTTCATCCGTTACTTATGTCATTTCAGGATTATTTATCTTTCTTGGAGGCTATTTTATGTTTCACAATTTTAAAGCATCCAAGCACTACGGAAAGTTCGTGGAAGAGGAACTTAGTTTAAATAAATGATGCAGCTAAGAGAGCTGCATCATTTTTTTATCGTTCTAACAACTGATACGTTATCATTGCTTTACCTACAAGTTGTTTTTCATTGAATACTTCTAAATCCATTTTCGCTACTTTTCTACTCATTTCTAACACTCTAGTGTGCACGCGAAGAATACTTTCTAATTGTATTGGTTTCGAAAAATAAATAGTCATATTTTCTACAACACTTTCTCCACGTTTTCGAATTTTTAATGTTTGTGATCCTGTCTCTGTTAGTAGTATGGAAAAAGCGCCATAGGACATTGCACCATAGTGATCTGTCATTTGCGGTGTCACAACAAATTCAAAAATAAAATCCTCTGTCGACACTGATTTTATTTGCTGTTTTACAATATCATCAATTGTTTCACCATTTTGTGGCTGTCTAGATGCCGCTTGCAAAGCTTTCAAGACATCTTGTCTACTTATTACACCTTCTAAATGATTGTTGTCCCCAACAACAGGCATCAAATCGATTCCTTCCCAAATCATTCGATGACTTGCTGATGCTACACTTGTTTTCAAGGTAATGGAAATAGGATGTTTCGTCATCACTTTTTCTATCAATTCGATACTATCTCTACTTATCACATCTCTAGCTGTCACTATGCCAACCAATCTATTTGCCTGATCAACAACCGGAAATCCTCCGTGCGTCGTTAACTCATTCAATTCTCGATAATGCTTCACATAATCATGAGTACGTAAAAACGTAGTATCTTTAAGGGGAATATATATATCTTCAATAAGAAGTACATCTTTTTTGATAAGTTGATCGTCGATTGCTCGATTAATCATCGTAGCGACTGTAAAAGTATCGTAGCTCGTGGAAATGACAGGTAACTCCAAATCATCTGCTATTTTTTTAATTTTTTCTGAAACATCAAAACCACCTGTCACAAGTACCGCTGCACCTGCTCGTAAAGCATGTTCATGTACTCTAAAACGGTTTCCAACGATAAGTAAATTGCTAGGCTCAACATAACGCATCATATCTTCTACTTGCATTGCACCAATGACAAACTTATTTAATGTTTTATAAAGGCCTGCTTTTCCTCCCAGAACTTGCCCATCTACTATATTTACAACTTCCGCAAAAGTAAGTCGTTCGAAATGTTCTTTTTTCTTTAATTCGATCCGAATAGTCCCAACTCGTTCAATTGTACTAACAAGCCTTCTTGTCTCTGCTTCTTTTATGGCACGATATGCAGTTCCTTCACTAACAGATAAATCTTTCGCAATTTGTCTTACCGATATTTTATCCCCTACAGGTAGTTTTTCTATATATGCTAAAATTTGCTCGTGTTTTGTTGTCATGTAGTCACATCCAAACGATTGTTATTCGTCTATTGTACCACATTTCGCATTTTTTCCAGCATCGTTACACTTGTACAAAATCCCCTGCGTTTAGTAGTTGAACTTCTGAATTTTTTACTAATTCCTCAAATTTTGTTGGATCCTGTTTAATTGGAGGAAATGTATTATAGTGAATCGGCACTACAATTTTAGGATTTAAAAGTTCAGTTGCATATGCCGCATCTTCTGGCCCCATTGTGAAATTATCCCCAATTGGTAAAAAGGCAATATCAATATTATTTCTCTTACCTATTAACTGCATATCGCCAAAAAGTGCTGTGTCTCCAGCATGATAAACCGTTTCTCCTTCAGCAGTAAATAATATTCCTCCTGGCGTTCCAGTATAAATAGTTTCATTTTCTGTAGTTGTAAATGAAGAACTATGAAAAGCTTGCGTATATTTTACTTGGCCGAAATCAAAAGTATATGAACCACCTATCCCCATTGCATGTGTTTTAACACCTAATGTCTCTAAGTATTCAGCTAGCTCGAATGTTGCAACTACTAGTGCATTGCATTGCTTAGCAATTTCAAGAGTGTCGCCAACATGGTCGTTATGTCCATGAGTCAACAAAATTGCATCTGGTTTTTCATCAGAGACTTTTAAATCGGTTAAACTATTCCCCGTTATAAATGGATCAATTAAAATTGTATGTGTACTTGTTTTAATTTTTACAACTGAATGTCCGTGGTAACTGATTTTCATCGTCTACTCTCTCCTTTTAATACATATTTATTCTCTTATTCTCATTCAACATAGATGCTAGAAATCCTTTATTCTGATATTCTTAACATATAAAATTTAAAAGAGGTGCCTAGATGAAACAAGTAGAAAAAATTCAAAGTTTTTTACAATCAAACAATATTGATGTAGCGTTTATAACAACTCCAGATAATGTTTTTTATTTCACAGGATTCAGAAGCAATCCACATGAACGACTACTCGGTGTTGCGATTTTTAAAGATAAAACTCCATTCATTATTTGCCCACAAATGGAAGTTCCAGATGCATTAGCAACTGGGTGGACGGGAGGTATTGTTGGTCATCAAGATACAGAAAATGCTTGGGATATTTTAGTCCAAAATATACAAGAAAAAGTTGGGTCAATAAATACATTAGCAATTGAAAAAGCCCATTTGACAGTTGAACGTCAAGAAGCGATTCTAGATAGAATACCTTCTGTTCAAATTTCAAGACTGGATGAAAAAATTAATGAATTACGTGTCATTAAATCAGAAGAAGAATTAGTAAATATGAGAAAAGCAGCAGAACTTGCAGATTATGCAATTGAAGTCGGATGCAAAGAAATTGCAGAAGGTAAAACGGAATTAGAAATATTAACAGCAATTGAACTAGCTGTAAAAGATAAAGGTGGTTCACAAATGGCATTCGATACAATGGTATTAAGTGGACCTAAAACCGCCTCTCCACACGGTAACCCTGGGGACCGTAAAATCCAAAAAGGCGACTTTGTATTATTTGACCTTGGCGTTGTTTACAACGGCTATTGCTCAGACATCACACGTACAGTAGCTTTTGGCGAACCAAGTGCCGAGAAGCGTGAGATATACGAAACAGTCCGCCGTGCGGAAGAAGCTGCGGTAAACGCTGTAAAACCAGGTATTACAGCTATGGAATTAGATAAAACTGCTCGCGATGTAATTACTGAGGCTGGTTATGGAGAATATTTTACACATCGTTTAGGACACGGACTTGGCATCTCTGTTCATGAATTCCCATCAATCACCGGTGTAAATGATATGAAACTAGAAACCGGCATGGTATTTACAATTGAGCCTGGAATATACCACCCTGAAATTACAGGAGTTCGAATTGAAGATGATGTAGTTGTCACAGCAGATGGTGTCGAAGTACTTACGAAGTTCCCTAAAGAGTTAATCGTATTATAAGAAAACAAACGCCAATGTCTTCCCCGAGAAGCGAGGAGTCAGTTTCCTAACTGTCATGGAGATGTTGTGTTTTGTTTGAAATAAATCTCTAAATCTAATAATAGAACGAATAAATTGTACAACAAATGAAAGACACATTGAAAAACAGTGTGTCTTTTTTTGTTTCCTTTTTGAATAATAGAAAGGGTGCAGCGCCTCTAATTTGCCGATGAGGCTCCTGAATTTGCGCTTGGAGGAGATGAACTTGCACATAGAGGCAATCAATTTGCACTTACGCCTTTTGAACTTGCGGATAACGCAAATGAGTTTTCGCATGCCATCGGAATTTGCGCATACGGCTCCTGAACTTGCCCATAGAGGCAATCAATTTGCACTTACGCCTTTCAACTTGCGGATAAAGCAAATGAGTTTACGGATGCACTCGGAATTTGTGCATACGGCTCCTGAACTTGCATATAGAGGCGATTAATTTGCACTTACTCCTTTTGAACTTGCGGATAACGCAACTGAGTTTGCACATGCTCTCGGAATTTGTGCATACGGTTCTTGAACTTGCGCATAGAGGCAATCAATTTGCACTTACGCCTTTTGAACTGATTAAGTCCATATAATTGTGTAAAAAGGAAAAGGGTCAAATTAATCCCTCTTGGTTACAATGTTTTCAACGACGATAAACAATGAGGAGAGATTAATAATGACCCAATTAAAGTTTACCCTAGATA
>NZ_VDGI01000001.1:75256-476047 GCF_006861825.1 Psychrobacillus vulpis | reverse complement strand
TGTCCTTAGTACGAGAGGACCGGGATGGACACACCGCTGGTGTACCAGTTGTTCTGCCAAGAGCATCGCTGGGTAGCTATGTGTGGACGGGATAAGTGCTGAAAGCATCTAAGCATGAAGCCCCCCTCAAGATGAGATTTCCCATTACGCAAGTAAGTAAGATCCCTCAAAGACGATGAGGTAGATAGGTTCGGGGTGGAAGCGTGGCGACACGTGCAGCTGACGAATACTAATCGATCGAGGACTTAACCAAATAGAATTTGTTTGTCAAAATGTCTTTTATTCAGTTTTGAGTGAATAAGCACTCATTGTCTAGTGATGATGGCGAAGAGGTCACACCCGTTCCCATACCGAACACGGAAGTTAAGCTCTTCAGCGTCGATGGTAGTTGGGGGTTTCCCCCTGTGAGAGTAGAACGTCGCTAGGCACTAAGAAGTCGTTACCGAATCATCGGTAGCGGCTTTTTTGTATTTGAAAATAAAATGCCGAAGGCAAACCGTAAGAGGAGTAGCGAGAAAGTAGAGGAACAAAGAGTTCGAGGAAGCAAAGAAGAGAGACTAGGAGCGTATAACATACGCGAGAATCGAACAACTGCGGCTGACGAAGAAATCTGCCGTTCATCTGCTTTCGCAGCCCGAACACGGAAGTTAAGCTTGCGCGTCGATGGTAGTTGGGGGTTTCCCCCTGTATGAGTAGAACGTCGCTAGGCACTAAGAAGTCGTTACCGAGCAATCGGTAGCGGCTTTTTTCGTGTATGATCCAGAAATAAGATGCCGAAATCAAACTGTAAAAAGAGTAGCGAGAAAGGAGAGGAACAAAGAGTTCGAGGAAGCAAAGAAGAGAGACTCGGAGCGTATGGCATACGCCAGAATCGATCGACTGCGGCTGACGAAGAAATCTGCCGTTCATCTGCTTTCGCAGCCCGAACACGGAAGTTAAGCTCCTGCGTCGATGGTAGTAGGGGGGGGCCCCCTGTGAGAGTAGAACGTTGCTAGGCACTAAGAAGTCGTTACCGAGTCATCGGTAGCGGCTTTTTTTGTGTTTGATCCAGAAAATAAAGTGCCGAAGGCAAACTGTAAGATGAGTGGCGAGAAAGTAGAGGAACAAAGAGTTCGAGGAAGCAAAGAAGAGAGACTCGGAGTGTATAACATACGCGAGAATCGATCGACTGCGGCTGACGAAGAAATCTGCCGTTCCTCTGCTTTCGAAGCCTGAACACGGAAGTTAAGCTCGCGCGTCGATGTTGGGGGTTTCCCCCTGTGAGAGTAGAACGTCGCTAGGCACTAAGAAGTCGTTACCGAGCAATCGGTAGTGTAAATGATAATTTAAGCATGTACAAAAATGATTGTTTAACGATGTACATTTTTGACACTTGGCATTATTACTACTTTACTTGGAGTGGCGGGCATGATAGCCTCGAATGGCTAACCAGCCCTTGATACGGCTGGTTTTTTGGCGGGATAATCATACCCGCAGAGGCTCCATGTCAAGTTGTAATAATTTATCACGTTATGCTGTTGAGAGTAAAAAAATCAATAATGTACATCCTTATGCGAGCAAAAATGTACATTTTTATATTCACATTTACACGGTAGCGGCTTTTTTCGTGTATGATCCAGAAATAAGATGCCGAAAGCAAACTGTAAAAAGAGTAGCGAGAAAGGAGAGGAACAAAGAGTTCGAGGAAGCAAAGAAGAGAGACTCGGAGCGTATGGCATACGCGAGAATCGAACGTTAGACGGGCAGATGGAAGTTGAGGGTTTCTCTGTGATAGTAAAATCTCCTTTCTATTGTTATTAATCTCACTCTTGCCTTATTTGATCTCTTTCAGCAATTATCAAGGAAGTACAGCTTTTTAAATTAATGTTACTACTCACTTATAGAAGGACTTTTACTTTCTGCTTTATTTTTCCATTTATTTCAAATGAAACTAATCATTTATGCTTTAGTGTAGCAATATAAATGACACAAATTATTGCCTAGGAAATTATTCAACTTGCCCTTTGAAGATAAAGAAAATTAACTCAAAATAAGCTAGAAAATCTAGTATTTATCACGCTAAAATTATGAAAAAGATGCAGAAATAGACTTGAAATTATAAAAAGAGATGCTATAATTATATTTGTACTTTAGTTAAATGTATTGTTCCGAAGTAGCTCAGTGGTAGAGCAATCGGCTGTTAACCGATTGGTCGTAGGTTCGAGTCCTACCTTCGGAGCCATTTTTTTGTCTGTGCTTCCATAGCTCAGCAGGTAGAGTGCTTCCATGGTAAGGAAGAGGTCACCGGTTCAAATCCGGTTGGAAGCTTAATAGAAAACGTTGATATAAAGCGGTTCTTTGCAGTTGCGAAGAATGGTTTTTTTATTTTATGTTGGTTTGAAGTGACCGATGTGTGACCAATTTAGAAAAAAACACTATTTTTCCTCATTATTTTGGTCTGAAAACAACTTATCAAAAGTATTACTTGCATCTTTATCATCATCCTCATTTATATGAGAATACATGTTTAACGTCGTCTTGATATCCTTATGGCCAAGTCGTTTTTGGATGACCTTCATATTAACACCTTCACTCAAAAGATAGGATGCAGATGAGTGTCGAAGTCCGTGAAAAGATACTTCCTTTAATTTTTCCCTTTTGATGAATCTGTCCCAAAATTGTGTGACACTATCAGGTCGATAAGGCTTGCCATATTCGTTAGAGAAAATTAAAAAGATTTCTTTCCCCTTGCCATCTTTAAACCCTTCCCAAAGATTACCCATTTCCTCTCTAAGAGCAAGTTTATCTTCATAGTGATGCTTTAATCGATTCATTAGTGACTTTGGGTACGTTACATAACGATCATCATCAGTCTTTGTTGATTTAATGCGCAACCCATACTGTTTTGAACTCTGTAATGAGCTTTTAATATGAATTTGGTTTGTATCCCAGTTGATTACTTCAGGAGTCAAAGCTAATACTTCGCCTCTTCTTAATCCTCCTAAAAGAGCAAGTGCTGCAATCAAGTATTGGTGTTCAAGAAGGTTGTCCATTACGCTAATAAGATGAGGTATCTCATTTTTGTCGAAGAACTGATTTGCTTCAACTTTCATTTTTTTATGTTTTGGCTTCTGGACACCATACATCGGATTGTTTCTTTCATCAACGATTTTCCAAAGGACCGCATGCTTAAAAATTGACTTCAATAGATTATATTTTTTCTCTAGATTAGAATTTTGTACTTTTTCCTTCGTAAAGAATTGCACAATCTGAAACGTAGTAATATCCTTCAACCGCTTTTTGCCAAAATGCTTTTCTAAACTTTTCATAGCATAAGAATAATTTTCTTTCGTTGAAGCTTCCAGTTCATTTTCTGCATAGTTTTTAGTCCATCGTGAAGCGAAGTCTTTAAAAGTAGGGTTATCATCATCTAAGTGCAAACTTTCTTTAACTTCGTTTTCAAATACTCTTAATAGATCAGCAGCCTTCCGTTTACCTGAACACTCTACAATTTTTGTTTTACGAATCCTTGTTCCTGCCGCATCATAACCTAACTCAACATATAAACGATATTTTTTATTTGGTATTAATTCTTTAAATGATGACATATCATTCATCCTTTCTGTTTAAGCATAAGCAGTACTAAAGTATATTGAAAGATACTAAAAGATACATCGGTAGTTCTGTAAGTACTGATGTAACCTTTTTTTAGCAAAACGGTACTCCACTAGAAAGGTCTCTTGTATCATATAAATGGCTTTCGATTCATAATTATGTAGCCACAATATATTTAGTATATGACGAAGATAAATTCCATCTTTTCAAACATACGTTCTTATTATTGTAAAACAAAACCACCCCAAAAGAAAGGGTGGTTAATTAAAAAATTATTCTTTAAATGCTGGGTGTTCAAAATAGTTATTAGCTATTACAGCAAAGTTCTCTCCATTAAAGCTGTCCCATTTAATTTTATCTAGCTGTTCTCTTTCGAGATCAATTGTCATAACTTGACCATCTTTAGTATCACCATAAGCATCCGTTAATGGTAGTTGCCATTGTAAAACAATTTTTTTCGTACTTTCTAACTTAGAAATAGGCTCTAAAATTTCAATGGAATCTAACCAAATTGTTGTTTTTGTAAGGTTATTTGTAAAATTTTCGCTAGCGTTTAACTTAGCTATTACATAAGATCCGTCTTGTGCTTCTGATATATCTTCAATGCTAACGATTCTATCATTATCCATGTTAGTTTTTTTATCTATTTTATCAATAATGATGGATTCAATTTTCTGAACAGGAGTTTTTTTAGCTTCCTCTTCGGCTTTAACTTTTTCTTCAGCCTCTTTTTTTGCCTTTTCTTCAGCATCAGCCTTTTCTTTTGCTTTAGCTTCTTCCTCAGCTTTTTTTTCTTTATCTTCTTTTTTGACTTCACTAGAAGTTGCTATGCTTTTTTCTTTAGTAACTTCTTCTTCCTGAGGAGTTACTATAGCAATAATAAAAATAATAGCAATTAACCATACCCACCACTTCTTATAAAACGGTTTCTTAACTTTAATTTTCTCTGTCATGATAAATCCCTCCTACGTAATAATAGTTCAAATATACCACAAAAAATATTATTTCCCACTTATTTCAACCGCTTATTCTAACCATTCCATAAATCCTACTTTACCTCGAATAGCAAATATAGAATCTACTTTTCTATTAAATATTAACTCTAAACGATAATGTGCAAATTCTTCTGTTACTACAAAATAATCTGCAATATTGCTAATTAACACTGGTTGTTCTATCGCTGCGTTGTAAACATTCTGGATGAATTTATTAGGCATTAATATGTATGCTGACATTCGTTTCGCTTGATTTTCTAACTTATTAATAGAATGTATGTCTAACGATAGTTGAGATGAATGATGAGCATATATGTGACAAAATTCTTCGGCAAGCAAAAGCTTTCGTTCAATCGCATTAAGCCCAGGTTTTAAAAAAATCGTTCCTCTTCTGTCTACCTCACTCGGAAGAGCAAACGACTTTAAGAAATAAATATCTTCGCTGTCTAAGTAAGGTTCAGCGAAAGTGATATCCAAGGGTTTTATCTTAATCCCGTATTTCCAACAAATATCTTCAATATCGATTTCGTCTGGGTTGTTGTATTTGAAATTCGAGAGGACCTTTTCAGCTTTTTCTTCCCAGTAATCTGTAGTATCTAGTTGTTGTAGCATCTTTTCACTACCCATTCGTAATCAATATTTCCTCTTTGATTCTTTTATTTTTATTCTGATAAAGTTATAATAAGATGAAGTGGACTATTTAGTTTACCCATTGCACGCTGTTCAATTTCATTCCATTTAGTTAAATGATTTTCAATGCCTAATCCTTTAGTCATGCTTGCAGCAACACCTCCGATTGCGATTTCGCTTATTGGCGATTGGATGTTTGCAAAGGCGGTTTCTACAGCAGATAGAGAAGCGGTGTTCTCTGGGATAGACAAGCGCATATTCAATTTTGTTATCGCACAGGTTTTTTATCCTGTGCTTCTTTTTGTTTCCAAAAAGTTCAGCATATATCATCACCCTAATAACAGGGTGTCGGACGCTCGTGGGCAGTTTATTGGTAGCTCGTCCTCACTGCCTATGCGTTGCACCTTCCACATACCTTATACAGATAGCTTCCTGTGGCTTGGCTCATGATTGCCATATCTCTTCTTATACAAGACTTAGGGTTCCCATGAATTCATCCGATTTTCAGACACAAATTACTTTGTGTAGGGGCATAAGTTACCACTTCACTTATTCTTTAAGGCTTCCAAAACCATCACCAGGTTCCTCATCATCATCTTCTAAAAACATCTTCTTCATCGTATAGAGTTTAATCAGCTCTTTCACTTTCTTTTCTGGATTAGAAGCTAAATCATGAAAAAGATTTGGGTGTTTTCTTAGTTCCTTAAATACTTCTATTTCTTCAGAAGAAAGTTTAATTTCTTTTCCTGCTACATTAATATCATTCTTAGATTCTTCAATGTCCTCTAAATAGCCGGCTTCTCTCATTAATTCTTCATAATCATATTTATAAGCATTAGATATTAATCTTAGAGTTTCTGGAGTTGGTTTAACTTGTTTTCCAGATCTTTTATCAAAACCTTTTTCAATTGTATCAAGGTATGTATGACTTATACCTATTCGTTTGCTAGCTTCTCTTAGGGACTCTTTTCCTCTAAGTTTTCTAATTAACTGACTTAAGGCTTCCATTGTAATCACCCCGTAATACATACTTTACATGAATAAACTTTTAATATAAATAAATTTATTGTAAATCATTGTTGACACCAAAGTTATACATGTGTTACATTGTATTCAAGGAGGTGTTATACATGACTAACAATCTTCGCGAAGTAAGGATATCTATCGGTATGTCTCTAGCTGAACTTGCGAGGCGTTCAGGAGCGTCAAGACAAACAATTACTAACATCGAACTTCATGGACAAGAACCTGCTGTAGGTCTAGCTTTATCTATTGCATCAGCTCTAAGAACGGATCCATATCATATTTTTTTTGAAAACTATGTTATGCAAGGTTTACAAGATAAAAATAAAAGGGTTGTATAAAAAAATAGAACCTCGCACCCAGCAACAAGCTTTTAAACGAGCGGAGTACGCCATGACAGTCAAATGACTCGAGCGACGCCAATTGGTCAAGCCAAGACTTTAAAACCTTGCTGGTGGGTGTGAGAGAAGAAAAAGGTAGGTGAGAAGGATGGCAGGTTTAAAAGATTTGACAGTATCTATAGAAATTAAAAATTTAGATACCTTGGTAGATTTGCTCCAAAAGGCTACCGACCAAGTGGAGCAATTAGAAATAACTCTTAAAGAAATTGAAGAATGCGAACTTGTTGTAAACGGTATTTTAAAATTCTCAACAGCAGAAATAATCAATCAGGTAAAAAGTGAATTGGATAATTATTTCAATTCTTTATTAGATGTCTGATTAGATTCTTCTAAAACTCTTTTAACCAAAGTGTCTGTATATTTCATGGAAAAGGTCATAGAGAGTTTTACAGCATCAGCGATTATTGTACCTAATGCAGCCTTGTTATTCATATCAATGTCATTAAAAAGATCTGGTAGTTCTTCTTTCATTTTTAAAGAAATTTCACGTTTAACTTCTTTGGCTAATTCGTCAAAATTATGTTCGTTTATCAATAGTAACACCTCCTTCTCTTACACATTTCGACAGAGAAGGAAGAAACCCTACTAAAAGGAGGAAGAAAATTGAATCATTTACAACGTAGTATTTCAAGTTTAGAAATTGCCGAAATGGTAGGACGTCGACATGATCAAGTTTTACGAGATATTTCCACAGTCATTGAGCATTTGGGAGGTGACCACAAAATTGTGGGCACATATTTCATCAAAAGTGAGTATACAGATTCGCAAAACAAAAAGCGCCCTTGTTTCTCATTAACGAAAAAAGGTTGCGAATTATACGGAACTCGCATGACAGGGGAAAAAGGTACTCAATTTGCAGTCAAATATATCGAATGTTTTAACAAGATGGAGCAAGTATTACTTCAACCAAAAGTACTTTCTGAAAAAGAACAACTTAAAGCATCAATGAGATTGTCATTGGAAACTTCAGAAGAAGTAGAAGTTCTAAAAGGTGAAGTTATGGATCTAAAGGAAAAAGTAGAAAATCAAATCACGATTGATCATGGCGAACAACGTAGATTACAAAAAGCTGTTGCTATTAAAGTGTACGAACTGGAATGTGTTGCAGAATTACGTCCTAAGTTATTCCGCGAAATTTATAGAGAAATAAAAGACCGATTCGGTGTTGCTTCATACAAAGACGTTAAACGTAAAGATTTACAGCTTGCAGTTAGATATGTAGAAGCGTGGATACCTAGACGAGCTGCTTAATTGGAGAGGGCGTATTAAACGCCCTAATAGACAGGAGGGACATCATGAGAAAAGTGCGAGGAGCTAGAGCCTTATCGGATTATTTTAAATCAATCAATTGCGATATGTCGGAAACAACTATCTATCGTCTGCTAAAAACAAAAAGTATCCCTTGCAGACGTCCAAGCCCAGGTATTTTAATTTTTGACCTGGATTTGATTGATCGTTGGCTTTTGATGGAGGATGAGGAACAAAGTGTTTCTTTTTAACTTATCTTCATTCTATGAGATGTGACCGTATCAAAAAAGAACCATTCAGATACAAAAGGAGACATGGGGGAAATGACAATTAAAAATGCAGCAAATGTAGGACAAGCGGTTGCTAGATTAATGGATTCAGAGGAACTAAACGGAGATCAATTAGCTTTTGATTTAAATATTAGCCGGCAGTTAGGTAGTCATATGAAGAATGACAGAAGAAAGATGCAGCAAGACATTGCAAGGACATCCATGCAAACATATGACAATCCCGAATACATTACGGATGTTTTATATGAATTTAGCGAAGGTTATACCTCACCAGTATTCAGAGGGAAGCACATTGAACAACATCGATTATCTATCGAATCGTACACGATTCAAGAGTTACAAGAAGCTATAGCAAAGATGAAGGAAGTTAATCTTGCAAAACCGCCTGGAGTTATTTCTAAAGAAGAACGCATTGAAGTAAAGGCGCTTATGGAAGAGTTACTGGATGGAAAAGTGTTTATCGATAACATGCTAATCCAACTACAGAAGGATTATCGAATATCTATAAAAGATTGCATTAGAGGTTTAATGCCTCAATGGATGGCTAAGGGGTGGCTCGGATGAGACAGGAACTATTCAAAAAAGAAGATTATCGAAACGCATTAAGAGAACACGTAAGTATCTTAGATTGCTTAGAGGGAGCGAGAAATTGCTTACAAGAAGGAGAGTTTGAAAAAACATTACTTTTTATTAAAGACATTAACAAATCGTTAGATGTGTTGCTGAAATTAGCAGAAAAGCAAAAGCATGAAAAGGAAATGAAAGAGTTGTTAAATAGGTTAGTTCTTGCAGGAATAGACGTAATGGTGGTGAAGCGACATGTTCAATAGTCCAGAACAAGTAATGATTTATGTAGTTTCTATAGCGGTGGCAATGCTTGCAGGAAACATTTGGGGGAGTCTTAGCATAAAAAATAAAAAGGCTGACTAACTTGGCAGAGTTAATCAGCAGCTGAACTTATATGTAATTACATTATGACGGAGCTTTTGGCTCTCGTCAAGAAGTCCATAAGTATACCCTTTGCGCTTGTGGTCTTCTTGATGGGAATCAACCCTCAGAAAGCAGGTGAGAACATGTTAGAAAATCCGATGGTCTCGGGTTATGGATATGAAGAGCCTTTAAAAGTACCTAGAAAAGTTGGTCATTGCAAGTATAAACAATGTAGGGAAGAACTTTATGAAGGAGAAGGATATGAGTTTAATGGGAACTTATATTGTTCAACTGGGTGTATCGGAGATCATCTACTTGAAGAAAACGAAGTGATTGATTTAAGTGCATAAAAAAAGACCGCTATAGCAGTAGCGGACTTCAAGGATTCTCGAATCAAATCTATGAATCTATTATATCGAGAATCCTTGGAAATATCAAGAGGAGGAACAGACATGGTTGTTGATCTCGAAAAAAGGTATGAAAACACATGTAAATTTGTTCAACAAAGCAATATGAAGAAACTTGATATGGATGTTTTGAACCTTGCTTTTGCAATTGAAATACAAATATTAGTTTCATTTGGTGAACTTGAATTAATAAAAGAATTAACAAAGCAATATACGCAAATTGAAAATCAAATATTAGGCAGAAATGGAGTGAAAATAGCATGAGCGAATTATCAATGCAGTTCCAACAGAATCAACAAGGTGGTGTCCTTGGTCAAGCTACAGCTTCACGTGAAATGGAAGAAGTGAAGGGTGCTATCTTTCTAGCGAAACAATTCCCAAGAAATATTTTTCAAGCGGAGCAACGTATTTTGGATTCTTGCAAACGTTCATCACTTGCAGAAGTTGCTATGTATCAGTATCCACGAGGAGGAACAAAGGTAAGTGGTCCTTCAATACGGTTAGCTGAAGTGTTAGCTCAGAACTGGGGCAATCTTTCATTTGGTGTGAAAGAGCTTGAACAACGTGAAGGTGAATCAGTAGCTATGGCTTATGCGTGGGACCTTGAAACGAATGTAAGGCAAGAAAAAGTATTTACCGTTAAGCATAGCAGACAAGCAAAAGGTAATTTGCAGAAACTTACGGATCCTCGTGATATTTACGAATTGGTCGCAAGTAGTGGAGCTCGTCGAGTACGTGCTTGTGTGCTCGGCATCATTCCAGGTGACATTGTAGATAAAGCGGTAGCGGAGTGCGAGCAAACGCTAAAAGGAAACAATAAAGGTCCTTTAAAAGACCGTATCGCTAATGCTTTAAAAGCATTTAAAGAACAATATCGTGTTACTCAAGAAATGGTCGAGGCTAAGTTTGGTTATAATGCCGAATCATTTACAGAATACGATTACTTAGAACTTATTAAAATCTTTAATTCGGTTAAAGATGGCATGAGTAAAGTAGAGGATTGGTTCAATAAAGATGCTGGGAAAAATAAGTCTAGTGAACTAGGTGAAGCATTCACAAAGGATAGTAGTAAGGAGGCTACAGTAAATGGTGACGCAAATAAAGCAACAGAAACTCCTCCTGCTGAACAGCCAGAATTATCACTCGATTGAAGCAAATAAAGAGTATTTTTCCGTGTCACAGTTCAAAAATATGTTGGATTGTGAAGCTCGAACAATAGCAATCATTAATGGAGATCATCAAACGTCGTCTAGTACGGCTTTGATGGTTGGCAGTTACACTCATGCAGCATTTGAAAGTGAAGATGAATTTCAAAAGTTTCATGAAGAGAATCACGATTCAATTTTCAAAAGTCGTGGTGGAAAATACGCTGAATATCTTCAAGCAGATGCAATGATTGAAACCATAAAAAACGATCCTTTTGCAATGTTCGCTTTAGATGGTGAAAAGGAAATGATATTAACTGCCGAATTGTTTGGAGCCGAATGGAAAATCAAAGTGGATTCAATAAACTTCGCTCGTAAAACATTTAGCGATTTAAAGACTACACAGAGCCTTTCTAATCGTTATTGGTCGGATAAGTACCAAAAGTATGTATCTTTCGTTCAAGCCTATGATTATGTACTTCAAATGGCTATTTATCGCGAAGTTATTAAACAGAACATTGGAGAGTATTTCAATCCATACATTGTTGCGGTAACGAAAGAAAGTCCACCAGATAAGGCAGTTTTACATTTCGATAATACAAGATTCGACTTTGAAATAGAGTACACAAAATCCATGATGGACAGATTTATTCGTGTAAAAAACGGAATAGTAGAGCCTATACGTTGTGATAAATGTGCTTATTGCAGACAGACCAAGCAATTGAACAATACGTTCGAGATTGAATATTTACTAGATTAATAGAGGGGGTTTCCCCTCTACTACTTATAAGCAAAGGGAAGGAGGATAGGCAATGGCAGGTTGGATTAGTTTACACAGAAAAATAATGGACAACCCAATATACTCAAATGCCTTCATGCTGAAACTCTGGATCCATTGTCTAATGAAAGCATCACACAAAGAACACGAACAATTAGTCGGAAATCAAATGGTGAAATTAGAACCAGGACAATTTGTTACGGGAAGAAATGCACTTGCAGAAGAGTTTAATAAGGGTGCTAAAAAGGATGAAGTAATTTCAGCGATAACGCTATGGAGATGGTTGAAGAATTTCGAAGAATGGCAAATGTTGAACATCAAAACAACTACGAAATATAGCGTGGTTACAGTGATTAATTGGTCTGAACATCAACAACATGAACAGCAAGTGAACAACAAACGAACAGCAGATGAACAGCAAGTGAACACAAACAATAATGTTAATAATGTTAATAAAAAAGAAATTATTAATATTAATAGTCCTGAGCTTGCGAAAATCATTCAGTTCTACCAATCGAATATTGGACCACTTATTCCAAACATCGGTGAAGCAATTGTAAAAGACGTTGACACTTTTGGAGAAGAACTAGTACTCGAAGCGCTAACTAGAGCTACATTAGCGAACAAACGTAACTATGGATATGTGAATGGGATCTTAAGAAAATGGCGCGACACAAATATTAAGTCAGTTGATGATGTTAAAGCTGCAGACACAGAGTTTCAGCGGAACAGAACACCTAAACTCCAAATAGTGCCACCACCTGAAAAGAAAAAAGAAAAACCTGAATACAACTATGGATTCTAGGAGGTGCAGACTGTGAAAGGTATTCAAGAACTACTTACTAACTTTCCGACTCCAGTGATATTAAATACTTATCAATGTGAGGGTTGCTCGGAAGAAGTTAGTGTAACTGAAATGACAATAGCCGGTGGTCCTGATAAAGGAAAGATTGAACGCTTTTATCTTGGGTGTAAGTGTGAAGATATAGTACTTGCAGAAAAAGCACTGGAGAACGACAAGAAGGCTCGAATGAATCGCACAAAAGATATATTCGACCAAAATTCATTGGTTAATAAATCATTACTAAAAGCAACTCTTGAAAACTATTTACCTCCTAACCAGGAGCTACATGAAGCTAAACAAGAGTTATTGAATTTCGTGAATGAGTTTAATCCAAAAGAAGGGAAAAACCTGCTGTTAGTTGGTACATATGGAACAGGTAAAAGCCATCTATCCTATGCGGCAGCTAAGGAACTAATTGAAAAAGGATATTCTGCTTTATTCCTATCAGTTCCTAAACTATTAACGAAAATCAAAGACACATATAATCCCAACTCCAAGTTTTCAGAGAACGATTTACTGGAATTTGTAGCAATGGTTGATTTACTCGTATTGGATGACTTGGGAGCCGAATATACGAACGCGAAGAATGGTCCAGACAATTGGACGTGGACAAAACTCTTTGAAGTAATAGATAGCAGAGCCGGTAAGCATACGATCTACACCACAAACTTATCTAGCTCTGAATTGGAAAGTAAAGTGAATGCACGAAACTTTTCACGAATTATGGATGATACAGAGGTTGTTCCAATGAACGGTAAGGATTACAGAAAAAAATCATTTTAGGAGGAAACGAAATGACTGAAAAAGTGAAAGTACCACAAGAAGTAGCTCAAGCATTTAAAGATTTAGAAGTATCTTGGAATTTAACAGAAATTTTCAAGTCAGTTACAGCAGACTTCACAGTTGGAGATAATCGCATAAAAACTTTAGTTCAGTGGAATCAAGAAATAGATTTTGATGAAGGTGCAAGTCTTATGAAACTACTACTAGGACAATATGAAGTCGAACCGCAGTTCAAACCAGGTGAGAAGGTTATGGTTCGTTGGCTGAATAGAGATAAAGATGCACTTTACGAGATACTCAAAGTAAATATCGTTGAAGGTGTATCTTATGAAGTTGAAATTACAGGTAAAGACGGTTTCAATATTGCTCCAATAAGTATAATTCGTCATGCTACACCCGAAGAAATTAAAGTCGAAAAGGAACGTCAGTTGTGGAAGTCGATTGGTCGTGAGGTTGGGGAGTTTAGAGAAGGAGATACCGCAGTCACAAACGATGAATATCACTACACTGGTTTGGATTTAATTAAGAAACATTATGAAGAAGGCGAAATAAAAGGTTTCTATCCAGCAGAGTCATTCATAAACTTCGAAAGTGAGGTTGATTCCGAATGAAATGGATACCGGGGCAAGGATTTTATTACGTACAACCAAGTGGACCAATTGACCATGAAGAAAACAGAAAACGATTGATAGAAGTCGAATTAAAGCTTCAAGAAGCTGAGGTTAAGTTTGGGTTTATCAGAAGGGAGCAATCGGCATGAAACAAATCGTTGCTGTATGTGAAAACGAACAATGCGAGAAAACAATACACAAGGGTGACGAAGTTTGGCATAAGTGGCATGACTTATATTGCTCTAGCAAGTGTTTAATAGAGTCATTTGGAAGTCCTGTAAAACAACAGGTTGCTGAGGGTGTGAGATGAGCAGTATTCTTTTCGAAATACCAGGAGAACCAGTAGCTCAAGGTAGACCGAGGGCAGGTAAGACATGGACAGGTCAAACTGTCCTCTACGATCCTGCTAAGTCTCGAGACTTTAAACAATATGTGAAGTTGGTAGCTGGTCAACACGCACCAAAAGAACTCATAACAGGTCCAATAGACTTGAGTATTGATATTTACCGAGCAACTCCTAAGAAGTATCAGACGAAGCCAAAACAGGCTCTTATCGAAAAAGGTGAGCTAAGACCAACAACTAAGCCGGACGTGGACAATTACGTTAAGGGTGTAAAGGATGGACTTAACAAAGTGATATGGCAGGACGACAGCCAAGTGGTTACTTTGAATGTTCGTAAGTTTTATAGCATGCATCCTAGAGTTGTTGTGAGAGTTGCTTTTTGATAGGACGTACTAGACACAAATTGTGAAGGAGGAAATTAAAAGTGAAATATTATTATGAGTTTAATGAAAATGAGTATTATGCATTAGTTGTCGTGACGGTAGAAGGCATTGAGCCAGGTGTAAAACCGCCTTATAAACAAGCAACTGAAATTTACGTTGAAATTGTTGGGGGCGAAAGCGTTGAATCTGTATTAGAAGAAGCGCATCCAAACTTACGAACAAAAGAGTACGCTTTTACGAAAGTAATGCGTGATCCGACTATTGCCGAACAAACTTTGAAAGAAGCTATTAAAGAATTTGATTCAATCGACAATGGCGTTTTATTAATAGATGCATCATTGCTTTGATTCATAGTACGAACAAAATGTGAAGCACTGGACACAAAATGTGTCATAAGAAAGGATGATGGCAATGGAACTGAATAAAATCTATCAAGGACATTGCCTTGATGTCTTAAAAACACTCTCAGAACAGAGCGTAAATACAGTGATCACAAGTCCTCCTTATTGGGGGTTGAGAGATTACGGTGTAAAAGAACAAATAGGACTAGAAGAAACTCCTGAAAAGTATATCGAAAACATGGTCCAGGTATTTCGTGAAATCAAGAGGATACTTAAAGATGATGGAACAGTATGGCTCAATCTTGGCGATTGTTATTGGGCGAATCGAAGTAAAAATGGTTTAGAGTATATCGGCAATAAAGGAAAGAGCAAAGATTACATGTTAAGAGCTGGTGGTAGTTCTCATGAATATCTCAAACCAAAGGACTTAATCGGTTTACCTTGGAGAATTGCTTTCGCATTACAACAAGATGGATGGTATCTGAGACAAGACATTGTCTGGAGTAAACCAAATCCGATGCCTGAATCAGTAAAGGATCGGCCAACTAAATCACATGAATACATTTTTCTATTAAGTAAATCTCAAATCTATTATTACGATCATGAGAGTATCAAAGAACCTGCTATTTATGGAACACAGGATGTAAGGGGGTCTCGAGGGGCATTCGGTCAACCACAAAAGCAAAGAAGAGAAGATAAGGTTCGTGGTTCTTTCGATGGAAAGTATGGAAAAGAAGCATTCCGAGCTATTCGTGATAAAAGAAATAAACGATCAGTATGGACAGTTACGACTAAGCCATTAAGAGAAGCTCACTTTGCAACTTTTCCGGAAGATTTAATTGAGCCATGCGTATTAGCTGGTAGTCCAATTAATGGAGTTGTTTTGGATCCATTCTTTGGTTCAGGTACAACAGGATTAGTTTCCCTAAAACATGGCCGTAATTTTGTTGGTGTTGAACTTAATCCAGAGTATATAAAAATAGCTGAAAAACGATTAAGTGAAGTGCAGCTGGAGTTAATACATGAAATGTAAAACGACACAGTACGAACAAAATGCGACGTAAAGGATGGTTTACATGGCATCCACGAAAACGAGATTACGCAGCATCAGAAGAAAAGCAAATAAGCACATTAACAAGAAGAACAACACTATAACTGTATGTGCAGAAGACTTCTTTTGGGTGCTTACACAAATTCATATATCTAATAATCTTGAAATACTAGAAGAACAGAATCAGAAGTTAGTAGATGAAAATAATGCATTACGAAAGGCGTTGGAGGTAAATGAATGATTAACCGAGTCGTATTAGTCGGAAGGCTAACAAAGGATCCAGAGCTTCGGTACACTCCAAGTGGGGTTGCAATGGCCAGATTTACATTGGCAGTAAATAGAACGTTCAAGAGTGAAAATGGTGAGCAACAAGCCGACTTCATCAACTGTGTAGTTTGGAGAAAGCAAGCCGAAAATACGGCTAACTTCTTGAAAAAAGGAAGTTTAGCAGGTGTTGAAGGTAGAATCCAAACAGGTAGCTACGAAGGGCAAGACGGAAAGCGTGTATATACTACAGACGTTGTCGCAGATAGCGTTCAATTCTTAGAACCGAAGAATGGACAGGCTACAAAAAACAACAGTACTGGGAATCAACCTCAGCAGAATTACACAAGGGTAGATGAAGATCCTTTTGCGAATAGTGAAGGACCTGTTGGAGTGACAGATGATGATTTACCGTTTTAGCCAGTAAAAAAAGACAGGACTCCTCCTGTCTCGCACAACTCAATAATAACACATTGGAGGGGTCTTGGTGGATATGGAAAATTTAAAAATAGACATTAGAACAATGCAGCTAACTGTCGATTTAATGGATATAACTACCAGTTGTGTGATTGTGATCTGTGATGGAAAGGCAAAACTCAGAGAGCTTCCACCACATGGGGAATATAAGATTGTAACGCATCAAGGTAAGGTAAAGCGTATGCGGAAGGAAGAGGGTGAAGAGTTTTAAACCAAAAAAATGGTCTCAAAGTGCAATAGTTATGTATATTTAATGTTTTTTTGTGATACAATGACAGAAATATGGTTTCGGAGGAGAAACTTATGTTAATTGATTTCAAAATTGAAAATAACCTTTCTTTTAAAGAAAGTACAACATTTACGATGCAAACTGGTGCAAGGTTAGTAAAGTTTAATGATACCCATATATTAAAAAATGATAATGTGAACCTGTTAAAAAATGCTATGATTTTTGGAGCAAATGGAAGCGGAAAGACAAATTTATTTACTTCACTTGATCAATTTAAAAGATTATTGTTAACTTTGGGAGATGCAAAGCAGACCTCAAAAAACATTGTAACAAACCCGTTTAGAATGCAATATGAAAATAAAAACAAGCCTACTAAATTTGATATAACATTATTATTAAAAAAGAAAATCTATAATTACTGCATAGAGTTTAATGAAGAACAGATAATACTTGAAAAATTATTAGAAATTAAAAAGAATAAAGAAAGCATTTTATTTGAGCGTATATATCAACATGAAGATGAATACAAATATGAAATAAATTCAAATAGGATTGATAAAAAACTTCAAAATTTCACAAGGAAGAACAATTTATTCTTATCAGTTTTAGCAAGTTTTAATAATAAAATAGCATTAGAAATAATGGATTGGTTTCAAAATAAACTTGTATTAATACGTGATGATTCAATGGAATTTGAAAGGGATCCATTGGCGGCGAAACTATTGGATACTAAGTTTAAAGAAGAAGTTCTGAATATTTTGAAAATAGCAGACTTTAATATTGAAGATATAAAAGTGACAAAAAGAATCGTTAAAGCAGATCCACAATTTTTCAAATTAATGGAAGAGGTTAGTAAACAAATTGGAGGAAGTCTTCTAACAGAAGTTATAATACATGAAATAACACTAATTTATAACAATTATGATAACGAGGGAAGAGTAGTTGGAAGTTCAGAAATAGGACTGTTAGAGGATTCTAAGGGTACAATTAAAATGCTTTATATAGCGGCAATAATTGTTGATTCTTTTAATGAAGGAAGAACAATTTTACTAGATGAGTTTGATACTGCTTTTCACCTTGCGATATGTGAATTTTTAATTGCTTTATTTAACTCGAAAAGGAATATGAATAATCAGTTTATACTAATAACACATGAACTTGAACTTTTGGATTGCGAATTAAGAGTTGATCAGATCTGGTTTGCTCAAAAAAATTATAAGAACGAAACAGAATTATATTCATTGTTCGATTTTAATGATTTAAATAATCGCAAAAGAAGTGATGTTTCTTATGCCAAAAAGTATATCAAAGGTCAGTTTGGAGCAAAACCCGTAATTGATTTATTATCAGCAAAAAATTATTTTTTGAATACAGACTTGAATTTGAATCTTTTTGAAGGTAGTGAACTTAATGAGTAGATTTGGTCCAAGAACTTCTAAAGGTTTAAAGACAAGTAAAACTATCTATATTTTTTGTGAAGGTAAGACAGAAGAAGTCTACTTTTCAAAATTGAACCAAATGACAAAAAAAGCTAATGTAAAGGTTGTTCCTAAAGAAGTAAAAATGTCTGGATTAGAACTGGTTGAATTTGCAGTAAGAGCGGAGAAATCGAAACCTTCGGAAGTATATATAGTGTTTGATAAAGATTTAAATACCATTTCCAAAATACAAAAGGCATATGCATTAGCAAAAAAAAATGGATTCAAAGTGCACTTCACTAATATTTGTTTCGAATTATGGTTCCTTTTGCATTATGAAAGGGTTAATAACAATCCGATAACTGATAGTCAGCTATACAAAAAAATGAATAGACATATAAATATACAAGATTATAAGAATAGAAAAGCTGAACAAAAATTAGTACATCAGGTTGCAAAGAATTTTTCATTTGCGGTTGCAAACAATGATGAATTATTAAAAATAAATTCCTATTGGGGTAATAATCCTTATTCAGATATTTCTGTATTAGTTAAAGAGATATTTTTATAATAAGTTCTACTAGCCAACTAGAGGACAACATTTGATTACAGCAATCGCTGTGTCATTTGTTGTCCTCTTTTTTATTTCATCAAAGGGATAGATGGGAATGAGAACGATTCAAACAGAGCTTATCGAAAAAGGTTTAAAACAGCCTCTTATTCAAGAGATAGATGAAAAGAATACTAAGACAAGCAAACAAATAAAAGAACGTCTAACGCGTAGGGATATTGAAGATTTAATGGGGTGTAATCGTCAAACGTACCAACGTGTTGGTGGAGCGATTCGAAATAAAAGAGTTGGAGGGATTTAATATGAGAAATACAGAGTTTGATATAGCGCGTTTAGTTACAGATTACAGAATGATGAAGGCTGAAATAAAGAGATTGCAATCCATTATCTACGGCTTTTCAATTCCTATGACTAACTGGGGAGTAGCTCAATATGGTTTAGATGCTGCCATGCCGAAAGGGTCTTCAGGTAAAAGTGTAGCTGAAATGAAACAGATGGACATCCGAGAAAAGAAACAAAGAGAACGACTGGAACGAATGGAGTGTATAGTATTCGCTTTGGAAAGTGTATTTGATATTTTAGATGATGAAACTGCTAAGACTATATACGACTGTTTGTTAGATGGCATGACGCATAGAGATATTGCAGCACATTTAACAACCTCCAAGGATTTTGTACGTATTAAGAAGCAAGAGATTTTTCGCCAAATTAGCCAAAATAGCCAAATCCTAACCTATTTGCAAAAAGAAAAAATTGCGGTGTAAACTGGAAGGAGGGTCGGCTAGGTAGGTATCTCGCGCAGGAAAATATTAGCGTGTTTGCCATCTTCGACGGCAGTGTGAATATATTAGGTAATATGATGCAGGATTATTACCAACTATGGCGAATATTGTCTTGGGAGGTGAGACAAATGATGTTATCAGAAACTAGGGAATTTGATGGACAATTATTTGGTCTTGTAAAGTTTACGCAGTATATTGAAAGTCTTAAAGCTGGAAATTTGTACATGAATAATCTGAAATTTTACATTGATCAAGAGAAAGAATCAGGAATTAAGGGTGTTGGTGATAAATTAGAGGCTTCAAGAGTTTATTCAGATATGACGTTTAAAATGTTTGATTCTGAGACAGGAGAATTAGTTGCTGAAGGTTTAAGCGGAGGAATAAATTTTAGATTAAACCGCGACGAAAAACGACCTGTTTACTGCATGTATGCAGTTGATGCAGAAGTATTAGAAATAGTTCGTGAAGATGAAGACTTCTATTACACTAAATTCAATCTTCCTAAAGAGGAGGTAGATAATTTAGTTAACGATTTCGGAAATCAAATGTTATATATCAACCCAAAGCCGTTCCTTGAAAGAGTTGTCCCGGCTTTTGAGGAAAAATATTCTTTTAAAGCTGCAAAAGTTAATTATGATGATTATCGTATTAACAATTCGAAGAGAACGAATGTGTATACGGACCAAGAAAGTACAGAAATATACTTTTGGAAGGACGAGTTTTTCAAAAATCAGAATGAATATAGATTAGTTCTTACGGATGTTGAAAGTGATACTCCTCTAATCGAAAATATTGGTGATATTTCTGATATAAGTACAGAATTTAAAATTGATGAATTTTTTAGTGATAAATTTGAATTGCAAATAAGAAAGAAACAGGGCTAGCATCTCTTAGGAGGTGCTTTTTTCTATGTCATAAAAGCAAATAGCATAATGGGGTGATACGACCATGAATCTAATTAAAGGAGTGGTGGTGATATGAAATGCCACGTGCACGTGATCCAAATAGAGATAAGGCATTTGAGATTTGGAAAGAACATAAGAGTGACATAACTAATCGCAAGATAGCTGAGATGTTAGACGTACCAGAAAAGACAATCGGTAGTTGGAAATCAAAGGATAAATGGAGTCAAAAATTGAACGGAGTACTCCAAACAAATAAACGGAGTACTCCAAATAAAAAGAGTATTAAAACACCAAAAAAAGAAGTCGTTGAATCAGTGGAAGCCTTCGAATTAGAGGATGATGGTTTCACTGATAAACAACGGCTTTTTATTAGTTATTATGTGAAGTACTGGAATGCAACAAAGGCTTATCAGAAAGTTTATGGGTGTAGTAGAGAAGTTGCTTTAACTAATGGTCCACGGTTGCTCAGAGATGCTCGGATTCGCGAAGAAGTTGTTAGAGTACGTGACAGCTTAACAGAAGATGCACTTTTAGATGAGAGAACACTCATTCAAAAATGGATTGACATTGCCTTTGCAGACATTACTGATTATTTGAAGTTTGGTAGACAAGAAGAAATTGAATACCAAGAAGACGGACAACCAGCAATAGATATGCATGGAAATATCAAAACTTATGCTTTCAACTTTGTTCATTTGAATGAATCCACTGAAATTGATGGCACCCTTATTACTGAGGTGAAGCAAGGTAAAGATGGAATAACAGTTAAGTTGGCTGACAAGATGAAGGCACTTGAGTTTTTATCGAAGCATAAGGATCTACTTAACGAAAATGAATTGAAACGATTGCGTGAAGAGAAAACCAAAGCTGATATCGCAAAAACTCGTTCTGAAACAAAAGGAACTGGCAATGCAAATATAAGCGTAGTAGACTTCAGTAATTTAAGCACAGAGGAGTTGAGGGCAATTGCCAACTCTAAGCGATGAACAACTTGAAGCGTTATCGTACGAAGCTCATAAAGAGCTTGCTCGTCGTAACTATCGTGATTATGTGGAATATGTACACCACGGTCATTACACTCATTTTAGACATACAGAATTGATCTGTAGCGTATTGCAGAGGATTGCTGATGGTGAACAACTATCCGTATTAGTTGAATTGCCACCACGACATGGTAAGTCGATGACGGTAACTGAATCATTCCCAAGCTACTATCTTGGTCGCAATCCAGATAAGCGAGTTATAGCAGCTGCTTATAGTGATGGACTTGCTACTAAGTTCGGACGATTGAACCGTAATAAATTTAATGAGTTTTCCCATGAATTATTTAAGGTCCAGTTATCCGATTCAAACGCAGCTACTAAAGACTGGGGTGTACAGGATAGACGTGGGGGAATGATTGCAACTGGTATTGGCGGTTCAATCACTGGTCAAGGTGCTGACTTAATGATTATTGATGACCCTATTAAAAACATGAAGGAAGCCAGTTCACAAACTATCCGAGATAACATATGGGACGAATGGGAAGCGACACTTTCAACTCGTTTGCATGATGGTGCTTCAGTAATTGTCATCATGACACGATGGCATGAAGATGATTTAATTGGTCGGCTACTTGCTAGAAGTCCACGACAATGGGTTCGTTTACGCTTACCTGCTATTGCAGAAGATGAAGACGATCTATTAGAACGTGAAATCGGAGAACCATTATGTCCTGAACTCGGATTCGATGAACAGTGGGCAACAGATAAAAAAGCGGAAGTTGGATCGCGTACATGGGCATCTCTTTATCAACAAAGGCCGTCTCCTGCTGGAGGTTCTATCTTCAAGCGTGAATGGATTCGTTATTATGTACGTACTCGAGAGCAACATCGAGAATGGGGATTATCAGATGATGTGGTTATTTTACCTACCCATTTTGATAAGATGGCTCAATCGTGGGATTGTACTTTTAAGGGTAATGATACTAGCGACTTTGTAGCCGGTGGCGTGTGGGGTCGTAAAAAATCGCAATACTTCTTGTTTGATATTGACCACAGGAGAATGGGCTTTGCTGATACGATGAAAGCGATTCGTGCTATGTCCGATAAGTGGCCAAACGCACGAAGTAAATATATTGAGGATAAAGCAAACGGTTCAGCTATCATCGAAATGTTAAAAGATGAGATTAGTGGTATTGTTCCAGTTGATCCTGATGGAGGAAAGGAGGCACGCGCTAATGCGGTGTCTCCTCTTTTTGAAGCTGGAAATGTTTATTTGCCCCATCCGAATATGTGTCCTTGGGTAGAAGATTTGATTGAGGAATTAGTCAGTTTCCCGAATGCAGCACATGATGACTTGGTGGATATGACCACTCAAGCTTTGAATCAACTATTTACAAACAATTCAAATCCGCTTGAGCGTTATAAAAATCTATTAGGAAAGTAGGTGATGCCCATGAAGACAATTGAACAGGCAAAACAGTTTAAAGAAGATTTTATGCAAGGGAATGGCAAAGCAAATAATCGTGACAAACTTACCCGTCAGGTAGCTGGTATAAATCGTAAATTATCGCATGATGAAATTACTAATCTTTATTCTGATAGTCGTATTGTACAAAATATCATTGATATTCCTGCAGAGGATATGACGCGTAATTGGTTCACTTTACGAATGGAAGATGAACAATTAGCACGAGATATAATGTCAAAACTAGCTGATTTAAAAGCTAAAAAAGCCTTTAAAGACATGTTCACTTATGAGCGTTTACGTGGAGATGGCTTTATATCATTAGGGGTAACTCAGGCAACAAAATTTGATTTAAAAGATGAGCTAGATAT
Source organism: Psychrobacillus vulpis (assembly GCF_006861825.1). GTDB lineage: Bacteria > Bacillota > Bacilli > Bacillales_A > Planococcaceae > Psychrobacillus > Psychrobacillus vulpis. The sequence continues at coordinate 452,785 of NZ_VDGI01000001.1, read as the reverse complement.
GAATAAACTTTACTCAGTTGATTATTTGCATGCATTTAGTTCTTTGAAAGTAAATGAGTTCCTTATCAACGAAGATGTGTTTGATATTAAATACGGCCAACTTGAAGAATTACGTATCAATCGTGCTTCACGTCATGGGTTACAAACCAAAATTACGGAATCATCTGTACACATATCACGCTTACTTCACAGTCAAACAAGACGAATGGAGGGGGAAATTCAAGGACCTTCATTATTAGAGCCGTTATATGATATTCTCACGGTTTTTGATACGTCTGTATGGTCCGTTGGTCAAATACTTCATGATTTTACGTTTAAGGTGTACAAGTCGAAGGATATTGAAAATTTAGATACAAAGGACAAGCAACAGCTATCTATGATTATGGATTTCATGTTCCGAACAGAAGCATTAGCCATGATTGCAGCTGATGAAGATTTAACTAAGCAAAGCACATCTGTTTCAGGTATCAAGGATTTACTAGATTTCGTTTGGGATTTATTAGCCAGTGCTGCACGAATGCCAAAAACGGTTATTAAAGGGCAAGAATCCGGAACTATTACAGGTGCTCAATATGATGTGATGAACTATTACTCTCGTATTGTTGCGGAACAAGAAAACGAGATGAAACCACATTTAGAAAAGCTTATTAGGATGTTATTAATGTCTGAAAAAGAATTAGGTGGCCGTGTTGATCCTGAGTCGCTAGAGTGGGAGATTCAATTCAATCCATTATGGAATGTTGATGCTAAGACAGATGCTGAAATAAGAAAGATTGTCGCGGAAACAGACCAGATTTATTTGGTGAATGGCATTATAACAACAGATGAAATTCGTGAGGCTCGTTTTGGGCAGTTTGGTTTATCCAGTGAAGTAAAATTTAGTGGTGATGAAGCTGATTTTAAGCGTCTAGCAGAAGAAGTTTATCGTGGTTGGCGTGATTCCAATGGCTAAAAAAATACCTGTAACACGTTTTCCTGATGCTGCAGCTGTCACATATAGTCGTGCGTTGCAGAAAATGATTAGAGAGTTAGGTAAAGAGACCATTATTTTATTTGAAAAGTACTTGGAGCCAGATCTAGCAATGAGGAAAGACGGTCAAGAGTTTATAAACGATGATTTATTCGATAGTTTGAAGAAAATGTTCCAATCCTTAAAAAATACTGCGGCTAAAATATTTGCTTCGACTAAAAAGGAACGCGCAGTTAAAACTTTTATTAATAGTGTTAATCGTTTTAATAAACACAATATGGAACAACAACTGAAGGTGAATGGGATTGACCCTGTTGAAAATGAGTCTTGGTTAGAAGAGTTCATTAAATCGAAAATAGAAGATAATGTTAATTACATCGTAACAATTGAGGAAGATTACTTTAGAGATATTGAATTAATCATCAATGAAGGTGTGAAAAAAGGTTCGTCTATCAAAGAAATACGCCAACAATTAATAGGTCGTGTAGAAATTACAGAGAATCGTGCGAAATTTATTGCAATAGATCAAGCAGGATCAATACTAGGACAAATAACGGCACAAAGACATCAAAACATAGGAGTTAATCGTTTTAAATGGTTAACATCAGCAGATGAACGTGTGCGAGAATCACATAAAGAATTGAATAATAAAGTTTTTTTATATAGTGATCCACCTGAAGTAAATGGACGAGTTGTAATACCAGGTCAGGATTATCGCTGTAGATGTGTGGCTATTCCTGTATTTGATGATTAGAGGCGATATATTGAGTGTTTTGTTGAATTTAGCGATAGGTATGATTATTGGATTTATTAGTAGCATACTTATCACTATTTTATGGTATCGAATAGTTAAATACTAGTTTGAGAGGGGGTGAAATTAATTGAAACTACAGCGCTATGATACATCATATATAAAAGACTATGGAGAAACGTCAGAAGGTTATTTAACGGTCCAAGTACCAATAACCCGTCCTGGCGTTTTTCCGTATCAAAGACAAGATGGAACCGTCCAAATGGAAGCCAAGTTGCCGGATGAAATTTTTAATGATAGAACGATTCGTTCTGCACGTTCTAAGCCAGTCACAGACGAGCACCCGAATGAGCCAGTAACAGTAGATAATTACCAGAACTACGCAAAAGGTATGAGTCATACTGATGCGCGTGTTGAGGATTTGAAGCTTTACGTGTCCTTAACGATTACGGACAAGGACCTTATCCAAAAAGTTTATGACGGCAAACGTGAGATTTCCATTGGGTTTATGTCTGATGTTGTTGCAGAGAGTGGTACTTATCAGGGGCAACAATATGAATTTGTACAACGAAACATCGAAATTAATCATATTGCCATAGTAGATCAAGGACGTGCTGGTCCGGAAGTGGCCATTCGTTCTGATAGTGATGCATGGCAAATTAAAGAAGAAAAAAAGGGAGGGCATAAGATGCCAACATACAAAATTGATGGAAAAGAGTATGAAGTAGACTCAGCTGTTAAATCATTTTTAGAAGCACAAGCAGCTAAATTAGAAACTGCTGAAACAAAAGTGGCTGGATTAGATTCCTTACAAGGACGTTATGATGCTCTAGAAGTGAAACTGCAAAACACTGAAAAGGATTTAAAAGAAGCAAAAGAAAAGCAAATATCAGCTGATGAAATGGATAAAAAAGTCGAGGAACGCGTTGCATTAATCAGCACAGCTAAACCACTTTTAGGTGACTCTTTCGACTTCATTGGTAAAACAGAACGTGAAATCAAAGAAGCTGTTATTTCTACAACCAAAGAAGAATTTAAAGGTGATGGTAAGTCAGACGACTATATCAACGCCTTTTTTGATGCAACGGTTGAACAGGTGAAAAATGATGGTTTTTCTAGTACAGGAGCAAATAATGCTTTCACAGGTGATGCAGCAAGTACTGAAAAAGAACTTGAAGAAATGAAAAACAAGCGCCTCAATATGCGCGAAAAAGGAGGAAAATAAATGCCTATTACAAACTATCCAGATTATATGTCGGCGGCTGGTAAGCCAGGTCAATTATCCAATTTCCAAGATCACATGGCAGATACGTATGCTGTAGAGGCTATTGTTCCTTTTGGTGCTGCAGTACAACTTAATGCAACAGGAACGGCCATTAAACCAATTGCTACCGGGGGTGCAGTAATTGGTATTGCATTAGCACAAAATATCCATGACTGGGTGGAAAATAAAGATGATCAAAATTATCCAGTAGGTGAACCTGCAGCAATTGTTAAACGCGGTCGTATTTTCGTTGTAGCCGGAGGAGATGTTGTTAACGGTCAATCCGTTAAAGTAGATCCAGCATCTCAAAAGTTTGTGGCTTCAGGTGCAGCAGTTATAGACGTATTAAGTGCAGTATTTAAAAGCAATGCTTCAGCAGATCAATTAGTAGAAATCGAAATTAACTTACCTTAGGAGGAAAACACATGTCAACACAATCATACCGAGCGGACGCATTAATCCGTCCACAAGATTTAAATGCAATTGATAAGCGAGTATATGAGCCACATGCTTCCGAATTAAAAGCGCGCTCTATTTTCTCATTAAAAACGGATATTCCAGCAGGAGCAAAAACATACAGCTATGATGTATTAACTCGTTCAGGAGTTGCTAAAATTTTAGCTCCAGGAGCAACAGATGTGCCATTAGTAGATGCAGATTTAACGGAAGAAACAGTGAAGATCTACTCAATTGCTGCCGCTTTTAATATTTCTGTGCAAGAGGTACGTGAAGCGCAAATGGCAAATCGTCCAATCGAAGTAACAAAAGCTGATACTGTACGTAAAGCGATCGCTGAGAAAGAAAATCAAATTGCTTTCTCTGGAGATTCTACACACAAAATTAAAGGCCTAACAGATGCAGTAGGGATTCAAGTTTATGCTGTGCCACAAAATGAGGGTGGGACCTCGACTAAATGGAGTGATAAAACAGGGAAAGAAATCGTCGCTGACATTCGTAAAGCTAAAAACAAGATTAACAAACTAAATGGACATGAGGCAGATACTTTACTTCTTACCCCTGATTCTTCTGAGGAACTTGAAAAACCATTTAACGACTTTACTCAACAAACGGTACTGGAGTATATCCGTTCTCAGAATTGGTTTAAACGTATAGAGACAATCAATGACTTAAAGGGTAAAGGGGTAGCTGGTGCTAACTGTTTCGTAGTATTAGATTCTTCTCCTGATGTTGTAGAACTTGGGATTCCATTAGATATTACACGTCATCCTCAAGAGTACGCATTTCCAAACACGAAAGTACCATTTGAAGAACGCACAACAGGCTTAATTATTCGCTATCCGATGGCAATTTGCCGCGCTGATGGGATTTAAGGAGGAAATTACATGTTAGTACAAAATAAAGGTAATCACTCATATCAAGCAAACGGTCTTACGCTAGTCCCAGGTACAAATAATGTAGGAGACCAAGAATTTGAACAATTTCTTGCTCATCCTTTAATGGCTCATTTAGAAGAAACGGGTGAATTTGTTTACGAAAAAGAAAAAACGAAAACAAATGCTAAAGAAGCGATTGCCATGATTGAAGATGCTTTCGACATAGATATGTTGAATGCATTGAAAGTGGATGAGGACCGTAAAACAGTTCTGGATGCTATCGACAAGCGTATTGAAGAACTTTCTAATCCCGAAAATTAAGGGAGTGAACTAAATGTTAACTACATTAGAGCGTGTTCGTATGTTGAGTGATGAGTTTACGTCTGTTTCAGATGAACGACTAACAATGTACATTGAGGATGCTTCACTTGAAGTGTCCTCTTTAAATGTACCTGTGTTATACCAAGAGCGATTAGCTCGTTATTTAACAGCTCACTTAGCTACTTTAAGTATAACGACAGCACGTGCAGTTATTCGAGAGAAAGTAGATGTAATCGAACGTCAATACAGTGAACCAAATAAAAATATGGGCTTATTAGCATCGAAGTACGGACAAGAATATCAACGTATTTTAGAAGAACTTGAAGAACAGTTAAAGCCTAAAAAGACAATTAATTTGGTGGTGATTTGATGGCAGGAATCAATATACGAATTACTGACAGGAATAATATCCCAAAATTAATAACTACTTTAAGAGATTTGAAAAAGTATTCTGTAGAAGTTGGTGTGTTTGGGGATGATGATTCTTTTTACGCTATGATTGCAAGCGTTCATGAATTTGGGGTGACAATTCAAAAAGAAAGCGGATCTATTGTTATTCCCGAACGTTCTTTCATGAGAACAACTTTTGACGAAAAAGAAGTTGAGTGGATTCAATTTGCAGAAAAGCAACTTAAAAATGTTATTGACTTTAAAATAGCCCCCCGGACGCTATACGAACGGTTAGGTGCTCTTATGGTTGGCGATATTCAAGAAAAAATAACTGATTTAGATGCTCCTCCAAATGCAACATCTACCATTCAGAAAAAGGGTTCTAGTAATCCTCTAATTGATTCTGGAGGCTTGCGAAAGAGGATAACCTTTAGGGTGGTGGAGAAATAATGCCTGAAATCATTAGTTTTAAAGAAATGATTGAAGTAAATGGCGTTCCTTTCAACGCTTTAATTGCTATTGATGGGCAATATATTAACGGTAAATGGGTTCAAGGTGGACACGATAACGTTCAAATGAAAGGTGTCATCCTACCGTTAAGTAATGATGATCTTAAATATGTCGAAAGCGGTACTTATACAGTCAAAGAAAAGAAATTGCTTACGACAGAACCTATCGATATTGGAACGCAGATAGACTATAAAAACGATGTATATACCCTACAGGCTTTTAAGGACTACACAGAATATACCGATGTTCATATTTACCTGATGAGATGGCGCGAAGGAGTGGATGGTTCTTGATTAATTATGATGACATATGGATTCCTTTACAAAATGGATTATCTTCTTATACAGGCATCCATGTAATTCAAGCAGAAGGTACAGGAAAACAACCATCATACCCTTTTTTCTCAATTAAAAAAACTACTAATGGTGCAAGTGTAGGACAAATCACCGAATCGATCACAGACAACATTAAAACAATTGAGCAAGATACTGAAATGATATTTTCTATTACTTGCAATGCAGCAACAATAGAAGATGCTGATAATTATGCTAATAAAGCCCGAGCTTATTTTCTAGGTAAAGGTCATATTGATTTGTCAGATGAAAACATCACAGTAGTTGACGTGTTAAACGCAACGAATCGTGATGTTTTTTTAACGATTGACTATGAACGTCGATGTGGCTTTGATTTACGATTGCGCGTACGAGGTCGAGAGTCGTTCGAGATAGATGTTATAGAAAAAGTCACAATCAATCCATAAGGAGGAAATATAATGCCATTAAAAGATGTCAAAGTCATTATCAACATAAAAAAGCCGTCTGCTTTAACTGGACTTGGCACGCCGTTAATTTTAGCGGATAAAGCAGGTCCACAAACGTTTAAAATTTATGGTGATATTGAAGGTGTAGAAACTGATTTTGCCCAATCGACTGATGCATATAAAGCGGCAAAAATAGCATTTAAACAGGGAGATACAAGTACATCAAAAGTAGCTATTGCTACGTTTGATTCATCGGCATCGACAACAGCAGGCCAAACACTTGAAAAATATTATAACGAAGATTGGTACTTCGTATCATTGGCAACTGGTACTGTAGCAGACTTTATTGCTATTTCAGATGTTGTAGAAGGTGAGGGTTTCAAAATCGCAGCTCATACAGTTGATAGCATTCAAGATTTAACTACGTTATCAGCTAAAAAGTATGACCGTACCTTTGTAATGATGCACGACAAGTTAGAACAATACCCTCACTTAGCGTTAATAGGTGGCCACGGTTCTAAACTTGTCGGTTCTATCACTTACAAGTTTAAAAAGTTAATTGGGGTAGATCCTGCGCCATATGATGCTACTACATTACTAGAAATTCATGAATTAAATGGTTTTGCGTATGTAGCGAAAAACGGCAACTACCAAACATCAGAGGGTACGGTTCTTTCAGGTGAATACATTGACGTAATTCACGGAAAAGATTGGGTAAAAGTCAATATGGAGCAAGCTATCTCCACATTATTTGTAAATAATGACAAAGTCTCATTTGATGATGTTGGTATCCCGCAAATTGAAGGAGAAGCACGAACAATTCTCGAAATTGCTGGTCAACAAGGTATTATCGCGCTTGATGATGCAAAACAACCACTATACACAATTACAGCGAAAAATCGTGCTCAAACAAACGCAGCTGATCGTGTAGCGCGTCATTATAAAGGATTATCATTTAGCCTAGAACTTGCAGGTGCTATTCATGAAGCAACTGTTACAGGCGAAATGGTAGCTTAAAGGAGGGGTAATTAATGACAGGACATATTGGAACGTATGATGCTCGCAAAGTTGTAACGACGGTCGGGGGCATTTTTATTACAGGTTATGCTGATGGTACGATGGTAAAAGCATCTAAAGACAATGATAACTTTGAGGCATCTAGCTCAGCGCAAGGTGATGCAGTAGTGTCGATTAACGGCGACGGAATGGGAACGATTGAAATCACGTTGAATCAAACATCACCTTCTATTTCTGTGCTTGATGGTTTTGCTAATGCCCGTTCAATGGTGCCTATTTGGGTAAACTCTAATAATGAAGTAAAAGAGGTTGTTGGTGGGACTAAATCAATGATCACAAAACCCGCAGACAAAGAATTTGGTAAATCGGCTTCAAATCGTGTGTATACAATTAAAGTATTTGACTACGCAGTTAAATAAAACGAAAGGAGAGTGGGCAATGTGCTCACTCTTTTTAATTTGCCATGAAAAAAAGACATATAACCAATCACTTAAAACGAAAAGAATGGGAGAGAAAGCAAATGGCTAAAAAAGGTGAACAACAAACATTTGAAACTAAAAACAAGGAAAAATACACTTTCCAACATCCGGGGTTACGTGAAGCTATTCGTATGCGCGACCAGTCAAAGAATGAGCATGGCGTTCAACAGGGTGAAAAACTTTATGAATCAATGATGGAACACGTGATCTTTAAAGAAGATGGAAGTAAAGTAACGTTCGAGCATTTTGAGGAAGTAGGAGGATTTTCAGAAGTAATGTCCGCGGCTGTTAAATTTACCTTTCAAGAGAGCTAAACCTATCCATGTTCATCGGCAAACAGTTGATGAAAACTGGGTTTTTTGGCGTCCGATTATGGAAGGGAAACTTAGCTTTGAACGTGCTGAAACGATGACATTAGATGAATTATTAGAATTCAATGCAGCTATAGATAGCTATGCCGATCGATTAAAAGAAGCGAGGGGAGGTTGATTGAATGTCCTTACGTGACGTAGTCGTAGAGATTGGCATGGACATAGCTGATGGCCCCCTTACTGCGCTCGATAGAAAAATAGATGATGTAATAAATAGTTTAAGAAGAATAGATCCATCTCTCATCGTTGATGTCATAGATGAAACTAGTGACTTAGCTAATGAATTCAATGACCTCGAAAATGTTGTTAATAATACTGCAGATGAAGTCGAAAGATTAGATGATACTGATTTAAATAAACTTGATAAAGAAGTCAAAAAAGCTGATAAGGGCATGGGTGGTTTGAAAAAGGCTGTATTAGGAATAGGTTCAGCTTTGCTGGCACTCGGTATAGGCACTGCACTTAAAGATTTCGCAACAGGTGCGATTGAAGCCGCAGCTGGAGCACAAGCAATAGAAGCCCAGTTTGATCAAGTGTTCCAAAAACTCGATAAAGATGCACAAGGCGTTGTTGATAATCTTGGAGAATCCTTCGGTATGGTACCAAATAGGATAAAGCCTGCCTACACGACAATGACTTCAATGTTTAAAGGTCTTGGATTGGAAACTCAAGATGCTATGGTTGCTTCAGAACGAGCAGTAAGTGCTGTTGCGGATGCGGCAGCTTTCTATGACAAATCGTTTGAGGATGCAAATAGTTCACTAAATTCCTTTATCAAAGGGAATTATGAGGGTGGAGAATCCATTGGACTCTTTGCAAATGAAACACAAATAGCTGCATTTGCTTCAAAGGAGCTCGGCAAGGATTGGAAAAAACTTGGCGAAGCTGACAAGCAACTTGCTCGTTTAACTTACGCAGAAAAGATGATGGAAGCCGCTGGTGCTACAGGACAAGCGTTACGAGAATCAGAGTCCTATGAAAACCAAATGGGGAACTTGAAGCAAGCTTGGCAAGATTTCTTAGCTAAAGCCGGTGCACCGATTCTTGAGCAAGCAGTAGGAGTGTTATCCAAATTAAGCGATGTGGTTTCTAATGTAGATCCGGGTCCTTTTATGGAATTTTTATCTAATGGAATTGATAAACTTTCAATATTTAAGGATATTACAATGGCTTATTATGACACTTATAAAGCATTGTTTTCTGGAGACGTTAGTGGAGTATCTAATATTTGGGAGAAAATAGGGGTTCCTCCAGGAGTAGCAGAGCAAATTGAAAATTTAACACAAAAATATGTAGATGGTTTTAACTATGCTAAAGAAGTTGTAAGTCAATTTGTAACTGATGTTATTGTTCCTCTAATGCCAGTTGCCCAAGAATTTATCGGCAATGCGATGGGATTTATCTCAAATGTTGTTGCTGGGGCAATGAATGTGTTTGACATCTTAAAAAGTGTTATTGGTGGATTGATTGAGGGTGTAATCATTCCATTGATGCCAGTTGCTAGGTCTGTAATTGAAACAGTCTTTAATGTCATTTCTCCAATCTTACGTATAGCAGGTAGCTTATTTGAAGGTGTGACAGGTGCAGTTAAATTTCTTGTTTCAGAAATAATCGTGCCATTATTACCTCTTGCATCTGCAGCTCTTTCGGGCGCATGGGTAATAATGAAACCTATTCTTGATGGTATTACATGGGCGTTTAATGGGATCGCTGATGCAGTTGAATGGGTAATCAACAAATTCAGTTTAGTTGGCGATGTAATGAAAAAATTTGATGTTGGCGAGAAAATTAGCGGAGTAGTATCGAAAATCACTGGGAAAATACCAGGATTTGAAGTAGGTCTAGGGCGTGTTCCTTACGATGAAATGCCAGCTCTCTTGCATAAAGACGAAGCTGTTTTACCTGCTGATGAGGCAGATGCTTTGCGTAATGCAGGAATCCTAAAAGGTGATGGTACTGATCCAACACTGGATTTTGATGGAGCTAGTTATAACAATGCAGCACCTATTACTAATAGGACAACAAGCTCTACTGTGCAAGCACCGGTTCAAATAATTGTACAGGGTTCCGATAAACCTCAAGAAACTGCAAGAAGTATTAAAGAAGAATTAGAAGGTTGGTATAGTGATTTAAGTGCTATATTCCCAGTCGTTATGGAGGGTTAGAGATGGCAAAAATAAACGGAATACAAATACATGTTGAAAAAGAAAGTCTGCAAAATGATGTTGAATTGCCATCTCATCCTGTAGAGAAGGGAATCAACCTCACTGATCATGTTGAAAGGGAACCTGTTGTTCTATCTATAAGTGGTAAATTGATAAGGCCAGATAATACATCATTAGAAACATTGATAGGGCGATTATCAACGATTGAAACAAAAGGTACAGCTATAGTTTATGAAGGCCGTAGAATCTATCATAATTTGATGATTGCGGCCTTTTCATATGACGCAGATTCCAAAATAATGAACGGGTTTAACTTTAGCATGAAGCTAAAAGAAGTGCGATTTGCAGCACCTTCTTATGTATCACTTCCAGCTAAAGCGAAAAGTGCAGTTGCAGGAGTATCTAGTGTTGGTCGTAAGCAAACAGTAAATAAGAAACAATCTCCTATTTATCATGTGACTAAGAAAGGTGACACTTACTATGGTGTCGCAATTAAATACGGCGTTAATTGGCAAGATGTCCAAAAAAACAACAAGTATCCAGCTACTCAAATTCCTATTGGAGTAAAAATTAAAGTGGGGTGATAGGGAATGAACTTTGAATACATCGAAATTGAAAAAGAGCTCATTCCTTATCGGTTTGAAATAGAGTTAGGTGCAGAGCTGTTTGAAATGGAAATAAATTATAACTTGCAGCACGACTTTTTCACTGTAGATTTATACAAAGATGACAAAGTATTGATCTATGGTGAAAGAGTTACGTATGGAGTGCCACTATTCGAAGAGGTTTTCGATTCACGTTTTCCTGGCCCTACAATCAAACCTATTGATGAATCAGGACAAGAGCAACGTGTAACCTTTGAAAATCTTAACGAGACAGTGTTTTTAAGGTTGGTGAATGATTTATGAGTACTATTCAATTTGGACGTGTCACTGAGATAATAATCGGTGAATTGAAGATGTCTAGTCAATCATTGGAAATAGAATTTGAGATTCCATTCGATGATGATCCAGATCCAAACATAAGTGAAATAGTTGTATATAACTTATCAGACACTACACTCAGCAAACTAAAAAAAGGTGTAAAGGTTACCATGAATGCTGGATACAATGATGATAAAGGAGTAATACTCTCGGGTTATGTATCCAAGGTAGCATCTGAAAAGGGCGGTTCGGATCGCGCAACTAAAATATCTGTCATAGATAGTCAGCCAATCGATAATAAGAAAACGCTAAAAAAGTCATTCAAAAAAGGTATCAAAGGTGAGCAAATATTAAAAGAACTCGCAAAAGTACTTAAGTTAAAGATAGCTGTAATCAAATTACCTAAGAACGTTGTTTATAAGAAGGGTTTCTCAGTGAATGGATCCGTAGTAGATGCTATGAAAAAAATAGCAAAGGATTGTGAAGCAAGCTTCTATATCAGTCGTTCTAGTGTTTATATTCGCTCCATAAAAGAAGGAGACAACACTAAATTTATCCTTAAATCAGACACTGGCTTGATTGGATCACCTGAGTATTTCGAAGAAGAAAAAGATGGTAGAGTAGTCAAAGGTTATAAAGTGAAGTCCTTGCTTCAATACCGAATGAATACAGCTTCTATCATCGAACTGCAGTCAGTATTCGTAAAAGGGAAATTTAGAGTACGAAAAGGTAAGCATTACAGGCGTGGAGATGCTTATTATTCAGAGGTTGAGGTGATTGTATGAGTAATTCATCCGAGTTTTATTCTAATTTTAAGAATCAGATCCTTCTATCAATCAATACTTGTATGCCTTGCGAAGTAATTTCCTACAATGAAGATTCTCGGACAGCAAAAGTTCAACCATTATTCATGGTAAAAGAAGTGAATCGTGCACCTGAGAAACTTTCAGTATTAGAAGATGTTCCTGTTCTATTTGAAAGAGTAAAGTTAAAAAATAATACGGCCATTTCTATCTCAATTCCAAATAGCGATCATACTCAAATTACATTTAATGAACCAGTAGAGTTGGTCCCGTCCATTAACAGTGGTGATATTGTATTAGCAGTTTTTGCACAACGTAGTATCGATGATGCAGTAGATGGAAAGCTTGTTTATCCTGGAGCATCCCGTTTATTTGATATACACGATGCAATCATTGTAGGGCTATTGTAAAGAGGTGAGCAAATGAAAACTATAGAGTTAACAGATGATGGAGATTTACTCTTTGAAAATGGTGATTTTAAGCTCATAGATGGCGTTCTAGAGGTAAAGCAAGTGTTAACTATTTCCCTTTCAACTAACCTAAAAGAATGGTTCCTAAACTTAGATTTTGGACTAGACTTTATGAAGCTATTAGAAAAGGCAACAGATGAGGAAATTCGCTCGGAAATAATCCGAGTTATTGGGCAAGAGGAACGAGTGGACATTATTAATGATGTCGAAATCGTCCAAGATCGTAAGCTAAGAAAATTAAGTGTGAAATACAATGTTCAACTAATAGATGGACAAACAATAAACGAGGAGGTGGTTCTAGGTGGCGCTTGACTCCAAAGGCTATAAACGAAAGACTTATGATGATTTGCTGACAGATATGTCCGCGAAGGCAAAGCAATACTTCGGAGAAAACGCAAATGTATCTGAACGATCCATCCTTGGAATTTTACTTCGAATCATGGCATGGTTTCTGTCTCTTGCATGGCAAGACAATGAAAATGTCTATTACTCAGCTTATCGAAAGACTGCCGAGGGTGCTCAACTAGATATGCTTCTACCTTATGCAGGTATTACAAGAAATCTAGATCAATATTCGTTTGGACCATTAGAAATAACCGGCACGCCAAATCATTTGGTGAGTGCTGGTTTTTTAGTGTCTAACAAAACAGATGTGTTCTTTGAAACAACAGAAAATGTGACGCTAGATTCGTTTGGAAAAGGGATAGTGGAAATTAAAGCTGTTGAATTGGGGAGTGTAGGTAACGTTGCAGCTAATACCATTACAGAAATAGTTAATCCTGATGCAGATGTTATTAGCGTAACAAACATTTCAGAAACAAAGGGCGGCCGTGAAAAAGAAACGGACTTAGAAGCACGTGAAAGAGCATCTATTACTGTGGAAGGAATGGGTTCAGCTACTACCAACGCTATTAGGACAAATCTATTGAAAATTCCTTCCATTCGTGCTGCCACTGTCATAGAAAACTATGGAGATGTACCAGATGCATATGGAACTCCTAAGAGATCCATACAAGCATTTGTCTTAGGGGGAACAAATGAAGACATTGCGAGAGCTGTATTTGAAAAGAAAGCAGGAGGTATTCAACCTTACGGGACCACCTATGTAGATGTTATAGACGATAGCGGAAATCCACAACAAGTTGGATTTACACGTGCGGTAGAAATACCGATTTTCATTAAAGTAGCTCTTAATACTAACTCCTCGTTTCCTAGTGACGGAACGGAAAAGACCAAATCTGTTCTGATTCGATACATCGGAGGTACAGACATAGATTCAACTGTCTTTGCAGGTCTTAATATGGGTGAAGATGTTATTGAATCACGTTTAATTGCTCGCACTTATCAAGTGGAAGGTATTGAAGATGTATCGATTCAATTATCTACAGATGGAATTAATTATAGTGAATCAAATATTTCTATAGGTTTGCAGGAGGTTGCACAAGTAGAAGCAAACAACATTGAGGTGACAATCAATGTTTAGTGCAAAATTGATCATGAAACGTTTTGCGGACTATTTTGCTAAGCAACCTAGCTCTAATCTATCGAAGTTAATCAGTATATTTTCAGACGAATTATTAGAGTTACAAAAGACGAATGAAACGATTTTAGAGTGGCGAGATATTGACAAATCAAAAGGTAAGGCTCTTGACTTGATCGGTGAAAACGTCAATCAGTCAAGAGGTAAAGCTACTGATGAGGTCTACAGAATCTTATTAAAGTCCAAAATTGCTAGAAATCTTTCTGATGGCTCTATTAATACAATCATTCAAGTTATTTCAATCGCTTTATCCACAGAACCATCCACAATTAAGATAGTTGAAAAGTGGAATGATATTGACGATCCAGAACCTGCAGCAATTAAGCTGATTGAATTACCTTTGACTAAAATAAATGAAGCTGGACTTGATCCAATTAACTTTATTCGTATTATTCAAAGAACGGTAGCTGCTGGAGTCAAGGTTGGTGTTATTGAATTGGCTGGAACATTTGAATTCGGAACAACAGCAATGGAAATAGACAATTTAAAAGGCTTTGGAAATATAGATGGAACCATAGGTGGATACTTTGGAGCTGTCTTTATACCATCTTCAGACCAAGAATTACCGATATAGGAGGGATAATTAATGCCATTTTTAAAACCACTTCCACATTGGGAAGCACCAGGTATAGAACCACCTTTATCACTCAGACAAGGTGGTTGGAAAGCAGGAGTTAAACCTCCTGATGAGTATTTCAATTACTTACAAAATACATCATATGAAGCATTAAAAGAATTACAAGAAAATGCAGTTCATAAGGACGATGTAGGTAGTGGAGTAACAAATTTAGGTTTTAGAGGATTACTAGCCGATCCAGTGTCTGGAATAGGTGGACCAGATCATATAGACAAATATCCAGAGGGTTTGAGCGTTATGTATACCGACCGAACAGACTGGGCAGTGTTCTTGAATATGACGGATTTCATTTCAGCTACTGAATTTTTATTTGTTGAGACAAACAAAACTATCCAAGATGGTAAAGTAAATGCAACTCAGCAGATTACTAGATACAAAAAAGAAAGTCCAGCGATACCTGTTAAATTAATATCACAATATACAAGGGTGTGGTATTCAGATGCTTCTTACACTGGTTGGAGTAATGCTGAAAAGGTAGTTTTTACGACAGAGTTTGAGACGCACTTGGCCGATAATGAGAAGCATGTAACCGCAGCTGAACGAACTAATTGGAATGGAAAAGCACCTGCAAGTCACTCACATACAATTGCTCAAGTGACTGGACTGCAAACAGCTCTTGACTCTAAAATAGCTTCAAGTTTAATTAATAAACCTAACGGGGTTGCAGGATTAGATGGAAACGGGAGGGTAATAAATGCAGACGGGTCTAATGCGGGAGTTAAAACTCTTTATGATAGATTGGTATTCGTCGGAATAAAAGTGCCCGCAAATGGTAGTTATACAAAAAAGATTCCTATCCCTGGGGACTTAGTTCATTTTAAGTTTGACTATAATCGGACGGGTGCGGAACATTATCTTGTAGACGCTACTTTGGAATCGGCAAAAAATAATGTATTATCTACTACGAACTTTTTAAATACCACAACCTCTAAAAATTGGATTCCAAACGCCGTAGACAACACAAACTTTACTTTTTATAGCGTAAATGGCCCAGGTGCGAGCAAACTTAGTTTATCCACCGTTAGATATAATTCCGCTACAAAAGAAATCGAAATAATAATTAAAAATACGGATGCTACTTTAGAAGCTACACTCAATAGCGGAGAGTATCGTTTGGAGGTTATGTACAATTGAATACATTTATTTATCATAAAGACACTCTTAATATTGTGGGGATGCTTAATGCCCATACATCATATGAAAAAGAATTGGAGTTAAATGTATTCCCTAATTTCGGAGGGAATACAAATGACTATGACATTATTGAAACTGAATTTGATTATATTACACTTGAAAAAGTTGATGAAATCGTGAAGGCGAAGGAGTATGTAATACCAGTAGAACCACAAGAGCCAACTGAAACAGAGCTATTAAATGATTACATTATAGATGTTGACTACCGAGTAACAATGATTGAATTAGGACTATAAATTATAACAATTGGAGGAATTTAAAATGAACTTAACTTACCGTGCATGCAAATCACAAATTGAACGTCAATCGTATACTTCTAAAGAGGATATGCAACAAAAACTAGATATTTTTCTAGTCGGTGACCGTATTACTCATCCCCAATACGAAGAGTTAACAGCCCAATTAAACGTAGCATAAGCAAGCTGTTTTTTATGTCATTTTTCTAATGAGGAACATAATAGTGAGAGAGAGGCAAATATTCACTGTGATCATTTGCCTCAAGATATTAAGGTCTTGTACAAGAATTCACAAATTTTTCACCAAATTCAGTTCTTGAAAAAGTATATTTTTGATACTTAACTTTTCTTGGCATACTCAGTATTTGCGGAGTTAATAATTGAATTTCTGGTTGATTAATCAATTCATCGTAATAAGAGTTTTCAGCTATAGTAGTTTGAGTATCAATGGAAATGAGTCCTAACCGATTAAGATTTTCAATGTATGATGACACCATTTCTGGATAAGAACAACCTACAATGCGAGACAAGTTAGTAAAATTTTTCTTAATTTCTAAGAAACCATTGCTTTCATTGACAGCTTGAACTCCTATTAAAGGATTTAGGCCATTATCTTTAATTGAACAAATTATTTTTGCCTCGTCTGGAGTAAGTTGCTTTATTATTTCAACAAAAGATGGGTGAGCTTTTATTGCAACATCTTTATCCATTGCTGTAGCAATTAGATTAGAAAACAATTCACGGAGTTCTTCCTTATGAGCAGTATATCTCAGTGCTTCAATAGTCGGAACAGCAACCGATGGGTCGGGTGTTATAATTCTTTCCTCAGGAACGTCTTTGAGTTTACCTGCCATACTGTTTTCTAAGTATGAGGATATTTTTTCATAACCCCAAACTAATCCAGCCAAGGGAGCAAGGGCTATGTTTACCGTTTTTGAGATCGTTAGTAATCCTTTGCCTAATTCTTTTGAAGCAGGTTGCAACATATCTTCATAAACAGGTACTGCGTCCATAATTCCTTGAACAGTTTCTAGTGTATCTTTTACATTACTCATGAATTCACCTCCTTTAATTATGATTCTACTAATCTTTGGGAATGATTTCTAGAGTATATAAAATAAATTGGAGGGATTCAAGATGGGACTAATAAAATTATTTTGGCATTATGTTTGGTTTAATTTTCATCTAAGAAAAGCTAAAAAATTTAAAGGAGGTTCAACATCTTCTAATTATCATTATGATGTGGCAGAATATCATCATACTTTAAGTTCAAAATAGAATAAGTCATAAGATATATTGGGAACATAATGCGTCGTAATAAAACATTTAAAAAAAGAGCTTACAGAGGTTAATCTGTTGGCTCTTTTTCTAATATTAATATATCGCTTATTTGACATTCTAAGACTTCACAAATTCTAGCTAGTCGATCCAAAGGGAACCTAACGGATTTATTTTTGCACATTAAATTAATAGCTGGCTGTGGAATATCAGTCAGTTTAGCAAGCTGGTGTTGTGATATTTTTTTCTTGTCTAATACATCTTGCAATGCGATGCGTACAATCATTCTAACAACTCCTTTTAGGTGATATGTTTAATATATCTCTTTTTACTTGATATGTAAAACGTATTAGTATATGATATGTTTAACATATCAAAAGGAGGAGTTTTAGATGTCAAACGATACTATTCGTCTTGCTAATGATTTGCACACCGTAATCAGCACTCTATGTCCGGAAGTAGATATGATGAAGTTAGAAATGAGAGTAGAAGAAGTGTTAAGTAATTACGAGAATCATAGAAAAACTTTTTTAGAATTAGAAAAAGATATTCCTGAAAAAGTTGAGTTATATCTCTCTTCTATGAGAATAGAAGGTTTAAGTAGCAAAACGTTATCAGGTTATAGAACAGAGTTAAGACTGTTTTCAGTGAAATACCAAAAGGCGGTTGTACAAATAACAACAAATGACATTCGTGAATATTTAGCTTCTTTTCCAAAAGCAAAAATGAGCACCATAAGTACAAAATTGTCAGTTCTGAAAAGTTTCTTTGGTTGGTTGGTGAATGAAGAAGTAATTCTTCGTAATCCAACAGCTAAAATAAGGCCTCCAAAGAAGGAAAAAAGATTACCTAAAGGATTGTCCATTGAAGAACTCGAAAAAGTACGAGAATCATGCGAAACATTGAGACAACGTGCGCTAATAGAAGTCTTTTATAGCACTGGATGCAGACTGGCAGAATTAGCTGCAATGAATAAATCGGATATTAATATTCAATCGATGTCAATGAAAGTAATCGGAAAGGGTGATAAGGAAAGAATTGTTTATTTATCTTTTAAAGCTCTTTACCATTTAAAGAAGTACTTAAATAGTAGAAGCGATGATGTTGATGCTTTATTTGTCACTACCAGAAAACCGTATCGTCGTATGGGGCATAGAGCTATTCAGCGAGAAATAGACAAAATTGAGACTGCATCGAATATCTCAAAAAAATTGCATCCGCACATTATGAGACATACCTTTGCTACGCTCTCTACTGATGCAGGAATAGAATTAGCGGATCTACAACATCTTATGGGACATAGTAATCCAGGAACTACGCTAATTTATGCAAATGTTTCTGAAGAACGTAAACAACAAGCATTTAAAAAATATCATGTACAGTAAGAGCGTCCAAACTTGGGCGTTCTTTTTATTTTGTAAATAGGGGTGAGAGGATGACAGCAAGTAGTAACTCATTGTTCGAGACTGTAATGGATCATGGAGAACGCATCACAAATTTAGAAGAAGCAGACAAAAAACATGACGATCGTTTGAAATTATTAGAGGACAGATCAATAAAATTAGAGAACACGGTCATGGTAGAAAATCGGGAAACTCGGCAAACAATTGTAGAGCAAAATAGTAAACTCTTTACCCTAGTGGAAGGGGCTATGACAATTCAAACTACAAGAAACACACAAACCCATGAATTACGTATGGCTAAATGGAATCATATTTCTAATATCCTGCTGAAACTAGGCGGAGGCATAACAGGATTATTAGCTTCTGGAACTGGTGTTTATATGTTGATAGAACATTTTTTGAAAAAATAATTAGGAGGAATGGAAAATGACAGAAGTATTAATATTTGCAACAGTAATCGCTCCAATCATTTTGGGGGTAGTGGAGTTAATCAAACGAACGGGACCAATTAAAAAGAATTACATTCCGCTCATCGCATTTGTGGTGGGTATTTTTATTGGATTTGCTGCACAACCGTTTACTGATTTGGATTTAGTACTACGATTGTGGGCAGGAGGATTAGCTGGACTTTCAGCTACTGGGTTGTTTGAATTAGGTAATGATAGAAGTGGAATTACGAAAGTAGGTGAGTAGATGGCTACTTTAAATTACGAGGTAAAACATATCAAAAAGCATCCTACCACTCGAACCGGAAGGAAACTATTGAGAGTATCTGCAGAAGTCCTTCATTATACTGCGAACAATGGAGGAACTGCAGATAATCATTTCACTTACTTTAATACTACGTTACCCAATGCTAATGACAAACTGCCAGTAGAAAAAAAGCGTTTTGCTAGTGCTCATATATTTGTTGACCGTCACAAAGCTCTTGAATTAATTCCGTTGGATGAAGTAGCATTCCATGCTAATGAAAGAAAAGAAGGGCCTCTAATTCCTTCTCTTGTGGCAACTGCACCTTTCTATAAAGGAGGAAATGCTAATCTAATTTCTATAGGGATTGAAATGTGTATGGAGAAAGACGGATCAATTCATCAAGATACTATTGAGCGAACTATCTTAGTGGTTCAGATGCTAGAAAAGAAATTTGGAAAGCAACCAATCTATCGTCATTTCGATGTGACTGGAAAGAACTGTCCTGCACCATTTGTCAAAGATAAATCATTGTGGATTGAATTCTTAAATGATGTAAATAAGGATTTGGCAGGTGTTACGAACATTGAAAAAATCATGTGGGGAAAAACAGAATTAAAACTAGGGCAAAAAGGGAAAATAACTGTTTTAAAAGATATTAATGTTTGGGAAGACTCACCCCATGCCAGTGGTGAAATAATCCATACTAGAACGTTGAAAAAGGGTGGAGAGTTTAGGGTATACAATTATAGACCTGAACATGGTGGACAATACTATTTAGGTGCTGGTGAGTGGGTTACTAATATGCCTGAACACATTAAATACGAAACACCTTCCAAAGCAATGCTTGAAAAATTAAATAATCAATAATCTAAAGCCTTATTCACTGTAATGTGGGTAGGGCTTTTTTATTTTTATAAAAATACAAACAAACGTTCTTGAAAAGGTTGAAATAGAATATTTGTTCGTATAATATATAAGAAACTAATAAAATGAGGTGTTGTTATTATGACTTTTAAACCTGTGCCAAAACCGCCAAAAAGAGAAAAGGGTACAAGAAGTACAAATAAGTTAGAAAGAGTTCCAAGCTCTAAAAAGCCACCAAAACATTTAGACAGAGATGAGTTCGAACTAGAAGAACTTGCAGCTATTTTAAATGAAGCCAAAGAAGATAATAAGATAAGGACATTCGTTATTTATAGAGGAGAAGAACCAGTTACAGGAGTAGTCACAAAACTTGATCCAAACACTAAATTAATTCATATCGTAGATAAAATGAGGATAGTTAACAAAGTACACTTTTTAGATATTTTGAAAGTAAGCAGTATGGAATAATGTCTTCGATTTCTACAGATGAATATATCTACTTCGAGAACAAACTATACTTACCGATACTTATCAAAATACTAGAAAAAGACCTAGAAACAATAATAAAACATCCTTTCAAACTAACAAGACCTTATATAGCTAAAGTTGAGAGTGCTTTGAGCAATATAAGAACAGAATTGAAAAAGACAGATGTTTACATAACTAGGTATAATATGCGATTAGTAAAAGGTAAGACAAACGAGGATTATACAGAATACACTTTCATCAAATCTGGACACGAAGAATATCGAAAGTATACTAGAAACCAATTACGAGAAAAAACAGAGGAACTAATGTGTACATATATTACTATGTGAAACCACCAACCAATTAATAATGGAAGGTGGTTTTTCCAATTAGAAAGAAGCCACTATCCCAATAAAGAAGAGGAATGATTAACTAATGTTATTTATATAGAAGAAACTCAGAGAAAAGTGACCGACGTGTGACCAAACACAGACAATGTGTGACCGACAAAGATAAAAGTTGATAAAAATTAAAAGTTTATTCATAAATAACCCTTGTCAAATATACAGGTTGCAAGTAGAATAAATTAAGTGAAATGGAAGTCCTTAACTATGGTAAGGAAGAGGTCACCAGTTCGAACCTGGTTGGAAGCTTACATTTTAAGTAGAAAAACTTATAAAACTACTTGTCCAAGTACGATAAATATGTTATTATTATTTTTGTCCAGTTTTGACGCAGAGATGCGAAACTTATTGTAATTATAAAACCCAGGAGGATTAGCTCAGCTGGGAGAGCATCTGCCTTACAAGCAGAGGGTCGGCGGTTCGAGCCCGTCATCCTCCACCATTCATTTTTTATACTTAGCTTTGGAGGGGTAGCGAAGTGGCTAAACGCGGCGGACTGTAAATCCGCTCCTTAGGGTTCGGCGGTTCGAATCCGTCCCCCTCCACCAGTTTATTGGGGTATAGCCAAGCGGTAAGGCAACGGATTTTGATTCCGTCATGCCCTGGTTCGAATCCAGGTACCCCAGCCATAGACCGTTGTAAATAATTTTGAGGGGCCTTAGCTCAGCTGGGAGAGCGCCTGCCTTGCACGCAGGAGGTCAGCGGTTCGATCCCGCTAGGCTCCATAATTTAAAGATATAAAAAAAGGTATTCCGATTCTTTCGGAATACCTTTTTTTATACAAATTAATCATGCCAAATCCGTTGGATAGTGAATTCATTGTTAGAAAAAATTAAAAGGAAAACATCTGGATTACTTAACTCTTTCCATTGTTCGAATCCAAAATCATTATTGAAATTATTTAATAGTAAGGACATGATGTTCCCATGTGTCACGATCATACTATTTTCTACCTTGCTATTTAAAATGTCATTTAGTACTTCTAATATTCGTTTTT
This sequence comes from Psychrobacillus vulpis, assembly GCF_006861825.1. Taxonomy (GTDB): domain Bacteria; phylum Bacillota; class Bacilli; order Bacillales_A; family Planococcaceae; genus Psychrobacillus; species Psychrobacillus vulpis. The sequence goes on along the minus strand of NZ_VDGI01000001.1, from coordinate 430,543 downwards.
GCGCTTCATTGCTAGATTCTCCACCTTCTAGTTTTAGTTCTTTATCATTAAAGGTTTCTTTAAGTTTATCAAGCCAATTTGTTATAGGGGTGGAACTCAGAATTCGCTCAGATAATCGATTATCGATTTGTACGTCTAAATGGCTACTTTTTGCAAATGGATCAATTGTTTGGATAGCACGTAAAAAAGGGCTTGAAATTATCTGGTCGACTTTAGTATTTTCTAGAAAATTTGCGAGCTGTACTGCCTGATTGTAGCCCTTTTCAGTTAGTGGTGCCTGGTCTTCCTGCCCTTCAGCTTGGCAATGTCTAATTATATAAACTTTCTTCAATATTGATTCACCTCTTTTTAATCTTCTAACTAAAATAGTACCGAGAAATCTTTTCGATAAATTCCTTTTCCAAATCCCCCATAGACTGAAGTAATAAAAATGTTTTTACTTTAGGGAGAGGGAATAAATTAAAAGGTACATGCATGACGCGGCCTTCTGTTAGCTCTCGTTTTACGATAGATTGTGGGAGGAATGATGCGCCGAGGCCTTCTTGTATGAACCGCTTTACTATATGCGCTTGTGTAACTTTCATAGTTCTCATCGTAATTACTTGCTGGCGTAGTTGCAAAAGTAGGGTATCCCAAACAACTGGATGGTGATGGGTAAATAAATAATACTTCTTTATATACTCTTCAGTGTCCAAAACAGGTCCTGATTCATCATCATACCCATCTGTAGGAACAATGAATAAGAGCGGGTCTTCATAAAGTTCGATAGATTGAATGTTCTTTCTTGTTGCTTCTAAAGCAGAAATTCCCATATGTACTTCACCGTTCCATACTAAATCTTCAATATTGTTCGACTCTTCTACTCTAATAGATAGTTCTAAATCTGGATATTTGTTCATGAATGAACGTAGTATGTAAGGTAAAATGGTTTCGGCCATTAGAGGAGAGATAGCAATATTCCACTTTCGCTTATAACCTTCTGTAAATGCGTGTAAACGCTCCACACTTACCTCCAAGCCTTTCGTAAGCTGGATAGCTTCATCATAAAACATCTTTCCAGCTTCTGTTAGACTCACACGTTTTTTAGAGCGATTAAATAGAGGAGTTCCCAAATATTCTTCTAATAACTTTATATGAACAGTGACACCTGGCTGCGAAATCATTAATTTTTCTGATGCTTTTCTAAAATTACTTGTTTCCGCTGCGACAATAAAAGTTTTTAACCATTGGTACTCCACAATACTTCCCCTTTCATAATTAATTAATAATCTTAATCAACATCATACATAATATTTAATTTTCATAATTATATATGTTTCTTATACTAAAAGAAATAAGGAGGGGTTAAAATGTTTCAAAAAGGCTTAAAAGGTGTTGTGGCAGTTCATACAAAAATTAGTTTGGTTGACGGAGATCAAGGTACATTAAGATATCGTGGTCTGAATGTGAAAGAATTAGCAAATTATTCATTCGAACAGGTGGCGTATTTTTTATCTTATGATAAAGTGCCATCAAAAGAAGAGTTAGAGAAATTTAGTGTGAAACTAAAAAAAGGAAGAAATCTCCCATCCCACGTTCATAAAATTGTCGACGCGCTTCTACCTACTATTTCTATTATGGATGCGATGAGAACTGGTATTTCTGCATTTGCTACCCCAGAATTTTTGGAAATGGAAATGACAGAACAAGCAACTCATCTAACAGGTGCATTACCAGTAATTATTTCTCGACACTATAGAAAACAGCAAGGTCTACCTTTTGTCGAACCAAACGAAAATTTTACTCATACAGAAAATTATTTGTGGATGTTAAATGGTGTATCTCCGACTTCAACGCAAGTAAAAGCTCTTGAGACATATTTAAAGCTTACGATGGAGCATGGATTAAATGCCTCTACTTTCGCGGCAAGAGTAACCGTTTCAACAGATTCCGACTTACCAGCAGCAATTACTTCTGCCATTGGAACGATGAAGGGTCCATTACACGGAGGAGCTCCTTCAGGAGTATTAGCTCTGTTAGAGGAAATCCGAGAAGAGTCAAGAATTCGAACTGTTGTGGAAGAAAAGATTCAAAATGGAGAAAAAATCATGGGATTTGGTCACCGTATCTATAAAACAGAAGATCCAAGATCGATATTATTACGAGAAGCGTGTTTACAATTACATGGTTCGGATGCTTGGTTAGATTTGGCCACAGCAGCTGAAAAAGAGATTACTGCACTTTTAGAACAATTTAAGCCAGGTAGAAAACTTTATACGAATGTGGAGTTTTATGCGGCAGCTATTATGCGATCCATTGAAATGCCGGCGTCTTTATTCACACCAACTTTTAGTGTAGCGCGTATTGTTGGTTGGAGTGCACATGTGATAGAGCAAGTAGATGATCAGGCTATGTTCCGACCACAGTCACTTTATGTTGGGGAATGTCGTTAAAAATTTCTTTTCAATACCTATATGTTTCTATTATGATATTAGAAAAGCGAGGTGTTGGGATTTGGCAGAGACAATTGTGTATGGAGACGTTTCGTTACGTCCAATGGAACAATCGGATATTCAACTTTTATGGGAGCTTTATAATCCAGAGATTTTTGAATTTATGCTGAATAAAATAGAAAACTTTGAACAGCTTGAGCAGTGGCTACAAGTGGGTATTCAACAAACGAATGTCGCCAAAACCGCTCTCGCATATGTGGTCGAACATACAGAGACAAAAGAAATTATGGGTACAACACGTATTTATGGTATTGATCAAGTAAATCATGCATGTGAAATCGGATCTACTTTCTATGGAAAAAAATTTCAACGAACACATGTGAATACGACATGCAAATATTTGTTATTAAAACATTGTTTTGAAAGCCTTGGAATGATTCGAGTCCAATTTAAAACGGATGAATTAAATGTAAGCTCACAACGAGCAATAGAAAGAATTGGTGGAATAAAAGAAGGTGTTCTAAGAAATGAACGCTTACGTTCAAATGGAACGGTTCGCAACGCGGTCGTTTATTCAATCATTAACAGTGAATGGGAAGAAGTAAAAAAAATGCTCGTACAATTAATGAATAAATATTCGTAATTTTGTCGAGTTGAGCCAACTGCCCTTTAGGAATTACAATAGATGTATGAACAGAAGGGGGTATGAAATAATGAATAAATTAAGCATTTCTCTTATAGGTGTACCAATGGACCTTGGTCAAAATAGACGTGGTGTCGATATGGGGCCAAGTGCCATTCGTTATGCAGGGGTAATCGAACGTTTAGAAGCATTAGGTCATTCTGTAAAAGATGAAGGCGATATACCTATAAGTCATACAAGAAAAGAACAATCTCCGAATACGCATTTGCGTAATTTAGAAGATGTAATCGATGGGAACACAAAGCTTGCAAACAAAGTACATGAGGTATTAACGGAAGGACATTATCCATTAGTGCTTGGTGGAGATCATAGCATAGCTATTGGAACACTTGCAGGTTTAGCTGATCGTTATCAAAACCTTGGAGTTATTTGGTACGATGCACATGCAGATTTAAATACAGCGGAAACTTCTCCATCCGGGAACATCCATGGAATGCCGTTAGCTGTTAGTATCGGATTAGGCCATGATGATTTAGTAAATATCCGTTCCTATGCACCAAAGATTAAACCGGAAAACGTAGTTATTATTGGCGCTCGTTCAGTAGATCCTGGAGAACGTGAACTAATTAAAGAAAAAGGGATTAAAGTTTTCTCCATGCACGAAATTGACAAACTAGGCATGACAGAAGTGATGAACCAAACGATTGAGTATTTTGCTGAACGTAAAGTAGATGGCGTACACTTATCATTAGATTTAGATGGAATAGATCCACTTTATACACCGGGAGTTGGTACTCCTGTTCCAGGTGGAATTAGTTATCGTGAAAGCCATCTAGCAATGGAAATGTTATATTCATCCAACATTATCACTTCAGCAGAATTCGTTGAAGTAAACCCAATATTAGATGAAGAAAATAAAACAGCAGACGTAGCAGTTGCTCTTATGGGCTCATTGTTTGGGGAAAGTTTAGTTTAAAGCAGACGCTTCGTCTGCTTTTTGTTTTTCAATAAACAACACAAACTATGAATTATTTGGTAAACTTAAAATGATGTAAAAAAAAATGAAACCTGTTGCCACCTTTATACGTATAGGTTAGACAGCCGCATAGAGCGGAGGGGAATCACGATGGATGCGTTAGTGAACAAACGAATAAAACAAGTGTTAAAAGGTGACAAAGACGCATTCGCGGAGATTGTTGACCTGTATCAACATAAACTTTTTCAAGTATGCTTCCGCATGCTAGGAAATCGTCATGAAGCAGAAGACATTGCACAAGAGGCGTTTGTGCGAGCCTTTATTAACATTCACACGTTTGATCAAAAAAGAAAATTTTCCACTTGGCTGTACCGAATTGCGACGAATTTATGTATTGACCGGATTCGTAAAAAAAAGCCAGATTATTATTTAGATGCGGAAGTTGCAGGCACAGAAGGACTTAATATGTATTCACAAATTGCTGCTGCGGAAGAACTTCCAGAAGAAGAACTAATGAAATTGGAGTTGCAAGATCGCATTCAATATGAAATAAGTCGTCTTCCGGACAAATATCGATCAGCAATTGTACTTAAATATATGGAAGAGTTATCTTTACAAGAAATAAGTGAGATATTAGAATTACCACTTGGAACTGTAAAAACAAGAATTCATAGAGGCCGAGAAGCACTTAGAAAACAATTAAGTAAACAGCCCAACTTTTTATAGGAGGTAATCACGATGAATGCGTGTCCAGAGCGAATTGTTCACTATATGCATGAATATTTAGATGGCGAAATTACCCGTGAACATGAGCTTGAACTTAAAACTCATTTGCAGTCATGCGTGGATTGTCAAGCACATATGCATGAGCTAAGCAATGTAGTTGCTTTCGTAAAAGGAGCAGCCCATGTAAAGGCACCAGCTGATTTTGCCAACTCTGTTATGGCAAGGCTTCCAAAAGAAAAATCACATGCAGGTGTTAGTAGATGGTTGAGACGTCATCCAATTCTAACCGCAGCGGCTTTATTCTTCCTATTTATGAGTAGCGCATTGTTCACTAATTTCAACGAAGAACAGCAATTCTCTTTTACAAAACAAGAAAATGTCATCGTGGAAGGGGAAACAGTTATTATCCCTGAAGGACAAGTCGTTACAGGTGATCTTGTTGTAAAAAATGGTGATGTTCGAATCGATGGTGAATTGGACGGAAATTTAACCATTATCAACGGTACTAAGTATATGGCTTCTACAGCAAACATTACAGGTACTTCTGAAGAGATTAACGAAGTATTTGACTGGCTTTGGTTCCATATAAAAGACGGTGCTAAAGATTTTATATCGTTTTTTGAAAAAGAAGAAACGAAGAAATAATAAAAAGTCTATCCGAAATTTTGGATAGACTTTTTTAGGGTCATAAAGGCGGAAAATTCCTTTTCTATGTTATACTTACATTGTATGGATTTGTGATGAAAAGTGGGGGATGCCACATGTCGTTTATGGAGCAATTTACAAATTTAATGCCAGTAAACGTTATTGTAAACATATTAGATGTTTTATTCGTTTGGTTTGTTATATATAAAGTAATAACTCTTATAAAAGGAACGAAAGCGGTCCAATTATTAAAAGGGATCTTCGTTATAGTTATCGCAAGTGTTGTCACAAACTTTTTAGGTTTGGATACGCTCGGATGGATGCTGGAACAAGTCATTGATTTTGGGTTTGTAGCAATTATTATAATATTCCAGCCAGAAATAAGAAGAGCGCTTGAACAAATAGGTAGAGGTAGACTTTTCGCGAGAGGCTCGATGCAGGAACAAGAGGAGCAGAGCCGTTTAATTGCGGCTATGACCAAATCAGTAAGCTATATGGCAAAACGTCGTATAGGGGCTTTAATATCGATTGAGAGGGAAACGGGTTTATCAGATTATATTGAAACAGGAATTCCGTTAAATGCAAATATTACATCTGAGCTAATGATTAATATTTTCATTCCAAATACACCATTGCATGATGGGGCAGTGATTGTCCAAAAAAATAAAATAGCTTCCGCAGCTTGTTATTTGCCATTGTCCGAAAGTCCATTCATTTCGAAAGAGCTTGGAACGAGGCATCGGGCTGCAATTGGATTGAGTGAAGTAACAGATGCCATTACAATTGTTGTATCCGAAGAGACGGGAGCTGTAAGTTTAACCTCTAATGGGGATCTCCATCGAAATTTATCCATGGAAGAGTTTGAAGCTCACTTGAAGCGACTATGGTTTGGACCCACGGAAGAGCTATTAACTTCTTCTAAATGGTTGTGGAGGGGGAAACAGAATGGATAAAATGATGGATAATCCATGGTTCTTGCGAATTATAGCTTTAGCATTAGCGATTTTACTATTCGTTTCTGTGAAATCTGATGAGAATAATACGAATTCTATTTCTAGCGGAACACAAATAGACGTTCTCCGTGACGTACCAGTAGAAGTCTATTATGATGACGACAATTCAGTTGTAACAGGAGTTCCTCAAACTGTAACAGTAACTATAGAGGGTCCATCACAAGTTGTATTATCTGCTAAAATGATAAAAGACTATAAATTATTTGTGGATTTAAGTAAGCTAACATATGGAGAGCATCGAGTGGAAATTCAACACGAAAACTTTTCCGACAAATTAAAGGTCCGAATAGATCCGGTCTACGTAAATGTGGAGATTGAAGAAAAAATATCGAAGCAATTTCGAGTGGACCCTGATATGAATGAAGGCTTGTTAGCAGAAAATTACATCGTTAAGTCCTATGACGTTGAACCAAAAATGGTTACAATTACAGGTGCAAAAAGTGTCATAAATAGCATAGGCTATGTAAAAGCGACACTTGATGGTAATCCCGGTATTACTAAATCATTTGATCAAAAGGCAAGTGTAAGAGTTCTTGACAGGGATCTAAATAAATTAGATGTGATAGTCGAGCCTAAACAGGTACAGGTAAAAGTTAGGGTGGAAGAGTACAGCAAGGATATACCAGTTGTATTAAAGCAAAAAGGTACACCAAAACAAGGCGTGACGATCAATAATTTATCTACGAATATGGAATCGATTCGCTTATATGGTCCTCCAACGGTGCTTGATAAATTGGACCAGTTAACTGTAGATGTAGATGTAAGTAAGCTTGAAGCATCTGGAGACTTTGACGTGAAGCTAGCAGTTCCACCAGGAGTGACGCGGATGTCTCACGACAAGATTAAGGTAGTCGGAGATGTAACACCTGCTCCGGTAACAGAACCTCCAGTGGAAGAAGAGGATACTGTTTCAGGCGTTAGCGAAAAGACCTTTGATAATGTAGCAGTTGAGGTACGAGGACTTCCAAATCAACTAGTGAGTGTTTTTCAAACTCCTACAGACGGTTTAGTTTCCGTGAAGGCTAGAGGAACACCAGAAGCTTTGGATAAATTAAATAGTAGTAATATCGCTCTATATGTAGATGCACAAAATGCGGTAATAGGGGATAATACATTTCCGATAAAAACAGATGCCTCTACAGAGGTTGAATGGGAAATGTCTGCGTCCGAGGTAAAGTTAACAGTAAAAGAAGCCTAATACGCAGGACTACAGGTTTTTAAGGAGAGAAGATTAATGGGAAAATACTTTGGAACTGATGGTGTAAGAGGAGTAGCAAACTCTGAACTAACACCGGAACTTGCTTTTAAATTAGGCCGCTTTGGTGGATATGTATTAACAAAAGAATCGGAAAATCGCGCGAAAGTTCTAATAGGTCGTGATACTCGTGTTTCTGGTCATATGTTAGAAGGTGCGCTAGTAGCAGGACTCTTATCTGTAGGAGTAGAGGTAATGCGTCTGGGTGTTATTAGTACACCAGGCGTTGCTTACTTAACTAGAGTAATGAGTGCAGATGCTGGAGTAATGATTTCAGCATCCCATAACCCTGTTGCTGATAATGGAATTAAATTCTTTGGTTCTGACGGCTTTAAGCTTACGGATGAACAAGAAGAGGAAATTGAGCAATTAATTGATGCAGAAATTGACGAGCTTCCACGTCCGACAGGAGCAGGTGTAGGATCTGTATCTGATTATTTTGAAGGCGGTCAAAAATACATTCAATATTTGAAGCAATCTATTGATGAAGAGTTTGTTGGGCTTCATGTAGCGTTAGATTGTGCAAACGGTGCGACATCATCACTTGCTACGCATGTATTTGCAGATTTGGAAGCTGATTTATCTACTATGGGTGCATCTCCAAATGGCTTGAATATTAACGATGGAGTAGGTTCTACACATCCAGAAGAATTGGCGAAATTTGTGTTAGAAAAAGGAGCACATGTTGGACTTGCTTTTGATGGAGATGGAGATAGATTAATTGCTGTAGATGAAAAAGGGAATATTGTAGACGGCGATCAAATTATGTATATTTGTGCGAAGCATTTAAATGCAAATGGTCGTTTAAATAAAAATACGGTTGTTTCTACTGTAATGAGTAATATGGGCTTCTATAAAGCTTTAGAAACACATGACATGTCAAGTGTGAAAACTGCTGTTGGAGATCGATACGTTGTGGAAGAAATGAAAAAGAACGGCTATAACTTAGGTGGAGAACAGTCAGGTCATATTGTATTCTTAGATTTCAATACAACAGGAGACGGATTGCTAACTGGTTTACAACTAGTAAATATTATGAAGGTTACTGGGAAAAAGCTTTCCGAGCTTGCATCTGAAATGACAATCTATCCTCAAAAACTAGTAAATGTTCGTGTAACTGACAAACATGCGGTTACTCAAAATGATAAAGTTGCTGCAATCATTAGTGAAGTAGAAGCTGAAATGGCAGGCAATGGGCGTGTTCTTGTACGACCATCTGGTACAGAGCCGCTTGTACGTGTCATGGTAGAAGCTGCATCAGAAGACGAATGTGAAAACTACGTAAACCGAATTTCGGAAGTTGTAAAAGCAGAAATGGGTTTAGCTGAATAATAATAGATACAAAAAATCCAGCCTTGTGCTGGATTTTTTAGTCTAAAAAGACGGATGCATTGTCATATAAATTTTAATAGCAGAGGAGTTACAAAATGAAAGCACTTATATTTGAATCGTTTGGTGGTCCGGAAGTACTGCAATATAAAGAAATCGATAATCCAGTCATTAAAGAAAATGAATTACTCGTGCGTACTTCGGCGATTGGATTAAACTTTGCTGATATTTATAGAAGAAAAGGGAATTATCATCTAGCTGGTAAACCACCATACATTTTAGGATATGAAGGCTCTGGGATAGTAGAGCAAGTAGGTGTTGACATAACTAGTGTGAAAGTAGGAGATCGTATTGCTTTTGCGGATGTCCCATTTGCTAATGCAGAATTAGTAGCGGTTCCTATTGAAAAAGCAATTCCACTACCAGATGACATTTCTTTTGAAACAGCTGCATCTGTTTTATTACAAGGATTAACAGCGCAGTATTTAACAAGAGATAGCTATAAAGTAGGAGCTGGAGATACAATTTTAGTTCACGCTGCTGCAGGTGGAGTTGGGCAAAACTTAATTCAAATTGGAAAATTACTTGGGGCAAAAGTGATAGGGCTGACATCCTCAATAGAAAAGTCAGAAGCGGCAACTTCCGTTGGAGCAGACTACGTTTTTCTATACAAAGATAATTGGATAAATGAAGTGAAGGAAGTAACGAACGGTGTAGGAGTAGATGTTGTTTATGAGTCAGTCGGATCTACGTTAGAAGAAAGTTTTGAAGTCACTAGAATTGGCGGAACGGTTGTATTTTATGGAATGTCTGGGGGAGATCCATCACTTGTGGATCCAAGAATGCTGATGGATACATCCAAAACCTTAACTGGTGGAGACCTTTGGAATGTGCTGACATCCTATGAGGAAAGAAAAGTGCGATCCAAGCAATTATTTGATTGGATTTTAGAAGGGAAAATAAGCTTGAAAGAGCCTTCCATTTTTTCGTTGAAGGATGGAGCAGCAGCTCACTGCCTATTAGAAAGTCGAAAAAGCGTCGGAAAAGTCCTTTTAATACCTTAAATGTTTACTAAACTTATTTCGTGGAATAATAAGAGGGAACAAACAGATAAGGAGTGAGGAAATGGCTAAAATAGCAACATTAATCACAAACATGTTTGAAGACGTAGAGTACACAAGCCCTGCCCAGGCCCTGAATGACGCAGGTCACGAAGTATTTACTATTGAAAAAGAAGCAGGGAAAGAAGTCACTGGGAAACAAGGCGAAGCCAACCTGACGGTGGACTATAATATTGATGATGTAAAACCAGAAGACTTTGACGCATTATTCATTCCTGGTGGATTTTCCCCAGATATATTAAGAGCAGATGACAGATTTGTTGAATTCGCAAAAGCATTTATGGACGCAAAGAAACCTGTATTTGCAATCTGTCATGGCCCACAACTGCTCATCACTGCCAAAACATTAGAAGGCCGTGATGCGACCGGTTATAAATCAATTAAAGTCGACTTAGAAAATGCAGGAGCCACTTACCACGACAAAGAAGTATTCGTATGTGGCAATCAACTCGTAACGAGCCGTACACCTGATGACTTGCCTGCATTTAATAGAGAAATCGTCAAACTACTTAAATAGAAAGTATCGCTTGCGTAATGCGCAAGCGTTTTTTTGTTTAGGGGTTGGAATCTTATACAGGGCTTGGAATTTGCTCATGCGACGATTGAATTTGCGAATAGAGCCGGTGAATTTGCGCATGGAGTGGGTGAATTTGCATAAAGGGCATTTAATTTGCGGATAAAGCCAAAGAGTTTGCACTGGGGAACGGAATTTGCAGATACGGCACTTGAATTTGCGTATGGAGCGTCTGAATTTGCACATAGGGGTATCGAACTTGCATATAGAGAAAAAGAGTTTGCACTTGGCCTGGGAATTCGCGTATACGGCACTTGAATTTGCGTATGGAGCGTCTGAATTTGCACATAGGGGTATCGAACTTGCATATAGAGACAAAGAGTTTGCACTTGGCCTGGGAATTCGCGTATACGGCCCTCGAATTTGCGCATAGAGTAGGTGAATTTGCACATAGGGGTATCGAACTTGCATATAGAGAAAAAGAGTTTGCACTTGGCCTGGGAATTTGCGTATACGGCCCTCGAACTTGCGCATAGAGTAGGTGAATTTGCATATAGGGGTATTGAACTTGCGGATAAAGCCAAAGAGTTTGCACTTGCCATCGGAATTTGCGAATAGAGCGTCTGAATTTGCACATACGGGTAATGAACTTGAGCCCGATATTTGATCTCTAGACATAGGAGCATCGAACGTGTCCACCCGAAAGAATATCAACCTGAATACATATTAGATGACATAAAAAAAGGATCGTTAATTATCGATCCTTTTTCGGAGAATAATATGTCCAGGCTCCTCCTCTATTCGATTGTAGGTTCATTTTTTTGAGCATTCTAGACGCTGTATAAATAGAATCTACACCACAAAACTCTCGGAATTCTCGATTAGAAATATAATTTTTAATTAGTAAAAAATAATCATGAATAGTTTTGACGTGTGCATACATGGAATTTTTCTTGCAATTGGGGCATGTCCAAGTTCGGGGAAATCGTATCATGCCAAAAAGACCACAATGTGGGCATTCAACACCAGGTATTAAATCTTTTGGGGCAATTTGATAAAACTCACATAATGGTGGGAAAGTAAAAGAAGATTGTTTCTTTATAATCATTTGATCAAGAGCATGGAATTTTGTTTCAGATAAAAGAGGGGAAGGATATCCGGAGTACATATCTATAATTTTTTCGATAATACTTTCTAGCTTATAAATTGGATAGTGCGCAGGTTTTTTTCGAATTCTACAAAACCTCGGTGTCATAACAACAGCCCCAGTTAATTTAATTTCTGGGAAATCAATTCGAAGCCACTCTTTCAAAAATCTTAAATGCTTCATGAACTGGTAATACGGATTTGGATAAGACGTTTCCAATTGATTTTCATCTTGCCGATAGAAATCCTCTGACTCAGCATCAAAATACAAATCTCCATATATATTTTTGGATTCCAAGACTATACAACAGCGATCCGTCAAAATAAGACAATCGATTTGCACTCTCCAATCATCCATCTGCAACCGAACATTGGAATATATCTTGAATTGGCAAGGTAATCTTAGTTCTAATAGTTTTTGTAACAGACGAGTTTCTCCGCGTAATCCTGCTTCCATTCTACTAATATTATCTCGAATAGATTCTGCTTTCTTATGCAAATCTGGAATTCTTTTAAGTAAGACATAATGATTTTCAAAGGGTTTTTCCGTATTCAATCGTGATATTCACCTCCATTCTCCATAAATCATAACATAAAATACAGAATGTTCATTGTATTCTTACTATATATACTGGGAAATGTTTTTTATTGACACAAAATAACAGATTAAGTATGATGAATGTGCTGCATAAGAGGTCTTACCTTTTTGATAGTCGCGTAGATTTGGAGGGAAACGAATACGCGTAAAACTTAGGAAAACAATTACAGCGCCAGAGCTGAAGAAATCGGACGGAAATGTATCTTCAGCAGACGAGGTGGAGGTTATCGAAAATTCGGCGGATGCCTCCCGACCGTATTTGCCCGGTTGTTATTCTTTTTCAGAAACCATACAAGTGATTGTATGACAGAGGGGAAAAGAAGGCATTCTTAGCTTAATGAGTGACTGTGAAAAAACAGGTCGCTGATTTTGACATGAATGTAAACGGAGGAAATGAGAATATGTGTGGAATTGTAGGATATATTGGAGAAGCAGACGTAAAGGAAATTTTATTAAAAGGTTTAGAAAAATTAGAGTACCGCGGATACGATTCAGCGGGAATTGCTGTGCTCAATGAAGATGGAGTAGTCGTATTCAAAGAAAAAGGTCGAATTGCTGATTTACGTGACGTAGTGGACGAAGACGTAGATGCGAAACTTGGAATCGGGCATACTCGCTGGGCAACACATGGTGTCCCAAATCAACTAAATGCGCATCCTCACCAAAGTGCAACAAAACGTTTCACGCTTGTGCATAATGGTGTAATCGAAAACTACCACCTAATGAAAAAAGCGTATTTATCTAAAGTAGAAATGGCTTCTGATACAGACACGGAAGTGATTGTACAGTTAATTGAAAAATTTTCATCTGAAGGACTATCAACAATTGATGCACTTAGAAAAACATTGCATCTTATTCATGGTTCGTATGCACTTGCACTTCTAGACAAAGAAGATGCAAATACTATATATGTTGCAAAAAACAAATCACCACTTCTTGTAGGGTTAGGTGATGGATTTAATGTTGTAGCATCTGATGCAATGGCTATGTTGCAAGTGACTGAGCAATATGTAGAGCTTCACGATCAAGAAATCGTTATTGTGCATAAGGATTCTGTTGAAATTCAAAAACTAGATGGTTCAATCGTAGAGCGTCCTGCTTATAAAGCGGAGTTAGATCTGAGCGATATTGAAAAAGGAACATATCCTCATTACATGCTAAAAGAAATGGATGAACAACCTGCTGTTATTCGTAAAATTATTCAAGCATACCAAAATGATCAAGGCGAGCTTACGATTGATGCAAATATTTTGAAAGCACTTCAAGATGCAGACCGCCTTTACATTATTGCAGCAGGAACAAGCTATCACGCAGGTTTAATTGGTAAAGAATATTTCGAGAAGATAGCTGGTATTCCTGTAGAAGTGCATATTTCTAGTGAATTTGGCTACAATATGCCAATTCTTTCAGCAAAACCATTATTTATCTTTATCACACAATCAGGTGAAACAGCAGATAGCAGACAAGTGCTAGTGAAAATAAAAGAAAAAGGGTACCCAACAATTACGATGACAAACGTACCTGGGTCAACACTTTCTCGCGAAGCAGATCATACTCTTTTACTTCACGCAGGTCCAGAAATTGCAGTAGCTTCTACTAAAGCATATGTTGCACAAGTGGCAGTATTAATGGTAACGGCTTCTGTATTTGCACAGTCTCAAAATAAAAAAGTAGATTTTGATGTTGTGAAAGAACTGGGTATTGCAGCAAATGCAGTTCAAACGATTGTAGATTCCAAAGAAGAAATGGAACAAATTGCGACAGAATTTTTAGCAACAACTAGAAATGCATTCTTCATTGGACGAAACATCGACTTCTATGTAAGTTTAGAGGGTGCTTTGAAACTAAAAGAAATTTCCTATATTCAAGCAGAAGGATTTGCTGGTGGAGAATTAAAACACGGTACAATCGCACTTATTGAAGATGGTACGCCAATTTTCGCTCTTGCAACACAACAAGCTGTAAGCCTAAACATTCGTGGCAACGTCAAAGAAGTAGTAGCACGTGGTGCAAACCCATGCATTATTGCAATGGAAGGCTTTGAAGAAGACGGAGACCGCTTCGTGCTTCCAAAAGTACACGAGCTATTCTCACCATTAGTAGCAGTAGTGCCTTTACAGCTGATTAGTTATTATGCAGCATTACACAGAGATTGCGATGTGGATAAGCCGAGAAATTTGGCGAAGTCGGTTACAGTGGAATAAAAAAAGCTACAAAGTCACGACGTTTATGTGAAGAGACAATAAAGATGTATACTCTACAATAAAATGTAGACTAAAATAAGATGTATACTAAATATAGTGATTGTATAAAATCGTATTCAAGAGGTATTACTCTTGAATACGATTTTTTTCTTTTACTAAAAATATATAAGGTGTTCCTCCATGACAAAGCGTAAAAATAGTTGGTCTGAAGAGAAAAAAGAACGTTACATAAAAGAAGGTAGAGGCCAAGCGGAGCAAGAAAATTATATTCCTTGGTTGAAAATACAGGATGTCTCTTCAGATGGAAACGTATCACGATTAATTAGTTGGAAAACCAAAAGGCAGCATGAATTTTATCAAATTTAGAAAGAGACTATTTCGTTTTATTAGAATGGGCAGTTGACGTAGTAGATATTAGGGAACAGTTTCCATTGAAAGATAAAGAAACATTTAATATCGCTGAAGAAAAAGGGATTGCTCATTCAGTGGATAACGTTACAAAAACACTAATTATAATGACAACTGACTTATTTATTACTGTTATTAAAAATAATAAAAAAGAGTTTTTAGCCAGAACTGTAAAGCCTAGTAGTTTCCTGGAGGATAAAAGGGTACTAGAAAAATTTGAAATAGAAAGAGAGTATTGGAAACGAAATGAAATAAAATGGGGAATTGTGACTGAGAGGGGAATATACACTGAACTTACCAGAAATATTTTATGGATACATAAATATTATTATTAGATGAACAGAACGATATTGACAATGCGATTTTTTTCTTACGTATATACTTTCTAAAAAGGATAAGAATGAAAAAGTTACAGAAATATGTAATAAATTTGACGAAGATATCACTTAGAAACAGGGTCATCATTGAGCTATATTAAGCATTTTATAGCTCGGAATAAAGCCATTTCTCCCAGGATACATACAACCAGATTTTGGGGAACGAGGTGCAGAAGACTATCGTTTAGACGTCAAAATAACACTAGAACAATATACTAAAATTATAATAAATTTTGTCTTACATTATAACAAAAATTACTATATGAAAAATTATCTTAGAGATACAGATAAAATTGAAGACAATGTTAAGCCAACTCCTAATGAACTTTGGAAATGGGGAGTAAAAAATATGGTAGATTATTCGCTATGTGATTTTAAGTCGCAGTGGTTAGATTTAGTTCACCAAAATCAGACTTTATCAAAAACTGAGCTAAGAAAGAAGAACCCTTCAATTTATATGAGATTATATAGGGGTGATAAGGAATGGACTTACAAAAGAGACGTATAGAATGGTCTGTAAATCAGTTAAAAGATGAAGAGCTAACTAGATGGAAAATAAGGCGTAAGGCAGGAATCAAGGACTCTTATTATAAAGAACTTGAGGAAGACATAAATCGATATTTATAGCAAGTTTACCTATAAGGAAATTTAAACACCTTTTTTAATAAAGGTGTTTTTATATTAATCGAAAATCTAAATTTATAATTTTTATACGCTTAATGATGTAAATAGTATTCAGTGGAGCAGAAAAAGCCACCTATGAATTAAAATATTTTCATAAAAACAGTTGCAATTAATATATAAGCGGAATATTATATAAGTAAATCATTATGCGCTAATAATCAAATTGATAGGAGGTAGTTCAATGGAAATATCAACGATTGAAATCGAAAAAGCTGCAACAATTTTAAAATTGTTGGGTGATAAAACAAGACTAACAATGCTTAAAATGCTGGAGACACACGATTATTGTGTTTGTGAATTTGTTGAAATTTTTAAAGTAAGTCAGCCAGCTATAAGTCAACATGTAAGGAAGTTAAAGGATGCTGGGTTGGTACGTGAAATGAGAAGAGGTCAATGGATTATCTATTCAATGAACAAGGATAGCGACGTTTTTCCTTTTGTCCAAAGTTTGATTCATCATCTTCCAAACCAAGATTTTAAACTACAAGAATTAGAAGCACAGGGATTACGTATCTCTTGTGATTAATGGAGGTTAGCACTTTGTCGCCAGTAATTTTAGCATCATTGATTTTCTTGGTAACGCTTATCTTTGTCATATGGCAACCAAGAGGTTTGAACATAGGTTGGTCCGCCTGCGGAGGAGCGGTTATTGCATTATTATTGGGGGTTGTTGATTTTAGTAATGTGATAGAAGTAGTAGACATTACTTGGAATGCAACATTATCCTTTATCGCGATTATCCTCATTTCTTTAATATTAGATGAGATTGGATTATTTGAATGGGCTGCCTTACATATGGCAAGGGCTGCCAAAAGTAATGGTATTAAAATGTTCGTTTATGTAAGTGTTTTAGGAGCCATTGTTGCTGCCTTTTTTGCCAATGATGGGGCTGCATTAATTTTGACACCAATTGTTTTAGCGATGGTTCGTAATTTGAACTTCAAAGAAAAAATGGTCTTCCCATTTATTATGGCGAGTGGATTTATCGCGGATACAACCTCGTTACCATTGGTGGTTAGTAACCTTGTTAATATTGTATCAGCCGATTTCTTCAATATTGGTTTCGTGGAATATGCTTCACGAATGATTATTCCGAACATATTTTCACTAATAGCAACTATAGGTATCCTATTATTTTATTTTAGAAAAAGCATACCAAGAACATATGATTTATCTAAGCTAAGAGAACCAAAAGAAGCAATTCAAGATATAAAAATGTTCCATTTATCATGGTATGTTCTTGCTCTATTGCTTGTTGGTTATTTTATTAGTGAATTTATTAACATTCCCGTTTCGATTGTTGCCGGAATTATAGCTATATTTTTTATTATTATGGCAAGAAGAAGTACTGCAGTTGATACAAGAAACGTTATAAAAGGAGCTCCATGGAATATTGTATTTTTCTCAATTGGTATGTATGTTGTCGTATATGGGCTAGGAAATGCAGGACTTACGAGTGTGTTAGCTGGCGTGATTGAAGTAGCTGCAAATCAAGGTTTGTTCGTGGCTACGATGTCAATGGGATTCATTGCTGCTTTCCTATCCTCCCTAATGAATAACATGCCAACCGTTATGATAGACGCTTTAGCAATTGCAGAAACAAATACTACCGGAACTATACGTGAAGCACTTATTTATGCCAATGTCATTGGATCTGATTTAGGACCAAAAATCACACCTATTGGCTCACTTGCAACGTTAGTATGGCTTCATGTTTTATCTCAAAAAGGCGTAAAAATCTCGTGGGGAACTTATTTTAAAACTGGTATTGTCATAACGATTCCAATACTGTTCATTACATTATTAGGTCTATATATTTCGTTATCATTTTTCTAATATGAGCAACCAATTTACGTAAATCAAAATAAACTAATACTTTTTATTAAGTTGAAACCAAAGGAGATTACTAATTATGTCAAAAAAAACACTTTACTTTTTATGTACAGGAAATTCATGCAGAAGCCAAATGGCAGAAGGTTGGGGAAAAAAATATTTAGGTGATGAGTGGGAAGTTCTAAGTGCAGGAATTGAAGCACATGGCTTAAACCTGAATGCTGTTAAAGCAATGAATGAGATTGGAATCGATATTTCTAATCAGACTTCAGATATTATTGATATGGAAACGTTAAATAATGCAGATTTTGTAGTTACACTTTGCGGGGATGCTGCGGATAAATGTCCAATGACACCACCTCATGTGAAACGTGATCATTGGGGCTTTGACGACCCTGCAAAAGCACAAGGTACTGATGAAGAGAAATGGGCTACCTTCCAACGAGTTCGTGATGAAATTGGTAACAGAATCAAGCATTTTGCTGAAACAGGCAATGAATAAATTTACACCAAGAGAGCATTCTCTTGGTTCTCTTTTCATCAAAATATAAGTATATGCTTATTTAATATTATGACGGGGGTTTTTGCATGAAAAAAGTAGAAATTTTTGATCCTGCGATGTGTTGTTCAACAGGTGTCTGTGGACCAAGTGTTGACCCAGAATTAACAAGAGTAGCTTCGGCTCTGTATTCTCTCGAGAAAAAAGGGCTTAATATTACACGATATCAATTAACAAATAATCCGGATAAGTTTGTGGGGAATGGTGCAGTAAATAATGTTTTACATGAAAAAGGAATAGATGCTTTGCCAGTAATTTTAGTAGATGGTCAGATTGTAAAACTCGGATGTTATCCAACAAACGATGAACTAGCAGAATGGTTTAATGTAGATTTAGAAGAACTAAAAGAAAAGCCAAAAGTTCGACTTTCGATTGATTTAAATTCACTTTAAAACGGAAGGAAAAGATAAACATGTTTCAAGCTTTTCAGCCAAAGAATGTAATAAATACCGCATTTTTATTTTTTACGGGAAAAGGCGGGGTAGGAAAAACGTCAACAGCATGTGCTACAGCTGTTTCATTAGCGGATAAAGGGAAAAAGGTGTTGCTAATCAGTACAGATCCGGCTTCCAACTTACAAGACGTATTTGGTATCGAATTAACTAATATGCCAAAAGTAGTTCCAAATGTTGAGAATCTATATGCATGTAACTTAGACCCGGAGGCTTCTGCAAAAGCCTATCGTGAAAAGGTTGTGGGACCTTATAGAGGTAAACTACCTGAATCTGTAGTAGTCACAATGGAAGAGCAATTATCAGGAGCGTGTACTGTAGAAATAGCTGCATTTGATGAATTTACAAGCTTGCTTACAAACACAGAAATAGTAAGTCAGTATGATCATATTATTTTCGATACAGCACCAACCGGCCATACTTTACGACTTTTACAACTTCCAACAGCATGGACTGGGTTCCTAGAGGATAGTACACATGGTGCATCATGTTTAGGGCCATTATCGGGCTTAGCAGATAAAAAAAATCTTTATTCCAAAGCAGTTGAGGTTTTAGCTGATCCAGATAAAACTACATTAATTTTGGTTACAAGACCTGACGTCTCCTCCCTTTTAGAAGCTGATCGTGCCTCTATAGAACTAAAAGATATCGGGGTTAAAAATCAAATTGTTATTGTAAACGGACTACTTCGCGAATACATCCAAGAGGATGAAGTATCATCCGCATTTTATCAACGACAAAGAAATGCTTTAAAACAGATGCCTAGAAATTTGAAACAAGCTGTGACATATTCTCTCCCTTTTGTTTCATATTCCTTGACAGGTATAGAAAACCTTCGCTATCTGTTTAAAATGTACACTTTACCAACCACTATATCTAACAACCAAACTGAAACATATAACCATCTAAAATTAAAGGATGTTATAGATGACTTTTCCTCCTCGGATACAAAGTTAATCTTCACTATGGGTAAAGGTGGGGTAGGAAAAACAACAGTCGCATCAGCCATTGCAGTTGGTTTAGTTGAAAAAGGACATCGGGTCCATTTAACAACGACAGACCCTGCTGCACATCTTAATTATCAATTTCAAAGTAGTTTAATGAATCAAAACCTAAGTATCAGTTGTATTGATCCAAAACAAGAAGTAGAAAAATATAAAGCAGATGTTTTATCAAAAGCTAGTAAAGATCTTGATGAAGATGGTATTACATACCTACAAGAAGATCTAAATTCACCTTGTACGGAGGAGATTGCGGTATTCCGTGCTTTTGCAGAAGTAGTAGCAAAAACGGAAAATGAAATCGTTGTCATCGATACAGCACCGACAGGTCACACTTTATTGTTGTTAGATGCAGCGCAATCTTATAGTAAGGAAATAGAGAAATCTACTGGCGAAGTCCCAAAAAGCGTGGAAAAATTACTTCCACTACTTCGAGATCCAAAAGTAACAGAAATAGTTATCGTAACACTTGCCGAAGCAACTCCAGTATTAGAAGCATCTCGCTTACAAGAAGACCTTAGACGAGCAAAAATAAGCCCAAAATGGTGGGTGATTAATCAAAGTTTATATGTTACCGATACGATTGATCCTGTATTAAAAGGTAAAGCAATGGCTGAAGTGGAATGGATTCATGAAGTAAATGACAAGAAGGCAATAAACTGTGCAATAATTCCATGGCTACATGAAGAAAAAGTGGGATATGACAAACTAAAAGATTATATTAACTAAATGGTGGGTGAATAATTATGGAAAAGGTCGTAATTTTAGGAACAGGTCCTGCAGGATTAACAGCTGCTATTTATTTAGCACGAGCCAACATGAAACCAATCGTAATTGAAGGAGATCAACCTGGAGGGCAGTTGACACTAACAACAGAAGTTGAAAACTTTCCGGGATTTATTGATGGGATAATGGGCCCGCAATTAATGGAAAATATGCGAAAGCAAGCTGAACGTTTTGGAGCCGAATTTAAAAGAGGCTGGGTAACGGATATTGATTTTTCGAAAAAGCCACTTCGCTTACAAGTCAGTGGTTTGGGAGAAATTGAGACTGAATCCCTCATTCTTTCGACTGGGGCTTCAGCTAAACTTTTAAATATACCAGGGGAAAAAGAAAACATAGGGCGAGGTGTTAGTACTTGTGCAACGTGTGATGGATTTTTCTTCAGAGGTAAAAAAGTAATTATCGTTGGCGGTGGAGATTCAGCATTAGAAGAAGCAAATTTTCTAACGAAGTTCGCAAATGAAGTAGTTATTGTTCATAGGAGAACAGATCTTCGTGCCTCTAAAATCATGCAAGACCGTGCAAGAGAAAATTCAAAAGTATCATGGCAACTTAATAAAACACCTCTAGAAGTGGTTGCTAGTGAAAACGGAGTTACAGGGTTAAAAGTAACAAATAATGATACCAACGAAGAAGAATTTATCGAAACTGATGGAATTTTTGTTGCGATTGGTCATACACCAAATACGTCTTTCTTAAATGGCCAAATAGAAACAGATGAAACTGGATATATCCAAGTAGTACCTGGTACCACTGAAACTAATATTCCTGGTGTCTTTGCGTGTGGAGATGTGCAAGATAATAAATACCGTCAAGCAATTACCGCTGCGGGTACTGGATGTATGGCAGCTTTAGATGCTGAAAGGTATTTAGAAGGAAATGCCGTTCATGATTGGAGTAAGTCACAATAATCTAAGAGGGTGAATTAAATGACATTAATGAATTACCATGAATTGATTAAAAAACGTATTTATATCGGTGGTGCTGATGATGTAGATGATGTACTCGGAAATGAAAAAGTAGACATAGTATTTGATTTAAGAGTAGAATCACCAAATGGAAGCTTAAAGGATAAAAGAGTACACAGTCCAATTATTGATGATGCAGATCAACAAGACACTTCTATAAAGAACTCAATTGAACAGGTAGTAAAAGCGTATAATGAAGGGAAAAATGTTTACTTCCACTGTCAAGGTGGAAGTAACCGTACTGGCACTGTGGCGATTGGAACATTACTTTCTTTAGGCAAAGCAAACACTATTGAAGAAGCAGAAGAAATAGCTAAAAAAGTACGACCTAAAATTAGTGTAAAACCAGAAATGAAAGAAGCTTTGAAAAGAATTTTTCCAAATGCATAAAAAATTTAGGAGGTAGAAGTAAATGAATATTACAGATGGAGCGAAAAAATTATTAGAAAACGTTCTCAGAGAAAAGGGTTCAGAGGGTATTCGTCTTTTTACTAATGCTGGTTGCTGTGGACCTCAATTTGCATTGTCTTTAGATGCACCGCTAGAATCGGATACAATTCAAACTATTAACGGAATTAAACTGGCAATCGATTCACAAGTTAATACTACTGAAGGTCTGACTCTTGATATAGAAGAAAATGAAGTAGGTACAGGACTGGTTCTTATAGGAGGAAGTAGTGGTTGTTAATGAAATAGTACTATAATTATGCTTTCAAATTATGCTGAACTCAAAGCACTGGGTTGTTGGTATTGAATAAGTATAGGGATAGAAATAAGCTATATAAACTGCAAACAAAAGAGACCATTTTAAATTGATTAAAATGGTTTCTTTTCTTTATCATCGGTCTTATAAAAAATTGATTTCAATGATCTTTTATTTGCGAAATGCAAATAATTTATTCGAAGTTTTATTAAGAAATTGAAATTGTTCCTCTTTCTCTTCTATAGGAGGTTGACCAAAGAATTGCTAATAATAAAAATAAAATTGTCCCCCCCCAGTAAATGTAGGAGAAACCATTTTCTAATCCTATGAACAAGAAACTAATAAATGGACCAATGGATGCCCCAAGATCTTGAGCTATTGAATATATAGTAAGGAATGAAACTACATTTGAGTTCTTTGAAATGTCTAAGGCAATTGCATCAACAATTGTCGTAAGAGAGGTTGCTGCAATCATGACAAGAAAAGTAAAGAAAATCAATATTAGGATTGGAAGTTCATTAGAAATGATTCCAAACGTCAAACTTGCAAAAATTAGTGACATAATTAATACAGGCACTCTTCCTTTGACCCCATCAGACCAAGTTCCAAAACGTACCCCTAAAAATGGGCCCCATATCCATTGTAGCGATAAAATAATACCAGTTAGGAAAGTTGCACTGATCACAGTTCCGAACAAGATGACACTTTCTCCATGGTTTTGCTCAATTACAGAACTTAATGTTGATATAAATATCCCTTGAAATAATAAAGTGATACAGAAACCAGTAAAAACAATCCTTCCTCTGCCTAGTTTGAGACTGTTAACAATTGGATTCTCTTTAAATACAACCTTATCCTTATTATCCTGCACATGGTCTTTTAAAGGAGTTGTTTTAACATACAAGAAAATCATAGGTAGAGCTAACAGAGTAAGACTACCGAAAATAATCGAAATAGTACTTAAACCCATTATTGGCACCAGCAGACCTCCTGCTAACATGCCTACTAAGCTCCCTAATCGATATAGTCCATTGTAAAGACCAATTGATTTTCCCCTATTATTTTCTTCAGTATTAAAGGCTACAAACGATAAACCTCCAATTCTCAAAAAGGACCATGCAATACCCCATACCCCACGGAGAATAATCCATGCAATAAATCCATTTAATAATCCATAGCCTAGTGTCGTAAGACTACCTAATATGATCGCAATTACTAAACCTGTTTTTAGAGATATCCTATTATATATCCATCCAACTATTGGATTCAAGGGTAGTCGGATCAACCGATTAATAGATAGAATTACTCCAACTTGCCAAATCGAATCAAGACCTACTTCTTTCCAATACAAGGGCAACACAATGTATAACATTGAATCGCCGAACAGACTTATTGCAGTAATCAAGGCCACAAAGACAATTACAGATGATTTACTTTCCCCTTTGCTTGAATCGGACAATACTTATCACTCCTAACTCAGCATCGAATTAACTTAAGATTCTTACTAAGTAAGGATATGATGGTTTATTGCAAATTGCAACTAAATTTCAAGTGGAAATTTTATTAACTTTTTTCCTCACACTTTATCAATAAAGCTGACCGGTTAGCTGATAAAGAATCCTAACTATTAATTTTTATTACCATTTCCCAAAATTAATCTTACAAAGTGTAACCATAAGCGGCCATTTCTTTCAAAATAATATAAAAAATTGTATTTTACAAATAAATGTTGTATAAATATGTTAAGAGAAAAAATGATAGCATAGTTGCTTTTATATGGTTTAATAAATAAAAATCTTTATTAAAAGGACATTTCATAGCGAAAATTCAAACGAAGATTTATACAACGTGAAATTAATTACACTAACAACGGTTGCCTAAATGGTATTCATTGAATACATTTCTCTTAAAATACTTGCAAAATACAAATAAAAGGGAGTGTTAATGTGAAAAGGATTTTAGATACAATTGTTATTGGTGGCGGGCAAGCAGGTCTTGCTTCAGGATATCATTTACAAAAAAAGGGGTTGCGATATCTTATATTGGAAGCGAGCAATCAGGTAGGCGGTTCGTGGCTACATTATTATGACAGTCTTAAACTATTCTCTCCAGCAGGATTTTCATCGCTTTCAGGATTAAAATTTCCCGGAGAGCAAAATCGTTATCCGAATAGAGATGAAGTAGTTCAGTATTTAAAGGATTACAGGAGACATTTTCAATTGCCAGTTCGAACCAACCAACGCGTAAAGACAGTTGAAAAAAGTGGAGAAGGTTTTATTGTTCGTACGATGACAGAGGATATTTTTCATGCAAGAACCATCATCAATGCGACCGGCTCGTTTAATAATCCATTCATACCAAGTATTGCGGGGCAAGAAGAGTTTAAAGGATTAACACTGCATTCCTCTGAATACAAAAATTCGCAGGGATATCTCAATCAAAGAGTGGTGGTCGTAGGACGAGGAAATTCTGCAGTACAAATAGCAGTTGAGTTGTCCGAGGTGAGTCAGACATCATTAGCTGTGCTAAGACATGTCCAGTTTGTGAAACAACGTATATTCGGTAAGGATTTGCATTTTTGGATAAAACTAATTGGCTTTGACGCATTTCCATTTTGGAGATTTAGAAAAACCGCACCGAGTTCTAGTGCTGTAAACGATACGGGCCAATACAAAGAGCGATTAGCGGGAGGAAAGCCGGATCAACAACAGATGTTTACCTCCTTTTATGAAAATGGCGTCATTTGGCCAAACGGGATAAAAGAACCGGTGGATACAGTAATTTATGCGACAGGTTACAGACCACAACTTCCATATCTTCAAGCGATTGGTGCGTTGGGTGCGGAAGGAAAGCCGGTTCATAAGGCGGGAATAAGTAATGTACCTGGTCTATATTATGTAGGGATGGAAGGGCAGCGTTCCTTTGCTTCTGCTACCTTGAGGGGTGTGGGACCGGATGCGCAGTATGTTGTAAAGAAACTAGTTCATTATCTGAGACATTGAATGCAATTGCACAAACTGAATTGAAGAAAGAAATTTAGTATAAAGCTACAATATACTTTGTTATTGGATGTGATGGAAGCGATATATTAGCAGATAAAAAACCAAGCTAATTAAACGTTAGAATGCGTTTGATAGTAGCTTGGTTTTAATTTTACTTCGTCTATTAAGAGGGTTGTTACCGATTTTCAGCTCCCTCTAAGTAGCGATAAAGTGTTGTTTTACTGATGCCTGTTTCATTTTTAATATCAAGTAAAGTGAATGTGCCAGAGTGGTACATGGTAATCGCCTTTTTAATGTTGTCATCAGATTTCTTAGGGCGCCCAATGGATTTGCCTTTTTCCTTTGCTTGTGCAATTCCAAGTGTTGTAGATTGTTTTACGATATCGGATTGAAATTGAAGCATATGTAGCATCATGTCCTGCAGAGAGAGTGTTAAAACTTCATTGCTTTGAATCTCTTCCATTAAGAAATGAATAGTAACTCCATCTTTTTCAGATAGTTTTAAAAGTTCAACGAGATGTCTTGTCGTATCGGCTAGCACAAACATTCTCTCTACGACAATTGTATCGCCATCTTGTAATGCCATGAGCATGGCTTCTAGTTGTTCCCTCTTCTTCGGTGAACCATGTGATTCACGATAGATTTTTCTACATTGCGTTTGCAAACTGCCGAGTTGATTTTCACACTGTTTATCATCATATAATGGCCTTACATAGCCGTAAATCATTCTATTCGCTCCTAACTAATTCCCGAAAGCGTTCCTTTTTGGGAATAAAAGTGTTATGATAATCAAAGAATTTTAAGAATAAAGGAGATTATCATGCAAAGTATAAAACAACAATGGTTTGGAAACGTGCGTGGCGATATATTATCAGGTATTGTCGTTGCACTTGCACTTATTCCTGAAGCCATAGCCTTTTCCATTATCGCAGGGGTTGACCCTATGGTCGGTCTATATGCGTCATTTTGTATCGCTGTCATTATCGCATTTGTTGGTGGTAGACCAGGTATGATTTCAGCAGCAACGGGTGCTATGGCCCTACTTATGGTTCCATTAGTAAAAGATCATGGTCTAGATTATTTATTAGCGGCTACGATTTTAACTGGTATTATTCAAATATTATTCGGTGTGTTTAAAGTAGCGAAGGTAATGAAGTTTATTCCTAATGCCGTTATGATCGGCTTCGTTAACTCATTAGCTATTCTAATATTTTTAGCACAAGTACCACATTTCATCGGTATTTCTACCATGACATATGTATTTGTTGCTGTGACACTTTTACTTGTCTATACATTACCACGTTTTATAAAGGTGCTGCCAGCGCCACTTATTGCGATTGTCGGTTTAACGGCTGTTGCACTCTTTAGTGGGGTGGAATTAAAAACAATTGGGGATTTAGGTAATATTACGCAAACCCTCCCATCTTTCTTAATTCCTAATGTACCGTTTACATTTGAAACACTTCAAATTATTCTTCCTTATTCAATTGCTTTAGCTATCGTTGGTTTACTCGAATCATTATTAACGTCTCAAATTGTTGATGATATGACAGCAACAGAAAGTGATAAAAATAAGGAGGCAAGAGGGCAAGGGATTGCAAATTTCATTAATGGATTTTTTGGCGGAATGGCTGGTTGTGCAATGATTGGCCAATCTGTGATTAATGTTAAGTCTGGAGGTCGTGGACGTTTATCGACACTTGTAGCTGGGTTATTTTTGATCTTTTTAATCATCGTGTTAGGTGATTTAGTGGTAAAAATTCCGATGCCTGTACTTGTGGGGATTATGATTATGGTAAGTATCGGTACATTTGATTGGAATTCATTTAAGTATTTAATAAAAGCGCCACGTACAGATGCCTTTGTAATGCTTGCGACCGTCATAATCGTTGTTTATACACATGACTTATCAAAAGGTGTCATTGCGGGGGTGATTTTAAGTGCTATCTTCTTCGTAGTAAAAATATCGACACTGAAAATTACAAAACAAGATTATCGTTATATTGTAGATGGTCAGCTTTTCTTTGCCTCAACTGATGCTTTTATTGATTACTTTAAAAAAGAAGAAATGCAAGAGAAAAATATTCAAATTGATTTCTCAAATAGTCGCATTTGGGATGATTCAGGCGTAGGGGCATTATTGAAAGTAAAAGGGATGTTGAGTGAAAATGGTATTAAGGTGGAAGTAGTAGGATTAGATGCTTCAAGTCAAAAGGTAATCACACAATTAGATGGGATGACATCATCTCATTAAAGGGGGATATAGCATGTATAAACATATTTTATTGGCTGCTGATGGATCAGAAAATGCTGTTCGTGCTGCGAAAGAAGCAATCAAAATCGCTTCGTGTAGTTCAGACTCACTGGTCGAAATCGTGTATGTAGCGAATATTGATAAAGCAAAGTCGGAAGTGTTGCATACAAGATCTAATGAGGCATTAAACCTTGAACGGCGAAAGAAAATTCAAAATATCGAGCAACTACTTCGAGATGCCAGCATTTCTTACAATGTGAGGATTTTACATGGAGCACCAGGACCAGAAATCGTAAAGTATGCGAACGAACAAGTTGTTGATCTTGTTATTATTGGTAGTCGAGGACTAAACGGTCTACAAGAAATGGTTTTAGGTAGCGTCAGTCATAAAGTGATGAAACGTGTAAATTGTCCAGCATTGATTGTGAAATAGATGTATTTTTTTAAGCATTGGATCTGATGAAATGTATATTTTCAAAAAGAAAAGACCGAAATTCAGTTTTTCGGTCTTTTCTTTATATACGAGCAATGTAAATAGCACTTAATATGTGTTTGGTATTCTAAACTGAAATAATAACCCTATATTAAATCAATTTTTAGAAGATGAGATATGGTTAAAAGAAATTTATTACGAATGAATATAGTAAAATTTATTCTTCTAATCCGACTAAACTACTTCTTCTTTCTAATAAAACATTATCTCTCCAAACACCATTAAATTTCCCTATTTTTTCTCGTATTCCTACTTCTCTAAAGCCGTTTTTCTTATGCAAATAAACACTACTTTTATTTTCTGAAAAGATTGAAGCCTGTAATGTCCAAAATCCTTGCTGTTCAGACCTAATAATCAAATTTTTCAAGAGTAAATCACCGATACCTTTCCCTTGTACTGTCGGATGCACATAAATACTAACTTCTCCTACACCTACATAAGCCAACCGATCTGATACGGACGAAAGTTTGCACCAACCAAGAATTTTATTCTCTTCTTGTACAATTAGAGTACACTCAGGATGTGCTTTTAAAAACCATTGCTCGTATGTAGATGGAGCTTTGGTTTCGAATGTAGCTAGTCCTGTGGAAATACCTGCTTCATAAATGTTTTTAATTTGATCCCAATCATCTTTTTTAGCATTTCTAATCATAAAATTCATGTCACATTTCCCCCAATATTAAAAATAAGAAGTATTTAATGAAATTTTAAAGTTATTTGTTGCACATTGCAAGTAAGTGGTGTATATATTATATAAGAGGTGAAAACATGGATAACAAACGTGAACTATTTCAAGTGCTCACTCGTAGGTTTGGACTTCTTAATAAAAATTGTTGTTCAGTTGGAGCTATAGATATATCCTCTGTACAAAGTCACATTCTTTATGAAATAGATAAACAAACATCACCATCCATGCAACAAATTGCGGACACAATTGCGATGGATATTACAACTTTTAGTCGACAAATCCAGACACTCATTAAAATGGAATTAGTAAAGAAAACACCTTCCTCAACAGACAAAAGGGTATTTATATTATCTCTTACAGTACAAGGTAAGTTTGTTGCTACAACCATTGACGAATCGATGAATGCTTATTTAGAGGAAGTATTCTCGCATATGAACGAATTTGAAAAAGAAACAGTTATTCGCTCTATTAAATTACTAAATCAAGCTATGTCCAAATCAAGCGTTTGCTGTACACCTCTACTTTAAGCAAGAGTAAGTTTTGCTTAAAAAAACATATATTACTTGTAAAATGCAATTAATTAAACTTTTTATTTTGGTAATACCATTAAAATTTTACGGAGGTAAGAAGATGAATAACATTGAGCTTAAACAAATTAACACTGGTGGATGTTGCGGACCTTCTGCAAAAATAAAGGCCCCGTGAGTTCAATAAGAAAAAAGAGTTGCCTAAGCAACCCATGATCTTTAACTAAGTACCCGTTAGCTTAATAACTCCATAATTCAATAAAACTATGGTTTCGACTTATTTCTTTTCATTAGATAAAAAATTATAGCAAATATAACCTGAATTAAAGGGACGAATTTTGCCCAAGGAAATGGCGGATAACCACTAAAAAACCAAGCATCAGGATAAAGTAAAATTGCACTTAACAACATCCAAATCCAAGAACGCTTAATGAGTGCATATACAAAAGTAATTACTGATGCTATAAGCAGAGGATAAAACAAACCTAATTGACCCAACAAGCCTCCCATAATTTCTTCCAAGTTATAACCTCCCCAAATTTTTAAATTTTTTCTTTTCCTTCTTAAAGAAACATGCTCCTTTAGTTGAACAAGAAAAAAGAGCCGTTTAGCGCTCAAAGATCTTCAAGTAAAGCACCCGTTACTTTAAGTACATTTATTCACAAACTTTACTACTTATACTTAATGAAAACTCAATTCATCACTATAATGCAAATGAAAAAGCTGTCTCGGCCTTATTTGTTAAATACAATTGGCATTTGTTTTTGATATGTGTTCCTTTGTGCAATATCATACATACATTGAGCAACGTTATCTCGTGAGACTCCCATTTTCCCATTCGTATTTCCAAGTGAGATATTATAGCCCTTACCACTTTGTTTTAGATTGGGATTAATAATCCGAACGACAGTCCAATCTAATGTTGACTGTTTTACAAGTTGCTCAATCTCTTTCATTTCTTGATAACCTGTTGGAAATAACATTTTAGCCATTATACCTGGTAACACCGTTATAAGTTGTTTCTTGTCTTCCTTTGCTTTTACAGTTGGAGTGCCCAACGTTATTAGACGTTTTATATTCATTTTTTCCATAACATGAATAATCATTTTATGACCACTTGCAATAGGAAGACTTTTCACTTTTCTTGAATTATCAAGAGCAGGACCTAATGTGCTAATTACCACATCAGCATCTTCAATTGCTTCTTCCATCTTCCTTTCATTAGATAGTTCTCCTATAATAATTTTTAATCTTTTATGACTAATCGAAATAGAATCTTCTCGTCGAACATACGCTATTACACGATCTCCATTTTGAATAGCTTTTTGAATAACCAGTTGACCTATTGCTCCACTTGCTCCAAACAATGTAATGTTCATTTGTAATTCCTCACTTTCATAACACCTTTCGTATAAACAACACCTGTTGTATAGTTGATTGTAAGATAAGATTCATTTACTCTCAATCACCAGTTCTGAAGATTTGTAGCTTATACAACGAATGTATAAAAATGTTGTATAGATATAATAAGGAGAAAGATAAAAATGGGAAATAACAAAGTAGACCCACGTATTTTACGAACAAGAAGATTAATATGGATTCTTTTATAAAAATAGCTCAAAAAATCAATGTTAAGGACATTACAATAAAAGACATAACCAACGAGGCAACTGTTAATAGTGCTACTTTTTATGCCCATTTCACTGATAAATACAATTTACTTGATGCCGTCATTACGGAAAATATCTTGGAAAACGTTATAGAAAAACTTCATCGTCACGATACATTTAATGATAAGTCTATTCAAGAGATATTTCTGGCTCTAACTACATTTCAAACAGATTTGAAATCACAATGCAGTAAGAGTTTTGAATCTTTCAGTATAACAATTGAGAAAAAAATAAAAAATGAGCTAGAGAAGTTATTTCTTTCTTTGCTTATTAAACAGCAGTCAACTCCTGAAGTTGAATCACTAAAAGTTGGTGCTGTAATGTTAAGCTGGGGAATTTATGGAGCATCAATTGATTGGCAAGAGAATAGTTCTTTATCAGCAAAAGAATATATCAAGATAGCCATACCTTATATAATGAAGGGGATAGGTGAATATAAAAGTTAAAGGATGACTTATAATCATCCTTTATTAATTTTAAAATTTTAACCTTATTCAACTAAACTGCCCCGTTAGCCATCCATGAAGCGAAAATCAGCGCTTCACCACAGAGAATGAAAATGGATAGCCCTGTCTATACTGTTTCTACAGCTGGCGAAGAAGGTCGATACACTATGGTGCCATAGAGCCCATCCGTTAGTCTGACTCCAACGATCTCGGTACATCACAGACTGTCGCACCCTATATGGGTAGCACTTATGGGAGATTAATCCTTTTTGATTGGTTGCACCAGCCTTGCCTTTATTTTAGGAAGAATGGAGATGTTTCTTGATTTACCTATTAACTCAATATAATCATTCTGAAGGCTCAGCCTTTTTTTAAAAAAGCTTTTTCTGAGTCTTTTTTGTTATGCACTTTTACTGTTTTAGAGAGTTTTTAATTTTCATGGGAGTTTAAGTGAAAACCCTCACAATCTCTTAGTATATACAAGAGGGCAATTCCAAAAAGTGTTTTTTTGAGGTATTTGAACAATTAAAACTAAATAAATAACGTAATATACACAAAAATTTTGCAAACCTAATCTTTAGTTACATCCAAATCCTTCATAATTCTTCTTGATCTAATCAGCAAATCTTCTCCGTTCAAGTTAGTAATTTTAATTTTGTACGTCCTCGGAGTAATCGATCCATATAAATTAACTTCAAATTTACCGATTGACCCTTGAAATACTTTATAGATTCCCGTGTCTACAACTGATTCGTCTTCCAGCTTCATAAGATATTCCACTATCGCTTTTTTCCACATTGAATCCGTTTTCTGTTTGATCTTATTCAGTTTCAAAGTAGTTATCGGTTCAGTTATAACAAACTCCTCTGTATATGCGGATGTAGCTAGATCTTGAAAATCCCATGAAACCGATGCTATTTGATCAGCATCCGGAGGTGCTTGTATTATGGCCAGTATTGTAAAGATAAACGTAATTTTGTGTAATAGTAAGCACATTTAAAATCCAGAACCACATCTTGAAAATCTGTTGTTGTTTGAGACATTCCCAATTTATTCTGTACTATTTCTCGACCAAAGTACAATTCCTACGTATCTCCACTTGCTTTTTCAAATAAATAACCTAATATTGCGTATATATCTATAAAATATATCTATTTACAACCAAGCTCCCAAAAGCACTTAATATTACAATTCGTCATAAACATAATTAACACCGTCCTAGATTTGGACGGTGTTAATAAAGTTATTTAATTAAATTATGTTCTTTAATGCCTCTATTTTTGTTCTTAATTAGATAAATTATAAATTCAATAAAAGCAATGACTATAAGAGATATGCCAAAAAGGGGCATTACTATTCCAAGCATCACTAATATAATGATGAACCCTGTAAAACCTTTTCCCATTGGTGTTTTTGGAGGAGCTGACACTTGACCCTTTACCTTTCGATCTAACCACATCTTATATCCCCAAAAAATCACTGCTAGGAATGCTAAACAAACTATAAGATTTATTATTTTATTTGGCCATCCGAATAAGTGCCCCTCATGCAATGGAATCCCCCATGTAAACCATTTTCCCAAAATACCATATTCCTCATAGCCAACCTTAGAAATGAGCTTCCCGCTATACTGATCAAAGTAAGTAGTCATTTCTTCATACGGACTAACATCTAAACCAGTAACCCCCGTATTACTACCTTTAGATACAGTATATACACCGTCATCACTTATTGGATAGACGATAGAATACGGCTTGGAGATTTCAGCTTCCTCAACCTTTTGTATAAGATTTTGCACACTAATCATATTACTATTATCAGTCTTATTAGACATACCGTTATGCTGAGCATGAGCATCAGTTGATGCTGGTGGTTCATTTTTTCGAGTAGCCCAAGGAATTTCGTTATTCTCTGATGTTGGCGGAACTTGTTGTAGTTCTGGAATACCAATGGAGGGATGTGATTGTGCCGCTGAGTATATGAAATTACCCATAAGAGCCGACCAAGGTAAACCAGTAAAGATCAGGACAACCATTGGAATAGCAATTAAAGTACCTGTAATAGCATGAAGTTTTTTATGTCCCTGTCTCTTATTTTTGGTTCCCTTCTGTCTTTTAAAGACTTTACCTTTAAATGACATATAAACTCCCGAAATAAGTAAAAATATAGCCCAACATGCTGCTAATTCAACCAAATAGTTTACAACTGTTCCACCTACAAATAAGGAACTATGTAATCCTCTCATGACATTCGAATAAGTAGATGCTGCGTTCTGACTACCTACAATCTGATTATGATCATCAATGAAGACATATTTTTGATTGCCTTCTGTATTGGTCATAGTAAGTCTTGTATTGTAATCATCTTTCAAAACAATTACTTTAGTTACACTATAACCGTCATATTCATTTTCCGCATTCTCTATCGCTTCATCTATAGAGACACTTTCACTTTTGTTACTGTCGCCAAAAAATAAATTATCATATAATTGATTTTCAACGTTTGTATAAAATAAATATCCAATACCACTAATTGTAAGGGTTATCAGCAATGGTGCTATAAATATCCCTGCATAAAAGTGCCAACGCCAAAAAATATTATAGAAATGCTTTTTATTTTTCACTTTATTTCCTCCATAACATTAGATAGCCTTTTAATGGTTTTCATGATTGCCATTTAAAGCATTTCTACAGCTGGTAAGCATATTACTTAAAATAACAATAGTAAATATAGAAATTACAAGTTATTAAATACTCGCTACTCCTTCCTCGAATCCTTACTTCTTTAGCAAAAAAATACAATAACAATCAAATAAATTCATTAATAAGTGTGATTTTTTACCAAAATGTAGTTTATACTTATTAATTTAATTGAATGAGTAGGTAATTTATCTGATTAGAACTGTAATAATGACACAAATATTATTCTAGTAGACAAATGTGAAATTTGAACAAAATCTAAAGCATAAATATGAAATTTATCGAATCAGAAATTATGTTCTATTTTTGAACCATCCGAACGCAGCTTCATTTATCTTTAACAAAATTACTTTACAAAAATATCTACATTACCATTTACAATACAAGTACTAAAATATTCACAATAATTTTCATCTTTTTTCACAATTGTCTTGTAACATTATAAGAAATTGGAGGGAGAGGTAGAATTATGAAAAATAAATTAGGCATAACTCTTGTATTCACATCAATATTACTTGGCGCATGTGGGCAAAATGAGGCTAAACCAGTGGATGAAAGTCTGGAAACAAAAAGCCTAACAACAGAACAACAAAACGAAGAGGCAATAATTACAGATGGCAACTCAGTAGATGAACGTTTACAAGAAGTAACGGAAGATACCATTTGTGAATTTTGTAATATGAAAGTATATGAACCAACGCATGAACTAGGAGCCTTTACAGCTCAAGGGATTAAGGAAGATGGATCAACCCTTTTCTTTGATGATGTCGGCTGTATACTAAACCAAGAACGTGTAGATGGCATAGAATTCGAAAAGTTTGTACGTGATAATAATTCAAAAGACTGGTTAAAACTAGATAATGCAATTATCGTTAAAGCAGATATTAAAACCCCAATGAATTATGGTTACGCCTTCTTCAAAGATCAAGGTAGTGCAGATTCCTTTATCAAAGAAAATGAAGGTTCAAAAGTTGTTACTATATCAGAAATTGATGATGTTTCAAAGGTACGCTACGATACTCATATGGAAAAAATGAAAAATAGTGATTCCAGCGAAACAATGGAAATGGACATGGATGCAGAAAATAGCGACTCTAATTCAAGTAGCCATGGGCACACTGACTCAAGTAGTCATAATCACTAAGCTTATACTAAAAGGGCTGGAGGAGACTCTGCCCTTTTAGTCGTTGAATGGGGGGTGGAAAGATGAAATGTTTGTGGACTATCTTATGTTTTAGTAATCTACTTTGGTTCATTTTTGCAATGCCTGCCAAAGCAGATATTTTAACTTTACAAGAACAAATTGATGCAACGCCCTCTGGTGGAGTACTTGTGCTAAAGGATGGCATTTATACAGGACAGTTTTCTATTACAAAGCCAATTACATTGAAGGGTTCCAAACATACCGAGCTAAAGAGTAATGCTAAGGAATCGTTACTGAAAATAGAAAATACACAAAATGTTTCATTAGAAAATATTCTTATTTCCGATGCACATATAGGCATTGTAATGAAAAATACTTCAAATGTAAGTTTGCACGATGTAAAACTTCAAAACGTTTGGAGTGGTGTACAAATTTACAATTCTAAGGATGTAGTAGTTAACGGCTTAACAATAACTGGAATTGATGGGCATTACTCAAAAAAAGGGAATGGACTTGCGATTTTTAACAGCCATAATTTGACTATTTCAAATAATAATTTCACAA
Organism: Psychrobacillus vulpis; assembly: GCF_006861825.1. Classification (GTDB taxonomy): domain Bacteria; phylum Bacillota; class Bacilli; order Bacillales_A; family Planococcaceae; genus Psychrobacillus; species Psychrobacillus vulpis. The sequence goes on along the minus strand of NZ_VDGI01000001.1, from coordinate 394,686 downwards.
ACGTACAAGATGGTTTTTATATTGAGAAGGTTCAGGCAATCACGCTTGCTGATAACACTGTGAAGAATAGTCGCTATGGAATCCACTTTATGTATACCGATAATGCACTTGCAAAGAGTAACGAGTTCAATCAAAATGTTACAGGTATTATGCTTATGATGACGGAAAATACTCAGATAGAAAACAACAATGTTAAAGAACAAAATGGTTTAAACGGTGCTGGATTTATCCTATTTGAAGCTAAAAATATCGACATTCTTTATAACCATTTCCAAGCAAATAGAACAGCTCTATCTACGCAAAAACTAACCACTTCCACTGTGGGACACAACACTTTCCAGATGAACCAAACTGCTGTTGAACTCATTCGTTCTAACAAAGAGAATATCGTTTATGCAAATGACTTTGTGGGCAATATTGTAAATATACGTTCTGACGGAACTGATAGTAGTATAAAACAAAATTACTATGATGACTACGCTGGTATTGATATCGATGACAATGGTATTGGTGAACGCCCTTATGTTGCATTGCAAAGCTTCGGTCAATGGATGGTGCGGCAGCCTGCCTATCAATACTTCATCGAATCGCCAGGTGTTGTACTACTAAATGAAATGGATCGACAAACGAATTTACTAGAAACAGAGCAGTTAGTAGATGAAGAACCGATGATGCACAGTTCTCATAAAGCGACAATTGAAAGTAATATTCTAGTGTGGGAAGTAGTTGTCGGTTTAATAGTACTAGTTTTTGGATTATGGCTTTGGAGAAGGGAAGTAGCAATATGAAGATAAAATGGTTAGTTTGCTTTTTCGTAGTTGTCTTATTACTACAAGCCTGTGGCAATAAAGACTATAAACCACGTGATCTCGTTAGCGAAACGGATGTCTGTAAGGTCTGCAATATGAGTATTGTGCATGAAGAATACGCAGGACAAATTGCTTTATCTAATGGTGATTATGAAATGTTCGATGATCTGGGCTGTTTAATTGAATATATGAAGAATCTGAACAAGAAAGATATCGGCAAAACTTTTATTAAAGACGAAGGGAGAGAAAATTGGATCAATGTTGAAACTGCTTCCTTTGTTTATGATAAAGATATTTGGACACCCATGTCATATGGCGTCATAGCATTTGAATCAAAAGATGTGGCACAACAATATATCGTCAATGAAGGAAAAGGGAAATTACTTAGCTACGCAGATTTAGATACCTTTGAATGGGGTGTGCATCATTGATGAACGTACTCTTTTTTCGTCTTGAATGGAAGCAAATGCTCCGAAGTCGCTGGATGCAACTAGTAGCTATATTATTTGTTTTTATATTCGTAGCTATTTCATTAATACAGCAAATTGGTTTACCTAATGTGGATGGTTTCACTAGACAAACAGCTAGTTTTTTAAATTTACTACTATTCTTATTACCTCTGTTTATCTTAACAATTGGCAGTATGGGAGTGGCGAGTGATTTGGAATCTGGCTGGTACTCACTATTAAAAACTTATCCGATGTCAATTACACAATATATTGTAGGCAAGTATTTGGCATTGCTGCTATCATTTATGCTCATATTACTATTAGCCTTTAGTGTGGTGCTTGGGATGAGTGGATTGGCGGGACAGTCACATTTGCCGACTGTTTTTGTTGGTCTATCTATAATAACAGTACTTATTTTTTCAGCATTGGCCATTATATGTGGTGTTGTAGCTAAAAGCCGTTTACATGCATTAGCACTATCACTTGTTGTATGGGCATTTGCTTTATTACTGGTGTCCTATACATTGATGGCAGTGGGTACATTAGTAGCTGGGCATATTTTACAAAAACTAACAATTATCATGATTCATTTGAATCCAGCAGAATGGATCCGATTTGGCTATTTTATATTTTCTGGACAATCTTCTGTTTTAGGGCCATCATTTTATGAGTTTACGAAATTCTATAACTCCCCAACAGGATTTATTGTGTATGGCCTTGTAACAATTAGTTGGGTAGTGTTGCCTTTATTACTAGCTGGTGTATTACTACGTAGAAAGGAGGGTCGAGCATGATTGTAGAAGGTAGGTCATTACTGAAAAAATATTCTGAGAACCAAGGCTTGGAGGATGTTTCTTTTTCTTTATGCGCAGGTCGTATTATTGCACTAGCTGGTGGCAATGGTGCTGGAAAAAGTACGTTAATTAGATTACTGATCGGCGAGGAACAGTCGGATAGTGGAGAAATTCATTGGGCAGTGGAACGTTCGATTCGCTATATGCCAGATGAAGTGAATTTTCCTGCTGCACTCACAGCAGAGGAAATTTTACAACTACTCGCTGGTTTGAAAAAAGTATCAATAATTGAACGGGAAAAAGTATTGAAACGAGTAGGACTGTGGGATTTCCGTAAACAAAAGGTTAGTCAGTTTTCAAAAGGAATGCGACAACGATTAAATTTAGCTCAAAGTTTGCTCGGAGAAGAACAGCTCCTTATTTTAGATGAACCAACGAATGGTTTAGATATACTATGGATTGCAGAGCTGAAACAAATTTTAAAGGAACAAAAAGTAAAAGGGAAAACGGTGTTGTTTTCGACGCACTTATTGTCATTCGCAGAAGAGCTAGCTGATGATGTTCTTCTCTTACATGAAGGAAAGATACTTCTCCATGGAGCAATTCAAGATGCTTTGTCAGAAACATCTTGTGAACATTTAGAGGAGCTGTTTATGAATAGAGTTATGTAAAAATATAGTTCATTGAATATATAAACCCCATCCGATGACGCTCAAGATATATTAAATTGTTTTTCTAATAATGATGTTTTACGTTATTACGGGCAGAAACCACTAACAAGTATAGAACAGGTGAAACAAATCATTAGAAATTTCTCAAGGAATTTCAAAGAAAAAAGTGGGGTTAAATGGGGGATTGAACTAAGAGAAACAGGTACTATTATTGGAACTATTGGTTTTCAAGAGTGGTCTCTTGAACATAAAAGAGCAAACATAAGCTATGCACTTTTCCCAGAGAAATGGGGCAATGGATATGCAAGTGAAGCTGTTGATAAAGTTATTTCTTATGGATTTTAAGAACTTGGTTTAGAGCGTATAGGTGCAGTTGTTTTTGTTGAAAATAATGCTTCGAATCAGTTATTAATAAAATTGGGTTTTACAAAAGAAGGTACTTTGAAAAATTATATGTATCAAAATGATATACCATATGATACTAATATTTATGCTTTGTTAAAGTAAAAACCTTGCAGAGTTTTAATTAGTCATAAGTGCTGGTGCCGCTGTTCAAGGGAGGCTTATACTACTCCCTATGACGACAATATAAAAACCGTCCTATAGGACGGTTTTCTTACTCCTTGAAGTCTCTAAACTCAGCGTATACGATTATTTGCATTTTAATGAAATTCATTCCTTGGAATACTCTTGGGTATAATACTCCATACCTTCTTCATCAACAATTATACGTTCCCCGATTTTTTGAAACTCTAATGATATATCATTGTCAGCAGTAAGATAATACTTATCTCCTTTTGTCTTAATTTTGACATTTTTATAGAGTTTCTCAAACCTTACACTTGATTGAACATTTTCTAATTCTAAAATATTGTCGATGCTACTTTTCTCTTTTGTATGTCCATAATTGGCACTGATCAAAAGTTCATCACCAACGACTACAATTAACTGACTACTTCGACTGGTGAAACCTGAATCTTCAAAATCACTAGCTTTGGCAATATATGTGGATTCCTTCGCTTCTTCAGAACACGCAGCTAAGAAAAAGATTAAGCTAATACTTAAAAAAAATAGAGCTGTATGCTTCTTTATTTTCAATCCTCACCTTTCTTTTGTAGAGTTTTCTTAATTAACGATACGTTAAGAAATTAAAAAAGTTTCATATTTTAAAATATTCAGAAAGTAAACGAGTGTTAAATGACAACAAAGTCGGGAACTGACCTATTGAATTTGTTTTTCAAGTAGTTAATCTAAAATAGTGGCTATTGTTACTCCCCATTTTGGTATATAAGCATTTGATATTGACTGTTCGTTTACCTTTTTGATAAAGTCAGTGAAATACATTGCAAGCATCTGTACACAATCGTTCAGTAGTCTAGAGTTAATTACTCTTTTTTATAACCAAGCTTTTTTTAATAGCTCCACACCTTGCTGGATTTCGTCACAGGATAGATTACTAAATCCAAGTTTAATAATTGGTTCGTCGGTATTGTTTTCGATGAAGTAGAGTGAGGTAGGATACACTTTCACTCCATAAAGGGAAGCGCGCTCGATTAGCCATTCTTCTGAATGCTTCATATGTACTTTTACCAAAACATATAAACCAGACTGTTCTCCAATAATGGATATTCGTTGACCGAATTGTTCTTTTAATGCGGATACTAGGTGCTGCATTTTTCGTTTATAAACAAGACGCATGCGTTTAATATGACGATTCCATTCACCATCTTCCATAAATTTAGCCATGGTGAGTTGTCCAAAAAGTGAAGTGGTACTCTCAAAATGAAGAAATTGGTTTTTATAACGATTTAATAATGACTGGGGCAACACCATATAGCTTAATCGGATTCCTGGAAGAAAGGATTTTGAGAAATTCCCTATATAAATGACTCTTGTAGAATCGATGGAAGCGAGGGCTGGAAATGGCTGTTGCGTATAGCGAAATTCACTATCATAGTCGTCTTCGATAATATATCCATTCCTCTTGTTAGCCCAGTGGATAAGTGCTTGCCGTTGTTGGATGGACATGCTTACCCCGATTGGACTGTGATGGGAAGGTGTTACATAGATGACTTGTGATTTCATTTGTTCTAATTGTGAAAAATCAGCACCTGTTTCATAAACGGGTAAAGTTTCAAGTGCAAAACGATGGAATTGAAAAGCTTCTCTAGCACCATCATAGCCAGGGTCTTCTACGATAACGCTTTGGAAATCATCCTTCAGTATATGCCCAAGTTGAATAAGCATTTGTTGGGTACTACTACCGATAATAATGGAATCTACATTTGTTTTTACCCCACGAGATTGGAGTAAGTACGTAGCAATTTGTTCACGTAGACATACTTCACCAAAAGGTTCTCCATATAGAAAGCTCTCCTTTAGCGTTAACACTTGATTGGAAATTCTCCTCCAAATTTTTAAAGGGAAATGTGTTTGATCTACGGCGCCTGCTCGAAAATCAATGAGGATATGTATCGACACTGTATTCTTTTTATTATAGGAGGTTAAAACTTCTTGAAACAAAAGTGGCTCTAATTCATTTACAAAATAACCTTTTCTCCCTTCTCCACGAATATAGCCTTCCGCTACAAGTTGATCATAAGCCATTAATGTCGTATTGCGACTCACTTGTAGGGAGTCAGCTAGCCTTCGAATGGAGGGCAATTGTTCATCATTCGGTATGTCGCCTCGCTCAATAAACAATTTTAACTGCTCATAGATTTGTTTGTATTTGGGGGAGTCCTCCTTAAAAGCAAAAATGGTTTCTTTCATCGATACGCTCCTTTGACATGTTTATATATTTAAAATTGTACCTTTTTGTATGTCAATTTGTATAATACTATTAAATCAGACGTATTACACAAATCAAGGGGGAGTCAATTATGTACATACCAAAATATTATAAAGTAACAGATTTTGATGAAATTAGAGAATTTGTTCAAAAGAACTCATTTGGAACGATTGTTACAACAAAACAAGGTAAACCAATTGCTACTCATTTACCATTGGGATTAAATAAAATAAATGATGATTACTATATAACTGGGCATATGGCTTATGGGAACCCGCAATGGAGAACATTCGAAACGAGTGAGGATATACTCGTAATGTTCCAGGGACCGCATGCTTACATTTCTTCTTCTTGGTATGAGAATGAAAATGTCCCAACATGGAATTATCAGGCTGTACATATATATGGCACGGCTAGTATTTTGAATGAAGAAGAGTTGCAACAAGAACTTACGATGATGCTACAAAAATATGAAAAACATCGTGAAAATCCAGTTTTATGGGATACACTTTCTCCACAAGTTTTAGAAAAAGAATTGAAAGGTATCATTGGATTTAAAATTAAAGTTAAAGAAATTCAAGCTGCCTATAAATTAAGTCAGAATCGCAACGCAAAGGACTATCTTAATATCGTGAATAAACTACATGAGGAAGAAGATCCAAACTCTCAACAGATGGCAGAAGTTATGAAAAAGAGAACAAAAGATTAAGGATAATGGGGTTCATACTAGGGAACCAGGTTGGAAGATTTAATTAATATTTACCGAAAATTATCAACTTTAAAGAGGTTGTCTAAAAAGCTAAAAAAGTAGAGGGAGAACTTCAACATTCCCTCACTTTATACTACTTTTCATTTCTGGAAAATTGTTCAAAAAGGCGATACTCCTGCTGGAATAGAGTTAGCTTAAGACTCCGCAGCAAAGTGAGGAGGCTTAAGCATCGCCAACGGAAAGGGAGCCGTTTCAACGATTTTATACTTATTGGACAGCCCCTTGTTTTTTACATCAAAAAAATTAGGTGAACTTTATTTTAAAGAGCCTTAATTTTTTTGATAAGTTTTAATCACAGGGGGAGTATAAGTTAAGAATTTTTCTAATAGACCTGTAACGTCAGTATCTACTAAAAGAGTATTCCTATATTGTGCTTGCAAAAACTGTTCGTCCTGCATATGGTCAAATAATGCAATTAGTAAATCATAATAATGATTAATGTTTAAAATGCCACAAGGTTTTTGATGCAATCCAATTTGACTCCATGTAAATACTTCAAAAAATTCTTCTAATGTACCTGGACCTCCAGGTAATGCAATAAATCCATCTGCTAGCTCCATCATTTTGCTTTTCCGCTCGTGCATGGAATTTAGAACAATTAACTCCGTTAAATGTTTATGAGAAATTTCTCTTTCTTCAAGTAATGCAGGGATGACACCAATGACCTTACCACCTTCTTGAAGGACAGTGTCTGCTACTATTCCCATAATGCCTACACTAGCACCACCATAAACTAATGTAATATTACGTCTAGCTAATTCTTTTCCTAAAAGAATAGCTCCTTCCCGATAAGCTTCAGAAGCACCATTACTTGAACCACAAAAAACAGCAATACTTTTCATGCATTTGTCCTCCATATCGCTTAATTGATATTATACTAGATTAGTATACGTAAAATTTTTAAAGAAAGAAATGAGGTACAACTAAATGGAATTAAATGCGTTTCAGCAGTGGGTAAAAGATTACTATGAAAAGCGGGGTTGGTCTGATTTAAATATTTTCACACGAATTGGTTTTTTGGCTGAAGAAACAGGAGAAGTGGCACGTGCTATAAGAGCACTTGAAATTGGGCGAGATCGTCCGGATGAAGTAGTAGGTTCCTACGAAGAAAATAAGCAAGAATTAGTAGAGGAGCTTGGCGATGTGTTAGGAAATATTATAGTAATAGCTAATAAATATGAAATCTCACTTGAAGAAGTATTTAGTGCACATCAAGAAAAACTACATAAACGGTACAAAGGATAAAATAATTAGTATAAGTAGATTAAATAAAAGACCATTAAGATGAAGTGAATGGTATCTCTAGTTATCAACTATAATGTCGGGTATTGGTATATCGAAAAAAATCGTATTCAAGTGATTATTTCTCTTGAATACGATTTTTCTGTCTTTTGATCATCCTTCAAAGCCCGAATTTTAGGGTAGAAGTTTTATAAATAATAAAATCGATGTTATTTAATAAATGCGACAGCGCGAACTGGTGAGGCTGCAGTGCGGTCCCCATAAAGCCACAGTCAATAATACATACATGTTGTATAAGAAGACACCTCCTTAATCGTTAAAAAAGGCTTGAATGCCTACTGCATAAATGCAAATTGTTTTAATATCTTGTAATACAGTATCGGTTGCCCCTAATTGAATTGCGTTCGATTTATGAATTTCAATGCCTTTTGGATACTGATCACAAAGGTTTATAGCGTATAAAAGCAATTCCTTTAAGTAACGTGAAACTACTCCGTCACGAAGGGAAGTAGTACGTAAATTGCTATACTTTAATAATGTGTCGGGAGCATAATCTACTAAATACTGAATCCATTTAGGTAGTTGCTCAAATTCTGATTGATAATAACTTACACATTCTTCTTGGGTTGAAAAAGTAGAAATTCTATGTGTTTCAAGCGTGGATTCAGCTATTCCTGTTAGTTCAATTGCCTTTGAAATTGCGTCAATGCCTGATAACCAGGTTGGTATTCCCCGAGAAATAATTGTGGCAGAAATTAGTTCAGCAATTTCATGTACCGTATTTCCCGCATCAATGGCTACTTCGGTAAAATGAAGCATAGCTTGTTCTTCACGTCGAGCGGCAAATAAACCAACTACTAGTAACGATTTTTCTTTTTTAGATAGAGAAGAATCTTCAAGTAAAGTGTGCATAACGAACCTCCGTTTATGTAAAAGAGCCATTGTTATAAAAACAAAGGCTCTTTTTATTATTAGAATAGGTAAGACCAAGCAAGTGTAGCAACAATATAGACAATTCCAACATAAAACATGATCATTACTAAGAAGCCCATAATGTCTTTTAGTTTTAAACGAGATAGTGCTAGAGCTGGTAAAATCCAAAATGGTTGTACTAAATCATTCCAAGCATTTCCGAGCATGACTGACATAGAAGTCTCTCCAAGTGAAGCTCCCAGTTCTTTTGCTGCATCAATCATGAAAGGACCTTGTACAGCCCAGTGACCGCCAGCAGATGGAGCGAAGAAGTTAATGAAGAAAGAACTTATCAATCCCCAAAACGGTAACGAATGTTGAGTAGAGATGTCTACGAATACTTTTGCAATTGTATCAACTAAACCTGATGCTGCCATGATTGCCATAATACCAGCATAGAATGGGAATTGCAGAATGATACCGGATACGGTTTTGATACCATCTGATAAATGCTCTGTATATTTTGCAGGAGTACCAAGCAAAATAATCCCTAGGAATAAGATGATAAAGTTAAGAATATTTAAATCTAATGATTTTCCATTAGCAAAATAAATAATAACGTAAATAACTCCTAGAATACCAATTGTATAAGAAAGTAGACGGCTATTATTTAATTTGTTAGCAAATGTATTATCGCCAAGTATTTTTGCTTTTACTTGTTCAGAATCCGCATATAAAGAAGGATCGATTTCGATTACATTTTTTGCGTCTTTTGGATGAAGCATAGCGTTAAACAAAGGTAATGTAATCAATAAGAAAATAGTAGTAAGAATCATTGGTAAACTAAAAATAGTTTCTGATAAAGCGATCAGACCCATTTTTTCTTCCAAGAAATGTCCAGGTGTTGATATTAAGATTGGAATAGAAGCGGAAAGTCCTAATCCGTAAAATGTGAATCCAGAATAAGCAGCAGCAATAATCAATGGATAGTGGACACCTTTTACTTTAACTGCTAATTTTTTTGCGATGATTCCACCGATAACTAGTCCAAAGCCCCAGTTTAAGTAACTACCGATACCACCAACTAGTGTTGCCACAATAATAGCTGCCTTAGGTGTATGTACCATACTTGCAATTTTATTTAAGAAGCGGTCTGTAATAGGTGCTGTTGCTAATACATAACCCATAGCTAAAATAACAGCCATCTGCGTAGTGAAGGCTAAAAGATTCCAAAAACCGCCACCCCATTCTGTTGTCAAATTGAAGAAAGAAATATCTTCAATTAAAAGCGCTAATATAAATGTTAGAATCGTTAAACCAATCGCAAATACGAATGGGTCTGGTAAATATTTCTTCATTATTGAAGTGAAGAAATTCGTTAATCTTTCCATCATAATGTCCCCCTAAAATCCTTTAAAATTGTTTGATATATGAACAAGTACTCCCTTTTAAATCTTTTGTTTAGTTAATTAAGTAATAGCTTAATTTGCATAACAATGCCTAATTTTCAGAATAACTATGCTAAAATAAATCTGAATTCTAATTAACGGAGGTTCTTTTAATGCAAAAGTTAAATACTATATTAGTGACTGCATATGCTAAAGCTCCACATGGTACATCCATGTATGAGGTCTATAAACATGCAGGCATTGTGCTTGAGATTGACCAACAGTCACATAAAATAATAGATGCTGAATTTACATTTGTAACGGAATTAGCACAAGATTTCTTTAAACGCATGTTAATTAATTTCGATTTTACATCTGATATCAATATTTTGATTGAGCGTATTGAAGAGCATTATTTAGCTCCCTCAAGTGGCTCTGTTATTGTCGCTTTAAAATCTGCACAGAAAAGATATTTAGAAAAAATTGCTAAATAGTTTTTCGTAAAGTGTTAAGTCAAATTAAAGCGTTTACATTTCTAGTGGAAAGAAAGTTCTCTTATGAGAACTCTCTTTTTAATTTGCTTGGCAATTTTCTACGATTGTTGTAATACCTAGTCCACCAGCGATACAAAGTGTAACTAACCCATAACGCTTACCGGTACGATCTAATTCATGAATAAGCTTCGTCATTAAAATAGCTCCTGTTGCCCCAATGGGATGTCCCATTGCGATGGCCCCACCGTTAGGGTTTACTTTACTTTGATCTAATCCCAGTTCTTCGATTACTGCCAATGATTGGGAAGCGAAGGCTTCGTTTAGTTCAATCACATCGATATCTTCAATGGAAAGTCCTGCTTGTTTTAATGCTTTTCTCGTTGCAGGGACAGGTCCTATGCCCATTATAGAAGGGTCTACACCTGCAGCAGCTTGAGCAATGACTTTTACCTTTGGCTGAAGCCCTAGTGCTTCAGCTTTTTCTTTAGACATTACTAGAAGAGCAGCAGCTCCATCGTTACGACCACTTGAGTTAGCAGCGGTGACGGAACCACCTGCACGAAAAACAGGTTTTAAGGTAGCCATTTTTTCAAGTGGCGTCAATCGTGGATGCTCATCCACTTTAAAGATTTCGATCGATTTACGTGTTTTAATCTCATATGGGACAATTTGTCCTTCAAAATAGCCATTCTTAATAGCTTGATCTGTTCTTACTTGGCTTTGATAAGCAAAGGCATCCTGTGCTTCACGAGAAATTGAGTATTTTTCAGCTAAGTTTTCAGCCGTCTCGCCCATTGTTTTTATCTCATAGGATTCTGGTTGGGAGCCTGGTTGACTCTCGGTATTTGGGTCTAATAAAAGGCTATTTCCTACAGTTAATCCGTATCGAGCATTGCGAATATAGTAGGGTGCTGTGCTCATCGATTCTGTACCACCTGCAATAATAACATCACTTAACCCAAGAGCGATTTGTTGTACGGCATTATTAATAGATTGTAAACCAGAACCACATTGACGATGTACAGTATAGCCGGGCACTTCAAGTGGAATATCTGCACGTAACGATGCAAGGCGAGCAACATTGGATTGGTCAGCACTTTGTTTCGCTTGACCTAAAATCACTTCATCCACTTCATTAGGGTCAATTTCTGTGCGAGTCATTAATTCTTTAATAACAGTAGCACCTAAGTAATCAGCGGTCTGATTCATTAGTGAACCGCCGAGCTTTCCAATTGCTGTACGAACGCCGTCAACAATCACTACTTCTCTCATGTTGCTTCCTCCTTATTTCAACGCATTGATGAAACTAGCTTCTGTATTTGCTTCAACAGTTTCTAAATCTGCCCCTTGCATTAATTCAACTAAATGTAATTGACCGTCAATGTATTTGAAAACCGCTAAATCCGTAATAATCATGTCTACACTACGAGTAGAGGTAATTGGGTAATTACACTCCTTTAAGATTTTGCTTTTTCCATCTTTTGATGTATGAGTCATGGTTACAATGACCTTGCGGGCACCAACTAGTAAATCCATTGCACCACCAACACCGATAATGTTTTTTCCTGGTACTGCCCAGTTAGCAATTCGTGCGTGTTCATCTACTTGAAGAACTCCTAGTATTGCAACGTCCACATGGCCACCACGAATCATAGCGAAAGAAGCTGCGCTATCGAAATAAGAGGCACCAATAGCTTCGCCGACAGCGAATTTTCCTGCATTGACGATATTAGGGTCGATATCATCTTCACTCACGTCCTCGACGCCAAGCATGCCATTTTCAGTGTGGAAGAAAACATGGTTATGTTCCACATAATTGGCTACAAGTGTTGGAATCCCGATACCTAAGTTAATGATTTGCCCGTGCTCTAATTCTTTTGCAGCACGCTTAGCAATTGCTTCTTGAATTGGATTAGCCATGTTCGATGACACCTTCCTTTGTCAAAATCTTTTTCGCTAAGATGACGCGATCAACGAATAGGTGAGGTGTAACTATGTCATCACTTTTTAGTTCGCCAGCTTCTACAATTTCATCCACTTCGACAATAACGGTTTGAGCAGCCGTTGCCATAAGAGGGTTAAAGTTACGCGCTGTTTTGTAATATACGAGATTGCCTAGTGTATCTGCTTGATGAGCGCGAATAATAGCTACATCTGCTTTTAAAGCCTCTTCTAGTACATATTCCTCGCCATTAAACATTTTTATTTCCTTATCATTTGATAATTCTGTTCCAAATGATGTTTTTGTATAATAGCCAGCAATCCCGGCACCACCAGCACGAATAGATTCTGCTAATGTACCTTGTGGCAACAGATCAATTTCGATTTCACCACGTTGGAAAGCATCACCTACATCACGATTTCCTGTGAAATAAGAACCTATCGCTTTTTTTACTTTCTTTTGTTCTAGTAATTTTCCTAAACCTTTACCTTGCTCACCGAGGTTATTACTAATAATAGTTAGATCCTTTACATCAAGTTCTACTAAAGTATCAATTAGTGTAAGAGGGCCACCTACTAGCCCAAAGCCGCCAACCATAATTGTTTGACCAGTTTGGACACAATCGAGTGCCTCTTCTGCTGAGTTATAAATTTTCATTCTTTTTCACTCCGTTATTTTTGAATTAGTGCGTCACTAATTTCGAACCAAGATGGGATACCAGCCGTTAAAAGGCAAATGTATCCAAGTTCTGCTAAGCGAGGTTCATCTACGCCTTTTTCACGTGCTTTTTTTGCCCAGTAATCTGTTTCTGAGTTTTTTAAAGCAGTAGTGTAAATACCTGTCATTAAAATGTATTTCATTTGTTCATTTACTACGTTTGATTCAAGTAATTTAACAAGTAAAGCGTTTTCATTACCCGCCACAAAAAGAGGGATTAGCTGTTCGTAGTATTTTTTACTTTCATCAGTGGAAGCAAAATTTGCGTAGTAACGTACAATATCTACTGCTGTTGCATTATGTGAAATTTTTTCAACCTTTTCGCCAGTTAGCTCAAGTGCGTATTCAAAAGATTGAAGACCAATTTGTAGCGCTATTTCTCCACCATAGTTGTATGCTACAAGTAAATACTCAGCCAATTCTTCAAGAGTAGCACCGCCATCGATTGCGCCTTTTGTATGGTAAACCATGCTTCGAGCATAGTGTCGAGCGGAATTCATGCCAACAAGTAAGATATCTTTTTCTTTCACAGAAAGTACGCCATCAGCCATTGCTGCACCACGTAATGCCGTGTAATGATCTAACATTGCCGGATTGTAATCATGCATTTTTTGTACCCATCCCGGTACGACATCATACACTTTTTTAAAGTACTCTAATCCAGTTGCCATCTACTTTTCACTCCTTTAAAAATAAAAAGGCCACACTATTCCCATGAACACGTAACAAAAGTGTCATTTAAGAATAATGAGGCCAACAGTCAAGCGGGGATAAACAAAGAAAGGTTATTTCTTTGTGGCCACCTGATAGGCTGTATATTATGATTAATTAATTATTCACATAAAGTTCAACAAATTTCAATCTTTTTTTATAATTTTTTTACAAAATCTTTTATCGTTGGGTTTACATCGCTACGTTTTTCGAAAACAAGAGTGTAGTGATTGCTGTCAGTAGTAATTTTATGGATATTTTTTGCGTATTGTTGCGTATCGTTATAGGATTCAGCTAAAAATAGCGCCGGCATAGCACCAATAACCCCTGTTGAATGTACAAGTAATACTGGGCATTCCACATTAGCGAATACTTCAGCTGGTTTGTAATCGTAAAAGCTTTGGAAGTCTTGTCGAATTTTTGCTTCATCGGACTTATTCTCCCAATGTCCATCGACTTCAGTGATTTCATATCGACCAACACTTTCCATATGGTCATCCCAAACTACTCCAAGATTGCTATAAATTTTTTTGATTTCTTCCAAATAAGCTTCTGCGGATTCATAATGTTTACTTATGCGACCTAGGGAAGGTTCAACAATTTGGCGTTGGTGATCTGTACATGTGGCAGCACCATCCAGTATAATGACACCTTTCACATCATCGCGTTTACTAGCGACTTTTGCCATAATGAACCCACCCATTGAATAGCCCATTAAAATTGGATTTTCAATGTTTAATGCATCAATTAACGCAATAATATCTTGTGTATGTTGCTCGATACCTGTATTTTCGGTTGCAGCAGAACTATTGCCACGTCCTCGTAAGTCGATAGAAATGAATCGGTAGTCTCCTTTAAGTAATTCAGCGTAATAATGTAGTTGTTTACTGTTTCCAGTTAAGCCATGAACCCCGATGATTACACCCTTTGATCCTTCATATTCAGCATAAGCAAGTGTGCCGCCGTTGATTTCGATTGAACGATATTCCATATGCATCCTCCTTATGTAAAAAGTCTAAAATAATTTGTACACCTACTTTCCGGAAATGTCAAAAAATTTTTAAAGATAAACTGAGATAAATGTTAATTAAATGTCAAAAAAAGTATTAAAATGTGCCTTTGTTTATTATATTAAAATAATTATATTCAGTGGATTATTTTCTCCTTCTACAATTTCCGATATTGTGAAGGGGATCATTTTTTCTTAATTCTTCTTTCCATATGTCATAAATCGCCACAATTTTTCTAGTGGTCCCATAGAAAAGAACTTGAACCAGATCGTACTAAAAATTATTTGAATAACATAAATCAGAATTGCGATATAGACAACATCTTTTGGTGAAACGACATCGAGATATATTAATGAAATGATTGACGTTCCTATAATGCTTTGAGCTATATAATTTGTAAAAGACATTTGTCCGACAAATGAAATTGGTTTTAGTAATTTCACGACGGGTTTATATTCTAATAGTAAAAATAATGTTGATAAGTAAAACAAGGTTGTTGGTATTACTCCCAATGCAATAAGTAAATCCACATTATTGTCCTCGTTTTGTGAAGCGTTCCAAATCAATAGAGAGAAAACGATAGACAATAGAAGTGTTCCAATTTGTATCCATCTAATTTGTTTAGCCAATCGTTGTATTTGGACAAGCCAACCTGCTTTAGCGGTTAAAAAACCAGCTAAAAACATAATAAAGATTAGTATCAAATCATTAGAAAAGAAATCTAAGATAGGTCTGATTGGTTCGAGAGATGGTAAGAAAATTTTTAATGTTAGGGACACTATGTAAATAATTGTCATACCAACAATCCACTTTTTAAGTGTAGAAATCTTTGTGCGATAAAAAGGGATTAAAAGCAATCCGACAATTGAGTAGATTGGTAGAATTGTTCCCCAAAATATAAATAAATGAATGATTCCAAGGAGTAAGAGAGCAAGTAATCGCCTTACCATTCGTAATCTAGGTTTATCTCCCTGATTTTCCGCTCTTGAAGCGAATATATACAACCCAACTCCAAATAGGAAAGAAAAAATAGAAAAAAATTTCTTTTCCACAAAGATTTCTATCAATGTACGGATGATTCCATTAATGCCACTAAAGTCGGGTAAAGGATCTCCTTCTATAATAATTTTGAACGCTCCAACATTAATAAGCAGTATGCCAAAAAGAGCAAGGCCGCGAATTATGTCCAATGATACAATTCTTTCTTTTTGTGAAATGGATGGACTCATTGTGTTCCTCCTTTGAACTTATTTTTATTTGCTTAATGGACAGTATAATTCACTAACCTTACATAATATTAATGCCAACCTTACAGAAACCTTAAAACAGCAAAGAAAGGTTGCAACTCAGTTCGAGAGAGCTCAGAGGATGTATTTATTTTATTCAAAAATATTATTGAGAGAAAAGCACATGTTATGATGGAGGGCATAAAAATAGTTTCATGAAAAGAGGGAGAGAAATTGACAGCCTATACACAGCCAATCTATGTGGCAGCCATCTTTTTTGTTATATTAGCATTTATGCTATTTATTCCGTGGCTCATTTTTACATATAGGAAATATAGTTACTTACCACTTTCTACTACATTAATCACATTTTCATTTGTGTTTTATTTTCTAACAGCGTTGTTTTTGGTATTATTACCGTTGCCTGAAATACGTGATACTTGTTCGTTACAAAAAACTGATACACAGCATTATTCACTAGTGCCATTTCAATTTGTAGCAAATACCTTTGAGAATAGTGGGATTGCTCTGTCACAACCAAGTACTTATATGCTGTTATTTAAACAACCTTCATTTTTTCAAGCACTTTTTAATTTCCTATTATTATTGCCCTTTGGCGTTTATCTACGTTATTTTTTCCAAGAGAAAAAGTATTGGAAGAAGGCTTTAGGGTTTACGTTTGTATTAACATTATTTTACGAAGTAACACAGGTAACTGGCATTTATGGCATTTATAATTGTGCTTATCGAATTTTTGATGTGGATGATTTAATGTTGAATACAGCAGGTGGCGTACTAGGTTTCTTTATCGCACCAGCCGTATTAGAGTTATTTCCGTCTAAGCAGAAGGTTAATGCGAAAGCAGAAAAATTATTAGCCCTTGATGAAGTAAAAGCGATGTCAGTTTTGCTGGCAATTATTATTGATTTATTCATCAGTAATATGGTAGTCCAAATTGTTTTGAACATGACTAATGTGAATGAGGTTACTGAAATTATTGCAAGAACAATAGTATTATTTGTAATGTTTTTTATCATTCCATTGCTTTGGGGTGGACATACAGTTGGCACGAAGATTATGCGTTTTCACTATTCTAGTAAAGTGGGCAGGGTAGAAACAAATAAGCGATTGTTCAAACGCTTTGGTGCAATTTATGCCATGTACTTTATAACAGTGATTGCAAGTACTTTGAATAATATGGAAGTAACGATGGACTCTCCTTACTATAAGTTATCCGTATTTTTAGCGCTGGGTACTTGGGTTATCTTCATGATTTTAACGATTGTACTATTCATTCACATTATGTTAGTTCTGTTTAGTAAAAAGAAACGCCGTTTCTACTTCGATGAAGCATCTGATTTATATACAACTAGGAAAAAATAATGTAAAGATCGACTTCTATTAATAAAAGTCCGCCCCAGACTGTAGACAACTCAAAGAAATTTGAGTTTGTCTATAGCTTTTTTTATTTCAAATAAAATAAAGAATGAAAGCAGTTGATTTCCGCTGCTGGCGAACGCTTTCCGCGGGCATCGTCGCCCTTCACTCCAATAACTAGTACTTTGAAAAATAACAGAACATTTAATGGTTTGGAGAAGCGTCTGCTCGACTCCTGCGGGAAAAGCGAGACAGACGAGACCCTGCAGGAGAGTAACGACGAAGCGGCTCGGCGCTCGCCCGCGGAAAGCGAGCGGTAAGCTTCGGAGAACCTAATCTATTCTATATAAAAATAAAAAAGACTGTAGACAACTCGTTTTTATCAATTGTACTCAATCTGAACCGACTTCTATTTATATAGAAGTCGGTTTTTTTTATAGATTTAAGCTTGTTGTAAGGTTGGCATAAAAATGCTGTAAGGATGAGCATTTATAGTATGAGTATCAACAACATGACGAGGTGAAACAAATGGAACCATTATTAAAAGTAGAAAACATTAAGAAAACATATGGTAAATCGAGCGCAACTTACACTGCGTTAGAAAATATATCTTTTGACATTCATGAAGGAGAGTTTGTAGGTATTATGGGACCTTCTGGAGCAGGGAAATCAACTTTGCTTAATATGTTAGCAACGATTGATTCCCCAACTGAAGGAAAAATTTATATGAATGATACGAGTATTCATGATATGAAGGAAGCAGCTTTAGCGGATTTTAGACGTGATAATCTAGGTTTTATCTTTCAAGATTACAATTTGCTCGACTCACTGACCGTGAAAGAAAATATATTATTACCGCTGGCAATTGCGAAAATTCCAGCGAAAGAAATTAATAGTTTAGTGACTCGTATTTCTAAAGTATTTGGTATTGAAGATTTACTAGCTAAATATCCATACCAAATTTCGGGTGGACAAAAACAAAGAACAGCAGCAGCAAGAGCTCTTGTAACTGAGCCTGTTCTGATTCTAGCTGACGAACCAACAGGTGCACTCGATTCAAAATCAGCGACAGATTTATTGGAAAGCTTAAGTAAACTAAATGAAAATAATAATTCTACCATTATGATGGTGACACACGATGCATATGCCGCTAGCTTCTGCCGTCGTATTATTTTCATAAAGGATGGTGCACTTTCAACAGAAATTTACCGACGTGACCAAACACGTAAAGCTTTCTTCCAAGAGATTTTAGACGTCCTTGCAACAATTGGAGGTGAGGTAGATGACGTTATTTAGTCTAGCGAGAAAAAATATTGCACGAAACTTCTCTCAATATTTTTTATATATCGCATCTATGGTTTTTAGTATTGTTATCTACTTCACATTTGTGACATTAAAGTATAGCGATACGATTGCAGAAAAAACGGCTTCATCACAAAAATTAGATTCACTTATGAGTGGTGCGGCAGTCATTCTAATATTTTTTGTTGCCATATTTATTGCGTATTCGAATTCATTCTTTATGAAAAAACGTAAAAAAGAAGTGGCATTGTATGCATTACTAGGAGTACGTAATCGTCAAATTGGTTTTATGCTCTTTTTTGAAAATTTATTATTAGGTTTGGTTTCTTTAGGGGTGGGGGTTGTTCTCGGATTCCTTTGTTCCAAAGGATTTATGACCATTTTGATCCATTTAATGGGCTATGATGTCATAGCGCCATTTACATTTTCGGGATCGGCCGCTTTGAATACCGCTATCGTATTTCTTATCATTTTCTTAGTGACATCATTCCAAGGCTATCGTTTAATTTATCAATTTAAACTAATTGATTTATTCCATGCGTCGAAAAAAGGGGAAGCGGTTCCGAAGCCATCTATGATCGTAGCTATTTTTGGAGTATTACTAATAGCCATCGGTTATTGGTTAGCGATGCAAGATATTTATACTTCTAAAGTGTGGGAAAAAGTCGGCTTTTTAATGACGGCGCTAATTATTTTAACAACAGTTATTGTCGGTACTTTTTTATTGTTCCACAGTGTGACAGACTTTTTGTTAGCAGTGATTAAGAAAAATGAAAGATGGCTGTGGAAAGGTCTTCATTTAATGACGATCTCACAACTATTATATCGTGTACGAGGTAATGCACGTACATTGACTGTAATTGCGGTGCTAAGTGCTACGACTGTAACAACAGGTGGAGCAGTGTATAGTCTTTATTACAACACAAATGACCAAGTTATGACCGCTAATCCGAATAGCTTTATGTATGAGCAAATGGATGCAAAAACCGATCAACAAATTAGCGCTGTACTGTCAGAAACCAAGTACGATGAAAGTATCGAAGCTCTATCTGTCACATTTAATACAAAAGAATTCAACGAGGCATTAATATTCAATAGCTCTGACAAAAGAATTTATACGGTTATTAATGAAAAAACATATAACAAATTAGCAGCAATACAAGGCAAGGAAAAGCTACACGTTAATGAAGACAATGCTGTTATTTTAGATATTGGATATGACAAAAGATTCTCACCTAAATATAAAGGTAAGACCATAACGACAGAAAACAACACTGCAATCACATTTCAAAGCTTTAAAAAGCAAACAGTTTTAAACGTCGGCACAGTAGGTATTGCAGTGGTTGTATCAAATGATCAATTTAAAACATTGCAAGAAGAAGGAGAAGTACTAAAATATCGTGTCATTGGTGTGGATCAAGCTTCTATAGATTTATCAAAAAAAATGGCAAAAGAATTACCTGAAGAAGCGCTATTTTCTAGTGCTCCTCAAGATTTCCAAACAGGTATCGAAATTGTAGGATCACTGCTTTTTATCGGAAGTTTTCTAGGTCTAGTGTTTTTAGCTGCAACAGGAAGTATCATTTACTTTAAAGTTTTAACGGAAGCAGAGGAAGATAAATCACAATATAATATCCTTCATAAAATGGGTGTTAGCGCAAAAGAAATGCGTAAATCCATTGCATCACAAGTATTTGTCATCTTCTTCGTTCCGCTAGCAGTAGGGTTATTACACAGTGCTATTGCTTTAAAAGCATTCTCTAGTTTATTAATGCTGGATCTAGCAAAGCCTGTGTTGATCTGGATGATTGCTTATACAGTTATCTATGGCCTGTATTATATATTAACGGTAGCTTCTTACAATCGTATTATCACACAAAATAATAGAACAGAAGGATGATTAAGATGAAGAAATTTCTTACTATAGTTGGTATTTTGTTTGTAGTAGGAGTAGCGGGGCTCTTCGCTCTTACTAAAATTGACTTCAACCGCATGAATGCTGACAATTATTATTTACAGATTACAGAGGATGGGGTACAACATGAAAACAAGCTAGATGATGGTTCAGTGATGATCTCTTATTCTTATAAACTAGAGGCTACAAATGCTGATGGTGAAACAATCCCACTTGAATTCACAGCACATAAAAATCTACGAGAAGATGCCTACTTAAAAATGTACGTAAAAAAAGATGATCAAGTATCTTCTTATGATGAAGTGAAATTTGAGGATATACCTAAAAAGGCACAAGAAAAATTAAAATAGGAAAAAGGGCTGACTTTAATAAGTAAGTTGGAGAACAGCCCTTTTCTCTTACGTTTAAGATAAATAGAATTAGCGTTATAAAAGTATAGTAATCGAGGTTCCCTTATTTTCAACGCTAGTCAAATCAAGTTTCCCATTATGAGCTAGAATAATATCTCTTGCAATAGCCATTCCTAAACCAGTTCCATGTGTATTGGCAGTATTCGTACCTCGGTAATAACGTTCAAAAACCTGTTCTAAATCTTTAGAAGGAATACCGCGGCCGTTATCAGCAATGGTAATTTGCGTATGGAATACTGGAGCTGTGGATATGTTACCTGACTTTTGCTCTTGTCCACAATGTGGATAAATATTATCAATTCGTATAGTTACTAAGACATTTTCATCGTTATGCACAAGAGCATTGTAGATAAAGTTTAAAATCGCACGTTTCAGTAGTTTTTTATCCACTTTATGCACTGCTTTGTCCACATTTGCCTGAAATTCAATCTGTCGTTCACCAAATGGTGAATCATTTAAAAGTTCAATCGTCATTTCACGTAAAAATACAACTATATCTACATCTTCAAATTGCAAAGGGAGTTGCTGGTTGCGCAAACGCATCGTTAAATTGAGGTCGTCTAACAAATCCTTCATATATAGAGACTGTCTATTAATAATAGTTGTATACTCATGCAATTCTTGCGGAGTTAAATCGGTGCCGCTATCTTTCATTAATTCTGCATATCCATGAATAGAAGCAAGTGGTGTTTTCATATCATGCGAAACATTGCTAATCCATTCTTCACGCATTCGGTCAAGATGATCACGTTCTTTCTCATACTGATCTAACTTCACTGAAAGTTCATTCATATTGCGAAATACATCTTCGTAAACACCTTTTGGTATGGCCATCTTTTTAAAACGTCTTTCCCGAAGCTGTTGAATTCCTTCTACTAAGATGTAAAGTGGAGTTGTTAATCTTTTACCAAATAAAAGTCCAATAACTAATGCAATAATAATATCGACGATTAAAAATAGTAAAAGTAAGATATTAATGTTTTTAAAGATCTTTGCATAATCGTAGGTCAAAACATATCGACCTATTCCTTGATCTTTAACCCCCACAAAATAGCTGAAACCATCAGTTTCACCTATAAAAACGGTCGTCTCTGTATCTATTTCTTTATACTTATACATTTGTACAATTTCAATTGGCGAATACTCTGTTTTCAAATTTGAGGGTGTATAAAAGGCTGCCACTTGTTCACCTTTTTTATTCAAAATTTGTACCCAAGCTTTCAACTCTTGTAACTTTTCTAAGCCTTTTTCATTTACAATCGGTTTGTCATCTTGTAGCTCTACATATTGTGAAAAAGTTCGGCTAAAGTTTTCCATAGATTCTTCTTCTGCGTCGAAATTATACATTGTTCGAAAAACGAGTAAGGAGAAGAGTAAAATCGCGTTGACAAGCCCTACGATTACAACAATTGTCACTACGGATCCTAAAAAGCGCCGTGTCAATTTCCACTTCATCTAGCCTCACCCCTTCGTATGTAATTTATAACCAAGCCCTTTAACTGTTAATAAATACGAAGGATTTGACGGATCTATCTCAATTTTTTCGCGTAAACGGCGAATATGCACCATCACCGTATTATCGGATCCAAAGAATTCATCTCCCCAAACATGTTCAAACAATGTTTCCTTGCTCAAAATCTGATTTGGATGATGCATAAAACAGCTCATCAGTCCTATTTCTTTAGCTGTGAGCTCAATCGTTTTGCTATCCTTTTTCAATTCTGTTTCATTGGCACTAAGCTCAAATGGTCCAACTTGCAAATTTTTCGGTGCCGCTTTCTCCTCTGAAAAGCCAGCACGTCTCAGCTGTGCCTTCACCCGATAAGCAACCTCTTTCGGACTAAATGGTTTGGTTATATAATCATCCCCACCTATCGCAAGTCCTAAAATCTTATCAATTTCCTCATCCTTTGCAGACATAAATAAAATTGGCACATTTGATACTTCACGAATTTGCTTACATAAGTCATAGCCTTCGCCATCTGGCAGCATAATATCTAGCAATACAAGTCCAGGATTAAACTCCTGAAACTTTGCCCAACCATCAGCTACCGTCCCCGCAGTTACAACATTTATAATTCCCTCTTTATGTAAAACTGTCCCCATCAGACGTGCCAAATCTTCCTCATCGTCAATTATTAAAATCCACTGATCACTAGCCACTTTTTTCTACCTCCGTAACAACAATCTATCTTTACTACAGTATAGATTACCTTGTAATTCTTTCGCAAAATATAAGGAGAATAGTGAGATATTGTTTTGAGAGCTAAGCAATATTGAACGGTTCTACTTTTTTCTGAAGTCTAACTCGTTTTTGTTATACTTGAAAACGTATATACTTCAGATAGTACTGTAAATCTAGGAGATCTTAATATGGAAAATACATTTTTGATAGGTGAGATATCGAGGCTTTTTCAGGTAGATATTCGGACGTTAAGGTATTATGATACGATTGATTTGTTTAAACCAAAATTTGTAGATTCTGCGACCGGTTATCGATATTATTCCATCGAACAATTTGAACAATTAAATACAATCTTATATCTCAAATCTCTTAATATGCCATTAAAGAACATTAAGCTTTTTTTAGACAATCGCGAAATTGATAAAATATTGTTGCTTCTAAAGGAACAACAACTTGAAACGGAAAAGAGGATTCAGGAATTTACTCAGATTCAACAAAAGCTTGAAAATAGAATCCATCAGATTACCGATGCGGGGAATTCTAAAGAACTAAATAAGATTCGAAAAATGGATTTACCTGAACGAGAAATTGTATTGTTAAAACAAAAGATTTATAAAGACAATAATTTAGAAATGTTAATTCGTTTATTAGAAAACAATGCAAAGATGAAATCTGCCATATTTCTGGGGAAGATAGGATTATCTATCTCCATCGAGAACTTGAAAATAGGAAGTTTCGATGAATACAATTCAATATTTATCATCGTAGACACTGAAAACTACTGCTCGGATAATGCAAAGATTCTTTCGAAGGGCACATATCTTTCTATTCGTTTTGAGGGAACACATGAAGATGCTTCCCCATATTATAAAAAACTTATGGAGCATGTTGAACATAAGGGATATGAAATATTAGAGGATGCTATAGAAGTCACGTTAATCGACTATGGATTTACAAATGACAGATCTAAATTTGTGACTGAAATTCAAATATTGATCAAATGACCATTGACCCTCCAGCTGCTGGAGGGTTTATTGTTTCCTTAATGTGATTGAGTTAAGGAGAGGTTGATATGATTGGAACAATTGTAAATTGCACGACAATTATTGTTGGAAGTGTTATAGGGAGTACTTTAAAAAAGGGAATAAAAGATTCTTATCAAGATATCCTCATGCAAGCAATGGGATTAGCAGCAATAGCATTAGGCTTAAATTCAATTGTTGAGTACCTTCCATCTAGCAAATTTCCTGTTTTATTTATCGTTAGTCTAGCAATTGGGGGATTGATTGGAGAAAAGTTAAATTTGGAAGAGGGTTTTAAAAAAATCGTATCTAAATTTTCAACTGGAAATTTATCAGAAGGATTATCTACTGCAATTCTCTTATTTTGTGCAGGAACTCTTTCTATTTTGGGGCCAATTGAGAGTGCACTAAGAGGTAATAATACATACCTTTTTACGAACGCGATTTTGGACGGTGTTACGTCAATTGTACTCGCCTCTACTTTTGGAATTGGAATTGCTTATTCAGCACTTGTTTTGTTGTGTTGGCAAGGATTTTTCTATTTTTTAGCAGGATCAATTACAAGTTTTATTACGCCAGATCTCTTAAATGAAATGTCTATTATCGGGGGTGTATTAATTCTCAGTTCAGGACTAAGTATTTTAGGTATAAAAAAAATGAAAACGATGAATCTGATACCAGCGTTACTAATTCCAGTAATTTTTTTAACAGTAAGTAGTAAACTAGGATTTTTATAATATGATTTTACTATAAAATGATGGAGTTCAAGTGGGAATTAATTTCCTTCAAATGATTGAAAAAGGGCACTGATATTCATTTATTAAAAAAGGCAGAATGCTTAAAGCGAACTGCCTTTTTAGTTTTAAAACTCAAAATAACTACGAAGTAAATAAGATATCCATTTACAATGGGGATGATTTCGAATGTTTTCTTGTAACCCTTTCACTATAGCTGGACTTAAAGTTGGTTCAAGTATTTGCTGCTTTAGCAAGATTAAAGATTCCTTTTCGATAGAATCTCCCAGTTCCATTATTTTTTGGTCCATAATTTCGAGAATCTGCTCCCTCGATTCTTCTTCATTCATCGGTTGCTGAAACAACTGGATAAGTTCCTGAGATATAAATGGTATGGTAATATGTCTAGCTAGTAAATTTGTTTTTTCTACAAGCGATTGGGCTAGTAAATTCAAATCTAATGGCAAATTATAGAATAAAAATAACTCTGAATAAGTTTTCATAAAACCTTTAATACAATAGATTAAATCATATTTTGTATGACTAATCTCTTCTCCATATAATCGTTCAACCATCGATAAGATAACTTTCTCCATGGATTGGTCATAGTAACGCATTTTTATTATGAATTCTTCATTAAGGGATCGCATTTGCTCTTTCATAAGAATTTTTGCAAAATCCGAATGCTGATGAAATGAATAGAACGTCGAGTAATAGAATTTGTATAAAAGTTCTTCCGTGTTTTCTTCGTTCTTGACCAGGTAGTCAATATCAGAAGTGAACTGTGTCATGAAATGATTGATCAATTCTAAAATCAATTCATCCTTTGACTTAAATGATAAGTAAAAAGCGCCTTTAGAAATACCGCAATGCTCTGTTATTTGCTGAACGGATGTCGCTTCAAAACCTTGTTTAGCAAATAGTTCTAATGCTTTCTCCATTATTAATTGTTTTTTAATCATTTTATTTTATCGCTCCTAAGTACTTTCGTTGACAAATGACTAATTAGTCATTATTATAAATAATTGAGTCCGATAAGTCAATTAAGGGTAGGTGCTAGAGTGAAAGGTTTAGTAAATTTTGTCCTGAAAAATAAATTAGCAGTATGGTTGCTTACAATTATAATTACAGTATCTGGAATTTACTCGGGTACTCAAATGAAAACAGAGACGCTGCCAGATATTTCGATTCCTTACTTAATGGTAATGGGTGTATATCCTGGAGCAACTCCTGAGCAAGTGATGGAAGATGTATCCATTCCATTAGAAAAAGCCGTAGACAATCTAGAGAACGTGAAAGCTGTATATTCTAATTCATATTCTAATATGGCAAGTATTCAAGTAGAGTACGAGTATGGTATAGATATGGACGAAGCAAAGCGTGCTTTGTCGTCTGCTTTAGATGCTGTGACTTTACCAGAAGGGGCACAAGCTCCAACAATTACAGCTATTAGCATGAATATGATGCCAGTTGTTGCGTTAAGTATAAGTAGTAAGACGGAAGATATTGTGGATTTAACGTCAACAGTAGAGGATATTATCCTTCCAAAAATGGAGAAAATAGATGGTGTAGCTTCTGCAACTATTACAGGTCAGCACATTGAAGAAGTGGAACTGACATATAACGAAGCAAAAATGGCTGAACTTGGCATAACAGAAGATGCGGTTAAGCAAATGATTCAGGCAAGTGATCTAGCTGTTTCATTAGGTCTTTATGAGTTTGAAGAAGGTGAACAAGCTGTAGCAGTGGATGGAAAGTTCATGACAGCTGATGAATTAAAAGGAATGCTTATTCCTGTAACACCATCAGAAACAAATCCATCGCCATTTGTGAAACTTAGCGACATTGCTACAGTTGAAGTAGTAGGTAAAGTACAATCAGTTTCACGTACAAATGGTGAAAATGCGATTGCCATTCAAATTGTTAAAGGGCAACAAGCGAACACAGTGGATGTTGTAAATGATGTGAAGAAGTTAATCGAGGAAGAAGAGGCAAAGATCGATGGTCTTGTCATCGATGTATCACTAGACCAAGGTGCTCCAATTGAAAAATCGGTTGCCACAATGATTGAAAAAGCAGTTTTCGGTGGTTTAATCGCTGTATTAATCATTCTTTTATTCTTACGTGATTTCAAATCTACCATTATTTCAATTGTTTCCATTCCAGTTTCGATTTTCATGGCTTTGCTGCTATTAAATTGGATGGACATTACGTTAAATATGATGACACTTGGAGCGATCACGGTTGCCATCGGTCGTGTAATCGATGACTCCATCGTAGTAGTGGAAAATATTTATCGTCGACTACATTTAAAAACGGAGAAGTTGACAGGGAGAGCACTTGTACGAGAAGCGACTATTGAAATGTTCAAGCCTATCATGTCCTCAACATTAGTAACCGTTGCGGTATTTGCACCGCTTATCTTCGTTGGTGGTATGGTAGGAGAGCTGTTCATGCCGTTCGCGTTAACGATGACGTTTGCGTTAGGTGCATCATTAATTGTTGCAATTACAATTGTTCCTGCATTATCTCACTTCTTATTTAAGAAGAAGTTATATAGTGAGAAAACAGAAAGTAGTCATAAAGAAGCGGGTAAATTAGCGAAAGGGTACAGAGGGATCCTTGGCTGGACTCTAAATCATAAAGTCATTACTTCTTTAATTGCTATTGTTTTATTAGCAGGAAGTGTGGCATTAACACCATTAATCGGTTTAAGCTTCATGGGTAGTGAAGAAGAAAAAGTGATGTACTTAACGTACACACCAGAAGCAGGCGAGCTAATGGATGATACATTAGCAAACATTGAAGTGGTAGAACAAGAGTTATTAAAGCGTGATGATATTGATATTGTTCAATTATCCGTAACGGAGAGCGGCGATGAGATGACTGCTATGATGGGTGGAGGAGCTGGTGGTGCTTTAATGTACCTAATCTTTGACCCAGAAATGAAGGACTTCCCAGAAGTACGTACGGAAATTGAAGACTATGTATTCAATATTGGCCAAACAGGTGAGTGGAAAAGCCAAAACTTCACTTCTATGTCTGCGCCTACTGATCAAGTTAGCTACACTTTCTACAGTGAGGATTTAGATAAACTAAATGAAGCTGTAAAAATGGTAGAAGGCGTTATGAATGAAAATAAAGGCTTAGAAAAAGTTTCTTCTAGTGCAGAAGAAGCGTACGTTGAATATACATTCAAAGTAACACAAGATGAATTACTACAGTATGGTTTAACAACTGGTCAAATCGTTATGATGTTAAATCCAACGAAAACGCAAGATGTATTAACAACGGTTGAAAAAGACGGTAACACATTAGAAGTTATCGTTCAGCAAGAACAAGCTGCACAACCAAAATCAATTGATGATATTTTAGTAACTGAAGTACCAACAGCACTTGGTACGACAATGAAGCTTTCTGACCTTGTAAAAGTTGAGAAGGGTACAACGTTAAATACACTTGCTCGAAGTAAAGGTGAATACTTTGCAACAGTTTCAGGAACAATCATTGGTGATGATATTTCCAAGGCAACATCTGAGGTAGATAAAGCAATTGATAAATTAGATTTACCTAAAGGTGTTACAATTGGCGTTGCTGGAGTAGCTGCAGATATGACGGAAACATTTACACAACTCATAGTAGCAATGCTTGCGGCAATCGCAATCGTGTACTTTATCCTTGTGGTAACATTCCGTGAAGGTGTTGCGCCATTCGCAATTCTATTCTCGTTACCATTTGCAGTAATTGGTTCATTTGTTGGTTTATTAATCGCTGGTGAAACAATCTCTGTATCTGTCATGATGGGTCTATTAATGTTAATCGGTATTGTTGTAACGAACGCCATCGTACTTGTAGACCGTATTATTCATATGGAACGTGATGGTATGAATATGCGTGAAGCAATTCTAGAAGCTGGTGCAACGCGTCTCCGTCCAATTTTAATGACGGCAATCGCAACAATCGGTGCGTTGATTCCATTAGCAATTGGATCAGGCGGCGGTGGCGGTTTAATCTCGAAAGGTCTTGGTATTACAGTAATTGGCGGTTTAATAAGTTCAACATTATTAACATTAATCGTTGTACCAATCGTTTACGAAATATTATCAAAAATATTCAAGAAAAACCGTAAAGAAGTAGAAGAGAACTAATCGAAAAGCCCTGCAAGATGATACGTCATCTTGCAGGGCTTTTGCTTTAAGGATCTCACTATATTTTATTCAAAGTATAGGAACTCGTTAGAAAGGAGTTAGAAGAATAAAGAAGAGGCTATCTAATTGCTCTCTTTTATTATCATCTTCAGTCCTGTCAACTGCCAGTTTCCTGAGATGGTTGGGCAACAGCCTTCTCTGAAACCGTTTCTCTTTTACTCCGAGACCAAATAACGACTGGGATAAGCAATAAGGAAAGAATACCTCCAGTCAGTGAGAGTGTTGTATAACTGGAATGAGCTACGACCATGCCAGATAGTGCTCCACCAGAGGCCCCTGACAAAGCTATTAAGACATCAACAGTTCCTTGTGTCTTTGCACGAGAAGATAGATTGGTTGAATCTACGATGAGCGCTGTGCCACTAATTAATCCAAAATTCCAACCAATACCGAGCAAAGAGAGAGCGACGATAAGTACAAGCATGGAATCAGTAGGTGCAATAGCAGCTATAACACCAGCAAGAAGTAATGTGGCACCGGCAACTGTTGCCATAGCAGTCCGACCAATTTTGTCTACGAGGATTCCGGTTATGAGTGACGGCAGGTACATTGCACCTATATGGAAGCCAATTACCAATCCAACCTCTTTCAAGTTATGTCCATGATGCATCATATGTACAGGGGTCATTGTCATAATTGCAACCATGACAATTTGTGTTAAGACCATTACTGTAGCTCCTACAACAATTCCTGATTTGTTATTAGTTTGTGTATTGGAATGTGTATCTAATTGTTTATTATTTTTCGCTTCATTCGCTTCAGTAATTGCTTTCGCTACATTAAAAGGATCTGGACGAAGTAAAATTAGAATAACTAAACCAGCAAGTATAAAGGCAGCTGCTGCTAAAATAAACGGGCCTGTAAGAGCAGGGACGCCGATGGATACAGCAAATCCACCCATCACCTCAACCAGATTTGGCCCTGCAACAGCACCAAATGTGGTTGATACCATTGCGATACTTACTGCAGTTGCACGCTGTTTAGGCTTTGCTAAATCTGTACCTGCATAGCGTGCTTGCAGGTTTGTAGCAGTCCCAGCACCGTAGATTAGTAGTGATGCAAAAAGAAGAAGAATATTATTGGTTGTGGCTGAAATCACTATCCCAACTGCACCAATCCCGCCAGCCAAAAATCCTGCTGCGAGTCCAAAACGTCGTCCAAAACGTTGAGATAGTCGCCCTACAAGAAGTGCTGCCCCAGCAGAACCGAAAGTGATCAATGCCACCGGAATCCCCGCAAAACTGTCTGTACCTAGCATTTCTTGCGCTAGAAGTGCTCCTACCGTTGCTCCAGCAGCAAGTCCAGCACCGCCAAAAATTTGTGAAATAACAACGATGATCAACGTCCGACGATATAATTGTCTTTGCTTTTCTGGAGAATCAATGTAACTTTTTAACCAAGCTGGTTGACTCTCTAAATCTTTTGATTTAGTGCTATCATGCGACATTACTTAGTTCCCCTTTCCAAGTAACTTATGTATTGTATATTTTCATTATCCATACAATTCCTAATTTTATCTTAGTTTCTCTATTAGAAAAAGGTGCCATTTAAACTAGTGTTGGAGTTAGAACGAATAAAATATGGTTTGATTGCTCGCTCTTGTTCAAAAAACGATGCTTCACATTTGGTGGAATGCGGACAACATCCCCTTCCTCTAAGAAATATTCGATACCTTCCAGTTCAACATACGCCTCTCCTCTCATCACTACAGCAATTTCTTCTTTATTGTCATGAGAGTAGTGACTTTCAGTAGTACATGCGTGTGCATTTAAATCCATCATTAAAAGCTCAATATGTGCTTTCATAAAATCTGGCGTTAACACATCATAGACAATATGGTCACTATTTTCACGATAGACTTTCTTCCGGTCTTGTTTTCTCGAAATAAGTGAATCCGTATCAATGTCATGAATGAAAAGCGTAAAAAGTGGTACATTTAATGCTCGTGCAACTAGTTCTAACACACTTAATGAGGGATTTGCTTGTCCTCTTTCCAGTTGGCTAATGAGCGAGGTGCTAATTCCAGCATAATCGGCAAATTCACGAATTGTCATACCATTTTTCTTTCGGTAGCTTAATACAGTTTGGCCAAGTCGATGATTGATCATAGTAAAACTCCTTTCTAAAATAATGTGTGTTTAAGCTTTTTTGTGCTAACTTACTAAACAAAGAGAAAAAAGATGTCTTTCATTGTGCAAAAACTTTATACTAATTTTATACATTATATTGCACTATTTTTATTATTGTAAACAAAGTTTTAGGAGGCTAAGGGATTGAAATCACCATTTATCTCATACGCTGCTTTATTTTTTGGTGTGTTTGCACTATCTACCTCAGCAATTTTTGTGAAGTTAGCAGATGCACCTTCGACGATTACGGCGTTCTATCGAATGTTTTTTGCAGCAATAATACTTTTACCATTTTTATTAATAAACAAAGAGAGTAGACAGGAGATATATTCGCTATCTAAAAAACAATGGGGACTTGGATTATTATCTGGCTTATTTCTAGCAGTCCATTATGTATTGTGGTTTGAATCATTAAACTACACCTCTGTAGCTAGCTCTACTGTCATTGTTACTTTACAGCCACTCTTTTCAATGGTTGGTGGCTATTTTCTATTTAAAGAGCGCTTCAGTAAAGGGGCTGTAATAGGATGTCTTGTAGCTATTGGTGGGAGCGTCGTTATTGGATGGCAAGACTTTCAAGTTAGTGGGCAAGCTCTATTTGGTGATGTATTAGCCTTTATTGCAGCAGGTATCATTACAGCTTATTTCTTCGTTGGGCAGCATGTTCGTAAAGAGCTATCTCTTGTCCCATATTCAATTATCGGTTATGCGAGTAGTGCATTATTTTTAAGCATATTTGCATTCGGTCAACAAGCACCATTCGTTAATTATTCTGCACAAACGTGGTGGTCCTTTATTGGATTAGCGTTTATTGCAACGGTTTTAGGGCAAACAATTTTCAATTGGCTGTTAAAATGGCTTAGTACCTCTGTTATTTCTATGAGTATACTAGGTGAAACAATTGGAACTTGTATCCTTGCATATTACATTTTGGATGAGGTTATTTCTTTACAACAAGGTTTAGGCATCATGCTCATATTAATAGGTCTAGCATTATTTTTGCTACAACAAAGAGTAGTAGACAATAAGAAAAATACATATGAAAGCAAATGAGTATATTGACGATCTGATAAATGGAAAGTGATTTCATAAATAAGAGGCTGGGACATAAGTAGAAATTTCAAAGAAACTGACGGAAATTTTCGATAAAAATCTGATACTTTATAAAATTGATTGGAGTGTAGGGTCGACTCCTTCGGGAATAGCACGAGTGAGAGACTACAGGCTCGAGCCGTGCCCGCGGAAAGCGTACCCGAAACGAAAATCAATTTTTTTGGGGGTGTCCCATCTTCTTTTTGACATCATAACCGGTCAATCTAATAAGTGTTTATAAAACTTATCTGCTGCGACAGATAAAGAAATATTTTTTCTAGTTACTAATCCAATATTCCTCTTTTCTATTTTTTCATTTAAATAAACTTCAAATAATTCACCTTTTGATAACTCTTTCGAAACCAATTCTTTAGTTACAAATGCAATACCCATACCGATTTTTGCGCATTCTATTAGTAATTCTACACTTCCAACCTCGATTTCAGGATTAAGACTGAGTCCCTGTTTTAGAAATAACTGATTAAGAAAGCTCCTAGAACTACTTGTTTCTGAAAAAGAGATAATAGGATAGTTTAGCATCTCTTCAAGAGAAATATTTTTATTAGCCAACTCCTTATATTTTTCCCCAACTACAAAAGTGCTGCTTATACTTAAAAATTCAGTTAGTTGAATTTGACTATCGTTAATCGGCAAGTGAACGATACCAAGATCAATTCGCCCGTTATTCAATTTGTCTAATATTTGTGGTGTTGAGCCATGTTGAAGCCTGATTTGGATATTCGGAAATTCATTTTGAAACGTTTGTATATAGGGTAGTAAATAATGTTTGCATGTTGAATCACTGCCTCCGATTGTGACATGTCCACTTTCTAAATTTTTCAACTCTGAAATTTTCTGTTCGGCAGTATCAATTAATCCAAAAACTTTGTGAATATATTCAAACAAAGTTTCCCCCTCATTAGTTATTGCGACTCCCTTTGACGTTCTAATAAATAATTGTACTCCTAGTTTTTCTTCTAACTGTTTAATTGCATGACTGACACTTGGTTGAGTAATATACAATTTTGTTGCCGCTTTAGAGAAATTATTTTCTAGTGCTGTTACATAAAAAACATGATACAAGTCTAAGTTCATGGTATAGATCCCACCTATAGCTGTTATGAAATATATGAATTTCATTTATATTAGTCTCTTCATTATAATAAAGACACTAGTTTTTAGGAATAAGGAGGTACTTACTATTGCCAAAAAATGATTTTGATATAAAAGCTCGTAGTCCTTGGACACTATTAAATGGAGTAAAAATAATGGAAATATCACCGAGTGAAAAGAGGATAAACGGAAATCTTACGATTAGTGGAAGTAAAAGTTTAACAAATAGAGCTTTAATCATAAGTGCTCTAGCTAATGGAAAATCAAAAATAACAGGTATTTTAAAAAGCGACGATTCGTATTGGTGTATAGATGCTTTGAGAAAACTAGGAATAAATGTAGAGATTCAAGATGAGACAGCTTATGTTGACGGTAAGGGCGGAGAATGGGACACAGGCAGTTTATACATCGGGGCAGCAGGTACGGTTGCAAGGTTTTTACCTGGTGCATTAGCAATATCTAGTAAAGGGATATGGGAAATTGAAGCTAGTGAAAGTATGAGTAAAAGACCCATTTCAGATTTAATAGACGCTTTGAAAGAAATTGGTGCCGATATCGAGTATTTGAATCATGAAGGTTACTATCCATTGTCCATTAAGGGGACAGAATTAGTTGGGGGGAATGTGAGCATTTCTGGTAAGGTTTCTAGCCAATTTATAAGTGGCTTACTTATAGCATCACCTTATGCAAGAGAAACGATCACAGTAAATATTAAGGATCACATAGTGCAGCAGGCATATGTGATTTTAACATTACAATTAATGGAGCAATTCGGCGCTAATGTGCAATATGATAATAAACTAAATAAAATAATTGTTCATCCTTCGCATTATAATCCACAAGAAATAGAGTTAGAGGCAGATGCCTCTACAGCCTGTTACTTTCTTGCTCTTGCAGCATTGACGAATGGTAGAATTCGCATCAATAATCTAACATATCAAACAAGACAGCCAGATATAAAAATGGTAGATGTTTTTGAAAAAATGGGCTGCAAAGTAACAAAGGGGTCATCTTTTATTGAATTAGAAGGAGTTGCCCAATTAAAAGGGGGATTCGAAATTTCTATGAGGGAGATGTCCGATCAGACTTTAACATTGGCATCTATCGCTCCATTTGCAAATGGGCCAATAACGATTAAGGATGTTGAACATATACGCCATCACGAATCAGATCGTATTAGTGTTATATGCGAATCTTTAACTAGACTTGGGGTTAGAGTAGAGGAATATAAAGATGGCTTAAAAGTATATCCTAGTAAACCAAAGCCCGCTTTGTTAAATACTTATGATGATCATCGAGTCGCTATGTCCTTAGCGCTTATTGGTTCAAAAGTCGAAGGCATACAATTAAACGATCCGGGTTGTGTATCTAAAACTTGTCCTAACTATTTTGATTTGTTGGAGAGCCTAGGTTTGAACATATTACGTCATTAACGAATGGTAAAATGAGTGATTAGGAAAACATGCAGAGTGTGCATTGATGAGAATTTTTTCAAAACACACTCTCTTTTATTCATATCTTAAACCATTGGCAATTCGTTCGATAGCTTCCCAGTCATCTACGATGATTTGTTTCTTGTCTTTGTGAATAGTGTTCGTAACACTTAATTTATCGATAATACGATTTAAGTGGCGAGTTGTTGTGCCGATAAGGGAAGCGATTTCGTGATGATCAGTTGTGTGAATTTCTTTCCCGAACAGATTAGAAGTGTTTCTCGTCGTACATAGGTAACTTGCAAAACGAGTCTCCACTGAAACAAGTAAATTGATACGTGAAGCGGTTGTACATGTTTGTAGTTTGTAAGACATGTGGTTTAGAAGCTCTTGTAAAAAAGTAACTTCTTGTAGCAAATTACTTTTAACATACTGTTTATCGAGAAATATAAAATCTGTTCGTTCTTCCGTGCTAACTTGTGACTGTACATCAACGTGTTGAAGGAGCTCAATATCTCCCATAATGGAAACGGCAGAACAGAATCGAAGTAATAATGCTTTTCCTGTAATAACACTCGTCGTTATTTTGGTACGTCCAGACATTTGAATATATAAGCCGTCAATAGCTTCCCCTTCATGTAACACAATTTCTTTTGCTTCGTATCGTCGAATTTGAAATGGATGATCACAATGTGTAAAAAGTTTTTGGATATGTTCATTTTTTAAGTAAACTTCAAGCAGTAAACAATCTTCAATTTTTTTCATCATTTTTTCTCCTTTTTCGGACTTCTGTCCTGTTCATTATAAAAGAACTCTTTTACATTAAAAAGGAGGGAGGGATATATATGAAATTTGTTTTTGATCTAGATGGGACGATTTGTTTCAAAGGGAACCCATTATCAAAAGGGATAGTTCACGCTTTAGACGGAATTCGTGCAAAAGGGCATGAAGTCATATTTGCATCTGCTCGGCCAATTCGAGATTTATTGCCTGTATTGCCAGATCATATGCATCATTGTTCGATGGTTGGTGGGAACGGTGCGTTCGTTGCAAAAGAAAAGGAAATTATAAAAGTGACCACCTTTGATGCTAAAACAACGGAGGCCATTCGTTCTTTAATCGAGAAATATCAGCTTACCTATTTAATTGATAGTCATTGGGATTATACTTATACCGGTAGCCAAAAACATCCTATTTATCGCAACATAGATCCAAATCAGTTAGCGACAAATGTGCCG
This sequence comes from Psychrobacillus vulpis, assembly GCF_006861825.1. GTDB lineage: Bacteria > Bacillota > Bacilli > Bacillales_A > Planococcaceae > Psychrobacillus > Psychrobacillus vulpis. The sequence continues at coordinate 358,603 of NZ_VDGI01000001.1, read as the reverse complement.
ATAGACTGCATCGAAGAGATGGTAAAAGTTGTGTTATTCCCTAATGATAATGAAGAACAATTAGTGCAAGTACTACATAATCTCCCTGTTCAGGTGTATGAGCATTATCAAGAAGGCATTTTGGATATTAGCCCTCTTGGTATTGATAAATGGAAGGGATTACAGGTTTTAGGTGTAGAAGAAGGAGCATACATTGCATTTGGAAACGACTCGAATGATGTCTCCATGTTTTTACATGCAAAAGAGGGTATATGTATTGGGGAAAATGAAGCATTACGCTCCGTTGCAACGATGCAACTACATTGTGTTGAACAAAGTATTATAGACAAAATTACGGAGTTTTCGAAGATATTCGCTTAATTAAAAGAATCACTTTGATCATCAAAGTGATTCTTTTAGCTACGAAAGTTCTTTTCTATAAGTGGTATAAACGATAGTTAAACAGGCTCCCAAGAAAATGACAAAGTATATTATAGTGATTAATGCTGCTGTTTCAAATCCTGCTTGTAGCCTTCCCCCGTATTCGCACGATGGAGGGTCTAACTATTGGAACTTAGGAGCGATGGTGGAACAACTAATTAGAAGAGCCGTTGCAGGGGATGACAACGCTTTTTTACAATTGATGCAAATACATGGGGAGATGTATCAATAGATAGACTTGGTCAGGGTTATACAGAACATTTGAAGAAGGTTCTTTCGTAAATCCTGTCACATTTACACTGCAAGTCTATCCAAATTATCTAGAAGAAAGCGTTAAAATTAGAGTAAATAAATAAAGAGGCGTTTATAAGGGTGACATGTTGTATCATCGCCTGTTGTATAAGAAGGACTATTATATTAGAATTAACGGTAATGAATGGAGGAAATGTAATTATGTCAGCATTACCAAATTGCCCTAAATGTAATTCAGAATACACATACGAAGATGGAAGTCTTCTAATTTGCCCAGAATGTGCTCATGAATGGTCGTTAGAGGCAGAAAATGAAACTAATATAGATCAAAAGATTGTCAAAGATGCTAATGGGAACGTCTTAAATGATGGTGATTCTGTGACAGTTATCAAAGACCTTAAAGTAAAAGGAAGTTCATCCACTTTAAAAATTGGAACTAAAGTAAAAAGTATTCGATTAGTTGATGGAGATCATAATATTGATTGCAAAATTGACGGTTTTGGTGCAATGAAACTAAAATCTGAATTCGTTAAAAAAATATAAGTACATGCGATTTTTAGAACAAACGTCCATTAAGTTATTTATTTAACTTAATGGACGTTTTACTTTAATTGAAATTTATTACAGAATAATGAAAATTTTCATATGATACGAGTGATATAATGACAGTTATAAAAGTGTCCAAGAAAAGATAGTAGAAAGATAGTGGGTGTAAAATGAAGAAGATTCATTATAGTTGGGTAATATTAGCCGTCACATGCGGGAGGTTACTGCATAATCCCAACGGATTTGTCTAAATCTAAATTTGATTCGAAGACAGTTCTAATTCTGTTTTTATAAAGAATTAGAACTGTTGTTATGATTATTAAGATTCCTCTTTATTCGTAGGAAGTCTAATGGCACTCAATTGACGTTCTTGTTCTTGCTCTGCAATGATATCATTATCTTCAGCGTTATCCCGTGTGACTTTTTGTGTGAGTATTGCTCCAACCGCCACTAAAATCATAACCGCAATATAATATCCCTTTTCATTGAGCTGTAAGCTGTCCTCATTATAAAGACCGATACTAAACATGAAAACACCTGCAAAGAGTGTGAAATAAGCTAATACAGTAAATGCTACTGTATTTCGTTTTCTGTATTTCTTTTGATTCGCTGTAATCTCTCCTTCTATATTTAATGCTACTTCTTATTATATGAAGTCATCGTGTAAAAAGAATTTCAGGACGGTAGAAAAATATTCTATCCCCTATATAAGTTAAATTCGACTTTGATAAAAGTGGAAAAGCATACATACACTTTAGGGAGTATTCATATAGAAAAAATAAGAAGGAGTTATTACTTTTGATTGAAAAAGCACTTCTTTTCATGATTATATTGAGAGTTTTTTCAGGAAGTATAGATATAACAGCTGCAATGTTGATGTTAAAATTTAATGACTTAGAAAAAGCATTTCAAATTAATACGCTACTTGCTTTAGTTGGCCCTTTTGTGTTAATCGTTACGACAGGGATAGCATTATTTGGACTTGCTGAAAAGATCTCCTTAACTAGAATGATTTGCCTCTTTAGTGGAATTTTACTCATTCTTTTCAGTTTAAAATCGAACTGAGGACAAAATACTTCAAGCGAAACAATGTTAATATTCCTTATTTTAAAAAAAGGACTGACTCAGCGTTCATTGCTGTTCAGTCCTTCTTGTTTTTCTGTGGCATGAGTTACTATTATTTATCTACTATTTTTTCAAAATATGCTCCTGCTAATTTCATTCTAGCTCCGTACCAAAACATCTCTCCATCTACTAGTACGATTTTGGTGTTCGGAAGAAAAGCTTTAAATTCAGCTATATGCTTTTCTTGAAAAGGAAATGGTTCGGAAGCGAGCAAAAGGACATCAATGTTCGCTTCCGTAAATTGCTCTTTTGAAACTATAGGGTACCTTGAATCTTCTTTTCCAAAGGGATTATAGAAACCAAGCATATGTAATACATCATTAATATAAGTCGTTCCACCTACAACCATATATGGCTTTCGCCAAATAACATAAGCTGCGTTTAATTTCTTCTTGTGTAAAGGTGTTGGGAACGAGTCTTTGCAACTGGCTATGAGATAATCCGCTTCTTGTTGTTGATTTGTCAGAAATCCGAGGGTATGGATAAAACGATAGGCATCTTTAATTGATTGCACCTCCAGAACGAAAACAGGAGCAATTTTTTCAAGAGTATGCACTATTTCTTCTGTATTTTCTTCCTTCTCAGCAAGAATAAGGTCTGGTTGTAGCTCGCGTATTTTTTCTACGTTTACTTCTTTTGTACCTCCAACGATTGGAACTTTTTCAACAATTCCTTGTGGAAAAATGCAATATTTAGTGCGACCAACGATTTCTTTATCCAGCCCTAGGGCGAAAAGCGTTTCTGTAATCGCTGGACAAATGGAAACGATACGTTTTGGGGGCATAGAAATGTTCATTTGTCTCCCGAGATGGTCGGTTATTAGGTTTGCCATCGAATTCCTCCCTATATTAATAATCGTAAAAGCTTATCGTTATTTATTTCGTTACAAGAGGAACGTTATCCTTTCTTTCCGTGAAGAAGAACTATAGATAGAGGGAAATGTACAAAAAAACGAACTGTCCGTTTGGAAGTTCGCGAGTATTTAATCTATACGTGTTAAAGTATCTAGAAATAGCTTCTCCAGTAAATCATCACTCATTACGGAACGAATCATAGCTTGCATGTATTCAGAACGATTCATTGTGTCATATTTCCATAAGAACCCTTTCGATTTAGCGTAGGTTTGAAGGAATATACGAGTTGTACGACCGTTTCCTTCTCTAAAAGGATGGAGCATGTTGAGCTCAGATTTGAAGTAAGCTAATCTATTGGCTGCAAACTCTAGAGTGTCCCAATTGGGTTCAATTTTAAATTGATGGAATAAATCAGAGGCGTATGCTTCCATGAACTGTACTTGGCAAAAACGTGTACCGTCTTTCATCAATTGTACGTTTCGAAATTGACCTGCAAATGGGTATATGTCCTGGAAAAGGTGATAGTGAAGGGCAACAAAATCGTCTTTTGTAAAAGCAATAATTTTGTATGCACCTTGTTCGATTTGTGATGCTCGAATGGAGAAAGTAAAAGCTTCAGCTTCCTCAAGCTCTTCGAAATCGTGTATATCTAAAAGATTTGCTTTTAAAAGATAGTCATCATTTTCAAATTCATTGTACTTTGTCATTTGCCAAGGCTTCCTTGATCAAAGTCGGCGTTACTTTCCTACCGGAATTGACGATTTCAATAGCCTTTTCTTGTAGCGAATGACTCAAATATAAGTTTTCAAGCTGCATATTTTTTAAAACACGGTTAAACTCAGGAGAATTCAATTGAATTTTCTTCATCGGAACGACTCCTCTCTATACCTTAATTATAAGCTTTAAAACAGGATTTTTCTACTTAATACAATTGGGAGTTTATTCAACAAATTCCGGCAAAGAATGACTTTGTTGGGGTGAAATAAATTTCCACTGCAATGGATTTATCTGATGAAGAGCTAGGTACAAGACTTTAATTCGAAACTATAAAAGGCTATCGTCTATGTCGGTAATATTTCGACGTAGGTGATAGCCTTTTCTTAAGCCGGATAATATAAAATCATACTTATACGAGCTAGGGTTTCTCCTGAATTATGATACGTATGGGGTCTGTCTGCCTTGAATCGGATAGAATCACCACTTCTTACAGTGTACTCATTGTTATTTACCCGTATTGTTAGTTCTCCTTCAAAAATAGTTAAGAGCTCTTCAGTACCTTCCATATGTGGATCAGCACTTAGAAATCCACCTTTATCTATCTCGACGGAATAAACTTCGAAGCGTTTATCATCTTCAAAAGGAAAATTAGGATAGACCCGATATTTCCCATTGTCTTCGGATAAGGTTTGAATGTCACTTCTTAAAACAATTTTTGTATCTGACTGTGGAGTATTGATGAGTGAAGTAAAAGAAATCTTTAATCCATTCGCTATTTTCCAAATAGTTGTGATTGTCGGGGTCGATTCTCCTCTTTCAATTTGACCTATCATCGTTTTGCTTACTCCAGTTAATTCTGCAACCTTTTCAAGACTTAATTTTTTATTTTCTCTTAAAGCCTTTAAATTTTTTGCAATGATAAGATGTATTTCTTCCATAAACACACTCCTTTTCTTCTTGTGCTATATAACGTATATAATGTACAATAAAGAGTAAGTCGTTATATTGACCATATAGTGCATTATAACATATTTACAAGAAAGGGGTTCTAATATGCCATTGTTTTCACTTCTGTTATTTGCTTTTGTTGCTAGTTTTACCCCGGGACCAAATAACATTATGGCCATGATGTTTGCTAACACATACGGATTCAAAAAAACATTTAAATTTTGCTTAGGTGTTGGTGTGGGATTTTTTATCATTTTAATCATGAGTGCTTATTTTAATCTACTTCTTCATAATTTCATTCCAAAAATTGAATTTATGATGACGATTATAGGTGCAGCTTATATGTTGTATATAGCTATAAAAATTGTTACTAGTAAAAATAATGGTAACGATGATAATGTGGGCAATAATAACAGCTTTTTTGTAGGAGTTGTTCTACAATTTATAAATCCTAAAGCCATTTTATATGGCATAACAGTCATGTCAACTTTCATTCTTCCATATAACACGTCGCATCTCAGTTTCCTATTTTACTCTGTTTTCCTAGCTACTATTGGTATACTGTCAACTAGCAGCTGGAGTATGTTTGGTTCGATTTTTAAAAAGTTTATATCAAAGTATCGAAGTCAATTTAATATAGTCATGGCACTACTTTTAGTGTATAGTGCTATTTCGATTCTAATGGGATAATGAGTCGCCTTTTTATATAAAGGGGAAAGTCTAGAACATGATATACAAAATGTTATTATAGTATATTTTTATATGGACCATTATACAAAAGCTGTTTAACTGAGGAGAATTCCTTGTTAAACAGCTTTTTTTAGACTGATTATTTGATTAATTTCATGCCATTTAAAATTGGAGGAAGTGCTTTTTGGATATATTGCTCTGCTGTAAGTTTGCTATTATGCTGCCAATCTACAGAAGCACCATAAATACCCCAGCTTAACATCACAGAAGCAATTCGAAGTGTTTCTGGATCTTCCTGTGGTTGATTTTTTATTAAATGTTTGCAAAAAAGCTCTTCAAGCTGTGCCTTAAGTTTTGCTTCGATAGATGACATAAAGGCATCGTAACTGCGTTTACACTGTGTGGAAAGATCGGATTGAAATGTTGTAATCGACAGAAAGATTTTTATAATAGATTCTTCTGAAAGTTCATCATGCAAATTGATATCATTAAAGATTTTTGTCATGAGGTCTTCCGTTAAAACGGCATCTAATAATTGATATTTATCGGTAAAGTGAGAATAGAAAGTAGCTCGATTTACAGTAGCTTCGTCTGTTATGTCTTTTATTGTAATATCTTTGAACTCTTTTTTCATGGATAGCTGTACAAATGCGTCCATGATTAGATTTCGTGTACGAGTAATACGTGGATCAATTCGAGTTTGTGACATCTAAATACCTACTTTCTCCATTTTTATTAGACATTTTTGCGAATATGTTGCTTAAACAACTAATGATGAATATTATTGATTGAAATTGTATTGATTACCATATAAATTAACTATACAACACTTGTCGAATAAACAAAAGATGTTGTTTAGAAAAGTGTTAAATGAATATTTCATATGCCCTCACTTGTCAAAAGGGGATGAAAAGGGTGGTATGAGCGTTTCAAAATAAAATGTCGTGAATTAGAAGAATACATCGGTAAAATGCCAATTGTTTATCCTTAATCAGTAGAAGGCAGTTTTCTGTTCCAAGTCAAATTTAGATAATAAAAGGAGGAAAGTAAAATGACAATATTGAGTTGGATTTTACAAGGGTTGCTAATTGCGATGTTTCTAATGGCAGGATTGGGTAAAATAGTTGGTTCGCAAATGCATAAAGAAGCATTTGATAAATGGAACTTACCACAATGGTTCTGTTTAGTAACAGGACTTGTTGAATTGACGGGGGCTGTTTTATTAATCGTTGGATTTTGGAACACAACAAGTGGGATTGCAGGAGCATTAATTTTAGGAACTACAGCAATTGGTGGTGTATTAACACATGTTCGTGTGAAGGATAGTATGAAAGATACAATCATGATCATCGTGCTAGGCATCTTCGCATTTATCCTATTGTTTTTACTGATGTAATAAAGCAGAATACTGTTTTCAAAGGTTGAAGAGCAATTGATGTTTTAGCTAATGAAGTTGCGCCGCAAGTAAGGTCCATTTCGAGTCTAATAAATAGAATTCGTAGTAATTCTTATGGTAATATAATTAATTGTTACAATGATACAACTATTATCTAGTAAATATATATAGAAATTTTGGAGGAAAGAAATAATGAATATTTTAGTAGTTAAAGCAAATAACCGCCCAGCTTCAGAAGCTGTTTCAAGTAAAATGTATGAAACATTTATGGAAGAAGTAAAAGATGTAAAAGGCCTTAATGTAACAACTTTCGATGTGTTCGCAGAAGATATGCCATATTTTGGTCAAGACTTATTTAATGCATTTGGAAAAATGCAAAATGCAGAAGAGTTATCAGATGTGGAGAAACGTATTCTAGCTGCTAAACAAAAAGCAATGGATGCTTTAACAGCTGCTGATGTAGTTGTTTTTGCTTTCCCACTATGGAACTTAACAATTCCAGCGAAATTACAAACATTTGTTGATTATACGTATCAAGCAGGATATGCATTTAAATATAGCCCAGAAGGTCAAATGATTAGCTTAATGCCAGAGAAAAAAGCAATTCTTTTAAGCGCACGTGGAGGAGTTTATTCTACACCTGAAGCAGCACCGATGGAGATGGCTGCTACTTATATGCGTAATGTATTTGGTGGAGTATTCGGAATGTCAGTGGAAGAGGTAATTATCGAAGGACACAATGCAATGCCAGATAAAGCTGAACAAATTATTGCAGAAGGTCTTGTAAAAGTAACAGAGATTGCAAAGTCATTATCTGCTGAACCAGTTAATGCTTAATCTAAACTAGATTTAATTCATTTTCGCTTGTAAGAATAATATAGTTGTTTTAATAGTTAATCCCTTTTTGTTAATAAACAAAGAGGGATTTTTTTAGCATTTAATTAGAAATGAGGCTTTATCACAATTCAATTGTCCCAAACTACCACATATTCATAGCGAATTTCGATTGAAACATTAAATATATTTGCACCACTAGTTTCCAACAAAAAATGCACCATCGAAATTTCTATACATATTTTATGAGGTGTCGGATTAGTTCGTATTCGTTTTTTATCCTAATGACACAAATTATCCATATTTAGCTTTAATTCCTATTTCATCGCAATATGACACCTTGTCCCTCTCATCTGGAAATGTGTTAGTTTACCCTTTTTTGTATATTTTATAGTTATAGAAAAATTAATGGTTAAAAATTTCCTTATTATTGTCGATATAAGATTTGCTAAAAAAAAGGGAGATTTTCTATGAATATATTTAAAAAACTATCTTTTGTGACAAAATCTATTGCTACAACAACGGCATTAATTCTTTTAGTGGGAGTCGTACTTATCGTTTCCAGCCTAAAAGTTCAAAATGAAGTATTAATAACTGAAATGGAAAAACAAGCAACAGAAATTGCAGTTCTTTGGGGAAAGACTATTGATCCTAAGTTAGTAGAAAATGCAGCCAAAGAGAAGGATTTTGATGATAAGGCTCAAACAGAGTTGATAGCTATGTTCGACAATATATCTAAAACTAACCCAAATGTTGCCCAAGGATATCTTTTTAATTCTGAATTAATAGAAGGAAATAAATCAGCTATTATTGCTAACCCAACACACATTGTGGATGTATTGAAAGAAAACAACATCAAAATAGGTGACTTGAACGAGCATCCTAAGGCAACCGTTGAAGCTATTAGAGAAATGAATGAAACAAAAGAAATGACGGCATCAGAAATTTATGATGATCTATTAGGAACATGGATTACAGTTATGTATCCAATCAAAAATTCTTCCGGTGAAGTCTTTGCTTTCTTCGGAGTAGATGTTGATGCGAGCATGGTTAAGAACGGAACAAAAGAGTTCTTGTTTAATTCATTACTGATCCTTATTCCAGCAATGATAATTATCGTTCTTTTACAAGTGTTTTTTACACGAAGAAGTTTCAAGCCATTGAAACAATTATCATTTGGTATTAACGAAATGAGAAATGGAAATCTTGATATCAAGTTACCTACAAGAGAAGATGATTTAGGGAAAATAAATGAAGCTTTTAATGAGATGGCGTATGAATTAAAATCTATGATTCAGAGCATAAGAAAGACTTCTGACACAGTATTACAATCATCTGAATTAGTTACAAAAGTTACAGATCAATCAAAAGATCATTCTATAAAAATCAATGAAAACATTAAAGAAATGACAGCGGGAATACAGGCACAAGAAGTGTCTGTTATGGAATCAGCGGGCGCCATAGAACAAATCGCGAGTGAAATCGGTTCTATAGCAAATTCTTCTCAAGACGTTACTGCTATATCGAAAAATATGGAAGATTACGCAGTGCAGGGTCTCGACGCTATAAACAAAGTAGTTTCTCAAATGGAAATCATCAATGACACTGTGCAGAACTCAAGTAACATTATTGGTTTATTGAAAGAGCGTTCCGATGAAATTACAAGTATTCTAGATGTAATTACTGGTATTTCTAACCAAACAAACTTATTAGCTTTAAATGCGGCGATTGAAGCAGCTCGTGCTGGAGAACACGGTAAAGGATTTTCTGTAGTAGCACAAGAAGTAAGAATATTAGCGGAAGAGTCTAGCAAATCTACAGAGAAAATTTCGAAAATTATTGAAGAAATTCAAAATGAGACAAAGAATGCAGTTTCATCTATGAAAATTGGTACGATTGAAACAGACAAAGGTACAAAAATTGCTCAGACAACAGGTGAAATGTTCGTTAAAATCAAAGAAATAGCTGACCAAATTTCAAATCAAATTGAAGGAGTTTCTGCTGCATCACAAGAGATCTCAGCGGGAACAGAAGAAGTATCTGCCTCAGTTAATGATTTAACAGCAATAGCGCAGAAGAATTCAAATTCAACTTATGAGATAGAAGAAAGTACAAAGGAACAAGTAGAATCTATTAATCAGTTATCTGATGCAGCAAAGGAACTAAATGAACTAGCATACGAATTACAAACGTTGATAACGAAGTTCAAAGCATAATTGAACAAGACAATATAAAACACCTCCGTATGTGTACTTTTTGGACAAGTACATTTAACGGAGGTGTTTTTTTTGGATATTATTAAATCAAAACAAGTGATTTGTTATGGATATCCATATGTTCTTTTAAGAACGATATATATCTGTGTACTTCTTCTACAGTTGAGTAAGGAGAGGTAGTATAGAATTTATGGACATATACTGGCAAACGTTTAGACGAATCTGTAACAGATATAAGTCGTTGTTTCTTTGTGTTACCAAAGAAAATAACATCTCTTTCCAATCCGATTAATTCAGCAAAGTCCTCATTATATTGATTAATTTCCGTTACTTCTGTTGTTGTCAGATTTCCATCAAGCTCGGCACGCCATTTAACATTTTCTGGATAAAATCTAAAAGTAGTAACTGGAGATACTCCATTCGTCAGTTCCACATTTGAAAATTCCTTTTTCAAAGCATTTCTAAAGGAAATATTAACAAGTAAATAATTTGCTAATATTTGTTGATAACCCTCTAATCCAAATGCTAATAATGAGGTGTAAATAGAAATTGAACTTCCCATTCTAGAGCACTCTAATGTATAACTTGTATGATAGCTACCATATCCACGGCTACCAACATATGGAGTTTCGGAAGCATCTAAATCCAAATATTTTAAATCCGCTTTATCTTTTATAAGGAACAAGCTTGTAATGTATGGAGTCTGACCTAACTTATGAAAATCAAAAACCATACTGTCAGCAATATTCATATGTTGGAAGTGAACTTGATATTGTTTTAATACTGCACATACTTCCTCTTCAAATTGAAGTGGGTTATTTTTAAAATCGTAATCATTAAAGAATGTATACATCCCACCCATTGCTGAATCAGCGTGTATATAAACAGGTTCTAGATTATGGCGTTGTTCAATATCTTTTAATATTTGTTTAATACCATAAAGGTCATCAATACCAAATGTATCTGTTGTACCCATTGTTGCTAAAACATAGACAGGAATTCCACCATTCTCTATTACTTCTTCCATTTTTTCGATTAAATCATTTAAATCCATAGAATGATCGTCATTTGCTTTTACACGCACCATGTTATTTACACCAATGCCTGTTGCTTCTGCGGATTTATAAAGACTAAAATGAGAGAGTTCCGAACAGAAACAATAGAGGTTACTTGGAATACCTTCTTTATTTGATTCCGGAAATTGGCGTGCAATTGCTAAGCGTAAAGAGTTAAATACTGCACCTTGTCCTCCCCATGTAGTATACCCTGCGCTTTCATTTGGGTCATAACCAATTATTTTCGATAACATACTCGTTACTCGTACTTCTGCATTTGCAGCAGCTGAACCATCTACATCCCAAAGATTGTTACCGTTTAAGAGAACCATTACTAAGTTCCCGAGAATACTAGCGATGTTAGGTAATGGTGTTGCATTGGCTACGTAGTTACTATTTAAGAAACGATGACCTTTTACCAAGTCCATTAATTTTTCTATCGTTACATCCATAGAAACACCTTTTTCTGGTACTAATGCACTTTGGATGATTCGATTGTAGTAATCCTCAGTATAATTAGGCATTTCACCTAAAGTTAATTTAGAAGGATCCTTTAATTCATCCATTTTTGTTAATATTGTTTTAAAATGGCCTAATAGTTCATCTCTTTGTTGTTGATTTCCATCAGCACTTGGAAATAATTGTTGTAGTTTATTCATAGTTGTCATATGTAAAGCCTCCGTATAATATGTAAAATAGTTGTTTGTTACTTTGTAATTAAATCTAATAACCCTAGTACGTCAAGAAATACAATAATAATGGCAATTGGAGTTAAATATCTTAATAGATAGTACCAAACGTTAAAGAATAGTCTCCCTACTTTTGACCCCTGTTTCATTTCTTCAAATAGCTCTTCTTTAGAAATTTTCAAAGAAATAAATATAGAAATTAGCAATGCACCTAAAGGCATCATTACATTACTCACTGCATAATCGACTAAATCAAACATCGTTTTATCGAATAATTTAACTTCTGCCATTATTCCGTATGATAGACAAGATGGAATCCCAATAACAAAAATCAACATACCAAAAAGCCATGTGTGTTTTTTTCGCTTAGAAGGATCATTTTTGGCTGTTGTTGAAACAGCAATTTCAATCATCGAGAAAGCAGAAGTTAAAGCAGCAAATAAAAATAAAATTAAAAACGCAATAAAGAAGAATATCCCGAAGGACATCTGGCTAAACACTGCTGGTAATACAGCAAAAACCAATGGTGGTCCTGCATTTGGTTCTATGCCAAATGAAAACACACCTGGAAAAATCGCAAGTCCCGCTAATAAAGCGATAAATAAATTCAACATAATAATTGAAAAAGCAGACCTAGGTAGATTTTGTGTTTTCGGTAGGTAAGAAGCATAAGTAACCATTACTGAAGCGCCTAAAGTAATTGTGAAAAATGCTTGTCCTAGAGCAAACAAAATCGATTCGGATGTTAATTTTGTAAAGTCGGGTACAAGTAAAAATTTTACCCCTTCCATAGCTCCATCTAAACTAAGTGAACGAATAACGATAACTATAAATAATATAAAAAGAATAGGCATCATTATTTTACTTACTTTTTCAATACCCTTTTGAACCCCTTGAGCAACGATGAGTACTGTGATTAAAATAAAGATAAATTGACCCAGTAGCGTTGAAAATGGATTTGAGATAATTTCTCCAAATAAAGCTCCGTACTGTTCTTGCGAAAGTCCGTTAAGTCCTCCAGTAAGTGCTTTAAATAAATAAAGAATAATCCAACCTCCAACAACACTGTAAAACGATAAGACTAGGATACCTATTAATACTCCCATTCTGCCTAAAAGGTGCCATTTCGAATTAGGAGCTAGCTTCCTATAGATAGAAATAGCATCACTTTGCCCTTTGCGACCTACAATGAATTCACCGACTAATAGCGGGTATCCTAATAAGAAAGCAAACAACAAAAATATTAGGAAAAATGCTCCGCCTCCCCCGGTTCCCGCTACATAGGGGAATTTCCATATAGCTCCCAATCCGATTGCAGAGCCTGAGGTAGCTAATATGAAACCTAATTTTGATTTCCATTGTTCCTGTTGAGACATGCTTCCAATCCTTTCTTTTCTTACAAGAATGATTCTGATGGTCACTCCCTTCATGTATTAGTAAAATACCAATTTACGATCATAGAAAATCATGATTAATTGAGGAGTGACCACCTGAATAATTATCGGTTTAAACGCAAATATATTAACAATTCCTATCAATTTTTCAATTTTTTGTTTATTGTGTACAAATCAGCGTATTTCACTAGAAGAAATGGTGAAAGTGGGACTTAGCGGATTGGATTCTGCTACACATTATCGAACAATATTACGGTTTTTATCATCAGCATGAAGAATGAGGGATTTCGTTGCTCCTGAGGAAATTTTAGAATATGGGTTCTATATTTGGTGGTCTACTCGGAATATCAGTAAAGAGGTAATTATCGAAGGCAACTGGATCGAGACTGAGTAAAAAATACTTTCTTATTTTCAAAACAATCCCTCTTTGCTTTTTCACAAAGAGGGATTGTTAATCCTCTCTCAGCGCCTAGCCCCTAGCCCCTCGAGGTCAAATAACCTTTCCCAAAGAAGTCAAAGATCGACTTCTTTGTGGAATAAAATTTACTCCTGCGGTTACTCGTCGCAGCAAATTTCTTATTCAAAATGTTCTTTCTTAGTTGTCCACAAATTATCCTCATAAACATAGAATTACTTTTAAGTACGAGACCAAACAAAATGGACAAATCTATATGTTTGATCATTCATTACAAATTCTTCATCATCTGTTATGACACGAGTGAACCCGTTTCTCTCTAAAACTTTTTGTGATGCGATATTAATACTAGTTGTTTTTGCATGAAGCTTGTTAATATTCTCACTAGAAATATTTGTTAACAATAGCTTTAAGGCTTTGTTTGCAATTCCTTTCCCAGTATGAATTTCTCCAACTCTATAGCCAACATGCCCGATATTTTTTGTTCTATCAATATCAACCACATTAATTCTTCCAATAATTGAACTGGATTGATCCTTGATTAGATAGAAATATGATTCTTGTTTCTCTTGCTCTTCTAATAATTCTTTATGTTTGATTTTAAAATTTTCAATATTATAGTATTCGTCACCGCGGTTAGGAACAGATTTTTCAAAATAGGATCTATTTTCACTTTCAAATTTAAATAATTCAGCTGCATCTTTCTCCTGTAACCTCTCGATTATAATTTCCACAGTTACACTCCCATCCTCTTAATAGAGTTAATTTTCTTATATCGTAACAGGCAGTTTAACTAGCCCTTTCTACATTGCATATAGTTCATAGGAACCCTCTAAAGAATATATCGTCGTGTATTAGAAGGAGTGAATATAGTGAAAAAATCTATTATATTTGATATGGACGGTACGCTATTTCAGACGAATCTTATTTTAGAACCATCTTTGGAAGCGACGTTTGAAGTTTTACGAAAAGAAAATTTATGGAGTAAACAAACCCCACTTGAAGAATACCAAAATATAATGGGAGTACCGTTGCCTGTTGTTTGGGAGACGTTATTGCCAGGGCATAATGAAAAAGTTAGAAATAAAGCAAATACTATCTTTCATGAACAGCTTATTCACAACATTCAAAATGGAGTTGGAGATTTATACGACGGTGTTCAAACAACCTTATCCACATTAGAAGCAGAATATGACTTATACATAGCGAGCAATGGACAGATGGAATACTTACAAGCCATCGTAGAAAAATATAATCTGAATCGCTGGATTCAACAGACATATAGTATTCAACAAATCTCAAGTGGTAACAAATCAGATTTAGTTCAACTCATAAAAGAAAATCACCAAATAACGAAGGGGTTCGTCGTAGGTGATCGTTTGTCGGATATTAATGCAGCAAAGGATAATGACTTAATCGCCATTGGTTGTAATTTTGATTTTGCACAAGCGCATGAATTACAGCATGCAGATGCGATTATATCTAATTTTTCCGATTTAATTGAATTAGATGTAACGTCCATCTTATCAAAATTGGACGTTTGAATCGAAGGGGGTAGTACGTTGAAACATATTTGTATAATAGGTGGTACAGGAATGCTCGCTGATGTTACGAAATGGTATGCAGAGAGTAACTACATCGTATCTGTCGTTGCACGTAATGTGGATAAAATGAAACGTATGAAAAAGGTATGCAAAAATCCTGAACACATAAAATCCGTTTTTGTCGATTATCGTGATTCCATTCGATTAGCTGAAGCGCTCGAGCAAAGCATTCGTGAATATGGTCCATTTTCAGAGGTGATTGCGTGGGTTCATCATGATGGTCTAGACGTTATACAAACTGTATTTGACTTACTAGAGGAGAAAAGTATTGTCTGGCAAGTAGTAGGAAGTACTGCAAATGTGGAAAGTTTAAGAGAGCAATATAACCTTCCGAAAGAGATTCAATATCGTTTCGTTCAACTAGGTTTTATAAGGGAGAATAATAGACGAAGATGGTTATCTAATGAGGAAATAGCGGATGGTGTCATCCAATCTATTCGTTCAGGGGACTCGTATAATATAATTGGGGAAATATCTATAGACTCACCATAAAAATGGTTTGCTACAATCTAGCAAACCATTTTTTGTCTTATTAACCCGTCAACAGTTAGGACAAGATGTACTTAAATGAATTGACTTCGAATAATTTTCGACAGTGATTCTATTCCGTAAGCTAACTCTTCCTTTATAGTGGAAGTATGAAAGAGGGGAATTTTCATGGAAGCATTTATTCACGGATTTTTATTAGCATTAGGTTTAATCTTACCGTTAGGGGTTCAAAATGTATTTGTTTTCAACCAAGGAGCTATTCAACCGACTTTTAAGAAAGCTTTGCCTGTCACAATTACAGCTTCTATTTGTGATACTATTTAATCCTTTTAGCGATCTTTGGGGTTTCCATTGTGGTTATGCAATATGAATGGTTGCGATTCATATTAATTGGTGTTGGAGTTGTCTTTTTAATATATATGGGATTCATTACTTGGCGTTCGAAACCGAGTGAACATTCGGAGGCTCAACTAACAATGATGACCGCAAAAAAACAAGTACTTTTTGCAATGTCTGTATCACTACTAAATCCACATGCAATACTCGATACAATTGGTGTTATCGGTTCAAGTTCACTTGTTTATGGAGGTACAGAAAAAATTATTTTTACGACGACATGTATCGTTGTATCATGGTGTTGGTTCCATGGCCTTTGTTTTGCCGGGCGCATGATGAAAAAGATAGACTCATCAGGAAAATTACTTATCATTTTAAATAAAGTATCGGCTATTATCATTTGGGCAACTGCTATTTACATGATTAAATCGCTTTTATAAGTTTTTGAGAAAATAAAAAGGTATTCATTAGTTAAAAGAGAATTTAATAGTTTAATGAAGGAGTGTGGAAAAATGTTTCATGCAAAAGATGTATTAGCAGATCAGTTATTAGCAAATGCCAATGATCCTAGTTGGTACCTACCATTTTCAGACTCAGTAAAAAATTTGCCAGAGGAAGAGGCATTTTGGAAACCGAACGAAGATTGTAATAGTATCGCAGAAATTGTTCAGCATCTCCTATATTGGAATGAAACTTGGCAAACGAGATACGAAAAATCTCATGTAAATGCTGTACCTTCTATTGGAGATAATAATAATAGCTTTATCATTCCAAAAGATCAAACATTTATTGAGATAAAGGAACAGTTATTAGAGGTGTTATTACAATGGCAAGACTTACTTACAGAAGAAAAGCTGGAGAGTCAAGTAGATGGTTTCTCTGAGTCCGTGAAGTGGTGGGAAGTTATTGGGAATGTAACAACTCATAATGCCTATCATATTGGGCAAATAATTTATATTCGGAAGTTACAAAAAAGCTGGAATAGCTAATGTAGAAAAACGACCAAGTAGATTAAAAGAAAACTACTTGGTCGTTTGTATGATAAGGGGGAATTCACCTACATCATATAGAATCTATTCAAGCATTATATCAGTAAATAATCAGATGTGATGAAAACATACATTAAAAAAACTGGTTAGACTATTTCTAACCAGTTTTTCATTCAAAAGTATTGTGGTTAAGCTTTTGTTTTTAATAATTCCCATTCCTCACGTAAAATACCCATACGGATTGAATCATAGTAGACTCCGTTATATAATCGTACTTTTCGTATACGTGCTTCCATTGACATCCCTAGTTTCTCTCCAACCCGAATCATTCGTTCATTACCAGACCATGTCGTATATCCAACACGAACGAGTGGTATAGTTGTAAACAAATGCTCTGCCCAAAGTTTTAAAGCACGTGTCCCTAACCCCTTACCCCAACTCGGTGCTTCGTGGAAAACAATCCCCATTTCAAGCCATTTGGAAGGTTCATGTTCCCAGTAATACGAAATCGTTCCACAAACTATACCGGCTACTTCAATTGCCCAAATATTATCTCGGGCAACGTATGATTCTGCTTTTTCCATAAATGTTTCGAATGGAATCGCCTTATGCTCATAATATGGCGCGTCCCATTTCTTCCACTCTGGAGCTTCATCTTTAAAAGCTAATTCCCACAGTCTAGGTAAATCTTCAGGTTGAATTGGTCGAATGATTAATTCTTGCTCTTGATACATATAAACTTCCTCTTTTCATTCCATAGTTTGATAACAATTGAATCGGATTAAAAAGAGATGGCATTTGCCTTTTACTTTTCAATCACCATTAATAAGTTTTTCATATTGAACACTCCTCTCTAAAGTCAGTAAATGTCCAGTCTTTATGGGACATATTCATAAAGTCTTAGTAATTATCTATAAATTAATAGCAATAGAGAACCAAAACCCATAAATAATATGGAGATATACAGGTAGGTTGATGACCATGTAGGGGATATTAATACATCTATCACTAATTTCAACAAATACCAAACCTTTTTACCGATTTTCAAATCACTATTCCTCCCTAACTCCTCCCGTATTTGAAACATTCCTAAAGGTAATAGTATGACGCCAAACACTATAAATATCGTACCCATCAACCAACTCATGCATTTCCCCCTCTGAGCTAATTTTTGTAACCGTATTGTATTATAAATTATTATAATACAATATTTAGAAAATAGTATAATGAATACCAATTTAAAACATCAGTGCTGTTAAAATTGAAAAAGGTGTATGAAAGTCAAAAAAGTAGAGGGAGGGACCTAAACTATTCCCACACTCTACTCTTTAATTTCTAGAAAATCGTTGAAAAAGGTGACACTCCTGCGGGAATAGCGTTAGCCGAAGACCCCGCTAGCTGCGCGAGGAGGCTGAGGCAACGCCCGCGGAAAGGGAGGCCACTGAAAAACCAAAATTCAGAAAATAAAGTCACCACTTGAGAAGTATATTTGTATCAAAATTGGCATGACGTCCCCATAAACACCCTAAAAAGTGAAGGAATTATGGGATTTCGTTTTTATTTTTTGAAAAAAAGTGACTTTTTCAGTGGCCTCCGGAAAGGGAGCCGTTTCAACGATTTTCTTACTTATCGGATAACCCCTTGTCCAATATAGAACCTTAAAAAGTTGCAGTTTTTAATGCTTCCCCCAATTGTTCGATAGAGTTTACAATGACACCATTTTGTTTAATTAAACCGACAACAAACAAATTTCGATACATAAATTGATTTTCAGTTCCATCAGCAACTAATGCATCGATTTTTTTCGCATTGTCACGACCTTGTTGGCGTGTATCTGTATAAAGGGCAAATATAGGTCGATTTAACATAGAAAATGCACCTATTTCTGCAGCAACTCCAGCATCAATTTCAACACCATCAATAATAGCTACTAAAAAGTCGCTCTCCTTTAATGCTTCAATATCAGCGTAGGCAATTGCTAGACTATCTGCATAAGCCGATTTGTCATTAATGGCCATGTTTTCTTGAGGTACATATAGATTAACTCCTGGAATCATTGCTCGTACCTCTTTTGCTACTAACTCATTAACCAATCTATCACCTAAACCGAACAATCCATTTGCTAAATAACCTTTTTTCAAAACTACTCCTCCATTTCCATCTATATTATTTTAAGGAAAAGGAGAAATGAATACAACGTTATACCAAAGCTATGTAGGTTTTTAATCAGTATGAAAAAAAGAATTTTGTTAATACTATGCTGTATACGAATTTATAAATGTTTATAATCTTTACGTTAATGTACTGATTATTGAAAAGGGACTAGACTACAGGAAAGTTTGATTAAATTAAGTATGAAGGAGAAGGTAGTGTAATCTACCCTTTCTCTAATTCCCTTATTTTTTATTCTTTCTCTATCATCAGAAAGTATGAAAAATAAGGGTTTTTTGTTTATATTCACATCTAGGAGATGCTTTTATGTACTTTTTGCTTAATGTATTAGGTGTTTTCGTTGTTATGGGCGTTGTATTTTTATGTTCACCGAATAAGAGAAAAGTGAAATGGAGACCGGTTATTTCTCTTCTTGTACTTGAATTGATTATTACTTGGATTATGTTGGGAACTACAATTGGGAGCTGGGTTATTAATAAAATTGCATCTTTCTTTACGTGGTTAATTGAATGTGCAAGTGAAGGGATTGCTTTTGTTTTTCCAACTGCCATGGCAAATGAAACGGTAGACTTTTTCTTTAGTGCACTACTTCCAATAATTTTTGTTGTAACTTTTTTTGATATTTTATCCTATTTCGGTATTTTAACTTGGATTATTGATAAAGTTGGTTGGGTTATTTCAAAAGTGTCACGATTGCCTAAACTAGAAAGCTTTTTCTCCATTCAAATGATGTTCCTAGGTAATACGGAAGCGTTAGCTGTCATTCGTGATCAGTTATCTGTCTTAAAGGACAATCGTTTGCTTACCTTTGGAATAATGAGTATGAGTAGTATTAGTGGATCTATTATTGGTGCATATTTATCAATGGTCCCAGCAGAATATGTGTTTAGTGCCATTCCGCTAAACTGTTTAAACGCACTGATTTTAGTTAGTATTTTGAATCCAGTCCACGTGCCAAAAGAAGATGATATTATTTATGTGCCACCTAAATCCGAGAAAAAAGACTTCTTCTCAACAATCTCTAATAGTATGTTAGTCGGGATGAATATGGTTATCGTTATTTTAGCCATGGTAATTGGTTATGTAGCTCTTACAGCAGGACTTAACGGAATATTAGGTGTCATTGTAAATGGTCTTACGATTCAAAAAATCTTTTCATTCATCTTTAGTCCATTTGCCTTTTTACTTGGCTTGCCACTGCAAGATGCAATGTATGTAGCGCAATTGATGGGTATTAAATTAGCCACGAACGAATTTGTAGCTATGATGGATTTAAAGAATCATTTAGATACTCTGCCACCGCATACAATCGCTGTTGCAACCACTTTCTTAACATCATTTGCGAATTTTAGTACTGTTGGTATGATTTACGGAACGTACAATTCAGTTTTATCAGAAGGAAAGTCAGCGGTTATTGGTAAAAACGTATGGAAGCTTCTCGTAAGCGGTATTGCTGTTTCATTATTAAGTGCAATGATTGTTGGTTTATTTGTTTGGTAATAAAACTTAGAAAAGGTGACTCGATAATATTCGAGCCATCTTTTTTTGTGCTTGAAATGGGAAACAATTGAAACAAAAAAAGGAAAAAAACAAACTGGTGACGAATTTGAACTAGATGCATGAGTAAGGTAGCAAAATGACCGAATAAATTATTTTCTGACCGGATAGATTAATGAAGCCAAGGGGGATTTAAATGGATTTATCCATAATAGAACAAGCAGAGATCCAATCTTTATCATCGAGATTGAGTGCAATTCAATCAATAAAAGACAATCCAATGGGTGTCCATCAACTAGTTAGAGGAACAACGCATGCTTTTGCGGTTAAAAATATTCCAGGGCCAGCTTTTAATACCGTTCGTGGATTAAATGAAAATGACATTCCATACATAGAGGATATATTTAATTTCTATCAGGAGTCTTCCATTAATTTTCGTATTGAAGTTACACCTCTAAATAGTTCAGAGCGGTTATTCAGAGCGTTAACTGATAAAGGATTTTATCAGTCTGGTTTTCATGCATCCTTTTTTGGTAAAGCGTTGGAAATAAAGGAGTTAGGTAATAAACCCGATATAGAAGTTCGGTCTTTAAAGGAGGACGAATTTGATACATTTGCTTCTATCTATGTGAAAGCTTTTGGACTTCCTTCTTTTATTCAAAGCGGTATAAGACAAAATAATGAAATCTTATTTGATGTGCCAGAATGGGAATTTTTTGTAGCATATGTGAAAGATGTTCCTGTTGGAATTGCTGTGTTATTTGTAAAAGATGAAATAGCTACGTTAGCTGCGGCAGCAACATTGCCAGAATACCGTCGAATCGGTGTGCAATCGGTATTACTCCATAAGCGTATTCAGGCTGCTATTGAAAAAGGAGCAAAGTTTATTGCAAGTGAGGCTGCTTTTGGAAGTGCTAGTCATCGAAACATGGAACGGGCGGGACTAAAATTAGCTTATACAAAAGCCCTTTGGAATAGACTCTGAGTAAGGAAAGGAGAATCTATGTTTTATAGAAGAAAATTATATAACGTAAAGAAGAGATTCGTAGAAACGTTTAATAATTTGTTCACTGGCATCAATCTTCCTAATCAACTCAAGCATGGTGCTAGGTTAATTGGCAGATGGATGCTATATGTCAAGGAAAATAAGGTGGAGATTTAGATTGCATTAAAAAGCTAATAACAAATGGAAAGAAATTAAATGCGAAGCCTAGTGAATAAAAGAAAGAGTTGTGATGTTAGCTTATGTCTATCACTAATAGAGTTATTAAAGGAATTACACAATTAGAGAAGATGGATCGACCTTATATTATTGGTATAGATGGATTAAGTGGAGCAGGTAAAACGACGATAACGGAAAAAATAAAAGAAGAACTGATGAGTGAAGAATATAATGTTGTGATTATTCACATTGACGATTTAATAGTAGAGCGAGCGAAAAGATACAACACAGGTTATCCAGAGTGGTATGAATACTATATGCTGCAGTGGGACGTAGAATATATAAAGGAAAATCTATTTGAAGCGGTTCATCAAAAACTAAATCATATCGATATAAAATTTTATGAAAGCGCAAATGATCGGTGTCATTCAAAAAATATTGACTTAGAAAAATGTACTTTGATACTAATTGAAGGAATATTTTTACAAAGAAAAGAATGGAGAGCTTTTTTTGATTATGTGATTTATTTGGATTGTCCAAAAGATATACGTTACGACAGGGTTTTACAAAGAGATACATACTTAGGTGATATGAAAGAACGTTTGGAAAAATATGAGCGAAGATACTGGATGGGGGAGGATTATTATTTACAAGAAGAAAATCCAATCCAAAATTCGGATATTGTTATAAATAGTCTTTGAAGCACTTTAGTTGAAAGAGGGATGAAGTTGAAAAGTATTTTAGCGTTTGAATCGTCACAAGAGGCGGTCAGCTATGAAATGATAACGAAAGAAATGATGGAAAAACTAAAAGGCTATCAGCAGGTGTTGGAAAAGCATTTTCAGTTAACCACACTTCCAAAAGGGGTTATTTGGACTAATGCTGAACTTGCAATGACGACTTTTTCGAATATACCAATACCAGCGTTTACGAGGGAAGATTTTATTTATATGTCACCGCAAGTAGAGGTTTGGCAAAACTTGATGGTTGCACAGTTAGAAGATAAGGAAATGGTTGATATTCGTACTTTTTATCAAAACTTTAATTCGGAGCATTTATTTATAGTTCTTGCACATGAACTGACACATCATATTGATTTATTTGTAGATGAGTTTGAAGACGATCGGCACGATAGTATTTGGTTTGAAGAAGGAATGTGCTTTTACTTACCAAGAAAGTATTGTTTGTCTGAAGGAACTTTTCAAGAAATCACAGGAATTGAACAGTTATTAGTGGAAAGTTTTACAGAAGCTTATGGTTCACATAATTTAGATGATTTTGGGTATGCCTCTTATCAAGGTTCACTCTCAAGCATTATGTTTGATTACTGGAGAAGTTATTTAAAGGTGAAGTCGTTAGTTGAGTTCGCTGATGGTGACGTTGAACAAGTATTCAACTGGTATAAAAAATGGCATGAAAAAGGTCGAGAAATTCCCTTGACGAAATATTTTGATGAAATTCAGAAAAATGATAATTGATTGTTATAGACTTATCAGATTCAAGAAACCTCTTTAGATATATTAATTTAAAGAGGTGTTTCAGATTGTAGACAAACTCAAGAAACGAGTTGTCTACAGTCTTTTTATTTAGGTTTTCTCGAAGCTTACAGCTTTTCTCGAGCGAGCGACGAGCCGCTTGGGCCAACACGATGTTGGTCATGAGGCGTTGCCTCAGGAAGAGGCGCCTTTTGTCTTTAATCTGAAACGGGGTTGTCTAAAAAGCTAAAAAAGTAGGGGGGAACTTCAATAATTCCCACACTCTACTCTACTTTTCAATTTCTAGAAAATCGTTGGAAAAGGCGCTACTCCCGCGGAAAGGAAGGGCACTGAAAAAGTGTTATTCTAATAAATTTTCTATCAAATAGTCCTAGGAGAATTTATCGCTTTGGCATTCGCTTTCCGCGGGCGAGCGACGAGCCTCCTCCTTCGCTCTGCTTCGTGCGGGGTCTCGTCTGTCTCGCTTTCCCGCAGGAGTCTCATGCGTCGCACTAAATTCTCTTAAATACAGCAAATTGTTTGTAAATGATAATTTAAGCATGTACAAAAATGATTGTTTAACGATGTACATTTTTGACACTTGGCATTATTACTACTTTACTTGGAGCGGCGGGCATGATAGCCTCGAATGGCTAACCAGCCCTTGATACGGCTGGTTTTTTGGCGGTATAGTCATGCCCGTAGAGGCTCCATGTCAAGTTGTAATAATTTATCACGTTATGCTGTTGAGAGTAAAAAAAACAATAATGTACATCCTTATACGAGCAAAAATGTACATTTTTATATTCACATTTACAAATTGTTCCTACAAAAATACTAATTCGAGTTTTTCAGGGCCTCCCGGAAAGGGAGCTGTTTCAACGATTTTCTTATTTTTCCTCAATGAGTTGTTAGAGCCATGATGCCCAAAATTGTACAAAATGGATACCCTCAGCTAGAGAAGGTTACATCTATTTTAATAAATCGTGTGAAGACTAGTTGAGTATGGAAAAAGCTACTCGCTTTCCGCGGACGAATCGCCAAGCCTCCTCCTCGCTACGCTCGTGTGGGGTCTTGGACGCTCCGTTTTTCCGCAGGAGTTGAGCAGCTTTTTCCTCTACGTTTTATTAAAGGGGAACATACTGAAAAGCCGTCATTTATTAAGCTAAATACTTTTTCAATTTCTAGAAAATCGTTGGAAAAGGCGATACTCCCGGGGGAATAGCGTTAGCAGAAGACCCCGCTTGCTGCGCGAGGAGGCTGAAGCAACGCCCGCAGAAAGGAAGGGCACTGAAAAAGTGTTATTCTAATAAATTTTCTATCAAATAGTCCTAGGAGAATTTATCGCTTTGGCATTCGCTTTCCGCGGGCGAGCGACGAGCCTCCTCCTTCGCTCTGCTTCGTGCGGGGTCTCGTCTGTCTCGCTTTCCCGCAGGAGTCTCATGCGTCGCGCTAAATTCTCTTAAATAAATTCAGCAAATTGTTCCTACAAAAATACTAATTCGAGTTTTTCAGTGCCCTCCGGAAAGGGAGCTGTTTCAACGATTTTCTTACTTATTGGACAGCCTTATTTTTATATAATAAAAATTCATTTTCTGCATAGTGGTTCTTTATGATTCTGGAATAATGGTAAATGCTATAGTACGCGTGGAAACATTAGAATCTTCATTTTTTTTCTCATAATATTTGAGCATTAGATCGTTTAACTCGCGTTGGAAATTTTCGAAATGTTGATCATCCATTTTTAATTCTAATAGAGAGAAAGTTGCTCGATCCTCTGAACTGCTTTTCTGTTCTAAGTTCGAAAGGTAATTTTGATACTGGGTCATTAAGGATAGCTGATAGTAAGAAATATAACTCAGCTTTTTTTCCTTGCTTAAATTTCTCCACTCTTCAGCATTAAGACGGGCGGCATCTTCATTAAGCGTGTAGTATTTTTCAGTCACGGATCTGATTTTTTTTTCTTTTAATATTCGTATAACACCAGCATCCATTAAAACTTGAATATGTCTATATAATGTGGCTTGCGGGACATCTTGAATTATTTGTACCATCTCAAGAGGGGTTAAGCCGTTTTCTTTATTGCGCATGAGAGCCTGGGAGATTTTCATTCTTACAGGGTGCATTAAAATTTCAGCTTTATTAACCAATTTTCTCTTTCACCTCCTTGTTATTCTTAATGAGAATATTATCATAATTAGTAATAATCATAGCATGTGTAAAAAAACAATTGCAAATGACTAGTTATTACATTATCATTATCAATAATGATAATAAAAAATACAAATTTTTTTTGATGGAGGAGAGAAAAGTATGCAATTACATTATGGATTGGAAGAGTTAGGAGATATTGATTGGATGGGAATATTGCCTATTATTTTGCCATTTCTGGCGGTGGGCTTCATCCTCATTCTAATAGCATGGATAGATTTATTTCGGTATCGGAAAACAAGAAAAAATGTTCTCATGTGGGCACTCATCATTTTACTTATTAACACAATTGGACCGATATTATATTTTACACTTGGAAGAAAGGATGATACGGCAAAATGAAACTTGAAATAAACAATGTATCGAAGAGATTTAAAGATAAAACAGCAGTTAATCAATTTTCAATGGAACTTGAAATTGGACAATGTGTGGGGCTCATTGGCCCAAACGGGGCAGGCAAATCTACATTAATTAAAATTATTGCGGATATTCTACACTCGGATGAAGGTGAGGTCCTTCTTGATGGCAAGAGGATTTCAAAAATGAAGCGAGAGATTGGGTATCTACCTCAATATCCAAATTTTTTTCAGTGGATGACAGCGCGTGAAACTCTGCTATTTATGGGACAACTTTCGGGAATTTCGAAAAAAAGACTAATTGAAGATATTCCCACTATTTTGGCGAAAGTAGGGCTCACTGGTGAGCAGAATAGGAAAGTTCGTACGTTCTCCGGGGGGATGAAGCAAAGACTTGGAATTGCCCAGGCGCTACTTCATAAACCATCATTAATCGTGATGGATGAACCAGTTTCCGCACTGGATCCTATCGGGAGAAGGGAAGTATTAAATTTAATTCAGGAAATAAAAAAGGAAACGACGATTTTGTTATCTACTCATATATTGAGTGATGCGGAGGAAATTTGCGAACGTTTCGTAATTATTAAAGACGGCACGAAAATTGAAGACACAACGATGACTGAATTGATAAGTCGCAACCATGAACCAGTTGTATATGTCGAAATTGCACCAAAAGATCATTCTTGGATTCAATTGGTTGATCAGCTGCCTTATGTAAAGAAAACAGAGATGATGGGGAGTAAAGTGAAAATTACACTTGAAAACATCGATGTACATAAAAATATGTTGATTCAAAATGCACTGGATAATGACGTAGATATTGTTCGATTTGAAGTGAGCGGTAACGATACGCTAGAAGAAATATTTTTAAAATTGGTGGTGAGCGCATGAAGCCCTTTTTTATCTTGATGAATAAAGAATATTTTCAAATGATACGTGACTTTAAAATTATTTGGCTACCAATCGTTTTTATATTTTTGGGTATGACTCAGCCAGTGCTCACTTATTATTTGCCAGCTATTTTAGGAGCACTTGGTGGAGGACAAGGTATTACGATTGATCCGACAATGGTTCAACAGGAAGGTGGTCAAGTGTTGGCAACGACGCTGGGATCCCAATTTGATCAGCTAGGTATTATGATTATTGTTATCTCTATGATGGCTATGATTCAGGCTGATAAAGCTAGTGGAATGCTTGCTTTTATCTTGACGAGACCTGTAACAGTTTGGTCTTACATTGCCGGGAAAATCATCTCGAATTATTTGTTAGTGATAGTAAGTGTAACGTTTGGCTATTTTGTTTCTTACTTATATGTCAGTTATCTTTTTACAGATGTGCCTATTTCACATATGCTTTTAGCGCTTCTAATCTACTTAACTTGGGTTCTTTTTATGGTTTCTTTCACTCTAATGATTAGCACGATTTTTAATGGACAAGGTGTTATAGCTTTAATAGGAATTGTGTTTCTTCTTATTTGTAGAATGATAATCGGAATTCATCCGACGATTGATTTAATAAATCCGGCAGGAATGAGTCAGCATGCCATGTCCCTACTTGTCACTGGTTCTGTTGATTCTAGTCTATATGTAAATTTAATCATCACATTTCTCTGGGTCTTGTTCACATTATTAGTTTCGCATTTTTGGATTAGCCAGAAAAAATTCCAGCAAGATTAAACAATATAGGAGGAGAGAAATCGTTGTTAACCATTAAGAACTTGAAAAAACGGTATGGTAGCAAAGAGATTTTACAAGGTGTTGAACTACATATTGAAAAAGGTGAAATACTCGGGTTTGTAGGATCGAACGGTGCAGGTAAGACTACTACCTTAAACAGCATTACAGGGATTTTAGAACCTGATGAGGGAATGATCACTATTAATGGCATTTCTAAATTAGAAAAACTTACATATAAAAAACAGTTCTTCTATATTCCCGATACGATTAATGTGTTTAAAAACATTTCTGGGTATGATTGGATTCATTTCGTCATGAAATTATACGATAATAAGCAAACGGGAAAGCTAAATGAGTTTGTTAGAAATTTTGACATGGAAGAAGCAATTCATAATCCGATGGGATCGTATTCTTATGGAATGATGCATAAGATGTCACTTATTGCAGCTTTCACAATTAATCCGCCTATTATTATTATGGATGAACCGTTAAATGGCTTGGACCCTACGGCAGTATTAATGTTTAAACGACTTTTAAAGACGTATGTAGAAGAAGGGGGCACTGTCTTTTTCTCTACCCATTTACTTGATGTAGCTGAAAAAATTTGTAGTACTGTGGCGATCTTAAAAGATGGAAAGATTGTTTTACATGAAGATATTAATAATGTAATTGGTGAGCACACACTGGAAGCAATCTTTATGGAGAAACAAGCCAATGAAGCATAAATTCCCACTTACAACTTTTTTTATTTCCTCTTTTTATTCAAGGCCAAAACAAACGATGCTTCAGGTTGTTCTAATTATCGCCTTTTTCTATCTATACCTACAGTTGACAGCAGTGAATGTGGCTATTTATTTTTTAGGTGATATACAAGAATACATGTTATACAATCTGGTCATTTCGAACATTCTAGTTTTCTCTCTTGTTGCATATTTGTCGATTTCAACTGTTTTTCACTATCACGAATTCAATATGATGGCACCTCTTCCGATTGAACCAGAGCGAATCGTTGCGTCCAAAGTTTGTAGCAGCTTGATTGTTCCTGTCTGTATATCGATTGTTATACAAATTCCAACTCTGCTATTCATCATTATCTCAATGGAATTCGTTGAAGCAGTAAAGCTAATATTATTTATACCTATATCCAATGTGTTTACTTCACTGCTCTTAATGTCTATCCTGTCAGTGATCAGTCATTTCCGCCATCTTTTTATCAGCAATGTTATGTACTTGATTACCAATATCTTAGTAGTATTTATGATAGTGGTAGCCTTTTCATTGTTTATTAAACATAACCTAAGAGGGGGCTTTGGCCTCGTTTTTTCAGAACTCGGTCTTTCAAATGTGTCTGAATTGAAAGGGTCAATCTCTATTTTGTTGAATTTAATATATGAAATAAGTTTACATCTCCCGCTCATTAGTACAGTTGTAGGCGAGTTTACATCTGGAAGTCTGTCCTGGATGTTTTTCTTCCTCATTAGTTTATTCATTATTATAAGTTCACTACTTTTTTTCATGATAACAAAAAACATTTCTATGAATTATTTTAAAAATGGTCATCTCGAAATAAGTCAAACCAGTAGGAAAAAGTCTAGAATGTACAATATGAAAAGCGAATGGGGATATTATTTGCAACGAGAGTTATGGGTTATTCAGTCGGAAGCTTATTTTAAAATGCAAATCGTTCTTGGTCTCTTATTTCCACCTGTGATTTCATTAATTTTATTAATAACCCTTCAAAAAGATTGGCTTTTTTTAGATACGGAATCAGTGTATTTTGAGAAGTACTTTGCCTATACACTTTTGTTAATGAGTTGTATGAATAATATTAGTGGTACGCCGTATTCGAGAGAAGGAAAGTATTCTTACTTGAGTCTCTACCTTCCGTTTAATGAGAGAAAAATTTATTTTTCAAAAGTGATCGTTGCTTCTGCAACGAGTATAATTGCGGTCATTACAAGTTTTCTTGTGTATTCTATGTTTGGATACATGAATGTGGATTCTTTCATGATGATGTTGATTGTGTTATTCCTTGTTACTTGTTATAACTTGCTCGCTCCTATTTATGATATGAAAAACCCTAGTACAGAATGGGGAAATCCATCTGAGGCTGTCAAATCTAATCCGAATGTTCTAATTAGCCTTTGTTATGGGATTCCAGTCATAATTTTGATAGTGCTAATTCACTTTGTCGTCCTACTGTTAGGTATTTCATCTTTTTGGTCGACAGTATTGATATTGATGATAGCGGTATTTTGTACTTTTGGTTTGCTTAAATGGCTCTCAAAAAGCTATTTTCAGCCAAAGAGTGCTTAGTTTAAGAAGTGTTTCTGTTTTCTTTACTGAAAACAGAAACTGCAAATATTTTGTGTATTAGATTAGCTAAACTCAGGATTCTTCAAATTATTATTAATAACTACGACATCCGCATGAAGCTCCGGTACGTGTTGCTCCAAATAAAGTTTGGAAGCAGCATGATATCTATTGGTGAACATGTCTTCTGCTTTTTCATAACTACCGAAAGCTTGCTCTTCTCTTTTCGCTCCCCTTTTTCTAGCTATCTCAAAATCGGTTTTAACGAATATTTTAAAATCATATAGGTCTATTAAATTCTTTTTAAATAAAAAAGTTCCATCCACAATTAAAATCATATCCTTCGATGCGATTTGCAACTCAGGATGAACGAATTCATCCTTTTCTAAATCTAGAGAGATCGTTTGATATTGCAGGTCCCCTTCAGGTCCTAAGGGAATTAAGAGTTTTTCTTTGAATGAATCATAATCGTGCGCATCCTCATAGTAACCAATAGCCGATTCTTTGCCTTGGCGATATCGAATAATCTTGGGATGATGGAAATTATCAATACTAGTTCTAATTACACTTTTGTTCTTATTTTGAAGTTCCTTAGCTAGCTCATTAGCTAGGGTAGTTTTTCCGGAAGCTGTAATTCCACTTATCCCAACTCTAATAGGGTGATCTATTTTTAGTTGCGATATTCTAATCGCTAATGTAGAAACAAGTTCATTTCTTAACATAATTAACTCCTCTCTAATATTATATTATTCTAAAAATTCTACAAAAAACCTTCTTCACCTTCTAGAGATATGGTATTTTTAATTATAAAGGAGGCGGTTTTTATGACAATCAAAATGAACAAGGTGCTTAAGCAGAGGAATTTAGTTTCATAATGAAAAGGAGTGTTTTTAGTGAAACAGGCTTTATTAATCATTGATGCTCAACAGGAATTGATAGAAGGAAATCAAAATGAGAAAAGTGTTTTTAAGAAAGAAGCATTAGTTGCTAATATTAACCTTGTCATCGAACAAGCTTTAGAATCAAATGCTTTAGTACTCTTTGTAAGAGATATCGATGTTGCTGAAGGAAAAGGTGAAGGCTTTCAAATACATCGAGATATCACAATCCCACCTACTTTCGAAATTTTTGATAAAGCAGCAACGAATTCGTTTTATGGAACAGCATTGAAAAGTTTCTTAGAAGAAAATGAAATTAAGCATGTGGTCGTAATGGGATGTAAAACTGAACATTGCATCGACACAGCTGTAAGAACTGCAACAGTGAATCATTTGGATGTCACATTAGTGGGAGATGGACACTCCACAACTGATAGCTCCATTTTAACTGCTGAACAAATTATCAATCATCATAATAAAATACTGCATGGTCATTATAATGTTGATCATTTTTCAATGGTAAGAGATGCGAAAGAGGACTTGTTTAAACCAACACACGATACGTATAGAGAGTAAAATAGAAATTACATTTATTTTTCCTTACCCGTACCTTTTCAATTAATTTTTTCGTTTATATAAGTGAAAGACAAATTTGGAGGAGGGGAAAACATGCGGCCGCTTGTTGAAAAAACTCCCATTGAAATAACTGAAGAATTTGAGATGGCTATTATGCCTTATATGCACGATTTGAGAAAGTATTGCTTTTCCCTAACGAGAACTAAGTGGGATGGAGAAGATTTAATGCAGGAGACCTTAGTAAAGGCTTATGAAAGCTGGATGAAAATCCCTAAGCAAATGGCTAAGGCATATTTGTTTCGCATTGCTTCTAATACATGGATTGATAAACATCGTAAACGAAAAATAGAGGAAGACATGAATCAAGATTTATCTCAAATTACACAAGAAAATGCACATACATTGGAGGCATTTTTTCCGACAATTATGGTATTACTAAACGAACTGTCAGCCAAACAACGAGCGGTAGTTTTATTCGTATTAGGATTCGATTACACAATAAAAGAAACCGCAAGCTTGCTTTCTGATAGTGAAGGATCTATCAAAGCAGCCCTTCATCGTGCACGAAAAAAGTTAAAACAAGTTAACATTCATGACTACTCATATGACCTGGATGAAGAAAACTTATTTCCATATGTAACTGCTTTAAGTAATGAAAATTCAGAAGCTGTCTTACGACTTTATCAAAAGGAAATGCAAGAACCTTCTATGCATGCTAGAAGCAATCAGAACATTATCCATTCATCCCCAATAGTTCATTCTTTTGTGGGCGGCATTACTCCTTATGTGCTAATCTCAATTCCAAAGAAAAATGGTGGAGTCCTATTCATTCCATTTTATCAATTAGAGTTATCAGCATTATTATCGCAGATAGCTTGGTTGAAACAAAAGGAATTTTCAGCTGTAGCATAGAAAGGAGATTTTAAATGTCTAATCTTATTCCGTATGTGGTGGAGCAAACAAAATTTGGTGAACGTTCCTATGATATTTATTCAAGATTGTTGAAAGATCGGATTATTTTCCTTGGTTCAGAAATTAATGATGTAGTTGCGAACAATATTGTAGCGCAAATGTTGTTTTTAGAGGCGGAGGATCCGGAGAAAGATATTTCTCTATATATTAATAGCCCTGGCGGATCAGTTAGTGCGGGATTTGCTATATATGATACAATGCAAATCATTAAGCCTGATGTACGCACAATCTGTACAGGATTGGCAGCATCTTTTGGAGCGACGATACTCGTTGCAGGTACAAAAGGAAAACGCTTTGCACTGCCGAATAGTGAAATTATGATCCATCAGCCGCTCGGAGGGGCACAAGGGCAAGCAAGTGATATCGAAATTAGTGCTAGACGTATAATGCTAATGAAAGAACGAATAAACCGAATCTTTTCAGATCGTACGGGTCAGTCGATCGATAAAATTGCAAAAGACTCCGATCGTGATTATTTCATGACAGCAGAAGAAGCAATGAGCTATGGGATAATTGATCAAATTGTTTAATAAGAACTCCTCATCTAATTGGATGAGGAGTTTTTTTAAAAAGAAAGTTTATAAAAACAATAAGCAATTTGTTTTCCAAAACTTAAACTCTCGCTTTCCATGGGGCGAGCGTCATGCAACCGTTGCCATGGGATGTGGCAAACTTAGATTGGAGGCGCCATTAGCCTTCCTCTAACTCACTGAGGACGTTGGAAAAGTACATATAATCAGCTTTTCTAGAAGGAGTTGTAAAAAAACAATAGATAAGAAAATCGTCGAAATGGCTCCCTTTCCGCGGGCGTTGCCTCAGCCTCCTCGCTTCGCTGTGGGGTCTTCGACTAACGCTTATCCCGCAGGAGTGTCGCCTTTTTCAACGATTTTCTAGAAAAGAATAAAGGGTGCTCTTCGCTTCTCCATTTAGAGATACTGCTTCTTTTCTTTTATCAACATGCCATTTCTAGAAATGGATAGTGCTTTAATAGAGCATACATCAAGTTGTTTGGAGAAGCGTCCGCTCGATTCCTACAGGAAAAGCTAGACAGCCTAGACCATGCGGTAAATTATATCCTTGTGCCCTGCTTTAAGAGTTTGAAAGTACTTTTTCTTTAATTAGTCTAAAGGAAAAGCAATCTGACCCCAACCGTTTCAAGCGAGCGATGGACAAACGACAGCCATAGGATTACAAAAAAGAGGGACAGGAGGTGGCTGGTCACTTCCCGTCCTTCTTAAAACTTATTCGGTAATGATATAGTCGACGTACTGTCCAAAAGCATGCTAGAAACAATGAAGACTAGATGCACTTAAAGGGCTGCCTGCGTTTTTCGTAACTAAAAAAAAGGAAGAAACAAACGTCTTGTCGAATCTGTTTTGTAGATAGAAACACATTAAATTGAGGTGATTGCGATGGTTAATGAAATGAAAATGGAACAATTAATATCTACTGAAGAACATATGGAAGAGTTATCAGAGCTTCTAATTCAGGTAGTAGAAGATGGAGCATCGATTGGCTTTTTACCACCAATGAAACTGTCAGATGCTATGACCTATTGGGAAGAAGTATTAAATCCAGGAGTATTACTATTTGTTGCTAAAAGAAACAATAGAATCGTTGGAAGTGTTCAGCTACATTTATGTACAAAGCAAAATGGTGTTCATAGAGCTGAGATTGCTAAGCTAATGACACATCCTAATTATCGACGAAACGGAATAGGTCGTTTTTTAATGGAAAAAGCCGAAGAGAGGGCTATTAAAGAGGAAAGATCCTTATTAATACTCGATACAAGAGAAGGAGATCCTTCTAATCTTCTTTACACTTCATTAGGTTATATTCAAGCAGGAATGATTCCTAACTATGCTAAATCGGAATTTGGTGAATTACAAGCAACTATTATTTATTACAAGACATTAGTAAAACGGTAATAGCGATTCATGTCCAGCCACTAAGTTGGAAGTTGGCTGGAATTTTATATAGGTAGGTGCCTATCCTTACAAGTGCTTTGAGGGATTAAAAACGTATACAACTAGGGGGCTTTAACTCATATGAAACTTAAAAGTATAAATATTGATGAACGTATGCAGCATTATAATGTTCAAGGTATGAGTATGGCACTTATCAATCAAGGTGAGATCAGGTTGGCTGAGTTTGGGGTTCTTGAGAATGGTACTAATAGGAAAGTAAACGAGGACTCCCTTTTTAATGCTTGTTCGATAAGTAAGTTTGTCACGACAATGCTCGTATTAAAGCTAGTTGAACAAGGGATTCTAGATTTAGATGAGGATGTAAATAATAGATTGAAATCATGGAAGGTTCCTGAATGTCCCTTCACTCAGATTAAAAGAGTGACTTTACGAACACTTCTTAGTCATCAATCGGGTTTCATGGACCCAAAAGGGAGTTTTGAAGTATTGGATCCCACCGATAGTATTCCTACAATGGTTGACCTATTAGAAGGTAATACTGTTTATTGCCCAGAACCTATTAAAGTTAAATATGAACCTGAAAGCGACTTTCAATATTCAGACGTAGGATTTTGTGTAATCGAGCAATTGTTAGAGGACGTTTTAGAAAAGCCTTTTAAAATGATTATGCAGGAGCAGATATTTGAACCGCTAAATATGAAAAGTAGCACGTTAGATTGTTTAATACCAGAGGATAGAAAAAATTATTATAGTAGTGGACATAATAAAGAAGGTAAATTAGTAGATAGAAATTTTCCGATATATCCATATTCAGCGGCTGCTGGACTTTGGACAACACCAAAAGATTTATCTATTCTAGTAAATGAATTGATAGAGTCTTTAAAGGGTAATGGAAAACTCGGTATTTCTGAAAGTAAGATTAAGGATATGATCTCTCCTCAAGGTAGTTTTAAATGGACTGGTTTAGGAATTTTTCTAGATAAATCAGGGCAAGAAATTGAAATCTCTTCACTTGGTTGGGGTATAGGATTCCAATGTATGATGGTAGCCTATCCGTTGCTAGAAACAGCGGTTATTATCATGATAAATACAGATGTAGGAGTACATCAAACTAGTAGTATCATTGGAGAGATATTCAAATCAGTTGAGTCACAATTACTTTCGATTAATTAAAATATTGCATGAATACTGATCAAAGGAAGGGTAAGGTAACAATAAAATACTCTTACTTTGATCTTTATTTTGATAAAAAAATGTACATAACACGGAAGAGATTATAGAGAGTGGGGATTGAATTGATATCAAAGCAAGCATTAGCAGTGAAGAACAATGCAGAATGGTGTGAAATAATAAGTCTACTTCATAGATGTCAGACTAGGGTGGAAAACAATTTATGGGGTTTAGATAAAAAAGCTCCCACATATTATCCGGATGTTATTACATTAAATAATGATGTTACTAACTATGAACTCTTGAATTTTATCAAAGGCACACAAGCAGAATTTATTAAAGATAGTTATGCATCTTTGAAATTAGATGAAGAAAAGTTCAAAGCTTTATTTGAAGCTAGTTGGATTTACTATGACAATAGTAAAATCGTAAGTTCCAGTAAAAATTCTTATAGAAAAATTCAGTCAATCGAGGAACTGCTGAACTGGAATACTGCAGCAGAGTTAGATGGAATTATACAGCCAGATATATTATCTAACACCTGCGTCTCTATATATGCAAATGAAGGAGAAGTAATCACTGCTGGTTTTATAGTAAATATCAGTGGTGACACGATTGGAGTATCGAATGTATTTTCTACTAAAGAAGATAGTGATTCCATTTGGACAGACATTGTAGTAACAATTAATCAAAATCACTTTGCTGATCATATAGTTGGCTATGAATCTAATGAAGCGCTCATAAAGGCATTAAATGCGGACTGGGAAAGAATAGGTAAATTAAAAGTGTGGAAACTTAAATGAGCATATCTAGCAAAAACGCAGCGTAATCAATACGCTGCGTTTTTTTGTTAGTTGAATACCTTAAAGGAGGCAACTATTTTCTGTAGCTCCTCAGCCAAGTACTTCTATATATAAAAATTGGATAATCGCAATAATATTGGACAATATTGGTCATAAATATTGAACATATTGGAATAGATTGAAGAAGGGCAAATAGAAAGGGGAGCAATCTATAAAAAAGATACTTGTAATCTTTATACTCATTACTGTTTTGTTAGGATCTAGTACGATTTATGCAAGTGGTATACCACAAAACTCTCTTTCTAAATGGTATGGACAATCATTCCAAAAGGAGGGGGAGAAAAAAAGAAATATTGTATCCACTGATATTACCGAAACCTTTGGAGAGGCTAGTAGTTTCATAATGGAATCAATCCACAGCTTTGATTCTGCAATAGAAAATTTTGGGGACAATCAGAAAAAAGAAGCACAAGCAAGTATTCA
Organism: Psychrobacillus vulpis; assembly: GCF_006861825.1. GTDB lineage: Bacteria > Bacillota > Bacilli > Bacillales_A > Planococcaceae > Psychrobacillus > Psychrobacillus vulpis. The sequence continues at coordinate 321,962 of NZ_VDGI01000001.1, read as the reverse complement.
AAGATATCAAAGTGACAAGAGAAGTGAATTAGAACAAACTGTTTCAGACTTACAAAATAATAGCTTCGACAATTATGTTGAAAATGTGAAATTAGATGGCGAAATTGATTCAGAAATTCATAACATCTTAACAGAAGTATTTAGTCATTAAAATTAAAGGGAGATGGAACATTGATAAAAACAGTAAAAGGTAAAATTATTGCAGGAACATTAGTGATAACTTTAGCATCTGGTGCTGGAGTAGCATTTGGAGCTTCAGGTGCTGGAGAAAATTTAAAAGCTTGGTTTGATACACAGTTTAATGGTGCTAAAGCTGATATGGAGAACGAAATAACCGAATATGCAAATGGAAAAAAGGAAGATTTAAAGACTGAATTTAATGAACTGAAAGTAGGCGCTACTACAAAAATTAATAGTAGTGAGGAAACTGCTCGTACAACTGCGAATACTAATATTGATAAGGAACTTAGTCAACACCTTCAATCAATAAATACAAAGAAAGTAGAGATTGAAGGGTATATGAATAAACAATTTGAAGACATTATAGTAGATGCCGAGCAAAGAATTTTTGATGCTGGGACTGAGGCTGCTAGAAAAGCTTCTGAAAATATGGCAAGCCATACAGATGAAGTTGGACAAGCTGCTCAGACAAAATTAAATACAGAACTTACATCAACAACTGACCAAGCTCTTAGTGATTTGCGGACTGCAATTGAAAATGCTAAATCTAGTCTACAAACACAATTAGACAACCAAGCTTCATCTACTACAGATGAAATTAAGAAATTAATAGATACAAGAATCGGAGAAGTTCGAGTTTGGGTAACGATGATGACAAACTTTATGGTACAGGAACAAGAAGAGCTTATCGCGGATAGAGCACAAGAATTAGAAGACGCTGCTAAAACAGCGATGCAAGATTTAGTAGACGGTATTTAATTATCTTTATTAAATTCAAAAAGTAATTTACTGTTCTTGTAATATATAGAAGAACCTCAGTGGAGGAACGTACATGATAAATAGACTCGAGAAATACAAAAAAAAGCACCTGGTCAAAAAAATAACAATCGTTGTTGGAGCTCTATTTTTAAGTATTGGCCTTGGAAGTGGTGTAAAAATTGCTTTAGCAGATCAAGATATTCAAAGTTTAATGACTAGTTGGTTTTATAATAAAAAGCAAGAATCTATTGAAGAAATAGATACGGCTATAGCGTTAGAGAAAGCTGTTCTTATGGGGCAATTAAAGGATCAATTACAAGTAGAAAAGCAAAATGCAGAAGCAAATTTAGAGCAATTTACTCAGAATGAAAAAGCTAATAAGATTGAAGCTTTAAGAGACTATGCAGACCAATTAAAATTAGAGATGAAAATCGATAACAGTGAACAAGAAGCTGCCATTTTAGCTAATTTAGATGCAATTATAGAACAAGCTAAAGCACAAATGGATGGACAGGCTGCTCAATTACAGCTAGTGCCAGTGCCATTAGTGCCAGTTCAAGAACCTGAAAAAGTTCCAACACCAGGTTCTGAGGAAAAACCTGAGGCTCCGGAAACTGAAAATGAAGCAAAACCCGAACCAGAATCTTCAACCGAAGAAAAAGGTGAATCAACTGTAATCACAGAAACAGTAGAGGGAGATAGTGCACAAAATCTTGTCGAAGTAGACATCTATTCAGTTACTGATTGGTTTAAAATGCCGAATTTACTCAATGTAGAAGTAAAGGAGCTAACTATAACTGATGATGTATTCTCAATAGACAGTACTTTCTCAGATATATTGATGAATCAAAAGGCAAGAGGAATATTAAACAATATTTTAAGAGGTATTGAAGAACACCCACAGTTCCATCAGATTCAATACAAGACAATTGATGAAATGTCTCGAATAGCACCAAACCAGTTCAATGAAAAAGTGATGTTTTTACTTAACAATTCATTAAGCACAATTGTAAAGTAATCAAGACAAATAAAAGTACGAGGCTTATATACCTCGTACTTTTTTTAATACAAGAATGCTTCATTATTGTCCCCAATGTTCTATATTACAGGCACTTAGCTGATTTCCATCAGGATCTTTGAAACCGAAGCCGCCAATGCCTTCTTCATTAATATTCAATGGACCGACTTCCACCTTTTTCTTTTCAAGCCAGTTATAAAAGTCCTTTAACGTGGGAGTGTAAAAATCAATAACACTATGCTCGACATTTGAATGTATATTATTAAAGGACAGTTGCTGGAAGTTCTTCGTTTCTACCAAATAAATAGTTGGCACTCCTTTTTGGTGAAAAGAAAGCATAGCCGCATTCTCCCCTTTAAAATCGGTCTGAACACCTAATACTTCTGTATAAAAACTAATGGAATTATTTAAATTGCTTACCGGAATCTCTATTGTTGCTATACGAGTAACAAAATGTGACATATGCAAACAAAACCTCCTTTAGTATAGTAAAGTATAATTCCGCATAAAGGCTTACTATTCCTTCTTTCTTTTATTAAAGTTTAATAAATTTTTTATAAAGTTTAAGAGGTTATGATGAAAAGTATATATTATTTTTCTTTTTTACTAGACAACATTTTTTCATTGACTAATTTAAGTAATCCAATGGATAAGTGTGCAATAAGTAACTAAATATGAAAGTTTTTATCAGGTTCTTATACAATATTATATTGTGTAAGAACCTGATTATATTTACTAGATACTTTTCAAGAGTAAAAAAAATTACTTTTTAAAGAAATTATCGTTGCGTTAAAGGGAAAAATTAATTACTATAAAAAGTAAGGGAGGAGAATTGTTATGGATTCTATACGACTAAATGTAGCTTTATTAAGAAGAAAGGTTCCAAACCTAACAACAGCGGCAAAATCGATAGGTATTCGGCCAGCAACTGTATCAAATTTATGTACAGGAAAAATTGATTTGGGAAAAGCAGAAGTAAGAACACTAGTAGGTCTTGCAATGTTAGCTAATTGTACGTTGGATGAGTTAATCATAAGAGGGGAGAAATTGAATATGATTGAAACACAAATTAAAACATTGGATTTCTTTGCACCGCTAGTAAAAGGGGGAACAACTGGATTAGTTGCTCGCCCGGGTATGGGGCAAGTAGTTATTCTAGCTGAATTGATGCATCGTTTTAAAAAAGGAGACTACACGACTGTTTTTTTATTACCAGTAGCTGAACACAGTGTGCTGGAGGGGACAACGGAATTAGCAGATTTTGTTACGACAAACATTGAAGATACATTTGCAAAATTGACAGAGTTAGATGGAGATATAATTTTTATAACTGATAAAAGTTACATTGTTACTGGAGAACTTTTAGATCTTCAAGAGAAATTAGCAACAGAAGGAGTTTCTAATATTACGACTATATTACTGGACCTTTCGGGTGAGGTTGTTGATGAGGATATTCCTTATGGTCCTTTAGAAACCGTATGGCAATTAGATGCCGACTTAGCGACACGTCATCAATATCCTGCCGTACATCCAATTTACTCCACATCATCCATTCTAGAAGGTGTAGATGTTGATCAACGTCACTTCAACTTAAGACAACGTGCGCAGAAATTACTTCGTCGATACAGAGAATTACGATCGATCGTAAATGTTCACGGAATTGAAAAAATACCTGATGTTGAATTAGAAGTATATAATCGCGGAGAGCGTTTAGAAGCATATTTTACACAACCATTTTTTGTTGCGGAGGCTTACACAGGGGGAGGAAAAGCGGTAGCTTTGGCACAAACATTGAAAGATGTTGAGTTCATATTAGACGGAAAAGCTGATCAAATGTCAGTAAAGGAATTACAATACCAAGGTAGCTTATCTTAACAATCATAATAGGTGAATGGATTATATCAATTCACTTCATATTGAAGACAAAAGGTTTCGGGAATGTTGGACATTCCTGAAACCTTTTAATGTGCGCCGGCATGCGTATGAACTATAGGGTGCAAGTCCTGAGCCACGAAGGCAGAAGTAGTGGTTAGCCAAGAGCAAGGGTGTCCATGGTGACGTGGAATCTGAAGGAAGCTGGCGGCAAATCTCCGGTCCGAGGAACACGAATCTCATATAAGGCTAGGTCTGTTTGGATGAGCGTGCATTTCAACGCAAAGTCCTTTCTGTCGAAGGATAGGTTTAGTAAATGAGGCGGATAGATGGAGAGAAAGTGCATACGCTTACCCGGGGAGGTCTGATGGAAACGTGAAGTGCCCTTCATAACCTACTTAATGATAAGTAGCTGAACCATCAGAAGTCAGCCGAGGTCATAGTACCAATGGATCTAGAGCTATTGTTATGCGGACGATTGTAATATTTATGTGAAATCTAAACGTTCGGGCGAACGTGTCATGGAAAGTGTCCAAACATTCATTGAAAGAAAACTTCGATTGAAGGTAAATGAAAAGAAATCCGCCGTGGACCGTCCTTGGAAACGTAAATTTTGGGGATTTAGTTATACTTCTAATAAAGAACCAAAGGTTCGTATCGCAAAAGAGAGTTTACAACGAATGAAGAAGAAAATCCGGGAAATCACCTCCAGGAAGAAACCGTATCCAATGGAATATCGCATTGAACAACTAAATCGTTATTTAATTGGTTGGTGTGGTTATTTTGCGTTAGCGGACACGAAATTAATTTTCGGAGAAATAGATGGTTGGATTCGCAGAAGACTTCGTATGTGTCTATGGAAGAATTGGAAGAAACCCAGAACCAAAGTGAGAAATCTCATCCGATTAGGTATTCCAGATGGAAAAGCATTTGAATGGGGAAATACTCGCAAAGGTTATTGGAGAATCTCCAATAGTCCAATATTAAGCAGAGCCCTTAACAACTCCTACTGGAGTAACCAAGGGCTCAAAAGTCTGCAAGCTCGTTATGAAATCTTGCGTTATTCATCTTAATTGAACCGCCGTATACGGAACCGTACGTACGGTGGTGTGAGAGGACGGGAGTTATTCACTCCCTCCTACTCGATTTATAATTCGACGTTGCCAGATGATGTTGTCTAATATTCCAATAAATAAGAAAATCGCTGGAACTGCTCCCTTTCCGCGGGCGTTGCCTCAGCCTCCTCGCTTCGCTCCGGGGTCTTCGACTAACGCTATTCCAGCAGGAGTGTCGCCTTTTTCAACGATTTTCTAGAAATGAAAAAGTATTTATCAAAACAAAGAAGGGTTTTCATTGCCCTTTTTTTAGGACATCATCGCAAACTACTCCTTGATTAAATACATAGAGGAAAAAGCTGCTCGACTCCTGCGGAAAAACGGAGCGTCCGAGACCCCGCACGAGCGTAGCGAGGAGGAGGCTTGGCGATTTGTCCGCGGAAAGCGAGTGGCTTTTTCCGAACTCACTAGTCTCCCTTCCATTATAAGAAAAAAGAATGTATTCATCTAAATCTGGATTTATAGATAATTTCTTCTACAATCGGGCAAAGACAGGTGCTTTTGTTTTTTTTCAGTCCAATAACAAGAAAAGAAATTTAATGCATGATGATTTTTCTATTGGTTAACCTAAGGAGATTAAAAAATGTAATAGGAGATGAGTTAAAGATGGAAAATATCCAACCTAAATTCACGGTTGTTGGTACAAAAATTGAGGAAGTAAAAAAGCAAAATGCAAATTCAGGACTGACTTATAACGAACTAAATGAGTGGTTCGCTAAACAAATTGAAAATGAAAGGAATAACACTACAAGTTATACAAAGCTTAACGAAAAAAATCAATAACAATCCAATATTGAAAGGAGTTAAAAGCTATTGTATTTCAAATCTTTAATCATAAAATTTATCATAATCACTGCTGTTTTATCGGTTATTTTAGGTTGGTATTACGGTATTAACTTTACCAATATTTTAATAATAAGCATCCTATTAACCGCTATTGGTTTTGTGAGCGATATACTTATCTTACCCCGTAGTGGAAATATATTAGCTTTAATAATTGATTTTGTTCTGACAATCGCAGTAATTTGGATAGTGGGATCTTTTATATTTAATCAGCAGATTGCATTGGGGACCGCTTCTACTATATCTGCTTTAGTTCTTATAATAGGTGAGTTATTACTTCATCGCTATATGAGTAAACGAATTTATGATAAGAAAACATCCAATTCTGATGAAAGAATTGATTACTATCAGAGAGCCAGTTTACAAACAGAGTTTGCTGAAGAGGCAGATATAGAAGTAGTTACTAAAAGAGCAAAAGATGAAGGATAAATATTCGAGTAAAATCAAAAAAATTGATGAAGTAAGCATAATATTATCCAAATGGAACAAGATATACAGGTCAAGGAGGTGAACATTCATGGCTAACAACAATAACAGAAATAATAATCAAAATCAAAATCAAAATCAAGCTGAGTTTGGTGAAGGTTTCAATTTTGAAAATCAAAATGAACCAAATCAAAAAGAATCTAATAAAAACAATAATAAAAACAAAAATAAAAACAATAATAAAAAGTAAAACTAAGTTAAAGAAAGCACAGCTCTTCCTAAATTATTAGGTAGGGCTGTATTTTTTTGAGTTAATACGTTGCGCCAAGAGAAATTTTTCAATTAAATAGTATGTTTGACGAGGTGAATCAAACAATTTATAAAGTAAAAAAACCAGGGGTAAACTGAACCCCTGGTTTTTCAAATTTCTTTATTTAGCTTCGAAAATAGCTTCAATTTCATCTAGCATTAAGTTAGCGGCTAAAACTCCGCCAGCTGTATTCCAAACAGCGTCACTAACTTCATGTACATTTCCACTTTTTACAGCATTTAAATTTTTCCAAAGTGGATCACTTGTCCATTCTTTTGCTGTGTCAAGTGCAGCTTGGTCACCTTGTGGTGCATATGTGAAGTAGAATAGAACATCTCCATCCATTTTAGGAATTACTTCTTTACCTACCTCAATTGCAAGATTACCAAGTTTGTTATCTGCTGCGAATAGCTCAGCTTGTGCTGCAGTACGCTTAAATCCTAATTGATCGAAAATTACTCCAGAGAAGGAATCAGTATAGTAAATACGAGATTTTCCTGCCATGAAACGTACCACTGAAATTTCTTGATCGACTTTATCGCCAAGATTTGCTTTAACATCTTCTACGTGTGTATCAAACTCAGCTAAAACTTCATTTCCTTTTTCTTCAAGGTTTAATGCTTTTGCATATAATTTAAAGTTTTCTTTCCAGTCTCCTCTTAAAGTATCAGAGAAAACAGTAGGTGCAATTGCACTTAATTGATCGTATACAGCTTCTAAACGTAATTTGTTTCCGATAATTAAATCAGGTTTTAATGACGCGATTTTTTCTAAATTTACTTCTGATTCAACGCCTACTACTTCAACGTCTTTCATATCATCTTTAATATGATCATACCAAGGATCACCTAACCAAGATTGAACAGCTCCTACAGGTGTTACACCTAATGCAAGAAGTGCTTCTGTACCTTCATTTGTAAGGATAACTACTCTTTCAGGTGTTTTTTCAATAGTAGTTGAACCCATTGCATGTTCAACTGTATAGCTTGTATCTTCTGTTTTATTGCCTGTATCTTCAGCCTTGTCAGCTTTTTCCTCTGTATTTCCACATGCAGCCAATAATAATAAGCTCATAATAGAAATAAGAGTGAATATTAGTTTAAAAGATTTCATCTAAAAAAATGCCTCCTAAGTTCTTGTTAATGATAATCATTTTCAATACTTTTAATATCATAAGACTATCCTATTAACATGTCAATGTTTAATTGAAAATGATTTTCAAACTCATTGACAGTACATATAATGATGGAATAGACTTAAGTGTGTAATTTATAGAAAAGATATTGGAAAGGTTTTTGTTATGTTATTAAAAAATAATGGGCAAAGATTAATTGGTATTTTAATAGCCATTTCTTTATTAATACTTTTAATGTGTGCAAGCATTGTTTACGGATATACTGATACAACGTGGAGAATGGTTTTGGACGCTTTTCAAAATAATAATGGTTCAAATGAACATATAGTAATTGAAACAGTAAGATTACCACGTGCTTTAATTGCAGCTGCAGTAGGAAGCAGTTTGGCTATTTCTGGAGTGCTTATGCAAACTCTTACGAAAAATCCTCTAGCTTCTCCTGGGATTTTCGGTGTAAATGCAGGAGCCGGATTTGCAGTTGTTTTGGCAGTAACTCTATTTTCAGTAGGAAATCTACAAGCTTTTACTTGGATTTCCTTTTTTGGTGCGGCCGTTGCCGCATTAGCTGTTTATACGATTGGCTCTTCAGGTAGAGAAGGACTTACTCCGATGAAATTAACTTTAGCTGGAGCAGCTATTTCAGCTATGTTTGCTTCCTTTACTCAAGGCTTTCTTGTAATAAATGAAGCTGCCTTCGAGCAAGTTTTGTTTTGGTTAGCTGGCTCTGTTGAAGGTAGAAAAATGGAAATTCTAACTACTGTATTACCTTATTTAGTGATTGGTTGGCTTGGATCCCTCGTCATTGCTTCTAAGATGAACGTTTTATCGATGGGAGAAGATGTTGCAAAAGGATTGGGTTTGAATACAGGACTCTTAAAAATAATGGTTGCTATTATTGTTATCCTTTTGGCAGGTGGTTCAGTAGCTATTGCAGGTCCGATTGGTTTTATCGGTATTGTTATTCCACACGTAACGAGATCTATTGTTGGAATTGATCATCGTTGGCTAATACCTTTTTCCGGGATTTTAGGAGGCATACTTTTACTTGCGGCTGATATACTGGCGAGATACATCATTATGCCACAGGAGGTTCCTGTTGGTGTGATGACAGCTATTATTGGAACTCCATTCTTTATTTACATTGCGAGAAGGGGGTTTAATGCACGATGAGTCAATATAAGAATTTTAGAATGTTAAAAGGGAAAGTGTCCTTTCTTTTAGATAAAAAAGCAACGATTGTTTTAATAGCTTTGGTGATAATAGCTGCTGCAATTTTTGTTTTGAGCACTGGAATTGGCGATATGAAGTTAAGCCCATTAACCGTTCTTCAAGTGTTTTTTGGTGGAGGAACAGAAATGGAGACATTAGTCGTTCAGTCCTTTCGACTACCAAGGATTATTGTTGCACTAACAGTCGGGATGGCATTAGCAGTAGCAGGAGGAATACTCCAAGGAATGATTCGGAATCCCCTAGCATCACCTGATATTCTTGGACTCACTGGTGGAGCATCGGTTGCTGTTGTAAGTTTTTTAGCCTTCTTTAGTGATACTAATAATTCTTTAACCGTAAGCATAAAGTGGCTTCCTTTAGCTGCCTTTGCTGGCGCAGGAATTATTGCGATGATTGTGTATTTTCTAGCGTGGAAAAATGGAGTATCACCAATTAGAATCGTTTTAATAGGAATAGGAATTTCAGCTCTTATGCAAGCATTAACGACTCTAATGATGATATTAGGGCCAATTTATAGAGCAAGTCAGGCTAATATTTGGATTACAGGAACAGTGTACGGTTCCAACTGGACCAATGTAGCAATATTAGTGCCGTGGACAGTCATATTTATTGTAATTGCATTGTTCATGGTAAAGAACATAAATATTTTAGAACTTGGCGATGACATTGCGACTGGTGTGGGAGGTCGAATTCAGCGTCATCGATTCTTATTATTATTAATTAGTACAGCACTTGTTGGTGGTTCTGTCGCATTTGCAGGAGGAATTGGGTTTGTAGGTTTAATGGCACCTCATATGGCAAGAAGATTAGTAGGTTCTTCGTTTGGAGCGTTATTACCTGTTTCCGCATTCATTGGTGGTATTTTAGTGATGCTAGCTGATTTAATCGGAAGAACGTTGTTTTCTCCACTTGAAATTCCGGCAGGAGTGTTTACTGCGGGTATAGGAGCACCTTACTTTATTTACTTATTGTTTAAAACTCGGAACGCATAAATAATTTTGTAGCTATTTTGGAAAAAGGAGTGGTGGATATGAAGCAAGCGATTGAGACAAAAGAATTAACCCTTTCATATGGGGATAGTATTATTATCGATGGATTAGATCTTCAAATTCCTAAAGGTGAAATTACGGTGTTTATTGGTGGAAATGGCTGTGGAAAATCTACACTCCTGCGTTCTATCGCTCGGTTGTTAAAACCTAAGATGGGGGCTATCTTGTTAGAAGGAGACGCTATTTCTAAAATGTCTACAAAGGACGTTGCAAAACAAATGTCTATTCTTCCTCAATCACCTGTTGCACCCGAGGGATTGACTGTCCTTCAGTTAGTAAAACAAGGTCGATATCCTCATCAATCTTGGTTAAAGCAATGGACAGAAGAAGATGAAGAAAAAGTAACAAGTGCATTAATAGCTACAGGAATTGAAGATCTAAAAGATCGTCCGGTGGATTCTTTATCGGGGGGCCAACGTCAAAGAGCGTGGATTGCTATGACCTTAGCTCAAGATACGGACATCATATTATTAGATGAGCCAACAACTTATTTAGATATGACGCATCAAATAGAAATTCTAGATTTACTTTATGAGTTGAATGAAAAAGAGCATAGAACGATTGTAATGGTACTGCATGATTTAAATTTAGCATGTCGCTATGCCGATAATATTGTTGCGATTAAAGACAAGAAAATATATGCACAAGGGAAACCAGAGCATATTATCAGTTGCCCTTTAGTGAAGAATGTATTTGGTATGGATTGTCAGATAACAATGGATCCATTGTTTGGTACTCCGTTATGTATTCCATTTGGAAAAGGTAGATGTATTTTAAAGGAAGTAGTGTTGTAATTGGATCTAAAGATAAACAAGTTACGCAAACTACGTCTTACTACGGAAAAAATGCAGTCTACACTTTCTATAGAAGTAAGCAATCTTCTATATGAACAATCTATGAGGAAATATTTAGATACTCTTAGCCATCATATTGAGTCTTCAAATTCTAAAGTTGCTGCGTCCTTATTTGTGAAACGGTATGCTTTTTTATCAGTAATATATTTATATGCGATGACTGCTTGGAACGAAAAACTAAATGTCAATTTCGAAAATATATCCATAGAAACAGATGATAATGAAAAACTATGGCTACCAAATTTCCATTTTCATAGTTTGGAGTCGGAATCTTTACGGATGGATAGAGAGAAATGGCGGACAAATTGTATAGAAACTCTTTTTAAAGGGCATTTATCCCCTATACTGGATCTCCTTTCACAGACGACAAAAGTGTCTAAGTTGATCCTTTGGGAAAATATATCTGTATACATATATTGGTTATATGAAACAGTATTAATGGAAGAAGGTACGCCTTCAGAGGTAACCTTTCGTTCAAAAGAAGATTTTCGATTCATTGTTTATCGAGCTTCAGGTGAAATTTTCGGGGATTACGACGTAAATCCATTAACAAGATTTTATTATGAGGTGCATGAAAACGAAGTTCGGAAAAGAAGTACTTGCTGCTATTCTCATTTAACTAATAGTGATAAGTATTGTGCAACATGTCCTCATATTTGTAAAAGAAAAGCGTGATCTAAAAGTTCAAAGAGGACTTTAAGGTCACGCTTTTTATAATTATGTGGAAGTGGCAGAAAAAGCGTTACTCCTGCGATTCGATTTTGTTCAAGAATAAGAAAGTATATAAATTTATAGAATGGATTCCGTTACAAGCGGAGGATTTCCGCGGGTGTTGCCTCAGTCTCTTCGCTTCGAGTCCACTGAAAAAGTGTAATTCTAATAAATTTTCTATCAAATAGTCATTAAGAGAATTTATCGCTTTGGCATTCGCTTTCCGCGGGCGAGCGACGAGCCTCCTCCTTCGTGCGGGGTCTCGTCTGTCTCACTATCCCGCAGGAGTCTCATGCGTCGCGCTAAATTCTCTTAAATAAATACAGCAAAAGTTCCTACAATACATAGATGAGTCGAATCTTTTGAGCAAGTTTTTCTCTTTTTAGAAATAGAGTAAAAGAAGTAGTCATGCTATCTTTGTTTCGCTTACTATTCAAATGTTCATCATTTTACTTATAAACAGCTGCAATTATGAATAGATTCATATTAGTTGATTAGAGCGTAGGTGGCGACTTCAGCGGGAATAGCAGATGTTTTCTGCACCGAAAGCGAAGCGGCAGGTGCATGAGCAGAAGGAGCCGCAGGAGAGACACCGGCCGAACTTTATTTGGCCAGTGTCTTTGCAGTGACAAGGAGACTGAAGCCATGCCCACGAAAAGCGTCCGCCGTAGCGGAAATCCACGGCATTTCGTTACTCTTCTTAAAAGGACCGGGCGTCTCTTTGCCCGATTTTTCTTATTTTTATTGCTTTATAAATAATGGTATAACACTCCCGATTCTGTCCTGTTTTTGGTAAACACTTTATTTTCTCCTGAATTTTGTTTTTGTTCGCTTATGTATTTGGAACGATTTTTGGCGTGTGTCCAGTAAGCTGCAATTGGGTCCGCATATAGTAAGGAAAAACTAGAGGGAGATTAAATATGAAAACAATCGTTACAGCCCAATCAAAGGTGAAGAAGCTCATATTTACTAGCAATTCTGATGTTTATGCAAATATATACAGAAAGCTTCCTAACAAGAACGACGATTCCTTTAAAGCAACTCATCGCGGTTTGTCCAAATCGACTGCGAAGTCATACATAAGGCTTTTTTATGAGCTTTATAGACAATCTTTTACTATTTTGAGGTATGCTATTGTATATGGTCCTAGGCAAGTACTGAAACGTGAAGATGGGGTAATATCTGTCTTTTTCGATAGTAATAATAAGGGTGAAATTATCATGATTAATCCATACTCTGATAGTAAGTGTATGCTAACATGAAAAGTAAACCTCGATTATTAATAACAGGAGCAAATGGTTTTACAGGAATTCATGCATGTCATTACTTCAAAAAGGCGGGATATGAGGTAATTGCAGTAACAAGAAGCCCCATGTCACGAATATTTGATGAAAGAATTCGTTTAGAGCAATGCGATTTATCGGATAAATATCAAGTGAAAAATTTAATTCAAAAGACGCGACCGGACAGACTACTTCATTTAGCAGGACAAAACCACGTCCAAGAATCATGGACGGATCCAATTACTTCCCTTGAGGCAAACGCAATGTCCACAGCGCTTCTAATCGAAGCAATTAGGCAAGAAGATATTGATTGTAAAATAATAATTATAGGATCAGCTCTGCAATTTGATTTAAGTAAATTTTCTTCTCTTCAACATCCTTATAGTTTAAGTAAAACGATTCAAGTATTAATAGCTCAATCATGGGAATTACTCTACGGGATGGATATCGTTATTGTTAAATCGTCCAATTTAATAGGACCTGGGGTTTCTAATGGGGTATGTTCAATACTGGCAAAAAAAGTAGCCGCAATGGAATTGCATGATACAGAGAGAGTACTTACTGTAAATAACTTGTTTGCACAGAGAGATTTTGTAGATGTAAGAGATGCCATACGTGCATATGATAAGCTCTTCAATGTCGGAAAGGCAGGTACAATTTATGATATTTCATCGGGGAAGCCTAGATACTTAAAAGAGATCACGGATACTCTTCAAGCACTATCTTTTGTAGATATAGAGATACAGTCTTTGGAGAATAAAAAGGAAAAAATAGATGTTATTAAACCTTCATTGCTATTAGATGTAGGATGGTCTCCTCTTATTCCTTTTGAAAAATCTATAGAAGAAGTTCTAAATTATCAACGGAAAAACCTCCTTTAGAATTTATATTCTAAAGAGGTTTTTAACTGTGTGGAACGATTTTGTAGTTTGTAAATTTTAGTCGTAGTTGTAAAGGAGAACTAGTCATGAACAAGTATTTATACACGCAACCACTTGCAATTGAAACAACATCGCTTATATCTGTATATAATAACGAAGGTATAGAAGCATATAAATTCCAAAGGTACTACTCGAATAAGTTAAAAAGATTTTTTGATAAGTTAATGGACTATCGTTATTTTTTGCAATATAACGTTTATGACACACATGGCCAAATTATTTTCACTTGTAAGAAAGTTTCCCAAAAAGGTAGAGTCTATTATGAAGCAACCGACTATGCGGAGCATCGAAAATACATGGTTACATATGATAAATGGAAAGAACTTATTCCAGATCTTCTAATTACAGATGGAAACATGCAAATCAAGTTAGATAAGGAATTGGAAGGATGGTCAAGATTTATCTACAACGACAAAGAAATTGCTCGTTGGAAAGCAGATTTAAGCGAAGGATTTTTAGTGCAATTAGAAATAGAAGAAGATTCACCTATTCAAAACGGTGCATTCTTTATAGGAATTAGTCAATGTGCGTTGTTTATAGGTGCATAATTCAAAGACCCATTAAAGTATTTAAGTTTAAATCCAGATAAATATGAGTTATTAACAGGAAAGAAAGTATGGCAGATAGATCTATTTTATAAGTATATTTAAATAGTACGGACAACTCTGAAAATTATTGAACTGGATGTTTTGAAAAAATATAAAAGATGGTTGGTAAAATGAAATTTTTAGATAAAAAAATAATGATTCCAATTGTAATAGTTATATTATTTACTTTCTACGCTTCCTATATTTCCGTGCAGTCTCCAATTGTTGCTTTAAGTGTCATAGAGGATGAAGGACATTTGGTAGTAGATGAAATATTGGATAATGGGTGGGCGTATCATCAGGAAATTAGTTCAGGTGATATCCTTCTAAAAGTGAATGGATTAGATCCTTTCGAAAATAGACAAGTTATGGGGGAGCATTTGATAAGAAATGCCAAGAGTCTTGTTTTTTTGGATGCAGATGGAAACAGGAAAGAATTTGAAGTCAGCTACGAGTCGGAAATTCAGCAGCTTTTCTCTCACGTGATCTTTCCTTTTGCATATATGCTTTTGACAGTATATGTAGCTATTTATATATATCGAAAACAAAAAACGGACGCTTCCGCATTTATATTAATTCAGTTTTTATTATGTATTGCTTTAGCGTACGGCAGTGCTGCAGCTTCGAGTCGTGGAGATGTATTAGCTAGGCTGGTCAATGCGCTAACGTTTGCAGGATGTCTTCTTTTATATATTCGTTTTTTAAATGTGTTTTTAAAACGTTTCAACTTTACATTTATAAAACAAAAAAACTTATGGAAATTGTATAGTCTGTTGCTAATAATACTTATTGAGTACGCAGTTACTCTTATAGTTCCAAACCAAAAGCTATCAATGATTGAATTAGGCATCTTTACTTTTTTACTTATTTTTATCATCGTATTACTTATAAAAAACTACTCGAAAAATAAAGATAAACCTGGAAATCAGGCTATCAAAATGCTAGGTTTCATATTTATCATTGCATTGAGTCCGTTTACTCTGTTGTATGCAATCCCAACAATATTATTGCAACATTATTTGATGAATGCTGAAATTGCCGTCATGTTCTTACTCCTTATCCCTATTAGTTTTATCTATCTACAATTAGCCGAAAGACTGTTTGATATAGATTACATGATTGGTAGGCTTAAGTATTATACATTACTAGCTTTTCCATTTTCTTTAATATTAAGTGTAATCTTTGGGTTGAGTTTCGATAATGATTTTTCTAATATCCAATTAGGTTTTATTTTTATAATGCTATTTGTAGGAAGTATTATCTTTCTGTATGCAAAAGAGTGGATAGATTATAAAAATAGAAAATATATGTTCTCTTCAAGGGGGGATTTACAAACGAACTTGTATACGTTCTTTCATAAAACAAGAGGTGAAAACAAAGTACAAGATGTTATAAATCGTATCTTGAAGGAATTGGAAGATACCTTAATGGTAAAAAAAGCGATTTTTTTAGAAATGATGCAGATAGAGTCGACAAAAAAGTGGACTATAGGTAAAGCTACTTCAGAGATTTTTATTGATCCGAACGAAATTAAAAAAATATTATGGGAATATCAAGATAATGGATCAATTACATATTTTTCAAGAGGTTTTGGAATAGTTGTTGGCAGCGAAGTAGGCGTTAAACAAATCATATTGTGTGATGAGAAAAAAAATGGTACTAATTTGAACATAGAAGAGAAAATATGGATTGAAATGATGGCATACTTTTCTAGTGTTGTAGTAGAAAATATGAAATTAATAGAAGGATTAGTAGACCAAATTAGCAAATTAAAAGTACAAGAAACAAGCCAACACCCTATATGGTTATCAAAATTATTATTTGCTATATCTGAGAAAGAAAGAGCAAATCTGTCAAATGATCTTCATGACTCAATATTACAAGAACAGCTTCAGCTTTTAAGGGAAACAGACAGCATAAGTGAAATGGCATCAGACACTCTAATAATCGATAAATTAGGTGAGCTAAAGGAACAAATATTAGATAATGTCCATCTTATTCGAGAAACGTGTATGGAATTACGTCCCCCTCTCTTAAGTGAGAGAGGTTTGTTGGAATCATTACATCAATTAATCCGACAAACAAAACTACGGTGTAACTTTCTTCTATATGTTTCTTTAGAAAATAAAATTCATATGAATAAGGAGTATGAACTTATTTTCTATCGAGTTTTTCAAGAGTTGCTTAATAATGCAATGAAACATTCAAATGCAACGGAGGTACACCTAAGCCTTAGCTCAATAAATGAATTGTTTGTATTGCAATATGAAGATAATGGAGTTGGATTTGATATAAATAGTGAGGGATACTCTTTTACTTCGATGGGGCTTTTGGGTATAAAAGAACGCATTAGAAGTATTGGAGGTAACATGGACATTGTATCAAAAATAGGTCAAGGAGTGAAAGTTACAATAGAAGTTAAAGGGGAGGAGGAACAAAATGATTGAGTTGCTGATAGTTGATGATCACCCTTCTGTAAGTGAAGGAACAAAAGCACTTATTAATCAGGAAAAAGATATGAATGTGACGGTCATTACAAATAGTTTAGCAGTTATGAGCCACTTGAAGCAAAAGAGCTATGACGTGTATTTATTGGATATTTATATGCCTGAATTAAATGGGTTGGAATTGTTGAAGATGATCAGGGAAAAAGAACCGGCTTCAATTATTTTAATATATACAGGATTTGATATTGACCTCCATTATAATCTGTTAGTGGAGTCGAATGTTTCGGGCTTTTTAAGTAAAACTGCATCGAGAGAACAAATTGTTACAGCTATTCGTTGTGCGCTAAGAGAAGAAGTTGTTTTGCCAGTATCTCTACTTCGCCAACTTAGAAGAATAGATGTACCTAAGGCAAAGTTGAATTTCCCATTAGTAAATGTTCGATTAACCGATAAAGAGCAAGCTGTTTTAAAAGAAGTAGATAAAGGTTCAACTAATAAAGAAATTGCAATACTCCTATGCATGAGTCAGCGAACAATAGAGCATCATTTGACGAAAATTTTTTCAAAATTAGGTGTAGAATCGAGAATGGAAGCTGTATTAAAAGCAAAAGAACATCAGCTTCTAAAGAAATAATAATTTATTTGTAGAAGAAAATAAGGGCATAATTTCGAATATAATTCCGTCATTATGCCTGTAAATAGTTTTCTATAGGATATGTGCAAAAAAGATGGCTTTCCAAAAGGTCATCTTTTTTTGTATTGCAAATATACAGATTAGAGTGATAAATTTAACATAATATATATATGTTTAAAATTTTTTACAGTAAGTAGAAAGGGTGATTACTATGAATGGAGCAGCAATGATGAAAATGACGTTATCAATGGCTATTTTCGGTTCCATCGGATTCTTCACAGGTAAGACAGGCATTCCAGCAACTGAATTAGTGTTTGTACGATGTATTTGTGCCACATTATTTCTAAGTTTGTGTTGGTTCATCTCTGGGCAGTACAAAGTGGAAGCTTGGCAGAAAAAAGAAGTTTTACAAACAATGCTATGCGGTGTTTTTTTGGTGTTAAACTGGGTGTTTTTATTCAAAGCATTTGAGGAAATGTCCATTACGGTAGCTATCACGATATATAATTTAGCGCCAATATTCGTTTTAATATTAGGTAGTTTATTCTTAAAAGAAAGGATGACGTTAACTTCACTGCTAGCAATTATTATCTGTTTTCTCGGGAGTATATTCATAATTGGTATTCAAAACTTCACCTCGGTAACGGATTTTATCGGTTCTGGATTTATATGGGCTTTACTATCGGCTGTTTGCTATGCAATGACTGTGTTACTCGGGAAAGGAATTAATGGGCTTAGTGCTTATGCAATGACGTTTATTCAGACTACCATTGGTATTCTTATTCTATTTCCTTTTATGAACTTCAGCGTTTTTCACAGTTTAAACGAAGCAAATTGGCTTTATATATTAGGTACTGGCTTGATACATACCGGATTTGTCTATTATTTATTTTTTGATAGTCTTCGAAAGTTATCAACGGTTATCATATCTGTATTAGTTTTTGTCGATCCTGTTGTTGCAATCTTACTCGATACAATTCTTTTAGATTTCCGTCCCTCTATTTTACAAACAATCGGAATTTTATTCATATTTGGTGGAATTATTTACACATTAATTAAACCAAATACTAAATCGGTGGTAGAAGTTTGAAAATAGACGTAGAAAGGAATAATGATTACTAAGGGTTAGATAAAGGAGGAGGACAAATGGGGAGACTAACAATAAAAGAGCAAATATTACTTGCCTATTATGTTTATAACTTCGAGGAGGACTCAGAGGAATCAATGAAAGAGTTAGAAGGTGTAATAGATAGTATACAGAATGGACATAAAGAAGTATTATATGAACTTGAGCGTGAAGGATTAATAAGCAGAGCACAAGAAGATAATAAGCGAAGGATTACAAATGAAGGAATTCTTTATATTGATAACATATTGAACATTCAATCGTATGCAATTGAAGGAAATAAATTAGCTTATGTGAAAGACAGCCTGCTTATTAATGAGATAGACATTTCTGCAGATCCATTGAAAGAATATATTTATCAACATGTGGGTATAGAAGATTAAACATATTATGGCACGTTAGACTACGGTATTTGTAGTCTAACGTGTTTTTTTAAAGATAAGAAAGTATATAAAATTAATGTACTATAAACCCAGTGTTTATAGTACTTTTACTAGGATTAGTAAAAACTTGTAAGGGCGTTGAAAGAGTGTCATTCCAATAAATTAGATTATCTATCAAATAGCCGCTACGAGAATTTGACGCTTTGGCATTCGCTTTCCGCGGGCGAGCGACAAGCCTCCTCCTTCGCTCTAAATTCTCTTAAATAAATACAGCAAATTGTTCCTACAAAAATACTAATTCGAGTTTTTCAGTGCCCTCCAGCGTAGCGAGGAGGCTGAGGTAACGACCGCGGAAAGGGAGCCATTTCAACGATTTTCTTATTAATTGGACTATTGGACAACCCCATCTGGCAAAGTCGAATTATAGGGACTTTTTTAGTGCCCTCACTTCGGCTTGCCACTTGCCGTCCCTCTTAAAGCTTATCCGGTAATAAGATGGCCGACATACTGTCCAAAGCACGCAAAAAAAGATGAAGAGAAGATGCTCTTAGAGGGCGCTTGCGCATTTCTTAGATGATTCGTCAATTGTAAGGTGCGGTATTTAGTATATAAAGGATGTTGTAACTCTCTATTTATATTTTCTAGCACCATATCCTCAATTGTGGTAAGATTCAATTTATGTAAAAATTGAATCGAAAAAGAAGGAATACATATGGCAACAATTGGTGCGAAGAATGGCCTTGGAGAGAAGTTGAATTTATTTCACTTAACTTGGCCAATTTTTTTAGAAGTGTTTTTATTTATGTTAATGGGAATTGCAGATACGTTTATGCTAAGTAGCCTTTCAGATGATGCAGTTTCTGGGGTAGGAGCAGCAAACCAGTATATTCATATAGCAATATTAATATTAGAGGTAGTCGGAAACGGAGCCGCTATAGTCGTTTCTCAGTATCTAGGGTCTAAGCGATACATGGAGGCTTCCAAGATTTCTGGGTTAGCTGTAACATTGAACTTAGGAGTTGGAATTCTTTTAAGCATTGGGTTCTTATTATTTTCCAAAAGTATGATGACTGCAATGAATTTGCAAGGAGATGTACTCGTACATGCTCATCGATATTTGTCTATTGTCGGTGGAGCTATTTTCCTACAAGCTGTCATTAATGCATTAGCAGCAATTATTCGAGTGCATGGATTTACAAAGCAGACAATGTTTGTTTCGTTAGGCATGAATATCATCCATGTTATTGGGAACTATGTATTAATATTTGGGAAGTTTGGTTTTCCGGAGTTAGGAGTGCAAGGTGCGGCAATTTCGTCAGTTGTCAGTCGATTTGTTGCGCTTATTGTTTTCTTTTGGTTGCTTTATCAGGTAATGGAGTACCGTGTGAAAGTACAATACTACTTCACTATTTCAAAAGAGTATATACGTAAGATATTACAGATTGGACTTCCTTCCGCATTTGAACAAATTTTATACCAAGGATGCCAAATTGTATTCTTATATTATGTAACTTATTTAGGAGCAGAATCGTTAGCTGCAAGACAATATGCAGTGAATATATCGATGTTCACGTATTTATTTGCGATTGCAATTGGAATGGGAACAGCAATTATTGTAGGTAGATTCGTTGGAGCGAATGAAAAAGAGGAAGCATACAGATCTGTGTGGTCAAGTGTAAAATGGGCTTTATTATTTACTTTGGTGATGGTTGCGATTGTAACGATATTCCGAATACCGCTTATGGGGTTATTTACGGATAATGAACAAGTTATTAAAATCGGAGCATCAGTATTAGTTTTAAGCCTGTTATTAGAAACTGGTCGTACAATGAATATTGTCATTATTAATTCATTACGAGCTGCAGGAGATGCTAAATTTCCGGTTGCCATGGGAGCTCTGTCCATGGTGATGATGAGTTTACCACTAGGGTACTTTTTAGTATTTGTATTAGATTTAGGTCTTCCAGGGATTTGGTTAGCAATTACAGCAGATGAATGGACACGAGCGACCATTATGTATTTTAGATGGAAAAGTAGACGATGGGAAAAGTTTGCACTCGTACACCCTATTGACGTAAAAGAAAGATCAAGTGAAAGCTAAACGTATTATACGTTTAACTTCCCTTGATCTTTTTTTGCTTATTGATAAGTTTTTATACTTCAAGACTTCGTGGCGAGCTCATCGCAAAGGAATATCCCTGTCGCCTGTCCTCAAATATTTTCACTGTAATGGTTTAGTAGATTGCTATTGTTCATCATTTAATTATTTACTAGGGTAGCGCAAGTTTCTATCTTTAACGATTTTAATTGTTCGACTGCTTTTTTCAATGTTTCCACATCTTGTACAAGAGCCACTCGAACGTAACCGGCACCTTCTGATCCAAATACAGTTCCAGGTACCATAACAACCCCAGTTTGGTTTATTACTTCAAAAGCAAATTCTTTATCGTCCATATCATATGGATATTTGGCCCATACAAACATTCCACCACTAGAAGGTGTTACTGTCCAACCTAAATCGGTTAAGCCTTGCATCAATACTTTATGACGTTCTGCAAAGATTTTGCGTAAACGATCAGTAATTTCCTCTGCATTATTCAAAGCAGCAATTCCAGCTTCTTGAATTGGCTCAAAAATACCAAAGTCTAAATTAGATTTAAGTTGCTTCATGATGCTAATCATTTCAGCATTTCCAACAATATATGCAATTCGTGTACCAGCTAGGCTAAAGCTTTTAGATAATGAATTAATCTCCATTCCGACTTCCTTTGCTCCAGGTGTAGTTAAGAAACTACTTGGAGTATCGCCAGTAAAGTAAAACTCAGAATAAGCAGCATCGTGAAGAATAATGACATTATATGTATTTGCAAACGCAACGACCTTTTCAAAAAACGCTGCATCAGGCATTGCTGGAACAGGATTTCCTGGTAAGTTTAATATCATTAACTTTGCTTTATAAGCAACTTCTTCTGGAATCGCATCTAAATCAGGCAAATAATTGTTCTCTTCTAATAAATTCATATAATAAGGAACTGCTCCAGCCAGTTTTATACCAGCATCATAAGCCACATATCCAGGATTGGTTGTTAACACAATATCTCCTTCGTTACAAAATGCAAGAGGGAGATGGACAAGTCCTTCTTGAGATCCCATTGTTTGAATAACTTCTGTATGAGGATCAAGGATAACGTTTGTACGTCGTTTATAATAATCTGTTACCGCTTCATAAAATCGTTTTGTACCGTTAAGCGTATAGCCATATGAATTCGCTGAGAAACTTTGTTCAGAAAGAACTTTTCTTATTTTTTCATCTGGTGGTAAATCAGGGCTACCTAAACTTAAATCGTACAGTTCAAAACCTTCTACTTTTTTAGCCGCGGCGGCTGCTTTTAAATCACCGAAAATAGCAGGTTCAAATATAGACATTTTTCTAGATGGTTCGATATTCAATTAAAAGCACTCCTCGCGTAAGAAAATAAATTTATCATTCATTTTATCACAAGTTACATCAATATTGTGAAAAATTCAAAATGGAATATATTAATATTTTCTTATTAAATGGTTTTTATAATTTACTAATAAGTAGACTCCTTTACTGTACGATTTATCCATCAAAATTTAAAAAGCTACTAGTTCACTTATATGTGAGTACTAGTAGCTTTTTGTTGTTGGCTAATTCTATGATTAGATGTTTTTGATGATAATATGAAACTTAGTTTATTAAACTAAAGAACCACCATTTTTTAGATATTTTTCAATTCCTTCTGCAGCACGGTAAGCGAGAGCACCAACCGTTCCTGTAGGATTCATACCAGAGTTATGTGGGAAAGCTGATGCACCTGGAACAAATACATTTTCACAATCCCACATTTGAAGGTAGTTATTTAATGCGCTTGTATTAGGATCTGCACCCATAATAACTCCGCCAGTGTTATGAGTAGTTTGATATTTTGTTGTATCCCAATCTCCTTGATCTCCTGGGGAATTAATGATATCTGCTCCCATTTCTTCAAGAATCTTAGTTGTTATTTCTCTTATATATTTTTGTTGATTTCTTTCATTTTCTTTATAGTTAAATGTCATACGCAATAATGGATCACCAAATTGATCTTTGTATGTTGGATCTAAATCAATATAGTTTTCTTTATTTGGCATAACGGAACCTTGAGAACCAACTGATAAGCTTCTATTAGCCCAATAAATGGATTCATCTTTAAACTCTTTACCCCAACCTGGTGTTCCTTTAGGAACAGAATTGTTTGAAATAGGGCGTTTTCCGTAATGACCAAGTGCAATGTTACCACCATGGATAAAATTCAAATCAGAGTGATCGAAATTGTCGCCATTAAAATCGTCAATAACTCCTGCAAGTGAACCTGTCCCTGCATACAGATTGAATTCTTTATCTTTAAAGAAACCAGTTGATGCTGCTGATGTCATTTGGTAAGCATAGTTTTTTCCGATTACTCCTGTTCCAGATTCCGGGTTATATGGACGACCTAGTTGAGAGTTTAATAATATTCTAATGTTATTAAGTGCATATGCAGATACAACTACAACGTCTGCTTCTTGGATAAATTCTTCTCCAGTGCGTGTATCAACATACAAAACACCAGTAGCTTTTCCGTTCGTATGTAGAACTTTACGAACAACTGAATGTGTTCTAACTTCAAAGTTTCCAGTTTCTTTTGCGACTGGTAAAACTGTTACTACTGGAGATGCCTTTGCACCATATTCACAACCAAAACGCTCACAGAAACCACAATATTGACAAGCACCACGTGAGATACCATCCGGGTTTGTATAGCTTTCAGAAAGTGTAGCAGCCGGAGCTGTGTAAGGATGGTAACCTAAGTTTTTAGAAGCTTCTCTAAACATTTTCATAGAGGGTGTTTCTTTTAGAGGAGCGGTAGGATACTTAACCTCTGGAACGTCTGGATGAGGATTAGTTTCACCCGAAATACCAGCCATTGTTTCGAACTTTTCAAAATATGGTACTAATTCATTATAAGTAATCCCCCAATCTTGAAGGGGCATATCTGCTGGAATTTTATCTTTTCCATAACGTTCTACAGTTTTTGTGTAAATTTCAAAATCGTACGGGAAAAAGCGATATGTTAAACCATTCCAGTGTTCTCCAGAACCACCTACACCATCACCGATTAAAAACGAACCGTGCTGACGATAAGGTAATGCTCTTTGAGAACGGTCATGACGTACTGTCAATGTTTCTTTTGAAAGATCTTGCATCATTTCGTTTCTTTGTTGGTATCTAAGCTCATCATGAACCATTAGATAATCTTCCGTTTTTCTCTCTTTTCCACGTTCTAAGCCTACTACTTTGTAACCTTTTCTAGTAAGTTCGGCAGCGATAATACCACCTGTCCAGCCAACACCTGCCAATACTATATCTGTTTTTGGTAATTTTTTAGCCATATCTAATTAGCTCCCTTTCGATTAATGTTTATGTTGTGAATTTAAGCTAGTTGGTTCGATTTTTACAAATTCATCTTTTTCAATGATATTTGCATAACTCATTTGGTGACCTGGGAAATTTTTCATTTTCCAACCTTGCATATCTTTATTCCCACCGTATAGTGGATCCGCATAAACGCCCTCAATAGTTGCACTTTTTAGTAATGCAAAAAAGTAACTTGAAGTTACAGCACCATTTAAGTTTACTTCTCCTGCTTCAAACGCTTTTAAAATAGCAACCTGTTCTTCTTCTTTAATTTCATGGAATTTTGCTTTATATTGTTTTAAAGCTTCTGAGTTTAAGCCCTCAATTCCTAATTCAAAAATTTGCTGTCTGTTTAGATGAGTTTGATGGCCAAATAGAGGTGTTGCTTCTGCTGGATAAAACGGTCCAGCCATGTATTCTTTTGTATTAAGACCCCAGTTCCCAGCAAGCTGATGATCGATAAAATAAGCAACAAGTAACTCTTTTGCTCCTGGTCCCACTTCAGTTTTTGGGAAAATCTGTTCAGATGCAGCATCAATTGTATCGAATTGTGCTTTGTCAAAATACATAAGCGCTTGGTTGAAGTTTGTAGTAGTTGTTTCTGAGTGGACATGTGCTTCTGTAGTTTTTGTTGTAGAATCTTTTCCTAAAAGAGTTCCAAGTGCACCACCTAAAACAACCCCTCCGACTGTTAGTCCAGAGTTTTTGATAAATGTGCGTCGAGATGAACGTTTATCTAAAAATGGAGCTTTTTTTTCTTGTTCTGACATAATAGAACCTCCTAAATAAATTGATAGAATTCTTCAAAAAAAATGTTTATCTAAGTAAATAATGAGTAAAAAAAATATGCTAATTAGTGAACAATAGTATGCCAGTTATAGACTAGAGAAAACACCGCAGTACATACCAATAAAGTGGCGATAAAGTACGTATGTTTTTTCCCTGTCCAGCAAAGAACGATAATTGCTAGGCCAATACCAGAGCCTAATAATGCAAACCACGGAAATACAGCATTATTGAAAAATAGGTATAATGCAAAATCCGCTACCAGAAATAAAGCAAGGAATACTTGATTAAACATTTTTAATTCTTCTATGTTATATTGTGTCACTTTTGTTCTCCTTTCCTTTTAGAGCTATTAACTTTTTGATTTTTTTATTATAGAAATATATTAATACAAAACAACTGTTTTATATTTTACTCCTAACTTTCATAAGATGTACACATTTTTTTTTGAAATGTACACATTTCCCTCGAATTTGTTATTGTATTTTTTTTCTGAAAATAATTTTAATGATACTTTTATTTACAAATTAACTTAGAAGGTTTAATGTGTAGTTGATACAAAACAACTATAACTTTTTTCTTTTTGATTATTATATAAACAACTTAAAGGAGGAAATACTATGCCAAACATCGGTTTACCAGGGTTAATAATTATTCTAGTAATTGCACTAATCGTTTTTGGACCATCCAAACTACCTCAGTTAGGCAAAGCAGTTGGACAAACATTAAAAGAATTCAAAAACTCCACAAAAGATATAGTAGAAGAAGTTACAAGCGAAGATAAAGAAGACGGCGATAAAAAGAAAAATTAATATAAAAAATCCAGCTATCTAAAAGATGATAGCTGGATTTTTGTATTAATGATTAATACTTTTTTTAATAGCATGTAAATTCATTAGAATTAAACTAATGATCATTAATGGTAGCCCTATTGCAATCCCCAAATGGAATGGTTCTTGTAAAAAGAAAATGCCTAACGCTATTGTAATAAAAGGAACAATAAACGTAACCATTAACGCAAGGAGGGGGCCTCCACTAGAAACGATATGATAAAAAATAACATTTCCTAATCCTGAACTTAGGCACCCTAATATGAGAAGGGGTATAATAGTATCCCATGTTCCTAAGTGAGCATAAGCTTGTGGCTCCATAAAAATACTTATTACTCCATTAATAACAGCTGAGATTAGTAGTGTCAAAAAACCTAATAATACAGCTGGTATATTTGTATAATATTTTTTTATCCAAATGGAATTTAGAGCGTATGACATCGTAACCGCGAACATGAGTAGTGCATGAAATATAGAGAATTGAATACCAGCAGCTTTGCCAGAGAAAATCATCAAGACTGTTACAGCTACAAATCCAATTAGTAAACTTGTAGTCTGATTCCAAGCAGGTTTTGTTTTCAGAATAAAAATGGAAAATATTAAAGCAAACAATGGGGTAGTGGCATTTAATATTCCACTTAAACTTGTATCAAGACCCTGTAGAGAAAAGGCCATAATGTTCCATGGAATTGCAGCTCCTAAAGCCAAAACAAGGAGAAGAAATGGTCGTATTTTGACTTTTAAACGATTTTTTTTCAACAAAACAAAAGGTAACAGAGCAACTAATCCAAACAAACATCGGAAAAATACAATGGTAGGGGGCTCAAAATAACTTAATAGCTCTTTCGTCCATAAGAATGCAGAACCCCACAGCAAACTAAGGAAAAGTAAATAAATGATGGATTTCATCATTTATTTACACGAAAAGAAGAGGGAATAGTAGGTTGTGCTCCCATTTGAGTGACAACGTATTCAGCTACTTTAGATGCATACAAAATGCTATTACGCAAAGAAAGACCGTTACATAAACCTACTGCTAAAGCTCCATTAAATGCATCGCCTGCACCAGTCGTATCTTTAACTTCCACTTGATTTGCTTGTACATGTCCTCGTTCATTGTGATTCAAATAGTAGGAACCTTTTTCACCTAATGTAACTACTACTGCTCCTACTCCTTTTTGAAGTAGTAAGGAACACGCTTGAAACAGATCTTCTTCGTTTTTTGTTTTTACCCCAGTTAGGACTTCTAATTCTGTCTCATTTGGTGTTAATATCGATACTTTACTCAATAATGAATCACTTATTTGTTGCGCAGGTGCTGGATTTAAAATAATATGTACATTTTTTTTCGCAGCAATATTGGCAGCAGCATCGACTGCTGGCATTGGGATTTCCAATTGTAAAAGAAGGACATCACTTGTTTCTATCCTTTCTTTATTTGCTTCAATTTGTTCTTGAGTGACAAGAAAATTCGCACCTGGAAAAAGAACTATGGAGTTTTCACCTGAATCTGCCAATTGGATAATTGCTTGGCCTGTCATACCAACTTCTTGTACTGCCGAAATCTTGACTCCTTTTTCTTGCAAATTTCGCTTTATTTTTTCGCCGTAATCATCTTTTCCAACATTTCCTATGAAGAAAACATCCGCTCCTAATTGGCCTGCAGTTACAGCTTGATTTGCGCCTTTACCGCCAAAAAACAATTCATGTTTTGTACTGTGCAAGGTTTCCCCTGCTTTTACAATATGCGGAACCAGGTATACAAGGTCCATATTTGTGCTTCCTACTACTGTGATGTTCATGAATAGTTCCGCTCCATTCCTATCATTGACCACGCTGTGATAAAATAACTTTTATTAATTGACCTTTTGATAAAATCCCAGAGGGGAAATCAAGTAGTTTAGCCATTTGAGCAACAGCTGGGGGTTTTAACATACTTTTTTCTAAAACCTCTGTATTATAAAAGATTTTTTGCGCGTTGTCATCTGCTACTAATTGTCGGTTCGCCATAACAACAATACGTGTAAAATAGTCCGTTACAAACTCCATATCATGGGTAATCGTGATAACAGATTTCTTTTTCTCTTCGAGTACTTGAAGTAAGTTACCGAGTATCTGCAAACCGATTTTATCTTGTCCAGCGGTAGGTTCGTCTAATATGATAATATCAGAATCCATTGCTAGTACCGATGCTATCGTAACAAACTTTCTTACAGAGTATGGTAAATTATAAGGGTTTTCATCTGCAAATTCAGATATCCCACATAAATCCATTGCCCAATGAGTCAACTCGTCTACACGTTCTGGTTCAAAACCCATATTTTTGGGTCCGAAACGAACCTCCGACTCTACATCATTATGGAATATTTGATCATCCGGATTTTGGAACACATAGCCTACTTTTCTTGAAACTTGTGCTGTCGTGAAGTCTTTTGTATTCCAGTCTCCAACTAACACAGTACCTTCCGTAGGTTTCAGTAAACCATTCATTAACTTTACCGCAGTTGTTTTTCCAGCTCCATTTTGTCCTACAATTGCAACACGCTCTCCTGTAGCAATGGAAAGAGTCAGGTTTTCAAGTGCTTTCGTTCCATCTGGATATGAAAAGCTTACATTATTCAAGTGAAGTTCAGTCATGTATAGCAACTCCAGTCCTATTTAATGCTTTAGCTAGTTCTTCATCTCGAATTGGGATGAAACTAAGAGCTGTACCCAATTTTTGTAATTGAAGTGCAATTTCCGTAACATGAGGATATTGAATTTGATACTTTTCAAACTCAGGATCAGCAAATACTTCACGTACAGGACCTTGCATAACTAGCTCGCCCTCATGCATAACAAGTAAATCGTCTGCATATTCAGCGATTAAATCCATTTTATGTTCCACTAAAATGATTGTTTTTCCACGTTCCTTCATTAGCCGGATGATATCAAATATTTGTTCCGTTCCAATTGGATCCAGTTGAGAAGTCGGTTCATCAATAACTAAAATTTCTGGGTCCATTACAATTATGGATGCTAGGGCTACTCTTTGTCTTTGGCCACCTGAAAGTTCGAAAGGGTTTTTATCACGTAAATGTTCGATTTTGACAAGTTTTAATACTTCTTCTACCCGGATTTTAATTTCTTCTACTGGGACACCAAGGTTTTCTAAACCATATGCTACTTCCTCGAATACATTATCCTTTACCCCTGACACTTGAATAAATGGATTTTGGAATACATAACCTACTTTTTCTCCGAGTTGCCCTAGTTGATAATCGGCCATTTTAGTTTGATCTATAATAACTTCTCCATCTAAATCACCTTTGTAAAAGTGCGGAACAAATCCGCGTATTGTATTGCATAATGTTGTTTTTCCTGAACCATTATTACCGACAATTGCAGAAAATTTGCCTTTTTCGATAGAAAAAGAAATATTTTTTAATACGAAGTCATCACTAACTGGATAGCGATAAGAGACATTTTTTAAATCGATCATAATTGTCATAAGAAAAACCTCCATACTAATAGACCTACGAGAATTACAACGTATACTATCGGTAAAATGCGGTCAGCAGAATTTTTAGTTAACTGGTGCAAGCTTGTTTTTTTAACTGGTGCTGAAAATGCTCGAGATTCAAGAGTAATCGCACGTTCTTCTGTACTTGCAATAGAGGAAAGGATAAGAGGGGTTAATGTTGGAATAAAAGCTTTTGCTCTGACAAATAAGGAGCCCTCTGTTTCTACACCTCTTGTTTTTTGTGCTTCCATAATTGTATTAGCTTGACGACGCATTTCCGGAATAATTTGAAGAGTAGATAACACAACATAAGCGCCCATCGGAGGTAGCCCTTTATCTTCCAATGATTTAACAAAATCACGGACTTCCGTCATTCGGAAAAATAGTATAAACACTGCTCCAATTGCTAAAATACGAGATGTTAACAACAAGCCGTAATCCAAACCTTCCTGTGTAATGGAGAAAATTCCTGCTTTCCATAACACTTCATCGCCAGGGTAAAAGAACATCTGCATAATGAAGACAATAACTAATACACTAAGCAGTGCTTTTAATACGATACTAAGAAATTCTTTCGTCACACCTGCTAAAATTGCAATCAATACCAGAATAGGGAAAACGGCAAAAGAAAATATATAGCCAGGTACAATGAGGACTGCGACTAAAATAAATAGAGAGAAATAGAATTTTGTCAATGGATGAAGTTGCAGTAAAAAGTTCTGTTTCAATTAAATACTCCCCCTTTAAAAAAAGCCTTCTCGTTCAGTTGTATGACTTAACGAGGTGAACGAGAAGAGCTAGAATCATTTCTTGTTATTTCGTTTCATGTACAAATAGCCGTAATTCATCTTAGATAAATAGCGATCTGACATCTTTTGGACAATAAAGTAAACAATTAAAACAGAAACAACTTTATCCGCTATTTCAGTAATAAAAGTGGAAGAGAATACAGCTGACCATAATTGTTGGCCAGATGCTAAGAATGTTGCGGTAATAAGTGATGATGTATTTCCTGTAGCTCCACCGAATACAAGAACTGTAATTGGTGCTGAGACAATAACCGCTATAAAAGTGATAATAATACCGGAAACAATGGTTTTAGGTATTTTTTTGAAGAAGCCGTATTTAGATAGTAAACCTGCTCCAACACCGATTGCCATAGATGTTAATGCATATGGTAAATATACAGGATTAAAAATAGCATTTATTAAATTCGTTATAAGTCCAGCTAGTAGTGCAACCCAAGGGCCAGCAATTACACCAACTAGAATAGTTCCAATTGTATCTAAGAAAATTGGTAAGCGGAGTACATTGGCTAACTGGAAACCTACTAAATTAACCGCTACCGCGATAGGGATAAGTAACATTGCCATCATATTAAAATCATCTTTAAAATTACGTTTCATACATTTCTCCCCTTTGTTTTTTTGCCGATTTAATGGCTCATTATTTTTACGGCATCCAGAAATTGCTCAACAAACTTTTCTCTCTGAACCGTATGTAATACTTTCACATTATGCGGAAGCCCAGTTCGTTGTTCATAATCTACAACAGTTGTTCCAGCAGTTAGTCTTCCTTCTAATTCAATTGCAACGTAACAATCATCGCCTTCAAACAATTCAGGTGTCAAAACATAAGAGACTGCACATAAATCATGTAATCGAATACGATTTTCAAAATCAGGGCTGTGGAAAGCTGTTTGCTTTGCTGCATGTACATAAAAACGGAGCATCTTAACAACTTTTTGTGCAAAATCACTCCCAATTGCCTCAATTTGATTTAACTCTTCTCGTGTGACATATGCTTTATGAGTGACATCAAGTCCGCTCATTACAATTGGGATGCCTGAACGAAATACAACGTCTGCAGCGTGTGGGTCAACATAAACGTTAAATTCAGTTGTTGGAGTCATGTTACCTCCGACTGCGGCGCCACCCATATAAGAAATATATTTAATCTTCGATTTAACCTCTGGATGTGCTAATAGAAGAGCACCTATGTTTGTCAGTGGACCTGTCGCAATAAGTATCATTTGTTCGTCACTCGATATGAGTGTTTCTTTCATTGCTTCAATTGCTGTTCGCTTGCTTAATTGAATTGTTGGTTCAGGAAACTGGACATCCCCAAGTCCATTTTCCCCATGCACTTCATCTGCAATTTCGAGTCTACGAAAAAATGGATTATCCAATCCTCTAGCAATCTCTATGTTTTTCTTCATATAACTAGTAAAAGCAAGTGCGTTGTAAATAGTTTTTGCTTGTGTTTGGTTTCCTGGTTCTGTTGTGATTAATTTGATATCCAATTCCGGATGGGCAAAAGCAAGTGTTAATGCCATCACATCATCAATACCTGGATCACAATCAATAATTACTGGAATTGCCATTAATCTATACCTCATTTTTTATGAAATTGTCTAGCTCTTAATCTCTTCTAATTTGTTCTGTGCTTTCTCGAACGATTAAAGTAGGTTCAAAGACTACTTCTTCAGAAGAGTTGTTCTCTATCTTATTAATAAGTAGCTCTATTGCTTTTCTTCCCATTTCGTATGTACCTTGCCTAATAGTAGTTAGTTTTGGGATTAAAGCAGTTACTAATGGAATATCATCAAATCCAATAATAGATAGTTGTTCAGGTATTTGAATTCCTATTTCATGAGCAGCTCGGTAAATACCACATGCCATTAGATCATTACAAGCAAATATTGCAGTTACATTGTTATTTTGTAGAAAATCTTTTGCTACTCGGTATGCTGTATCCATTTGAAAATCACCATCTAAAATGAATGATCCAAGTAGATTAACAGAATTCTCCATTAAAGCTTGTTGAAATCCCAAAAGTCGTTGTTGTGAATTTCGAATATCTTGTGGACCGGTCATACATGCAATTTTGGTATGTCCTAAATCAGTCAAGTGTTTCCCAGCAAGATAACCACCTTTTTCATTATCTAAAAAAACACCTGAATAATTATTTCCTTCTTCTCCTCGGTCAAATAAGACATAAGGAATTTTGCCACTTTGCAATTGATTTTTACTAGTTTTAGATAAACGATCTTTACTGGATAGTAAAATTCCGTCTACTTGTTGTTCTTTTAACAACCGTAAATAGTTTTCTTCCTTTTGGGTTTGATCATCTGAATTACAAATGATGAGACTGTATTGTCTTTTATTTGCTTCATCCTCTGCACCCCTACATAGCTCTGGGAAAAAAGGGTTGGATATATTCGGTACGATTAATCCCAGCATATTGGATCGTTTTGTTACTAAACCGCGTGCTAGTTTGTTTGGTTGATAATTCAACTCTTCCATTACTCTTAGAACTTTCTCACGAGTTTCTTGTGACATGCCTTCTTCTTTTTTATTCAACACCCGTGAAACGGTTGTTATTGAAACACCTGCCTCTCTGGCAATATCTTTGATAGTTAACTTTCCCATACATTATCACCTGTTTCTATCGTTAGGAAAACGTTTTACGAAAACGTTTTCTCTAATTAATATTCAGATTATTGTAAACGATTTCATTTGTCAATTAAATTTTTTATCCAATACCGTCAAGTAGTTGTAAGAGCCAACTAAGTAATTGCTGTTGTGAAGCTTGTATCTAACTAATATGGACGTAAAAAATAAAACGTTCATTATAAATCAAAATACAAGGGAGGATAGTACAAAACGAAGGAAATATGGTATGATAAAATTAGTAACTGGTACTAATAATAGGTACGGTATATTCGAATAATAATTGGAGGTTCATATGAAAGATTTAATTAAACTAAAAGATAAAAATATTGTAGTAATGGGAGTTGCGAATGAGCGTAGTCTTGCTTGGGGAGTTGCGAAGTCTCTATTTGAAGTAGGAGCTAATGTAATTTTCACTTATCGAAAAGAACGTTCGTTAGGGAAGATTGAAAAGTTATTAGTAGATAATAATTATGAAGCAAAATTAGTAGTTGAGTGTGATGTTAACAGTGATGATAGTATTAAAGCTTCATTCGAAACGATTGGTAAAGAAGTAGGAGTGATTCATGGAGTTGTCCATTCAGTTGCTTTTGCAAATGCGGAAGATTTAAAGAACGACTTCATTCAAACTACTAGAGAGGGCTATGCGTTTGCACAAGATACAAGTGCATACTCTCTAATTGCTGCCGCTCGAGAAGCGGCGCCATTCATGACCGAAGGCGGCTCTATTGTTACTATGACGTATTTAGGAGCAGAGCGCGTATTAGAAGGATACAACGTGATGGGAGTTGCCAAAGCATCATTAGAAGCTTCTGTTAAATATTTGGCTCTTGATCTAGGGAAAAATAACATTCGAGTTAATGCCGTTTCTGCTGGAGCAGTGCGCACACTAGCAGCAAAAGGAATTTCTTCATTCAATACTATTTTGCATAAGATTGAAGAAACAGCACCACTAAAACGTAACGTAACACAAGAAGAAGTGGGCGATATGACAGTTGCACTTCTGAGTAATTTATCTAGCGGTGTAACTGGAGAAATCGTTTACGTAGATGCTGGCTACAATATTATGGGCTGACCACAAAAAAATAGCAAAACCGGATGAAGAGTGAGTATCTTCATCCGGTTTTATTTTTATCTTTCTCAAGGGCGGATAACGCTAATTTTTTTATAGTCATATCATCCATTGGTGGGTTGTGTAGACCTGCTCGGACATCTCGATAGTAGCGCTGTAATGGGTTGGTACGTTGTAAACTCTTTGCTCCAACTAAGCGCATGGCTTTATCGACAACTGTGATGGCTGAATTTGTAACAATATGCTTAGCGACTCCAATTTCATTGGATATTAGGTTTTTTGTTGTTACATCATCATAGGATGATGCAGCTCCGTATAGAACAAACCTAGCTTTTGAAAGCTCCAAATCAATCTCACCAATTAGCTGCTGAACATTTGGTAACTGTGAAATCGTGCCATTCAAGCTATTTGGTGCATGTGTGTTAGCGAAATGAACTGCGTAATCACGAGCAGCTTGCGCAACACCGAGATAAGTAGCTGGGATATGGAGTAACCAGCCATTTACATTTCCTCCATTGGAATAATCGGGAATCTCTACTAAATCAGAATCAGGTAGACGAACATCCTCTAGTATTAAATCATTGCTACTCGTTCCACGCATCGACACAACGTCCCATGTTTCTTCTATGGATACTCCTGATAAATCTCGGTGTACTAAGAAAAAACCAATTTTTTGTTTTTCTTCAATCCAAGCAGAAGTTAAAAAGTATGTGAGTACTGGAGACGCGGTTGTGAATATTTTGCGCCCGTTAAGAACCCAAGTATTGTCCTTTTTTACAGCGGTTGTACCGGGAAGACCACCGCGGGTTGGACTTCCTGTTTGTTCCTCACTGACTGAGCGATTAATAAGTGCTCCATTTAGAACTTCCTTCGCTAAAAAGTTTAATTTCTCTTGTTTCCACATCTTCTTTTCGAATAATTCACCAACTACCCCTAAACTCCATCCAATAGAAAGCGCTGTGTTAGCATCAAAGCTTGCTAGAGTTTCTTGCAACAGCACCATATCA
Organism: Psychrobacillus vulpis; assembly: GCF_006861825.1. Classification (GTDB taxonomy): domain Bacteria; phylum Bacillota; class Bacilli; order Bacillales_A; family Planococcaceae; genus Psychrobacillus; species Psychrobacillus vulpis. The sequence continues at coordinate 286,949 of NZ_VDGI01000001.1, read as the reverse complement.
TAAACTGAAAGTCCTTCACCACCATATTTTTTCGGTAATGTAAGGCTCGTATAGCCAATCCCTACTAATTCATGCACATTTTCTATTGGAAAGACGGCTAGCTCATCAATCTCAGCAGATTTACTTTTAATCTTGTTTTCCAATGTATACAAACAATTGAGCCACTTTTGTTGTAATTCATTTTTGATAAACAAATTATTCACAGTCTATTAACCCCTTTACAAACTATTCAATAATAGAAGGCATGGCCCTTACTTAGGGACATGCCTCAGACTGTAGACAAATTCTTTTTACAATGAATAGAGATGTATAAGAGAATCAGCGGGGCCCGCCACTTTGCTTTCCGTGGGCTTGGCTTCAGCCTCTTCGTCACTGGAAAAACATGTGCTCCTGTGGTTACTCGTCGCAAAGACACTGGCCAAATAAAGTTCGGCCAGTGTCTTTCCTACGGGGTCTTCAGCTCAAGCTATTCCCACAGGAGTCTCCGTGGCGCGAGCCCGCGGAAAGCGCCCGCCTGGAGCGATTGCTACAGGAAAAGCACAATAATAACTATGTTCTTAATACATTTTTTGATTCATAATAATACATTTGTCGACATGCCTTTTACTGTAATTTATTTAGGTTTAGCAATTCGTGGCCATATGAAGTACGAAATAGATATGACAAAGTCAATTCCAAGAATAAGTCCCCAAAGTTTCAATGTACCTGATAAAACCTCTGATCTTGAAGGGTCATTAATAAAATAAATTAATATGAGAAGGAGACCTCCCCCAATAATGTATGCAAGGAGATGTTGAAGAGTACCTTTTAACGAATGCCGAGCATATTCCATTCCAGTTTTGCGAACAGGTTTTACTCCTACTTTTTGGACATAATATAGGAATTTTTCATCTGCCCAGCGAATCATGCTCTTACCAAATGCTATAGATGATCCTAGATAGACTGCTGCTATAGCGTGAACACCAGTTGCGGTTGCTCCGTTGTAAAGATCGGTTGCTGTAATAGCAAGTAAAATTAAATCAATAACTGGTGTTAAAGCAAGAAAGAAAAGACCAAGTCGTTCTTTTTTAAATATATATCTTGTGATTAGACCTAGTAAAATAACAATCCAAAATCCGATTTCACAAGCAATTATTGTCCATGCGATGAAATTCAAAACAACACCTCTTTAAGGATTAATAACTAACCAATGCACGTTTCATTATATTCATTCTGACTTTTGATTCAGGTTAACAAGTAGAGAAGAAATTTGTTGGTATTTCAAAAAGTCTTCTGTTGAGTATTGATCTAACTTATTTAAAAGTTTATGGCACTGTCTCTAAATTTTTTGGAACAAACGAAGAATTTGTTATTTGTATTGTAACATATTGGATATTTTACAAATAGTTTTGTTTGCAGAAACATTTTGTACTTAAAGGTTCAAATGCATATACCATTTTAATCAGGAATATTCTGATTAATGTATTTGATGACAAATTCTTTAGGTGCTAAACTACTTTTCACTGAAGAGTAAATAAGTACTATTTCATGAAAGTCAGAGGACTAGTTTAAGCTATCAAGAAGATTTAATAAAATTGAAAGGTGGGTACTACATGAAATACAACTTTGATGAAATTGTAAATCGAAGAGGAACTTACTCTCTTAAATGGGACGGCGGTGAATTGATTAAGGAGATAGGTATTACAGAGCGATATGATGAAGAGACATTACCCCTCTTTACTGCAGACATGGATTTACCAGTACCACAGCCGTTAATAGATGCTTTGCATAAAACAGTGGATCATAAAATATTTGGTTATTCTGTTTTTCCAGATGAATACTATGAAGCTATTCAACATTGGTTTAAAAAGAGACATAATTGGGAAATTAAAAAGGACGAAATTGTATATAGTCCTGGAACAGTTCACGCTTTGAATATTGCTGTAAGAGCATTCACAGATCCGGGAGATGGCGTTATCATTCAGCGCCCGGTGTATCCACCATTTACAGTGGCGATAGAAAAAAACGGAAGAAAAGTTGTGAATAATGAACTAAAATGTGATGACGAAGGCTATTATTCTATTGATTTTGAAGATTTCGAAACGAAAGCAAAGGATGAAAAGACAAAACTGTTTATCCTTTGTAATCCGCACAATCCTGTAGGAAGAGTCTTTCATCAAGAAGAACTTCGAAAGCTATCCGATATTTGCGCAGCAAATAATGTGTTAATTATTGCTGACGAAATTCACGGTGACCTAATTAGACATGAAAATACATTTAATCCAATCGCAAAAGTCATTGAAAATACAGATCATATTATTACATGTACGGCTATTAACAAAACATTTAACGTTGCGGGACTTCATTGTACAAATGTGATTATATCTAATCCTAGGCTAAGAAAAACGTTCAGTGATACGATGGGCTTTCAATTAGCTTCCCCTTTTACAATAGCTGCACTCATAGCGGTTTACAACGAAGGTGAAGATTGGTTAGCGCAATTGAAAGAATATATCGATGGCACAATAGACTGGGTAGTACAATTTCTTACAGAAAGGATGCCTCAGGTGAAAGTAAAAGTACCAGAAGGGACTTATGTGATGTGGATGGACTTCAGTGCTTTTGGACTTTCGCCGGAAGAAGTACATGATCGCATCTACAATAAAGCGAATGTGCTTCTAGAAGACGGCAGTATGTTTGGAGAAGAAGGTTTACAATACCAAAGAATCTGTCTACCCTCACCTAGAGCAATAATTAGAGAAGCATTTGAAAGAATCGCAAAAGAATTTGAAGACATTCGTGTAGATAATTCATTAAGAAGTGTAGTTAATAGTGAATAAAGAGGTTAATTTAAAAAGGTATTAGGTATGGCGAGTAGTGGATCACTACAATTCCTTAATTTTTCTATTGAATCTTCATAAAAATTATTACTACTTCCTTTACTTGTTGATTTGATTTTGATATATTCTCATAAACATAATATTTCAATATGCTATGAAGAGAAAAGTAAAATGATGTTGTTTTTTTAAAGAGAGCTTCGTCTGCTGAAAAGAAGCAAAAAACACTTATTTGAAAATGGCCTCTGAGCTTCGTACTGAACGTTTAACTTTGTTAGGTGTTTATCGAGATAACTCGATAAGAATCTTGGCGATACGCCGAGGCATAGTTGATCACTAGTAAGCTACGACAAGAGTCGACACTTGTTATAAAAGTCGGAGTATTATATTTGATACTCACTAAGGTAAGCAACGAGAGTTGCTTATAAATTTAGGTGGTACCACGAGCATAACCTCGTCCTTTTTTAGGACGGGGTTTTTTGTTTTTTTTTATTAAAAAAGGAGGATGTCAAAATGAGTATTTTTATTGGAGGAGCTTGGCCATACGCAAATGGATCACTGCACTTAGGGCATATTGCAGCATTATTACCTGGTGATATATTAGCAAGATACTATCGTTTAAAAGGAGAGAAGGTATTATACGTTTCTGGAAGTGATTGCAATGGAACGCCTATTTCCATAAGAGCAAATCAAGAAGGTGTGAGGACAAAAGAAATCGCAGATCGTTATCACGAAGAATTTCTAGACAGTTTTAGAAAATTAGGATTCACATATGATTTATATACAAGAACGGATGAAAAATTTCATCACGAGGTTGTACAAAAAATCTTCTTAACATTATTAGATAACGGTCATATTTATAAAAAAGAAATAAATCAAACATATTGTGAATATGATAAGCAGTTTCTTCCCGATCGATATGTAGAAGGGATATGTCCTAATTGTTCTCATCCTTCTAGAGGAGATCAGTGTGATAACTGCTCAACCATTCTAGATCCATTAGACCTAATAGACCCGAAGTGCAAAATTTGTGGAAATGAACCAACAGTGAGAAAGACAGAGCATTTTTATTTCGCTTTAAGTAAATTTCAAGAAGAAATGGAATCTTATATACACAAAGCAAGAGCAGAAGACAATTGGAGAGAAAATGCACTGAACTTATCAGAAAGATATCTTCAAGAAGGACTCCTTGATCGAGCGGTTTCAAGGGATTTGCCAAATGGCGTTAGTGTACCTGTGAAAGGCTATGAAGATAAAAAAATTTATGTATGGATTGAGGCTGTATCTGGTTACTATTCCGCAAGTAAAGAATGGGCTTCTCTTCATCAGTCGAATGATAAAGAGTTTTGGGATGAAAACACTACTTCGTACTATGTACATGGTAAAGACAATATCCCATTTCATTCAATTATCTGGCCTGCAATATTATTAGGGATAAATAATCAAACATTACCTACCCATATTGTCTCAAATGAATATTTAACGTTAGAGAAAAAGAAACTTTCTACGAGCAAGAATTGGGCAGTATGGGTTCCCTATATTTTAGAGAAGTATCACCCAGATTCTATCAGATATTTTTTAACAACCAATGCTCCTGAAAACCGTGATACAGATTTTTCTTGGAGAGAATTCATTTTAAGTCACAATTCAGAACTGCTTGGAGCATACGGGAATTTTATTAATCGTACGTTAAAATTTATAGAAAAATCGTATGGCAACACCATATCAAGTGGTGTAATAAATGAAGCAATAAAGTACAAAATTCAAAACTTGTATGAGACAGTTGGAGGTTTGATAGAATCTGGTAGCTTTAAACAAGCGATTGACGAGATTTTTGAGTTCATACGATCTGCAAATAAATATTTTGATTCGGAGCAGCCGTGGAAACAATTTAATGAAAACAAAGATTCGTGTGATAATACGCTTCTAACTTGTGTATTTATCATTGTAAATGTCTCACAAGTATTAGAACCGTTTCTTCCTTTCTCTAGTGCAAAGGTTAAAGACATGTTGAATCTCGGGGAGTACAATTGGGAAGTCATTCAGAAAACTGACTACACATTGAAATTCGTTCATCCTTTATTTGAACGAGTAGATACGAAGCTGATTGAAGAAGAAATTCAATACTTGGAGAGTCAAGTACGGGAATAGATAAATAGAAAAGGATTAGAAATTGTATTAAAGAAGTGTTGACTATTTAGAATTTGTTGAATATACTATAAAAAATATTTATAAAGAGTAATCAAGCGAAGAAAAGGACATGAATCACTTTTAATTTTCTTATCAGAGAACAGGGTCGTTGGCTGAGAGCCCTGAAGAAAAAAGAATGATTTACCACCTTGGAGCTATTATGGGGAAAAGCGATGCTGAGTATCTGTAATCGGGAAAACCGTTATCTTTTTAAGAGAGTGACACGTTTATTTGTGTTGCAAAATTAGGGTGGAACCACGACCACACTCGTCCCTTACCAGGGATGGGTGTGGTTTTTTGTATTTAAAATTAAATGAATTAAGCAAAGAAAAGGACACGAATCTTCGTTATTTTCTTATCAGAGAACAGGGTCATTGGCTGAGAGCCCTGAAGAAAAAAGAATGATTTACCACCTTCGAGCTATTATGGGGAAAAGCGAAGCTGAGTATCTGTAATCGGGAAAACCGTTATCTTTTTAAGAGAGTAGCACGTTTTTGTGTTGCAAAATTAGGGTGGAACCACGACCACACTCGTCCCTTGTATGGGATGAGTGTGGTCTTTTGTATTTTATAACTGAATAAATGAAGCGAGGAAGAGGACACGAGTCATCATTTATAATTTTCTTATCAGAGAACAGGGTCATTGGCTGAGAGCCCTGAAGAAAAAAGGATGATTTACCACCTTGAAGCTATTATGGGGAAAGGCAAAGCTGGAGTAACCATAATCGGGAAGACCGTTATCGATTTTTGAGAGCAATACATATTTTTTTGTGTTGCAAAATTAGGGTGGAACCACGACCACACTCGTCCCTTGTATGGGATGAGTGTGGTCTTTTTTAATACAAATTTAGGAGGAATTAAAATGTCAGCAAAAGCAGAAGAAAGAGTTAGTCATCAGAAGTTAGGTCAGCAATTAGAGTTATTTATGTCCAGTGAAGAAGCACCGGGAATGCCGTTTTATTTGCCAAAAGGTATGGTGTTACGAAATGAGCTTGAAAATCTTTGGAGAATAAAGCATCAGCGAGCAGGATATCAGGAAATAAAAACTCCAATAATGATGAAGCAAGAGCTTTGGGAGCAGTCAGGTCATTGGGATCATTACCATGAAAATATGTATTTCTCAAATGTCGATGAACAAAAATATGCGATTAAACCAATGAGTTGCCCAGGTGCATTACTCATTTTCAACAGTAAGAGAAGGAGTTATAGAGAGCTGCCGATTCGTTATGGAGAGCTTGGCTTAGTTCATCGACATGAGTTATCAGGTTCGTTAAATGGACTTTTACGAGTTCGAGCTTTTACACAAGATGATGCGCACCTTTTCGTACGTGAAGACCAAATAGAAAGTGAAGTAGACAAAGTACTCGATTTGGTGGATGAATTTTATTCGGAGTTTGGTTTTAGTTATAAAATAGAGCTTTCTACTCGACCAGAAGATTTTATGGGGTCAGTTGAAGTTTGGGACCAAGCAGAGCAAGCACTTGAATCGGTACTAAAGAAAAAACAATTAGATTATCAAGTAAATGAAGGAGATGGAGCATTTTATGGTCCGAAAATTGATTTTCACATTTTAGATTCACTAGGACGTAGCTGGCAATGCGGAACTGTACAACTCGATTTCCAAATGCCAGAAAAGTTTAACTGTCAGTACATTGATGAAGAAAATAATTTGCGTCAACCAATTATGATTCATCGTGCCATTTATGGCTCTATTGAGCGTTTCATGGCAATTCTTTTAGAATATTTCCAAGGGAATTTTCCACTTTGGTTAGCCCCTGTTCAAATAAAGATTTTACCTATAGCAGATGCACATGTTTCGTATGCAGAAGAAATGAAGCAACAACTTGAAAAAGAAGGTTACCGCGTGGAAATCGATGATCGAGTGGAGAAAATCGGCTTAAAAATTCGAGAATCCGCTATGCAAAAACATCCGTATATGCTGATTGTTGGAGATCAAGAAATAGAGAACGATGTAGTAAACGTAAGAAAACATAAACTAGGAAGCATAGGTGAAATGAAGTTGGGTGAATTGATAGGACATTTAAAAGCGGAAAAAAGGAATTAATTGAAAGAATTGCTCTGCTATTGTTCTTAGAAAAGGATTTTTCACTTTCCTTCACGAATAAAACCTTAGAGGGGGATTTCATGAATATATTAAATAACTTTCCACGATTAGAAACAGAAAGGTTTAAATTGCGCCGAATAGAAGTGAAAGATGCAGTTGAAATATTTAACTACTTTTCACGAGATGAAGTGACAAAATACTATGATTTGGATACGTTTATGAACATTACAGAAGCCATCCAATTAATAGAAAACTGGGAGAAACGATTTGTTAATAACGAGGGTATTCGCTGGGGTATCGCCACAAAAGCAGATAATAGAATAATCGGAAGTTGTGGTTTTCATAATTGGCAAAAAGAACATTTCAAAGCGGAAGTAGGGTTTGAAGTGACTCCAGAGTTTTGGCAGCAGGGGGTCATGACAGAAGTATTAAAGTATGTATTGCAATACGGCTTTGAAGAAATGGAACTCTACCGAATCGAAGCCCTTTATGATCCTGAAAACACTGCTTCTAAAAAGACGCTCGAAAAAGCTGGATTTATTTATGAAGGTACTTTACGGAAATCATCCTTTGAAAAAGGAAGCTTTTGTGATGCAGCGATATGTTCCATTTTGAAAGAGGAATATAACAAATAAGGAGCTATCATTTTGATTAACCAATTACCAATAAGTGTTCAAAACTTTATGCAAAATTATCTAAATGCTCTTAATAAAAACTTGCCTTCGAATTTAATCGAAGGCGTATACATATACGGTTCAATAGCTTTAGGAGCTTTTAATGAAGCAAAGAGCGATATCGATTTTATTGTATCATTAAAACGATCAGCAAATGCTAAAGAATTGGAATTCATTACAAATGTCCATTCACAAATGAACAATACGGAATATGGAAAAAGAATGGACGGGGTATACGTACGGGCTAGCTTAGTGGGCAAAACAAATGAAGAATTGTCGACCTATCTATTTTGCGCAGAAGGAACAGTAAGTTTAGGTCATTGGGATCTTAATCACATTACTTGGTGGATTTTAAAAGAGGATGGGATTACTTTGCAAGGTACACCAATAGCTGAATTGGCTATTCCTACTGAATGGATAGATGTACTAAATACGTTGAAATATAATATGAACCAATATTGGTTCAATAAGACCAAAAATGCTGATGAATTTTTGGCTGATGAGATGGTTGAATTCACGACTACTACAATTTGCAGAATCATATGCTCTTTAGAACAGCGAGATATTATATCGAAAGATAAAGCAGTTAACGAGTGTCTAAAGACTTTACCGGAAAGATGGAGCCTATTATTAAAAGAAGGTGCTCGAATCCGTAATGATATTAGTGCGGAATCGTTTTATAAAAGCAACGTGAAAAGAGCGGAAGAGTGCCGAGAATTTATTTTATATGCACATAAGTTATGTAATGAAAAATTTTTTAACGAGGAGTAAGCAATGAAGATAAAATTATTAACACCAGCAGATGCTAGTGCATACTGGGAATTAAGATTAGAAGCTTTACAACAAAGCCCTGAAGCATTCGGTACAAGCTACGAAGAAGCTATAAAAAGACCAAATCCGATTGAACAAGTGGAAAATATTCTTGCAACAGAAGGGAATTATACTTTTGGAGCATTCTATGAGAATAAGCTTGTTGGAATGGTTACGCTAGTGCAAGAAAGATCTCTTAAAATGAAACATCGAGCGAATATATTTGCAATGTATGTAAGCCCTCAGGTGCGAGGTCAAGGAGTAGGTAAAGGACTACTTATGAAAGCGATAAATAAAGCAAAAACGATTGATGAAATTGAAAAGGTGAATTTGTCTGTTGTATCGACCAATGAAAAAGCGAAAAAACTTTATATTCACCTAGGGTTCAAAGTGTTCGGAGTAGAAGAATATGCACTTAAGGTGAACCAACAATATTACGCCGAAGATCATATGTCACTTCTATTAAAATAGACCTGTGTATTAAAAGGAATTGTTAAAGCGCCGAAGTTACTATCGAATCATGCGAAGGAGGAAGATATTTTGGAAAAGGAAAAGTTAGCTGAAAGTTCAAATGACGATGGTAAGCAATCCATTTACCATTCACCTATTCGATCTGTATTCAATAAATTCTCTCATAGCAAGGACGCCTCATTAGTTTATGGTGAACCTATTGATCTTGATAGTAAACGAGTACTTCCAGTTGCTAAAGTTAATTATTATGTTGGCGGTAGTGGGGGGTATTCTGCTAAAAATGAAAATGAGTTAGCTGTTCAGGGTGAGGGGGCAGGAGGCTTTTTTTCTATTAAGCTGGTAGGAGTGTTTGAAATCACACCTAAAAAAGTTAAATTTAAACCTATTATTAATATTTATTTTATTCTAACGGTTTGTAGTGTTGTTACGCATGGACTTGGCTTTCTACTGAAGAAATCTCGCAAATTAAATTAACAGAAAGAAAATCTGCTAAAGGATTATTCGTTAGCGGATTTTCTTTGTTTTATTACCAGTTGAATACATGTCCATAATAAAAGTGCCGTAAACGCACCAGCAGTATCAAGCATCACATCTTGAGCGGAAGCCGTGCGTCCACTTGTTAATGATTGATGGAATTCATCCGCTATTGCAAAGAGCATCGTGAGGACACCTGCTGTAAATATACGGTATTTAAATCTAGGTAATGCAGCATAAATGGCAAGAGCAATTACCCCAAAATAAAAGAAATGTGTCCCTTTCCGAATTAAGAACTCTATAAAACGATAGTAGCCTCGTTCATCTATAGACACCATTATGCCCCAGTAAGGGATTTGGAGTTTGGAAAGTAAAGATTCGAATGGCTTATTCGGTAACCACTTTTCCAGTATTGGGAGAAGTGATTGTTGTTCAGATGTTTGTCCGGATGAAACAAATACAATAATAAGTAGAAATAAAAGAGGGACAATTTTTTTCATATTAAAAATACCCGTACGTTAATTTATAGATAAATTTGATTAACGCTTCTTGTTCGATTAGTTGTTTACAGCTTTCACTTTTTAAGCTGTTTTACCCGTTTGGTTTTATTTTATTGTAAGAAGAAGATTTCGTCTAAGAAGATGCTTTACTCATTAATTATGTTAAAATGAAATCAAAAATCATGTGCATACATACTTAGTTGATAAAAATACAATATAAAGGGGCTTATTCGACATGACTAAAGTTACACCATTTTTAATGTTTCAAGGAAAAGCAGAAGAAGCAATCAACTTCTATACAATGATTTTCAAAGATTCTAAAATAATTCATCTTGATCGTTACGGTGTAGGTGGTCCTGGAAAAGAAGGAGAAGTGTCACGAGCTAAATTTTCCCATTAACGGCCAAGAATTTTTATGTACGGATAGTACTGTTCAACATACTTTTACTTTTACGCCATCGATTTCATTATTTGTTGAATGTGATTCAGAAGAGGAAATTGATCAAGTTTGCTAAACTTGCAGAAGAGGGACAACCTTTAATGCCGATAGACAACTATCCGTTTAGTAAAAAGTTTGGATGGGTACAAGACAAGTTTGGTGTTTCGTGGCAATTGAATTTTAGTTAATTAAACCACAATCGGATAGTAGATTGTGATAATCGGATGATAGCACTGAATAATCGGATAATAAATAGTAAATATCGGATAATACCTCTACATTAGAACCCGAGAAGCAATTTATATGCTCCTCGGATTTCATTTTACTTAATAGGAATCCATATTTCCGAATAATAATCTTCATTATTCGGATTTTCATTGGAATACACTTCTAATTCTGGTGTGCCCGCTGGTACATAAGGATTAGATGGAAACCATTCTGAATATATTTGTTTCCAAGTATTTTGCATTGCATGTGGCATCGGACCGTGAACTTCAAATATCACCCATTTCGAAGCAGGAATTTCCAGCGCTAATAGATTTTCAGGAATGTCTCCTATATGTGCAGAGCCTATCCAATAGTCCATTAAGCCACTATCTTTCTGGCTTTCATCTACAACACAAACTCCTAACACACCCTCGATTTCTCCATTGTTTAATTGAAAGAGTACATCATCTGTGCCGTTTGTGTTCACTTCGTCCCAAAATAGCGGGATACCTTTCAAATTTTCACCCGTTTTACAATTATACGTTCTTTTCATACCTACAACTTGGAAACTTTCTTTCTCTACAATTTTATACTTCATCGGTTCGGCTCCTTTCAATCTAACCTGGATCACCAGGCGATTGTATGATTGTATATTACCTAATTTCTTTCGAGCGTCGCTTGGCGTCACACCATGCTGCTTGCGAAAGGCTTTCGTAAAAGCTTCGGGAGTGTCATAGCCATATTTGTAGGAGAGGTCGATAATCTTGTTATCAGTATTTATTAAATCTTGTGCAGCTAAAGTTAATCTTCTACGACGAATATAATCTGCAATTGACATATCCGTTAAAATTGAAAAAGTACGTTGGAAATGAAATGTAGATGCATGTGCTTCTTTTGCTATCTGATCAATCGAAAGATTTTCTAGCAAATTTGTTTCCATATAATCAATTGCTCTCTGTATCGACTCTACCCAACCCATTATGCTCACTCCTTGTATGTATCATAATTTATATTTTTCATGTAATCCTGTCTTGCTGTGCTCACCTTGGACTGTTTAAAGAGAAAGGAGGATATCTACGATTTCTTTAGGTCTCACTTCTATTAAAGGTAGATGATCTATTTCAATCCACATAGGCTCATAGGTCCCTCGTTTAACAGAAGTATGATTATACTCTTCACCTGTACCTGACCCAAATGTACCACTCACAATATTCGCGAGGAAAAAATATTGAGTACCATTGAGTTCTAGCTTTTTAAGAAGTCGTTGAATCTGCACATTTACCCCAAGTTCTTCATAGGTTTCTCGAATTGCAGCTTCTTCTGGAGTTTCCCCGCTTTCAATGCCTCCGCCTGGAAATACAAAATAAGTTCTATAAGGTTTAGTTCGTTTAATTAAAGCGATACGACCATTTTCAATAATTACTGTAGCCCCTCTGTTTCTAATACGGATTCACCTTCCCATTTGTGTAATAGTAGACAGAACATTCTTACTCATACTATGATTATTATATAACAACTAAATGGATTCAATATATTAATAAAATGAAAAGGAGTGCTTAAATGAAAGAAAATAATAAAAAAGAACTCGTATCTTGGATTAAAACAATTATTTTTGCATTCATCCTTGTTTTCGTATGTCGACAGTTTTTGTTTTCACCAATAACCGTAAAGGGAGAGTCAATGTCTCCGACTTTTGAAGACAATAACAAAGTAGTAATTAGTAAAACAAGCACAATTGGTCGATTTGATATTATCGTTTTCAAATCTCCGGATAAGAAAGACAACTATATAAAAAGAGTGATTGGTCTGCCAGGAGATCAAATTGAAGTGAAAGATGATGTTCTCTATATAAATGGAAAGTTGTATGAAGAACCTTATTTACAAATGAAGAAAAAAGATTTATTATTCGGGCAGTTAACAGAAGACTTCTCATTGGAACAGATTACAGGTAAAACTAAAGTCCCTAAAGGTTATTATTTTGTCATGGGAGACAACCGATTGCAAAGTTATGACAGTAGAATTTTTGGATTCATCTCTGAAGAGGCATTATTAGGAGAAGTAAAATTTCGATTATTTCCTTTAATTAATGAAAAAACTCATAAATAAACAAAGACCTTAATGTAAAGATATCTTTACATTAAGGTCTTTTTAGTATAGCATCAATGTAAAGATATCTTTACATATGCATCAGGGGGACGTAGTTAATGACAAAGGTGATTAATCATATTAAGGAAATCCGTTTGAAAAGAGGAATCACCCAAATACAGATGGCGGAGGATTTGCAAATAACGAGGCAAACAATAACGGCAATTGAAAATAATAAATACAATCCTAGTTTAGAGCTTGCTCTAAAGCTTATTCAATATTTGGGTGTTCCTATCGAAGAATTGTTCTACTTAGAGGAGGATGAAGTATGAAGAAACGAACTGAAATAATTATTTATGCAGTTGTTGTAGGGTCAATAATAATTGGTGGCTTACTTGGTATATATATCATTGGAAGTGAAGATGGAACCTATAACTTTGAGTTGTTCTTGCCGATAGTAATAGGGGCTTTAGGAGGATTTATGGTTTTCCTATTCCTTTCAAAATGGCGTCAAAAACGTAATGGTAATGTCCCAGAAGTAGATGAACGTACTATAACATTGATGAAAAAGTATTTTTCTATTTCCCTGTACATAGTATTGTTTGGTAGTGGTGCACTCCTTTTAGTTCTATTTGCAATGGGTGTAGAGTCAATCGAAACAGGAATGCTAATTGTGTATATGATGATAATATATTTTTTTGTTGGTATAGGAGCATTTGTGACAAAGCAATTATAAAATGATATTTTAGGGGGATATAAAATGGAGATTATAGAGATTCAACAAAGACCAGAGTTATTTGATGAAGCAGTTAAAGTATTTTGGGAACAATGGGGTAGTGAAAGTAACTTCAAATTTTATGAGGATTGCATTCGCCATTCTGGAAATACGAGTGATTCCATTCCAAGTTTTTATATTGCATTAGAAAATGAGAAAATTATTGGGACATACGCATTACTTCGAAATGATATTAATAGTCGTCAAGATTTGTTTCCATGGTTAGGATGTTTATACGTAGATCCGGCATATAGAGGCAATTCTATTGGTGAACAGCTCTTACAACATGGATTACAAATGATTTCTCAACTTGGTTATGAAAAACTGTATTTATCAAGTGATTTAGAAGGATATTATGAGAAATATGGTTGGACTAATACGTGTTTAACTTACGGACCTTCTGGGGGGGCAATCAAGGTATACGAAAAATCAGCAAAGTAAGAAAGGATGTTATAGGATGATTCATGTGTTATTTGTTTGTCTAGGAAATATATGCCGTTCTCCTATGGCAGAGGCAGTTTTTAGACATTTAGTAGAAAATGAAAAATTAAGCAATCAAATTAATATAGACTCTGCTGCAACAAGTTCTTGGCATATTGGAGATCCACCGCATAGAGGCACGGTTGCAAAGCTAAAGGAATACAAAATTTCTTCAGAAGGTCTTGCTGGACGTCAGTTGCAAAAAGAGGACTTTGAGAAATTTGATTATATTGTTGGTATGGATACAAGCAATGTGAGTAATATTAGACAAATGCTTGGTCAGCCGGATCATCCGAAAATTTTACGTTTTTTAGACTTATCTGATCATCGAAAAGACGTGCCAGACCCTTATTACACAGGAGATTTCCAAGAAACGTATGATCTTGTGCTAGAGGGCTGTTATGCACTTTTAGAAAAAGCAAAGCTAGAACATAAAGAGCTATCCAGTTGATAGCTCATCAGATTGAAGATATTGCGGGAATGTTGGACATGTCGCTTAGCGGCTCTGGAGGAAAAAGCCGCGAGACTCCTGCGGAAAAACGGAGCGTCAAGGCACCAGCACGAGCGAAGCGAGGACACTGAAAAGTCGCTATAACCCAACTTTGCCACATGGGGTTGTCCAATAAATCAATTAATAAGAAAATCGTTGAAATAGCTCCCTTTCCGCGGGCGTTGCCTCAGCCTCCTCGCTTTGCTCCGGGGTCTTCGACTAACGCTATTCCCGCAGGAGTGTCGCCTTTTTCAACGATTTTCTAGAAATGAAAAATGCATTTATTCTAAAAATAGACAGTTTGTCAGTGCCCTCTGTGAAGCGAGGAGGTGACTTGACGATTCGCCCGCGGAAAGCGAGTGACTTTTTCTGGAATCAATAAGGTTTCATTCTATATGTAAAAGGACGTAACCACTCTATTTAATCACGTTCATTTTGGTTGGTTCTGGCCATCTTGGATAGCAAATCCTTGAATCTATACGTAGGAAAAAGCCGCGAGACTCCTGCGGGAAAGCGAGACAGACGAGACCCCGCACGAAGCGAAGCGTAGGAGGAGGCTCGTCGCTCGCCCGCGGAAAGCGAATGCCAAAGCGCTAAATTCTCTTAGGACTATTTGATAGATAATTTATATGAATGACACTTTTTCAGTGCCTCGAAGCGAGGAGGAGACTTGGCGATTCGTCCGCGGAAAGCGAGTGGCTTTTTCCGGACTCAATTAGTCTTCGTTCTATTTTATAAGGAAAAAATGTAGGCAAACCGATTTTATCGAGTCTGTTTACCTTCTGAAAGAGCTATTCAGGTGATAGCTCTTTTTCTATTTCAATTGGTAAAAGCCAAAGTTTAAAGGATAATTACAATATATGTCTAATACTATGAATAGTGGAAACAGAAAGGGAGGGCTAAAATGGCGGAGAATCAATCTTTAGAAAAGCGAGTGGAATATTTGGAAAAGCGCGTTCGCTTTTTAGAAGAAGCGTTACAAGTGAAAGCTTCAATTGTTCCGTCTCAAGAAACTATCATACATAATAAACAACACGATAAAAAATCAATTGAATGGGATGTTCTTATCTTTCAGAAAATCCTCCCACCTTTATTTATAATTGTTTTTATTGTCGGTATTGTTTGGGCATTCAAGGCTGTCTCAGACTACGGTATTTTAAATGAACAAGTAAAAGTTGTACTTGGATATGTGGTTGCAGGTGCATTAATTGGTCTAGGTGCATGGCAAATAAAACAAAGTCGAAATGTTTTAGGGCAAATGCTTTTAGGTGGAGCTATCCCAATTTTAATGTTGACTACTTTTGCTATGCATCAACTTTATAATATAACTGGGCCTGTCCTATCATTTGTATTAAATGTCATTTGGATTTCATTAGGATTGTTTTTAACATATAAGTACAAATCACAAGGTATTGGTATCGTTTCCACAGTAGGTGGAGTTTTTGTGCCATTTTTAATAAAAAGTACTTTTACAAACATTCCTGTGTTTTCTTTCTATGAAGCAATACTATTCACACTTTTTTTGTGGATTGCACTCCGGTATAAATATAAAATTTTATTCTATGTTTCTGTCGCTTTTTTACAAATAGCGTTATTAGTATTCTTTATTTTTACGAATGTACCGGAAGGATTAAAATGGATTGCTGTTTTACCGATATTTGTACAACATAGTGTATTATTGATTTGTTTTTTGAAGACAAAGCACATGTTAAAAGACCAGGCATATATGCTTTTTTCCATTATGCTTTTCACTACAATGTGGATTCGAATTATTTTGACTGAAAATGAAGCATCAATTACAGTAGCAGTCATTGCACTTGTTTATGGAATTTGCCTGTACATGTATCAAAAGGATTTGATACGTACACCTATTTTTATAGCAAATGGAACAATAGCTTTGCTGAATTTTATGCAGCTTCTTATAGATAATTTATTGATAGAAGGCATAATTGGATTGAGTGTCATTTACTTTCTTGTATATAGGAAGTTCAACCATATCTTACACTCAATTCTTAGTGGGATTACCTACATCATCGCAGTATTTTATGTATTCTTCCAACCAATTAATAATTGGATTTCGTGGGGGATGCTGCATTGGATTATATTTATTATAGCAACGAGCTACGGAATTTACTTGCTAGCGACAATGGACAAACAACAAAAACACATCGTTTTAAATATTGGTGTAACATATGTTGGAGGTTTACTTTTATACTTTTTCCATATGATTGCTGTTCTATTTTCAGGAGAAATAGGAAGTAATATGGAACGAGTTTTTACTAGCACACTATGGATTACTGTATCAATTCTATTGATGTTATTAAGTCGCCGCTTTTCATTGCAGCAAGGGAAATACGTAGGTGTAGGTATTCTATTTTTTACATTAGCGAAAATTATTTTATTTGATATTTCATTTGTGTCTGTTGCAGTTAAAGCACTTTTATTCATTGTTCTAGGAGTAGTTGGGTTACTTGTATCCCGCGCTTATTATAAAAAGTAAACTCTATGATAAAAGCTAAAATAGATAATGGAGCAATTGGAATTATGGAGGTAATACATATGAAACCAGATATTTTTAAAGTGATAAGAACGATGGAGTTATTTTCAAACGAAGCAATTATTAGATGGACAAAAGCATTTGATCGGAACATTGGACTGTCTCCTATTCTCGTATTAGTGGAATTAAGAAAAAAAGGGCCTCAAAAACAAACTGTATTAGCTACCTCGTTGGGGTACACTCCTGGTGCAATAACAAATACATCTACTAAGCTAGTGAAAGAACAGTATGCAGAGCGACTATACAATGAAGAAGACCGCCGCAATGTATTACTGAAAATCACCCCAAAAGGAGAGGCGTTACTTGAAGAAGCTAGAGAAGTAGGAGAAGCATTATACTTAGAATTATTTAGTGTACTAGATGATGAAGAATTGAATCAATTGCTCTACTTATATGAAAAAATGGTGAAAAATTTAGAGCTGGAAGAGAGCAAAAGCTAGAGTTATATCCTTGGGGAAAAGAAGTACTAAGAGTGATGTATCTATAGAGGTTGTTTAGTCCTGCAAAGATAAAAAAAATCTTAAAATTTACAAAAAAAACATAAATGAAAGTCGATATATTTTAACTATTATATAGATCTAAATACACTCACTAAATGAAAATAAAGTAATTTAAAACCCACTCATTGGTATAATATACATTTTTTTGACTTAAATATGTTATTTTTTACAATAAAAAAGTGTTTATTTACTAATAAGGCTATGTTTTAATATTAATAAATAGTGAGGTGAAATATGGTTCAAAATGGAAGATAAATGTGTCTTTTAATCCTTTTTGCCTAATAATTCTCTTCAGTATTTGACAAAAATAATAGTTTCTATGAACGGGAGAAAAGTAAAATGAGATTTTTAAAAAATTTAAAGATTAAACAAAAATTGTTAATCTTAATTGCAATTAGTATGCTATCCTCAGCATGTATAGGTATCATAGGACTTATAGATCTTGGGAAAATGGAAAAAAATTCAATAAAGGTATTTAACGAGATATTAAAACCAACACAATGGCTTGGTGATGTACGATTTCAACTCGCAATTATTGATAATAGCTTATTGAGTTTAACTTTAACTGAAGATGTAAGTGAGAATGCGCGATTGAAAGAAGATATAGATGCTTCTACTAAAATTATAATTGCAAAAATAAATGAGTACAGAGAACTGGAGTTACTTGATCGTGAGAAGGAAACTTTAGCTGAATATGATCGAATGCTACCTGAATTTAAAGAACCAAGAGAAAGGATGATTGCATATGCTGAGAAAAATGAGAATACAAAAGCATATGAGGTTTATATAAATGAATTAAAACAACAGAGAGAATCATTAGACGAACTGTTGTTAATTTTGCAACAATCCAATATCGAATATGCACAAGAAGTTAATCAACAAAACCAGAAAGATATTGATAACGCAACAATTATATTAGTTGTCATATTTGCTATTAGTATCGTTGTTACATTATTTATCAGTTTTGTTATTCTGAAAATGATTGTTAGTCCAACAAATGAACTTAAAGAACTTCTTTCTAAAGCGGAGGAGGGAGACTTTACTGTTCAAGGTAGCTATCAATCAAAGGATGAACTTGGAGCTTTAACAGCATCATTTAACAAAATGATTAGTGGAGTTAGAGGAATTATTCAAACAGTTGCAGATACATCACAGCAGGTAGCGGCAGCGTCTGAGGAGCTTACTGCTAGTGCAGAGCAAACTGCAGCTGCAACGAATCATGTTGCTTCTGCTATAGAAGAAATTGCAACAGGAGCAGAGCATTCTACTACTAAAATAGAAAAAAATTCGAATGAGATGCAAGATGTTTTAAAAGGTATTAACGAAATAGCTGATGGTTCTGCCCAAGTTTCAGAGGTAGCTAGAGAAACTTCTAAAGAAGCAGAAGAAGGAAATAAAATAGTTGAAAATAACTTACATCAAATGAGCAATATTCATGCTTCTGTCCAAAAGTCTCATGAAGTTATTTCTTCTCTTTCCCAGCGTTCAAATGAAGTAGGGCAAATATTAGATGTAATTAATGATATTGCAGCCCAAACAAATCTATTGGCACTTAATGCAGCAATTGAAGCTGCACGTGCAGGAGAGCATGGGAAAGGTTTTGCTGTTGTTGCGGACGAAGTAAGAAAACTTGCTGAGCAATCTCTCTCTTCTACAAAATTAATAGCAGAAATTATTACTAGTATTCAAAATGATTCAAACCAATCCGTGAAATACATGGGTGAAGTAATGACAAACGCAAAAGTAGGTATGGAAATTACGACAGAAACAGCAGACAAGTTTGTACAAATTCTCGAAAAAACTAGAAGTATTACACCTCAAATTGAAGGAATTACGTCTACCGTTCAAGATATAGTACAGAGTATCGAAACTGTCTCTGGTGTTGCAGAAGAGCTTGCTGCATTTGCACAAGAAAATGCTTCAAGTTCAGAAGAGGTTGCTGCGTCAACTGAACAGCAATTAGCCTCTATGGAAGAGATTAATAGTTCCTCTAAATCATTAGCTAAGATGGCTGAACAATTAAATGAAATGGTTAGTAAATTTAAAATCTAAAGCAGATTTGAACGGGATAAGGCAATTTTTCTATTTCCTTCTGGTCTACTATAAAAAGCAAAGGAGGCGGATAGTATGGAATACGAATACTTTCAAGAAATACCAAATCCTGTTGTAATGGCTTCTGTTTTGAAACTGCACAAACATGTTTTTGATGGGGCAGAGTTAGAATTAAAGAAGTTAGAAGAGAAGAAAAATATACTAATTCTTGTAGCAAAAGACGCCGATCAAGTAGTTGGCTTTAAGATTGGTTGTGAAATCGATAATCAGAAATTTTACAGTTGGTTAGGTGGAGTACATTCTGATTATCGAGGAAAAGGGATTGCATCCCATCTTATGCGACAACAACACGACCTTGTAAAATCACTCGGATATACTAAAATACGGACTATTTCTCGAAATAAGAGACGTGAAATGTTATTACTAAATATTAAGTTTGGTTTCAATGTGATAGAAACTTTTACGAGTGAAAAAGGGACACATAAAATTGTTTTAGAAAAGGAATTATAACCTAAAAGGAGTACTCCATCAGGAATGCTCCTTTTACTTTTCTTCAACTATTGATTTTATTATTTTCTTAACATACTTCATCGTTCTTTCATGTGCTTCTTCAGGTGAATAAAATGCTCGGTTATTTAACAAATTAGAGAACATCCCTTGCCATACTAGATTAGTGAGTTCATTGAGCTCTTCTGCTTTTTCTTCGCTTAAAATTCCAGCTGCAACAATTCCGCTTAGAGCAAAACGTCCTCGGGATGATATATTGCGATCAAAAAGGAGTGGGTGCAGTTCCTCAGGTATCTCTAATAAGTCGGAGGGATAAAGCTCATAATAACGATCAAGTAAATTTTCAGGATGATCCCCTAAATCCATTAGAAATACTGCATTAAAAATCTCAGGATTATTAAATGAGTATTCACTATAACATTCCCAAGCAACGATATACTTCTGAATTGGATCTTCTTCCTTCTTCATTTCCTTTGTTACCTTTTCTAAATATGGTCTCAAAAACTTGAAAGATGCAAAAAAGAGTAGATGAGAGAATTCTCCAAAATAGTTATATAAAGTAGCACTATTATACCCAGCCTTTTCTGCAACATTTCGTATAGTGACCTGTTGGAATCCCTCCGTTTTTATTAATTCTTCCGTCGCATCTATAAAATAAGTCCACATTCTCCTGCGTTTTATTTCTTTCTTATTCATTCAACAAATCACACCTGTCTATCTAGTAAAATAAATTTTCTGAAAATATATTGCTACATACTATTGTACCATGTTAAAATAATCGAGTAATAAAAATAATCATGATTATAAAATAATCGTGGTTAATTATACCATAAATGAAGGGGTAATTTATATGGAAAAGGGAATGGGAAAAGTTAAAATTGATCCACTTGTATTTTGGTCTTCTTTAGTTGTCATAGTTGCGGCAACGTTGTTGTTAGTAATATTTCAGGATTCTGCCGAACCAATTTTAAACACATTAATGACAGATATTACTTATAAGTTAGACTGGGCATTTCAATTTTTAACATTTGGTTTATTTGTCCTGTTAATGTGGTTAGTTTTTAGTAAGTATGGAAACGTAAGATTAGGTGATGAAAAACCTGAATTTTCTACTTTTAGTTGGGGAGCAATGCTCTTCTGTGCAGGTATGGGAACTAGTATTATGTTTTGGTCTATGATGGAACCAATTTACTACTATATGGGACCACCTTTTGGAATTGAGCCTAACTCAAATGAAGCGGCAGGATGGGCTGTTGCATACGGAATGTTCCATTGGGGAATATCTGCATGGTGTTTATATGCAATGCCAACCGTGACAATTGCTTATTCATTTTTCGTGAAAAAGAATCATTCTTTAAAAATCAGTACTGCTTGCAGGGGAATATTGGGAAAACATGCGGATGGGATTGTTGGTCAGATTATTGATATTTTAGTTATTTGGAGCCTAGTAGGAGGTCTTGGTACTTCACTAGGTTTAGGGGTTCCGATGATTTCAGCTGTAATTGGTGAAGTATTTGGTGTTCAGCAATCTATGATGCTAAGTATTATTATCATTGTAATATGGACAATTATTTATTGTGCTAGTGCTTATATGGGTCTATATAAAGGTATTCGTAAACTAAGTGATTGGAATGTATACATGGCTTTAGGACTTGCAATTTTTGTATTAATTGCCGGACCAACATTATTTATCCTATCAAACTTTACAAACAGTTTTGGAATTATGCTTCAAAATTTTGCAATGATGAGTTTTTCAACGGATCCGATAAACAAAGGTGGATTTCCTCAAGGATGGACGGTGTTTTACTGGGCTTGGTTTGCAGCAACTGCACCATTTATGGGATTGTTCGTTGCTCGAATTTCGAGAGGCCGCACGATTCGAGAGTTAATTACACATATTTTACTTTGGGGTTCATTAGGAAGCTGGATTTATTTTGGAATTTTTGGAGGTTACACATTAAATCTACAATTAACTGATACGTTAAATGTTGCAGATGTTTTAAATAATGAAGGGGGTCCAGCTGCAATTGTTGCAGTTCTAAAAACATTACCGCTTAGTAAGCTTGTAATGCCATTCTTTATCGTCTTAGGATTTATCTTCTTAGCAACATCGCTAGATTCTGCGACATATATATTATCTGCTATTGCAACAAAGAAATTGGTTGGAAATCAAGAGCCTGCGCGTTGGCACCGTATGCTTTGGGGTGCAATTTTAGCAGCTTTAGCAATTTCTTTATTGCTAATTGGTGGTTTAAAAGTTATTCAAACATCAGCAGTTATTGTATCCGTACCTGTAATTATTATTTACTTATTACTTGCGACATCACTAATACGATGGTTAAAACAAGATTATCCGGGTGATATTTTAAAACCGTTGAAAGAGGGAGATAAGTAATGGTTTTTAATGTTCGAGAAAGTACAAGATCTATTAAGAGTGATTTTCCGTTTGAAGTGGAGGTAACAGATCATATTTGGATTCCAATGTCAGATGGTACAAGATTATCTGCAAAACTATGGATTCCAAAAGAAGCTTATAATAATCCGGTTCCGGTCATTTTAGAATATATTCCATATCGTAAAAATGAATTTACAGCTTTGCGTGATTCGATTCGACATCCTTATTTTGCAGGTCATGGATATGCTTGTGTGCGGGTAGATATTCGGGGGTGCGGAGATTCAGAAGGAATTCTATACGATGAATATTTAAAGTTAGAGCAAGACGACGCACTAGAAATTTTAGATTGGATAACGAAACAGGAATGGTCAACTGGTTCTGTTGGAATGATCGGAAAGTCTTGGGGTGGTTTTAACGGTCTTCAAGTGGCAGCTAGGCAGCATCCAGCCTTAAAAACAATTATTACGTTATGCTCTACGGATGATCGTTATGCTGATGACGTGCATTACAAAGGTGGTGCGTTACTCGCATCTGATATGTTGTGGTGGGCTTCCACGATGCTTGTATATAATGCACGCCCGGCTGATCCTATGCATGTTGGAGAAAAATGGAGAGAAAATTGGTTAGATCGTTTAAAGAAAACTCCTCCATTTGTTGAGGAATGGATGCGTCATCAACGAAGAGATGAATTTTGGAAACACGGTTCTGTATGTGAGAATTATGATGACATAAAAATCCCTGTATATGCCGTAGGAGGTTGGGCAGACGGATATACTAATGCCATCTTTCGATTAATGAAGAATTTGAAGGGGCCAAAAAAAGGGCTTATTGGTCCTTGGGCACACGAATATCCAGAGGTTGCAGTTCCTGGGCCACAAATTGGCTTTTTGCAAGAATGTATTCGTTGGTGGGATCGATGGTTAAAGGATGAAGATAATGGAATTATGGATGAGCCAATTTTCCGAGCATATATTCAAGATGCAGTTCCTCCCAAAACAGATTACTATACCCGTCCAGGAGAGTGGATTGTAGAAAATAGTTGGCCAACACAAAGTGTAGAAAACATAACCTATTATTTTGGTGGCCAAACGTTAATAGAGCAGCCAAATAATAGTATAGAACAACTGAAGTCTCATCAACAGCATGGGTTATATGCAGGGGTGTTTTGTCCATTTGGGCAAGAAGGAGATATGGCATCCGATCAAAACATAGAAAATGGACTTTCCACTACATTTACTAGTGAAGAGTTAACAGATGAATTCGCTATCTTAGGATTTCCCAAAGTGCAATTGAAGCTTTTATGTGATAAAAAACAAGCAAATATAGCAATTCGACTAAGTGACTTGTCACCAGAAGGTACATCCAAACTAATTACATGGGGTCAATTAAATTTAACTCATCGCAATAGTGACGAGTTCCCTGAGGATGTTCCGGTAAATCAAGAATTTATAGTTTCAATTGAGTTAGATGCAATAGGCTATAAAGTACCTAGTGGGCACAAGCTTCAAGTATCTGTTTCTCCGACGTATTGGCCACATGCATGGCCGTCAGCAGAGGAAGCGATCATTCAAATCATTAAAGATAAAGACTCTAAAATATTACTGCCTGTTTACACAAAATTAGGTGAAGTTCAAGACATTCGACCATTTGAACAGCCTGAAACAGCGGAAGTAATGGATAGAGAGATTTTAAGAGAAGCAGGGCGAACTAGAGAAATAAGACATAATACCATTACAAATGAGTGGATTTTAGATGATTTTTCTGATGAGGGCTGCCGACGCCTTCCTTATAATGGACTCGAATATGGCAGTGAAAATCATAATGTTTATAAAATTATAGAGGGGGACCCTTTATCTGCTTATGTGCAATGTGATTGGAAATTAACGGTTGGAAGAAAAGAATGGCAAACAAGACTAGAATCAACTAGTACTATGAAATCCGATGAAACTAGGTTTTACATTACGAATCATTTAAAAGCTTTTGAGGGAGAAGAAGTTGTATACGATGAACTGAAAACCTTTGAAGTGGAACGTGATTTTGTTTAATTCATTATTAATAGAGAAAGCTGGAAAAGAATGTGGATTCAATCATTTTGCTCATAATTATTATCAATGTAACATATATGACACTCACAACATTACGTTTAATATTAGTTATTAAAGGTTATAGAGTAGTAGCATCATTTTTATCAATGGCAGAAGTGTTTGTCTATTTGATGGGGTTGACTATGGTATTAGATAATCTGGACAGACCGTTAAATATTGTTGCTTATTGCATTGGTTGGGGTCTCGGAGTATATTGTGGAAGTATTATTGAAAGTCGATTAGCACTTGGTTATGTTGTATTTGAAGTGATTGTAGATTCATTAGAAATTGAGCTACCTAGTCAAGTTCGTGCAAAAGGGTATGGCGTAACATCTTGGACTGCAGATGGAAAAGACGGTAAGAGGCTTTGTATGAAAGTATTGGCTAAACGTAAAAATGAGCAGAAGTTAAGGAATTATATTGTATCTCTATCTCCAAAAGCATTTATTATTTCATATGAACCCACTAGATTCAATGGTGGGTTCTTTGTGAAATTAGTGGAATAGAGAAGAGTTATATGCTAAAAACAATTTCCCCCTCGGAAATAGTATACCGTAGACGGATGCTTAATTCGGAGGTGTTTTTGTGTGGGCAAAAAGTGAATACAATTAAGTTTTTTCATTTGCATAAGAACACACAATTTTTATATCCAAAAGAAAAA
Source organism: Psychrobacillus vulpis (assembly GCF_006861825.1). GTDB lineage: Bacteria > Bacillota > Bacilli > Bacillales_A > Planococcaceae > Psychrobacillus > Psychrobacillus vulpis. The sequence continues at coordinate 261,718 of NZ_VDGI01000001.1, read as the reverse complement.
GCAACTTAATACCATTTCAAATAAAATACTGTATAATGATTTGGATACTTGAAAGAAGCCACGGGATTTCGAAAGAAAGGTGGAAGTGAATATGAATTCTATCATTTTACTTATTATTGTTATTAATGTCGCATATATGACACTTACTACACTACGTTTAATATTAGTTATCAAAGGATACAGAGTAGTAGCATCATTTTTATCAATGGCAGAAGTGTTTGTCTATTTGATGGGGTTAACTATGGTATTAGATAATCTGGACGAACCGTTAAATATTGTTGCTTATTGTATTGGTTGGGGTCTCGGAGTATATTGTGGAAGCATTATTGAAAATCGCTTAGCACTTGGTTACGTAGTATTTGATGTAATTGTTGACTCCCTAGAAATAGAACTTCCGATTCAAGTTCGTTCGAAGGGCTACGGTGTAACGTCGTGGGTAGCGGATGGAAAAGATGGAAAAAGACTTTGTATGAAAGTATTGGCTAAACGAAAAAATGAATTAAAACTTAGAGACTACATTTTGTCTTTATCGCCTAAAGCTTTTATCATTTCGTATGAGCCAACTAGATTTAACGGAGGTTTCTTAGTGAAACCACCTAAATAGAATTAGGACGAGCTATTTTTCGATGAATCGAGAAAGGCTCGTTTTTATATAAGAGGATTTACAAAACACTGCTAGAATATTAGAAGAAGCAGAAAAACTATTTTTTGAAGGAGGAAGTACAGTTGGCTAAATACGAACAAAAGACGAAAGAAACGAATCATGATGTAGTGGAGTTCATTGAAAGAGTAGATAGCCCGAAAAAGAAGGAAGATGCCTATAAACTCTTGGAGATATTCGAACAGACATCAGGTTTTGAAGCGAAAATGTGGGGACCAAGTATTATAGGTTTTGGTTCATATCACTACAAGTATGCGACGGGTCATGAAGGAGATGCTCCATTAGTAGGATTCTCTCCTCGCAAAGCAAAAATTAGTTTGTATTTTGCAACAGGCGATACGGTTCGAGAAGCAATACTAGATAGATTCGGGAAGCATACTTCTGGAAAAGCATGTGTGTACATTAATAAAGTGGACGATATAGATGTAGATGTATTAAAAGAATTGATAACACAGTCGATAACATTTTTACAAAATTTATATCCAGACAATTAATGTACGATGGAAGTTAATGTATTTATTTTTGCTACTTAATATGAAATTAATGTATAATACTACAGTATAAATTCAAAGTAGAAAATGAATCGAAAGAGAGTGTGACTTTATGGGTCGTAAGTGGAATAATATTAAGGAAAAGAAAGCTTCCAAAGATGCAAATACTAGCCGTATTTATGCAAAGTTTGGACGTGAAATATATGTAGCTGCAAGACAAGGCGAGCCAGATCCTGTTTCGAACCAAGCATTGAAAGTAGTATTAGAACGTGCAAAAACATACAGCGTTCCAAGGCATATTATTGATAAAGCAATTGAAAAGGCAAAAGGCGGATCAGAAGAAAGCTATGATGAGCTTCGCTATGAAGGTTTCGGTCCAAGCGGTTCTATGGTAATCGTAGATGCGTTAACAAACAATGTAAATCGTACGGCATCTGATGTACGCGCTGCGTTTGGTAAAAATGGCGGTAACATGGGTGTCAGTGGTTCTGTTGCTTACATGTTCGATGCAACTGCTGTTATTGGAGTCGAAGGAAAAAGCGCTGATGAAGTGCTAGAACTACTGATGGAAGCAGACGTAGATGCTCGTGATATTTTAGACGAAGATGATTCTGTTATTATTTATGCAGAACCAGATCAATTCCATGCTGTACAAGAAGCATTGAGAGCTGCTGGTGTTACAGATTTCACAGTAGCCGAGCTTACAATGCTTGCTCAAAATGACATCGCATTAGATGCAGATGCACAAGCACAATTTGAAAAGATGATTGATGCTTTGGAAGATTTAGAAGATGTTCAACAAGTCTACCACAATGTAGATTTAGGAGAATAATAGAGAAAAAAGGTTGTCTCACGAGTAGTTTTGCTACTTGGAGGCAACCTTTTCTCTTTTTAAGGATATGGAAATAGTGCTAAGTTGGAAAAACAGATGATTTAGTTGGAATATAATTGAATCCAATATAAGTAAAAAGTGGAACGGAAATATGGGTAGAACGTCCAATACCTTTAAAGGAGTGATTATTAATTGAAGACGAAGCATTTATTTACTTATGCAGTTGTCTTAATGCTCTGTTCGTCGATTTTATTTCCAAGTAAATCGCTTGCGTCTTGGGCATATGCATTTGTCGTTTGGGATGGATATGTGTATGTTATTACGGATGAAAAGGTAAATGAAGTCGAGAAAGAAATCGGCCATGTGACGAAGTATTCCGATATAGAAGGAACCTATTCTGGCAACTTCTCAAATGTTTATCCGAAAGGGACTAAGTATTATTCCATCGTTGGGGTCAGTACAGATGCAGCAATTGCTGTTGAAGATGAAAATGGTTATTACATAAAAGCAACTAGAGATGGAGAATATGCCGGGAATATCAAAGACATGCTGAAAACAAGTTTTCCTACTATTATTTTATGGGCTTTTATATTTATGATTATTGCAGCTTTAGGTATTTACTTTATTGGTAAGAGGAGACGCTGAATTGATAACGAGAAAAACAAAGAAAACGATTATAGTAATAACATTCCCCATTTTACTGGTCGGTGGGCTATTAAGTTTTGTTGTTTATTGGGCGTTCTTTGATATGAATAGGTTGCCTACAGGTGAATTTTTGACTGAAGAATCCTCCCCAGACGGGAAGTATACGTTGAAAGCATATATCTCAGATGGAGGGGCTACAACGAACTATGCAATCCGTGGTGAACTAGTATTTAATGAAGAAAAGAAAAAGAAGAAAAATATTTACTGGAATTATCGTGAAGAGTCGGCGGATATATCTTGGTTAGACAATGCCACCGTTGTAATTAATGGTCATGAATTAGATGTCCCTAGGGATAAATATGATTATCGGCACAATTAAGGGAGGGGTTTATCATGAAAAAATGGTTGGTGCCACTCTTAAGTGTTTTTGTTTTATTTTTAATTGGCTGCACGGAAAACGAGTCTGTGAGCAAACTAACTAGAGTCGATGTTTTAAAAGAAAATAAGGATGAAATGATTATCTCGGATCAACATATTCTTAATGAATTAAGCCAGGTATTTGAACAGATTGAATGGGAACAAAATGTAAAAGTAGAGATGTCGAGAAAAGAAGATGTAAAAGCAGTATTGTTTATGGAAGTTGAAGAGAATATGCCGGAACGATTAGTTGAATACTTCATATGGTTTGAAGGAAATGGAACGGCGACTATTATTAATAGAGATGAGAGTTCTCTAGCGAAACTAGATGAAGAAAGCACAAGTATATTAAAAATTAATTTCAACTATGAGTAGTTGACATCATTTTAGTAATTGTTTATCATTTAAAGCGTAACAATTACGATTTATGAGAGGCGGTATAGGTATGAGAGTTAATATTACGTTAGCGTGCACAGAAACAGGGGACAGAAATTATATAACGAAAAAAAATAAACGAAATAATCCAGAGCGTATTGAACTGAAAAAGTACTGTCCACGTTTGAAAAAAGTAACACTTCACCGAGAAACTAAATAATCATTCTTGATGAATAGAATAAACAGCCTTTCCAATTGTGGAAAGGCTGTTTTATTATTGTGTCGCTGAATTTTTTCTTCGATAATTCCATTGCTGATACTGGAAGCGTACGAAGCAACCAATACAAAATCCTAGAATTGCGATGAGTGCAGCTAGGCCAACCATCACTGTAGCTAAATTAAATAATATTGCCCAATTAAATAAATAACTGATACTTGCAATGAAAAGGAAACTAACAGCCAGCCATTGGTTAAATCTTAATTGAGCGTAATCTTCTTGTATATATTGATTTGCTGGTTTTGATAAGAAGCGTTTTACTATAACTAAAACAGGGTGAAATCCAGTTAATAAGCTTAACAGATTAGCGAAAAGTGGAATGAATAAGATCCACGCTGATTGCGAAATAAGAGCAATGATTACAGACAAAACAATAGTCCATTGATTTGCCATGACTAGAGGTTTTGGAATTGTTTTCATTTTAAAACCTACTTTTCTTATTGGATTTATTATATTATATGTTTGATTAAGATAAATGTAAATATAAGAGCAACTGAAATAGAAAAATGACTACCTATCGAGGGTAGTCATTACATGTTTGAAGGAAATTAATTCTGAATTACATGAATGTAACTGCATCCTTTTATGATTGCTTTTCTAATTCACAAATCTCAATCCATTTCTGCAAAGAAACAATCACTTCTTTGAAGGCAATCCCGCTTTCAGTTAGCTCATATTCTACTTTTTTTGTAGAGGAATCAATAAACTTTTTATTGACCAGTTTTGCATCAACTAGATCATTTAATCTTTCTGTAAGCAATCGGTCAGATATTCCCGGAATGTTCGTTAGAATTTCATTATATCGTTTAGAGCCAGATAATAGTGTGTAAATGATCATTCCCATCCAACGTTTTCCTATGAATTCAATTGCTTGATGATAATTACTACAATATTGGCTACATGTATTGTCATTACTCGTTTTATCCAATAAAAAAACCTCCATTAATTCATTAGTTTTCTTTTATTGTAGCATAAAGAATTTTTTTATTTGACGAATAAACTTACTAATGGTAAGCTTTTTCTTGTAAAAAAACTTACTTATAGTAAGTTTAAGGAGGAAATAATATGTAGACAGAAAAAGATTCAAATTTATATACTATTATGCATGCTAGAAAATCAGTTAGAGTGTACGATCCTAACTTTAAAATTTCACAGAAAGATTTAGAAGATATTATTAAAGAGGCTACAACTGCACCATCATCTAGTAATCTTCAAGCATGGAAATTCCTTGTCATTCAAGATGAAAAAACAAAAGTAGAACTTCGTGAAATAGCAAACAATCAAGAACAAGCAGAAACCTCATCTGCAATTATTGCAGTATTAGGTAATGCTGAAATGTATAAAAATGTTGAACAAATCTACACTCAAAATGTAGCAGAAGGCTATATGGATGAGGCTACGAAGGATATGATGATTAACAATACAAATCGTACTTATCCTTTCGCTTCATTGGAAACGAGAAAAAATATCGCAACTTTTGATGCTGGGCTTATTGCTATGCAATTGATGTTAGTTGCAAAAGAAAAGGGATACGATACTGTAACAATGGGCGGATTTGACAAAGTTAAATTTGCTGAGAGATTCGAATTACCTGAACATATTTTCCCGATTGCACTCATTGCTATTGGCAAAGCAGCTGCACCAGCATATGGGTCATCACGTTTACCGCTAAGTAAAATTGTTCAATTTATTTAATATATACAAGTACCTCTTAGTAAAGCTTTGGACTGTATACGATTCCTTAGAAAAGGATATGTATACAATTGATGGGAGCATGATGAATGGGATATATGTGTACTAAAAGAAAAATGCACTCCTAGTAGTCCATATGTCGAAAACGTAATGAAAGTAAAATCTCAGATAACCTTTCATTCCTATATTTCCCGGGAAATTGACAAAACGAGACGAAAATTGAGTGGATACAACACAGAAAAAGAAGGGGCTGTCCTAAAAATCATTGAAATATGATTTTTAGGATAGCCCCATCCTATGTCAGCCATCCTGTTTTTTTCCGAAGCATGCGCTCGCTTTCCACGGACGAACTGTCATGCTTCTCGCTCGTACCTCGAGAGCACTGAAAAACTCGAATTAGTATTTTTGTAGGAACAATTTGCTGTATTTATTTAAGAGAATTTAGCGCGACGCATGAGACTCCTGCGGGAAAGCGAGACAGACGAGACCCCGCACGAAGCAGAGCGAAGGAGGAGGCTCGTAGCTCGCCCGCGGAAAGCGAATGCCAAAGCGCAAAATTCTCCTAGGACTATTTGATAGAAAATTTATTAGAATAACACTTTTTCAGTGCCCTCGTACCTCACTGCGGGATCTTGGCAGCCCGTTTTTCCGCAGGAGTCACGCACATGCTTCTCCAAACAATAGATATCTGTATAAAAATAAAAAATAGAGGGGGAGCTTCAATAATTCCCACACTCTACTTTTTCCTTTCTAGAAAATCGTTGAAAAAGGAGATGCTCCCGCGGAAAGGGAGCCGTTTCAACGATTTTCTTACTTATTGGACAGCTTCTTCCATTGTTATTTTTTCTTTAACTCATTAATCTGCTTTGTCAGCATTATAAACTGTTGGTCCAATTCTCCGTATTTAGGATGATTTTTCTGCAAATAGCTTAGTTCTCCTAGGACCGCTTGTCGTTCTGTTTCTAATTTCAATAAATCTTTTTCAAGTAGTGATTCATCGTTTTTATGCATCCATTCATTGTAGCTCATTTCTAATTTTCGAATCGTTTTATTTTCAAAAACGAGAAGTTTATTCGTTAGCTTTTCTAAAAAGTAACGGTCATGTGTGACTAATAAAATGGTTCCAGGATAAGTGGAGAGTGTTTTCTCCAATTGTTCCCTAGAAGGAAGATCCAAATGGTTTGTTGGTTCATCTAAAAGTAAAACATCCTTTTGATCCAACATAAACTCCATTAATTTTAATTTTACCCGTTCTCCCATACTCATCGTGTGAATGGGGCGAGACCAATGATCTTTTGAGAATCCTAAATTCATCATAAGAGTTTGAATTTGTCCACGTGTGTCATAGTCAGTCGGACCAAAAAAATCAAAAGGTGTTTTTTCCTCAGGTAAGTCGAATACAGTTTGACGTAAATAGCCGATATTCATAGCTTCTGACTTCCATAGCTCACCTTGAACGGTTTCCTCACCTAACAACATGCGGAAAAATGTCGACTTGCCACTTCCGTTTGAGCCTAAAATTCCAATACGTTCTTGAGATTGCATAGTAAAGGACGCATTTTTGAATAGTAGATGATCTCCAAAGCTTTTGCACATGTTTTTCGCTTCAATTACTCGTTTACCTTTTTTCTTGCTCCCTTCGATTGAAAAAGATACTTCTCTTTCCTCTTCGGGTTTATCTATTGTATTCTTGGAAAGTTCAAGTTCTAATCGTTTCTTTTTGGAGCGGATTTGAACGTCCATTTTCTTGGACTTAACACGATAATATTCTTTATTGAATTCTTGTTTTGTAGACTCTGCGTGTGCTTTGGACGACCAATTACGAAGCTCTGATATTTGTTTCTCTACTTGTTGGATTTTAGATTGCTGTGCATCATAAAGTCTTTGCTGAGTTAGCTGGGATTCTTCTTTCTTTTTCCGATATGCAGAGTAGTTTCCCGGATATACTGTTAATTTATTATTCTCGACTTCCCAAACCCAAGTAGCTACTTCATCTAAGAAATAACGATCATGAGATACTAAAATAATCGTTCCAGGATAAGAATGTATCTGTTTTTTTAGAAATGACAAGCTTTCTTGATCTAGATGATTAGTCGGTTCATCCAACAATAAAAGCTGTGATTTTTCAGCAAATACGTAAGAAAGCCTTCTCTTCATTTTTTCACCACCGCTCAGATCGGTGTAATCACGTTCTCGTGGTACAGACCATTTACTAAAATATACTTCTTCATCACCTACAAGGTCATTATTACTAAATTGATCGTCCTCTTGCTTAAAATAACTGATAGCTGGTGTACTTCCGAACCATTCAATTTGTCCACTTGAAGGTATAGTCTCACTAGCTAGTACAGAAAGTAGGGAGGACTTTCCTTCTCCATTACCTCCTACAATTCCAATAATGGCACCGGCTACTATATCAGCTTTTATATTCTTTAAAATAACCTTATCACCAAATATGATAGACATATCTACTAATTTCCCATGTAATGTCATACAATCATCTCCTTTTGGAGGGATAAAAAAAACCCTCCGACATGAATCGGAAGGATTGCTGACCATTAATTGAATACGCAAAAAACCACTACAAAATAGCTATATTGTAGAGAATAATGCGTTTTGAATTGAAAAATGGGCAGACTAATCCTATTTCCGATTTTGCAAAAAATATTTTCTTCTGCGGATATTCGTCGCAGAAAATTGTTTGCTAAGAAATAAGATTATATTTCCATTGTCCACCCATCGTCCCTTCAAAATTGTTAACACAATTATAACATACTACTACACTCAATTGTTACAAATATGTTACTGGTGCCTGGCACCATGATTTAAGATAAAACTTGGCTTGTAGATGAACTTTCCAATTCATATTCATCTTCATCTTCTGTACGTTGTTTTTGGATAAACCAAATTGCTACAATCAGAACAGCTCCGATCAAGGTGCTTACGATTTCAGGTACAATGAGCATAATACCTGCTCCAAATAAGACAAACCTTTCCCAAATTCTCGAATTTCGTATAAAGTATCCAATCATGGAGCTGCTAACAGCAATCATACCGATTAGAGCAGCAACTACTGAGAACACTAACATAAATGGTTCAACATCTACCATGACTAAAATTGGGTTGTATATAAAAATATAAGGAACTATAAATGCTGCAATAGCTAACTTTACTGCATTCATTCCAGTTTTAAATGGATTGGCTCCTGCAATTCCAGCACCAGCATATGCAGCTAAGCATACTGGCGGAGTAATATCAGCAGCGATTCCGAAATAGAAGACGAACATATGGGCAGCTATTGGAGCTACTCCGAATTCATTGATAAGTACTGGAGCAGCAATGGTTGCTGTCACGACATAGTTTGCCGTTGTAGGTAATCCCATTCCTAAAACAAGGCATGCAATCATAGTGAAAATGAGCGCAAGAATTAGATAACCGTTTGATAATGCAATAACTCCTGCAGCAAATTTTGAACCAAGTCCCGTCATACTTACGACGCCTGCAATGACCCCAGCAGTAGCTACAGCAGCTATGACTGGGAGTGCTACTCTCGTACCTTGCTCTAGAACGTTTACCGTCTTTTTTAACGACATTCTTGTTTCTTTTCGGATAAGGCTAACTAAAAATGCAGAGATGATCCCAAAAAGGGCCGCACGCTGCGGGGTAAAACCATACATTATCGTTGAAATGATAACGAATAATGGAAGAAGCATAAACCAATTTCTCTTTAAAAGTTTTCTAAAGGATGGTAATTGAGATTTAGGTAAACCAAATATTTTTAACCTTTTTGCCTCAAAATGCGTTCCTATGAAAATACCTGTGAAATAGAGGATGGCTGGAATAACAGCCGCTAACATAATTACCCCATATGAAACTCCCAAATACTCCATCATGATAAAAGCAGCGGCCCCCATCATAGGTGGCATAATTTGCCCTCCGGTTGATGCGGCTGCTTCTGTTGCCCCTGCAAATTCAGGTTTGAACCCAGCTTTCTTCATCATCGGAATCGTAAAGGATCCAGTTGCAACTGTATTACCAACAGAGCTACCAGAGACAGTTCCTTGTAAAGCACTTGCTACTACTGCCGTTTTTGCTGTTCCACCTGTATAGCGACCAGTTAATGCAAATGCGAGGTCATTGAAGAACTTTCCAATATTTGTTTGTACGAGCATTACCCCAAAAAATAGAAATAGGAAAATAAATTTCGCTGAGATTTGAACCGGAGTTCCGAACACGCCACTCTCTTTATACCAAAGAGTTGTCGCTGTTCTATCAACTGAAAAGCCAGGATGTGAAAGGATTTGTGTAGGTACAAAATTTCCGAAAATTGCATAAAGCATTGCTACTACCGCCACGATAACAATTGGTAAGCCAACAGTTCTCCTAGTAGCTTCAAGCACGAGAAGTATACCTAGAACTGAAATGATGACATCAGGAATAGCATAACCAGAAATTCGACTTTGCAGAATTGAATCAAAGAAAATGATTTTATGATATGTTACATACATTGCAGTAAAGGCAAGTAAAATATCATACCATGGCACTGTTTTCTGTACTTTTTGCATACCTTTTTTAAAAGGATACAAAAGAAAGATAACCCCAAGTGCAGTTCCTAAATGAACGGCACCTTGCTTTTGAGTAGGAAGCGTACCGAAATACGCGGTATATAAATGAAATACAGTGAGAGAAACCCCTAATAATGTTACAACCCATGCCCATTTACCAATATTAGTACGAAATTGGTTTTCTTTATCGTATTTTTCTAAAATCTCTTGTGCATCAACTGTTTGCTGATCACGCATTTGCCCACCTCTCATTCAATATAGAGTTTTTTGTTCTTTGAAGTTTTATTTCAAATCATCTAAGCTTTTAATACCACTTTTTTCACGAGTAACAATTTGAATAACTTCAGGATAAATATGTCCAATAAATGCCGCATTTGGAACTTCATTTCCTTCAAAGGAAGCCTCTCCATTTACTGCTTGTAATGCTGGGACATGTACTGTCATTCCTAAATCCATATGACCGTCACGAATGCTTGATAAGTTTTCCACAGATGCTCCAGTTTCCGTGTTCGTAACGTTAACGCCATCTAAATATTTGTTCCAAATGCTTGCCATTTCACCCCCGAGTGGATAGTAAGTACCACCCTGACTGCCCGTACCAAGAATAAATTCACTCTTCCGGCTACTATCCTTTGCGGTTATCTCAGCAACAAGATTATTCACTGTCAAACCTTGTTCCTCATAATAACGTTTAGCTCCCGGATGGATTGGAAGACCTTCCGCACCTCGCAAAGCATTTTCTAAAATCATTTGTTTAGCTTGAGCATGGGTGTTTTCATTAGCCTTTTCAATCATTATTTTTGCCAGCTCATAACCTAGTTCTTCATCGATTGTATCGGTATTACCCATAAGGATGGCATATGCCGTAACCGTTTCAATATCCGACTCTAGAAAATCGTATGTGTCCTTAGGAATTGTGTGCCTTCTATACCCACTGCTTTCTTCAATCTTTGCAATTGCATCGTCAGAGAGACTAATCATTACAACGTCACCAACAGATGCTTGCAAACTTTCAATACTTGCAGCAGGAAGTCCTAAAATTCCAATTGAAATGTCGATGTTACCATCCTGTACACCATCAGCAGCGTCCCCAAAACCTTCTTGATATTCGTTATAGTCGCCGTCCTCAAGCCCATATGCCCCCAAGATAATTTTGGAAACCGAATTTGTCTCGCTCGCAGGAGGTCCTATCGCAATATTGGTCTTGTCTCCACTACATGCGGTCAATAAAAACAGTATACTAAGAAGTACAGTCGTAAACCTGAACAGATTTTTCCTCAACTTTCTCCCCCCAAAAACTGTTATTTTCTTACCTCCTAATTGATGTGATAGCGCTTTCATTATCAAATGAAATGTAAAACATTGGAGTTAATGTCATATCAAATAGAAGATTAACATTATTATACTTTTCCTAACTTAATTTACAACCTTTTTTCTGTATTTTCTGATAATTCGACAAATGTTGTCGATATTTGCAAAAGATAAAATTGTAGCTTGGAATGGGAAACAGTAGAGTTTGTATAAGCAGTTAATACTTTAAAGTATTTGTATTTCAGATATGGGTATTATAAATATAATTCTTATCCTCAGCCTGAAATAACTTTTTTTTCAATTAAATATCAAAAAATGTATATAAATTCGTGATTTTTTATAAAAATTACTGTACAATTAGCACATATTTTTTAGGGGGTATGGATTGTGAAACAATTAGACGCGTATGAAATTATTTCTTATATTCAACATGCAAAAAAAACAACACAAGTAAAGGTGTACATAAAAGGAAAAGGAATTGAGAGCCTTTATTTTGGAGAAAATACAAAAGTATTTGGAGAAGGAAATTCACTTGTTTTATTCGGAGAATGGTCTGAAATTGAACCAGTCCTAAATGAAAACAAGGATGTAATCGAGGATATAGTAGTAGAGAATGAAAGTCGAAATTCAGCGATTCCACTATTAGATACGAAGGGAATTAATGCACGTATCGAACCAGGAGCTGTTATTCGGGATCAAGTGAGTATTGGCGATAATAGTATTATTATGTTAGGTGCTGTCATTAATATAGGTGCTGTTATTGGTGAAGGTTCGATGATTGACATGGGGGCGATTCTTGGAGGTCGTGCTACGGTAGGTAAGAACTGTCATATCGGAGCTGGAGCTGTCCTAGCAGGTGTTATTGAACCACCGTCTGCAATGCCAGTTATTATTGAAGATGATGTACTGATTGGTGCGAACGCAGTTGTTTTAGAAGGATGTAAAGTAGGTAAAGGAGCTGTTGTTGCTGCTGGAGCAGTAGTAACGAAGGATGTTCCCCCATATACAGTAGTTGCTGGAACACCGGCAAAAATTATTAAAGAAATTGATGATCAGACTAGATCTAAAACGGAAATTATGCAAGAACTACGTCAATTATAAGAAGGTGCTATATGAAATCCCTATTAGAAATTCGGAGAGATCTGCATCGTATACCGGAGTTAGGTTTTGAAGAAGTGAAAACGAATGCTTATTTGTTGGAGCAAATTGATGCACTTCCTCAAGATAGACTATCTATTACTACTTGGAGAACGGGTATTATTGTGAAGGTACAAGGTACACAACCTAAACAAACTATTGGCTGGAGAACAGATATAGATGGATTACCTATAGCAGAGTCAACAGGTCTCGCTTGTCAGTCTGTTCACGGTGGGAAAATGCATGCTTGTGGACATGATATTCATATGACAGTGGCATTAGGTTTATTAAAATGTCTAGTAGAAAATCCGATTAATGATGATGTCGTTATTATTTTTCAACCAGCTGAGGAAAGTCCAGGTGGTGCTTTACCGATGAGAGAATGGATGAAAAAAGAGCGACCAGATCTTATTCCAAATCAAATATACGCATTTCATATTGCACCAGAATATCCAGTAGGAACTATAGCTACCCGACCAGGTTTGTTATTTGCTAATACATCCGAGCTGTTTATAGACTTAGTTGGGAAGGAAGGTCATGCCGCTTTTCCGCATCAAGCAAGAGATATGTCTGTTGCAGCAGCTACTCTTTTATTGCAATTACAAACAATTGTTAGTAGGTCGGTAAATCCGATGGAATCGGCAGTTGTTACTATTGGAAAAATGACATCTGGTACTGTTCAAAATATTATTTCTGGACAAGCTCGGTTAGAAGGAACTATTCGAACGATGAATGCAGAAATGATGTCTACCATAAAAGAAAAGATTGAGTCTTTTTGTAAGGCAACTAAAATAGCATTTGATTGTGAAGTTCAAATTAATTACGGCTCTTCATACTATCAAGTTAAAAATGATTCTGCACTCACAAATGAATTCTTATCATTTGCTGAACAAGATGTGAATACTAACGCCATATTATGTGATGCTGCTATGACTGGCGAAGATTTCGGATATTTTCTACAAGAAATACCGGGAATGTTGTTTTGGGCAGGGGTAGACTCTCCGTTCGGATTGCACCATGCCAAGTTGAATCCAAATGAAGCTATTATTGATTATGTTGTTCCATTTATAGAATCATATTTTCGTAAAATAGGAAATGAATAAAAAAGGAACCTGCACCGTAAATTCGGACAGGTTCTTTTTGGTGTTAATCTACAAGCTGCACATTGTAATCTTTAAACCAAATATGCATCTGTGCTAAATATGCTAGTAGTTGCGGTCCTGACATTAATTGGCCAAACCAAGGAACTTTAAAAGCATCGCCATTCGATTCAATCAAATCAGAGAGTCGTTTAGCTTGGAAAAGCTCGTGAAGTATTGAATTTTTATCGTGTAACTGTTCTTTTAACATGGTTTGAACTTGCTCCGAATAAACAGGATTATGTGTTTTTGGATATGGACTCTTTTTTCGATAGAGCACATCAATAGGAAGCAGGTCTTTGAGTGCTTTTCGTAAAATACCTTTTTCTTGGTTGCCTACCATTTTATAATCCCATGGAATATTCCATGCGTATTCCACTAGGCGATGATCTGCAAAAGGAACTCGAACTTCTAAGCTTGCTCCCATACTCATCCGGTCTTTTCGATCCAATAACGTTGTCATAAACCAGGTCATATTCAAATAAAATAGTTCTCGACGTTTAGCATCCAACGCAGTTTCTCCATCTAAGTGGGGCGTCTCTGCAACGGTTGTTTCATATGCATTTATAACGTAATCATCTATGTGTAGTTTTTTCTGCCAGCTATCATTAAGTAGTGAATTTCTCTCGTCTTTTGAACGTATCCATGGGAACCCATTTTCGGAATTAGCTACTTGATGAAACCAAGGATAGCCACCAAATATTTCATCAGCGCATTCTCCAGATAAACCGACAGTGAAATTTTGTTTTATTTCTTTGCAGAACCAAAGAAGGGAAGAGTCAATATCCGCCATCCCGGGGAGATCTCGAACGTGAACAGCTTCTGTTAAATAATCAACTAGTTGGCTCTGACTAATTATGGAATAATGATGAATACTGTTCAGTTCGTTCGAGACCTTTTGAATCCATGGCCGGTCATTACTAGGCTGAAAAAAATTGCCTTGGAAGTGCTTTTCATTATTTTCATAGTCAATAGAGTAAGTGTGGAGGGGGCCTTTAGAGTCACGAGTATAGGCTTTGGAAGCAATCGCAGTGATTGCACTAGAATCAATGCCACCTGAAAGGAATGTACACAAGGGAACGTCTGAAACCAGTTGTCTTTCTACAGCATCCGTTAGTAGATAACGTACTCTTTCAGCAGTTTCATCTAAAGAATCTGTATGTTGAGCACTTTCTACATTCCAATAACGCCAAATCCGAAGGCCATTTCGTGAAAAGGTTAGTGCATGAGCAGGACGTAATTCTTTTACTTCTTGATAGACTCCAGATCCAGGAGTTCGAGATGGGCCTAAACCGATTATTTCTGCTAAGCCTTCTCGATTAATTTTAGGTGGCACATCAGGATGAGCTAAGAGTGCTTTTAATTCTGATGCAAAAAGAAATCCTTCATTTCGCTCAGTGTAAAAAAGTGGTTTAACTCCAAGGCGATCCCGTGCAACAAATAGTTTTTGTTCATGCTCATCCCAAATAGCAAATGCAAAAATACCGTTAAAATAATCTATACATTTTTCTTTCCATTCGATATAAGAGGTTAATAAAACTTCTGTATCAGAATGACCAGAGAAAGTATGTCCAAGTTTCAGCAGTTCCTTCCGAAGTTCTTCTGTATTATACAGCTCACCGTTATATGAAAGTGTATATTGGTTTGATTGATAATTTTTCACCATTGGTTGCTTCCCACCAATTGGGTCTACTACAGTTAATCGTCTATGACCAAGTAACGTATGGGCTGCTGACCAAATATTATTATCGTCCGGGCCACGTTTTTTTAAAGTTTCCGTCATTTTTTTTACGGCTGGTAACTCGTTACGTAAATCCTTTTTAAAATGAACCCATCCAGTAATTCCACACATCTATTCGCATCCCTTCTTTCATCCACTATTCTATGCAAAAACCACCCAAAATAGTTCCTAAGTGCTAAGCATCATTACAAAAATATTACTGGTGCCAGGCACCAAAACAAACGCGAAAAATAAAACAAACGTGAAAGTTTGAACTTTCACGTTTGTTTAAATAAACATGAATGTTTTGGTGCCAGGCACCAATTAAGTTGTTACTTTTAGAACGGTTTTGATTTTTTGGATGATGCCACCTGAGCTGTATGTTAGGACGCTTCGTTTGTAGAACGACAGACTGATTAAGAACAACAGTACTACAGTGCCGATTAATATAAGCAATGATAGCATTGGGGCAAACGAAGAAATGTCGGTTGCTCCAATTCGGAGTGGCATAACCATTCCTGATGTAAATGGAATGAACGAGAATATTTTGATAAGCAATGTGTCTGGGCTGTACATTCCAGATAGTAAAACGTAAAATCCAATAATGCCAAGCATCATAGCAGGCATCATTGCTTGGCTGGATTCTTCTACTTTAGATACAAGTGAGCCAAGTAATGCACCAATGATTAAGTAAAGCACAATCGTTAACAATAAAAATACCACTGCGTATCCAATAAATCCGACTGATAATTCATTGATAGTATCTAAAACAACGTCCCATTTAGAACCGTTGTCGATAAACATAAATAATAGACCTTGGACAAGCAATAGTGTACCAATTTGAGTTAAAGCGAGTAAGAATGTTCCTGTCAACTTTGCCAGGAAGTGAGTAGATGGCTTCACACTAGCAAGTAGAACTTCTAAAACGCGTGATCCTTTTTCAGATGCAACATCCGTAGTAATCATCGATAAAAACGTCATTACAAATGAATAGATTAAAAATCCGACTAAGAAAGAAGCACCGATTCCTGCAGCTTTTTCATCTTCACTTTTACCAGTAGATGACTGTTCATTTAAATTTTTCATCGAAATAACCGTTTCAGACTGAAGAATTTTTTCTGCTTGTTCAGCTGATAAATTGAGCTGTTGTACTTCATAAAGCTTACCTGCGTACTGTAATTGAGAAGATAAGCTAAGTTGATCGTTAAACGTTAGAGGCTCATACGTAGCAATCTCAGCAGCTAACGATTTTTCTTGATCTTTTATAAAAATGGCAGCATCGTAATCACCGTCGACAACCTGTTTTTCTATTGCGGCAATTTCTTCAGTAGGGAATGTAAACTCTACATCATTGTCTGATTTAAACAAGGACTCGATATCTGCATCTGTTTCATTCACTAAAGCAACCTGTAATGGCTCATCTTTAAACAATGCTTCCTTAATATCTGACCAAAACATTACAGCACTAATGACAACAACGTAAAGAAGAATAGAAAATATAAATGATTTCGCTTTTACTTTTTGAGTATATAATTGCTTTACGAGAAGCCAAAACTTAGACATTTGTACCACCTACCTTATCTTTGAAAATTTCATCTAACGTCAAATAGTCTAAACTGAACTTCTCAATGTATTTTCCGTCGGAGACAAAGTCAAAAATAGACTGTGCATACGTTTCATCTTCTAAAGTCAGTGTGTATTGGTCTTTTCCAACTTGAATATCCTTAACACCGTCCAACTTTTCGAGTTTTTCTTTTGAAATATCAGTTCGAATCGTCAATTTTGTTTTCCCATATTGTTTTTTCAAATCTAATAAACTACCAGTAAATAAAGAGACCCCACGTTTCAACAAGCATAGATGATCACATAGCTCTTCTACATTATCCATTTGATGACTAGAAAATAAAATTGTCGTTCCTTTTTCTTTCAGCTCAAGAATAGCATTTTTCAATAAATCCTTATTCACTGGATCAAGACCACTAAAAGGTTCATCTAAAATGAGAAACTCCGGTTGATGAATAAAACTTGCGATAAGCTGAACCTTTTGCTGGTTCCCTTTAGACAATGTTTCCGCCTTTGCTTTTCGTTTATCTTCTAATTCAAAACGCTCAATCCAATAATCTACTTCTTTATGTAGATCCTTGCGTAGTTTTCCTCTTAATTCTCCAAAGAAATAAAGTTGACTTTCCACTGTCATCGCTGGGAAAATACCACGTTCTTCAGGTAGATAACCTAAAATATCTCGATTAATCGAATTAATATGTTTTTCATTCCACATAATAGTACCTTCTGTCGTTTCTTGAAGGTCTAAAATCATGCGAAACGTAGTTGTTTTACCAGCGCCGTTCTGCCCGATTAATCCAAATATTTCACCCTTTTCAATCGTAAAGGACAAATTATCAACGGCTACAAAGTCTTGATATCTTTTTGTTACTTGATTAATAGATAACGTCATATGTAGACTCCATTCTTAAATTTTTTTATATTTCCTTACAGTAATACGTTCGAATTTGGATAATGTTTCAATTTTTTTTGTAACGTTTTGTTAAGTTGGGCGTCAAATTCTATGAAAAGGAAGAAAAAGGAGCGATACGATGAAAAAACTAAGTATATTTGCAGTAGCATTACTAATGGCAGGATTTATATTCAATCAGTCATATGCAAGTGCGCAAAATGGAAAAGAAGTAAAAATGGAAGAAAAAGACACAACTAATTACGTGAAGTCTTCTGGAATTGTCAAAGATGTCGTTGTTAAAAATGATAACGTTACTTTAACAGTAGCATCAGAAGGAAAAGAACCAATTACAACTATCTTCACTATCAATGATGAAACACTTTTATGGAACAGTGGATCAACAAATACAATTCAAAAAGATTCCTTTAAAAAAGGGCAACGCATAGATGCGTACTACGATAAAAACAAACCAATGATTATGATTTATCCTGCACAAATTTCTCCAGAGTTAGTTATTGTGCATGATGAAAAGAAGCCTGCATATGTTAAAGTAAGTCAGTTTGATAACAACTTTGTTAGTTTAGACAATAAGTTAAAGCTCAACATCTCGAAGGAAACTATTATAGTGAATGAAAAGGGAGAAAAAGTTAAGCAACAAGATTTAAATGGAAAAGAATTAGTTGTTTTCTACACGTTTACGACAAGAAGTATCCCTTCTCAAACGACTCCAAGTAAAATCGTAGCAGTCGATTCCATGTCACAAGAAGACACATCAAATTACATGAAATCTTCGGGAATTATCAAAGATGTTTCTAAAAAAGATGGAAAAGTAACGTTAACAGTAGTTACAGAGGAAAAAGAGCCACAAACTACAATATTTACAATCAATAAAGACACGCTTGCATATAACAGCGGGACAGCAAAAGCTACTCAAAAAGAATCAATTAAAAAAGGGCAACGAATCGACGCGTACTATGATAAAAACAAGCCAATGATTTTGATCTACCCTGCACAAATCTCTCCGGAGCTAGTAATTTTGCATGACGAGAAAAAGTTAGGGTCTGTTAAAGTAGCTAAATTTGACGATGAATTTCTAAGTCTAGATAAAGAACTAAAGCTAAACATTGGAAAAGAAACAGTTTTAGTAAATGAAAAAGGCGAGAAAATAGAAAAAGAAGACTTACATGGAAAAGAGCTAGTTGTATTTTATACAATAACAACTATGAGTATTCCAGCACAAACTCCACCAAATAAAATTGTAGCGATTAACTACCTTTCACCAGAAATAAAAGAAGTTCAAAATATTATTGAAAAAGATCATTATATGCAAAATGGAACTAAGATGATTCCACTTAAAAAAGTGGCTGAATATCTGGGCTACGATGTAAAATCTCATCCGAAAAAAGGTAGCAATATACTAACACTAGGAAATAGCTCATTGACGATTACACTTGGTGAAAAAACTTATAGCTACAACCGAAGTCTAAGACAATTTGCAGAAAAGCCGATATTAAAAAACAATAATATATATGTTTCCGAAGATATTTTAGAATTATTGATACAACAATAAAAGAAATCCCTTCCTTCTCTTTAAAGAGAGGAAGGGATTTTAGTATAAACTTTTTACTCCAAATCGATCTAGCTCCTGCGGGAAAGCGCCCAGCAGGAGAGCGTAAGCGCGACGAGGAGACTAAATTCTTCGCCCGCAGTAAGCTTCGGAAAACAGCTGAGATGGACATATTTAAATGGTGCTTTCGCTATTCTTAATATAAAAGTCTCCATAAATAGAACGTCGCGTATGCTTCCCAGCCTTTCCAAGGTATAGATAGCTTTTGTATTTCATCTCTTAAAGGCTTTTGCTCGGAACCTGTTACATGCTTGATGGCATTATGTAGTCCTACATCATCTATTGGAAATGCGGAAGGAAATCTTAAACAGCGCATTAAAACATAATTTGCCGTCCAAGGTCCAATACCACGAATTTTTGTTAACACTTTTTCCGCTTCTTTTAAATCATTTGTATCTAATAGCATTTTTTTGTTGAGTAAGCCCATATCTATAAGACTCGCAACTTCTATTAAGTACTCACATTTTTTCACAGTCATTTTCAAGTCTACTAAATCTTCTAGTGCTAGCTTTGCAATATCACTTGGAGTTGGGAACACCCAATATTGTTGACCCTCAAACTTAACTGATCGCCCAAACTTTTCAACTAAACGTCTTTTCAAAGTATAAGCATATGCTAAATTGATTTGTTGGCCAAGTATTCCCCAAACCATTGCTTCAAACAAATCCGGAATTCCCATAATTCTTAATCCCATAAATTCTATAGTCGCTTGTTTAAGCAACGCATCATTTTTTGCAACTTCATAGAAGACTTTTAGTTCTGTTTTCAAATCAAACCATTCAATAATGTATGCTACTACTCGTTCGCGTGTTGCTTTACTTTTTGGCCTTGTATCCCCTAAAAATTCAATGATGAGTGAGTAATCATCTAGTTCCCTAATTTCAACAAGAGCTGTATATTCATCGATAGGAATTGCTTTTCTTACTTTGTTATCGTAAATATGAAACATACATTCATTCGTTGATCTCATCAAGTAACGGAGGTTCTGTGTAAAACTAAATTCTGTTGGTACATTTAATATGATTAGCTCATCTTTTTCTTCCCATAACATACTGCTACACCCCTTCATTACTACATTATAAACATAAAAAATTTCGTTATCTTGCTATTACGTCCAGAAATCAGCTATTTTTTGTTAAATAAAAGTATACTAAAGATGGAGGTGAATCCATGAAAAATGAGAAAATATCTGATGAGCAGTGGGAGGCAATCGTTCAAAATAATCCAGCTTACGATGAAGTGTTTTATTATGCTGTCAAATCAACAGGAATATTTTGTAGACCTTCTTGCAAATCACGGCCGCCGAAGAAAGAAAACGTCCGAATTTATCTAGAAGCAAAAAACGCAGTAGATGAAGGATTTAGACCGTGTAAACGATGTAAACCAAGCGGATTACGATTACCTGATGTAGAATGGGTCACCCAGATCAAAGAGTATATAGATCTTCATTATGATCAACCTTTAACGCTAGATAATCTTGCTGATATATGTCATGGAAGTCCGTACCATTTACAGAGAACCTTTAAAAAAATATTGGGCTTATCTCCCGTAGAATATATGCAACAAATAAGAATTGAAAAAGCGAAAGAATTACTGATAACTTCAAACAAATCACTTGCGGATATAGGTTCGACGATTGGAATGCACAATATCCCATATTTCATTACACTTTTTAAAAAGCTAACAGGTAAAACACCAATTCAATATAAAAAAAAGGAGGTTCCAACAGATGAATAAAGTATACTGGACACTTTTCATTCATAACGAATGGAGATTGTATATCGCTGCAACAGAAAAAGGAATATGTTATATAGGATCGCCTGATAAACCTTACGAAGAAATGGAAGTATGGTTGACAAAGCGTTTTCCGAAATATGAATTAGCAGAAGATGAAGAAACTTTAACTCCGTATATGAATGAATTGAAAGAATATCTAGATGGTCTACGAAGAGATTTCACGATGCCGGTAGATTTAAAAGGTACTGCTTTTCAACTAACTATTTGGGATGCACTAATGAAAATTTCTTATGGAGAAAAGAAATCATACTCACAAATCGCTGAACTTATTAATAACCCTACAGCTATTCGTGCTGTTGGAACAGCAATAGGTGCAAATCCTGTATTAATTACGATTCCATGTCATAGAGTTGTAGCAAAAAGCGGTGCGTTAACAGGCTACCGTGGTGGATTAGAAATGAAAGAAAAACTACTAACATTAGAAAATGGTGAAGTATAAATTGATAACGAAGATAATAAATGAAGCATATCCAATGGATTTACTATTACTAGCAGATCCTTCCGAAACACTCGTAAAGCAGTATTTAAAGTTCGGTGAATGCTACGTTGCCGAACTAAATGGAGAAACAATCGGTGTTTACGTCTTACTACCTACTAGACCTGACACAGTAGAACTCGTGAATATAGCTGTTGCGGAGCAATATCACGGAAAAGGAATTGGGAAGAAACTTGTATTGGATGCGGTTCAAAAAGCGAAGCAACAAGGATATTTAATAATGGAAGTAGGGACAGGCAATTCAAGCATTGGTCAGCTTGCCCTCTATCAAAAATGCGGATTTAGAATTACTGGTGTGGACAAAGACTTCTTCACCATTCATTATGAAGAAGAAATAATAGAAAACGGAATTGCTTGTGTGGATATGATCCGACTAGCGCAGCAATTATAACAGGAGAGACTGTCCAAAGGACAATATATCGGAAGAGTTGGACAATCAAGCAATAAAGTTGGACAATCAACCGGAAAAGTTGGACAATCACAATCAAAAAAGCCTCTCAAACACACTTGCGCACTGACCTAAAAAAATGAGACAAATAAAAACACCTTTCGTTGAAAAACGGGTATACAATACCTAAATCATCAATGCGGAGGTGTTTTTTCTATGGGGACAAGAGTTAGTTATCCAGTAGAAGTGAAAATGAAGGCAATTGAAATGCGGTTGGCTAAGGTACCAGTAAAAGAAGTAATGGAAGAATTGAATATTCGAAACTATACACAACTGAAAACATGGATGCGTTGGTATCGAAATGGGGAAATGCATCGTCTTAAACAACCAGTTGGTAAACAATATGCCTTCGGCAAAGGCCCGGAATATGAAAGCGAGACAGCCAAGCTACAGGCAGAGAATCGGTATCTGAAACAGCAGATTGACGTTTTAAAAAAGTACGAAGAATTGGAAAGGAAGTGGCGCCAAAAGTAGTAATCCAATTAGTCGAAGAATTAAAGGATGTTATGCCAATTGGCGAGATCTGTCGTCATCTAGGCGTAGGTCGTTCATCATACTATCGTTGGAGAAAGAATGCGGATCAATCCACACAAAAGGAGATTCGAGATCAGCAGATTGGCGACTTGTGCAAAGAGCATAAATTCCGATATGGTTATCGAAAGATTGCCGCTCTGTATCCAGGAGTTTGTAAGAAGACTGTGCAGCGTGTCATGCAACAATATGGTTGGCAATGTAAGGTAAAGGTGAAGAGACGAAAGCGTACCGGGCAACCAGCATACGTTGCACCAAACATATTGGCACGTGATTTTACAGCAACCAAGCCCTTAGAGAAACTGGTCACAGATATTACATACTTGCCTTTCGGCCAAACAATGATGTATCTTTCTAGTATTCTCGATGTTTACAATGGAGAAATTGTGGCACAAACTATCGGTTTCAAACAAGACACCGATTTCGTATTGGACACGCTCTATCAATTGCCTAATCTGCCAGAAGGTTGTATCCTGCATAGTGACCAAGGTTCTGTTTATACATCCTATGCTTATCAAAAAGCAGTCAAAGAAAAGGGAATTACCATGAGCATGTCCCGCAAAGGCACGCCAGCTGATAATTCCCCAATCGAAACGTTTCATTCCACGCTAAAGTCTGAAACGTTCTATCTCGACGAAATCTATCGTACAACGAATGCACGTGTGATACGAATCGTCGAAGAATACATTACTTATTATAACAATATCCGTATTCAAACGAAACTAAACAGCCAATCGCCGGTTCAATACCGTCAATTGGCTGCATAATATGGTGTTTTATTCCTGTCTCAAAAAGGGTAGTCACTGCCCTTGTTTGGGAGACTTTTTTATTGAATGTCTGTTTATTATCAGCTTAGTTTTTTAGTTTGTATGTAAAGTCTCTAATATCTTTCTTAACTCTTCTACAGGTATTTGTCCTGGAGCAGATGCTTCGATTCCGGAGCCAAAGGTTGCAGCAGAGCCAAAAAATTCGCCAGCTATTCGACTAATAACACCAGTAGAAGCCATCGACATCGTAATAATAGGTCGGTCTGCATAGAGTGACTTCATCGTGTATGTAGCATCTAGTAGGGTAAGTACATCAGTTGGAATTTTAGGCATTACCGCAATTTTAGGAATATGCGCTCCAAGTTCCTGCATCCTTCTTAGTCTCCAAATAATTTCTTCTTTCACAGGTGTGTTTTCAAAATCATGATTTGACATAATAACAAACACATCATTAGCTTTTGCAGTATCTACAATATCGGTCACATTAGGAGAAAATAGCTCCACATCTACTAAATCGATTTCCTTTGTTTGTATAACCTCTTTAAGAAGTTTTTTATAATAAGTGTCATCGATTACTTTATTTCCGCCTTCTCGATGAGTTCTAAACGTGAACAAAAGAGGGGTAGGGAATAATGTTTCTCGAATGATAGAGAGTGTCTGCTTTACGACGTTTATATTTTCAACTTCATCCAGTACATCTACTCGCCACTCAACGATATCGGGGCTTGCCTTCTTTATTGTTTTAATTTCCAAAAGAAGCTGGTCAGTATTTTTTCCCATAAGTGGAACGATAATCTTAGGAATACCTTCTCCAACATGAATATTACGAATAGAAACAATTTTCATAAAAAGACTCCCCTCCAACTATGTTTTACGTTATAGTAACATACAAAGATAAAGAGGAGGGCAATAATATGAATTTTCAACGTTATGAAAATGCAAATGATTTTGCGCTAATAGCAACACCTTTTTTAGAGAAAAACGAAGATAAATTTAGTTTGTTTTTAGGAGTACTTCAAGGAATCAAAGACGGGAAATATGAAAATCCTTTCATGGCTACAATTGAACAAGACGGTGAGTTACTAGCTCTATTCCAAATGACTCCACCGCATCCATTCAATATTATCTTTGTAAATGAAGATAAAATGGAGGCATGTATCGATTTGTCTATTTCCGAGTTAATCAAGCAATCTATTAACATCGAATCTATCATTAGTGTAAAAGAATGGGCATATTCCTTTGCAGAAAAGTGGCAGGAGAAAACGGGGCAAAGCTTTTCTATTTCGATGGATCAAGGCCTTTACCGTCTAGATCAAGTAGATGAGTCACTAAACATGAGCCCAGGTTCATGGCGTTATGCAACGGAAGAAGATACACTCCTCATTGAAAAATGGTACAGCCAATTTGAAGAGGATACAGGTCTGCCAAAAACTGCACCAATGGAAATAAAGAATAGAGTGAAAACTATAGTAGATGCAAATGAAGTTTTCCTTTGGGAGAACGAAGGGCGAATAGTATCCATGATGAAAAAAGCAAGACCAACAGCAAATGGTGTGACTGTTTCACTCGTATTCACACCAAAAGAGGAACGGAAAAAAGGATATGCTCGAACGATGGTAGCAGCAGGAAGTAAGGAACTCTTAAAGGAATTCCAATTTTGCGTGCTCTACACAGATATGCTAAACCCAACCTCAAATAAAATTTATCAAGAGATTGGTTATTACAAACTAATAGATTCTGTGCATTTGAAATTTGAAAAGTAACAGTTTCTCTATATTTCATCCCCATTTTCAAATAGATTTCCAGGTTAATAGTTTTGTGCACTTAATTTTTATATAAGAATTTGAGGTGTTCTTATGTTTGATCAATCTCCATACATTTGTCGTGTAGAATGGGGAAAACGTGGTGCAAGAGAAGCGGATGAACGAGGGGACATCATAATCATTGTGGATGTCCTGAGCTTCTCATCAACTGTTGTAACAGCATTACATTACGGAGCAATAATTTATCCATATCCACCTAATTTAGATGGGAAAGACTTTGCTGAAACGATTGGCGCTGAATATATTTTAGGACGAGCAGAGGCAGCTAAAGTAAGTATGCCAACTTTATCACCTGTTTCTTTTAACGAGGAACATGTTAATAAGAAGTATGTGTTGTCCTCCCTTAATGGTGCATTTTGTACTTGGATTGCCTCAAAGGTTCCTGCTCTTTTGATCGGCTCTTTACTAAATGCTTCATCAGTGGCGGTTGTTGCCAATAAACTAAGGTTACAAACGAATGCAAATATTACAGTCGTTCCATGCGGTGAACAATGGAGTCATGGACTGGAATTCGAAGACAATCTTCGTCCATCAATGGAAGATTATTTAGGGGCTGGTGCTATTCTGTCAAATTTAGAAGGAGACAAATCACCAGAGGCAGAAGTATGCATTGGTGCTTTCCATTACTCCAAGAACAAGATAAACGAGTTAATTTGGGATTGCGGAAGTGGTCGAGAACTACGAGAACGTGGATTTGAGACAGATGTAAAACATTGTAGTCGGTTAAATGTATATCAAACAGTCCCTTTACTCAAGAAAGATCATTTTGTTTCTGCGGACTAAAAAGGATTTTTTGGTCAAGGGTAGAATGTTACGGAGAGTAAAATAACACGGGGGGATTAACTTGCAAATGTTATTTCGTTATAACTGGATGGTAAGGGAAGAGTGGTATCGGTGGTGTGAAGAAGTTGAAGAGAAAGACCTTCTCGTGGATAGAACGGGTGGAGTAGGAGGGATTTTGCACACACTTTTTCATATAATTGATGTAGAGTGGAGCTGGATAAGGCTGCTTCAAGGAAAGTCCGATTTTCAGGAGAACTTTCAAGAATACCAAAGCTTGCAAAAAGTTAGAGAGTTGGACGCTAAATTTCGAAAAGAAGTAGAGCAGTTTGTGTCTGCGTGGGAAGAGAGTATGGATAACCAACTATTTCAAGATACTATGCCTGATGGAAGAATTGTTACCGACACATGGGGTGAGGTTATGCGACATGCTATTGCGCATGAAATTCATCATATTGGTCAACTGTCCGTTTGGGCAAGGGAACTAGGAAAAAAACCTGTTTCAGCAAATCTTATCGGAAGAAATTTAGCTTCAAAATAAAAAAGAAAATGCTGCTTAAAGTCGATTAAAAGAAGCTCTATCACTATTTTTTAGGGATAGGGCTTTTATAGTTTAATAAAAACGTAGTGCAAATAAATTTTCGTAATGTTACATTAATTTTAATTGAATAATTAGGTTTGCGAATAATTACGAAAAATAATAGAAGTAAAAGTGGGGTAAAAAAATGAAATTTGAAATTATGCGTCACCGGTTATTAGATGGGTTAAATGATGTAATGAAAGCAGTTAGTTCAAAAACAACTATTCCTATTTTGACAGGGATAAAGTTAGAACTTACAGATGAAGGTTTAAAATTGACTGGTAGTGATTCAGATATAACGATTCAAACAATTATCAAAGCAGAAGAAGATGGAGAGCAAGTTATTCGTGTAATTGAAGAAGGGTCGATTGTTGTGCAAGCGCGGATGTTTAATGAAATCATACGAAAGCTACCAACAAGTGATGTAGAAATAGAAGTGAAAGAAAATTATCATACGCATATTCGATCTGGTAAGTCAAAATTTCATTTAATCGGACAAGAAGCTTCTGAATATCCATTGCTTCCTGAAGTTCTAGACGATCGACAGTTTGTTATTCCAGCTGATTTAGTGAAATCAATTGTTCGAGAAACAGTGTTTGCCGTGGCAACATCTGAAAGTCGACCTGTACTAACAGGAGTTCTTTGGCAAGTAAAGGATGGGGAGCTCACTTGTGTAGCAACAGATAGTCATCGTCTTGCTCGTCGCAAAATAAGTTTGGAACAAGCTCTAGAAGGGGAATATAACGTAGTTATTCCTGGAAAGAGCTTAAATGAATTAAGCAAAATCATTGGGGAATCATCACAACCTGTTAATATAGCGATAACGAACCAACAAGTATTATTTAAAACGGAAGATGTTTCGCTTTACTCTCGTTTGTTAGAAGGGAATTATCCAGACACCTCTCGGTTAATACCAACTGAATATAAAACGATTGTTACAATGAACGGAAAAGCGTTGTTTCAAGCAATTGACCGTGCCTCTTTACTAGCACGTGAAGAACGTAATAATATTGTTCGATTATCTTCCCTAGAAGGAAATACTGTGGAAATCTCATCAAGCTCACCAGAAATAGGAGAAGTGGAAGAAGAAATTCAATCGACGTCAATAGAAGGGGAAGAGATAAAAATCTCGTTTAGTGCGAAATACATGATGGAAGCATTAAGAGCTTTGGATGGACATGACGTAATAGTTCAGTTTACAGGTGCCATGCGACCATTCATTTTAAATTCTGTTCATGATGACACGGTTTTACAACTAATCGTACCTGTTCGCACGTATTAACGTATAGTCTTCTAGCCTTCACATTATGGAATCGACAAACAGATACAGAAGTGACAATTACAGCTCACCTTACTGGTTTGAAAGTTGGAAGCAAAGACAATCCTGTGCGAGGAGGCGGCATATTTATTAGTGGGGCTGGAAATGTTGGCGGTGTGCTTGAGGTTGATCTGTTGGAAACAGGTGAAATTCACTCTAATGGGAAGATTAAACAGGGTACACCAGATGTTATTACAGGTGGAGTTTTTGTTGTTCATGGCGCTTATGTGGAGAAGGTAGTGAATAAAGGTCCTGTCACGACGTATGGTGTGAATGACATGGTGTTAGATAATTGGGGAATTGTGAGCGAATGGATTGCAGAGGATAAAATTACCTCACATGGTCCTAGTGGTATTGGTTTTGTAAATTTTAATGAAATTGAGACCATTCGAATACTCAGTAATATTGAGACGAATGGAGTGGGAGCTAGAGGATTCAATGTATATGCAGGAAGTGCAAAGCATGCGGAGTTTCAACGTATTGTCACACATGCAAATGCTTCTGTTGGTATTCAAGTTAGTAGACCTGTAGGAATCTTAATCATCCATGAAGATATTGAAACTTACGGAGGTGAAGGAGAATCTTTAGTAAAGGGAGTGATAACACAACTGTCTGCTGACGGACTAAGTGTCAAAGAAGGTGGTACGATCGACAAAGTTGAAATTGGAGGGAAGATTGTTACGAATGGGCCTAACGTTAATAGCCTTCACGTACAAGGGGAAATTAAAGCCATAAGCGTAAAGGGGGGGATATATTCGAAAGGATTTGGATCAAAGGCTGTATTAATCGAGAATGGTGGCGTTTCATTAAACGGTATTGAGATATATGAACAATCAACAAATTAAGTAACATAATACTGTTCGAAAGTCGTAATCTCATCGGCTTCGTAACAGTATTTTTTATTTTTTACTAGAGATCTATTTTGAAGAAGTAGACGAATTCACCTTTTTTGAGAATGAGCTTTTTGTTAATGGATGGTTTACACCCTTTTACGTAACTTTCATATATTAAATTACGTAGAAGGGGGGATATGACTTTGTATTTTAACCAGTATGATCAAAGTGGTGAAAGCTTTGACCAATTTGGCTTTCCAGGATGGCCACAACAGGATTACTTTGAACCACCGCCATTTGGACCACCACCAGCAGCAGGACCAGGATTTCCACCGCCTGGCTTTTCACCACCAATACCAGCTTGGCAATCAGGTTCAAGAGGAATTCGTTCTTGCTTATTTTCAAACACATATATATGGTTAATTAATGGGAACAGTTTTTGGTTCTATCCAATGAATGTTGGAAGACAATTCATTTTCGGTTTTCGTTGGAGGAGAAGAACTGGTTGGACTCGGCATGTTATAAATAGAAATGAAATCCGATCCTACCAATGCTTTTAATAGATCAGAAACGTACTTTTGCCGTAGCGCAAAGCTTCATGTAGTGAAATTTTTCTTGTTTTGTTCATAGTGTAGATTATATAAATCCAAATAAAACTGCCCTTTGCAAATGCAAAAGGCGGTTTTTTACTACGTTTTCAGTCAATATTTTTCTTTGTAACTGTTATTTTTCCATTATCAGAGGAAAGACGAATTGTATTGGACCCACTTCCAAAAACTGTACGGGAGTTATTTTCACCAAACACATTAATCCTACCGTGGTCAACTTTGGCATGAATTGATACGTCTGTCGGTTCATTTTCTGTTTCAACAAGAATGCTACCGTTATCTGTTTCTAATTGAATCGATCGATCGAGACTTGTTGTTAAAAGCGATATTCTGCCGTTATCAGTTTTAGCAATGATATCACCATTCACATATTCCATCATAATTCGTCCGTTATCTGTCTCCGATATAATTTGTTCAGCATCGATGTTGCGTATTTCAATTCGCCCATTATCTGTCTGAGTTGAAAGCTTATCGACTTGTACTTTATCAATTTCAATACGACCGTTATCTGTTTCTACCTCTAAAATAGTGGCTGCAAATTCTTTTAAGCCGATGCTGCCGTTATCAGAATTCACTTTGATAGCTTTGCCAAGTAACTTTTCTGCACGAATGCGACCATTATCGGTTTTCATAATAATTGAAGTATATAGTTTTTTAGGTAGGGCTACATTTACTCTTAGCTCTTTAATAAGAAATAAGAAACTGAACAACTTGAACTTCTTTGTTTTTAACTGAATGGAAAGAGTGTCATTAACAACATCAGTAGTAAGCTCAAGTTTATCGTTCTCTCCTATTAATTCCACCGTTGTTTCATCTGTTTCAGATGGGTAAACGTATAGTGCACCGTAATCGATATTCATGACTACGTTGGAAAAGCTTGAGTTAGGTATTTTAATCACTTTATTGTCGGTTTGGATTCTCTCCGGCACATGATTTTCTAGTAATTCCTGTGCAATTTCTTTAGGAGAGCCAAGAGAAGCAGCAATGTCACTATCTGTTTTTCCATCTTCACGGCCAATAGTGAAATACTCTTTTATATCTTGAATTATATCGTTACGTTCATCTGCAGGAAGTACAGTTAAAGCAAGTTCAAGCTCATTTAAGAATTGTTGTTCAGTCATTTTTTACACCCTCTTCTATTAGATTATTCACTCCATTTGTGAAGCTTTTCCATTCATTCAACTGCTCATGTAAATATGTCCTTCCAAGCTCAGTGAGCTTGTAATATTTACGAGGAGGTCCTTCCGTTGACTCTTGTAAATATGTCGTGAAGTATCCTTCTTTCGTTAAGCGTCTTAACAATGGATAAACAGAACCTTCGGAAATTGAAATCTGGTCGGATATTTTTTGTACAAGCTCATAGCCATATCGATCTTGCTTATCCAATAAGACAAGTACACATAGATTCAAAACGCCTTTCTTAAATTGAATATTCATTTCTTTTACACTCCTTTCACTACTATTCATTAAACAGTACCTTTGATAGTAACATATCATATGGTATTATTCTATGCAAGGTACTGATTAAAATATTCTAAATCAGTTATAATCAAATTAATGAAAGGATGACATGAATGAACCCTTTTACAGAAATAGTTATTCAAATAATAAAGTCAATTCCTGCAGGAAAAGTCATGACATATGGGCAAATTGCAAAAGTTGCAGGGAGTCCAAGAGGGGCAAGGCAAGTCGTACGAATACTTCACACAATGAGTTCAAAACATAAATTACCATGGCATCGAATAGTGAATATCAAGGGGGAAATAGCTATTTCGGACGAAGAATCTGCCTATTCTCAAAGAACAATGCTAGAAGCAGAAGGAGTATTCTTTCGTTCTAATGGGCTTGTTGACTTAGAAAAATCTCGGTATGTACCTGAAATTAGTGATGTAGATATAATCTAATAAAAGAAGTTAGGGGAGTAAACATGTTTAAATGGCAAGGTGCAGCAGGCATTTGTATGAATGAAAAAAAAGAGGTACTGATGGTTCTTCAGGCAGCTCCAGGAGAAGAAAAGAAATGGACCGTCCCATCAGGAACAATGGAAGATGGAGAAACGTTTGAACAATGCTGCATAAGAGAGTTTTATGAAGAAACAGGATTTACAGTTCGTATTGTAGATAAAGTACAAAATAAGAATGGCGTCATTAGTGAATACGGAATTTCTTATTATGTAGAATACTTTCTAGTAGAAATAGAGAGTGGGGAGATAAAAATTCAAGATCCAGATGAATTTATTCATGAAATAGCTTGGAAGCCAATAGAGGAGCTATCGGAGTTATCACTTGCATATCCTGAGGATGTAGAAATAATCCAAACAGTCTTTTCGTCAAAATAAGATTTTTACAAAGTTAATTTATTTTCTTTTGGTCACTGCTATATACTTTAACTTCTAAAGAAGATTCTTTGATCCTCATCAAGGATTGAGCTTCTTTAGATTTTACGATTTGAAGAACTTTTTGTTCAATGTCCTTTGCAATAATTTTAGCACTCTCGTCCGAACTCAAAATGCTTGCCTTTATGTTTACAATAATTCTTTCGGAGCGATGAGCAACGCTGATATCATCTATATTATTAAAATCAGCTCTTAAATTTACAAGAAGTAAATGGAATATATCGTTTAACGTACTAGGGAATTGATTTCCTATTGGTAATGACTCCATTTTTAGTACCTCAACTGAGTAGTCCTTATACATGGTTTCTTTTGATAGTTCAGAAACAATAAACTCTATTTTTTCTCGCTCATTATTAATGCTTTGTTCTGAATCATTAATCGTTATTAAAATGGATTTACTTAGAGCGTTAAGACCAAGAGCACCAACCTTGTAATTTTCTTTCTTTAATGCTTGTAGTACTTCTTCTGAATAGATTGTATTATTCTTAAATATCAATTCGTTTGTTTTTTGAGCTTCAAAAGAAAACTTTGTGTTTATGAAATAGCCACCACCAACTATTACAAACGCCGTTAATAGTCCGCTTAATAAAACACTTCTTTTTTTCAGCACAAGCCCTCCTAAAAATACGTTTTTCTTAATGTATATGTATATTTAGATGAAGTATACAAATTAACATAACTTCATTTTGACTAAATAAACAGAAAAAACCTTTGGAATAACTTTACTAAAAAGCAATTACTCCAAAGATTATTATAGTCGAGATAAACTTTTTTAGTTTTTTGTATAAATCTGAACCGCATCTCTTAAAAATTCCGCAGCACCTGGTTGGATTTTGTCGTAGTAAGCAGTAAATCGTTCATCATCCACATACATTTGTGCGACACCTGCATGAGCTTCTTTTGTATACTGATCCCAATAATAGCTTAGCCATTGGCGATGTAGGTCTGCTGTTTTTTGTGCAAGTTCACCAGCTGGATCGCCAGCTGCCATCGCTGCTTTTAAACTCTCTGCAATTCTCTCTGCTAGGTTTGTCACTTCTTCGTGTTGTGCTTGAGTCATACCTTTTACTTTGGTATTGGACTTATTTACAGCATCTTCTCCATATTTTTCTCGAATTTCTTTCCCGTACTTTTTCTCATTTTCGTCCACAAGCTTTTGTTTAAAACCTTCAAATTTCTCTTTGTCGGTCATTGTAATTCTCCTCTCTGTTATTTGAATGGATTTATCAACATTTTCGATTAATAAATCCAATTGCGCTCTTTTTTCAAGCAATTTTTCTCGATGTTCTCTTAATGCAGTTGCTCCGTCAAATGACTCCGATGTCATAATTTCCTTAATACTATCTAAATTCACACCAAGTTCCCTATAAAACAAAATTTGTTGCAGTCGATCTACTTCCGATGAACCATAAATACGATAGCCAGATGAATTGATTCGCGCAGGTTTTAGCAAACCGATTTCATCATAATATCGAAGCGTCCGTGTACTGATTCCGGCCAGTTGACTAAGCTTTTGCACCGTATATTCCACACCATCACCTCCTAATAACTTCAGTCTAAACCTTTACGCAACGTCAAGGTCAAGTGGGAAAATAAATTTTTCATTTTTATTTTATTTCTTTATAATGGAAGAACATGAATGGGGATTTCATGTCAATAGGAAAATCATACAACAGTTACGTTCGCTCTCGATGAAATGCTGGTGTAGTGAATAATAACAAAATGTAAGGGGGATAATCATATGACAACAATAGGCTTTGTAAGACATGGTGTGACTGCTTGGAATAAAGAAGGAAGAGCTCAAGGAAATACAGATGTTCCACTCGATGACGAGGGCATCCAAATGGCAGAGCGAGTTGCTAATAGAATAGAAAAAGAAGAATGGGATGTTATTTATACAAGCCCATTAATTCGTGCAAAAAGAACTGCAGAAATAATTGCTGAAAAACAACAAGGCATCGATTTTCTTGTAGATAAGAGGCTAGGAGAAATCGGCGGGGGAATTATTGAAGGTACTACAGAGGAAGAACGTGTAGCTAAATGGGGAACTGCTTGGAGAGATTTGGAATTAGGATTTGAACCAGAAGAAGCTATTATTTCTAGAGGAATGTCTTTTATGGAAGAGATTAAAAATGCCCACCCTGGAAAAAGAGTATTAGTAGTCAGTCATGGAGGATTTATTGGAAGACTAATCAATGCACTTATTCCACAAGAAGAATTTTCAAGAGATATTGGAAACACGTCTGTTACAATAATCGAACTGCAAGATGAAAAAAAAATATGTCATCTTTTCAACTGTACAAAGCATTTAGAATAGGAGACTAGAAGATGGAAAGGGACGCAAGCTATTACATAAATCATTTGGGGTTAGAACCCCATCCAGAGGGCGGCTATTTTAAAAGCACTCACACTTCACAAGAATCGATAGATGCTTTTGGAACTACTAGAAAACTATTTACAAGTATTTACTTTTTACTTGGTGAAAATGATGTATCACATTTTCATCGATTAAAATCAGATGAACTTTGGTATTTCCACGGTGGCAGTCCACTAATAATTCATGTTATTGATGAAAAAGGTGAGTACTATGAGCATAAGCTAGGTCTGAACATTGAAAAAGGAGAATCCCCTCAAGTTATCGTTCCCAAAAATTCAATTTTTGGATCGTCCGTTGTTCACAATGGTGCATTTTCGCTCGTTGGTTGTATGGTTTCTCCAGGATTTGATTTTGATGACTTTGAACTTTTCACTCAAAGTGAATTACTAGAGAAATACCCAGAACACAAACAAGTAATTACTAAAATGGCGTACGAAATATTACCGGAATAAAAAAAGCCCTCAAGCAATTGCTACTTGAAGGCATTGCAGCTTGTCGACAAATGCATTTTTATGAATCAAAATGTATTAGAACATAGTAATTATTGTGCTTTTCCTGTAGCAATCGCTCCAGGCGGGCGCTTTCCGCAGGCTCGCGCCAAGCCTCGGGCCAACAGGATGTTGGTCATGAAGGCGTTGCCGCAGGACGCGGCGATCTTAGCCTTCCTACTACTTATAGCCTGTGGGGTCTTGGACTGTCTCGCTGTCCCGCAGGAGTCGTCGCCTTCCGCTTATTTTTAACTTCAATAAACAGAAAAGTGGACAATTAAAGCTTTTTCACTTTCAACTTTTGAAAAATAGGCAGGGCCCGCCACGGAGACTCCTGTGGGAAAAGCTTGAGCTGAAGACCCCGCAGCAAAGACACTGGCCGAACTTTATTTGGCCAGTGTCTTTGCAGTGACGAGGAGGTTGAAGCCAAGATCACGGGCGAAGTGGCGGGCCCCGCTGATTCACTTATACATCTCTATTCATTGTAAAACGAATTTGTCTACAGTCTGAAAAGCCCTCAAGCAACTGCTACTTGAGGGCTTTGTGCATTATTTATTCATTTTAATATATTTCTCTCCAAGGATTTCTTCTACTACATAGCTCCCTGTAGTTAATTCTTTCTCAACAAAGGCTACCACATCTTTTTGTTCCAAATTATATAATTCTTCGATTTCACGAGAGAATAACAGCCCATCTTTTTGAAGAACAGTTTTTAATGTTGGAGCATTTTTAGCTTGAATGTTTTCTTCAGGAAGCATCTGTTTTAGTGCTTCAATATAGTTTTCCAATGGACGAGCACCAACAACTTTTATACCTTTTTGTTCTTCGTTTAAGAAAACAATTGTTGGAAACCCTCGAACTCCTAGTCTGCCAGCCATTTGAAAATCTTCTTGTAGACTTTCTTGAGCAGCTGGAAGATGCGATTCTTTCACGATTTCTTCTCCATTGAGGCCAATTTCATTGATAATTTTGATTAGTATTTGATCGCTCCCAATGTTTTGATTGAAAGGGAATACTGCTTCTCTTGCTCTACGTAAGAACACAGGTGCTAAACTGTCGTCTTTTTGTTGAATTACTTTGTAAACGCGGGATGGAATATAAGACGATGTAACTGGATCTTCAAACCAAAAGGAACCATCGATTGGCATACGGGAGTGTTCTCCTACTTCTCTCCAATGTCCTGCAACATCTGCAGGGTCGGAAATTCCGTTGGAAACATCAGTGAAGCCATCCCATTTTTCAAGCAACCCACCCATTAAAGTATGCATGTTGAAATATTGGCCGTATTCTTCCATAAATTTACGCAATGTAGGCTCTAATGCCCAGCAATGAGAACAAATTGGATCGGTTACGTAGTATATATCGATTTTTTTGCTTGGTGCTGTTAAATCGATTAATTGTATTCCTGTATTTCCTTCCCCAACTGGACCGCAAATGCCCGTTTCTAAATCACACATCATTGGATTTTTGTTTGTCATATTTTTTCCCCTTTTCTTTAATTTTCTAAAGTAATATGTTGTTTAGCCCAGGCGTGTACAGGCTTAAGTGCTTCAGCAAGTTCCTGTCCAGCGGTAGTTAGGTGATACGAAATATTTACTGAGGATTCTACCGTCATTTTTTTCTCTACTAAACCATGCTCTGCAAGTTCTGTCAGTTTGAGAGATAAAGCACGAGAAGTAATATCGGTTAAATCTTTTTTCATATCTGAAAAGTGAGCTGTATAATCAGGACAGCTAAATAAGTAATGAACGATTAAACCGTTCCAACGTCTTCCTAGTATTTGAAATGATGATTCTAAATATGGACAAATTTTCATCTTATTCATCCCTCGTTTCTAATTTCATTATAATTAGATATAAAAAATATATCAAGTATAAAAAATATATTATAAATAAAATAGAGGAATAAAGGCTAAGATTATGGAAATAGAAAATAGGGTATACCACTAGTTGGGAGGTTTATGTGTGATTAAAAAAATATTGCTGATTCTCGTATTGTTTTTAGTAATCGCGGTTGTTGTGATGGTTATAGAAAATAATAAAGAGAAGAAGGGAGTTATCCATAGTGAGGATTCTATGATGGACCTAGAAAAACCTTCAGAAGTGGAATCCCTTGTCATGCTCATATTTGAACTAGCAAAAAAAGGGCAAACATTGGATGTTCCATTCATTGTAGGAGAAACGAATATTCAGGAAGTACATGAATTATGGGGAACTCCAGACAAAAGTAGTGAACTTACAATGGCTACATACGAGGACTATGTATCTAAATCCACGGCAATTGGTTATCGAACCAATTCTGTTTTTGATATTCGATCTAACGGAGTGTCTGTCCAGCAAATTTACTTAAATGATATTAAAACGATTAAAGGAAAAGCTGATGAGATACGCAGCTATCAAGATGACGAAGTAAATCAAATAATTCTTGTCTACAATGTTACCTCTACATATCAACTTAAGTGGGTTTTACCGAAACCTACAGAAAATAATCCGAACCCATCCGTCGATCATATATCTGTTGTCACGGATGTAAAAACGGGTATTGTACAAGAAAATCCAGCAATATCTAAGATGAGTCTAGAGGAGAAAATTGGACAAATGATATTTGCTGGTATTCAAGGAACGGATTTATCTGAAGAGACGAAGCGTTTAATTTCAACAGATAAAGTAGGGGGAATCATTTTTTTTAAAGACAATTTGAAAGAAGCTAATCAAACAGTTGCTTTATTGAATGTGATTAAATCAGAAAGTAATAAAGAAAAATTTCCACTATTTTTAGGTGTCGATCAGGAGGGGGGGAGAATTACTCGATTACCGGGACTAAGTAGGCTTCCTACAAACGAAGAAATAGGCAAGCAAAATGATCCTTCGTATTCTTATAGCATAGGTGCTCATTTAGGAGAACAACTGAATGCATTTGGTTTCAATATTGATTTTGCACCGGTACTGGATGTGAATAGTAATCCTAAAAATCCGGTTATTGGGGATCGTTCTTTTGGAAATAATCCTAACATAGTTAGTGAACTAGGCATACAGACGATGCAAGGGATTCAGAGTCAAAACGTAATTTCTGTGGTGAAGCATTTTCCAGGACATGGAGATACGGCAGAAGATTCTCATAAAGAGCTTCCAGTAATTAGAAAAAGTTTAGAGGAATTAAATAAACTAGAATTAATTCCTTTTAAAAATGCTTTGGAAGATGGAGCGGATGTCGTCATGGTTGCTCATATCCTACTTCCCAAGATTGACCCGAACTTTCCATCTTCTATGTCCCATGAAATTATTACAGGTATATTGAGAGAACAGATGCAGTTTGATGGGGTAATAATGACAGACGATATGACGATGAATGCAATATTAGGCAATTATAAAATCGACCAAGCAGCTGTTGAGGCAGTGAAGGCAGGAAACGATATTGTTTTAATAGCTCATGACTATACAAACGTGAAAAAAACAATCGAAGCTATTGTAAGAGCAGTAAAAGATGGTGAAATTTCAGAGGAAAGTATTAACGAAAGTGTGAATCGTATTCTCTCGTTGAAAGAAAAATACAATCTAGCGAACGAAAAAGTAGATGAAGTAGATTTACAGCAGCTGAATAAAGATATTGAAAAGTTATTGCGTAAATAAGGAGATGGAAGAAATGCACTTACAAATCAACGAATCAAAGGTAACATACAGAGACGAAGGAGAAGGGGAGGCAATTTTACTGATTCATGGATTTTGTGGTAGTTCAGAGTATTGGAACAACATTATCCCTGAATTGAAAAATATGTTTCGTGTCCTCGCAATAGATTTACCAGGACATGGAGGATCTGCGGCTCAAGGTAATGTCAATACAATCGAACAGTATGCCACTTTTATTAAAGATTTTTTAGATTCGTTAAATATAGAGAAAGTAACAATGTATGGTCATTCTTTAGGAGGATATATTACATTAGCATTTGCAGAAGCATATCATGAACGGTTAAGCGCTTTTTCACTAATCCATTCCACAGGATTTCCAGATTCGGAAGAGGCTAAAAAAGGAAGGATTACTTCTACACAAAAAATTGACAGTGAAGGAATCGAAGCTTTTATAGAAGGACTAGTGCCAAAGTTGTTTTCACCTGATAATTTAGAAAGCCAGCAAGAGAACATGAAGGAAGTGAAAAAAATAGGATATGAAACTTCTTCAGAGGGAGCTAAAAATGCTCTAAATGCAATGAAAGAAAGAAAAGATCGTCGAGATATTTTAGATAATACAACGTTACCTGTGCTTTTATTAGCTGGAGATGCTGATCAATTAATTCCAAATGAAAATACTTTTTCTGCAAATGGAGAGAATATAACAAAAGTGCTTTTACCAGGTGTCGGGCATATGAGTATGTACGAAGCACCAAAGTCACTTGTCAATGCTATGAAGGCATTCTAAATTTAATGAAAAAGGACTTCCCGAAATAGGAAGTCCTTTCAGACTGTCGACAAATGCCTTTTTATGAGTCAAAAAGTATTAAGAACATAGTGATTATCGTGCTTTTACTGTAGCACTTGCTCCAGGGGGACGCTTTCCGCGGGCTCGCGCCAAGTCTCGGGCCAACAGGATGTTGGTCATGATGGCGTTGCCGCAAAAGTTCTTTTGCGATGAGCTTTGCGCAGGAGCAGGACGCGGCGATCTTAGCCTTCCTACTTATTGCCTGCGGGGTCTTGGACTGTCTCGCTGTTTCACAGGAGTCGCCACCTTCCGCTATTTTTATCATCAATATACTGAAAAGTGGACAATAGCCTTTTTACTTGATGAAATAGGATAGTCAAACCGGAATTTTTTCAGATATTCCAAGAAACATTGACTGATAACAGGATATACACATTTCCACTTTCAATTTTTGAAAAATAGGCAGGGCCTGCCACGGAAAGCGAAGTGGCCGGCCCTGCTGATTCTTATACATTTCTATTCTCATTGTAAAACGAATTTGTCTATAACCTGAAAGGACTTCCCAAATGAAGGAAGTCCTTTTATATCCCGTTTTTTCTTAGGCTAATATATAAAGATCCATTTGTTTGGAGTTGTGCATAGAAGACATCTTCAACGGATTCTATTCCTTTTTTACGCAGTTTTCGCATTACCCATTCTTCAGTTAAATCTAACTCGAGTAAATTTTTTTGTACAATTTTACCGTCTGAAATAATTTCAGATGGCATAAAAGTTGGAAGTGTAGTTGTTGCTTTTACATCAAGCTTCGTGGCTTCTTGTTGTTCCACCTTTTTGAAAACACTTAACTCGCCATTTGTTTCAAGCACTGCGTAATGAACATCTTGAATAGAAAAAATAGACTGTTCTCTGAGCATCATTAATAAATCATCCATATGTAAACGAGCGGATTTTAATGATTTTACAGATAGCTCTCCATCTTTAATGACAATAGTAGGTTCATCGTCGATAAGAACACGTGCTTTTGCTGATTTCAATGCAATGAAGCTTAATAGCCATGTAAGGAAAGTCCACCAAATTAGCGAAATAAGCCCATCGATAAAAGGAGTTTCCTTTTGCGACGCAAGATCAGCGGCGATAGATCCAATAGTAATCCCTGTAATGTAGTGGAAGAATGTAAGTTGACTGAGCTGTTTTTTTCCTAAAATGCGTGCTAAGATCAGTAATGCTACAAAAGAAACGGTTGTTCTTATGATCATTTCCCAAAAGTTTATGTCGAAAAACTTATCCATTCATATTCAAACTCCTTTTTAAAAATGGCTTCCGTATAGTGTTTCCTAAAGATTAGTACCTATTCCCTTTTTTCGCCGATAATTATTTCACTTGAATTGTCGAAATTTACGTTATAATAAATTTATTGCATAAATTATTCGAGTATAGAAAGAATGTGTCGAAAAATATGTCTACTGGAAATGCCACACATAAATTAGGAAATCCGGTTTATCCCATCATGTTTGCAATCGGGCTTTGTCATTTATTTAATGATTCTCTTCAAGCAGTTATCCCAGCAATGTTCCCTGTACTAGAAAGGGACATGGGTCTAACATTTACACAATTAGGTTTAATTTCTTTTGTATTAAATATAGTGGCTTCTGTTTTACAACCAGTCGTTGGTTTTATAAGTGATAAAAAGCCGATGCCTTATGCTCTTCCACTAGGTATGGTGAGCTCTTTTGTTGGTATGGCAGGACTTGCGCTTGCACCACAGTATTGGATGATTCTTCTATCAGTTATCTTTTTAGGGTTTGGTTCAGCTATTTTTCATCCAGAAGGATCACGAGTTTCGTTTATGGCTGCAGGTTCTAAAAGAGGGCTTTCGCAGTCTATCTATCAAGTTGGGGGAAATTCAGGACAAGCTCTTGCACCGCTAATCAGTGCATTTATTTTATTACCTCTCGGTCAAATAGGAGCAGCCCTTTTTTTAATCGTAGCTGGGGTAGGGATCTTCTTATTAACGAAAATCTCTATTTGGTATAAGAAACAACTAGAACAAGAAAGCTTAGCTAAAAAGAAAAAAACGATTCTTTCTTCTTTGCCAGAACTTACTAAAAAACAAGTGGGAGTTGCCTTAACTTTACTACTTATAATCATTTTCGCAAGGTCCTTTTATGTAACGAATATGACAAGTTTTTATATATTTCATTTAAAGGAGCATTATAATTTTCCAACCGAAAAAGGACAGCTATTTATTTTTATCTTCCTTGCGCTTGGTGCAGTCGGAACATTTTTTGGAGGACCAATGGCAGATCGATTAGGTAGAAAAAATGTGATCTTACTATCCATTATTGTACCAATTCCATTTTGCTTGATTTTACCCTATGTTCCATTATTCGCAGTTGTCGTATCACTTATTCTCATCGGATTTTTTATCATGCTTAGTTTTTCCGTAACTGTTGTTTATGCACAGGAACTTGTACCAAGTAAAATCGGCACAATGGCAGGTTTGACTGTTGGGCTTGCGTTTGGAATGGGAGCAATCGGGGCAGTAGTAATAGGTATTTTAATGGATCATGTTGGCGTATACGACACGATGATTATTGTGTCAACGTTACCACTTATAGGATTAGTAGCGCTTTGGTTGCCTAAAGATAGAAAAATCACAGTTCAGAGACCATAACATCCAAGGACAATATACAAAATCCACGGACCAATTGTAAATTGTTCTGTAAAAAAAAGGAGACTCTTAGAGTCTTCTTTTTTAGAACTTTAATGTGCTTTTACACTACATCCGTCGGGAACTTGTGTTGAATCTGTTACTAGGTTCTCGTGAATATGAACTTGATGCATCTTATTGTTATGCATAAATTTAAATATTCCATTATCAAAATCAGTACCAATTTCTTTAAAGAAGATTCCTTCTTGACACATATTCTTAGCGCAAGTGAAGGATACTTTATACGTATCACCTTCTGCAACTAAATATGCACGAACCCCTTTTTCAAAAATG
The DNA here is from genome assembly GCF_006861825.1 of Psychrobacillus vulpis. Lineage (GTDB taxonomy): Bacteria > Bacillota > Bacilli > Bacillales_A > Planococcaceae > Psychrobacillus > Psychrobacillus vulpis. The sequence goes on along the minus strand of NZ_VDGI01000001.1, from coordinate 219,716 downwards.
CCATCTTCCTCATCTTTGACAGAGCGTTCCACAGACACAACGTGGAAGTCTACAAAAGGAATTTCTCTTAATAAAACATTCATAAAAGAGCCTTTCGTAATTTCTTCCCATCTGCTCTGAGCAGTTTGTCCAATTACAATTTGGGTAATATTAAGTTGGTGAGCAACTTCTTTAATAACCTTACTGGAAGGACGTCTTTCATTATCGCGGATAATAAATTCCTCTACCTCTAATTCCTCCGCGAGATTTCTCCATTGTTCAATATAACCTGATTTTTCAGCGTCGAATGCATCGTATGGAAGTGGATCTACGGTTAATATATAGAGTGGGCAATCTAACATAGAAGCCATTTTATGTCCTCGTCTAATCAGACGTTCACCGTTTGGTCCATAATATACGCAGACTAGTAAACTCTCGTCCATTCGACCTTTAGCATGCTTCATGGTAGTCTACACCTCTTTTTTATTAGTATTCTGTATTTATTTTTAAGTTTATAATTGTTGAATTGTTTAATGATAAAACACTTCAAGTGCAAGTAAGGCTTTTTTAGTGTATAATTTTTAGTGTATATTCATACACATTCACTCGATAAAAGTACCAACAGTATAGATGATAACGTCATTTCACTCGATAGTGAAAAGCATTTTTCATACTTTTCAATTACTCATGCAATGTTAAACACCTCAAATTCCCCTGAAGTACATAAGGACTCCATATGGATTCCTATTATGCAACTAGATTCTAGTATAGTCAAGCATCTCATAAAAAAGAAATCAATCTTATTTAACTCGGAATTCCCACATATTATTTTGAAGTAGGAGGCTATCATTTGTTTTCAGTTAATTTTGCAATCATTTTTCCATTTATAATAGCTGCACTAGTACCTTTTTTGTATAGGCGTATCAAATTTGTCCATATCGGTTGGTTTGTTATGCTAGTACCTATCACTTTGTTTATTCTTCTTGCTAGGCTAATTCCCTCGGTAGCAAGTGGAAAAACATTCTTCCATACATATAATTGGATTCCCTCATTAGATATTAACTTCACTACTTATTTAGATGGTCTAAGTATGATATTTGGATTACTTATAACTGGTGTAGGTAGTTTAGTCATTCTATACTCTATTTTCTATCTTTCTACAAAAGAATCTCTTCAACATTTTTATAGTTACTTATTATTATTTATGGGTGCCATGCTTGGGGTTGTTTTTTCAGACAACTTAATGGTTTTATATGTATTTTGGGAACTAACAAGTGTTTCTTCTTTCTTATTAATTGCCTTCTGGAATCATCGTAAAGCCTCAAGACAAGGAGCTCAAAAAGCAATGCTCATCACTGTAAGTGGTGGAGTAGCTATGCTAGTAGGATTTATAATGCTACATACGATGACAGGTACATTTAGTGTTCGAGAGATTGTATTAAGTATTAGAGATTTCACAGATCATACGTTGTTTCTTCCAACGATGATATTAGTATTATTAGGTGCTTTTACAAAATCAGCGCAATTCCCATTTCATATTTGGCTTCCAGATGCAATGGAAGCTCCAACTCCCGTTAGTGCTTATTTGCATTCTGCAACGATGGTAAAGGCGGGGATATACTTAGTCGCTCGTTTTACTCCTGTTTTTGGAGGGGACCAAGTTTGGTTTTGGTCGGTAAGTGTCATTGGGATGATGACGATGTTTTGGGGTTCCTTTAACGCAGTTCGTCAACCTGATTTGAAAGCTTTACTAGCCTACTCTACAATTAGTCAGCTTGGCTTAATAATGAGTCTACTTGGTTTAGGATCGATCGCACTAAATATTGGTTATTCAGCCGATTCTATTATTTACACACAAGCAACATTCGCTGCACTGTTTCATTTGATTAACCATTCCACTTTTAAAGGAGCGCTATTTATGGTCGTTGGAATTGTCGATCATGAGCTCGGGACACGTGATATTAGAAGACTTGGTGGATTATTTACGTTAATGCCTTTTACATTTACTATTGCGGTGATCGGTGGCTTGTCGATGGCGGGACTTCCACCGTTCAATGGCTTCTTAAGTAAAGAGATGTTTTTTGCAGCTACGGTACAAATTAGTAATGCGGATGTTTTTTCATTGCAAACCTTTGGTGTTATTTTCCCTATTGTTGCATGGATAGCGAGTATTTTTACGTTTGTTTATTGTTTAATTTTCATTATTAAAACCTTTTTAGGTCCAGCACAACCAGAAAAATTAGACAAGCCTATTCATGAAGCACCAGTTGGTATGCTTATTTCCCCTTTGATATTGTGTGCTTTTGTAGTAGGAATTTTCTTTTTCCCAGACTTATTAGGTAAATATATACTTCAGCCATCGATGGCAAGTGTTTATCCTACTTTTGGAGATCCAAAAGAGCTAACACCTTCTATTTACGCATGGCATGGGTTTAATGCGGAACTTATGATGACAATTGGTGTGATTGTAATTGGGGCTCTATTATATAACCAACTTAAGAAATGGAAGCCTGTGTATGGATTATTTTCGCAAAAGTATACGTTTAATATGTTATACAATAGCATGCTATCATCCACAGAAAAAGGTTCTACTATTGTTACTAAAGGGTATATGACTGGTTTTTTACGTGACTATTTAGTTTATATATTTGTGTTTTTTATTGTAACAGTTGGAGGCTTTTTGTTTTATTCAGGAGCGTTTTCTATTGATATATCTACGGATGCTTCGATAAGAGTGTACGAGGCGATACTAGTTGGGGTTATGGCAGTTGCTGCTGTAGCGATGCTTTTTGCAAAGTCAAGGATTACAGCAACGTTGCTAAACGGTGTATTAGGATATTCTATTGCAATCTTTTTCGTTATCTTCCGGGCACCTGATTTAGCTTTAACGCAGCTTGTAGTGGAATCGGTAACGACTGCATTATTTCTTTTATGCTTTTACTTTTTACCAGAGTGGAAGAGAGAAACCTCATCTTCCAAAACAAAACTTACAAATGCAATTGTTTCAATTGGTGTCGGGGTAGTTGTCATGCTTGTTGCATTTTCGGTATTGAACTACGAGAAGTTTGAAACAATTTCTCGATACTTTGAAAATGCATATGAATTAGCAGGTGGAGCTAATATTGTAAATGCAATATTAGGAGACTTTCGAGGATTTGATACGATGCTAGAGGTAGTCGTTCTCTTTATAGCTGGCTTAGGTATTTTCACTATGATTAAGCTCCGAGCGAAAAAGGAGGATGCAGATATTGAGAATTAATGATGTCATATTACGGACAGTGACTAAAATAGTTGTATTTATCATATTGACCTTTGGAGTGTATTTATTCTTGTCAGGTCATAATACGCCTGGTGGCGGATTTATCGGAGGACTAGTATTAGCTTCGGCATTTGTGCTTTTGTATTTATCGAGTGATATAGAATCTGTTCAAAAGAGTCTTCCTCTCGATTTTAAAATGGTTGCTGCATTCGGAGTATTGCTTGCGACTTCCACAGGATTTGGTTCACTGCTACTAGGAGTACCATTTCTCTCACAAACATTTGCCTATTTTGATTTGCCTATTTTCGGCAAAACAGAGCTAACAACTGTAACCATTTTTGAAGCGGGTGTAGCGTTAGCTGTTGTAGGAGTAGTTGTTACGATTATTTTAAGTATAAGTGAGGATGAATAGCGTATGGAAACGTTGATAATTATTTTAATAGGAATTTTAACTGCAGTTGCAACGTATTTAATCCTCTCAAGAAATATTATACGGGTAATTCTAGGAACTGCTGTATTTTCTCATGCAGTCCATTTACTAATCTTAACAATGGGTGGTTTGAAAAAAGGAAGTGTTCCTTTATTGAAAGAAGCGGATGCACCTTATACGGATGCACTTCCACAAGCATTGATATTAACTGCAATTGTTATTAGCTTTGCAGTAACTGCTTTTATCCTTGTGTTAGCGTATCGGGCATATCAGGACCTTGGTTCAGATGATCTTCATGCATTGAGAGGAACAAACGATGAATAATATTATTGTTTTACCATTAATCCTCCCTATTATGGTAGGGGTTTTACTCGTATTTCTTCGTCCGTATATTCGTTTACAGCGAATAATTAGTTTGCTGACGATGATTGGAGTTGCTTGTATTAGTGTATATATTTTAAACAGAATTCAAACAGAAGGTATTATGCGATTAGATTTTGGTGGCTGGAAGCCGCCTTTTGGAATTCTATTTGTGGCAGATTCTTTTTCTGCATTACTAGTGCTAACTGCTAGTGTTGTGACGGCTATCTGCTTAATATATGCATTTTCTTCTATCGGAGAAAGACATGAAAGAATGTTTTTCTACCCATTTATTTTGTTTTTAGTAGCTGGAGTTAATGGATCCTTTTTAACAGGTGATTTATTTAACTTATTTGTTTGTTTTGAGGTGATGTTATTAGCGTCCTATGTTTTAGTGACGTTGGGTGGTGAAAAGGCACAATTAAGAGAATCCATTAAATACGTAGTGATCAATATACTTTCTTCTTGGTTCTTCTTAGTAGCACTTGCTTATCTTTATGGTACAGTGGGAACTTTGAACATGGCTCATATTTCCGAAAGAGTTGCAGAAGCAGGTCAAGGACCACTTTTGACAACCGTTAGTATTCTCTTTTTAATCGTTTTTAGTTTAAAAGCTGGATTGCTATTATTTTTCTGGCTACCAGGATCCTATAGTGCCCCTCCAACAGTGATAGCTGCATTATTCGGTGCACTTTTAACAAAAGTAGGGATATATGCATTATTCCGCACATTTACATTGATTTTCTACCATGAACCTTCGATTACACATAACTTAATAGGGATTATGGCTGGAATCACTTTAATAGTCGGATGTATGGGTGCAGTTGCGTATAAAGATGTCAGGCAAATAGCTTCATATAATGTTGTTATAGCGGTTGGTTTTATGTTGATTGGATTGGCTGTTGGAACACAAACATCGTTGGAAGGTTCCATTTACTATATTATTCATGACATGATTGCCAAAGCGATGTTATTTTTACTTGTTGGTACAATGATTGTTCTTACTGGAGTAACAAAGTTTGACCAAATGAGTGGACTTATTCGAAATTATCCGTTGTTTAGTTGGATGTTTTTTGTTGTGACATGTTCCCTTGCAGGAATTCCTCCTCTAAGTGGATTTGTTGGAAAAGTACTAGTGGGACAAGGGGCTATTGAAAACGGCTCATACGTTTTAGTAGCTCTCGCATTTATTTCTAGTGTCGTTGTATTATATTCGCTACTTCGTATTTTCTTAAATTCTATCTTTGGTGAAACGATTATTAGCCCGGAAGATGAATTGCCATTGAAGAAAGGATTACTTATTCCAATTGTACTGCTTGGTATCGGAACGATTTCCCTTGGACTTGAGGCTGAAGTGTTGTCTAGTTATGTGAGTGATGCAGCAAACACATTATTCAATCCTTCTATTTATATTGATGCAGTTTTAAGTGGAAACAAGTAATGGAAGAGGTGACGCTAAATGCCAGCACAATTTTTACTTAATTTATTTATTGCTTTTCTTTGGATGGTGTTACAGGATGAGGATGAACTTAAGATTACAACGTTTTTCTCAGGGTTTCTTGTTGGAATCGGGATAATCTTTTTAATGCATCGTTTTTTTGGAACACAATTTTATTTAAGAAGATTGATTTCTATTATCAAGTTGTTTTTTATATTCATATCTGAGTTAGCTGCCTCGAGTGTATTAATCAGTAAACAAATATTAAGCCCTAAGTTAAAAATAAAACCTGGTATTTTTACATATAAAACTAAACTCCGCGGGGATTGGGAAATAACTACTTTAGCGATGCTATTAACCCTAACTCCAGGATCGGTTGTAATGGAAGTGAACCCAGAAGGAGATATGTTTTACATTCATGCGATGGATTTAGAAAAATCAAAAGCTGATGTACTAAGGTCGATAGGGAAATTTGAAAAAGCAATTATGGAGGTGACTCGCTAATGGTGGAAAAGATACTTTTAACTGCACTTGCATTATTTGCTTTCTCTATTGCAATCGCTCTATATAGAATTATTAAAGGACCGTCGATGCCCGATCGAACAGTTGCTTTAGATATGATTGGTGTAAATTTAATTTCATCAATTGCAGTTATCTCTATTGTGCTAAAAACAAAGGCATTTCTAGAAGCGATTCTTATTTTAGGAATACTTGCTTTCATAAGTACAATCGCTATTTCAAAATATGTGGAAAGGGGGGTTATTGTTGAACACAAGTCAGATAATTGAACTAGGAGCTGCATTGCTCATACTTCTCGGAAGTATAATGAGTGTAATAAGTGCGTTTGGAATTATTCGTCTACCCGATGTATATACTCGATCTCATGCAGCGACGAAAAGTTCAACTTTAGCAGTGTTATTATCCCTTTCCGGAGCATTTGTATACTTTTGGGTGCACGAAGGTTTTATTAGTGTTAGATTGCTACTAGGAATTGTATTTGTGTTTTTGACAGCTCCAGTTGCAGGTCATCTAATTACAAGAGCAGCGTATCGTTCTAAAGTAAAGCTGACGGACAACTCCTCGGATGATGCATTGAAAGAAGTGCTTTTTCCTGAAGACAAATAAGGCAGTGCCATTTTACACGAGATAGTTGCATTAGAATTGTACCTAATGTTTTATCACGTTGTATATTACTGAATTTTATGGATACAAGGGGCGTGACATTGTCATGCCCCTTGTATTTTTTCGAAGAATTAGGAAGTATAAAAACTAGGTATGTCATGAATCAGTAATCATGGACTTTGGTTCAAGGATTCCGTTACAAGCGGAAATCTACGGTTATTCTTCTTAGAAGGACCAGGATTACCGCTAATGTTTAGAGGGAAGTGACTCGGTCACTTTCCTCCAACTGGAGTTCATACTTCATTTACATTCGAATAGTACCTACTTTGAGAAGGTTTAACACTAAATACTAATAATAGGATTGTAATAGCTAGCATTAGTAATGATCCTATAATTACTACTGGCTGAATAGAGATGAGTTGTGCTGTAACCCCAATAATAATAGTAGTCATAATTACTAAACATGCTTCAAATAGTCCGTATATACTTCCGATTCTTCCCATTACATCTACTGGAATATTGTTTTGGTAAAACGTTTGAAACCCAGTATTGGCAAAAGCAAGTGAGAAGGCAAGGATAAAAAATCCTACAGCAGCAATCGAGAAAGAACTAGAAAAAGCGTAAACATTATAGCCTATGGAGACAAACAATGAGCCGCATCCAATTAGGAAGGATGTTTTTAGCTTATTTATACAAACCGTGTTTACAATTGCACCTACAATAATACCAGCTCCAGCAATACTTACTAGAAAACCATATTCACTGTCAGATAGATAAAGTACTGATTTAGCAAATGCAGCTTCCTGAGAGTCTAAAGCTGTTGCCATTACCATTATGCAACTAAACAAAAAATAAATGAACATAATGTAAGCGTAACGATAACTGAAATTCAGAACAATGCGCCAATCCTTTTTGATAACATCGAAAGATAAATTAGTATCCGATTGGTTAATGGAAGTATCCTTTTCTAGATTAGGCATAAATAGTGTAATGATGCCTGAGAAAAATAGAGCGATTGCATTCATATAAATTGCTACTACTGGTGTGTCTAATAGGAAAAGAATACCGGCTATAGCTGGGCCGATTAAAAAAGCCCCAGAGTCTATTAAACCGCGTAAAGAATTAAAACGTTTTCTTTGCTCTATTGGTATTAATTTTGTTATATAGGTCATGGATGTTGGTTCGAACATAGAACTGCCCATATTAATAACAAAGGCGATTGCATATATGATCCAAAGATTAGAAACTAAAGGTAGAACTGCTATGAGTAACGCTCGAAAAAGGTCAAGAACTACCATTAGATTGCGTTTATTTATGCGGTCAATTACGCTTCCAGCCCATATATTTGTAAACAGTGTAGCAAGAGGTTTAACAATATAAAGGCCTGCTACTGCAAGTGGTGAGTTGGTCATGTCTAAAATGATCAAATTAAGTGCAATTAAATAAATCCATGCACCAAAATTAGATATTCCTATTCCTAACAATAATATGGAAGGGTACTTCCAGTCTAATAACAATTTCTTAAACATTGGGTTGTTCTCCTTTCTTTTGAAAAAATGCAAATAAAAAAACCTCACCCCCAAGACTGTTGTCTTGGGGACGAGATTTAGAAAGTCGTGGTACCACCCCAGTTTATTAATATGTCGCCATATTAATCTCATTCGGTACGGCGAATACAAGATTTGCGTATACCTAAGCTCTATAACGGGAGCTCCCGTCACACCATCCCCATATCTGGTTCCAATGTACTGCTCAGAGGCTTGTTTCAATAAAAAATTCTTACTCCTTTTCAGCAACCGGAGCTCTCTGCAAAAGAATTTCTTTATTTACTCTTCTCTTCACTGCATTTAAATTTTACCAATAGTAACATAATCCACGTAAATATGTAAATGCTAAATGTAAAAGTATATTGTTATAATAAAATAAATGTTCTATTAATTTCGTCTAATATATTGCATTCTACTGAAATCCATAGTATCATCAGTTCTGATATATTGCATACTGATTAAATGGTAGAAATCATTTGTATAGTATTCATCTAAGAGAAATTACGGCATAAAAGAAAAAATGATTTTGGTATCATTTACAGGAGGCAGAATAAATGAGTAAGAAATTATCATTTTCCAATTATCTTGTTATTGGAGTAATGCTATTTGCTTTATTTTTTGGAGCTGGTAACTTAATCTTTCCAGCGAGTTTAGGACAGAACGCAGGAACAAATGTGTGGTGGGCGGTTTTAGGATTTTTAGCAACTGGGATAGGGCTACCTTTCTTAGGTACACTTGCAATGGGTTTTTCAGGTAGTAAAAACTTACAAGACTTATCAAGTAGAGTGCATCCTGTATTTGCTGTTATATTTACATCTTTATTGTACTTAACTATTGGACCATTTTTTGCATTACCAAGAACTGGTGCTGTATCGTACGAAGTAGGAGTTTTGCCTTTCATTAATCCAGACTATGGCCAAATAGGTTTATTAATATTTACAATAATATTCTTTGGAGTGACGTTATTATTTTCACTGAATCCATCTAAAATTGTAGATAATGTAGGAAAGTATCTATCTCCAGGAATTATTATTGGGTTATTTGTTTTACTATTGTTTGTTGTCATCAAACCAATGGGTGGATTTGAGTCACCACATGGAAGTTATGTGGACAACGCATTCATGACAGGCTTTTTAGAAGGATACAATACGATGGATGCATTAGCTTCATTAGTATTTGGTATTATCGTAATTACTGCAATACGTGAGATGGGGGTAACATCAACAAAAGGAATTATCGTTGCAACCGCAAAGTCTGGCGGGATTGCCATTTTCTTTTTAGGAGTTATTTATACCGGTATTGCATATTTGGGAGCGACAAGTACAGAGCTTTTCGGTTTATTTGAAAATGGAGGTCCAGTATTAAGTAGTGCATCTGGCCATTATTTCGGATCTTTTGGAGCAGTTCTTTTATCTGTTGTTATTTTCTTGGCTTGTTTAACTACAAGTATTGGATTAACTACAGCATGTGGAGAGTACTTCCACACATTAATGCCGAAAATTAGTTATAAGACATTCGTAATTTTCTTCAGTGTGTTTACTTGTATTATTGCTAACTTTGGATTATCGAACATTATTACTTATTCTATTCCAGTGTTGATGTTGTTGTATCCTTTAGCAATTGTGCTAATCTTGTTAACGTTTCTTTCACCTTTATTTAACCATGCAAGACTTGTGTATGTAAGTGTTATGTTCATAACGTTTTTAATTAGTGTTATCGATGGTTTTAAAGCATTATGTAGTTCTCTGGACATCGAATATTATGAATGGATGAAACCAATTGTAGCACTTTACGAAAATTATTTGCCTTTTTACGACGTAGGTTTAGGCTGGCTAATTCCAGTTTTAGTTGTTACAGTTATTACTGGCATAATCTCGAAGATTCAAAAAGTACAAACGAAAACAGTATAAAAGAAAAGGGGCCACTTCATAGTGGGCCCTTTTTTAGATATTTTCATTATCCAAACCAAATGCACTATTCCCATTTCTGATTCAAGAAGGTGATGGACAAACATCCTTCATAATATAACTAAAAATAGAGGAGCTGGAAGTGACGAAATCACTTCCAGCTCCTCTAAAACAGACGGTAAGTATATGTGAGGTCAAAGCACCCGGGAAATGCACTTAAAGGGCGCTTGCGTCTTTCTTAAAATTCTTCAATTGTGTAAATCCAATTTGCACGCATTGTTTCTGCTAATCTTTGAGCATCTTTTTCTCGAAGTAGACGGATAATCTCAGCATGTTGCTCGATGGAATGCTCTCTTAATATTATCTTTTCGTAATAGAATAACCTACGTACATGTGCTTGTAGCATCTCTATCATAGAGAGTATGTATGGATTATTAGCGCTATCTACAATAATTTGATGGAATTCTTCGTCCACCTTTAAAGCAGTAGTGAATTCTTTTGCATAGAGTGCATCTGCAAATTGCTTGTTTTTTTCTTCCAACAGTTGTAGAGTATCATTATCCATATTTGTAATGGCAAGCTCTGCTGAAAGCGCTTGCAATACAGCTAATGGAGGTAACAGATTATTGATATCCTCTGTTTGTACAGCTGTAACTTGAGTTGCTTTTCCAGGCTGCATCGTTACAAAACCTTGAGATTCTAAAAGTTGCAATGATTCTCTTATAGGAGTTCTACTGACCCCTAATGCTTGTGCAAGCTCTATATCGTTTAGTTTCTCTTCGGGCTGAAGTGTACCATCGATGATCCACTGCTGTAATTGATTGAAAGCGTGGAGCTTAGCGGTCGTGCGGACAGGTTTAGCATGATTAACTGGTATAGGCATATTATAACCCTCCCTCAATTATCTTAATAGTTCAATAATATTATACACTATATTATACAATATATCGTATTTTTCCCTCAAATTATTTTATTCTACAAGAATTTTCAATGTAATAGATTTAACATCAATAACAGATTCCTCTGCCATTATATCTTGGAGCATGACTTCTTTAAAATAAGAAACACTTTTAGGTAGTTGTATTTGAAGAATTTTTCTCAAAGCAGTTTCATACATTTTTAAAAATTCCGCATCTGTATTTCCACGTTGCAACTCTGCAAAAGCTTCATATACTTGGTCCAGCTTGTCTGCTAGTTCTAGTAATCTTCCTTCAACAGTTGCATCTTTACCTTCTTTCATTCGTTCAAAAAAGACTGGTTGAAACTCTTTTGGGATTTCATTTAATATAAATTTTTCCATCATTTTTTCTTCCACATGAGTAAGCATTTGTTTCAGTTCTGGTGAAGCATGTTTTACAGGAGTTTTAATATCACCTATAAAAATTTCTGCAAAGTCATGGTTAATAGTTTTTTCGTATAATGATTTCCAGTTAATAATTATACCATTATTTTCTTCAATAGTAGCAAAGAACATTGCATACTGAGAAACCTTCCAAGAATGCGCAGCCACATTATGCTCTTCAAATTTAAATCGTCCAGGACAGCGTATAATCCTTTCTAAATCGTTCATGCTCATAAAAAATTTATGAATTCCCATTACAACCACTCCTTATATTTATAATATTTCTATTTCAAAAAATAATGTAATGAAAAGGTATATGAAAGCTACATAAAGTAATGTACTATTATGAAAACTGGCGAAGGAAAGGAAAGTAAAAATGATTAAAGAAACAATAGCGCAACTACAATTTGTTGCGAATACAATTGAGAGTTTACTGGATCACATAGATGAAAACTTCCTGCATAATCGTCCAATTCCAGATAAAATGAGTGTTTGGGAAGTTTGTGTACACCTTTCACAAATTCCACAGGGAGATTTGCATATTCTAAAAGGTTATTCGGAACAGCAAATGACTTTATACTATGATTCGACTTTGCCAAAAGATATAAAGAATGTAAAAGTTCAATTTACTACAGGTATACGTGAACTGATTCAGCATATTGAAACATTGACAGAAGAACAATTAACAAATAAATTTACAACATATTGGGGAAGTGAGTACAACTCTGCAGAGTGGTTTATCCAAATTGTGAACCATTTAGTTCATCATCGTGCACAGTTATACCAATATTTATTATTCCTAAATCGTGATGTACAAATAGTTTTATTTCGATGAAATATGGGAATCCTTATATTAATGAAGGAGGAATCTCAATGTCGAAATACGATGATATAAAAGATACATTAGAAAAGCGTTTAGACGAGCTTGAACATAGTATGGAAAACGATGAGGAATTTGAAACAACCGAATTATCTAATTACGATAATCATCCTGCTGATAATGCAACGGACTTAACAGACAAACATACGCGTTTAGCATTAAGAAAACACTCAGAAGATGAGATAAACGATATAAAAGAAGCTTTAACGGCAATTAAGGAAGGTACGTACGGAGTATGTTCAGTATGTTCGAAGGAAATTCCAATGGAAAGATTGGAGGCGGTTCCCACTGCAACAACTTGTGTAGAACATGCGCAACAAGAGGTCGATGAGTCGATTCGTCCAGTAGAAGAATCTATTTTAAATTCATCCACCGATCAGCCAGTGGATGATGAAGATCCTAGAATTCGTGATTATGAGAACAGCTTTGATGATTTAGAAGAAGTCGGTTCTTCTGACACACCGTCCGATAAACAGTGAATATGTGGGATGTCTCCTAAGTCCATGCGGCTTTTGAGACATCTTTTTTATGATTTTTTATTATCATACCGTAAAAAGTTGTTGAATCTACCAAACAGGTTAACTAAGCAAAACAATATGCACTATAGTAAACTAAAGAAAAGGAGGAATTCATATGACTGCTATTGTCTTATTCGATGGGGAATGTAACTTTTGCGATTCCAGTGTTCAATTCATTATTGCAAGAGATCCAAATGGATACTTTCGTTTTGCAGCTTTGCAAAGTGATATTGGGATAGAACTTAAAAAGAAATATCGAATACCAGAAAAACTGGATGGCGTAATAGTAATTGAAAATAATAAAGTATATGATTCCTCCGATGCTGCGCTTGTAATATGTAAAAATTTAAAGGGAATGTGGAAGGTATTTTATCCATTCATAGTAATTCCTAAGTACATAAGTGATATTATGTACAAACTAGTCGCTAAAAATAGATACAAATGGTTTGGGAAAAAGGACAGCTGTACAATTCCATCTCCAGAAATACGAAACCGATTTCTGTAAGGTATGTTCAATATATGATACGGTATTGTTGAGAATTATTTACATTTTCTTATTAGCAGTGGGGTGAAAACAAGTATGGACGATAATTTATATGATGTAATCATTATTGGCGGTGGTCCAACAGGGTTGTTTGCTTCTTTTTACGCTGGACTACGTGATTTAAAAGTGAAAATAATAGATAGCTTACCTCAGCTTGGTGGTCAGCTAATGGAGCTTTACCCAGATAAATATATTTATGATATAGGTGGCATCCCGAAGATCTTAGCTAAAGATTTAGTAGCGAATTTGGAAGAGCAAGCTGCATACAGTAACCCGACCGTTTGCCTAGAAGAATCCGTTATTTCGTTTGAAAAATTATCTGATCATTTTGTATTAACGACGGATAAAACAGTGCATTATTCAAAAACTATTTTGCTTACTTCTGGAATAGGTTCTTTCCAACCTCGTAAGTTAAACGTACCGGGAGCAGCAGAGTATGAAGGGAAAAACCTTCATTACAAAGTCCAAGATATAAATCATTTCAATGGCTCAAATGTACTTGTTTTAGGTGGAGGAGACTCTGCACTGGATTGGTCCTTAATGTTAGAGAATGTTGCTTCGAATGTAACCATTTGTCATCGAAAAGAGCAATTTACAGCTCATGAAATGACGGTTCAACAGCTACAACAATCGAAAGTACAAGTAAAAACACCATATGGAATAAAAGAAGTAATCGGTGATGGTCAGAATGTTCAAGAAGTTATTATAGTTGGGAAAGATAAATCAGAACAACGAATTCCAGTCGATCATGTCATTGTTAACTACGGTAATGTCGCCTCGCTTGGTCCTCTAAAAGATTGGGGACTTAATATGGAAAAAAACTCCATAGTAGTAAATGAAAAAATGGAGACGAATATAGAGGGGATATATGCTGCAGGAGATGTATGCACGCATGGTGGGAAAGTAAAACTAATTGCGGTTGGTTTTGGCGAGGTGCCGAATGCAATCAGTCATATTAAAACATTTATTGATCCGAAATCACGTGTTCAACCAAAGCACAGTACAAGTATTTTTGAAAAAGGGGAATAGAATTGCCAAACAATCTATGAATACTGAAACTGGAAATGATTTTCTGCGACGAGCTTTGCGCAGGACGAAAATTTCTATAAAATAAGAAATTCCCATGACACCTAGTAGTGACATGGGAATTATTGTTACTTGTAGAATACTTTTTCGATATTGTATTTTGCTTTTAGTGTATTGATTGCATACGTTTCGTAGATTTCACGATCCATTGGTTCTTCAACAACACATACACTTATTTTGTATACTTCTTCACGATGTTTAATCATCGGTGAAACATTATCCTCGAAGTGTTTTTTGATGCGTTGTCTAATTTTACGTGCTTTTCCTACGAATAAAAGCTCATCATTTTTGTTATAAAACATAAAAATTCCGCCTTTATCACGAGGGATTTGGTGGAAGTCGATGAATCCATAAATCGATGGAATTTCTAGTTCGCCTTCTTTCAGCACTTGTTCACGTTGAGTAATAGTAATAGTTGGTTTTGGTAATTCGATTTTAATCAATTCGCTCACGTCCTCTTATTGTCTGTCCTTTAGTCTACCATAACCGAGCAGTAATATCTATTCGGAAAGAAAGTGGTTGAAAGCAGGATTCTACTTATTCTGTATCGAAATATACTTTATAAACTTAAATTGGAGGGTGTTATATGATTAGAAAACTAGATGATTTTTTAACGAATTGGCAACATGAAAGTGATTCGACGCTGAAGATTTTAAATACATTAACGGATGAGTCTTTACATCAAAAAGTATATGAGGAAGGTCGATCTTTAGGTCGACTTGCTTGGCATATAGTTGTTACAATCCATGAAATGATTGGACAAACAGGTTTACAATTTACAGCTACATCACATGATGCACCGCTTCCAGAACATGCAAAAACGATTGCTGATGAGTATAAAAAATCAAGTGATGCTATGGTTCAAGCGATAAAAGAGCAATGGACTGATGAAAGTCTTCAAGAGAAAAAGGACATGTACGGAGAAACATGGTCAGTTGCAACGATTTTACAAATATTAGTTTCACATCAAATACACCACAGAGGACAAATGACTGTTCTTATGCGCCAAGCGGGTCTAGTTGTTCCAGGAATGTATGGACCATCAAAAGAAGAATGGCTTGGATTTGCAGGCGAAGCTCCTGAATAATTATCCATTGACTGTTATAAGTTATACAGTTATTTTAATTAGTAACGATGAACACAATGGAGGAAGAAGTAAATGAGTAAAATTCGAATTGGTATTGTTGGGTACGGTAATTTAGGACGTGGAGTTGAACTAGCTGTTATGCAAAATCCAGATATGGAGCTAGTGGCGGTTTTTACGAGACGTAACCCTTCAACAATTCAAGTTAGTAACGATTCGGTTGGCGTATATTTAGTAGAGGATATTAAAGATTTTCAAGATAAAATAGATGTAATGATTTTATGTGGAGGATCTGCTAAAGATTTGCCAGAACAAACGCCTGAAATTTCTCAATGGTTCCATACAATTGATAGTTTTGACACGCATGCGTTGATTCCTGAATTTTTTGAGAAAGTGGACAAAACTGCCAAAATGTCTGATAAAGTAAGCATTATTTCGGTTGGATGGGATCCAGGTTTATTTTCATTAAATAGATTATTGGGTGAAGTTGTGCTGCCTGTAGGAAATACGTACACATTTTGGGGAGATGGCTTAAGCCAAGGGCATTCAGATGCTGTACGCCGAATTGTTGGTGTAAAAAATGCAGTACAATATACACTTCCTGTGCAGGAAGCGGTAGACAGAGTAAGAAACGGGGAACAGCCTGAACTTTCAACGCGAGAAAAACATAAGAGAGAATGTTTTGTTGTGTTAGAGGAAGGTGCAAGTCGAAAAGAAGTTGAGCAACAAATCATTACTATGCCGAACTATTTTGCAGATTATGATACTACGGTGCATTTTATTTCGGAAGAAGAACTTGAAAAAAATCATAGTGGTATGCCTCATGGAGGGTTCGTTATTAGAAGTGGGGTAAGTGGTAATCAAGACCGACAACTGATGGAGTTTTCATTAAAATTAGAAAGTAATCCTAATTTTACTTCAAGTGTATTAGTTGCTTTTGCACGAGCTGCTTATCGATTGGGACAATTGGGCCAAAGTGGAGCGAAAACAGTTTATGATATTCCATTTGGACTTTTATCGCCAAAGTCGGCAGCACAACTTCGAGCAGAATTATTATAAAAATTTAACCGGTATCTCTTTGAATAGAGTGCCGGTTTTTTTAGGAGGAAAAGCAAATGAAAGTATACGATTTACATTGTGATGTACTATATAAATTAGCAAAAGCTGACACGCCACTCTCTTTCGAAGATTCTTCCTTGCTTCAAGCAAATAAAAAGCTATTAGAAGCAGGAGAAATAGCTTTGCAGTTATTTGCAGTGTTTGTTTCGGAAGGTTTTCCAAAAGAAAAGCGTTTTATGGAAGCCATTCGTCAAATTGAATTTTTCCATACAGAGATTGTAGGGAAGCATGAGAATGTAGTTGCAATTTATCAATGGGATCAGCTCGAAACGCTGAAAGAAGGACAAATTGGGGCAGTATTATCTTTAGAAGGCTTGGATATGATTGAAGGAGACATATTAAAACTAAAGCTTTTATTGTCTCATGGCGTTCGATTAGTAGGGCTTACGTGGAATGGTGCAAATGAAGTTGCGGATGGTGCATCTGAAAATTCAGGAACAGGGTTAACTACGTTTGGTGAAGAAGTAGTAACTTTACTAAACGAACAAAATATTATTATAGATGTATCTCACTTAAGTGAAAAATCGTTTTGGGATGTGTTACCAAAAGCAAAGTGGCTAATGGCAAGTCACTCAAATGCTAGGACAATATGTGATTCGCCAAGAAATTTAACGGATGATCAAATAAAAGCATTAATCGAAAGAGATTCACCAATTCACGTGGTGTACTATCCACAGTTTATCAACAATTCTAAACAACCTTTAGAGATACAAGACTTAGTGAAGCATATAGATCATATTGTTTCTCTTGGTGGGAAACATCTGGTAGGATTGGGTTCAGACTTTGATGGAATCGGAGAATTTGTCTTAGGACTTGAAGATGCATCCAAAACACAAAATTTAGTGGAACAGCTATTAAAAAGCTACTCTACAGAAGAAGTAGAAGGAATTACATCGAGTAACTTCCATCGGTTTGTACAAAAGATTAGCAAGGAGGAATAATACAATTGAGTAGTCTACCAGATTGGTTTTTTGCGGTTGCAATTGCTGTAGTCATTTGTTTCATCCTCGTTGCAGAATGGTGGACGCGAAGAGGGTAAATATTATGTTATACTAGACAAATGAAAAACGAAAAGAAAGAGGAATCACATGCTTACATTTGAAGAAAAAGAAGCAATTATTCAAGAATTTCCGGAGTTAACTCGAAAAGAAGTATCAATGAAACGAGTTAATTACCATTATGAAGATAGCTTATATGAAAAAACAACTGTTGTATATCACCTCCATCCAAATGGAAACGGGTTTGTATATGTAGGAGATCTTTCGCAGTATGACGCAAAAGAAAAAGGTCTTGTTAATATTCGTGAAGCTTCGGCAGATGAATTAAGGCAAATGATTAAAGATTCTATTGCTTATTTAGCTACAGAGGAAGAAGAACTTTTTGATGAAGAAGTAGAAGAAGAGTGGAAGAACAAAGAAAACTCAAAGTTAACATTGTTACAAGAAGATACGCTTTGGAATATTTATCATGGATACAACTTAGAGGAAAGCTTTGGTTCTTATGAAGAAGCTAAATCTTATCTTTTAGAAGAAGGCTTTCGTAAAGTTGGGACAAGATAAGGAGGATTTCATTTGAAAGGGAAATCTACAGTTGCACTTATTTTGGCGGTCCTATTCATTGCTATTGGAGCCACCTTTTATTTTATTATGCAATTTTTCGAAGATAATCCAACTCAACCTCAACCGACCGGCTATATGACAGGTATTATTGTAGATATTAATGAAGATGGTAATATTTTGGTTGTAAGTGATTTATCGGTAGACGAAGTGAAAAATCTTTCTGTCCAAGAAGCAATAGACACTGGAAAAGATGCCACTTGGTTTTCATTAACGATGGATCAACGAAATAAATTAAAATTATATGATGAAGTAAAAGTAGGATATGAAACACTAGCAGAATCATATCCTATGCAAGGATCTGCTAAAACAATTGAAAAACTAAATGAATAAAGTTATATCAAAACTTCGCTATCTGGATTCCAAGTTACTTGGTTTCAGATAGTTTTTTATTTCAGAGTGGATAAGGTTTAATGTTCTACATTGAAATTCTTGTTTTGAAAGGAAAAGCATGGTACTCTTTTGCAAGAAAGTAGGTGTAATATGTCTAAAGATCAAAGAAAAAAACTATTTGTTTTAATGATAAATATGTTTATTGCGGTTGCAAGTTTTGGGATTATTATTCCTATCTTACCTGCCTATTTAAAGTCTATCGGACAAGGCGGAACCGCAGCTGGATTAATGATAGCGATTTTTGCAGGAGCACAGCTTGTAATGTCTCCGATTGCTGGGAAATGGGCAGATCAATATGGAAGAAGAATAATGATCATTGCAGGTTTAAGTGGCTTAGCATTATCTATGTTTGTATTTTATTTTTCTGATTCTGTAAGTATTTTGTATGTTTCACGAGTAATTGGCGGTGTTGGTGCAGCGTTATTAATACCTGCAATCTTTGCATATGTAGCAGATATTACGACAATGGATCAACGTGCAAAGGGAAATAGTTTTATTTCCGCATCTATGTCCCTTGGTATTGTTATTGGCCCCGGAATTGGCGGATTTTTAGCAGATTTCGGTTTGAAAATGCCACTCTTAATTTCTGCGATTGTTGGAGTTGCAGCCGTTATTTTCTCCATGTTTGTATTAAAGGAAAGTAAATTGGAGGAAAGTAACATTCCTGATCAAAAACCTGATCCTATGATGAAGCAACTAGTCCAATCATTTAAGAAACCATATTTTATACCACTAGTTATTACGCTTGTAATGAGCTTTGGGTTGATGGCATATGAATCTGTTTTGGGACTTTTTGTAGATAATGAATTCGGGGCATCACCACAAGATATTGCTTGGATGGTAACAGCGACTGGAATCGTCAGTGTAATTGTTCAGTTATTTGCCGTTGACTGGGTTGTCCGTCGTTTTGGGGAAGCGAATGTGTTAAAGATATTTTTAGGTATAGCCTCTTTAGGATTTTTCCTCTCGATTGTAGCATCGAGTTATGCATTTTTCTTCGTAATTACAATGATTATTTTCCTTTCCACTTCTATATTGCGTCCAGTACTTACGACATTAATATCGAAGTTAGCTGGGCAAGAGCAAGGCTTTGCGATGGGGATGAATAATGCATATATGAGCATTGGAAATGTATTAGGTCCACTCCTAGCAGGATTATTATATGATGTGCATATTATTTATCCGTTTGTTTTAGGATTGATCGTACTGCTTATTACAATGATCGGATCGATTTTGTGGAAGGGTACAAAAAGAGTAGTATAAAAAGAGCTGTTCCATAAGTTATTTTATGGGGCAGCTTTTTTTAGTTGGAATTATGGCACGTTTAGTTGGAATTTAGAAATACAGTTGTGTATATGTATAGGTAATAAGTAAAGCGTCCATATGATGAAATAGGAGGGATGAATTAGTGTTTACTTCAAAAAAGTTTCTAACTATATCCATGATCGTGTTATTACTTGGATCATGTAGTTCTAGAAATCCTATCATTATAGAAGAGTTAAAAAGTATGTCGATTCAATGTTTGG
This sequence comes from Psychrobacillus vulpis, assembly GCF_006861825.1. GTDB lineage: Bacteria > Bacillota > Bacilli > Bacillales_A > Planococcaceae > Psychrobacillus > Psychrobacillus vulpis. The sequence goes on along the minus strand of NZ_VDGI01000001.1, from coordinate 199,566 downwards.
ACTCCGAAAGACGGATTGAAATAACAGATGAAAAAATGCTGACAAAAGTGTTAGAAGAAATTAATAATAGTCGTAGGGAAGGTGCACATGAAATGGAGTTCCCAGAAGGACATAGTGTAAATATTGAAACAGTGACAGGAGAAACGTACTCACTCGTTCTGTTTGAGGGAGGTAAGTCCTTAATGGACGGAGATTACATACACTCAAATTTACCTGATTTCTGTGGAAGTGAATGAAATCTAAAGAAGAATTTGTTTTTGGAAATGAATTCTTTTAGCTAGTAAATATTTTGTGAAGTCATAAAATTGTACCTTTTTTTGGGAGGTTTTTATGCTGTTTTTATCAACAGGAAAGATATAATAAAAGAAAAGGAGGGATATATATGGTTTATCGCAAAACCCGAAAGGCTAATTTAGCATTGGCATTTCTTCTTCTAGTACTTACTTCGAATTTTCTTCTTTATCAATCTGAAGTTCCAGATTTTTTATCTCTTCCGCTAACTAGCGGAGTAGCGATAGGATCTCTAATTGATTTTGCGATTGTTGCACCTTTTTTAGTTTATTTGGCATTTAAGATTTCTATAAAACAAACACTTGGATTAATGGTGTTTGGTCTTGTGTTAGCAAAATTTCTTATCCCAGCGAATCTGTATGCACCTTATAGGGAAATACTGTACACAGGTCTTGCATTGGAAGCATTGTTAGTGTTAGCAGAAATAGCGCTAATTTTTATCGTAATACGTAAAGCTTCGGCAATTCGAAATGAAATGAAAGAAATGAACGAGGATATAATTTATAGCCTACTTCCATCAGTTGAAAAAATAGCAACAAAAAATGTTTTCATTCGTATAATAATGTCCGAATTTTTAATGTTTTATTATGCTTTGTTTACATGGAAGAAGAAAGCACCTAGTCACGAGGGTGTAGTTACCATGCATGAGAAAACGAGTGCAGTTGCGATGAATATTATGCTTATACATGCCATTGTGATTGAAACAATCGGAATACATTGGTGGCTACATGAAAAATCACTCGTTCTGTCGATTATTTTACTCGTCCTGAACGTATACTCGGTCTTTTTTATAATAGCTGACATTCAAATCACAAGACTTCATCCAATGGAAATTAAGAATGGGAAACTATATATTACACAAGGGATGGCTTCCCGAATTATTGTTTCTTTATCTAACATTAAGGAAGTGGAGTGGGGGGCAGCTTTACCGAATAAGAATACTTTGCAATTTGTATATAAGGATTTTGAAAAAATAGAACCGCAAGCAATCATTCGTTTACATGAACCAGTAGAAGCAACGATGTTTATGGGAATAAAAAAGAAAGCAACTGAATTTGCAATTCGTGTGGATGAGCCTCAAAAACTAAAAGACCTTTTAAAGGGGTTGTCCGATAGGTAAGAAAATCGTTGAAACGGCTCCCTTGAGGTGGACGTTTCCTCAGCCTCCTCGGTAGCTAGAGGGGTCTTCGGCTAATTCCATTCCGCAGGAGTGTCGCCTTTTTCAATGGTTTTCTAGAAATTAAAAAGGTAGAGTGTGGGAATTTCAATTGGATCTTCCCACGTGCATTATACTCCCAAAATGTATGGGAAATTGTTACCTAATGATAATAAGCACCGTTGGCAAAAATATATGCAGCCATTGCTTTGTCATAATCTGCACTAAACAAAACAATAGTAGTACTTTTCTTTTCAGACACGTTTTTCCTCCATTTTTTTATTACCTATAGGGGTATACTTTTATTTAAAAGAGTAGACTGGTATTATAAATACCAATCTTATCTACTTTTTACTAGCAAGTTTACAGCTTCTTTGACTAATACATCTGCATCTTGGCCTTGTTCGTTTGCATTTCTAACGCAATCAACAAGATTTGAACTAACAATAACACCTATTGTACGGTCGACAGCAGACCTAGTAGCTGATAGCTGTGTGATTACATCTTTGCAATCTTTTTCTTCCTCCATCATTTTCAAGATACCTCTCAATTGGCCTTCGATACGTTTCACTCTATTCTTCATTTGATCATTGAACTCCATTATCTTCTTCTCTCCTTACAGGTCTCTCGGGAATATATATATTATACCTATGGGGGTTATCAATGCAAATGTTTTGTTACATTATTTGACCAAACAAATTAATCAAGTTATAATTATCTTGAATTCGAGATAAATAGGAGGGAGCATGAACATGAAACATGTTTTTTATAAAGGTGAAGATTCAGCTCGTCCCACATTATTGCTTTTACACGGAACAGGTGGGAATGAACATGATCTAGTTCCATTAGGGAAAGAAGTAGACGGGAAAGCAAATATATTAAGTGTCCGTGGAAACATACTAGAAAACGGAATGCCACGTTTTTTTAAACGATTAGCAGAAGGTGTGTTTGATGAAGAGGATTTAATTTTCCGAACAGAGGAATTGAAAAACTTCATCGATGAAGCAGCAGAGAACTATGAATTCGACAGAGGTAATGTAGTGGCAATTGGTTACTCGAATGGAGCAAATATTGCGGGAAATCTTTTATTTCAATATGAAAACGTATTGAAAGGGGCTATTTTGCACCATCCTATGGTACCAAGACGTGGCATCGAAGTACCGAAACTTTCTCACACTCCAGTATTTATAGGAGCAGGGAAAAACGATTTTATGTGTCCAGCAGCTGAATCAGAGGAACTGCGCTCTATCTTAACTGATGCAGGAGGAAAGGTAGAGCTATACTGGCATATGTATGGCCACCAGTTGACACAAGACGAAGTACAAGCAGCGAAAGAATGGTATAAAAATAATTTCTAAGTAATAATTAAAAACTGCCAAGCGAAATGTACTTTTCGCTTGGCAGTTTTTTTAGTGCCAATTATTTGGTTTATATGGTCCTTTGCTAAAGGGCATCCACCAATTCCACTTTCCAAATAATTTCATCAAACTTGGAACAAGTAATAGTCGAATGATCGATGCATCAATTGCGACCGCAATCGCAATACCTACACCAATTTGCTTGACTGGCATTACATCTGTAAACGCAAAAGCACCAGTTATAACAATCATTATAAGGGCTGCTGACGTAATAATTTTACTCGTAGAAGTAAGTCCATCTATCGTAGCTACCGTATTATCTAGATGTTTTGAATACTCTTCTTGGATACGAGAAATTAAAAACACTTCGTAGTCCATACTTAATCCGAATACTAAACTAAATACAATAACGGGTATGATTAGTGCTATTGTTGTTTCCTCTATGCCCAAATGTCCGTATTGGAAAATATAGACGAGTATACCGAAAGTAGATGAGAGGCCAATAACATTCATAATAATGGCCTTTAAAGGAATTAATATCGAACGGAACGCAACCATTAATATAATAAAAGTGGAGCTTAAAATAATTGCTAGTAATACTCCTACTTTATCAAATATTTCATCGAAAATTTCTTGATTGAATTTTGGGTGGCCCCCAAGCATAATATCGACATCTAACTCTTTTTCAGACCAATCGCGTGCCCAATTCTGTGCTTCTTCTGAAGAGCCATTTAAGTTAAGGGTTACCGGAACTAATAACTTTTCACCTTGTACGAACGTTTCGAACAGCGGCTTCAATTGACTTTGGACTTCAGGAACCTGCATATTCTGTTCCCATTGCTCTACTGTAGAAACTTGAATTGCTGAAAATATAGAATTGACACTATCTACATTTTTGTCATCTAGTAATTGGTCTTCTAATTTTTTCATTGCATTTAAGCCGTCTGTATTGTCCCAGCCATCTTTTCGTTCTGCGATTATATAGATGGTCGATTTTTCACCTAATCCAAATTCTTTGTCCATCAATTCATATGCTTGGCGAGAGTCATAAGAGAGAGGCAATGAATCCACTTGTGGAATAGCTAACTTCATATCTTTTACAGGAATAATTCCAATACCTAAAATAATTAGGGCTACAAAAACTAATAGAACTGGTCGTTTCATAACAAAGGCAGCAAAATTACGCCATCTAGTAGAAGCACCAGGTTTTACTTTTAAAATAGTCCATTTATTTATCCGATCTTTGATTAATAATAAAAGTGAAGGTAGTAACGTTATAGAAGCCAACACAGCCATCGATACAACCAACATTCCACCTAGAGCAAGGTTTTGGAATATCTCCACTTCCATTACAAGCATTGCGCCTAGTCCTATAAATACACAAACCGCGGAGAAAATGATAGAACGCCCAGCTGTTTGGATTGCTATTTGAACTGCTTCTTGTACCGATTTTTTCATCCGCTCTTCTTTATATCGATTAATGAGCAATAAAGCAAAATCAATACTTAATGCAAGCCCGAGCATGGGGATGATATTCATGATAAATATTGATAAATCCATCGTATTACTGAACAATGTCATTACTCCAAAGGTAGAAACAACCGTAATAACTCCAACAACCAATGGGATAAAAGCTGCAACTACACTTCCAAAGGCTAGTAGTAAAACAATTATTGCAATTGGTAGTCCGATTGCTTCAGCACTTGCCAAGTCCTTTTGGCTTGCAGTATTAATATCTTTATTTATGGCAGCTCCACCTGTTAACGTTACACCTTTTTCACCATCAATGGCTTCTCTGATTGAGTCTACTACCGCAGATAAATCGGTTGTATCGCTATTAAAATGAAGCAAAGCGTAGGCAATATGATCTTTGTAAAGTGCATTATCTTCTAGTGGCGATTGAATGGATTCAGCTAAACCAAGTTGTTCAATATCGTCCAATGTCCTTTTTATCGTGTCATCGGTTCTATTATCAAAAACAACAAACAACGTTTCTGCTGGAAGATTAAATGTACTCGTTAGTTCTTCCATAACCTGTTGATGCTCTCCATCTGTTTTAAAACCGTCCCCCTCTAATAAACTAGGCAAACGTACAGCAAAAATAGCTAAAACAATAAATAACATCAACCAAATAATCAGTATAGCTTTATAGTAACGTGTCACTATATTGGATAACTTTTGCAAAAAAAATTCCCCCTTACTTCATACCTTTCTTTATTGTACTGGAAAGATGTAAGGACATACTAATATAATGTTAAAATAATAGAAATGAAAAAGAGAGGAATATTAGCCGTGAAAATAACCCCGCCAAAGTTACCAAACTCTTTAACTGAAATAGATGTAAATCATGCACTACTTGAAGATTATTACGTTTCTGAAGGAATTGTAACGTCCTTAGAACTAGAAGAGGAACAAGAAGAGAAAATTATTTTTGATCAAATACATTTTCAAAATATTTCAATGGAAGGTATTCGATTTCGCCAAGTAGAATTTATAGATTGTTTATTTGAGAAATGTGACTTATCCAATGTAGATTTTGGGGACGCTGTATTTCACCGAGTGGAAATTCGAAGCTCAAAATTACTCGGTACGAATATTTCTCAAAGTAGATTAACTGAGGTGAGAATAGAGGAATCGGTTGCAAATTACGCAAGTATGAGCTTTTCAAAATTAAAGAAAGTAGCATTTAAACATGTTACGCTAAATAGTGCTGATTTTATTGATACTTCTTTTGATAAAGTGAATTTTGAAAAATGTGAGTTAAACGGTGTCAATTTTACGGAGACGTCTCTAAAAGGCATCGATTTAAGTACAAATACATACGAACAATTAACTGTGTCTATGGAAAACCTTACTGACTGTACTGTATCTACTGAACAAGCTATTAGATTTGCAAAGAGCCTTGGATTAATAATAAAAGAATAATGTATACAAAAAGAACCTCGTCATTTCTGACGAGGTTCTTATTAGAAAAATAAGTCAAGTATTTGGAAGATAACTCCTGCTAATATTGCAGAAATCGGTAATGTAATAATCCATGTTATAACGATCTTTTTAGCAACCCCCCACTTAACACCTTTCACACGTTGTGCAGATCCAACCCCCATAATCGCGGAAGAAATTACATGTGTTGTGGAAACTGGTAAATGAATAGTTGTCGCACCAAAAATGATAAGAGCTGATGATAAGTCTGCTGCTGCTCCGTTAATTGGACGAATTTTCATTATTTTACCGCCAACCGTTTTGATAATTTTGTAACCGCCTATAGAAGTACCAAGCCCCATTGCGGTTGCAGCTGCAATTCGTACCCATAACTGTATATCGTCGGTTGATTGCCACTCAGCAGCAATTAAAGCCATTGTGATAATCCCCATTGCTTTTTGCGCGTCATTTGTACCATGTGTAAATGACTGAAGTGCAGCAGTTCCTATCTGGAACGTGCGAAATCCTTTGTTTGTCCCATATAGGCTTGTGTTTTTAAAGAGTACTTTGAACAAAGACATCATTAAAAATCCAACTGCAAAAGCAAGGAATGGAGAAATGAGCAAAGCTTGAATTATTTTAATGAATCCTTCCCAGTTTAATATGGCAAATCCAGCTGCTGACACGGCAGCACCAGCGATAGAGCCAATTAATGTATGAGAAGAACTGGATGGAATTCCGTAATACCAAGTTACTAAATTCCATATAATAGCAGAACATAAAGCAGCTAGAATAATAAGAGAACCATTTTGTAACGTGAATGGGTCAACAATATCTTTAGTAATTGTTTTAGCTACTCCAGTAAAAGTAAGAGCCCCAACAAAGTTCATAATTGCGGCCATTAATACAGCTACTCTAGGTTTTAAAGCTCTTGTAGAAACAGAAGTTGCAATAGCATTTGCTGTGTCATGAAATCCATTGATGAAATCAAAAGCTAGAGCAAAAATTACTACAAGAATCGTAAGAATGAGAATAGAGTCCATATGTACGCACTCCTACGCATTTCGCATGATAATTGTCTCAAGCGTATTCGCTACATTCTGACAATAATCTGCGATCTCTTCTAATTGTTCGTATATGTCCTTAAACTGAATGATGCGGATTGGGTCTTTTTCGTTTAAGAATAATTTTTTAATAGACGAGCGTAATACTTCGTCACATTTGCGTTCGTAGTCTTTAATCAGGATAGAATGTTCGTGCATTTTAAGAAGTTTTTTCTGAGCAAGAAGTTCCATTGCTTTTACAATTTCGTCCGTACTTTTTACGATATACCCTAAAAATGTACGCATAGATTCATCAATCTCAATAAGAGAGAACATTTCTAAATGAGCTGTGAAATTATCAATTCCATCTAAAATATCATCCATTGAATTTGCTAATTGAAGGATATCTTCGCGCTCAATTGGTGTCATGAATGATTTATTCAACATTACGATTAAATCATGAATTAAGGAATCTCCTGCGGTTTCATAATTTTTAAGATGAACACTAATTTCCTTCAAATCTGGAATAGTTTCAATACGAAAATCATCAGCGTAATGTGCAGCCTCTTGTACGTTCTCAGCGATTTTTAATAGCGATGAAAAAAATGGGTCTGTTTTCTTTGAACTAATCATAAAAGCCTCCTGGACTTTGAAATTTTATTTGTACTATTTAACCTAAAATATCATAACAAAAAAATTACAAAATCTACACAGTTTTTACTTCTGACGAGCGAAATTTACAATGCTGTAACATTACTCCCTAAAATAAGGGTGAAAATTAGTAAATGTAAGCGCTTATAATTTCAATTTTACAATTAATGAAGTTAAATGTCGAAAAATAAGAAGATAATATTTTATTCGAAGATTTTTTGTAAAAAAGTAAAAATATGAAACTTTCTGAAATAATTTCCGTATATATAAGCAGATATACATTAAGAAGCAAAGGGGTGATAAAAATCGAACAACTTTTTTTATACGGTTTAATCATTGTTGGGCTTGTGACAATTTTATACGTATTATTCGCGGATGCTATAGATGGCATGGATGCAGGGATTCTTAACCCGACTGTCATTCTATCATTTATATTATTTGTATGTGCAACCGGATTTATACTGTTAAAACTTACGGAGTGGAGTAATACGGTAATCATTGTAACTGCATTAATTGTTTCAAGTATTTTATCATTTTTATTGTATTACTTCATTCTTATACCTCTCTCATCAGCAGAAGTTTCTACTGCTTATACAGATGAATCATTACAAGGGCAAGTAGGGAAAGTCATTGTTCCTATACCAACTGATGGGTTCGGTGAAATTGTCATTGAAACAGTAAATGGAGTGATTTCGAAACGAGCAGTTGGATATGACAATGAGGAAGTCGAATATGGGAAACAAGTTCTAGTTATTGATGTAGAAGGAGGCACATTTTTTGTAAAAGAATATGAGCCGCTTAAATAATGAATAGGGGGAAAAAGCATGAATATAGATATGGGGCTATTAACGGTAATCGGAATTGTTGTGTTTGTAATAATCATAATGCTTGCGGTGTACATTACTAAGTACCGAACAGTTGGTCCAGATGAAGCTTTAATCGTAACAGGAAGTTATCTAGGGTCAAAAAATGTACATAAAGATGACTCAGGTAACCGAATAAAAATAATTCGCGGTGGTGGTACTTTTGTATTTCCCGTATTTCAACAAGGGCAACCACTCAGTTTACTATCGAGTAAATTAGAAGTTACAACTCCTGAAGTGTACACGGAGCAGGGTGTTCCTGTTATGGCGGATGGAACAGCAATTATTAAAATTGGTGGTTCCATTTCTGAAATTGCAACTGCGGCTGAGCAATTTCTAGGAAAATCAAAAGAAGATCGTGAAAACGAAGCGAAGGAAGTATTAGAAGGTCATTTACGTTCGATATTAGGATCAATGACAGTGGAAGAAATTTATAAAAACCGTGACAAGTTTTCTCAAGAAGTTCAGCGTGTAGCTTCTCAAGATTTAGCTAAGATGGGATTAGTTATCGTTTCATTTACTATAAAAGATGTTAGAGATAAAAATGGATATCTAGATTCACTTGGGAAACCGAGAATTGCACAAGTGAAAAGAGATGCAGATATAGCAACGGCAGAAGCAGAAAAAGAAACTCGTATTAAACGAGCAGAAGCCTCAAAAGATGCGCAAAGAGCTGAGTTAGAGCGAGCTACAGAAATTGCGGAGGCAGAGAAAGAGAACCAACTAAAAGTGGCGGAGTATCGTCGTGAGCAGGATATTGCAAAAGCACGTGCGGACCAAGCTTATGAGCTAGAAACTGCTAGGTCTAAACAAGAAGTAACTGAACAAGAAATGCAAATTCGAATTATTGAGCGTCAAAAGCAAATTGAACTAGAAGAAAAAGAAATCTTACGTCGAGAAAAGCAATATGATTCCGAAGTAAAGAAAAAAGCGGATGCTGATCGATACGCTATTGAACAAAATGCGGCAGCTGCGAAGTCTCGTGAGATAGCAGAAGCAGATGCTGAAAAATATCGAATCGAAGCAAAAGCAAAAGCAGATGCAGAGAAAGTTCGTTTAGACGGGCTTGCAAAAGCGGATTCTCAAAGAGCGCAAGGGGAATCTGAGGCGGATGTTATTCGTTTAAAAGGTCTTGCAGAAGCAGAAGCAAAACGTAAAATAGCAGAGGCATTTGAAATGTATGGCCAAGCTGCAGTATTAGATATGATTGTTCATATGCTACCGGAATATGCGAAGCAAATCGCAAGTCCACTTTCAAACATCGACAAAATCACCGTTGTTGATACAGGAAGCGGAGATGGTGGAGGGGCAAACAAAGTGACCTCGTATGCAACAAATTTAATGTCTACTTTACAAGAATCATTAAAAGCATCTTCCGGAATAGATGTGAAGGAAATGCTTGAAAACTACTCTGGAAAAGGAAATATCCGTCCTAGTATTGAGCAATTAACGGAAGAAGTAAGGAAAGTAAACGAATAAGAATAGGATTTTCTTACTTCTGCGTGAAACTTTTGAAGGTGGCCTTTATAGTGATATAAAGGTCATCTTTTTTAATTTGCTAAATTTTCAGTACTCTTTAATTGTAGAAAAATGTATAATATAAGAATAAAATGTGTAATGCTGTCAAATGCATGGAGGATAAATGATACTTACAATAGAACAGATGAAGGACATAAAAATGAAAAAACATTTGTCTAGAGTAATTACGGATCAATCTGTAACTACTTATATTGGACATGCAAATAATATTTCATACTCCTTATACACCTTGCTTCCTGAAAGTACCTCATGGATTTATTATAATCCGAATGATTGTTCTGATTTTACAGAACGCTACACTATTCTTAGTGGTGAGTTAGAGGTTGAAAGAAATGGTGAAAACATCGTTTTGTATCCAGGCGATGTGATTGATACGACAAAAAACGATGCTATCTTTACCTGCTATACAAAAGAAGGAGTAGAAATATTATTAGAAATGACATCCTCCTATTTTGAAATGAGCTTTACGGAAAGAGAGATTATTCAGCTCGATGCAAAAAGAATTCAAGAAGTAGATGGTTATACGTATCACCATTGTGCCAGAATAAGAGATTACTCTATTGAACTTTGGAAAAGATTAAAGCCAAAATCAGAAGGTTTGTCTATTTTAAGTTTAGGCTCCTATTTTCACGATATAGGAAAATTAGCCGTCCCCATTGAAATATTAAATAAACTTGGAAATCTTACAGATGACGAATGGAAAATTATTAAAATGCACACTACAATAGGCGCAGAGATGATGCGAAATCATGAAATAGAAAGACTACGGCAAGCCGCTTTTATTGTAGAAGAACACCATGAGCGGTATGATGGAAAAGGATATCCTTTCGGGTTAAAGGGAGACGAAATTTCACTGGAGGCTTCGATCGTATCTGTCGTAGACGCCTTTGATGCTATGACTACCAATCGTGTGTATAGAGGTGCTATTACGATTGAAGAAGCAATTCAAGAAATGAAAAATGGCAGAGGAACTCAATTTAATCCAATTGTAATTGATGAATTTATAAAAATGCTAGAAGAAAAAAATAATGAATGGCAAAAAGATGTAATGCGTGTGAATACTAGTCACCTAATAAAAAGGAGTGGAGAAAATGTCTTATCGAATAGAGCATGATTCTATGGGAGAGATAAAAGTTCCGCAAGATAGTCTTTGGGGAGCTCAAACGCAAAGATCTAAAGAAAACTTTAAAATCGGTAATGAGAAAATGCCGATTGGTGTTGTTCATGGCCTTGCCCTTTTAAAAAAATCTGCAGCAATTGTGAGTCACTCTCTTGGCAATTTGTCAGAAGCTAAAAAGGATGCCATTTCCGCTGCATCTGACGAAATTCTAGCTGGTAAACTAGATGAGCACTTCCCACTGGTTGTATGGCAAACAGGTAGTGGTACACAATCCAACATGAACGTAAATGAAGTTATCGCGTTTAGAGGAAATCAAATTCTTGAAGAAAAAGGTGTCGAGGAGCGACTTCATCCAAACGACGATGTAAATAAATCGCAAAGTTCGAACGATACTTTTCCTACAGCTCTACATATTGCAGGCGTCATTGCAGTAGAACAACAACTTTTACCTGCAATCAATGTATTAAAAGAAACGCTCGGGAAAAAATCTGAGCAATTCATGGATATTGTGAAAATCGGACGAACGCATTTACAAGATGCAACACCATTATCGCTTGGTCAAGAGTTTAGTGGATGGCATCGCATGCTTGAAAAATCTGCGAAAATGATTACTCAAAGTGTCCAAGATATGAAAGAGCTTGCAATCGGTGGTACGGCAGTTGGAACGGGACTGAATGCACCAAAAGGTTTCGGTGATTTAGTTGCCGCGGAAATTTCAAAAGCTTTAGGCATTGAATTTACTTCTGCTAAAAACAAGTTCCATTCTTTAACAAGCTATGATGATGTTGTATATGTGCATGGTGCAGTAAAGGCACTTGCAGCAGATTTAATGAAAATCGCAAATGATGTACGTTTACTTGCAAGTGGCCCTCGTTCAGGTATTGGGGAAATTTCGATTCCAGAAAATGAGCCAGGAAGCTCAATTATGCCTGGTAAAGTAAATCCCACACAAAGTGAAGCTATGACTATGGTTGTGGCACAAGTTATGGGTAATGATACAACGATTAGTTTCGCAGCTAGCCAAGGGAATTATCAATTGAATGTTTTTAAACCAGTAATCATTCATAATTTCCTGCAATCGGTTGGATTACTAAGTGATGCAATTATGAGCTTTAATAACAATTGTGCAGTTGGAATTGAGCCGAATGTAGAAACTATCCAGCATCATGTGAACAATTCGCTTATGCTAGTAACAGCATTAAATCCATATATCGGCTATGAAAATGCAGCAAAAATTGCAAAGCATGCGCATAAAAATGGAACTACATTGAAGGAAGCAGCGGTAGCACTAGATTTACTAACTGCAGAAAAATTCGATGAGCTCGTTAGACCGGAAAAAATGATTTAAAATGAAAAGGATTCTGATAACATGAAAAAAATTCTATTTATACTGTTGATTTCTTTATTAGTGCTTTCTGCATGTGGTCAGAAAAATACACAAGAAAGTAAAGAAGAACACGAAGATCATATCGCACATTTAGAAAATGGCGATCTACAAGAGACAACTGCATCTACTGACGTATTACCTTCATTTTTAGATAATCAATCAGAAGATATGCAATTGGTTTATCAAGCAGCGGCAAAAGCACATGATGTATTAAAATGGATGCCTTGTTACTGTGGCTGTGGAGACAGTGCTGGACATTTAAATAACTTTAACTGTTTTGTTCATGAGATTAAAGAAAATGGAGAAGTTGTTTGGGATGATCATGGGACACGCTGTGCTGCATGTGTAGAAACTGCAATAGCTTCCATCAAAATGGTGCAAGAAGGCAAGTCTCTTACTGAAATTCGTAACGTAATCGACGAAGCTTATAAAGAAGGCTATGCAGCACCGACTAAAACACCAATGCCATCTTAAATAAAATCCCTAGCTTATTTTTTTTAAGCTAGGATTCAAATTGAAGGCAAAAGGTTTCGAGAATGTTGGATATTCTCGAAACCTTTTTATTTATCCATTTTTCCTACTAATCCCGTAGTTTTCTCCATGGGGTTGCTTATTAATCCAATACATAAGAAAATCGTTGAAACGTCTCCCTTTCCGTGGGCGTAGCCTCAGTCTCCTCGCTTCGCTGCGGGGTCTTCGACTAACGCTATTCCCGCAGGAGTGTCGCCTTTTTCAACGATTTTCTAGAAATGCAAAAGTATATACCTTAAAAAATATACAGTTCTTCAGTACCTTCGCTACGCTCCTGCATCCAGATGAGGTTGTCTAATATTCAAATAAAAAAGAAAATCGTTGAAACGTCTCCCTTTCCGCGGGCGTAGCCTCAGTCTCCTCGCTTCGCTGCGGGGTCTTCGACTAACGCTATTCCCGCAGGAGTGTCGCCTTTTTCAACGATTTTCTAGAAATGCAAAAGTATATACCTTAATAAATAGACGGTTTTTCAGTATGTTCTCCTTTATTTGATACGTAGAGGAAAAAGCTGCTCGACTCCTGCGGAAAAACGAAGCGTCCAAGACCCCACACGAGCGTGCGGGGCCACTGAAAAACTCAAAATTATTATTTTTATAGGAACTATTTGCTGTATATCATTTAAAGAATTTAGCGCGACGCATGAGACTCCTGCGGGAAAGCGAGACAGACGAGACCCCGCACGAAGCAGAGCGAAGGAGGAGGCTCGTCGCTCGCCCGCGGAAAGCGAATGCCAAAGCGCTAAATTCTCTTAGGACTATTTGATAGATAATTTATTTGAATGACACTTTTTCAGTGCCACAGCGTAGCGAGGAGGAGGCTTAGCGATTCGTCCGCAGAAAGCGAGTAGCTTTTTCCGTACTCAACTAGTCTTCATTCTATTGAAAAAAACTTAAAACAAACTCGATATTTATCGAGTTGATAAAAAGCCCTTTGACTAACCAAAGTCAAAGGGCAATTTTCTATTTAATATAGTAGTTACTTATCAAGTGTTCTGCTATCACTTCGGTTGGAATCTCAAATGTAACGACGCCCATATAACCAGGAGCGACCTCGTATTTATCAAAAGAAATTGTCAGCTTGTGATCTGCAGTTATGGAGAAAGTTTGATCCGGGCGAATAGCTTCGAATTCGAAACCTATTTCTTCCTTATCATCGATCCAATATGTTTTATCGGAATCATTTGCCATTTGTTTTGCCATTTCATCTTTTAAATAAGTAGAGATAGCCTCGATATACGCGTCATCTTTAAATAAGCTTGGTAATGTAATTAGTATCTGGTTTTTCTTATCAATCGTATCTGTACGCATTGTTGTAGAAGATGATCCAACTGTATTCACTTCATAACGACTAATAGAAAGAATATCCTCTGTATCCGTCACGACTTCATACGTAGATGCTACTCCAAGGTGGCCTCCACCTGCTTCCTTCAATGCTTCCATATCTTTTTGGAAATCTTCATAAAGTGCTTTGTTTTCAGCTGTATATTTTTCATTTAGCCTATTTTCTAATTCTTTGTTATCTAATCCTGTTACACTTGGTATTTTTAGATCTGCGTTATAACTGTCTTCTGCAATTTTAATCTCTTGTATTGTCACGACTTGAACAATTGAACCAAGTACCGGCACAGAAGAAAGTGATTGTGCTAGTGCAGGACTTACATTCACACTTGCGATGAATAGGGATGCTGCAGCTGCCACACCGATTCCCCATTTTTTAAATGGTGCATTTTTTATATGTTTTCTTCTTGCCTCTTGAATAGACTTTTCTACTACACTTTGTAACTCACTTGGAATTTCAATATCATCATACTGTTTTTTTGCGTTTTTTAACCTCTTCATGCCTCCACCTTCTCTTCCATTTTTATTCGCAATTTTCGAAGCGCTGCGTATAATCTCGTTTTGATTGTATTGGTGTTTTCGTTTTGAATTTCAGCAATTTCATCGATTTTTAAATCCTCGAAATAACGTAGGACGATTATGGTTTTATAAGGCTCTTTCAAATGATCGATTGCCTCATATAAGTCATAGTTTTTTTCAACATCTCTTTGTTCTGGCATGAACGAATGAAGTACATCATCGTCCATTGCTTGCATGCGTCCATGCTTTTTGATGAAATCTAATGAAGTATTAATGACTATTCGATAAAGCCAAGTTTTCAAATAACCGATTTCATTCAATTGATCAATGGACTTCAATGCTTTAAAAATACTCTCTTGTACAATATCGAGTGCGTTTTCTTTATTTTTCACATAGCTGTATGCAAGTCGATATAATGTATTTTGATTTTCAATTATATAGTTTTCAACAAGTTGATATTTTTCCTTTTTAGTCATGACATGGGTATGCTCCTTTTTTCTTTACCGTATCGCGATTACGTAACACTTATTTGACGGACAGTCTTCGTGGAAAGTTTGCATAAATAAAAATATTATTTTGCTATGTTAGTTTCTTAAGAAATTCTTCATTTTTATCCTTCCAAAATGTTAAGAAACAATGGTTACACTATGAAAGTAGCAAAACGGAAGGAGAAAATAAATGATACAAGTTCAGAACGTTAATCATACATTTCTAATAGGAAAAAAAGGGAAAGAAAAGAAGGTGCCTGTTTTAAAAGGATTATCCTTTGAAGTTGAAAAAGGTGAAATCGTTGCAATTGTAGGGAAAAGTGGATCAGGTAAGTCTACTTTACTTCATACAATAGCAGGCTTTATGAGTCCGGAACAAGGCTCTATTACAGTGAATGGCCAAGAAACTGCTTTTTTAAACGAAACCGAAAGAGCGAAGTTTAGACTAAATAATTTTGGGTTCATATTTCAAAATTTTCAACTCATGCCAGGTCTAACGGCATTTGAAAATGTAGAACTGCCATTGAAATTAAAGGGAGTATCTTCGAAGAAAAGAAAAACAAGTGTGAAACAATTATTGAAAAAAGTAGGACTAGAGGAAGTAGCGGACCATTATCCAAATGAATTATCAGGAGGACAACAGCAGCGTGTTAGTATTGCTCGAGCATTGATTACAAACCCTCCTATTTTATTTGCAGATGAGCCAACAGGTAGTTTAGATTCAGAAACGGAACAAGATATTTTGTTGTTAATACAAGATCTCAATCAAACGCTAGGCGTAACGTTCGTTATTATTACGCATGATGAAGAAGTCGCAAGCATTGCAGATCGTAAATTCAGAATGCGTGACGGGGAATTAGTGAAAGGAGATACGGGCTATGTTATTTAAAGATCAGGTCGATTTTGTGAGCCAGCATATAAAGAAGAACAAATTACGCGTATTTATGACCATACTTGCCGCCACGATGGGTTGTGCATTTTTAATCGTCCTTGCTTCGATTGGATTTGGCATACAGGACACGATGCGTAAAGAAATATTAGAAGATCAAGCTATTACGGAAGTGGAAGTGTATCCAAATGATGGAGAAGAACTCGATATTTCCAAAATTGGAGCAGTCGAGCATGTAAACGCAATTGTGCAAAGAACACGTATGGAAGCAATGGCAGTTTCTCAAATAGAGAATCGTTCGCTTGAAGGGAATATGCTACTTACTAACTTTGCACAAGAAGAAAAATCAAATCTTAAACTATCCGAAGGGCGTATGCCTACAAAGGATAATGAAATCGTTGTAGGCTACCAGTTTGCGGAAAACTTATTAACGGATGCGGAACGTAAAGAAATGGAGCAGAGTACGGAAGAAGATGCTGAACCTATTGGAGGTTACAAAGAGTCACTAATCGGGAAAACAGTTTCAATGTCTCTTCAATCTTACGAATCAGAAGAAGCTTTCTCAGAAACATGGGACTTTACAATTGTAGGGGTAACGGAGAAACCTGCAAAGGATTGGATTGTTGATACGAATATATTATTAGATGAATCATGGAAGGACAAGTTACAAGAAGTGTACGAGGTTAATATGGAAGAGGGGAATACTGACTTATTCTTCTCAAGCACGAAAATCTATACTTCTAGCTTAGAACATGTTAAATCGGTAACGGAAGAGTTAAAAGAAATGGGGTATAGCGTGTATTCCGTTTCAGAACAATTAGAGCAGCTAGATGTCTTTTTCATGGCATTCAAAATTGGACTTATCTTTGTTGGTACCATCGCAGTATTAATATCATCGATCGGTATTTTCAATACAATGACAATGGCTGTAACAGAACGAACTCGTGAAATAGGTGTCATGAAAGCGATTGGGGCTAGTCCAAAACTGATTCAGCGTTTGTTTTTAATGGAAAGTGCCTGGATTGGTATTATAGGTACAATATTGGCTGTTATCATTTCGTACGCAGTAAGTTTTTTGGCCAACTGGATATTGCCAATGGTAGTAGGATCAGCATTAGGGGAAGAGGAGTTCCAAGATTTATCGATGACGTTCTCCTTAATTCCTTGGCAGCTAGTTGTTATAGCATCTATCATCAGCATTGGGGTTGCGATGATTTCAGGGTGGAGACCGGCGAGAAAAGCAACAAAAATTGATGTAATTCAAGCATTAAGACAAGAATTATAAAAGGAAGGGGCTGTCCCGAAAATCATTGAAAAATGACTTTTGAGGATAACCCCTTCCTATGTTAGCAATCCTGTTGTTTCCGAAGCGATGATAAATACCTTTTCATTTCTAGAAAATCGTTGAAAAAGGCGACACTCCTGCGGGATAGCGTTAGCTGAAGACCCCGCAGCGCTAAGGAAACGCCCGCGGAAAGGGAGACGTTTCAACAATTTTCTTACTTATTGGACAGCCCCTTTATTGTGCTATAGAAAAATAAGCTATAAAAAGAACAAATACAACTAGTGCATTTAATAAATTGTATTTCGTTCTAGAAATTTTTTGATTGAATTTTTCGTTTCTGTTCACAAACATAATTCCTAAGTAAGTA
Organism: Psychrobacillus vulpis; assembly: GCF_006861825.1. Taxonomy (GTDB): domain Bacteria; phylum Bacillota; class Bacilli; order Bacillales_A; family Planococcaceae; genus Psychrobacillus; species Psychrobacillus vulpis. The sequence goes on along the minus strand of NZ_VDGI01000001.1, from coordinate 181,820 downwards.
ATAAAAATGGCTAAAAGTAAAGTGAAAATAGGATGCATTGAGTAAACATGTACATCGATAAAATGAACAAGGATAATAGCAATGGCCATCGAAACACCATAAGCTACTTTTTTTAATGTTGGTTCTTTCATTAATTCAACTCCAGTAAAATATTGATTTTTACCAATGTCAGAAACAGTTCGAATACAATTCTGAATTGTTCTTATCATAGGGACATATTACATATACTCTTTTAGTTCATTTTCCAAAAACGGGTTTGCGTTTAGCATCTGTTTAAACTGTTGATAGCTTTTTAGTTGTTCAGCTGTTTGCTTTTTCCCAGTTTTATATGCGCGTATCAATATGTTTTTCGGCGTGTTTTCCATATCGATAAATTCGACTAGCTGTGCTTCATAGCCAACAATGGTTAAGATTTCTGCTCGGATAGAGTCCGTTGCAAGCGCTGCAAAACGTTCCTTTATTAGACCATGCTTTAACATAATATCAAGAGCTGGTGCTTGAAGCTGTCTATTCAACTCGTGCTGACAACAAGGAACACTTAATATTACACTTGCTCCCCATTTTACTGCACGTGCAAGGGCCATATCTGTTGCGACGTCACAAGCATGCAGAGTGACAACCATGTCTACAGCAGTTTCATCGTTGTAATCATTAATATCTCCAACTAAAAATTCAAGCTGATCATAGCCTAAATCTTCTGCAATTATTGCACATTCCTCAATGACTTCTTTTTTTAAATCAAGACCAGTTACTTTTATATCGAGACCTCTCTCAATTTTTAAGTAGTGATAAAGGGCAAACGTTAAATACGATTTTCCTGATCCAAAATCGAGAATGCGAACAGGTCGATCCTTTGGTAAGTGAACAAGCGCATCGTCGATAAACTCTACAAAACGATTAATTTGCTTGAATTTATCATACTTTTGCTTTTTTACTTTACCATCCGTAGATTGTACGCCTAAGCGGATAAGGAAAGGGTAAGGAGTATTTTCATCTAAAAGATAATTCTTTTTCCGATTATGTGATAGGTTCACTGTTTTTGCAGAGTCTGTTTTCTCCGATTTCCACATAACTTTGTTCTTTTTGGAAAGTTGAATTTGTACTTTTTCAGATGTAAAATCTGCATGAATTTGACGAAATTGCTCTAACAGCTCATCCAGTGAATTTGAAAGTTCATCTAATGTAATATTTTCATGCTTTAAAATTCGTTCGTATTGATACTCTAGTTGAATATGATATATCTTTTTTATTTCAATTGGTTTGAGTTTTACACGTTTTACTTCGTTAGATTTAGCACGTGGTTGACTAATCGTTGCTGCGATTAATTGTTTATTTAAAAGTTGATCTATCAAATATTCTTTCATTTCTTGAAATTCCATAAAATCCGCCTTCTTTTTCGTAAGATACTTGGAATTAGTGTATCACATCAACGACATTTAAGAGTAGAAGAAGGAGTTAAAGTATGATGTATGGAATGTTTGAATAAGTAGTAATTTCGTATGAAGGAGGGATATAGTGATTCAAAGAGTTAAACAACTATTGTATCTTTTCATATGCTTGTCGTTTCTCTTTATGGTATTTCCTAACACAGCAAAAGCATGCTCATGTGTGGAATCCCCCAGTCCAGAGAAAGCTTTGCTCCAAACAGAAGTTGTGTTTCGTGGTAAAGTGATGGAAATTCAAGAAAGTCAAGAAGATAACGGTTATGTAACCAAGGGCGTGTTATTTGAGGTTCTCGAAAGCTGGAAAGGAATCGATCAATCACAAGTGATTATTAGAACTGGCTCAGGAGGTGGAGATTGTGGATATCCTTTTGTAGAAAATGCAGAATACATTGTGTATGCGAATAATTCGGAGATGTATGGTGAAAGAACATTAACGGTTATTACTTGTAGCAGAACTACGGAGGTATCTACCGGTAATGCGGAAGAGGATCTAGCTTCATTAGGTGAAGGAGTATTGCCTACTGTACAAGTCAATTTAAAGATGGAACAACCGGCAGTCCAAGAAAACTTATTGGAAGAAAGTCGAAATGTTTTGGATATGAAATGGGTTTCAATTATTACAGTCATTATTGTAATAATAGTTGCTGTATTAATTAGAAGAAATCGAACTCCATAATGTACTTTTTTGATTGTCCTAAAACCCCAACGGAATAGAAAGTATAAAAGCCTCACTACTTAAACAAATAAGTAATGGGGCTTTAATTGTACAAATCATTATTTTTCTTCGATGTAAGTTAATGTTTTACCAGTCAGGCCAAATAGAATTGTAAGGATTGGACTAAGTAAGCAGAAGAACGCAAATGGTAAATAATCGATCGTTGATACGGTCAATACATTTGTTATAAAAATTCCGCATACACTCCAAGGAACAAGCGGGTTAACGACTGTACCTGCATCTTCCATTACTCGAGCTAAGTTCTTATTTGCTAAACCGACTTTTTGAAATTGAGCCTGAAATGATTCACCAGTAAGTAAAATGGATAAATACTGCTCTCCTATTAGCGTATTCACACCTATACCTGTAAATGCTGCGGCCATAATAACAGAACCAACACTCTTTAATACACTTTCTATTTTCATAAGTAAACTTTGCACTATGCCAAGTGTAAATAAAAGTCCACCCATGCTTAAAGCGAGTATAACTAGTCCTATTGTAAACATCATGCTATTAATACCGCCTCTAGTAAGCAGCGAGTCGATTGTCTCAATTCCTGTATTAGATGTATAGCCGTTAAATAATATATTCAGTACTTCTCCAAAAGAAATATATTGAAAGAAATAGGAAATACAAATTGCTGCTATCGAAGTCAAAGCTAGAGCAATAATAGCAGGAACTTTTTTTATAGAAAGTATAACAAGTAGAACAATTGGGAGTAATGTATACCAATGAATCATACCTGTTTGAAGTAGTCCTTCTTGGAAAACTTTTATTTGATCAAGCTCTTGTATTTCTTTATTGGGAGAAATGATTGCGTATCCAACGAGCGATATAAAAAATGCTGGAATCGTTGTCCATCCCATATTTCGAATATGTTCGAATAAATCAACTTGTAGGATACCGGATGCAAGATTGGTAGTATCAGATAACGGTGACATTTTATCTCCAAAAAAAGCACCTGAAACGACTGCACCAGCTGTAATAGCTAAAGAAATATCCATAGCACTTGCCATTCCAATAAAAGCAACACCAACCGTTGCGACTGTTGTTAAAGAGCTTCCGATGGAGAGACCAACGATACAAGTGATAAAAAACACAATCGCAAAGAAAAAATGTGGAGAAATAAATTGGAAACCTAAGAATATAAGTGTTGGAATCGTTCCACCCATCATCCAACTACTAATTAAGATACCAATAAAGAAAAAGATGAAGATAGCTCCTAGACCAGCTTTTGAACCTTCAATGAGCCCTTCCTCTAGTTGTTTGAAAGGGACTTTCTTAATCAGTCCGTAAGTCATGAGTAAAAGAATTGCCAATAAAATAGGCATATGTGGCACGGCATCAAATTTGATAATACAAACTGCCATGGAAATAACGATTATTGAAGTAATTAGAGCTGCCTCCAAAAATGAAGGCGATATTTTCGAGCGAATGCGAAACATTGTAAATCCTCCTAATTGTTTAGTTTTTAGGAATGAAAAAAATCCTTTCAATCCCTATAGCTAGGGACGAAGGAAAACTCCGCGGTACCACCCTATTTGTTGAACAATTCTTTTGTTCAACCACTTCATTAAACGAGCTTACTAGATTGCTGTAATTCATCCGTCATGCTACCTGAACTTCCACCAACCGTTCAGTCTCTTGGTTCTGTATGCGTGTAGATTACTAGGACAATCACTCGTATGTATTACTTTCGTAATTCAACGCTTTGAAGCGATGAAGTAATTAGAATTTTATCATGTTTTAGCGTTCTGTCAATCAGATAAGTAAAAGTCTATTTTATCTGAATTTTATGATAGTATAATAAAATAGGAAATAACATTCAAAGGGGAGATTTGTTTGTTAAATGAAAAAACAGTAGGAGCAATCGTCAAAGATGCCGCAAGAAAGTTTCCGGAAACAGAGGCTTATATATATCCAGAACATGGTATTCGTAAAACATATCAGGAGTTTGACAAAGAGACTGACGAACTAGCAAAAGCATTTATCGGCATGGGAATTCAAAAAGGAGAGCATGTTGCTATTTGGTCGGACAATAAAAGGGAATGGTTACTTAGCCAGTTTGCAACTGGGAAAATGGGTGCTGTTCTCATTACAGTAAACACGAACTATCAAGAAAAGGAATTAGAATACTTATTACAGCAATCTGACGCGACAACACTTATTTTATGTGAGTCATATAAAGGAACATCGTATATAGATATTCTAAAAGCTGTATGCAAAGAAATTGAAATCGCGGAAAAAGGTAAAATACAATCCGATAAACTTCCGCATTTTAAACGTGTCATTGTAATGAGTGAAAACGACTATCGAGGAATTTATACATGGTCAGAGTTAATAGCTCACGCAGAGGGTGTTTCCGATGAAGTTCTAAACAATGCTTTGGAATCATTATCGAATGATGAAGTAATAAATATTCAATATACATCTGGAACTACTGGCTTTCCAAAAGGGGTAATGCTGACGCATAAGAATGTTGTCAATAACGGTCAACTTGTAGGAGATTATATACATCTTTCAGACCGCGATCGACTATGCATACCTGTCCCATTCTTTCATTGCTTCGGTTGTGTAATGGGAACGATTGCTTCTGTAACTCATGGCACAACTATGGTCATTGTCGAGCAATTTGATGCAGGAAAAGTGTTGCAAATGGTGCAAGATGAAAAATGCACAGCATTACATGGTGTACCAACGATGTTTATCGCAGAGTTGAATCATCCTGATTTTATTAAGTTTGATTTGTCTTCTCTGCGAACTGGAATTATGGCTGGGTCAATTTGTCCAATCGAAGTGATGAAAAAGGTAATGGAAGATATGGGAGCATCCGAAATTACGATTGCCTATGGCCAAACAGAATCTTCTCCAGTTATTACGCAATCGAAAACAGATGACTCGATTGAGAAGCGAGTATCCACTGTTGGACAAGCACATCCTGGAGTTGAAGTGAAAATTATTGATCCAGTAACAGGGGAAGATACACCAGCCGGAGTACCAGGGGAATTATGTACAAGAGGTTACCTCGTTATGAAGGGCTATTACAAAAATGAGGAAGCTACAAATTCTACGATAGACTCCAATGGTTGGTTACACACTGGAGATATTGCTGTAATGGATGAAGATGGTTATATCGATATTACTGGACGTATTAAAGATATGGTCATTCGCGGAGGGGAAAATATATATCCAAAAGAAGTTGAAGAGTTTTTATATCAACATCCATCCATTCAGGATGTGCAAGTAGTTGGAGTGCCTGATCCAAAATTCGGAGAAGAACTAATGGCATGGGTTATTTTGAAGACTGGTGAACATCTAACTTCAGAACAATTAAAGGAGTATTGTAAAGGGAAAATATCATTTCATAAAATACCGAAATACGTTGAATTTACGGATACATATCCAATGACTGCTTCTGGTAAAATTCAAAAATTCCTACTTAGAGAAATGTCGAAGGAAAGGGTAGAGGTTTAAAAAGTATCTCGACATATTTCCCAGGAAATAGACAGATATAGACTGTTAAACATTTTAAAGGTAAAAAATCAATGCTTGGTCGACCAACTTGAGAATATAAATCTCAAACAGTAGTTGACTATTATGGACTTTTTCATTTCTAGAAAATCGTTGAAAAAGGCGACACTCCAGCGGGAATAGCGTTAGTCGAAGACCCCGCAGTACAGCGAGGAGGCTAAGGCAACGCCCGCGGAAAGGGAGGCCACTGAAAAAGTCACTTTTTTTCAAAAAATAAAAACGAAATCCCATAATTCCTTCACTTTTTAGGGTGTTTATGGGGACGTCATGCCAATTTTGATACAAATATACTTCTCAAGTGGTGACTTTATTTTCTGAATTTTTGTTTTTCAGTGGCCTCCGGAAAGGGAGCCGTTTCAACGACTTTCTTATTAATTGGCTATTGGACAATCTCATATAGCACAGTCGAATTAAAAGGACTTCTTCAATTCTAGAAAATCGTTGGAAAAGGCGACACTCCAGCGGGAATAGCGTTAGTCGAAGACCCCGCAGCGCAGCGAGGAGGCTAAGGCAACGCCCGCGGAAAGGGAGCCGTTTCAACGACTTTCTTATTAATTGGCTATTGAACAACCTCATATAGCATAGTCGAATTAAAAGGACTTCTTCAATTCTAAAAAATCGTTGAAAAAGGCGACACTCCAGCGGGAATAGCGTTAGTCGAAGACCCCGCAGCGCAGCGAGGAGGCTAAGGCAACGCCCACGGAAAGGGAGCCGTTTCAACGACTTTCTTATAATTGGCTATTGGACAACCCCATTTGGCAACGTCGAATTATTGGAACTGGAGGAAAACTGAAATTTCTTGAGTTCGTCCACGGTCCAAGCATTGATAATAAATCGATGCTTTTTTTCATTTGATGTATACTGATTAAAAGGAAAACTATAGAAATAAAATGGACTAGAGGTGCAATGATGTATTTAGATCATATTGTTCATCACGTTACAAAAAAACCAGAAGAAGTGGCAGAGGACTGGAACGCAAAAGGATTTCATGCAGTTGTTGGAGGACAACATACTCATTGGGGCACGTATAATGCACTTCTTTATACAAAAACTAGCTATATAGAATGGCTTGCAATTGAGCATGAGGAAATTGCAAAGAACGCTAATCATCCATTAGTAAATTTACTATTACATGATATCAAAAACAGTCCGGGATTCGGAACGATATGCATTCGTACTACGGAAATAAATGAATTATGTCAACAGCTTGAATTAAAATGTATAGAAACATCTGGAGTTTTACATGCTGAAAGAAAAACAGCGAGTGGTTTAGTACGTAAATGGAAAATGCTATTTGTAAAAGAAGAAGTAAGTGATGACTTGCCAACTCCATTTTTCATTGAATGGGAAGAGAGTGATCTTGAACGTTATCAACTACTTCAGGAAGATGGAACAATCAATGCAAGTAATGTGGAATTATCTATTTCTGCTTGTGAGTTTCATGTAAAGAGTCCAAGGGAAGTAATGAAAAAGTGGAAAAGATATTTTGATATAACTGAACAAGATGAACAAACATTGTTACTGTCAAATACAAAATTAGTATTTAAAAAGCTTGATAGTGGAGCAAAAGAAAGACTTGCAATGGTTCATATTGATGGATGTATTGAGCAAGATACATTTATTTACGAGCATGCACCTTATCTTTTCCGTTAAGAGGGGGAATCAGTTTGGAAGAATTAATAGAAAAAGCAATTGTTGTAGCAGTTAATTTACAACATGATGAACATTTTGAATATGGATTAGAAGAATTGCATAATTTAGCTGAAGCTTTGAATGTAGAAGTAGTCGGTGAAGTGACACAAAATCTAGAAAGGGTTACTTCTTCTCATTATGTTGGAACAGGTAAAGTGGAAGAGATTAAAAACTTTTATGATGAAGCTGGAGCAAACCTTGTAATATTTAATGATGAGCTGACTCCATCCCAAATTCGAAATTTAGAGAGAGATTTGGAATGCAAAGTAATCGACCGAACAATGCTTATTTTAGATATTTTTGCTCGTCGTGCAAAGTCGAACGAAGCGCAAATGCAAGTGGAGCTTGCACAACTGCAATATATGCTTCCACGATTAGTTGGACTTCGAGCTTCACTTGGTAGACAAGGTGGAGGAACTGGCGGTGGATTTAAAAACCGTGGTGCAGGGGAAACCAAACTAGAGCTTGATAGACGAAAAATAGAAGACCAAATCGCTAAACTAAAGCGTGAATTGGAACATGTTAAAGACCAACGAGAAACTCAAAGAAAGCAGCGTAAGAAAAATGCCATTCCAGTAGTCTCATTAGTTGGATACACAAATGCTGGAAAATCAACGATTATGAATCAATTTCTTCATAAAATTGGTCAAGTAGACTCAAAGCAGGTGTTTGAAAAGGATATGTTATTTGCGACGTTAGAGACTTCTGTACGTCAAATTAAGCTTCCTGATCAAAAAGAATTCTTATTAACAGACACGGTAGGTTTCGTTAGTAAGCTACCCCATCATCTTGTAAAGGCGTTTCGCTCTACTTTAGAGGAAGCTCGCGATGCGAATTTGTTGTTACATGTAGTCGATGTTTCCAATGACGAACACCGATATATGATGGATATTACGAACGAAACATTACTTGCTGTTGGTGTAAAAGATGTACCAACTATTTATGTATACAATAAATCGGATCTTGCAGAAATGAAGTATCCACATATTGCGGGAGATAATATATGGATTTCTGCGAAAGAAGGAGCAGGGCTTGATGAACTGCTAGACATTATTAAAAAACATATTTTCTCTGATTACGTTCAATGTACAATGCTGTTGCCGTTCGAAAGAGGGGATATCGTGTCCTATTTAAACGAGTTTGCATCCGTAAAAGATACCTCCTATGAAGAAGAAGGTACGGTTGTCAAAGTAGAATTGAAAAAGTCTGATTATAATCGGTTTCAAGAATTTATTTTCATACAGTAATATTTGGGAAATAGGATAGTGAAAACGTATAAAGTTAAGATTTGTTCATACAAAAAGGTTGTCTCCACCGTAGTTTAACACTACAAAGGAGCAACCTTTTCTTGTTTTGTGCGTTCGCATCCAAAGTTAGTAGGCTTATACTTCTTGGAATTGGATATTATGCAATCTTGCAAAAATTCCATCCTGCTCCACTAATTCACTGTAAGAACCATCTTCTGCTATACCATTTTCGGTTACAACAATAACTCGATCTGCATCACGTATGGTTGCCAAACGATGTGCAATAATAAGAGTTGTCCGATTTTCTGCAAGCTCCATTAAGGACTTTTGGATAATCTTTTCTGTTTCTGTATCAAGTGCAGAAGTCGCCTCATCCAGTATAAGGATAGGAGGATTTTTCAAAAACATACGTGCAATTGCAAGACGTTGCTTTTGTCCTCCAGATAATTTAAGTCCTCGCTCACCAATCTGCGTATCATATCCTTCTGGAAGAGATGAAATGAAATCCTCCAAATGAGCTTTATTTGCTGCATCTTGAATTTCCTGCTCTGTTGCATCCTTCTTACCATAAGCAATATTTTCTCGAATCGTACCTGTAAATAAAAATACATCTTGTTGGACTATTCCAATTTGAGAGCGCAATGAATTCATCGTTATATCTTGAATGTTTAACCCATCAATCGATATAGCACCTTCATTGACATCGTAAAATCGGGGAATCAATGAGCAGATGGTTGTTTTCCCTGCACCGGACGGACCAACAAATGCAACGGTTTCTCCCGCTTTTATCGATAAGTTTATATCTTCTAACACAGATTTATGCTCATCATAACGGAAGCTGACATTCTCGAATGTAATATCTCCATTCAAATGAGAGACACTAATTGCATCTGGACGATCTTTAATTTCAGGCTCTTGTTCAATTAGCTCAAGGAATCGTTTAAATCCTGCCATTCCCTTTGGATACAATTCTAAAAGTGCCGTAATTTTATCAACAGGTTTGATCAGTACATTGACAAACAGTATGAAACTTACAAACTCTCCATAAGAAAGTTTATCGTTAAAAGAAAACCATGCACCTACAACTAGTACAACTAATGTTACTAGTCTTGTCATCATGTAAATGCTCGAATGTGTTCCGGCCATTACTTTATAAGCAGCAAGTTTTGCTAAACGGAATTGTCCATTATCCTCTTGAAAGCGAGCAATTTCAAATTTTTCGTTTGTAAATGACTGTACGACACGAACTCCGGATACACTATCTTCGACTCGAGCATTGACATCTGCAATTTTTCCGTACATGTTTTTCCATGCTCTGTTCATCATAATATTTCCGTATGTTGCAACGATGGACAAGAACGGAACCATGATGATAGCAATTATCGCAAGTTCAGGGTTAATGTTGAACATAATCGTAAACGCGCCGATGATCGTCATAATCGCAATAAATAAATCTTCTGGCCCATGGTGAGCGAGTTCTCCGATATCGAATAAATCATTCGTAATACGACTCATAATATGCCCTGTTTTAGTATTGTCAAAAAAACGGAAGGACTGCCGTTGAACATGGTTAAATAATTGCTGTCTCATATCTGTCTCGATATTAATCCCCAGTTTATGTCCTAAATAACTGACAACATAATTGAGAAACGTACTTAACATATATACGAGTAAAAGCAGAATGCTTATTTTAACAATCATATTCCAATCGCCTGTAGGTAGCAATCCGTCGATAAACCATTGAACTGCTACTGGAAAAGCAAGCTCTAAAATTGCAACGATTACAGCACTTGAAAAGTCGATGACAAATAATCGTTTATGTGGTTTGTAAAATGAAAAAAACTTTTTTAGCACAAAATCTACTCCTTCCCTTGTCATAAAATATATTATAACGAAAAATTTCAGAAGTCGAAATATTTGGATGTTTTTTGACAAAAAAAAGAGGGTAAGAGTATAATATGTTTTCATTGAGAAAAGAGGTTGAAGCATGATATCAAAACAAGATGTTGTCCAATCCGTACCACAAAAAGGATTTTTTGGGCATCCAAAAGGTTTATTGTCACTATTTTTCACGGAGTTTTGGGAGCGCTTTTCTTATTATGGAATGCGTGCAATCCTAATTTATTATATGTATTACGAAGTAACACAAGGTGGATTAGGCATGGATCGAACGATGGCCAACTCCATTATGGCTGTTTACGGTTCTCTTGTGTATATGTCCGGAATTATTGGTGGTTGGATAGCCGATCGCTTACTTGGAACTACTAAAACCGTATTTTACGGTGGAGTGCTTATTATGTTCGGTCATATTGTGCTGGCATTCCCAAGCGGTATAACGACATTATTTATTTCGATGGCTTTAATCATTATTGGGACAGGTTTATTAAAACCTAATATTTCAAGCATTGTCGGAGATTTATACTCGGAGACGGATGTTCGTCGTGATTCCGGTTTCAGTATTTTCTATATGGGTATTAATATGGGAGCGTTTATATCTCCTTTAATCGTTGGTACTGTGGGTCTTGAGTATAATTTCCATTTAGGATTTGGTATAGCAGCGGTTGGGATGGCTTTAGGTTTAATTGTATTTTTAATAACTAAGAAAAAATATCTTGGTTTAGCAGGCTCGTATGTGCCAAACCCAATGACAAAAGAAGAACGTAAAAAAGTTTTTACACGAATTGGTATTATGTTAGTTGCAGTGCTTGTAGTTGGATTTATATTAGTCCAACAAGGTATTTTGACAATTGAACTATTTACGATGACAGTCTCTATTTTAGGTATTGTTATACCGACAATTTATTTTATAGTTATGTACCGTAGTTCTAAATCTACAGCAGATGAGAAGTCAAGATTGCTTGCTTATATTCCGTTATTTGTTGCTGCCATGATGTTCTGGGCGATTCAAGAACAAGGATCGAATATTTTAGCGCAATATGCAGATGAACGAGTAGACTTAATGATTGGATCATTTGAAATTTCACCTGCTTGGTTTCAATCGTTGAATCCTCTTTTCATCATTACATTGGCTCCTGTATTTGCTTGGATATGGGTAAAACTTGGAGATAGACAGCCTTCCACACCTAGAAAATTTGCGTATGGATTATTTTTTGCTGGACTATCCTTTATTGTCATGATTATTCCTGCTTACATGAACGGAACAGATACGCTAGTTAGTCCGTTTTGGCTTGTATTAAGTTTCTTTTTAGTTGTTATAGGTGAGTTATTGCTATCGCCAGTCGGATTATCTGCAACAACAAAACTGGCCCCTGCTGCTTTTGCTGCCCAAACAATGAGTTTATGGTTTTTAACGAATGCATCTGCACAAGCAATCAATGCACAAGTAGTAAAACTGTATAAGCCAGAAACTGAAATAGTGTATTTTGGTGTTATTGGTGTAATTGCACTAGGAATAGGATTATTACTTTATGTATTAAACCCACTGATTCAAAAACAAATGCGTGGAATCCATTAATAAAATAATTGAAACTTTTCCATTTCTTGTTTCGTATAGTTATTATATGAAAAAGAAGGGAAGATGACTGATATGAAGAAATGGACAACACTTTTAGCTGTAGCCACGTTATCATTAGGTTTAGCTGCATGTAATGAGACAGCTACCCCAACAAAAGAAACAGATGTAACACAAACAAGTAAGCTAACACTAAAGGAAGTATATGATAAGTCTATAAAAGTATCGGAAGAGCTAAAAAGTGTTAAAGCTGTCGTAGATATGAAACAAACTATGCATTTACCTGATCAAGATTTGAATTTAGACTTTAGCTCAATAATGGACATGGAATACATTATCGAGCCAATGCAAATTTATCAAAAGGGAACTACTACAATGCTTGGCGCTGATGAAATGGAAGATCAAGTCATGGATATAGAAAGTTACATAACAAAAGATGCTTTCTATATGTACGAGGGAACAACGAAACAATGGATGAAGTTTCCTCAAGAAATGATGGAGCAACTGATGAGTGCTACAGATCAATCCAATCCAGTTGCTCAATTGAAAACAATTGAAAGCTATCTCGAAGACTTTACATTTGAACAAGATAAAAAGAATTACATTCTAACGCTTGAAGCCTCTGGAGAAAAATTCACGAAGCTAGTACAAGCGCAAGTGAATGAAACACTCCAAAACATGGTTGGAGATCAAGAGGAAATGAATATGGACATGACGATTAATTCCTTAAATTACTTAATCCACATCGACAAAGATTCTTTCCAAACGAACAAAGTAGATTTAGTACTTGATATGGATATGATGATAGATGGAGAAAAAGTGAATATGAAACAAAACGTCAAATCTGATTTCTCCAATTTCAATAAAATAGATGAAATTGTCATTCCACAAGAAGTGATTGATAGCGCAGTAGAAATCTAAAAAGTGAAGACTGCTCCAATTGTTGCGAAAAAGCGACAATTGGAGCAGTCTTTTATATTTTACGATTATTTATAGTAAGTTGAATGATCGAATTAAAATAAGATAAAGTGGCATAAAAACTTTATGTGTTAAACCCACTTATTCAAAAATAAATGCGCGGGATCCATTAACAAAATAATTGAATCTCTTCCATTTATCATTATGCATAGTTATAATATGGTAAATAAGGGGAGATAACTGATATGAAGAAATGGACAACATTTTTAGCTATACCTGCGTTATCTTTAGGTTTAGTTGCTTGTAATGAGACAACTACCCCAACAAAAGAAACAAATGTAACAGAAACAAGTAAGTTAACACTAAAGGAAGTATATGATAAGTCTATAAAAGTATCGGAAGAGCTAGAAAGCGTAAAAGTGGTAGTAGATATGAAACAAACAATGCAAATGCCTAAGCAAAATGCGAATTTAGACTATAGCTCTTTAATGGACATGAAATATATTATAGAGCCAATGCAAATTTATCAAACTACCACAGTGCATGGCAAAAACCAAGTTGTGGATATAGAAAGTTACATAACAAAAGATGCTTCCTATATGTATGAGGGGACATCGAAACAATGGATGAAGCTTCCTCAAGAAATGATGGAGCAACTAACGGGTGCTGTAGATCAATACACTCCAGTTTCTCAATTGACAACAATTGAAAGTTATCTCGAAGACTTTACATTTGAACAAGATAAAAAGAAATACATTCTAACGCTTGAAGAATCTGGAGAAAAATTTAAGAAGCTAGTACAAGAACAAGTGAATGAAGCGATTCTCCAAAACATGGTTGGAGATCAAAAGGTACTGACTATGGATATGACAATTAATTCTTTTTCTTTAAATTACTTAATTCACATCGACAAAGATTCTTTCCAAATGAACAAACTAGATTTTATTCTTGATGTGGATATGATGATAGTTGGGGAAAAAGCGAATATGAAACAAAATGTCAAATTTGACTTCTCTAATTTCAATAAGATTGATGAAATTGTCATTCCACAAGAAGTGATTGATAGCGCAGTAGAAATCTAAAAAGTGAAGACTGCTCCAATTGTTGCGAAAAAGCGACAATTGGAGCAGTTTTTTATATTTTACGATTATTTATAGTAAGATGAATGATGGAATTAAAATAAGCTAAAGTGGCATGTAGGTGTATTATCAATTGAAAATCATTTTCATTTAACCGTTGACTTGTATTAGTATAATGCTATAATTAAATTTGCGAGTAAATGATAATGATTTTCACTATCACCACCTTACAAAAAAGATTGTTGAGGATAGTTATGAAAAAAAGATATCTTGTAATTGTGCTAGTCGTACTTTCTCTTTTATCTCTCTTTGTAGGTGTAACGAGAATTTCACCACGTGATTTGTTCGATTTCACTTCAGAAGAGACACAAATATTTCTTATTAGTCGAGTACCAAGACTAATTGCCATAATACTTGCTGGTGCAGGGATGAGCATTGCAGGTTTAATTATGCAAAGTCTTAGTAGAAACAAATTCGTATCGCCTACTACAGCAGGTACGCTTGATGCGACTCGTCTGGGGATTTTAATTTCGATGTTAGTATTTACAAATGCTACATATATGCAGAAGTTATCCTTTGCATTTATCTTTGCATTAGCAGGCACACTATTATTTATGCAAATACTAAATCGTATTAAATTTAAAGATGCGATATTTATTCCACTAGTTGGACTAATGTTTGGGAATATTTTATCTTCTATTACGACGTTTTTTGCTTACAAATCGAATATTATTCAAAACATAACTGCTTGGCTACAAGGGGATTTCTCCTTAATTTTAAAAGGCAGATATGAACTGCTTTACATAAGTATACCGGTCCTTATCATTGCTTACTTCTATGCAAATCGATTCACTGTTGCAGGAATGGGTGAAGATTTTGCAAAAAACCTTGGTCTATCTTACAAGAAAGTGATGAATTTAGGTTTGGTGCTAGTTGCATTAATTTCTACTACTGTTGTATTAACAGTAGGTATGATCCCGTTTTTAGGATTAATCATCCCGAATATTGTATCCATTTTTAAAGGGGACCATTTAGAAAAAACGCTTCCACATACAGCACTGCTTGGAGTCATCTTCTTGTTAGCATGTGACATTTTAGGTAGAGTTCTAATTTTTCCATACGAAATCCCGATTAGCATGACGGTTGGTGTTATCGGAAGTGCAATCTTCCTATTCTTGTTGTTTAGGGGGAAAGCATATGCGTAACAGAACAAAAATGCTCATTCTATTAGTTATAGCAATCATCTTTACCGCATTGTATTTATTTCAGGGGTTGAATGGAAGCTATGATTACGCGTTGCCACGTCGAGCGATTAAAGTATTGGCGATGGCATTAACAGGAGTCGCAATTGCATATTCAACAGTAATTTTCCAAACAATTACACATAACCGAATTTTAACGCCAAGCGTAATGGGTCTCGACTCGTTATACATGTTAGTTCAAACAGTTATTTATTACTTTTTCGGTTCAATGTCGATCTTAGTTATTAACAAAAATTATAATTTCTTTATTTCTGTTATAGCGATGATTGTATTTGCACTTTTACTTTATCGTTTCTTGTTTAATGCAGGAAAACGTCCAATTTATTTCTTACTTCTTGTTGGTATTATAATTGGAACATTTTTAGGAAGTATAACGACTTTTATGCAAGTGCTTATTGATCCGAATGAATTTACTAGTTTACAAAATAAGATGTTCGCAAGTTTTAATAATGTGAATGGAGATTTGGTATGGCTAGCGATGGTCATTATTGTCTTAACGATTATATATGGCTGGCGAGTAATTCGAGAATTAGATGTGCTGTCACTAGGTCGTGATAATGCGATTAACCTAGGTGTGAACTACGATAAAATTGTGAAAAGTATGCTTGTACTATCAGCAATTCTAATAGCTACTTCAACAGCACTTGTAGGACCTATTACATTCTTTGGGTTGATAGTTGCGAATTTATCTTACCAATACTTTAATACGTATAAGCATTCTGTGCTCATTGTTGGTGCTAGTCTAATGAGTTTAGTAGCTTTAATCGGCGGACAGTGGATTGTTGAACGTATTTTTACATTCGATACAACGCTTAGCGTAATTATTAACTTTATCGGTGGGATTTACTTCATTTATTTATTACTAAAGGAGAGTCGAGCTTCAGTATGATCCAAGTAAAAGAGATAACTAAGTACTTTGGTAAAAAGCCAGTTGTAGACAATGTAAGTGTAAACATTCAGCCGGGTAAAATTACTTCGTTTATTGGACCAAATGGTGCAGGAAAATCAACACTTTTGTCAATGGTGAGTCGATTATTGGATGCAGACACAGGCGAGGTTTTATTAGATAAATCAGATGTTCGTAAATGGAAATCCGATGAGTTCTCAAAACGCATTTCAATATTAAAACAATCGAATTATATGAATGTACGTTTAACAATTCGAGAATTAGTGTCATTTGGTCGTTTTCCTTATTCCAAGGGACGATTGAATGCGGAAGATATAAAAATGGTGGACCAAGCAATTGAGTATATGAATTTAAAAGACTTAGAAAATAACTATTTAGATGAGCTTTCTGGTGGGCAACGCCAACGTGCTTTTATCGCAATGGTTATTGCACAAGACACAGAATATATACTGTTAGATGAACCTTTAAATAATTTAGATATGAAGCATTCTGTTCAAATTATGAAGATTTTACGTAAGCTTGTAACAGAGCTTGGTAAAACAGTTGTGATTGTGCTGCACGACATCAACTTTGCATCTGTATACTCTGATTATATTGTTGCATTGAAAAATGGACGTGTAGTAAAGGACGGTCCAACACATGAAATCATTAATTCGAATGCGTTAAAAGAGATTTATGACATGGATATTCCGATCCAAGAAATGAATAGCTGCCGCATTTGTGTATATTTTAATTCATAAGAAAAGGGAGTAGTTTATAAATGAAGAACTGGAAATTTTTATCTGTAATTTTTGCTGTGCTTGTATTAATGCTAGCTGCATGTGGTACTAAGGATGAAAAAACGACAGAAGATAAATCAACTGGAAGCAAAGATTCTAAGGAAGAAGTAAAAGAAGAGGCATCTGTTTACCCATTAACAATTGCACAACCAGAGGGATACGCTGAAGTAACACTTGATGCTCAGCCGGAAACAGTTGTCGTATTTGACTATGGTTTCCTAGATACATTAGATGCACTTGGTGTGGATGTAGCTGCGGTTTCTCAAAAAAGTTTGCCAAAATATTTAAGCAAATATGCGGATGAAGCTTCTTATAAAAATGCTGGTGCATTAAAAGAACCTGATTTCGAAGCAATTCATGCGATGAAACCAGATGTAATTTTCATCTCTGGACGTCAAGCAGATGCTTATGAAGAATTAAGTAAAATTGCTCCGACTGTTTATGTTGGATTAGACACAAATGACTATGTAAATTCTTTCAAATCTAACACAGAATTAGCTGGTAAAATTTTCGGTAAAGAAGATAAGGCTGCTGCAGCTTTAGAAGAAATTGATACAAAAATTGAAGAAATCAAAACGAAAACTGCAGACATAGATGAAAAAGCGTTAGTTGTGCTTGCATCTGAAGGCGAATTAAGTGCTTACGGTCCAGGTTCACGTTTCGGTGTAATCCATGATGTATATGGTATTAAACCAGTTGATGAGAACTTAGAAGTATCTACACATGGACAAAACGTTTCATTTGAATACGTACTTGAGAAAAACCCTGATATGCTGTTCGTTGTAGATCGCGATGCAGTAGCGTCTGAAGGAGAATCTGGTACAAAAGCGGCAATTGAAAACGAAATCGTTAGTAAAACAAATGCTGTAAAAAATGGTAAAGTATTTTATTTAGATCCAGAAGCTTGGTACTTATCAGGTGGAGGTATTGAATCTGAGAAGGCAAAACTGGATGCAGTATTAGAGGCAGTGAAATAATATGTTCTATCAAATTAAACGTATGGTCGTAAAAGAAGGATTTTCCTCAACTGTTGTGGAACGTTTTCAAGGAGAAGGACTAATTGAAAAGCAACCTGGCTTTGAACAATTAGAAGTTCTAGTGAAAAAAGTTCGCCGCGGTGAAGAAGAGGTTCTTGTCGTAGTGCGTTGGACTTCTGAAGAAGACTGGAAAAACTGGGAGAAGAGCCCCGAGCATATTGCTGGTCACAAAGCGAATGCTGGCAAGCCAAAACCAGATCATATCATTGAATCCAGTCAAAATGTATATGAAGTAAAAGTGAGTAAATAATTTAGATCCACGAGGAATATCCTCGTGGATTTTTTTAATTGGGCACAATCGATCAATTACATATGAAAATCGATCAATCTGGTTAAATAATCGATCAATCTTCACACAAAATCGATCAATCACTCACAGTAATCGATCAATCTCCATTCAGAATCGCGCAATCGGATAAAGGATTCCATTTTGATTGTATTTAATTCATAAACTAGCTTATACTTTTTGTAATAGATAGAAATAGAAGGGGAGGGATACGATGAAGAAATGGTTTTATCCACTTGGACTCGTTTCGCTGCTAGGATTCGCAGCATTGTTCGTATCGTTTACTCAAGATGAAATAGTACAACTCGATCGTAAAATGGCAGAACTATTAGGTGGTAATTCTTTCGTTACAGCTTTTCATCATTTAGGTGAAACAGCATTTATTATGGTTGTCGTCCTCCTATTATTAGCAATTATGTGGATTCGTACGAAAAATTACCGGGGGATGCTTTTTGTACTGTTCACAGTAGGAGTAGGGAATGTTATTAATAAATTATTAAAAAACTGGGTACAAAGAGAGCGACCTAATATTCCAAATCAATTAGAAAGTTTTAGTTTTCCATCTGGGCATGCTATGGTTGGGCTGTTATATGTATTTACAATTGCTTATTTTCTAACAGAGCATCAGTCGAACAAAATGGTGCGAATATCCATTTGGATAGGGGCTGTGCTCCTAGCGATGATGATTGGTTTATCTCGTATTGCGGGTTCACGTCATTATGCTTCGGATGTTTTGGCAGGATGGATGGCAGGGTATACATGGTTTGTCCTAATTGCATTATTGTATGAATATCGAGCAAAAAGGCTTATAAAGAAGAAATATTAAAATCCTTTCCTTTAATGGATAGGATTTTTTAAAAGATAAGAAAGTATATAAAATTGAAGTACTTTGAACCCCGTGTTTATAGTAATTTTACTAGGATTAGTAAAGACTTGTAATGGCGCTGAAAGAGTGTCATTACAATAATTATTTATCAAATAGCGCTACGAGAATTTAGCGGTTTGGCATTCGCTTTCCGCGGGCGAGCGACGAGCCTCCTCCTTCGCTTCGCTCAAGGGAACTGAAAAACTTTTTTATTTCTAGAAAATTGTTGAAAAAGGCGACACTCCTGCGGGAATAGCGTTAGTCGAAGACCCCGGAGCGAAGCGAGGAGGCTGAGGCAGCGCCCGCGGAAAGGGAGCCATTTCAACGATTTTCTTATTAATTGGAATATTGGACAACCCCATCTGGCAAAGTCGAATTATAGGGACTTTTTCAGTGCCTTCGCTTCGCTCAGTGTGGTCTCGTCTGTCTCGCTTTCCCGTAGGAGTCTCATAATCTTCGGGCGCCGCTCTCCAGGTTGATAGTATTCTTTCATTAACCTAAAGCAAAAGTCATCTGACTCCAACCGTTTCAAGCGGGCGATGGATAAACGACAGCCATAGGATTACCTAAAAAGAGGGACGGGAAGTTGGCTTGCCACTTCCCGTCCCTCTTAAACTTATCCGGTAATAAGATGACCGACATGCTGTCCTAAGCATGCTAGAAACGATGAAGACAAGATGTAAAAGGGCGCTCTGCGCTTTTCTTAACCTTTATCCTCTAAAAATATTTTCTGTAACTAGATTTTCTAAAATCAAATGTGAATGTAAATACGCCATAAAGGAGTAAAAGCTATGTTCGAACTACCTGAAGATTTAGTAGTACTTGGAATGAAGAGAATAGAAGGGCATCCAGTAGAAGGCTTCGTTAAAGGGAAAGGCAAGAAAAATCCAATCATCATGCTTATTGGAGAGGCGCCTGGAGAAAAAGAAAGTGTGCAAGGTGTACCCTTCATTGGTCGAGCGGGGGACGAATTAGCAAAATCACTTGCAAGTATTGGGCTTTCTAGAGATGACGTTTATATGACGAGCGCGGTTAGAAGTCGACCATATGTGTGGAAAGAGAAAAAAACAAGAAATGGTGAAACGACTAAAAGAAAATATAACCGAGCTCCTACGACGCATGAAATAAATGCGCATGCTCCATTACTTGATTACGAACTAAAAAATATCTCTCCAATGGTCATCGTTACATTAGGAAACGTAGGACTACAGCGTTTACTCGGTAAAGATGCAAAAGTTTCTAATTTGCATGGGCAAGTGCTCAATACAAGGGTAAGGCATTTAGCGTCACTCAAAGAGAATGAGTATATATGGTCTGACGAAAAATATATTATTATTCCAACGTTTCACCCAGCTGCTGTCTTCTATCGTCCTTCCAATCGGGATTTTCTAAATGAGGATTGGTCCAAGATTGGAAACTATTTAAACGTATTTAAACTTTAATTTTCATTGATTAAAAAAAGTTGTACAAAAGCAACGTATTGCGTAAAATAAATTATTATTGATGATTAGAAAGAAGTTGGTCCAATGGATGGAAATGTTGTTTTTGCATTATTACTTACGTTATTTGCAGGTCTAGCAACAGGTATAGGAAGTTTACTATCTTTGTTGACTTCAAGAACTAATACTAAGTTTCTATCTGTCGCATTGGGATTTTCGGCAGGGGTAATGATATATGTATCTTTGGTTGAAATATTTGTGAAAGCAAAGGTTTCATTAGTAGCAGAGCTAGGAGAGAGAAATGGCTATTGGATGACAATTGTTGGGTTTTTCGGTGGGATGATTTTTATAGCACTAGTGGATCGTTTATTGCCTTCCCTTGGAAATCCACATGAAGTGAAGAGTGTTGAGGATATGGATAACTCCCCTAGTAATGAAGAATATACAAAATTGATGAAGATGGGCGTTTTCACTGCACTTGCAATCGGAATTCATAACTTTCCAGAAGGTATTGCTACATTTGCATCAGCATTACAGGATCCCAATTTAGGAATAGCGATTGCAATCGCAGTTGCCATTCATAATATTCCAGAAGGAATTGCTGTTGCAGTCCCGATTTATTACGCTACTGGGAATCGTAAAAAGGCATTTAAGTTGTCGTTTCTTTCTGGACTTGCAGAACCGGTCGGTGCCTTTGTTGCTTATTTAATATTAATGCCATTTTTAAATGGAGTTGTATTTGGAGTTGTCTTTGCAGCGGTTGCAGGGATTATGGTCTTTATTTCATTAGATGAACTTTTACCGGCAGCTAAAAAGTATGATGAGACACATTCATCTATTTACGGCGTTGTAGCAGGAATGCTAGTTATGGCTTTAAGTTTAGTATTATTATCTTAAAGAAAGGCAGTACAGATCTCAATTAGTGAGAACTGCACTGCCTTTTTTATTTGAAAAAAGTATAAATTGTTTTACGCAGTATCGATCCAGCTCCAGCGCCTGGCCCCTTGAGGTCAAATAACCTTCCCAAATGAAGTCAAAGAACGACTTCTTTGTGGAAGAACATTTGCTCGTCGGGGCTAATCAAGTCGCTTGCGTTTTTCTTTTTTGAAACGACAATTCCTGTTCGATTCATTTTTACTGGAACTAGTTCGAAATTTGGGAAGAGTTCATTTAAATTAGAAATAAACACTTCTTCAGTTCCTTTTTGTATAAGAGATAGTAACGTAGGGCCAGCTCCGCTTATGCAAGTACCAAATGCTCCGGCTTTTTTTGCAGCTATTTTTATATCTCTACTTTCAGGAATCAAGTCTAAACGATAAGGTTCATGGAATAGATCTTGCTCCATGTACGTTCCAGCTTGCTCGAATGATTGAGATAAAAATGCAGCTATTAATAAATTGGAAGTAGCGCTTGCTTGTGCAGCCACTTTACGTGTATAACTTTCGGGCAAAACGTTTCGAGCTTTTTCTGTTTTCAATTCAAAGTTTGGAATGAATAAAACAAAAGAAGCGTCAATCTGGTACGTATGAAAAATATGAATTTCCCCATCTTCTCCACCTGAAGAAATAGTGAAACCACCGAATATAGAGGCAGCTGCGTTATCGGGATGTCCCTCCATAATGGTTGCTACTTTTAACTTATCATGTGAAGTAAGTTGAAGATTAAGCACTTGGTTCGCTAACTCTACACCAGCAACAATTGCAGATGCACTACTACCCATTCCTCGAGCAAGTGGAATTTCACTTTTTACTTCCAGATGGCAAGGGGGTAAGGACATCCCGTACATTTGTGCAGTTTTTTGTGCTGCTTGAACAATTAAATGATCTTGTGGATTTGGTACATCGGGTAGATTATTGGATAAGTTATCGATTTGCCACTCAGTAGCAATCTCCACGTCCACTTCTAAGTACTTATCTAAAGCAATTCCGATCGAATCAAATCCAGGACCTAAATTAGCTGTACTTGCAGGTATCGAAATGGCCCATACCATTATGCAAGCACCTCCTCAATAAATGCATTTAGTGCAGATGCATTACTTTCAATATTATGTGGTGGAACAACTTTAACGTCCATTGCTGTCTGTGGATCTTTTAAACCGTTGCCAGTTAAAACAGCAACGACTTTACTTCCAGACTTAATTTTTCCTTCTTTCACAGAACGAATTACTCCCGCGATAGATGCACAAGATGCTGGCTCAGCAAAAATACCTTCTTTTCTAGCAATTAGCTGATAGGTATGAATCATTTCATCGTCTGAAACAGCTTCAATGACACCGTTTGACTCGTCTCTTGCAGCAACTGCACTATCCCAGCTTGCTGGATTCCCTATTCGGATAGCTGTAGCTATTGTTTCTGGGTTATCAATTGGTTTCCCTTGTACGATCGCTGCTGCACCTTCTGCTTCGAATCCAAAAATTTGAGGAAGGCCAGTTTGTTTCTTATCATTATATTCTTTAAAGCCCTTCCAGTAAGCAGTAATATTTCCTGCGTTACCTACTGGAATTGCTAAAATATCTGGTGCTTCCCCTAGTACGTCACAAATTTCAAAAGAAGCCGTTTTTTGTCCTTCAATACGATATGGATTTACAGAGTTTACTAGAGTAACAGGTGAAGTTTCACTAATGGAACGTACCATTTCAAGTGCATTGTCAAAGTTTCCTTCGATTTGAATTACTTCTGCCCCATACATATATGCTTGTGCTAGTTTTCCAGCAGCGACTTTTCCTTCTGGAATAACGATGATGGCTTTCATCCCAGCACGCGCTGCATAAGCCGCAGCAGCTGCAGAAGTATTTCCTGTAGAAGCACAAATAACTGCTTTGCTTCCTTCTTCTTTTGCTTTTGCCACAGCAAAAACCATTCCTCTATCTTTAAATGAACCAGTTGGATTTGCACCTTCTACTTTTACGAATAATTCAATTCCTAATTCTTCGGACAAGTTTTCTAGTTTAATAAGAGGCGTATTTCCCTCGAGTAGTGATAATTTAGGTGTTTTATCTGTTACAGGTAAAAATTCTTTGTATTGTTCAATTAAACCTTGCCATGCCATGGTGTAATCCGCCCCTCTGTTCTTCTTATGTAAACATATGTGTTTCTATAAAGGACATTCTACTCTACTAAAGCTTAAAAAACAAGAATAATTTTCTATTGTAAGTTTACTATTCAATGCGTATACTAATCATGTAAAGAAAAAACATTACACGTGTAAAGACAGGGGTAAAACATGAGTAAATATAAAAATCAAAAACCTTTATCTAAAAACAAATTGCTAGGTATTGCGGGCCTTGCATGGATGTTCGATGCAATGGATGTAGGGATTTTATCATTCGTTATTGCTGCTCTTGCAGCTGAGTGGAGTCTATCACCAACCGAAATGGGTTGGATTGGAAGCGTGAACTCTATTGGTATGGCAGTAGGAGCATTAGTTTTCGGTGTTTTTGCAGATAAAGTAGGACGTAAAAAAATCTTTATGATCACATTATTATTGTTCTCCATTGCAAGTGGATTATCAGCGTTTACTTCCACTTTAGCAGTTTTCATGCTTTTACGATTTTTTGTAGGTATGGGACTTGGGGGAGAGCTACCAGTTGCTTCTACACTAGTATCTGAAAGTGTTGAGGCGAAAGAACGTGGACGAGTTGTCGTATTACTAGAAAGCTTCTGGGCGGCAGGTTGGCTAATTTCAGCGCTTATTGCTTACTTTATCATTCCAGATTACGGCTGGAGAATTGCACTTCTTATTACGGCATTACCAGCATTTTACGCAATTTATTTACGTATAAAACTACCGGATTCTCCACGATTTACGGAGAAGAAAGAAGAGCAAAGATCCATTATCCAAAATATGAAGGAAGTATGGTCAAAAAAATACGCCAAAAGAACACTGATGCTTTGGATAGTTTGGTTTACAGTCGTATTTTCATACTATGGAATGTTTTTATGGTTGCCAAGTGTTATGGTGATGAAAGGGTTTAGTTTGATTAAGAGTTTTGAGTATGTACTAATCATGACTCTTGCGCAATTGCCAGGGTACTTCTCAGCAGCATGGCTAATTGAGAAAGTTGGAAGAAAATTTGTGTTAGTAACCTATTTACTTGGTACTGCTGGTAGCGCATTTGTTTTCGGTACTGCAGAAACAACTTCTGTATTAATCATTTCTGGTATGTTACTTTCATTCTTTAACTTGGGAGCTTGGGGAGCTTTATATGCTTATTCACCAGAACAATATCCAACAGTTATTCGAGCAACAGGGTCTGGTATGTCTGCATCAGTAGGTCGTATTGGAGGTATTTTAGGACCGTTATTAGTTGGTTCTCTTGTTACAGCAGGGTATGAAATCGGATGGATATTCGGTATATTCTGTATTGCTATCGTCATTGGAGTGTTAGCAGTTTTATTCCTTGGCACCGAGACAAAGCAAGTCGAATTAGAATAGAGCAAAGCCTGTTTCCTATAATAAAGGGAACAGGTTTTTGTTTTGTTTGGTGGACAAAACATAGTAGAATGAAGTGATAGTGCAGGGGGTGTAGTTGTTTGGAGAAACTTCGACATAAACGAGTATTGATCATCGGGTCTAGTGGTGCAGGAAAGTCTACTTTTTCAACAAAACTTGCGGAAAAGTGGAAATTGCCACTTATACATTTAGATGCCCTTTTTTGGAATGAAGGTTGGGTTCCCACTCCAAAGCCAGCATTTCGGGAAAAAGTACAGCAAAAATTAATAGAAGATGAGTGGATTATGGACGGTAATTTTAACTCAACATTAGCATTAAGAGCTAAGTATGCAGATTTAATTATTTTCTTAGATTTTCCAAGATTGCTTTGTACGTATCGGATTTTAAAAAGAGCTTGGGTGCATAGAGGAACAACTCGTCCAGATATGGCCCAGGGTTGTAATGAAAAAATAGACATGGAATTTGCACAATGGGTATGGCGTTTTCCAAAGGATATAAGACCAGGTATACTGGATATTTTAAGAGAAACGGATAATGTGGATATTTGTATATTGAGAAATCCGAAAGAAGTGAAAGTTTTTCTCGAAACAGTTCCAATTGTATAATTACGGACTAAACAAGCGTAAAGTAGGAGTAGATATTAATGACAACTAAGAAACTAACAGATAGGCAAATCATTGATTTAATCGAGAAGAATGCGGATATTATTCTTCCTTTAACAAATGGAGAACCACATAAATTACTCGATATTTTAGAAGAAAATGCTGATGAGTTAACGAACGTAAAAATTCATCAGTTACTTTCACTACAACAACGTAAATACATGGAAGGTGCTTTTCCTGGAAAGCTTTCGCATGTCTCATACTTTTTAAGTGGAGTCACAAGAAATTTGTTCCATCAAGGAATGTTAGATCTAGTACCAAATCACTTCCATGAAATGCCGAGAATCTTAAAACAATGCACTAACCTTTCCATGGTTATGGCAGTTGCATCACCTATGGATGAATATGGATATTTCTCTTTAGGAACACAAGCAGATATCGTAAGTGAATTTATAGGTACAATACCGTTTATACTAGAGGTAAATAAAAATATGCCTCGTACATTCGGAGAAAATCAAATTCATATTAGTCAAATTGTAGGGTATATAGAAAATGATCGTCCCTTGTTTGAAGCTATTTCCCCTCCTGTTGGAGAAAAAGATATGAAGATTGCATCTTATGTGGCGGAAAGTATTCAAAATGGAGACACTTTGCAGATTGGGATAGGCTCTATTCCAAATGCAGTCGTTAGTTTACTAAAGGATCATCGTCATTTAGGCATTCATACTGAAATGTTTGTGGATGGTATCGTAGATCTAGTGGAAGCAGGTGCAATTGACGGAACACAAAAGTTTACGAATAGAGGAAAAATCATCGCAACATTTGCGCATGGATCTAACAAACTTTATCACTTCTTGCATAATAATCCTTCAGTTGAATTCTTGCCCGTAAGTATTGTCAATGACCCTAGAGAGATTGCAAAAGAGGAGCGTATTGTATCTATCAATGCTACAACAGAAGTGGACTTATTTGGACAATGTGCTTCTGAAACAGTTGCAGGAAAGTATTATTCCTCTACTGGTGGACAATCAGACTTTGCAAGAGGAGTAAGGTTTGCCAAAGAAGGAAAAGGTTTCGTGTGTATGACATCGACAGCTAAAAATGATGAACTTTCCAGAATAAAGTTAAGCCTAACACCTGGTTCTGTCGTAACAACCTCTAAAAATGATATAGATATAATTGTAACGGAATATGGTGTGGCAAAAATGTTCGGAAAACCAATTTCAGAAAGAGCTAAGCAGCTAATATCGATTGCTCATCCAAAATTCAGAGATGAACTGACATTTGAAGCAAAAAAAATGGGGTTTTTATAAGTGAAACCAATTGATCCAATGTTTTTTCATCAACCAACATTAGAACTTGCAGGCAATTTACTAGGAAAATATATAGTACATGAGCATAATAGAGGTCTTATTGTTGGTAAAATTGTGGAAACGGAAGCGTATATGGGTGCTGATGATAGAGCAGCACATAGCTTTGGAAATAGAAGAACAAAACGAACAGAGGTTATGTTTGGGAAACCAGGACTTATTTACACATATCAAATGCATACGCATACACTGATAAATGTCGTAGCTGGCGCTCTCGACACACCAAATGCCATCCTAATACGTGCTGTAGAACCAATGGAAGGCTTGGACCTAATGAGAAAGCAGTGGACAAATGGACCTGGTAAACTCACAAAAGCATTGGCAATAACGATGGAGTATTATGGAAAGAATTGGTCAGACAAGCCATTGTATATAGCAGAAGGTGAGCAAGTGATATCCGTTTCAACTGGGCCAAGAATAGGTATTGAAAACAGCGGAGAAGCTGTACATTACCCGTATAGATATTGGGAAACAAACAATCCCTTTGTTTCGAAAGCGAGATAGCAGGAAGAGCTCAAACATTTACTTATACTTTTTGCTTAACGAAATCCTTAGCGAAAATTCACCAAAAAAGATCGACCAAATTAATTTTGGTCGATCTTTTTTTAAATGAGTTTCCCCATAAAGAACTCATCTACAAACTCTTCATTAATAATAAGTGCATTTTTCCTTGTACCTTCGTTTTCAAAGCCAAGCTTTTCATAAAGCTTTTGAGCATTTAAATTCTCTTTAATTACGGTCAGTTCAAGTTTTGATATTCCTACTTCTTTTGCCCACTTTTCTCCATGCAGCATTAGGGAAGAGGCGATACCTTTTTTAGAAAACATTTGTTTAACACCGATTACTACGGTTGCTCTATGTAATGCACGAGGAGCTGGGCCACCTGTGAATAAAACGTAGCCAGCAAACTGACCATTCATGATGGCTAACAGTAAAATCGAGTTGGTCGAGTTTTTCCAGAAATTCATTTCCTTTCGAACAGCTTGAACAGTCATTTGTATATCTGATTTCCCATATAACATAAAGTCTGTCTCTGAAAAAATACTTTCCTGTAAGCTAATAAACGAACGAGCATCTTCAAGCTCTGCTTCTCGAATAATAAGAATATCCTGTTTATTGTTTTCATCTAGAAGTCGTTCATCTTTTTCATGTACAACATTATGGAAAAGAACGGATTTCCCCAAATTAACTGATTTTACAGAATACCCATGATCTGTCCAGGCAAAAAAATGTAGTGCAGGGGGCTTTGTTTTCTTCCACCAACTACTGCTTAAATAGGCGGCGTTCGGTAGAACTTGGCCTATGATAGCTTCAATTTCGTCATAAGTTAAAGAAAGTTCTCTTTGAGTCGACTGTTTAAAAAAAGTTGCAAGCGGAATATATTTGCTCTCAGAAAGTTTGGGCATTATTTCTATCATTCCTTTATTAATAGGTTCATAGGATAATTATAACACTAACGACAGTATATGCATAATACTAAAAGCATATTTATGCGTTAATTAATTCCTAGAATCATATATATGAACGTACTTTTATTGTCTGTCACAGCGTTTAGATATAAATTCGTATGTAAAAATACCTATCACTATTTTGGGGTAAACAATAAAGAGTGTTACTTCTAATTCGAAGTAACACTCTTCTTATTCAACTTAGGAAAGTTATGCTTGTACCAACTCAAGTTGAAGAGCAGGGCCAAAGAATTCGTAATGAATTTGTTCATTTGTGTATCCGAGTTCTAGTAGATGATTAATCATTGCTTCCATAAATCCAACTGGTCCACAAATGTATACATCACCACTTTGAATGGCATGTGTAGCTAAAAGCTCTTTTGTAATAAATCCATCTCCTTCATCTGAGTAAAGGGAAACATACTCTGCATCTTCCATCGTTTCCATTAATGAACGAATATCTTTATCAAATGGATGTAGATTTTCGTTACGCGCACTATAGATGAAAGAAACTTTTCGAGATGGTTGATTTTTAGCAATTGTTTCGAACATACTCATCATAGGAGTGATTCCAACTCCACCACTTATGAGTGTTACAGGTGTTGTTTTCTCTACATCTAAAGAGAATTCTCCAGCAGGTGCACTAAGTTCTAACGTATCCCCGACGTTCACATTATTGTGTAAATGAACGGAAACTTTACCCGCAGGATCATGTTCATCTTCTTTTTTTACTGAAATGCGGAATGTTTCCACATCTGAAGCTTTAGATAAGCTATATTGTCTATTTAGTAAATATTTTTCCCCAGGAACGCTTACTCGAATTGTAATGAATTGACCAGGTTCATAAGTAGGTAGCATGTTTCCATCTGCAGGTTTTAAGTAGAAAGAAGTAATATTCTCACTTTCTTTTTCTTTATGGACAACAATGAAATCTTTAAAGAATCTCCAGCCTCCTTGTTTAGACTCAGATGCTACATACATTTCTTCTTCAATACCGATAAAGGCATCTGCTATTACCCCATAGGCTTCTGCCCATGCATTGATAATATCGTCTGTTGCTGCATCCCCAAGTACTTCTTTAATAGCTCCAAGTAAGTGTTCACCAACGATAGGATAGTGTTCAGGTTTAATACCAAGGCTTACGTGTTTTTGGCCGATTTGTTTTACAGCTGGAATAATTGCTGCTAAGTTGTCGATGTGCACTGCAGCTGAATATACAGCATTTGCAAGAGCAGTTTGTTGACGGCCTTTTGATTGGTTTGCATGGTTAAATATATTAAGTAGTTCTGGATGTGCTTCAAATAGATTTTTATAAAAAACGGTCGTAATTGCGACTCCGTGTACTTCTAAAACTGGAGCTGTAGATTTTACGATATCAATTGTTTGTTGAGATAACATATTATTACACGTCCTTTTTTCGTATTGTTGTTTACACTTTGTACGATACTCCTCTAAATTCTTTAAAGCAATATTTTAAATACATCTTTAAACAAGCTTTAATAAATCAGACACATTTCTTTCACGAGTTTGTCAAAATTCGCTATAATGAGGTAGAGGATTGGTGGTGGCAATATGAGATTAACTATGTATACAGATTTCTCACTTAGAGTGTTAATATACCTGGGAACAAAAGAAAAAAGTGACCTTTCAACGATCCAAGCTATTTCGGATGCATACGACATTTCCAAAAATCATTTGATGAAAGTAACGCATGAGTTAGGTAAACTAGGTTATATTGAAACGATCCGTGGACGAGGTGGAGGAATTCGTTTAGCGATGGAACCTGAAGACATTAATATAGGACAAGTAGTTAGGCATACAGAAGATGATTTCCATTTAGTTGAATGCTTTGATTGTCAAACAAATTCATGTGTTATTACGCCAGTTTGCGGATTGAAAGGTGCGCTGAATCGCGCTTTATTTGCATATCTCAAAGTGTTGGATGAATACACGCTTGCAGACTTTTTACATCAAAAGCATAAATTAGCGAATTTACTTTTCAATGATAAGCAGGATATATGATAAAATAAGTTCGGAAATTGTTTAACTTTTTTCAGCGGAAGTCTTCCACTTCTACAAGTGTCAAGATGGATGCCAAAATGTTGATTATTTCAAACCCAGGCTAAAAAAAGTTAAAGCCTCCGGCGGATGTCACAGATTTTGAAAGGAGTATTAGAATGATGTTAGCCTAAAATCGTCGCATCCATGCGACAAAGGCTAACTGACACCTGCATCACGCAGGCCTAAGCTTAATTCAAAATCTGGACGCAATTACGCCGAGGCATAATTGATTAGGAGGATTATTCATGGAAAAAGTATTAGTTTTTGGACATAAAAACCCGGATACAGACACAATTACATCAGCGATTGTATATGCACACTTAAAAAATGCTATCGGAGTAGAAGCTGAAGCGGTTCGTTTAGGCGAAGTAAATAATGAAACAAAATTCGCATTAGAAAAATTCGGTTTCGAAGCACCAAGATTAATTGAAAACGTTGCAAATGAAGCGAAAAAAGTAATCTTGGTCGACCACAATGAAAAACAACAAAGTGCTGATGGCATTGAAGAAGTACAAGTAACGGAAGTAATTGACCATCACCGTATTGCAAACTTCGAAACGGCAGAGCCTTTATACTATCGTGCAGAACCAGTAGGTTGTACGGCAACTATTTTAAATAAAATCTATAAAGAAAAAGGAATTGAAATTCCAGCAAATATTGCAGGATTAATGCTTTCTGCAATTGTTTCAGATTCTTTATTATTTAAATCACCAACATGTACTGAAGAGGACGTAGCTGCTGCTCGTGAACTTGAAAAAATTGCTGGTGTCAATGCAGAAGAGTACGGACTAGCTATGTTAAAAGCAGGAGCAGATTTAAGCGATAAAAGCTTAGAAGACCTTCTTTCACTAGACGCAAAAGAATTCGGCATGGGCGAATACAAAGTAGTTATCGCACAAGTTAATGCAGTAGACGTAAACGACGTAATGGGTCGTCAAGCAGAACTTGAAGAACTAATTAATCGTGAAATCCAAGAAAAAGAGCTGGACCTATTCTTTTTTGTCGTAACAGATATTTTAAATAACGACTCGGTAGCACTTGCACTAGGAAAAGTAGCACTAAAAGCGGAAGCAGCATTTAGTGTGAAATTCGAAAACAATACTGCTCTCCTAAAAGGTGTTGTATCTCGTAAAAAACAAGTAGTGCCAGCTCTAACTGAAGCATTATCATAAGAAACATTAAAAGCTTCTCAGCCATATTGGTTGAGAAGCTTTTGTTTTGAGCAGTAAAATTGCTGTATGTTATATATACAAATAAAATGAAGTGGAGGTGATTAATATGAAAATTGAAGTATGGTCAGATTTTGTTTGTCCGTTTTGTTATATTGGAAAAAGAAGATTAGAGGAAGCATTACAGCAAGCGGGTTTTAGTAGTCAAGCAGAGGTTGAATTTAAAAGCTTTGAGCTAGACCCGAATACACCGAAAGTGTCGGATAAGAGTATATACGAAGAACTTGCTGGAAAATACGGAACAACTGTAGAAGCTGCAAAGCAAATGACAGAAGGTGTAGCAGAACAAGCACGAACAGTTGGACTGGAGTATAATTTTGATACAATGAAACCTGCGAATACGCTAGATGCTCATCGTTTAGTAAAATGGGCATCTGACCAAGGTAAAGCGAAAGAAGCAAACGAATTATTGCTTCATTCCTATTTTATTGAATCAAAAGAAATTGGAAAACATGATATCCTTTTAGATTTAATCGAGTCTATTGGATTATCTAGAGAAGAAGCGGATAAAGTGTTAAATTCAGATGCTTATTTAACAGAAGTTCAAGCGGATATTGCAAGAGCTGGACAAATAGGTGTTCGTGGAGTTCCATTTTTTGTGTTAAATGATAAGTATGCTATTTCTGGTGCACAGCCACTGGAATCATTCGTAGGCGCTTTGAATAAAGTAGCGGAAGAAGAAGGTATCTCACCAACTAAATAAATTGATGAAAGCCAGCAAGGGAAGGATCCCAGCTGGCTTTTCTTAATGTTTTCTCTCAAATGTAAGGAATCTAGTCCCCTGAAAAGTCAGAATGCCAAGATCATCTTCTGCTAGCATACCATATTCCTGTCCATTCAACTGAAGCTCCATTCGATCTCCACTTTCTACTTGAAACGTTACATAATAGGAAGTAGACGCCGAACTATTACCTGATCCTCCCCACGTATTCGTACGTTTCGCTACTATTTGAGCGGGTACTGAAAGTTTAGGAGAATTATCGTTTTTATTTCGTTGTTTAATGCTACTACCAATTATAAAAATGAATCCACCGATAACTATAATAAAAACAACAGCAATAAATAAAGGACCTAATATATTCATGATACTAAAGAAATCCATCGTTTCACTCCTTTGCTTCTTTCAATTTATACGCTTCGAGTTGAATAAAGTTTCACCAATAGATAGAGAATAGGAGAAACAGGAGGGAATCATAAATGACTCAAAAAATTTTACCGAGCGAATCGCAATCATATTGGCGAGCAAATAAAGATTTTCCGCTTTTTCCTAAACTAAGTGAAGATATAGAAGTTGATGTTGCAATTATTGGAGCAGGTCTCACTGGAATTACGGCAGCTTATTTGCTGAGTAAAAGTGGATTAAAAGTAATAGTTGTAGAAGGAAGTAGAATATTAAAGGGTACAACAGGTTTCACAACGGCAAAAGTTACAGCACAACATGGACCTATTTATCAAAAGCTAATTGAAACTTTCGGAGAAGAGAAAGCAAGATTATATTATGAAGCAAATACTGAGGCAAAGGACTTTATTGAACAAACTGCTTCGGAGTTAGGTATCAATTGTGACTTTGAAAAAGTAGATGCCTTTTTGTATACAGATACAGAAGATGGAGTGGAAATATTAAAAAATGAAATGGATGCTTATAACAAGCTTGGAATCGAGGGAGCTACCTTAACAAAAGAAACAGGACTTCCATTTACAGTGAAAGAAGCTCTCAAAATGGAAAACCAAGGACAGTTTCATCCGTTAAAATATGCAACTGCATTAATGGAGAAGGCAATAGAAAATGGGGTTCAGTTTTTCGAAGAGTCGCGTGCAAAATCCATTCATTCAACCAATCTTGTGCAAATGCTCGATGGGAATGAAATAAGAGCGAAGAAAATACTCGTTTGTAGTCATTTTCCTTTCAATGATGAAGACGGACTTTATTTTACTCGAATGTACTCAGAGAGATCTTATGCACTTGCTTCACTCGTAGAAGCTAATTATCCAAAAGGAATATACATTAATGTAGAAAAGCCTACAAGATCCATTCGAACTTCGTTAGGTTCGGATGGAAGACGATATTTACTAATTGGTGGGGAAGGGCATATAACCGGAAGATTTCAAGGTGATACGATGGCGAACTATGAGGCTTTAGCGGCATTTGGTAGAGAGCAGTTCAAAGTGAAGCAATATGCTTATCGTTGGTCCGCACAGGATTTAGTAACACTTGACCAACTGCCATACGTTGGTTCAATGACCACCGGACTTCAGGATGTATTGGTTGCAACGGGATATGCAAAATGGGGAATGACCAATAGTACGGTTGCAGCAACAATTATGGCAGACAATGTCCTCGAAAAAGACAATCGCTTTGCGGAGTTTTACAATCCAATAAGGTCTAAAATGAAAAAAGAAGATATTACGAGCTTCGCCAAAATAAATGCGAACGTCGCTAAAGAACTAATCAAAGGAAAAACAGAGAAAATTGATGTCTTATTTAAAGATTTAGAACTAGGTAAAGGAGACATTGTTAAGTTAGATGGTAAAAAGGTTGGTGCATTTAAAGACGTGACAGGTAAAGTATATTTAGTAAAACCTGTTTGCACGCATATGGGGTGTGACGTTGTATTCAACGATGCGGAATGTTCGTGGGACTGTCCATGTCACGGTTCAAGATTTACGTTTACTGGAGACGTAATTGAAGGGCCTGCTTATGAGCCACTAGAGAAAATAGAACTAGGAGAATGAAAGTTAAACCGAAAAGGGCTTAGAGAAAAAACTCTAAGCTCTTTTACTATTGTTTTTAATCGATATATCGATTAAAGGAGAGGATTTAGGTGAAAAAGCGGAGAGGGTTTATACAAATGGCTATCTAGCATTTGCGCAGGGAAGATTCAATGTATGGTTATCAAATGATGAAAGAATTAGAAAATCATTCGGGAGGACTATACTTGGCCACGATTTACAGCACGAAAGTAGCTGTAAATTTTGCGGCGGATATACACAGGGATGTCTTTCAAAACTATTACGAGCTATACGAAAGCCAGTTAAATATTTAATGGAAAAAACTTATCGTGCTTTTTCTAGCAGGTAATGCAGATTTTTAACCAATTAGAATTTTAATTGGGTAATTTTACCTATTAATTAAAAATAATATAAGAGTAAAAAATACACTATGTTAAATCAATTGATTAGTATGAAAGTATGAATAAATTTCTCTGATTAAGCCTCATTTTCTTAAGGGAATTTCTCAACTAAAAGATATGGATTTTTCCAGTCAATTAAAGAATAATAAAGAGAAGAGAAAAATAGGGAATAGAGGTGTTCTTTTTGGAGAATATTTATTCAGTAAAACTATTATTTGAACATATTTCTTCACCAGAGTCTATGCCTAATAAAACATTTGAGGAAACGATTAATATCGTTAGAGCCGCTAAAATCGAAGATGTCGATGGATTAGTAAAAGAACATTTTAAAGACGTGACATATACGAACGCTTTTGGAGAGATAACTACTATAAAGTTAGTTATGATTCTCGATATTTTTGAATTGGTTGATAGTCTAGAAAAGTCATTAGAATTTGTAGAAGTGTATAGTCATCATATCATACTGGATGATGAAGTTTTCATTGAAAAAGGATATTGAAAAAGGATATTGAAAATATATTAAAGGGTACAAGATTCAGTTATAGAATCTTGTACCCTTTAATGTTAATTGATAGATATATAATTTAAATAGATTTACCAACGCCAATAGAAGTGATTTCAGGTTTATCATTCACTGCAAGTTCAGTACTACTTACAATGGTCACTATTAATAAACCTACACAACAAAGTACACCTACTAAAAATTTTTTCATGATAATTCCTCCCAATTAGATACTTTTGATTGTTTTATATGATAATTAAATCCTTGTTCATAATAAATAGTAGCTTGTTTGTATTGCTTATCTTCGGCTAATTTTTTCGCTAGGACGTAGCAATAAATAGAGCAATACTTATACTCTTGCTTGCTTTCGAAATAATCCAAAGATTTTTTGAAAATCGAAATAAGATCCTTTTCCTTAAAAAGAATTGATCTATATATAGCAAAATGATTTGTATAAAAGATTCTATTCTTTTTTGTTAAAAGGTCTAACAATTTATACCCTTTTTCCAACCAAATTTTTGCGTTTATAACATCACTATTTTTATGATATTCCTTTACTATAGATAAAATTGTAACTATTTTATCGTCGGGCTTAGATTTTGCATCTAAACTATTTTGAAAATGGAAAAGTGCTTTTTGGGGATTTTTTAGTAGAGAATAACTTGCTCCTAAATTATGCTCAATCATTCCATTGAATTTAGAAGACTCAATCTTAGTGCTTATTTCTTTTGCCTTTTCATAGATAGCTACAGATTCTTTTAACACTCCATTATCTTTTTGAGCAATACCTAAAATAATCAAGCATTCAATGGAGCGTTCTATTAAGATTTCTTGATTAAAATAAGAAAGAGCCGATTTCACATAATCAATTGCGAGTATGTATCGTGATTCCGATAATAGGGATAAGCTCGAAATATAGTAAAGTTCAGCCATTTCCCAATCTTCCATACGATAACTTTTGATTAATGTAAATACTTGTGAGAAAATCTCAGATGCTTCTCGGAATTGATTGTTCAAATACGCTATAATACCTTGAATCGTATAAAGATAAAATAATTGTTCCGTATTCATTTCCTTTTTGAACTCTTCTAATATAGTCACATTAGTTTGGACTTCGTTTGTATAGTCAGGCAGCATAAGCATCAGCCTTGTTTCCATTAAAAGAAGGGTGAGTCTATTAGGGTCAATTGGATGTTCCACTATATAGATGTGAATATCTTGTAGAAGATTTGCTGCCTTTTGTTTATCTCGAGAGTTGAGTACAGTTTTGAAGAGCAATTTAAAATGAATTGACTTTTCAGGGTTTATATCACTCTTTAGTGAATCCAGAGGGATATTTAACCGCGTTAAAATATGCTGCTGTATATTTTCACTTGGTGTTACTAAGCCATTTTCTATTCTACTTAAGTAAGAGGGAACACAAATACCAGAAGCTAAAGACTCTTGCTTCATATTTTGTCTTTGTCGTTCTAATTTAATCAGCTGCCCTATATTCACCCAATTACAACCCCCCTCGATAGGATCAAAATAGGAAAATAAAATCCAGTTCTATAATTAAGATAACATAAAAATAAAGGAAAAACATAGAAATAATTGATTAGGAAAGCAGTAATATAAAATGCTAAAAAAACTCATTTTTTAGACTCCGCTTTCTCAATTGAAAGTTAAAGAGGTTACTGCTTCACTATTAAAAAATACAATGTGCCAAGTCTAATTACTCCACTCATTGGACTTTCTTTTTCACGACAATCCTTGCCCCTGTGTAAATTCTTTATAAAGTTCGTGATGAGCAATGAGTTGTTCATGTGTGCCACTTCCTGTGATTTTCCCTTGCTCTAAAAAGAATATTTGATCGGCATGAGTAATCGTTGCGAGTCTGTGTGCAATAATTAGAGTAGTACGGCCTTTCATTAGACGTTCTAACGCTTCTTGTACGATAGCTTCCGAACCACTATCTAGGTTGGAGGTTGCTTCGTCTAAAATTAATATTTTCGGGTCGTGCAAGAGTGCACGTGCAATTGCAATACGTTGACGTTGTCCTCCAGAAAGCTTGATGCCACGTTCTCCAACGAGCGTATCGTATTTGTCTGGAAGCTCATCTATAAATGCAGAGGCATTTGCTGCAGTTGCTGCTTCAATAATTTTCTCCATTGGTGGAATAGTAATCATTCCATATGTCATATTGGATAAAATGGTGCCGCTCATTAAAGGGCTTTCCTGTGAGACGTACCCAATTTTAGAACGCCATGCACGTAAAGAGAGATCAGTAATTGATGTTTGATTAAACAAGATTTTCCCAGAATCAGGGTCGTAAAATCTTTCCAACAATGAAAATATGGTTGTTTTGCCACCGCCACTTGGACCGACAAATGCTGTTACAGTCCCAGGACGAGCTTCAAATGAAATCCCATCAATCACTTTTTTGTCCAGACCATATGAAAAATGGACATCTTCGAAAGCAACTACACCATCTTCTAATAGTTGTTTCGATTCCACTTCAACTGTTTCACTATCCATATGGAATATTTCTTGAATACGCTCGGTCGCTCCTACAGCTTTTTGGAAAGAAGCAAAAAACGTTGCCATTTGGGCAAAAGGAACAATTATTTGTACTAAGTAAAAGATGATGGCAACAAGTTCGCCAGCAGTCAAGATTCCTTTTGATACTTGTAAACCACCATAGCCTAAAATTGCGACTAAAATCACCATCATAGTAAGCGTCATAAAAGGTGCTATGAACGCTTGTATTTTAGCTTCTTTAAGTCCAAATTTATATAAGCTTTGAATTGCTTCGTTGCCACTTGCAGTTTCCGTTTTCTCAGCTCGATAAGATTTTACTAAACGAATTTCAGATAGCACACGTCCTAAAAGACCCGAAAACGAAGCCATTTCTTTTTGTGTAGATTTCGAAACTTTATGCATCATATTGCCGAGTGGAATCATAATTGCTACGCTCAACGGGACACTAATAAGCATGATTAACGTCATTTTCCAATCAATAAAAAATAATATAATGACAGACCCTATGATTGTGATTATTCCAGTAATAAAATTCACCAAGTGATCAGTAATGAGTGATTTCAAAGTGGAAGTGTCTTGTGTAATGCGGCTCATTGTTTCGCCGCTTTCATTCTGATCATAGTAGGTTACAGGAAGATGAAGCACTTTGCTCCATAGCTTTTTGCGAAGATCCGCAACTATATATTCTCCTATATAAGATAATAGATAGAAAGAAAACCCACCGGAAATAGCTTGTAATAAAAATACAACAAGCAATAGCATAATCATTTTCCAATTAAATGCAGTGCTTGTTAACGTATCGACTAAATCTTTTGTAACAAGG
Organism: Psychrobacillus vulpis; assembly: GCF_006861825.1. Taxonomy (GTDB): domain Bacteria; phylum Bacillota; class Bacilli; order Bacillales_A; family Planococcaceae; genus Psychrobacillus; species Psychrobacillus vulpis. The sequence goes on along the minus strand of NZ_VDGI01000001.1, from coordinate 143,008 downwards.
GGTACTACTAATCCAATAACTGTGCTTAAGAGAGATAAGACTAGTGCAATAATTGTCATTTTGACAGGCCATCGAAGGCTTCTGAGTAATTGGAAAAATCCTTTTGTAGATTTTTGCATTGTTAAACTCCTATCTTTGTGTATGCACTTTTAAAAACAATCGTGCGGAAATTTTTCTGCACGATTGTTTTTAAAAGGATGTAATCTTTGTTTCACTTAGTGCTTTTCTTTGTAAATCTAAAACAAGAGGATCAGAGCTTTCTAACAAATTTGCTTGTTTTTGTTGTAAATCTAATCGCATATTTTCAGTCTCTAATAAAAAATTGTTATACTTTAGTTTTTCTAATTCAATCTCATCTTTTACAATTTGTGCTTTCACTTTTTGGGACTTCCGTAAATGGGTTGTCCATATCGCAGTTAGTGGTATAGAGAAAATCATCACAACTGCTACAAAACCGATTCCCAGTCCAATTAAATCTTCCATCAATATCCCTCCAATAGTTATTTCTTACATATATACGAAAATCCTAGAATATAGTTTCAAAATTAAATTAATTAATCCAAAATCCATTCCTTTGTTCGTTTGATTAGAAAGTTAGTTAGAAAAATGGAGCAGTTAGTTGGAATAAATGAAGTCTTAGTTGGAAAAAACGTCACTTTAGTTGGAAAAACATTTTAAATGTAAAAAGGCTACCCCTAACAATTTCGGGGTAGTTCAGCTTGTCGACAAATGCATCTTTATGAATCAAAATATATTAAGAACATAGTGATTATTGTGCTTTTCCTGTAGCAATCGCTTCAGGCGGACGCTTTCCGCGGGCTCGCGCCAAGCCTCCTCGGCTTTGCCTGCGGGGTCTTGGACTGTCTCGCTGTCCCGCAGGAGTCGCCGCCTTCCGCTTATTTTTAACTTCAATAAACAGAAAAGTGGACAATTAAAGCCTTTTCACTTGATGATACGGGATAGTCAATCCGTTATTTTTATCAGATATTCCGAGAATATTAATTGATCACAGCATCTTCAGATTTACACTTTCCACTTTCAACTTTCGATAGGCAGGGCTCGCCACGGAGACTCCTGTGGGAATAGCTTGAGCTGAAGACCCCGCAGGAAAGACACTGGCCGAACTTTATTTGGCCAGTGTCTTTGCAGTGACGAGGAGGCTGAAGCCAAGCCCGCGGAAAGCGAAGTGGCGGGCCCTGCTGATTCTCTTATACATCTCTACTCATTGTAAAAAGAATTTGTCTACAGTCTGAGCTACCCCGAACAATTTCGGAGTAGCTAACAGTCTGAATTTATTTATTCAAATATGCCCATGCATATTGTGCATAAAGCTCGGCTCCCGTAGCAAGCGCATCTTCATCAATATCAAAATTTCCATGATGATGAGACCACTCTGTATCTTTTTCAGCATTGCCACTACCTACTAATGCAAAGCTACCCGGTGCTTTCGCTAGGAAAGCAGAGAAGTCCTCTGCGCCCATTGTTGGTTTTTCGTTAAATAGAACATCTGAACCGAATGCTTCGGCAGCAACTTGTTGAACGAGTTTTGCGCTTTCTTCATCATTATCAACTGTATCTGTTCCGCGAATATATTCCACTTCAGCTGTAGCTCCATAAATTGCAGCAACACTCTCAGCGTATTGTGTAATGCTTTTTTCGATATGATCTCTCGTATCAGGATTGAAAGTACGAACCGTTCCTTCGATTTCTGCATTTTCTGCAATGACATTAAATCTTGTTCCGACAACCATTTTTCCAACAGTAAGGACAGCAGGACTTTGTGGATCAATCGTTCTAGAAACAACTGTTTGAACATTCATGACAAATGAAGAAGCAACGATTGCCGCATCAATACAAGCTTCTGGAATAGCACCATGTCCACCTTTTCCTTTAAATTTCACTTTGAAAATATCGGCAGCCGCAAACGATGGTCCTGGAGTACAGGAAACTTTATGTGTCGGCATTTGTGACCAAATGTGAATACCGAATACGTTGTCTACTCCATCCATGGCACCTTGATCTACCATGGATTGGGCTCCTAGTGCAATTTCTTCTGCAGGTTGGAAGAGGAAGCGAACATTACCTGGGAGTTCTTCTTTTACTTCAAATAATGCTTTTGCAGCGATAAGAAGCATAGATGTATGCGCGTCGTGACCGCATGCATGCATTTTGCCATCTATTTTAGATGCATATGGTACATGTTTATTGAGTTGCTCGACTGCTAGTGCATCCATATCTCCACGGAGAGCTACCGTTTTACCGCCAGGCACTGCTATAATCTCAGCGATAACTCCTGTTGGCTCTGTTTTGCGGTAGGAAATTCCAAGCTTATCTAGATATTCACAAACAAAAGCAGTTGTTTTGAATTCTTCAAAAGATAACTCTGGTTCACTATGCAATTTTCGACGCAGTGCAGTTAATTCTTCACTATTATTTGTAATAGATTTTTTTATTTTTTGGTTAATCATATTCCATTTCCCTCCGTTAATTGTAATGCTGTCTGAAACAAAATGTCCGTGCCATCCGCAATATGTCGAGCATCTGACCATTCTTCTGGGCAGTGACTAAGTCCATTTTTACTTGGAATGAATACCATTCCACAAGCAGTAAAATCGGATAATACCATAGCATCATGACCTGCACCGCTATTAATAGAGCAGTAGGGGATGTCTAGTTTCTCACTCTTTTCTTTTAAAATGGTTCGAATATTGTTATCCATTTCTTTTGGAGAGATGTAAAGTAATTGTTCTGTTGAAGTGTAGATGCGATTTTCATTTTTGGAAGAAACTAATTCCTTTACTTTTCGAATAACATTTTGTACATGTACTTCCATACCAGAACGTATATCTACGGAGAAAACTACTTTGTCAGGAATGACATTTGCACCGTTTGGGAATACATTTAACTGCCCAGTTGTGATAACCGTCCCATTACCCTCCTCAACGGCAATTTGAGGAATGGCAGAGATGATTTCTGCAGCAGTAACAAGTGCATCGGAGCGATGACCCATTGGTGTTGTGCCAGCATGTCCCGCTTGGCCACGCACTGTAACTTCAAGCTGTGTCAATCCAACGATGGCTTCCACTACACCTACAGGGATAGATTTTTCTTCTAAAATTGGACCTTGCTCTATATGAAGCTCTAGAAAAGCTTTAATTGATTTTGGATGACGGAGCTTTTCTTTTGTAAAATCTAGTCCGATCTGAGCCATGGCATCTTTTGCAAGTATTCCATCCTTATCAGCAAGTGTATGGAATTCTTCATTTGTAAGTAAACCCATCATTCCTCTCGAGCCTAACAAGCCCCCGCCAAATCGAGAGCCTTCCTCTTCAACAAGAGCGATAATTTCAAGAGGGTAAGCTGGTTTACAATTATTCTCTTGAAATAGAGCAGCAATCTCCAAACCTACTACAACACCTGCAGTTCCATCATATGCACCACCATTAGGAACGGAGTCAAAATGAGAACCAATTATTACAGACGGGGCATCTAGGATAGTACCTTCTAACTTTCCGAAAATATTACCAAGTCCATCTTCTGTTACTGTTAATCCGTATTCTAACATTCTCTCTTTGATGTAATTTCTAGCACTTAAATCTTCTTTAGAATATGTAAGTCTCGTTACCCCTACTCCAGGTGTAGATGTAAATTGGCTTAATAATTCGATATGCTTTTCAATTCTTTTGTGATTTGCATACATACTATCTCTCCTAATCTTATAAGACAAAAGGAATAAACTTGTTTATCTATTAAGTGACTAGCTTTTTTACAAGAATCCTACGAAAATACCAGCAAGAATAACAGAAACAATCGTTACACTGATAAATCCTCCGACGAGCATAGGTGGAAGCATATGATCAGTAAGAACTTTTCGCTCCTTTTCATCTTGTGTCAATGAATTAATCACTTCATTTGTAATAATGTAGTCAGCAGGGAAACCATATAATGCAGTTAGAGAAATAGCGAAAGCCATATTTTTGCTGACCTTTAAAACCTTCCCTATGATAAATGAGAAAATATACATTCCGATAACTCCTAATACAATTGTTCCAACAAGAGGGTAAATAATTTGAACAATCATAGATGGTGTCGCCGCTTTTAAACCATCAAATACGAAGAGCATAAGAACCATAATACATAAGCCGAAACCATTTGCTTTTTGTAATGCATGACGTTCTAAAAAGCCAACGCTTGCAGCAATAATACCGAACAATAAACAAAGAACGTACGGACTAACAGTTAAAATTGGAGCCAATAATGTAGAAACTAGATACGCAAGAAAACCTACGAAGGCTAGTCGGAAAAATTTAAAATAATCGGTATTGTACTTTTTAGGAAGTTTACGGAACAATTTCGGTTCTTCTTTCGATTCCTCTGATGAAGAGCTTGCTTGTCCTGTCGCAGCTAATTCCCCTTTGTGAAACCTTTCAAGTAGCATTTTCCCTTCTTTTTTAAGAACAATCGATGTAAGTGGATAGCCAGCAAAACCTTGCATAACATAAATAACAATTGCAAATACAGATAAAGTTGTGAGCCCAGCATTTGCAGCTCCTTCAGACATGATTAAGGCAGATACGATTCCTCCTACTAGAGGTGGAATGGCAACAATTACAGTTTCAACGCCAAATATAAAAGTTCCAATTCCAAAAAGAGCAGCGATAATTCCAAAAATTCCTGCAAGGGAAATGACAATAGTTTTCCACTGTTCTTTTAATTGTTGTATAGAAAGCAAAGTACCCATATTCGTAATAAGTAAGTAAATCATCATCGTTGCAACAACAGGTGGTACACCTGCAACGGAAACTATATCTTTTGGAAAGAAAGTCCAATAACCAATAAGAAAAAGAACTGCAGAAACAAAAACAGAAGGAATCCATGCTTTTGTGCGAGTGGAGACAAGGTCTCCGATGAATAGAATTGCAATAACGATAACTAAAGCGAGCATTTGAGACATAATAGTCTCTCCTTTCAGACAATATTGAATTCTCTATACAATATCACATAATTTAATAGATATGAAGTATATAATATATTTCAGAGTATTTAATTTTTTTTAAATGGAAATGTAAGTGTTTTATTTTATTAAAGAATAGAGTTTGGTGGATTTTGGAGCTTGAGTTTTTTGCAAATAAAATTGTTTTATTAGAAGAAAGTTGGGGAAGTCGTAATTTCATACAAAAAAGCTACTTTGGGTATACCAAAGTAGCTTAGTCTTATAAAGATTATTGAGCTGGGTTTAATTCAAGTTCAACAGAGATTTTAATATCTTCTCCAACTAGTACGCCACCAGTTTCAAGAGCTTGGTTCCAAACTAGACCAAACTCTTTACGATTTAGTTTAGTATCCGCAGAGAATGCTACTACTTCTTGACCCCATGGATTAGTACCTTTACCGCCGTATTCTACTTCAAAAGTTACAGGTTTTGTTACATCTTTAATAGTCATATCGCCTGTTACATCGTATTCGCCATCATCTGTTTTTTTGATGTCCGTTGCTACGAATTTGATGCTTGGGAAGCTTTCCGTGTCAAAGAAGTCAGCTGAACGTAAATGGTTATCACGATCTTCATTGTTTGTATTTATAGATTTTACATCAATTTCAAAGCTAATAGTTGCACCGTGTAAATCTTCTGCATTACCTTCTAGCTCAGCAGTGAAGTTAGTGAAAGAACCCTTTACTTTTGAAACCATCATGTGTTTTACAGAAAAATCGATACTAGAATGTGCAGCGTCAAGATTAAATTTTGTCATTTTTAATTTCCTCCTAAAATGTTTGTTATTTTTTTTTAGTATAAAACACATTTCTCTTGAAATCAAGATATTTTATTTCAAAATAAATGAAAATAAACTAAGCATAATTCTTTACCCATTTATAAAGTATGCAAACATAAGTTACTTTATGTAACTTACTTTAAAATAATAGTATACTTACGTCAAGTAATTAAATTACTTTTGTTTTACAAAAAAATAATATAAGGATATAATAGTACGTAATAGAGGTGAATCAGATGAAAGAAGCGTTATTATGTCCACGTTTAGCGAAGGCAATGGAATTGCTTGGGAAAAGATGGACTACTTTAATTATTTATCAATTAATTGATGGGTCAAAAAGATTTAATGAGATTGAGTCTTCTCTTCCTATAAGTGGTCGATTACTTTCCGAACGTTTAAAAGAGCTTGAAAAAGAAGGATTAGTAGAAAGAACTGTCTTTTCCGAAGTCCCAGTTCGTGTCGAATACAATTTAACTGACAAAGGTCTTGCTCTAAAAGATGTAGTTGGTGGGATCGAATCTTGGTCTAAAGAATGGTTATAACAATTTTGCTTGAAAAAATAGGTGTGAGAACGCATACTATGTAAGGGTGAAAGGTTCTCCTTATTCAGTAATGTGTACAAATGTCAGTTGAATAAGGTTAAAGCCTCAGGTAGATGTCACATTACTATTATGCCGAGGCGTATTTGATTGAAGAAAGGATTGTCTCTTTTTGAGTAAACAAAAATGGTTTCAAGATTTGGTTACACAGTTAGATACTAAAAATGTAAAAATAGATGAATCACTAAATTTGCATACAATGACACGCATGGGTGGAGTTGCAGATTTGTTTGTAACACCAGAAACGGAAGATCAAACTGCATTCGTTGTCCAATATGCGTATAACAATGATATTCCTTTATTACTCCTAGGAAACGGCTCCAATATGGTCGTTCGAGATGGTGGCGTTCGTGGTATCGTACTTCGTTTAGAAAACTTAAATAAAGTTACGATAAATGGAAATCAGGTAATTGCAGAAAGTGGAGCAGATATAATAGATGTTTCGAGAGCAGTGGCAAAGGAGTCTCTTACTGGCTTAGAATTTGCTTGTGGAATTCCTGGATCTATCGGTGGCGCAATGGCAATGAATGCTGGAGCATATGGTGGAGAGGTGCAAGATGTCATTGTTCAATGCACTGTACTTACGCCAAGCGGAGAAAAACTTATTCTTTCGAAAGAAAAGTTAGAATTAGGTTATCGAAAAAGCATTATCTCCAAAGAAGGTTACTACGTTTTATCAGCAGAATTTGAATTACATCTTGGAGACCCAGCAGAAATTAATGCGAAAATCGCGGACTTAACTTTTCAACGTGAATCAAAGCAACCGTTAGAATATCCTTCTGCAGGAAGTGTGTTCAAACGCCCCCCTGGCCATTTTGCGGGGAAACTTATTCAGGACAGTGGCATGCAAGGAAAAGGTTTTGGTGGAGCGGAAGTTTCTACGAAGCATGCAGGATTTATAGTGAATAAAGATAATGCAACTGCTACTGACTATATTAGTACAATTGAAATGGTTAAGGAAGCAGTGAAAGAAAACTTTGGTATTGAACTAGAGCTAGAAGTAAAAATTGTTGGTGAGAATAAAAAATAATACAAACGTAGACCTATGAATATATTGATATTCATAGGTCTTTTTTTGCAGTAATCCTGGTGTAGAGTCACTCAGATAGAGAACTGAAGTAGGGAAATAGAAAGGAGTGTGACATTGAAAAAACGATGGAAAATAGTTGTGTGGATATTGGGGTGCATTCTTACAATATGTGTTGTAGCAGTTGTTGGATTGAATATGTACTTATCTAATTCAATTCCAATAGTTGAAGGTATGCTTACATTAGCTGCACTAGAAGAGGAAGTCAAGGTCGTGCGGGATGATAACGGAGTTCCACATATACATGCTAAAACTGATGCTGATTTATACCGTGCACAAGGATTCATACAAGCACAGGATAGGCTATTTCAAATGGACTTAGCGAGAAGACAAGCTAGTGGTCAATTGTCAGAAGTGGTGGGAGAAGCTGCGATAAATACGGATAAATTTTTCCTCACTTTTAGCTTGAGAGATGCTGCTGAGCAGTCCTATGAAGGGTATGAGGCAGAGGCAAAAAATGTGCTGAAATGGTATGCAGAAGGCGTAAATGAATTTATTAATTTTGCCAAAAAAGAAAAGAAACTAAGTTATGAATTTAAGCTACTTGGATACGAGCCGGAAGAATGGACTCCAATCGACTCATTATCGATTGGAAAATTCATGGCATACGATCTTGGAGGAAACTGGTCTACATTAGCATTTAGGCACTGGGCGATAAATAAGCTAGGAGAAGAAAAGGCTAAGGAATTATTTATCACATATCCGAAAGATGCTCATTCTATTATTGAAGCAAATAGGGCTAATCCTGTGAATGTAAGTGGTTACTTTGATGCATCCGTGCTTCCGAATGAGTTTAATGGTAGCAATAATTGGGTTGTAAGTGGAGATAGAACTGCAAGTGGGATGCCGATACTCGCAGATGACCCCCATCTAGTGTTAAGTACCCCATCTATTTGGTATCAAATGCATTTAAATTCCCCAGAACAAAATGTAAGTGGTGTTATTTTTGCTGGAGTTCCGGGAATTATTTTAGGCCATAACGAGAACGTGGCATGGGGTGTAACAAACGTTGGACCTGATGTGCAAGATTTGTATATTGAAACACCAAGCCCAGAAGATCGCACGCAGTTCTTATATGAAGGTAAATGGGAGCAAGCGGAAGTGCGAAATATACCGATTAAAGTAAAAGGAGAAGAGGACGTCCCATTTGAGGTTGTTGTAACACGTCACGGGCCAATCATTTCAGATATTCTATTTAAAGAAGAGAAGGCTTCAGCATTATTTTCAATGCAGTGGACTGCACTGGAGCCCACCCTCGAACTACAAGCCATCTTGAAAATGAATAAGTCGTCCAACTGGGATGAATTTGAAACCGCATTAGAAGATTTTCATGCACCTGCGCAAAACTTTGTGTTTGCTTCAAAGGATGGAACGATTGCATATAAAGCGAACGGTCGAATACCAATTCGTAAGTCTGGGGAGGGCCAATTACCGGTCCCAGGAGATTCTGACGAATACGGTTGGAATGGATACGTTCCCTATGATGAATTGCCTACAGTAGTGAATCCCACGGAAGGATTCATTGCGACCGCGAACAATGAAGTGATTGATGATTCATATTCATACCATATTACGGATTTTTGGGCACAATCCTATCGGTATGACCGAATTGCAGAAATTCTGGAGAGCAAATCAGACTTTACGAAAGAAGACATGATGGATTTACAAATGGATCAAACTAACTTATACGCAAGAGAGTTTTTGAAACAGATGCTTAGTTCAATAGAAAAGCTAGATGTAAATGGAGAGTATGAAAAAATTGTTACTTTATTGACCAAATGGAATCAGGTAGATGATAAGGATCAGGCAGCTCCGCTTGTATTCCATAAGTGGATGAAAGAACTACCAAAGACTTTATTACAAAGTGAAATGCCAGAAGACGTGTATGGAATGCTGCCAGGGAAAGGGAACATAACCGATCAGTTTTTAAGAAAGGGATATGAAAAAGAACAAAGTGTTTGGCTAGAAGAGTACGGTGGAATAGATAAATGGGTGTATGATTCGTTTGTAAAAGCAGTGACAGATATAAAACATGAGTATGGAGGCAATGAAGAAAAATGGAATTGGGGAGACTATCATCAACTTACATTTGATCATCCCCTTTCAGGAGCATCACCGATTCTTGCTTATTTGTTAAATCCAAAGTCTGTTCCAATCGGCGGTTCGAATATTACAGTCCAAGCAGCTGCATTTGATGAGAATGGAAATGTAGATCATGGTGCGTCTTGGCGCTTTGTCGCAGATCTATCAGATTTAAAACAGGCGTATCATATTGTGGGACCTGGTCAAAGTGGTCATATGCAGTCAAGATGGTATCAGGACCAAGTTATGGACTGGGCAAATGGAAAGTATCATATAACAGTCATTGATGGAAGTGAAAGTGGTAGTACACTCATTCTAAAAGCTGAATAATCATTAAACTGCGACCATTTTTAGAAGGAGTGGTCGCTTTTATATGATAATCGAATGATACTGAGACTGAATGATAACATTCAAATATTTATTTGAATGTCTTTGCATTTTGAAAATTCTAAGCATATAATGAAATTAACAATCAAATGCCCATTTGAATGAGGTGAGAAAGTGCAAACAAAAGATATATGTGAAGTAACGAAAGTACACGAAGATGTGGTGCTTTCTGTAAAAGAGCGATTGCCTGAAGTTACGAAAGTTGCGCAAGTTTTTAAAGCATTAGCGGATGAAACAAGATTAAAAATAGCATTTGCACTAACAATAGAAGAAGAGCTTTGTGTATGTGATGTGAGCGAGATTATTGGTTCCTCGACAGCAACAGCATCTCATCATTTACGTTTTTTACGAGATTTATCTCTTGCGAAATCTCGTCGTAAGGGGAAATTAGTTTTTTATTCATTAGCAGATCATCATGTCAACGAGTTAGTAAAAATCGCATATGAACATGTGATAGAAGAAGGTGACGAAAATGGAGAACACAGTTAAAAAAGAATATCGTCTTGAAAATTTATCGTGTGCCAACTGTGCAATGAAATTTGAAAAAAATATAAAAAATATTCCTGCAGTCGAGGATGCAATTGTGAATTTTGGAGCATCTAAAGTTTCTGTTGTTGGCGATGTATCAATTGAAGATATTGAAAGAGCGGGGGCATTTGATGGTATAAAAGTGGCACCTGTGAAACGACGAAAAGAAGAGAAAATACCATTTTACAAAAGAAAAGAAAATGTAGTAACAGCCATATCATTCATTTTTTTACTATTTGGGATTATCGCATCTTTTGTATATGAAGAAACACATCCAGTTGCGATTGGCTTGTTCGTTATCTCCATTGTTGTCGGTGGTTACGATATGTTCAAAAGTGGATTGATGAATTTATCTCGCTTTTATTTTGATATGAAAACACTCATGACGATTGCGATTATTGGAGCAGCAATTATAGGTGAATGGCGTGAAGGAGCCGTCGTTGTTTTTCTATTCGCGGTAAGTGAAGCATTAGAAGCTTACTCGATGAACAAAGCTCGTCAATCAATAAGTCAATTAATGGATATCGCTCCACCAACTGCAACGATTCGTCGAGGTGGACAATTAATAGAAGTAGATACAGAATTTATTCAAATAAATGACGTGCTTATTGTAAAGCCTGGTCAAAAAATCGCAATGGATGGGATTGTGTTGAAAGGAAGCTCTTCCGTAAACCAAGCATCCATTACTGGAGAGGCAGTACCTGTTTTCAAAACGTCTGGTGACGAAGTATTTGCAGGTACATTGAATGAGGAAGGTTCGTTAGAAGTACAAGTAACAAAAAGAGTAGAAGATACAACGATCGCAAAGATTATACATTTGGTAGAAGAGGCGCAAGCAGAAAAAGCACCGTCGCAAAAATTTGTAGATAAATTTGCCAAGTATTACACTCCTGTGATTATTGCAATTGCTTTCCTAGTAGCTATTGTTCCTCCTTTACTTGGAGCTGAATGGCAAACATGGATTTACCAAGGCCTTGCGGTATTAGTAGTAGGTTGTCCTTGTGCATTAGTAGTATCTACTCCAGTAGCAATTGTGACAGCTATTGGGAATGCTGCGAAGCAAGGGGTACTTATTAAAGGTGGCATACACTTAGAGGAAATTGGGCGTTTACAAGCAATTGCATTTGATAAAACTGGAACATTAACAAAAGGGTATCCGGAAGTGACATATGTGGAGTCTGAATCAACAAACGACTTCATTCAAAAGGTAATGTCGATTGAAACATATTCTCAGCATCCACTTGCACAAGCAATCGTCAATTACGGATCGAGAGAACATATTCACGCTGTAGAAGTCGATGAATTCCAATCTGTAACTGGTAAAGGGGCAGAAGGAATAATTGAAAGTAAAAAGTGGTCCGTAGGTAGCGTTTCATGGATACTTTCGATTAGCACTGTCCCAGCAGAAGTAATCGAACGTGTAGAGCATTTACAATCAGAAGGAAACACAGTAATACTTGCTGTAGAAGATGGTATCTATAAAGGCTTTATTGCAGTTGCAGATCCAATTCGTTCCACAAGCAATAAAGTATTGATGGATTTAAAATCGGCTGGTATCAAGCATACTGTGATGCTCACTGGAGACGATGCACGAACTGCGAATGCTATAGCAGCTAAACTTGGTATGACAGATGTCGAAGCGGGACTAATGCCAGAGCAAAAATTAACAGCCATTAAGGCATTAAAAGAAAAGTATAAAGCAGTAGCAATGGTTGGTGACGGAGTAAATGATGCACCTGCACTAGCTGCTTCCACAGTTGGGATTGCTATGGGTGGTGCAGGAACAGATGCAGCACTAGAGACAGCAGATGTTGCATTGATGGCAGATGATCTAGAAAAACTACCTTATACTATACGATTAAGTCGAAAAGCATTGCATATTATTAAAGAAAATATTATGTTTGCATTAGGGTTAAAAATCGTTGCACTATTACTAATCATCCCAGGTTGGTTAACATTATGGATTGCCATTTTTGCAGATATGGGAGCGACATTACTAGTAGTGCTGAATTCATTACGCCTATTAAATTCATTCAGCAAGGGGAAAACCCCAGCTGAATAAATTTAAAGCCTCCGGGGGATGCCACAGATTTTTAGGGGGATTTATCGAGCAAGCTGAGGCCTGCATGATGCAGGTCAGTTAGCCATTGTCGCAAGGACGCGACGTTCTTAGGCTAACTTCCTTACTTGATATGGGCACAATTACGCCGAGGCGTATTTGATATGAGAAATAAGTAGTATGTTTGGAGGGAATAAAATGAAGCTTACTGAATGGACGATGGAAGAGCAAGAACTGCTTATCCATTTTATGACGACAAATACATGGCCGTACCATGGGAATTCTCATCCAGCTAGGGAATTAATAGAAAAGACAATCGAAGAGGGCGGATATCAATCCGATGAAGTAAAGACATTTTGGGTTGAAAATGAAGAGAATAGTAAAGTCGGAATCGTAAAGATTTACGATTTACAAGATGAAATTCCTTTATTTGATTTACGAATTGCAGATGAAGCGCGAGGAAGAGGGTATGGTCCTAAAGCTCTGAAAATGGTTGCAGCGTATGTTTTCGAATTACCGGAAGTAAAAATCCGATTAGAAGGTCATACAAGACAGGATAATTTTGCAATGCGAAAAACATTTGAACGCGCAGGCTTTGTAAAGGAAGCCCAGCTTCGTCAAGCTTGGTTTTCTCCGAAAGAAAGTTCTTACTATGATGCGGTTACGTATGGCATGACAAGGGATGACTTCTTAAAAGGAACCGCAACACCAGTTAACTGGGATGATGATTTCAATAAAAAAGCAAAAAATGATGAAGATCAGTCATTTGCTGAGGAATTTTATACTGAACGTCTTGTTATTCGAGCACCAAAAATAGAGGACGCTCAAGAAGTTTGGAAATCAATTATTCAGTCACATGATGCATTGAAAGATTGGATGCCTTTTGCTCAGAAGAAGCAAACATTAGAAGAAACGACTACTAATTTGCGACAATCTATTGCAGATTTTATCACTCGAAAAGATTTAAGACTTCATTTATTTCTAAAAGATACTGGTGAATTTGTAGGTTCCTCTGGATTGCATCGTATAGATTGGAATGTTAGGAAATTTGAAATTGGTTACTGGATAGACAGTAAATTTGAAGGCAAAGGGTTAATGACAGAGGCTTGTGAACGTATTACACAATTTGCCTTTGAGGAATTATACGCAAACAGAGTAGAAATCCGCTGTGATAGTGAAAATGTACGTAGCCGTTCTGTGGCAGAAAGACTAGGTTATATTTTGGAAGGAACTCTTCATCACGATTCTTTATCGGCTGACGGGAAAAATTTACGTGATACATGCATTTATGCAAAAACAAAAAATTAAAAGAGGAAGCTGTCATGTAGTTGGCAGCTTCCTTTGTTTTTCTACAGTGATCTTTTTCCTGTAACTAGTTGAATAACAAAAATAATACCGGCAATAATTAATAACGCGTGAATAAGTCCTCCACCGATTTTTAATACTAAACCGAGTAACCAAAGTACGATTAATATAATGATAATAGTCCATAATATTTTACCCAATCAAAACTCATCCTTTCATCTAGAGCTTGTTGTATCAAATTTTACCCTTTCGTAAACAGTGTTAAACATTACATTGATTTTTTAAGAATGATGAGAACCTTATCGACTTCTTCTTAGATAAGGTTTTTTTGTTTTGGAATAGGCTAATATATCTATATTTGTGGTAGGGAGCAGGATGTAGTAAAATAAACGAAGTAGTTATGAAAGGAAGATATGTATGCCAACACCAAGCATGGAAGACCATATTGAACAAATATATATGTTAATCGAGCAAAAAGGATATGCTCGTGTGTCTGACATTGCAGATGCTCTATCAGTATTGCCATCTTCCGTTACAAAAATGGTACAAAAATTGGACAAAGATGGCTTCTTAATATATGAAAAATATCGAGGATTATCCCTCACCCCTAAAGGGTTAAAACTAGGGAAGAAGTTAGTTAAAAGACATGATTTGTTAGAAGACTTCTTAAGACTAATTGGGGTAGAGGAAGAGAATATTTATAATGATGTAGAAGGGATAGAACATCATTTAAGCTGGAATTCTATTGACCGTATCGCAGATTTAGTATTGTTCCTAGAAGAAAATCCTTCTCTTCAATCAAAACTTCTTGAATTGAGACAAGATGTAAATGAGTAACTGTTTGTTTAAGCTGTTGAAATAGCGGTTATAGGATAAATAGTGAACATAATTAAACAAAATAGAAATTGGGCAGAAGGAGATCGATACATTTGACAGAATTAGCATCAGGAGAAATAGTTACATTACTAGTGAAAGCACAAGAGGGGTCAAAGTGGATACTTTCTCATAACGAATTGGAGATTCCATTGAACGCTTCAGAAGCACCAGAAGATTTAAAAGTAGATGACTCTATAAAAGTCTTTTTATTCGTAGATCGTAGAGGGAATTTATCTGCAACTACCCAGCTTCCTATTATACAAAAAGGTACGTATGGCTGGGCAAGAGTGATTAAAGTTTCAGACAAAGAGGGAGCTTTTGTCGATATTGGGACATCGAAAGAAGTTCAAGTAAAAGCAGAAGATTTACCGAAAATTAAAGAACTTTGGCCAGCAAATGGAGATCACTTATATATGACCCTTCGTACCGATAAAGATGGAGAATTGTTTGGTCGGTTAGCGACAGAAGATCGTGTAGAAGAATTATATATAGACGCACCAACAACTTTGTTCAACCAAAATGTGCAAGCAAGACCATATAGACTACTTCCAATTGGAACGTTTTTACTAAGTGTGCCAGAAAATTATCGTATTTTTGTGCATGAGTCAGAGCGTAAGGAAGAACCAAGACTTGGGGAAGACTTAACTGTACGAATTATCGATGTGAAGGAAGATGGGTCATTAAATGGTTCACTTCTTCCTCGAAGACATGAGCGCTTAGGTGATGATGCAGAATCTATTTTCCGCTATATAAAAGATGTAGGTGGAAAAATGCCATTTACAGATAAGTCGTCACCGGAAGAAATCCAAGAAATGTTCACTATGAGTAAGGCTGCTTTTAAACGAGCTCTAGGTAAATTAATGAAAGATGGAAAAATTGTTCAAAACGATGGCTGGACAGAATTGAAAATGTAAATATTTTGGAGTGAAAAGAATCGATTTATCGGAACTTTTTACTCCTATTTTCGTACTAATGGGAGAATGGATAGGAAAGAGGGGGTATTTTGTATGAAAAGATTGTTACAACCATTTATAGCAGCTATTTTAGTGCTTGGAGTTTTTATTACACCTTCCATCACATATGCGGACTCAGACGGAAGTACCGAAACCGAGCCTATTAATGAAAAATTTGGTGCACCTATAGTAGTGTATGGTGGAAACCTAAGCGAATCTGAAAAGAATAGTGTAAAAGAAAGCTTAAAAATAACAGATAGCTCTGACATTCAAGAAATTGAAGTAACAGGGAAAGACTTGGCGAAGTATTTAAAAGACGGAGATGCTTCAGCAAGAATGTTTTCTTCAGCCAAAATTACGAGAAAAGATGCTGGTAAAGGTCTTGTCATTAATATTGTAACTCCAGATAATATTACACAAGTTACAACAGAAATGTACGCAAATGCAATGCTAACTGCCGGCATTCAAGATGCAGTAGTGGAGATTGCTGCTCCTAAGCCAGTAACAGGTCACTCTGCACTAGTAGGTATTTACAAAGCATATGAAGTAACTGGTGGAGAGTTAGACCCTGAGCGAACAGATGTAGCAAATGATGAATTATCCGTAGCAACTATCCTTTCGAAAGAAGCGGGTATCGATGAAGCAAAAGTTAGTGAATTATTAACGGAGATTAAAATGCAAATTGCGGAACAAAATCCTGTTTCACGAGAAGAGGTAGAGAAAATTGTTTCAGAGCAACTTGCTAATCTAAAAATCGAGCTATCAGAAAAAGATCGCCAATTATTAATTGATCTAATGGATCGAATTCGCCAGTTGGATATTGATTTTAGCAAATGGTCTGATCAATTAAATGATCTTAGCAAAACAATTGAAGATAAAATAGGCAAAATAGTAGACAACGAAGGGTTTTGGGAAGGTGTCAAAAACTTCTTCAGAGATTTAGTTGATTCCATTCGTTCTATTTTTAACTAATCATTGCACCCGGATTATCTAATGAGACAATCCGGGTGTCTTTTTATTTTAAAAAGAAAACAATTGGACAATAATAGTCTAGAGTTGGACAAACATCATCCAAAGTTGGACAATGCCTATCCGACCTGAGGTTTGCACATACTAAAATTATTTGTTATTATAATGAAAAATATCTCGAATTCAAGATATTGTGTACTGGAGGAAAAAACGATGAAACTTACTGGAATACATCATGTATCTGCTATAACAGCGGATGCAGATAAAAACCATGATTTTTTTACACGGATATTAGGAATGCGATTAGTGAAAAAAAGCGTTAATCAGGATAGTACTTCTTCCTATCATTTATTTTATGCAGACGCAAAAGGTACACCAGGTACCGATATGACTTACTTTGACATTCCTCGAGCAGGAAGAACATATCCTGGAGTATCAAGTATTAGTAATACAGGGTTTCGTGTCAAAAGTGAAAAGGCACTTGAATTTTGGAAAGAGAGATTTACGAAATTTGGAGTACCTCATGATGAAATTAAAGAAAGGTTTGCAAGAAAAACACTATATTTTGAAGACTTTGAAGGCTCACGATTAATGCTAGTCGTCGATGATGGAAAAGGAATATCTTACGGGGAGCCATGGGTGAAAGAAGAAATTACTGCAGAAAACGCCATAGTTGGATTAGGACCTGTTAAACTTACTGTGCGAAATGCTGCTCCTACTGAAAGAGTGCTTACGGATATATTAGGCTTTACTCTTGCTGGCACGTATCCTTCTGATATTCCTAATATGTCCGATATTTTAGTTTATACTATAGGCGCAGGAGGTCCAGCAGGTGAAGTGCATATTGAAACACGAACTGATTTACCTATAGAAAGACCGGGGCGTGGAAGCGTACATCATGTTGCATTTCGTATTCCCACTATGGAAGATTATCCTAGATGGGAAGAGTTATTACGAGCTCAGGG
This sequence comes from Psychrobacillus vulpis, assembly GCF_006861825.1. Taxonomy (GTDB): domain Bacteria; phylum Bacillota; class Bacilli; order Bacillales_A; family Planococcaceae; genus Psychrobacillus; species Psychrobacillus vulpis. The sequence goes on along the minus strand of NZ_VDGI01000001.1, from coordinate 125,427 downwards.
CTTTGTCACTTCTGGTTTAGTGGATCGCTATTATTTTAAATCTATTTATTTTAGAGAGCCAAATGGAATTTTATATGAATTAGCAACAGATGAGCCAGGTTTTGATTCAGATGAGCCTATGGAATCTTTAGGGGAGTCTTTAGCATTACCGCCGTTTTTAGAACCTAAACGAGCTCAAATTGAAGCAGGATTGCGCCCGTTGTCAATTAACAATTAAATATGTTAAAATTCAAAAAAGGAGTGGTAAACAATGGATTTTCAATACAAAGAGCTAGGCAATGACGAATTTGCTTATCAATATATTCAAGACGGTGAGACGTTAGGAGAAATTACTTGGACATTACTTGGAGACGTAATGGTTATGGACCACACGTACGTTTCGGATGCGTTGCGGGGGCAAGGAGTAGCTAAAAAACTACTTGATACTGCCGCAGTATATGCTCGACAAAATGAATTGAAGATTGAGCCGGTATGCTCATACGTTGTTGCTGCATTTAACAAATCTAGTGAATATGATGATGTAAAAGCATAATAATAAAAGGCAATCCACTTCTTTTAGAGAGGATTGCCTTTTAAATTTCTAATATTAAATATGCGTAAATAAAACTAAAATACCTGTTAATGCCGATGCACCTGCCAATGTATAAAAGAAATCAGATTGACTAAAAATTAGATTTTTCTCCATCCTAATCTTCCTTTCTATAATGTGTGTTAGTATATTAATACCCTTATTTGTGTGATTATAAACAGGTTTATCTCAACTTATGCAGGGAAGATTGAAAATAGTCGAAACTTTTATGTCAAAAATACGTACAAGTAATATGGAATATAATTTTAAACATAGGAGGGAAATATAGTATGTCTCGTACAGGTGAAATAGTTTTAGGAGTTATAAGTGCAATTTTTACAACTATTGCCATTATACTGTTTTCATTATTAGTTATCGGAGGAAATGCAGCTATTCAAGATGATATGCTGAAATCTGAATTTGAACAAGAAATCATAAATGATCCAACGTTATCAGGCCAAGATGTAGAAATAATTACGCAAGGTGTTGATACATTTATTAATTTGTTTAGCGTACTAGGATGGGGATTCGTTATAGCACTTGTCATTAGTTTAATTTTAAACATAGTTGGAATTGTTTCTGTAACGAAAAATAAAAATCCAAAACTTGCGGGAATTATGTTTATTTTAGCTGGTTTATTAGCTGGTGTTATTTCGTTAACATCGATTCTATTATATGTTGCTGCAATCATGTGTTTTGTTCGTAAGCCGCCAGTTCAATTGTCGGAGCAAGAAGATTACTATTCTACAGAGAAAATGTACTAAAACTAATACTTCACAATTGAAAGTGATGCAAATTCCTTGCGACAAACTTTTGTTTGAACCAACATAATTTAAAGAAACACCGGCCTATTTAATAGGTCGGTGTTTCTTTGTAAACAAAGTCAAATTTCGAGGTATCACTTCAGACTGTCTTTATTAAATATACATATTTCGCAGTAGATAAAGGATGACCTTCGAAAAATTCATCAAATTCTTCTAAACACTCAAATCCAAAGCGCTCATAGAAAATACGCGCTTGTTCATTTTTACTTTCCACATAGACAAATAACTGCTTTCCTTGTGGCATTTCCTTTAGTCCTGCTTGAAGTAGTTTTCTACCGTATCCAATTTGTTGATATTCTGGTAACACATAGATTGCAGTCAATTCTGCATCTCCATCTGCATCTACATATGTAAAATTAGCAAATCCAACGGGTTGGCCTTCATATTCTGCTATTAAAAAAATAGTTTTTTCTATTCGTTTAGCAAGCATTGTGCTCGAGTAAGCCTTTTTTAAAAAAAGAGCTTGAATATCGTCGGGAATAATATGCTTATATGTATTGTTCCAACTGATCTTTGCGATTTGTTGAACAGTTGCAATATCTTTAAACGTCATCGCCCTAATCATTTGAAATCACCTCTAAATTCTTTTTGCTATCATATCAAAAATTATATCAATCTTCTACTCTTGTGTGATAATAAAAGAAAACGTTTTATAAATACAGAAAGAAAAACTGTCTTTTTGTATAGAAAAGAGGGAGTCCAAATGACCTGGAAATTACTAAAGTTTGATGAATTCGATGTACGTCGTTTATATGAGGTGCTGAAGCTACGCGTGGATGTTTTTGTCGTAGAACAAAATTGTGCTTATCCAGAGTTAGATTCATATGATGAAAAGTCATTGCATTTAATGTATATAGAAGAGGATGAAGTTGTTGCGTATTGTCGACTAATTCCTGATGGAGACAAATACGATAAATGTTCAATAGGAAGGGTAATTATAAAACAAAAAGCACGTGGAACTGGAATGGCAAGAAAACTCATGCATCGAGCAATAGATGAGGCAGAAAATGCGTGGAATGTGGATACAATTAAGTTAAGTGCACAAAGCCATCTACAAGATTTTTATGGATCTATAGGATTTATAAAAAATTCAGAGGAGTACGATGAAGATGGAATTCCCCATGTAGATATGATTCGTAAGAAAGTAAAATAAAAGGTGTTATTTTAAAAATTATAGGGTATGTAAGGTATAGATATAAAATTTCTATCACTGGGAGGTAATTTATATGGCTAAAAGCAAAAATAAATCTCTATTATTAGCAGGACTTGCTGCAGGAGCTTACGCATATTTTAGAAAAAAAGAAAATCGTGAGAAAGCAATGGTAGCATTTAATAATACGAAGACAAAAGTAAATTCTTATTTGGATTCACAAAAGCACGATCGTTCAGATTTCACGACAGTTGGTCATCCAGATCCACATGATATCCCAGATAATAAGATGGTAGCAGAAGGTGCGATGACAAGCGTTCAATATTATAACGAAGAAGTACAAGAAAAAAACAGAAAACCTATAGCACATAATGTAGAGTAACAAATATTAAAAATACGGCGACTCTTCATGAGAGCGGCCGTATTTTTAATTAGTTCTACTGAAAATGGAAAGGGCTGATGCTATTATTAATATGATACCTGTTAAAATAAATCCTCCATTTGCAGTAAGCTCTAGTAAACCTGTAACGCTTGAACCGATGACAACACCAATAGAAAAGAATGCATAAAAATAACCATATGCTTTCCCACGATAGGTTGCATCAGTAGAGTCGATAAGTAATGAATTGATAGAAGGAAATAAAAAAGCAAATCCTATTCCATATAAACACATCCAACCATACATCCATTGCAACGTCTCTGTTTGCCCAAGTAACAACATACTTAATCCCATTAGACTCATTCCAAAAGCAAGCGTTTTAATAGGCTTTACACGGTCAAAAATTCGATTGATAGGTAACACAAACACTAATATTGCAACAAACCCAAAAGTACTCAGTAATAAACCGCTTATTTTTGAATCAAATCCAAGGTGAAGAACCTTTAGAGGAAGCATATAAGCTAATACTCCTTGGGAAAACATTAAAAAGAATGCACCAGTGAATGCCTTAACCAATCCACTCTTTTGGAAAATGTCTTGAACTGTTACAGGAGTAGTCTTTTGGTTTTGTTCTACGTCTTTTTTTACAGCAACAGATCTTAACATGAAAATAGCGGCAACGCTTAATATGAGTAAAATAGCACCATTAACATTTAATACAAATACTTCACTTTTTATACTAGCCACTATTCCACTCATCGCAGGACCAGTAATAGCAGCTAGTCCTACAAATGCACCCGATAATGCGACTCCTTTACCTCGTTTTTCTTGTGCAGTTTGATTGGCTGAATAAGTAAAGGCTGCTGGTACGATAAATCCAGCAACTAATCCATGGATAAAACGTATTAATAAGAGTCCCAGTGCATCTGTTGCACCTTGGTATAAGAATAGAGACAAGCTAGTAGCAAAAAGTCCAAATATTAATACATAAAAGGGCCCTTTTTTATCCGTTAAAAATCCTGAGATAATGTTCCCAATAGTGTTAGAAAATGAATACATACCAACAACTAAACCAGTCAAAAAGGGTGTCGCGCCTAGAGACTCTGCAAAAGGGCTCATGATAGGCAACTGCGCGAATAAATCGAAAAACGAAAAAAAGATAATAATATAAACAAAAAAGCGCAACTGTACTCCCCGTTTCTTAGATTTCACTTTTCCTCCAGTTTAGCACTTATTTATTATTTTGTGCAGTTTCATTATAGGCATTTAGAGGAATGAATCTTCATTTCATAAGGATGGGTGTTGCCTCAAATTCGATTGTTGGATTTCAAATATAATACCTACTGTCGAAATAATAGATATTGATGTATGTTTTTTTAGAGGAATATACGTTCTATTGTGAAGTAGAGTAAGAACAGAATAATAGGAATATAGTAGAACTAAAATATTTTTTATTTACAAGATAATGTTATAATATAGTTCTGTATGCCTAAAAAATATAATAATATGAATTACTTAAAAGAGGAAGATGAGGTCTTTATGCAGCGCACAGATAAAACATTTTTAGAACACTTTTCGAAATACTACATTAAAGAGTTAAACTCAATGGATTTAGTCGGAGGACTGGACCAATTATATGAATTAGAAAATAAATTATTTCTCGATATGTATGCATTTGAAATAGAAAATGCCAAAAAAACTTTAAGAGAAATTATTGAAAAAATTATTACACGTGCTGGTAAACATATGATTTTAGCAGTTAAATATTACTACATACAATTATCTGCAGTAATGGCGAGAAAACTATATGAATGTCAAGTACCTGCAGATAAAGTGTCTGCTTTTAGTGTCTCCAGTGTTGAGGTGATAGAGCTAAAAATGAGCGATGCACAATTTCTGCAATATGCGGATGAACTAGTAGAATTTTTTGTAATGGTTATTACAGAAAGAAAAAAACCCTCCTTTGGCCACCAAACTGTAAATAAAGTGATACTATTCATCAATGATCAAATCGAAACAGATTTGACAGTTGAAGATATAGCAAAGCATTTTCGTATTAGTACAAGCCATTTATCACGTATTTTCCGAGAACATACTGGCGTTACATTAGTGGAATATTTGAACATTCGAAAGATCGAAGAGTGTCAGTATTTCTTAAGACATACGAACAAAGGTATAGCGGACATCTCTGATTCTTTTCACTTCTGCAACCAAAGTTATTTCACAAGAATATTCAAAAAATACACAGGTTTAACACCAAAACAATTCCGAGACCATCAGGAGTATGCCAATTTCAAATATAATTTTCCAAAAGAAAACAAAACCATTTAAAGTTTCCTTTAGGTTATATTTGATAAATAGCTTCATAGTAAGGTATACTCGATATAGTTTGATAATTGAAGGTGAATGAATTGAAAAAGAAAATTAGTTTGCTTTCTATTCTTGTGTTCGCGACTGTATTATTGAGTGGATGTGCAGGGGTAGAGAATAAAGAAGGTACCTTTTATAATATTTTTGTACGACCTTTTGAATTTTTAATTCATTTCTTTGGTGAAATGTTTAATGGGAGTTACGGTCTAGCTATTATTGCAATTACTGTTCTCATTCGATTTGCTCTGATGCCTTTGATGCTTAAAAATTATAAGCACCAACAAGGCATGAAAGTAAAAATGGACAAACTGAAGCCTGAAATGGACGAAATCCAAAAGAAATTAAAAGAAACAAAATCAAAAGAAGAACAAGCTCAATTACAACAAGAAATGATGGGTTTGTATCGTAAACACGGAGTAAATCCGTTAAATATGGGCTGTTTACCTATGCTTATTCAAATGCCAATTGTTATGGGATTGTACTTTGCCATTTCACATTCAGACGAGATTAAGGCACATCCATTTCTATGGTTCAACCTAGGTTCTCCCGATATTGTGATGACGCTTATTGCAGGAGCAGTTTATTTCCTTCAAGCAAAAGTATCTTTATGGACAGTACCTGAGCAACAAAAGCAACAAATGAAAATGATGATTTATATTTCACCTATTATGATTATGTTTATTTCCTTTAGTTCTATGGCAGCATTGCCATTATACTGGACTATTGGTGGGATAATTTTAATATTCCAAACATATTTAGGGCGTAAATTCTACTCAAATCATCCCGAAAAAGCAGAAGAATCAGTATAAAATGAAACGAAGCTTCTTTTAGCTTCGTTTTTTTCTTGAGAGGTGTCGAACGTGAAGAGAAATTGGATTTTTGGTTTATTAATTACAGCTGTGAGTATTACTTCATTAGTATTCATTATTTTAGGAAACTTAAATATGGCTGTGCTTTTTATGACTGCGATATTTGCTTTAAGTAATGGGTATCGTGCGATTAGTTTTAAAGAGAAAGGATTCATTCGTGAGGCAAAATGGATGCGAGCTATGGCAATTGTTTTTGCGGTGTTATTCTTTGTCGTATTAGGGTTAATCCTATTTTAAGAAACGCTTTACCTGTAAAAGGGTAACGCGTTTTTTACCTTTAGTTTCTTATATTTTCAAAATTACATAATAATGGAATTGGTTAAGTTTTGCGGAATTTATCATGAAAAAATGTTAAACTATTAAGTATCGTTATTGGAAAGAAGGAAGACCATGCAATCAAGACAGAGTTTTTTAAAAAAGAAAAATCAAAAGAAGTGGCCATATATCGTTTCAGGGTGTATAGCAGCTGCAATAATAGCATTAATTGTTACTTGGATTGGGTTAAATGATTGGAATATAGATAAAAGTATTGCAGCATTAGGACTTTCAAATGATAAGGGAAAACCTACTACTGAGGAAAAGGTAGACGAGCCTGCAATGGAAGAAAATGATGAAAAAGAACAGCCAGCTGCTGAAGAAGAACCGGTTGTCGAAGAACCTGAAATAGATTTGTCTGGTGCAAAGGGATATGTTGGTCATGAAACATTACCAGAAGAGCCTAAATATGTTGAAGGAGTTCTGATAGCGAGTAAAACGTACCCGCTCCCTTCTACTTACGCACCTGGTGAAAGTAAAGAAGCACGAGCAGCATATGAAGAAATGGCAGCAGAAGCAAAGCTTTCCGGTTATAATCTAGTTGCTTTTAGTACATATCGCTCTTTTGATTACCAAACGCAATTGTACAATAAGTATGTCAGCAATGATGGTCAAGAAGAAGCAGATCGCTACAGTGCTCGTCCAGGATATTCAGAGCATCAAACTGGTCTTGCATTTGATATTGGAGAGCAGCATTTTGAGCAACATTTCGCAAGAGAAAGCTTTGGGGAGACGGAAGCTGGAAAATGGGTTGCTGCAAACGCACATAAATACGGATTCATTATGCGTTATCCAAATGGAAAAGAGAAAATAACAGGTTACATGTATGAACCTTGGCATTTCCGCTATGTTGGAGAGCAGCTAGCAACGGAAGTGTATAAAGCAGGAACTACACTAGAAGAATATTTTGAAATGTAAAAAGTCAGCTTTCATTTTGTATGTTTTTGGACATCATCGCATATCAACTCCTAGATTCAACACGTAGAGGACATAGCAACGAGAACCTGCGGAAAAACGGAGTGTCCAAGACCCTGCACGAGCGTAGAGCATGGTCACTAAAAAACTGTCTATTTTTTTTAGATAAATACTTTTTCATTTCTAGAAAATCGTTGAAAAAGGCGACACTCCTGCAGTAATAGCTTTAGCCGAAGACCCCGCAGCGAAGCGAGGAGGCTAAGGCAACGCCTGCGGAAAGGGAGCCGTTTCAACGATTTTCTTATCTGTTGGGTTATTATACAACTCCGTCTAGCAACGTCGATTATAGGGACTTTTTCAGTACCCTCAGCGTAGCGAGGAGGATGCTTGGCGATTCGTCCGCGGAAAGCGAGTGGCTTTTTCCAGACTCGATTAGCCTTCCTTCTCTTCTATAAGAAAAAAGACTATAGGCAAACTCGAATTTATCGAGTTTTCCTACAGTCTAAAGTCAGCTTTCATTATGAAAGCTGACTTTTTTAGTTATATAATGTCTAGACTTTTCTTAAAGAATTGGTGAAAGGAGACGTGCTAAAGATTCTTTGAATTTAATCATTCGACTTCTTTCCTCATATAATTCCCATGTTAGTTGAGTTGATAGTTGCATGTCTTTTTCGAAGTGTTCTGCTAGTATATGTGAAGTTTCGCGATCATAGATAAAAGCATTTACTTCAAAGTTAAGTTTAAAACTGCGAATATCAATGTTAGCAGTGCCGACCGTAGATGCCTCATCATCAATCACAATCATTTTCGTATGCAAAAATCCATTTTCGTAAATGTAGACTTTAGCCCCGGCTTTTATTAATTCGCCTACATAAGAATAAGTAGCCCAATAAACAAAAATATGATCAGGCTTGTTTGGAATCATTATGCGCACATCAATTCCAGATAAACAAGCAATGCGAAGAGTATCCATAAAACTTGCATCTGGGATAAAGTAAGGAGTTTGAATATAAATGTATTTCTTCGCCATCATTATTAACTTTAAATATCCGTTTTTTATTTGCTCCCATTCCGATTCAGGTCCGCCAGAGACAATTTGTAGACCAACAGAACCTTTTAAAGGAATTGCAGGGAAAAAGCGATCAGAATATTCAATGTCGTGCTCGACAGAAGCCTGATTCCAATCTAGTATAAATCGAGTTTGTAGTGGATGTACTGCGCTTCCTTCAATACGTAAATGTGTATCCCGCCAATACCCGAATCGTTTATTTAACCCTAAATATTCATCGCCTACATTGAATCCCCCAATATAACCTATACGACCATCAATGACGACAATTTTTCGGTGATTCCGATAATTCATTCGTGGATTAATTAGTGGTAAAATTGCTGGGAAAAATGCTTCCACACGTCCACCTAGCTCAATAAGCTCTTTAAAATGTCTTTTTCTTAAAGAACGAGATCCCATATCATCGTAAAGAATACGAACTTTCACACCTTGTTTCGCTTTTTCTAAAAGGATTTGATATATTTGCTGTCCAAGATGATCTAGGCGAAAAATATAATATTGAATATGAATATGGTCTTTCGCATATTCTAAATCATGTAAAAGTGCATCAAATTTTTCTCGCCCATCATTGAAAATGTCCACTTTATTATCTTGTGTTAACACAGCCTGATTATTGTGTAGATGCATGATAATCAATTCTTTGTATTGACTTGCATCATCTAGACGAAAATCGAAAGAATCATCTTCAATTGCTTCCATTTGATATTCGATTAATTTATCAATCCCGATCTTATTTTTACCTTCCCACCGGAATAAGTGTTTTCTACGTAATTTTCTCCCAAATAGCAAATAAATACCGAACCCCAGAATTGGTATAAAGAATAGGATCAGAAGCCAGGCCCATGTAGAAGAAGCATCTCTACGCTCTAAAAATATTAATGCGATTGCAAGGAAAATATTTAGTATGAGAGTGCCAGAAATCATTAAACTTAATAAACTCGCTGCCAAATTGACACCTCCAATTGTATCTATTGGGATTTATCTCTAGTATAGCGGATTTGAGGAAAATAAAGAAGATACGTGTGTTTACAAGTAAAAGTAATAAAACCTACTTGACCTATAGGAATAAAAGTAATATCATATGAAAAGTATTAAAAATGGGGGTATTTAAATGGATATATTATTTATCATTCTCAATGTTGCAGCATTATTGTTGTTCGTTGGAGTATTAATCATAATGCAAAAGAAACATATTTCATTCTCAAAACGAGTGTTTACAGCATTGGGATTAGGGATTGTTTTAGGTTTAGCGTTAAATTTTATTTATGGCGTAACTTCGGAAGTTTTAAACGAATCGATTGAGTGGTATAACTTAATTGGTTCTGGTTATGTGAAGCTTCTTCAAATGATCGTAATGCCGTTAGTATTCATTTCTATTTTAGGAGCATTTACGAAATTAAAAATTGGTAAAAATTTTGGTAAGATGGCTGCAATTATATTAAGTATTTTAATTGGTACAACTGCGATTGCTGCAGTTGTAGGAATTGGTTCAGCTGCAATTTTTGATTTGAACTCTGACCAAATTGTTCAAGGAGATGCAGAATCGGCTCGTGCAGAATATATCGAAGGACGTTCAGCGGAAGTGGCGGATAAAACACTTCCACAGCAATTACTAGATTTGCTTCCTGCGAATCCATTTTTAGATTTCACAGGAGCACGTTCAACATCTACGATAGCAGTCGTTATCTTTGCTGCATTTTTAGGTTTTGCTTATCTAGCAGTTGCTCGTAAAGATGTAGAAGTAGCAGCAACGATTAAAACAGGAATTGACGCGATTTATGCGCTAATTATGAGCGTAGTGAAAATTGTTCTACGTCTAACTCCATACGGAATTTTAGCAATTATGGCAAGAACTGTAGCAACATCCGATTTTGCAGCAATTTATAACTTAGGGAAATTTGTTCTAGCATCATATGTTGCTTTAGCAGTTATGTTCGCAATTCATTTATTAATCATTACTCTTTCTGGGCTAAACCCTTTCACATACGTGAAAAAAGCGGCAGAGCCATTATTATTTGCTTTTACGTCTCGTTCAAGCGCAGGTACTCTACCTATTAATATTAATACGCAAACTAACAAGTTAGGCGTTTCGGAAGGAATTGCAAACTTCTCTGGTTCGTTTGGTTTATCAATCGGACAAAATGGATGTGCTGGTATATATCCTGCAATGTTGGCGTTTATGATTGCCCCTTCTCAAGGTATCAATCCGTTAGATCCATTGTTTATCCTAACTGTCGTTGCTATCGTAGCGATTAGCTCTTTTGGAGTTGCAGGAGTTGGTGGTGGAGCAACATTTGCCGCAATTCTAGTACTTTCAGCTTTAAATCTACCAGTAGCTTTAGCTGGTTTACTAGTTTCAGTTGAACCATTAATCGATATGGGGCGTACAGCAGTAAATGTAAGTGGTTCAATGACTGCTGGTGTTGCTACTGCAAAGATCACAGGGGAACTGGACAAAGATATGTACAATGCTCCACTTGAAACACAAACAGTAGAAGCTTAATAATATAAATAAAAAAGCTGTCCTTTACAGGACATTTCAAACTGTAGGCAAACTCGATAAAATCGAGAGTTTGCCTACAGTTTTTTTATAAAATAGAATGATGACAATTGAGTCCGGAAAAAGCCACTCGCTTTCCGCGGACGAAACGCCAAGCCTCCTCCTCGCTAGGCTCGTGCGGGGTCTTGGACGCTTCGTTTTTCCGCAGGAGTCTCGCAGCTTTTTCCTCTAGAGTTGCTATTCGAGATGTTCAAATACATCCAAAATGAGTGTGATTAGTTCAGTCTTTATTCTTATAAAATAGAATTAAGACTAATTGAGTCTGGAAAAAGCCACTCGCTTTGGCAAAATTCCATGCTTCCTCGTTGCTATGTTGTAGGCGCTGAAAAACTGTCTATTTTCTAAGTAAATACTTTTTCATTTCTAGAAAATCGTTGAAGAAGGCGACACTCCTGCGGGAATAGCGTTAGTCGAAGGCCCCGCGGCAAAGCAAGGAGACTGAGGCAACGCCCGCGGAAAGGGAGCCATTTCAACGATTTTCTTATTTACTGGAATATTAGACTACCTCATTTGGCAAAATGCTCCGTTTTTCCGAAGGAGTCTCGCAGCTTTTTCCTCTAGAATTGCTACTCGATATGTTCAAATACATCCAAAATGTGCGCGATTAGTTCAGTCTCTATTCTAATAAAATAGAATTAAGACTAATTGAGTCCGGAAAAAGCTACTCGCCTTCCGCGGGCGAAATTCCAAGTCTTCTCGTCGCTACGTTGTAGGCACTGAAATACTGTCTATTTTCTAAGTAAATACTTTTTCATTTCTAGAAAATCGTTGAAAAGGCGACACTCCTGCGGGAATAGCGTTAGTCGAAGGCCCCGCAGCGAAGCGAGGAGACTAAGGCAACGCCCGCGGTAAGGGAGGGCACTGAAAAACTCGAATTATTATTTTGTAGGAACTATTTGCTGAATTTATTTAAGAGAATTTAGCGCGACGCATGAGACTCCTGCGGGAAAGCGAGACAGACGAGACCCAGCACGAAGCGGAGCGAAGGAGGAGGCTCGTTGCTCGCCCGCGGAAAGCGAATGCCAAAGCGATAAACTCTCTTAACGACTATTTAATGGAATTTATTAGAATAACACTTTTTCAGTGCCCTTCGGAAAGGGAGCCGTTTCAACGATTTTCTTATTTATTGGACTATTGGACAATCCATTTGGCAAAGTCGAATAATAGAGACTTATCAGTACTTTCGCTACGGTCGTAAGTGGTTTTGGACGTTCCGTTTTTCCGAGGAGTCTAGCGCTTTTTACTCTAGAGTTCTTATGCCATAATGTCCAAAGCATACAAAATGAACGTGATCACTTCCCCTCACTCCTAAAATTTTTCATATATTAGTGTGGAGGATGTGCAGTTCAAAGCAGTCGTCAACTGTTAAGAGAGGTGACTTAAAGAGCACTTGTCCTTTTCTAAGCTTGTAAATAATTTCTTCTTCCTTTACATAAATTTAAGAATGATCATTTCTAGAATATAGAAATTAGTTTGTTATAATTTAACTAAATATGTATATCAAGGAGATGGAGAAATGCTACAAGCAATCAATCTTCAGAAAAAGTTTAAAACAAAAGAAGTAGTTTGTAATATTAATATGCAGTTAGAAAAGGGAGAATCTGTTGGTTTGCTTGGACCAAATGGCGCAGGAAAATCAACAACTATTTCAATGCTTTCTTCCTTAGTAATGCCCACAAGTGGAGAGGTTTTTTGGAACAAAGTATCTATCAATAAAAATCCGGAAGCTCTTCGTAAAACACTTGGTATAGTACCACAAGAAATTGCATTATATCCAGAGTTAACAGCTAAGGAAAACTTAGCTTTTTTTGGTCGCATCTATGGATTGAAAGGTCGATTATTAATAGAACGGACGGAAGAAATATTGTTAAAGATTGGGCTGTCAGATCGAAAAAATGATATTGTGAAAACATTCTCCGGTGGGATGAAACGCCGTTTGAATATTGGAGCCGCTCTATTACATAAACCATCCATATTAATCATGGATGAACCAACAGTAGGAATTGATCCACAATCAAGAGCCTATATTTTAGATACTGTAAAACAACTCGTCGAAGAAGGGATGACATTGCTATACACAAGTCACTATATGGAAGAAGTTGAGCTTCTTTGTGACAAAATTTATATTATGGATCAAGGTGAAATTATCGCCTACGGAACAAAAGAGGAGTTAAAATTACTTGTTTCAGACAATCAAACAATCGAATTAAAAGCACATCTATTATCTTCCGCTTTCGAAGAAGCACTACAAAAGCAATTTCCGATGGCAAGCGTTCGTAAAGAAGAAGATATTCTATTAATCTCCATGCCTAAAAAGGAAGAGCCATTAGCGACTATTTTTGCGATAGCTGCTGATAATGCTGTGACCATCACATCTGCAATTGTGAAAATTCCTTCCCTTGAAGATGTATTTTTACATTTAACAGGCAGAGCTTTAAGAGACTAGGGAGGAATTGTAATGCTATTAAGCTTAATTGGAAAGCAAATGAAAATGTTATTGCGTAACAAACAACCTCTCATCATCTTACTAGTTATGCCATTAGTTTTAATCACTATTCTTTCAACTGCTCTTGCTGGTGTAATGGATAATGGTGGAGAGTCAGCAATTCAAGCAAGGCTCGTTATTTTGGATGAATCAAACTGGGAGCAGGAAGAAGAATCTATTAAAAGTTTCATAGAGGAACAAGGAGTTAGTGGATCTGCATTGGATGCCTTACTTACTCAAGTGAAAATGAATGATCCTATTCATATTTTAGAAAACTCCATTTTAGCCTCTAAAGAAGTGGGAAAATATATTTCGGTTGAAAAGAAAAAGGCAACTGATTTAAATAACCTTCGTAAAGACAAAAACATTGATGGTATTTTGATGATTCCATCTAATTTTCGTTTAAATTATATAAAGTCGGCTTATTTTGGTGTAAATCAAACACCTGATATAGATGTATTTTTAAGTCAAGAAAATGAAATAAGAGCTTCTATTATCCAATCGGTAATTCAAGAGTGGCAAAATGGTTTCACGAAGTCACTTGTTTTTTCGAAAGCAGGAATTTCACCGAATGAAATAATGCAAAACACTGAGAATGTTAAAAAGATAGAACAGGAATTACAAGAAAGAGAGAGAAAAATCCCTGCTTCAATTTATTACACAGTTGGAATGCTTGTCATGTTTGCACTCTATATTCCAACATTTCTATCGGGATTCGCATTACAGGAAGTACAGTGGAAAGTATATGATCGACTTATTTTAGCAGGTGTTTCATCCACTTTATATACAGTTTCTATTTTTATTACAGGTACAATTGTGGCCGTAATGCAACAAGCCATCATTCTAATTTTCGGTAAACTCGTATTAGGAATTGACTGGATTGGAGCAGAAGGAATGCTTGTTATTGTATTAGGCTACAGTTTCTTTATTGGGGGGCTTTCCTCTTTATTAACGACGCTACAACTTCGTACGAAATCTGAAGGGGCGGCAAATATATTTAGTGGATTTGTAGTTTCTATTTTTGCATTTCTAGGAGGCTCGTTTTTTAATATTGGAGATGTCTCTAGTTTACTTGCGAATATCGGAAATTTCACACCAAATGGGGCTACAATGACAGCGATTTTATCTATTCAAAAAGGTCAACAATTAGAAGTAATTTGGTCTTATATATCTGCTCTGTTTGTATGGTTTATTCTTTGTGTGTTGTTGTCGATCGTTTTATTTCCGAAAAGAGGGGGAACATCATGAAGGGAATATGGCTTGCTAGACTCCAAAATCTAAAAAGAAAACCTCTCGTTCTGATTTCAATGACTGTTATGACAGTTATTTTTGCTTTTGTATTAAGTGGTGGTGTTGGTAGTAGCATCCCGTTACTGGTTGCTACGGATCATACGAGCATCAGTCAAGAAGTTTTGGAAAGTTTACAAAGGAAAGAAGACTATACAATAACTGTTATGACAGAAGAAGAGCTACAGGAAGTAATAAAGGAAAAGAGAGATTCAATCGGAATATTACTCAATGAAAAGACGTATTCTGTTCTAGCAGATATAGATTCAGATATAGTAAGAAAGTTATCGCTTGAAATAGAATCAACATATAATGAACTTGCTTTTCGTGGGCAAGTGATCGCCGAAGCTGGTGCCAGTAAGTGGGAGCAAGTCGAAAAAGGCATGAACGAGGAAAAAGCATTTCTATTAAAAGAATCGTCTATGGATGAATCGCAAGTTTTTAGATATGATGGAGCACTGCAGAGTTTGTTTGGATTCATGCTTTATTTTGTTTTTTATACAATTTCCATCAACGTACAATTTATTTTAGAGGATAAGAGAACTGGAGTATGGAATAGATTGAAACTAGCTTCCATTAGTAGATTTCAACTGTATTTCGGTCATTTATCCTTCAGTTATATAATTGGGCTTTTTCAGATGCTGTTAGTCATTTTAGTGTTTAGATTTATTATTGGCACGAATATGTACGGGGGATTGTGGAAAGTTGTAGTTATTTCCAGTTTCTATGTATTACTTGTGATGGCATTCTCCCTTTTTATCATCTCTCTTGTAAAAACAGTTAGTCAAAGTAGTGTTATTATTTCGTTACTCGCTGTAGCTTTTGCAATGATTGGTGGGGCATATTGGCCGCTAGAAATTGTACAATCGGAAGGCTTGCTTGCGATGAAATGGCTATCACCAATTTATTACGGAATGGAATCTTTTAAGAGAGTTACCATATATGGGGAAACCTTAACTGGAGTAATAACGTATTTAAGTATGATGTTCTTTTTAGCTGTCTTACTATTAGCGGTGGGAATTACTTTACTAGAAAAAAGAACGGAGCGTTATCATTCTAGTGAATAAAGGAGGATGATAAAAATGTATTGGTGTAAAATTGCACGAACTGAAAAAGAATTTGAAGCGATTGCAAAGTTAAATTACGAAACATTTGTAGAAGAAATTCCGCAGCATGAACCTGATCCAAGTGGAATGCGTGTGGATGCGTTTCATCATGAAAATGTTTACGTAATTGTGTTAAAAGATCAAGAGCTTGCTGGGATGGTTGCGTTTCGCGCAGCACGCCCTTTTTCTCTAGATCAAAAGCTTGGACAAGTTGAGGAGTTACTTCCGAAGGATGCTCTCGAAGGACAATTATGTGAAGTTCGGCTAATGGCTGTCGCAAAGGCTCATAGGAACGGCCGAGTATTCTATTATTTAGCACGCGCATTATCTGATTATGCGTATGAAAATGGATATGGGGCAGCGGTTATTTCTGGAACGATTCGAGAGCAAAAATTATATAATCAGCTAGGTTTTGAACCATTTGCAGATCCTGTTGGAACGGAAGAAGCACTTTTTGTTCCTATGGTGCTGACTAGAGAACGATTTGATAATTCTGTCGCTGCCCGTTTTAAGCAAAAGAGATATTCATTTTATCCAGGTCCAGTTCAACAAACTGAAATTATTCAAAAAGCATTTATAGAAAAACCAATATCCCATCGTTCACATGAATTTAAAGTAATGCTTGAGCGAGTGAAAAACGGGCTTTTAAGAATGAGTGGAGCGGCATATGTGCATCTTTTAGTTGGAAGTGGAACACTTGCGAATGAAGCGATGATTGCACAGTTACATGTATTAGGGGAAAAGGGATTAATCGTTACAAACGGAGCTTTTGGAGAGCGTCTTGAAAAACAAGCAGATAGATGGGGACTTTCTTATGCTGTACAAGCTTATGAGTGGGGAAAGCCATTTGATTTAGCAGAGATTGAAAGTGAGCTTAATACTGGCAACTATAGTTGGCTACTCATGACACATGGTGAAACCTCAACTGGTATGTTAAATCAATTAAATGAGTTAGTGGAAATATGTAAAAAAAATAATGTGTTGTTATGTGCAGATTGTGTGAGTTCTTTTGGAGCTCTTCCTTTTCAAATGGATGGGGTATATTTAGCTACAGGAGTCAGTGGTAAAGCAATCGGAACAATGAGTGGTTTAGCATTTGTCTTCTCTAACACAGAAATAACGACTAGCGAAAATATTCCTGCGTATTTAGACATTGGATTGACAGCTAAGCATATGATTCCATTTACGATGCCTTCTCAATTTGTACTTAGTTTAGAAAATGCACTAAAGGCGTATGAGGATGGGGCTAGATATAAACTTTTACATAACCGTATGAAGTTTATCGAAGAAGAAGTAAAAAAGTATCAAATAGAATTGTTTGCAAATAAAAACTATCCAATGATTTTTACTTGGACAGAGACAGAATTTCCCCAATTAGCAGAAGATGCGCGTATGTCTGGCTTTGATCTACATTATAAAAGCGATTATTTATTGGAAAAAGGATTATTACAAATCTCTTGCATTCAACCAGATTTCGAGGATGCTTGGTCCAAGTTTACTGCATGGCTAGATAATTATCGGACGTATCATGATCGCTAGAGATTATGCTGGCGTATAAAAATGTGACCGGATAGATAGTTTTACGACCAGATAGAAAATAATGTGTTTTTATAACCACACAGCCAAAAGGACCTGTTCTCCATACGAGAACAGGTCCTCAGACTGTAGACAAATTCTTTTTTAACAATGAATAGAGATATATAAGAGAATCAGCGGGGCCCGCCACTTCGCTTTCAGTGGGCTTGACTTCAGCCTCCTCGTCACTGCAAAAACATGTGCACCTGCGGGGTATTCAGCTCAAGTTATTGCCACAGGAGTCTTCGTGGCGGGCCCTGCCTATTTTTCAAAAGTTGAAAGTGGAAATCTGAAGATGTTGTGATCAAATCAATGTTTCTCGGAATAAAAAATAACGGATTGACTATCCAATCTCATCAAGTGAAAAGGCTTTAATTGTCCACTTTTCTGTTTATTGAAGTTAAAAATAAGCGGAAGGCGGCGACTCCTGCGGGACAGCGAGACAGTCCAAGACCCCGCAGGCAAAGCCGAGGAGGCTTGGTGCGAGCCCGCGGAAAGCGCCCGCCAGGAGCGATTGCTACAGGAAAAGCACAATAATCACTATGCTCTTAATACATTTTGATTCATAAAATGCATTTGTCGACAAGCTGAGGACCTGTTCTCTATACGAGAACAGGTCCTTTTCCTATGCATATCTATTGAATAAGTTGTTATCGGGAAATCTTTTTTGCATATTTCGAAGATAGACAAGAAAAGAAATCTCTATGATTAGTACGAGGATTACGATAAAAATTGATACTGATTGGATCATAAAAATTGGGAAATTCATCAAAATAGATTGGAAGAACAATGAACCAAGTATGATTGTCATATACCATGTATACATGCGTTTCGTTGAAAGAAGTGCCTCATCAGATGGCAGTAACCTTGCAACCACACGTAGTATATCAAACAAGAAATAGACGAGAATCACTTTTAGTAAAGAAAGTGCTATTACATAATACCCCCACCATATACTCTGTTGAATCATTTGATCACTTAAGAAAAAATTAGGTACAGAAAAAATAGCGATAATAGCAGAAAGTATTTTTAGCTTTTCATATGATTGAGCAGAAGTAGTAGCAATTTTTTTGATACCATTGTATATGAAAATGTAGCCAATAAAATCTGGTAAAATATCAACTACTATATGAATCTTTATTAGTACGAAAAGATATCCTATAATCAGTTGTTTAAATCCATCTCTCATTTCACATCACCTCTAGCTTCTTTCACAATGGCATTTAGACTACCCAAAACCATTGACTCTTCCTAACTGGTATATTTTTATAATAATTATACAATATTTCCAGTTAAGTGAGGGATATAATTATATTTTTACTTTTTCATATGTGTCTTGAATAAACCCTTTATATGGAGTATGAGGCATTGGATTTATATTTTCTACCGCTTTTGCAGCTGCTTCAATAGCTTTTTCTTGTTGGTTCAACTCGAAGTAACATAAGGCAACATATGCATCCTTTTCATAAAATATCGATAGATCAATAGGATGATGAAGAATTTCAGGAATGACAACTTCTTCAAATTTTTCAATTGCTTCTTCGAATTGTCCTAAACCGTATAAAATTTTCCCTTTTTCAAGCTTGAAAAAAGGAGAAAAAAGTTTACTCACTTGCTCTTTTTCAATAAAGGTTTTAAATAAAGCGTCGGCTTCTTCATACAAGTGTTTATAAGAATTTAAATAGTGGATATTTGCAAAGTAAGTAAAAACTCGTGATTCCTTATCATCTGCAAATTCACTATATGCATTGAGCTTTTGTAAATAGTTATCTTTTTTTTCTTCGTTTTCATTCATCATAGCGTGCGCGGCTGCTAATCGATACAAGTCATCAATTCGATAAAACGTCTTATTTTTTTTGGAATATTCAATTGCATTTTCCATTACAATAATAGCCTTATCATATTCTCCAATTGCAAAATACATGGTTGCTTCCAAATAGTCATAGTCCAGCCGGGAAAGAGGGTCAGTCCATAAAGGGTTTGTTTCTAGCTCTGCACGTTCTGCAAGTAAGATAGATAGAGCTCCTTTATAGTCATGGACAATAAATCTCCTTGCAGAACGGAAAATACCTATGTCTCCTCGTTTTGCAGTTAAATTCATTTGCTCATACATTGTCGCTGCATGATTTATTAATGGCTCCCAGTTATTTTTATTAGTATGGTATAAGCATTTACTATACATTTCCAATAGACGTGCAGCCTCATAACCCTGTGTTAACTTAGGGACATATGGTTCTACTAATTTAATTAGCTGCTCATATTCATCGGCCAGATCATCATTCTTCTTGTTAAAAAGTAATTCTGCTTTTTCCAAAACCTCTTGTAACTCAAGGCTGCTAACTTCTTCTAAAAGTTCTGTAACATCTACGTTTAATTGTTCCGCTATATAATTTAAGCTTTCCATCGATGGGTTTGCTTTATTATTTTCGATTAAACTGAGCATCCCTTTTGTCAGCTCAGTGCCAGCAAGTGTTTCGAGCGTCATTTTCTGCTGTTTTCTTAGTTTTCGAATACGTTCTCCAAGTGTGGGCATATTAGTCACCTCATTTTATTAGTTTAATTATATTAAACTTTTCGTTGAAATGAAAGGAAGAATATGTTATTATTTGTTTAATTAAATTAAACTTTTTTAAAAGGGGAAATAGTAATGGAAGAAGTGTTAAAGCTTAAAAGGGCAACGTATCATTTATGGACATTTACGATTAGTAAGTTAATTTCTAGCTTCGGAGCACAAGTGTATGCATTTGCGATTAGTTTTTATATTTTACAGTTAACTGGATCTGCTTCAAGCTTTGCAATGAATTTAATTTGTAACATTTTACCAAGAACTATAATGGCACCATTTGCGGGATATGCTGCGGATAAATATTCTCGAAAGATGATTGTCATTGTTGCCCAAATCGCTACTACTATAGCGATAGGGGGATTACTCATTGTTAGTTTTACTATAGGTTTATCACTAATAGCTATTTATACTACTACTGTAATTTTGTCGTTAACTTCTTTATTTTCAAGTGTGACGTTTAGTTCTTCCATCACGGGACTTGTAAACAAAGAAAGAATTCAAAAAGCGATGTCTTTAAACCAAATGTCGATTTCTTTTGCAGCAATTGGAAGTCCTGCAGTTGGTGGATTATTATACGGAGCCGTTACTATGCCTGTATTTCTTATTATATATATGGTGGCATCTGTCATAGCGGTTATCTTAGAATCGACAATGAATTTTAACTTATTTGCTAAACGAAAAGAAGTAGTAGAAGGGGAAGAGAAGGAACCGATGCTTCAGAGCATGAAGGCAGGTTTCAATTATTTAATGAAGCAGCCCATTTTGAAAATATTGATAGTGATTGCACTCTTTATCAATTTTCTGTTCGGTGCACACCAAGTTGGTTATTCATTTATATTAATCGAGAAATTGAAAATAAATGCTCAACATTTTGGGTTTACAGAAGGGGCATTCGCTGTAGGTATGCTACTAATGTCAATTTATTTATCCCTTCGTAAAGAGCTAAAGTATCCTTTATTAGTATCTAAATGGGGTATCGTAGCTCTTGGAGTTTTGATGGGAGCAGTTGCATTACCTTTGTTAATTAGTATGCCTTATGTTGTAACCGTTAGTTTTTACATTTTACTAATGTTCGGTTATGGTGTATCAATAATCCTCACGAATACGCCAATGCAAGTGATGATGCAAAAAATGGTTGATGACGATTATAAAGGTAGAGTATTTTCGATACTAGAAACTTTCGCAATGGCTCTTATGCCTTTTGGAATGGTACTTTTCGGATTCTTATATGATGTTTTACCAGCAGAGAGCATTCTCATCGTCTCTAGTCTTTTACTAGTTGGAGTTGTGTTAGTACTTGCAAGACCATCCGTTGTTAGAACAGCACATCCTGAATTAGAATAGGAAAATGCCAAGGAGAAACAAATTATCTCCTTGGCATTTTTGTTTTGGATATTGCAGTGAATCGCTCAATCTTTCCGGACAATCGCTCAATCCCCCCGGGAAATCGATCAATCATCTATGCTAATCGCTCAATCTTTCCGGATAATCGCTCAATCTCCCTGGGAAATCGCTCAATCCCCCCGGACAATCGCTCAATCTCCCCGAAAATCGCTCAATCCTACGCCATGTTTTTCAAGGACTTCGTTGATTTGCGGAATGCAAAGATTAGCCCGATAGAAAGTACTGCTAAAACACCGGACACTACATAAATATTGCCTGGTTGAATCGTGAATAGCCATGCGAATAATAAGGGACCAATAATTCGGCCCAAGTTGTCCATGGAATATGCCATCCCAGCTGCTGTTCCATATCTTCCACCGGATTCTTTCGAAGTAAGGGAAACAATAGTCGTTCTTGCAAGTGCATTACCTGCTGTAAACACACAGAGAGATAACCCCGCCCAGAAAATACTATTCGTAAATACGGTCATAAACAAACCAATTGCTGTGAAAATTTGTGCATACAAAAGCCATTTTGTCTCAGTACCATTTTTAATGCGTCGCACAACGCCGCCTTGAATGGCTGCATCAACGAACCCACTAAACATGAACAGATACCCGATTTGTAGAGGGGTGATTTCAATTTTCTCGATTTGGAACAATTGGAATGTTGCTTCCAAACCGGCAAGTAAAAATGTCACCATGAATGAAAAAAGGAATAAGTATTTTATGCGGTACGTCCAAAGACTTGCTGCACCTTTTGGAAGCAGAGCACGTTTATTTGCCTCACCGGAACGCTCTGGCTCTTTTAATATAATCATTGCATAAACAAAAATTACGAGTAACAAAATGGCAGACACAGTGAATGGTAACGATAAGTTAACATGCCCAAGTACGCCACCGATTGCCGGTCCAAAAATAAACCCTAAACCAATCGACATTCCAAGGAAACCCATATATTTGTTTCGGTTATCTTCATCTGATAAATCTGCTGCAAACCCAGTTACAGCTGTGTAAAGTGCACCGGAAAATAAACCACCTACTACACGGGATAAGTAAAGCATAAATAACGAATCAAAAAATAATGAAAACAACCAAAAACTTAGACTAAAACCTACTAACCCAATTAAAATAAGCGTTTTTCTTCCAATTCTATCCGACAGCATACCCCAAAGTGGAGCAGTGAAAAATGAAGCTAACGAATAAACGGTTAATAATCCACCTACATGAATTTCGTGATAATTTTCTTGCAAAATAACCTCTGGTAGAACCGGAATGATAATTCCAAAACCAAGATAAACTAAAAACTGAATGGACATTAATATCAAAATAGTCTTTTTCATGCATAAACCCTGCTTTCTACATTCTTCCACTATCTATATTACACGTTTAATGAACGTTTGACACGTTGTAATACAAACGAATATAAATACAAAAAAGCTACCCCAATAAATATTTTTTGGGATAGCTTTTATGTTTAATAAGACCGAGGTTCGGATATGCTTTCTAAAGCATTAGAAATTTCTTGTACATGCGGGAAGGGGAATGCCAAATCTGCTAGCGCTACAAAACCAACTAGCTCATTATTCTCGACGACTGGAAGTCTACGCACTTGGTTTCTAGCCATGATGGCAGAAGCTTCAGCTGTAGAATCATTAGGAGAAACGGAAATAATGGACTTTGTCATAACATCTTCTACTTTACTATTTGTGTCCTTGGCAACTGACCTAGTGACAATATCTCGATCGGTAATCATGCCTACAAGCTTCTTGTCGCTAAGGACTGGCAGACAACCGATATCGAGTGAGCGCATTTGCTCTGCTACCTCACTCACATAATCCTGCGGGCTGCATGTAACAACTTCTTTACTCATCACATCTTTTACATTCAAATCGGTTCACTCCTTTTTGTTATTATCTATCTTGGTTTACAAAACAATAAAATATGTAACAAAAAAGAAAGATTCAAACGAATTAAATAGTGGTATGATAATGTAGAGAAAATAAAAAAAAAGAAACTTTTTTTAAAATATATCGTAATAGTAATTGGAAAGGGCGAGGTGGATAGAATGGCTAAGGAAGTAGATTTAAAGAAAATTGTGAGTAATCTTTCAAAGCTTGGTGTTACTGTAACAATGACAAAATCGAGACTTGACATGCTTAAAGCGTTAGCGCCACCAGCACATAGTCCACACGCGCAAAACTAAAAAAAGTGGTTCGAAAAGTCCGTATCCTACGACTTTTTGAACCACCTTTTTTATTTTTAGTCATCTTCATTTTTGGCGAACATATACGTTTTGTGATGGAATTTCATACTAAATACTAAACCAATTGCGAGCATATTACCCATGAGCGAACTACCACCATAGCTGATGAATGGTAAAGGAATTCCGGTAATTGGCAACAATTGAATTGTCATCCCGATATTTTCAAACACGTGGAAGGTAATCATCGCTATAATCCCTGCACATACATACGTACTATAAGCATCTTTCAACTGAAGCGTAATTTTCGTCAAATGAAAAATGAGTAAAAAGAAAAGACTAATAACGATACTCGCACCAATGAATCCGTATTCTTCTCCAATAACAGCGAAAATAAAGTCCGTATGATTTTCGGGTACATAAACTACCCGACCACCGTAGCCTTTTCCAAAAATCTCTCCAGAACCGATGGCGTTTAATGAAGAAATTAAGTGCATCCCTTCGTCTGAAGCATATGCATAAGGATCTATCCAGGAATAAATCCGAGCAAATTGATATGCTTGTAAACCAAATTTATCTTCTAAAAACTCTTGCATATAAAGTGCCATCCAAAGAAGAGAGGCTCCTATTGTAGCTGAACCCAGAACTAACGGAAGTATAATTTTCCATGTGATGCCTGCTACTATAACTAAAGCTGCTGTAATAGCAATGAATACAAGTGCAGTACCAAGGTCAGGCTGTTTAAGAATAAAAGCTAGTGGCACGATTAAGGTTACGGCAATTTTTCCAAGCAAGATGAAATCTGTCTTTATGGACTTCATTAGATATACTTCATGATGCTTTGTAATTAAACGGGCAAGAGCCAAAATATAAAAGGTCTTCATAAATTCTGCTGGCTGTATATCCCCAATCGGTAAATGAAACCAGCTTTTCGCATTATTTCTAGGAGCCACAAGTTCCATGCTTCCTGGCAAGATAAATAGAATCGCAAGAAGAAGTATACCAAAACCATAAATAATCCAAGACATCTTTTTATATTGCTCTGGTTCAAAAATCATAACGAACCCAATAATAATTGTCCCAACGGCATACCAGAAAACCTGTTTAGCTGCAAAATTCGTTCCAGCGTATTGTCCGGTTGTTATTGCAGAGGAAATAGCAAGTACGCTAACAATCAGAAATAATAATATAATAAAAGCGAGCGTCCAATCGAATCGATCGGCAAAGCCTTTTTTGTTTTCCATAATAGTCACCTAAATTTCTTTCAAATTTCACTTTCCTAATCCAGCTTCAGTCACCGTCTACTCCTGCGCAAGCTCGTCGTAACTAGGCGGCTTCTTACACTTTTCCTATTATAGCGTAAATGATTGGATTTTGCTTGCTAGTAAAAGAGACGATGATAGAAATATAGATGTTTCACATGTAATATTATGCTAATATAAAACAGACGATGAAGGAG
This sequence comes from Psychrobacillus vulpis, assembly GCF_006861825.1. Taxonomy (GTDB): domain Bacteria; phylum Bacillota; class Bacilli; order Bacillales_A; family Planococcaceae; genus Psychrobacillus; species Psychrobacillus vulpis. Next base: position 100,345 of record NZ_VDGI01000001.1, on the reverse strand, counting down.
TGAGTTCAGTGGCGAAAAAAGAGAAAGAAGTAGAAGAATATTTAACTCATTTATATGTACATGTAAATGAAATTGAGCATTTCGTATTATTTAGTGGGATTTCCATCCAACAGTTTATCAAGTATTTCTCTGATTTGTCTGCTCTTTTATTGTTAAAACATAGGTATGAAGATGCATCTTTTAACATTCATACACAGTTAGAATTTGTTGTTCAAGATCAATATGCTCGGTTTTTAAAGGACTATGCTGAACACCCGACAGCACTATGTTTACTGGACTTTTCAGATGAAAAGAGGTTGAACATGCTGTCACCACAAGAGCAAGCTGAGCTTTTATATATAGCACATAAAAAAGAAGCATTTCGTTTGCCTTTTTATCATCATTTACAAAACAGATTTGTTTACTTAACGGATGAAGGACAGCAAATTACGAAAGTATACTTTCGAGATGTTGAGGATATAAATAAATTAATTGCTAGTGTATTTAATCAATTAATAAGTGAGAAAGCTAAATCAACTGCTTTTTGGCGCAAAAAAAATAATGTGGTATTACCAGAATTATCGGCAGATAAAGTGGAAGCATATACTGATTATTATGAAGATGGAGTATTAATGTCCTTATTTAAATTGGATAAAACAAATTATGGACTGGAAATTCGAAGCTTACCTGAGAATATATTTCCAGACGAAGTACTTGGTGATTTAAATCTTCATTTGGACAAGCCAGCAGATTTACTAATTGAAATTTGATTAGAACGCTTTTGCTTCGTAAAGAAGCATAAGCGTTTATTTATGTAGATAGGAGAGGTATCAGAATGGCGTGGTTATATTTAATCGTTGCAGGTTTAACAGAAATAATATGGGCTATCGGTTTGAAAGAAGCTCATGGATTTACAGAATTACTTCCTTCGATCGTAACAATCATTTTTTTAATCGTTAGTTTTTTTCTTTTTGCAAGAGCGATGAAGACGATTCCGATTGGAACCGCATATGCTATTTTTACAGGGATAGGAGCAGCAGGAACAGTTCTTGTTGGGATTTTTTGGTTTAACGAAGAGGTTAGTTTTGGAAAGATTATCTTTTTATGTATATTACTCTTTGGAATCATAGGTTTAAAACTAGTTGATGATGAAGAGGAGGTAGAATAATGGCTTGGATGATGCTTATTATTGCTGGGATATTTGAAGTGATTTTTGTTGTAAATATGAAGCTGTCAGACGGTTTTAAAAAAATTAAGTATACAGTTTTTACGGTAGTTTCAGCTAGCCTTAGTTTCTTCTTGTTATCCCAAGCCTTAAAAGATATTGCTGTTGGAACTGGATATGCAGTGTGGACGGGAATCGGAGCAGCGGGAAGTGTACTAATAGGAATGTACTTTTTTCATGAGAAAAAAAGTTGGAAAAAACTGTTCTTTTTAAGCTGTATTATTTTTGGGGTTGTAGGTCTTAAACTATTTGGCTAATTACAAGATGTTGACAACTGTATTTCAAGATAAATTGAAATACAACGTTTACATTTCATTTTGACGACGATCCGAAATTTTTCATCTAATTATTTGATCTTACGTGATAAACTAGTTATATCCGAAAAGTGGAGGTTATTTAACAAATGAAAATAAAATTAGGTTTATTATATGGTGGGAAATCTGCAGAGCATGAAGTGTCGTTATTGACAGCGAGAGCTGTATCACAAGCGATTAATTTTGATAAATATGAAGTATATCCAATCTTTATTACAAAAACAGGTGAGTGGAGAAAAGGAAATGCATTAATCGGACCAGCTAAATCCGTAGAAAAGCTTCAATTCGGTGAAGGTGTAAGTAAACCAAATAGTATTACAAGCTTTTTACCAGTAGAAGGATCTAGTAATGATGTTGCATTAGCTAAAAGGAATTCTAGTTTGGACGTTATTTTTCCATTACTTCACGGACCAAATGGAGAAGACGGAACAGTACAAGGTCTACTTGAAGTGCTAAATTTACCATACGTGGGAAATGGTGTTTTGGCATCTGCTGCTGGAATGGATAAAGTAGTGATGAAGCAACTTTTTGCGCAAGCAGGATTAAAACAAGTTCCATACGTGCATTTTATACGAAAAGAGTGGAATAATAATCAGGCTGCGCTCATTCAGCAAATGGAAGAAAGTTTGACATGGCCTTTATTCGTTAAACCAGCTAACTTAGGATCAAGTGTAGGAATTAGTAAAGCTACAAACAGAGAAGAACTTTTGAAAGCAGTTGAGCTTGCTTTTAAATACGATCGTAAAATTATTGTGGAACAAGGAATTGTAGCTCGCGAATTAGAAATAAGTGTTCTTGGAAACGATGAACCAAGATGCTCGGTTGCTGGAGAAGTATTACCAACAAAGGACTTTTACGATTATGAAGCAAAATACGAGGATGGAACGACAAACTATGCTATCCCAGCTATAGTTTCGGATGGTTTATTAAAGAAGATGCAAGATGCTGCAATTCGTGCTTTTAAAGTTTTGGATTGTTCTGGGCTTGTTCGTGCGGACTTTTTCGTTACAGAAGAGGAAGAAGTAATCATCAATGAAGTTAATACTATGCCAGGATTTACGCCAATTAGTATGTATCCTAAGCTTTGGATGGAATCTGGACTGTCTTATTCTGAGTTAATAGAAGAATTAATCACACTAGCTGTAGAGCGATACGAAGAGAAGCAACAACTTGAACATTCGAAGGACGGAGAGTGATCAAGTTGAAAAAGAAACTATCTGAAATCGCAAGTTGGCTTCAAATTGAAAGCTCTTGTGAGAAGGACCCCGTTGTAACAGGAGTATCCATTAACACGAGAACATTGCAGCCCGGAGATATATTTATCCCTTTTCGTGGGGAGAATGTGAATGGGCATCGCTTTGTGCAAGATGCTTTTAATCGAGGAGCTGTAGCATCATTTTGGTTAAAGGATGAACCTAATCCACCAAAGGATGTTCCTCTTTTATTTGTAGAGAACGGGGAAAGAGCACTTCAGCAGATGGCGGAATCGTATCGTGCAGAGCTAAAAACTGTTTTCATCGGCATTACAGGTTCCAATGGGAAAACTTCTACAAAAGACTTAGTTGCAGGCATGCTCTCACCTTACTACCGAGTGAAAAAAACAGAAGGTAATTTTAATAATGAGTTAGGGTTACCTTTAACAATTCTTTCGTTAGAAGAAGATACAGAGTTTGCAGTGCTTGAAATGGGTATGAGTTCCTTTGGAGAAATTGAATTCCTTTCCAATCTCGCAAAGCCAACGTATGCTGTCATTACAAATATTGGTGAGGCACATATGCAAGATTTGGGCTCTCGAGAAGGAATTGCTAAAGCAAAGTTTGAAATAATTTCTGGCTTAAGCAAACAAGGACAGTTATTCTATGACGGGGATGAACCACTCCTTCGTCCGTTTGTGGAAGGTGTTCCCTCTATTACATCCAAATCTTTCGGAGTTAACGAGAACAATGATTTGCGAATAATAGATGTGACGTTCACAGAGCAAGGAAGTGTTTTTCAAGTAGAAGGGGAATTAAATGAAGAACTTTCTATTCCAATTCTCGGAGAGCATCAAGTAAAAAATACGCTCGCTTCCTTATTAATTGGTAAGGAGATAGGGTTAACAGCCACTCAAATGCGTGTAGCTTTAAAGCAAATTGTGTTAACAGATATGCGTATGCAAGTGATTGAAGCATCAAATGGAGCGATTTTTATAAATGATGCATATAATGCAGCTCCTACTTCTATGAGAGCAGCTATCGCATTTTTGCAAAGATCATCGATTAAACCTGTTAAGTGGCTTGTACTTGGAGATATGCTAGAGCTTGGCGAAAACGAAAAGCAGTACCATGAAGAAATGAGCGCATCAATTCCTGATGGAGTATTTTCAGGTGTTTGTTTATATGGACCTAGAATGGAATGGCTATATAAAAAGTTAGTCTCGAAGTTTCATGAGGATCAGATTATTTGGATTGAAAATGACATTGAGAAAATTACTGCTTTCTTAGAAAAACACATCGATGAGCAAGCGATTGTTTTAGTGAAAGGCTCACGTGGTATGAAATTAGAACGAGTGATTGAACAGTTTCAAAACGTATGACAGATGAGAAGGAGGACAGCATGAAAACAGGTGTACTTTGTATTCATGGATTTACGGGTGGACCATATGAACTGCAGCCATTTGTAGATTATTTGCAAACAAATACAGACTGGAAAATTGCTGTTCCTACGCTTCCTGGTCATGGGGAAATACTTTCCCTCAAAAAATTAACTGCAGAAAATTGGATGATGGCAGCAGAACAAACGCTTAGACAGCTTCAAAAAGAAGTAGATCGGGTGTTTGTAATTGGATTTTCGATGGGTGGAATTATTGCCATATACTTAGCTCTCCGCTATAAAATCGACAAACTAGTACTTTTAAGTGCAGCAGCTAAGTACATTTATCCAACCCAATTAATCCACGATGTTCGGGAAATAACAAAAGAAGCAGTGGCAGGTAAATTAGAAGAAAATCCGTTGTTTCGATTGTATAGTCAAAAGTTGCGTGACACACCCATTCATGCTGCATTCGAATTTATGCGATTAGTAAGAATGGTGGAGCCTTACTATGGATTAATCTCAATTCCGGTATGTCTTGTACAAGGGAAAAAAGATGGAATCGTCCCATTTACAACTGCACCGTTCTTATTTGAGCATATTACCTCGAAAAAGAAAGAACTGATTTTTTCAGAAACCGGCAAGCATCATATTTGCTATAGTGATGATTGTTCGGATTGGTTTAGTCAGACACTTTCATTTTTAAGGCAAGACTAACTGGAAAAGAAAGTGAACAATTAACTAATAATTACAACAGTTGCATATTCGTTGCAACTCATATCGATGCGTGATAGACTGTATAGAGCAATGGATACATTTTGTGTAAAGACTCTTCAGCATGGATGAAGAGTACTTTTTTTTGAACATAACGGTTTGTTGAAATCGTTGGGTATGATGACCCTTTTTAACGAACCGCTCGGCAAAAGACCGGGCTTTCCCTTTATATAAGACCCCTCTGATCTAAAACCACAGAGAATTTTAAGTAACGGAAACGTTCCTCGTATAGGCTCGAATTTGCCGCAATTTCATCTGAAAATGTAACCATTTGTCAAAACAGAATAAAAAGGAGATTAACAATTTTGACAAATTTTTCAGAATTAAATATTAGCGCTTCTACACTAAAATCTGTAAAACGTATGGGATTTGAAGAAGCAACACCTATTCAAGAAGGTACGATTAAGTTTGCTTTAGAAGGCCGCGATATTATCGGTCAAGCACAAACTGGTACTGGTAAAACTGCAGCTTTTGGTATTCCAATGATTGAGAAAATAGATCCTAAAAATCCAAATGTTCAAGCATTAATTATTGCTCCAACACGTGAACTTGCTATCCAAGTTTCAGAAGAAATTTATAAAATTGGTTATGACAAAAAGGTACGCCTTTTATCTGTATATGGTGGACAAGAGATTGGCCGTCAAATTCGTGCTCTTAAAAACAAACCTCAAGTAATCGTAGGTACACCAGGACGTATTTTAGATCATATTAACCGTCGTACTTTGAAACTTGAGAACGTAGAAACACTTATTTTGGACGAAGCAGATGAAATGCTTAACATGGGCTTCATCGAAGATATTAACACTATTTTAGAAAGCGTTCCTGCTGAGCGCCAAACATTACTGTTCTCGGCAACTATGCCAGGACCAATCCGTAAAATAGCTGAAAACTTCATGAAGCAACCAGAAGAAGTGAAAATCAAATCAAAAGAAATGACTGTTGAAAACATTGAACAGTTCTTTGTAAAAGCGCATGAACGCGAAAAATTTGATGTTTTATCTAGAATTTTAAACGTACACCAACCAGAACTTGCGATCGTTTTTGGTCGTACAAAACGTCGTGTAGATGAATTAGCTCATGCTCTAAGTATCCGTGGTTACTTAGCAGAAGGAATTCACGGTGACTTAAGCCAAGCAAAACGTATGTCTGTTCTTCGTCAATTTAAAGAAAATAAAATTGATATCCTTGTTGCAACTGACGTAGCTGCACGTGGTCTAGATATTTCTGGTGTAACTCATGTATATAACTTCGATATTCCACAAGATCCAGAAAGCTATGTTCACCGTATTGGTCGTACAGGCCGTGCAGGAAAAAGTGGTATTGCTGTAACTTTTGTAACACCAAGAGAAATGGGTTACTTACGTATAGTAGAGGACACTACGAAAAAACGTATGACTCCACTTCGTCCACCAAGTTCAGATGAAGCGTTAGTTGGACAACAACGTCTAGCAATCGAATCATTAACTGAAATTGTGGGGAAAAATGATTTAGGCGATTACCGTACATTAGCGGCAGAAATGCTTGAAAAATTCGAAGCAGTAGACGTAATTGCTGCAGCATTAAAATCAATGACTAAAGAACCAGATGATACTCCAGTATCAATATCTGAAGAACGTCCACTTCCAGCTCGTAGAGAACGTAGCAGCGGCGGCGGTGGTGGCGGACGTAGCGGTGGTTATAAAGGTAACCGTAGCGGCGGACGTAGTTCTTCATCAGGTCGTGGATATGAACGCAGTGGCTCACGCCGCAGCAGTGGACCGCGTGATGGTTCTACACAACGTAGTAGCAGAACTCGCACACCACGTCGTGAAAGCTAATTAACATTTTCTGAGGATGATTCCAACACATTGTTGTTGGGTTCATCCTCTTTTTTTATGTCTCTGACCGGATAAAATCATTTCTGTTAACATAGAAATTTTTATAACCGGATAGCATTTTGCTGGAGCTTAACATATTAATCGCGTCAATTAGAACTGTTCTGAATCGAATTATTTTTCCCTTTGAATGTGATACGGATGTTTAGTAGTCCTAATCCCTTCAACCTCCATTAGAGAGGATGAAGGGATTAAGTTCCCTAAAGGGCGCATGCGTTTTCTCCTTGTGAATACAAAAAATGTATATTTAAAATAAATATTTTGAAACATTTTGTCATATTTATCGTATACAATTACAGAGAGAAGAGGTGCTTAATATGAGAACAGAGCCAATTAATCGAATATCTGAAAAAGGCTTACGAGTTTGGAGAATATATGGGGTTTTTCAAACACTTATTGCATTATTAGTTGGAGTCGGTGCTGGTGTGATTAATTATTTCACTGGTGATTTTTTCTGGTTGTACATAGTTATTAGTTTAGTAGTGTTATTAATAGCGTACTTATTAATTTATCTATTTCCTAAAGTGAGATGGATCCGTTGGCGGTATGAAGTGAGAGAGCAAGAAATTGAGTTGCAACATGGCTTGTTCGTCGTAAAACGTACACTAGTACCAATGGTTCGTGTACAACATGTAGATACGGAGCAAGGGCCAATACTGAGAAAGTATGATTTAGCATCTATAACGATATCAACAGCTGCAACGAATCATACAATTCCTGCCCTAATTACGGCAGAAGCGGATGAGCTTCGAGAAAGAATCTCTGTACTTGCAAGGGTGGCGGAAGACGATGTCTAATGAAAGATACAAATTACATCCAATCTCGGCAGTTATTCATTTTGTAAAAGTTTTAAAAGAAATGATTCTACCGCTTATTGTTGTTGTAGTAGTTAATGGATTTGGAGGAAGTGCAGATTCCGGCGGTTGGTCCTCGTATATAACATATGGTATTTATGGAGTAGTGCTTGTATTTCTACTTGTTAGTGGAATTATTAAATGGAAGCGATTTAGCTACTGGTTTGAAGAAGAGGAGCTACGAATTGAATACGGGCTTTTCGTCAAGAAGAAGCGATATATCCCTTTCGAGCGTATACAAAGTTTGAATTATACGGAAGGTATTTTTCACAGACCTTTTGGACTTGTTAAGGTAAAAGTGGAAACTGCAGGCGGTGGTCCAACAAAAGAAGCAGAGGCTGAGTTAACGGCGATTACAAAGGAAGCTGCCGATCAAATCAAAAAAGAAATGATTCGAGCGAAAAATAAACAACCAGTCGAAATGGATAACGAAGTAGAAGTACAAGAAGTAGTAAAAGAGCAGAAACGACCAGTTTTCAAAATGTCTATGAAAGACTTATTTGTTTTAGCGAGTACATCAGGTGGGGTAGGGGTATTCTTCTCGGGACTTGCCGTATTTGCATCGCAATTTTCCAATGTTATTCCTTACGATATTATTTATGACGAAATTGTTGTATTCATTCGATTTGGTGCACTTATTGTGGCACTCGCAATTTTTCTCGTCCTATTAGTCGCTTGGATTGTATCTGTAGTAATCACACTCATTAATTATTATGATTTTACGATTAGAGTAGAAGACAATGAAATCATTATTACGAGAGGGTTGCTAGAAAAGAAGAAAATCACACTTCCTCTTTCACGGATTCAAGGGGTACGTGTCGTAGAAAACCCACTTCGTCAGCTTACTGGCTATGCGACAGTTATTGTAGATAGTGCTGGTGGTTCCCTAGCGGAAAAAGACGAGAAAATTCGTATTCTACCTTTAGTAAAAAAGTCAAAAATCAATCCAGTTTTAGAACAAATCTTCATGGACCTTCATTTGGAACCAAGCTTTACAAAAGTACCGAAAAGATCTAGGAAGTTTTTCTATCGATTAGATTTTCTATGGATTATTCCGATAGCTGCTGCAGTTATTTACTTTTTCTATCCGTATGGTCTTTTGTCACTCCTTTTGTTTCCATTAAGCTTTTTATTTGGAATATGGCAACATAGAACTGCAGCGTATGCGGTGGAAGGTCAGCAGTTAGTTATGAGATATCGTATTTTTAGCAAAGTGACTGTTTGGATGGAGAAAAGACGAATCCAGTCGATGACAGAAAGAGCTACTTATTTTCAAAAGAAGAAAAACGTTTCAACTATTATTACAACGATTAAATCCGGGGTAGGAGGAGCCATAACAACTGTCCCGCATTTAGATAAAGCAGATGCAGAAAAGATATTAAATTGGTACGAACCAATGAAGCCAACGAAAATGCAAATAGAAAAAGAACAGCCCCTGAATTAGAGGCTGTTCTTTTTTAAACTACTTTAAATTTTTTCTTTTTCTTCTTCCACGCTGCAATCCTCTTTGGATGGAAATAAATCATACCAATGATAAAACCTGTAACTAAACCTGCGAGATGTGCAGTGAAGTTAATATTCGGATTGATGAACGTCATAATGACACCAATCACAATAATTGGAATAATAATTTGTTTCAATTGAGGTAAGAAATTTTTTGTATAATAAACTAAAGCACCAAAAGCTCCTAAAATACCGTAAATAGCACCACTAGCGCCAACACTTTGGTAATCCCAATTTTGAAGTAAATATGTTGCGATATTTCCGATCAGGCCAGCTAATAGATAGATGGTTAAAAAGCGAGCTTTACCTGCTAATTGTTCTAACTCAGGTCCAAATATATACAAAGAGAACATATTAAATAGAAGGTGAGTAAAATTAGCATGTAAAAACATTGGTGATACTAAGCGCCAATATTCCCCTTCACTAATGAGTAGATTAAACCCAACTCCCAAATTGTATAGTTGTGTGCCTACAATTGGAATACTCGTTAGAAGAAAGATAAAAATATTTAGTGTAAGTAATGTAGATACAATAGGGTAGAATTTTATATATTGTTTAAAATTTTCTCTTCTTACAAACATATCGTCACCTCAAATTTTCTACTAATAGTATAGCTTGTACAAGTACTATTTGGAAAGGAGAAACATTTATGATTACCGGAATAGGATTAGATATTACTGAACTGAAAAGAATAAAGTATATCAAGTCAAAAACGAAGAAGTTTGAAGAAAGAATATTAACTGGAAAAGAATTAGAGCAAATGAAAATATTATCGGAGAATCGGCAAATTGAATTTTTAGCAGGGCGTTTTGCAGCTAAGGAAGCATTTTCAAAAGCTAGAGGTACTGGTATTGGAAAAGACTGTAGTTTTCAAGACATTGAAATAATTCGTGAACATAGTGGCAAGCCTAGTCTTTATTTTAGAGGAGAGCAAGTAAATGGATTTGTTTCTATTACTCATACAAAAGAATATGCAGCTGCTCAAGTAATTCTACAATCATAAAAGGTAGTCCACCTACATACAATGAACGAACGCAGTGATAATAGAAAGGATGGACTGATTGAAGAGCCGACTGGCTAAATGTTTTTTTGCATTAATGATGGTACTGTTACTCTCAGCATGTGGAGCACAATCTAAAGAAGATGTTTTAAAAAAGTTGAGCAACAAATGGATAGATACGAAAGGGTATGAGTTGACTGCGGAAATGAGTATTCTAACAGGTCAAGATCCGAGAGTTTATCAAGTGGAAGTATGGCACACAAAACCAGATTTTTACCGTGTGAAAGTTGCAGATACGAATGAAGAAAACACACAAATGATTGTGCGCAACAAAGAAGGTGTATTTGTTGTTACACCTGCCCTAAACAAAACGTATAAATTCCAAAGCAAGTGGCCAACTGAAAATGGTCAACCTTATCTAATTGGATCGCTTGCACAAGACATTAAAAAAGATAAATCATCAACGTTTAAAGAAGAAGGAAACAAATACGTATTTGAAACGAAAACAAGCAATAACCACAAAAATATGCTTCCTACACAAAGAATTTATATCGATAAAAAGACATTACTGCCTACAGACGTATCTGTATTAAATGAAAACAAAGAAGAGCAAATCCATATTAAATTCAGTAAGGTGACACTTGGTAAATCACGCGCCGCAGCAGAATATAAAATTGAGCAAGCTCCAGCTGCACAAGGTGAGGAAAATACAGTTGAAGCTTCTGCTGAAATAGACAATCCAGAATTTGAAACACATTATCCTATGGTTCAATGGGATCAATTGCACTTGATAGATGAACAAGAGCTAAATGTAGATGGGGAAAAACGAGTAATTTTAACGTACAGCGGTGGGAAAGAATTTACAATCATTCAAAAACGCAGTGAAAAGAGTACGTCTTCTACAATACCTGTATTTGCTCCAGGGGATCCTGTAGATTTAGGGATTGCTATTGGCGCAGTAACCGATCAATCGATTTCATGGGAACAAGATGGAATGTCCTTCTTCCTTGCTTCCTCTGCTCTAAGTAAAGAAGAAATGATAGAAGTAGCAGCTTCGATGGCTGTAGGCGGATTAAAATGATTTTGTATTGACTATCTCTTCTAATGAGGAGGATAATAAATACAAAATGTTGAAAAAAGAGGGAAGTCTCATGTCGCAAACGTACTACCGACCAACATTCATCCGCATCAATCTATCTGCTATTCAAACTAATATTCAGCATCTGAAACAAACACTACCGAAACATACAAAGATAATTGCAGTAGTTAAAGCCAATGCATACGGGCACGGCGATATTGAGGTGGCAAATGCTGCACTAAGTGCTGGTGCCACACAGCTTGCTGTTGCAACACCTGAGGAAGCTCTCCGCATTAGAGATGCTGGAATCACTGCTGAACTTCTTGTTCTCGGTGCGGTACCGGCTTCCTTTTTATCAAAAGCCTCTGAAAAAAACATTACGTTGACAGCTTATTCTCTGGAATGGCTTCACTCTATTCGTCATTTTACTGGACCTCTTAAAGTTCATGTGAAAATTGATAGTGGAATGGGGAGAATCGGTTTTGTAGAAGAAGGTGAATTGACAGAGGCGCTTGCTTTTATTCAACAAAGAAGCTGGCTTCAAATTACGGGAGCTTTCACACATTTTTCGACAGCAGATGAAGAAAATACTGAGCACTATAATAAGCAAGTTAAAACATTTGAACGTTTACTATCACTTTTCAAATTTAAGCCAGATATTGTGCACACGGCTAATAGTGCTGCATTACTTAGAGATCCTAATCAGTTTTGGGATGCTGTGCGCTTTGGCATTTCCATGTACGGAATAGCCCCTTCTTCTTTTATCGGAGAAAACCTTCCATTTCCATTAAAACAAGCACTTGCATTAGAAACTGAAGTGGTGCATGTAAAAAAAATTAAAAAAGGTGCCTCCGTGGGCTATGGGGCAATGTACACTGCAGTGGAAGATGAATGGATTGCAACACTTCCGATTGGTTATGCAGATGGACTATTGCGTAAACTGCATAATCAATCTGTGTTGGTAAACGGGAAAAGGGCAAAAATTGTAGGGAAAATTTGTATGGATCAATGCATGATTCGTCTAGAAGAACAAGTTCCACTAGGAGAAAAAGCTGTACTTATAGGAAAACAAGCGGCAGAGGAAATAACAATCGAAGAATGGGCTGATGCCTTGCAAACGATTCCGTATGAAATTTGTTGTATGCTTTCTAATAGGATTCCAAGAATATACAGTAAATGATTTCGACAAAACAATACTACATGCATAAATTTGTCAAACCATTTCTTATTTTGTCTTTTATTTCGCCAGCAGTAATGGTAAGATGAAGTATATTGTCATTTAGGGAAATGTTTTGTCGGAGGTGTTTGCTGTGGTAAGTGATAAAAAGAAAAAGGAAGCTATTATTGGGCTTCCAAAGCAAATGGTTAATGAAGGAGTAAAAACCGTTAAACAATCATTAACTGCTAATGAAAATGTCGTACGTGTCCAGGCAAATGAATATTTTAAGAAAGGCCAGTCAAATCTTATAAGAGAAGCGATGATAAAAGGTTATGTTGAAATGTCTCATATAAACTTATCTATTTGTACAGAATGTTTACATGCAGAATATGAAGCACAACATACGACAGAGCGACTCGTAAGTGGAGGATGAAAACTTGATCGTAAAACGTGGGGACGTTTTTTTCGCAGATTTATCACCTGTAATCGGGTCTGAGCAAGGGGGAACCAGACCCGTTTTGGTGATTCAAAATGATATTGGAAATCGATTTAGTCCTACTGTCATCATTGCGGCAATTACTGCACAGATACAAAAAGCAAAATTGCCAACACATGTAGAAATCAATGCGAAACAGTATGATTTTGAACGCGATTCTGTTATCTTGTTAGAACAATTACGAACAATAGATAAATCACGGCTAACTGATAAGATTACGCATCTTAATGAGGATGTAATGGATGAAGTAGATCATGCATTAGGGATTAGCTTAGGAATTGTGAAATTTTAATACATAGATAGAAACGCAATGTGTAACCGACAAATACACATTGTGTTTTTTTTTTGTAATTTGAAATAGATGTAAGTTATTTCATAATTCGATACAATAGAAATACTAACTTTTAATGGGGAGTGTATTTGAAAGATGAACACAGAAATTGCAACATACATTCGCGACAATGTGGAGGAAATTCTAGAAAAGTGGAAAATAAAAATGGAAGATGAGAAAGATGATCGATTCTTTCAAATTATGTCCGATCAAGTGATCGATATTACTGTTCACGAATTTGGAGAGTTAATGATATCAAGCCTAACGGAAGAACGAGAAACTTATAAAATGAAAATAAACGATTTTTCTGAGAAAATTGTTCGATATGGCTGGTCGATATCCTTTGTTTTGAAGGCACTTTCTAATTTTACGGAAGTAATTTATGAAAGAATGGAAGAAGTAGGTTATTTTAAAAAAGGAGATAAGTTATCCTTCGCGGAATTATATACTAATTGGATAACACCGCTTAACTATAGCATTGTAGATGCTTACACTAAAGTATGGGAAAAAACAGTACAGTTGCAAAAAATAGCTTTACAAGAATTATCTGCATCGCTTATTCCAGTCTTTGAAAAGATATCCGTAATGCCGTTAGTAGGTACAATCGATACGGAACGAGCAAAGTTAATCATGGAAAATTTATTGCAAGGTGTTGTAAAGCATAGAGCAGAAGTAGTATTACTTGATATAACAGGAGTGCCAGTAGTAGATACAATGGTTGCGCACCATATTATACAAGCTGCAGATGCAGTTCGATTGGTCGGTGCAAAATGTATGTTAGTTGGCATTCGACCGGAAATAGCACAAACGATTGTAGCGCTAGGAATAAACTTAACTGATTTTACAACGACAAGTACATTGCAAAGAGGTGTCGAGCAAGCACTTGCCCTTACAAATAGAGCAATTGTAGAGGTGAACTCAAAATGACGACTAGAATCCCTATTTTAAAATTAAGAGATTGTTTAATCGTTTCTATCCAATGGGAGTTAGATGACCAAACTGCCCTTGCATTTCAAGAAGATTTATTGGACAAGCTGCATGCAACTGCAGCTAGGGGAGTGGTATTGGACTTAACGCCAATCGATTTTATTGATTCGTTTATAGCAAAAGTACTTGGCGATGTTATAAGTATGTCAGGTCTGATGGGAGCAAAAGTAGTAATTACAGGAATTCAACCAGCAGTTGCTATTACATTAATAGAACTCGGTATTAGGTTAGAAAATGTAGTTACTGCCTTAGACTTAGAAAATGGATTAGAAAAATTAGAACGAGAATTGGAGGGCTAATCCATTATGAACTTAAGGTCGTCTGTTGATATTATAACGGAGTGGGATATTGTTGCTGCCAGACAACTTGGAAGAAATGAAGCAAAAGAGGTAGGCTTCGGAACAGTTGACCAAGCTAGGATCACAACAGCGATAAGTGAACTTGCTCGTAATATTTATTTATATGCAGGAAAAGGGAACATAGAGATAAAACAAATTGCAGAAGGCAATCTTAAAGGATTATTAGTCATTGCATCCGATAAGGGACCAGGTATTCCAGATGTTCGAAAGGTAATGGAGGATGGTTACACGACATCTGGAGGACTTGGTGCTGGTTTACCTGGAGTAAAGCGGCTAATGGACGAATTTAAGATTGATACAGTTGTGGGAGAAGGAACTACAATTAGTGCGACAAAGTGGCTTAGATAGGAGGTAATCGAGTAATGCCTCAAGAATTTAAAAGGCAATATAAAGAAATACTTGAGCAATATACGTTGAGACAAACAGAACATAACTTGTACGAAGGACAAAATTTTAGTAAACAACTAATTCAAAAAAACATTTCTCCAGAAGAAGTAATAAGTATACATAAAGCATCTCTCGAGGAAATAATTCCTGATTTGCCGGAGGATGTTTCGCATTCTTTTGATTTATTAATAGAAGTAATGATTCGTTATGGTCTAGCACTAAAAGAACATCAAACATTAATTAAAAAACAAGAAAATATTAAGATGGAAATGGAACTCGCGGCAAATGTACAGCAAACACTTCTTAAAACCAAAGTTCCAGAGATGAGTGGGCTAGATATTGGAATGATATCAGTACCGGTAAAAGAAATGAACGGTGATTACGCTCATTTTCTAAGCGATGAGACAAGCGTAGGAATTGCGGTAGCAGACGTTATAGGGAAGGGAATTCCAGCTGCGCTTTGCATGTCGATGATTAAATACGGTATGGATAGTTTGTCCGGGGCAAAAACAGATCCTATCATTGTTTTAGATGTTGTAAATAGAATTGTAGAAAAAAGTGTGAGTGATTCGATGTTTATATCGATGTTTTACGGAAGGTATGAAACAACGGAAAGCATGTTTACTTACGCATCTGCTGGACATGAACCACCTCTTTTTTATAGTGCGAAGAATAATGAATTTACAGAGCTTCAAGCAAAAGGTCTATTACTTGGTGTTATTCCTAATGTTAAATACGAGCAACATTCAATCGTTCTGGAAAAAGGTGACTTCATAGTGATAATGACAGATGGAGTAACGGAATGTCGATCAAAAGAAGGTTTTATTGAGCAAAAAAAAGTAATGGAGATTATTGAGAGCGTAAAAGAAGAATCTGCACAATCAATGGTAGAATATGTTTTTCATAAATTAGAAGAACTACAAGACTTTGAACAACGGGATGATTTCACTCTTGTCATTTTCAAAAAAATGTAAGGAAAATGTTTATCACTAGATATTATGTGGTATAGAGTACTATATAGTGAAGACGGGGGTTTAAAAGAATGAATATTTCAGTTGAATTAGTAGAAGATAACTTGCAGGTAAAAGCTGTTTTGAAAGGTGAAATAGATGCTTTTACAGCACCAATTTTAAGAGAGAAACTAGCAGATATTCAATTGAGAGAGAATCTTCAAATTGAATTAGACTTAGTTGGCGTGTCTTACATGGATAGTACAGGATTAGGTGTATTTGTAGGATTTTATAAAAGTGTAATCGCTTCAAACAGTCACATGAAATTAACTGGTCTTTCATCTCGATTGAAACGCTTGTTTGATATTACTGGTTTAGGAGAGATTATGGATATTCAAGCAATGAGTGAAGAGGTGAAAATAGATGAAACCGTTTGATTATGTAGAAATTCGTGTTCCTGCAAAGCCACAGTATGTGAGTGTAGCACGTTTAACCATTTCTGGTTTGGCGAATCGACTTGGATTTACGTATGATGATATTGAAGATTTGAAGATAGCCACTAGTGAAGCGATTACAAATGCAGTTCAACATGCATATTCAGATGATGAAGAGGGCGAAATTGTAATAGGATGCGCATTATATAAGGAAAAGATAGAAATTATGGTGGCTGACCATGGGAAAAGTTTCAACTTTGAAGAAACAAAAGCAAAAGTTGGACCTTATCAAGACTTGGAAGAAGTCTCATTTTTAAGAGAGGGAGGACTTGGTTTATATTTAATCGAGACTTTAATGGATGAAGTTAAAGTCCACCACCAAGAAGGTGTCACTGTATTTATGACGAAGCATGTCGGATTAGAGCAGGTGGATGAAAATGTCGAACACATCTCTTCCTAACAGGCAATCTAAGGAACAAATATTAAAATGGATTGAAGAATATCAACAAACAGAGAGTAGTGAAGCTCAAACTAATCTCGTATTAAATTACACTCGATTAGTTGAGTCAATTAGCCGAAAGTATTCAAATGGTAAGTCCCATCATGAAGATATTTTACAAGTAGGGATGTTAGGACTTTTAGGTGCTATTAGAAGATATGATCCGTCATTTGGAAGAAACTTTGAAGTATTTGCTATTCCGACAATCATTGGTGAAATTAAACGATTTCTACGTGATAAAACTTGGGCAGTCCATGTTCCACGAAGAATTAAAGAGCTTGGTCCACGTATCAGAGCTGCAGTCGAAACGTTAACAGTTGAATATCAGCGATCGCCTTTAGTACCGGAGATCGCAGATTATTTAAGTGTAGAAGTGGAAGACGTTCTAGAGGCAATGGAAATGGGTAAAAGTTATCAAGCGTTATCAATGGATCATTCACTAGAGTCAGATTCAGATGGCAGTACGATAACACTCTTTGATGTTATAGGAAAAGCGGATGAGGAGTTCGAAAAAACAGATCAACGATTACTTGTAGTCGATGCTTTGAATGTTTTATCGGATAGAGAGAAAGAAATTATACAGCTTACATACATGGAACAGTTAAGTCAAAAAGAAACAGGAGATAGATTAGGTATCTCTCAGATGCATGTTTCAAGGATTCAACGGAAAGCAATAAAAAAATTGCAAGAAGAAATATTAGTGTCAGGTGGATTAAAGAAGTGATGAATTTTTCAGATGAAAAGGTTGAACTGTATGTATATCAGGAAGCGAAGAGTGGAAACTCGGAGTCTGGAGACACTTATTTTATAGAAAAAAATGATAACTATTTACTTTGTGCAATTGCGGACGGATTAGGTAACGGACCTTACGCTAAAGAGTCTGCAGATATCATCCCTGAAATATTAGGGAAATATCCAGAGGAATCGATAGATAGTTTACTATTGCGATGCAACGAACTTATGGTACAAAAAAGAGGAGCTGCAGTTGCTATTATTAAAGTGGATTATTACCATCGAACGATTTCGTATAGCTGTGTAGGAAATATCAAATTTTATATGTATCAAAGTAAAGTAGACAAAATGACTTATCCTTTACCAGTTATGGGCTACCTATCTGGGAGGAAACAAAAAATACACACACAAACATTCTCTTATGAAAAAAATGATTTATTCTTACTCCACTCTGACGGTGTAGACATGAAAAGTCCAAAAGCAATATTAAAAAAATCATGCAATGCAGGATATTTATATAAAAATGTACTTGAAATTATCGAACATGGTGATGATGCTACATTTATAGCAGGAAGCTTACTCTAGAATGGAGTAAGCTTTTTTGTGTTAAAATAGAGTTTAAATGGAAAGGGTGTGTTTGTTTTGGAAACAAAGAAAATGTTACAACTTGTTTCTCAAGAAACAGGTGTTAAGCCAACGCAAGCTGAACAAGTAATTAAACTATTAGAAGAAGGAAATACAGTTCCTTTTATCGCTCGATATAGAAAAGAACAAACAGGTTCTTTAGATGAGGTTCAAATAAAAGCAGTAGAAGACCGTTATAATTACATACAGCAATTAGAACAACGAAAAGAAGAAGTGATTCGGCTCATCGATGAACAAGGAAAGCTGACGGAAGAACTGACTGCATCTATCCATAATGCGACTGTTCTCCAACGAGTGGAAGACCTATATCGTCCATACAAACAAAAACGTAGAACAAAAGCCACCATTGCAAAAGAAAAAGGTTTAGAGCCGCTAGCTAGTTTATTAATTACTTTCCCAAAAGATTCTATACATATATTGGCGAAAGATTATTTGAATGAAGAGCTGGAAGTGTTAACAATAGAAGATGCCCTACAAGGGGCAAGAGATATTTTAGCGGAGCAATTTGCGGATGATGCAAAAATAAGAGAACAAGTTAGGTCTATATCCCGTGCAGATGGAGTAGTTGTATCGTCTGTAAAAAAGGCGGAATTAGATGAGAAAAACGTCTTTGAAATGTACTATGAATATGAAGAGCCAGTAAAAAAGATTGTCCCTCATAGAATTCTAGCGTTAAACCGTGGTGAAAAAGAAGAAGTACTTAAAGTAAGTATACAAGTACCAACAGATAAAGTAACGAACGTTATGAAAGTCCAATGGATTCCAACAAATACATCTAGTGATGCTGTGGAACATGTAGAACTAGCAATTGAAGACTCCTATAAACGTCTGATTCAGCCTTCTGTAGAACGTGAAATTCGAACAGAGCTTACAGAAAAAGCAGAAGCACAGGCAATTCATATTTTCTCAGAAAACCTACGTAACCTTCTATTGCAACCACCTTTAAAGGGGAAAGTGATTCTTGGTGTAGATCCTGCGTATCGGACAGGATGTAAATTGGCAATAGTCGATGATACTGGAAAGCTGTTAGAAGTTTCCGCGATTTATCCGCATGCACCTAAAATGGATGTAGAAGGGTCAAAAAAGAGAGTACTTTCTTATATAGAAAAGTACCCGATTTCATTAATTGCTATAGGTAATGGTACTGCATCAAGGGAAACAGAGCAATTTATAGTAGATTGTTTGAAAGAAGTAAGCGGTGACGTTGCATATGTCATTGTTAATGAAGCAGGGGCTAGTGTTTATTCGGCATCTGAAACTGCAAGAAATGAGTTTCCTAATCTACAAGTGGAGCAGCGAAGTGCTGTTTCGATTGCAAGAAGACTGCAAGATCCATTAGCAGAGCTAGTGAAAATTGATCCCAAAGCAGTAGGGGTTGGCCAATATCAGCATGATGTCTCGCAAAAAAGATTATCGGAATCACTTTCTTTTATAGTAGAAACTGCTGTTAACCAAGTTGGTGTGAACGTAAACACAGCGTCTGCATCCCTATTACAGTACGTTTCAGGGTTATCAAAAACAGTTGCAGAAAACGTAGTAAATCTACGAAACGAGCAAGGAAAATTCACTTCAAGAGCGCAACTAAAAAAAATCCCTCGTCTCGGAGCGAAAACGTACGAGCAAGCAATTGGATTTTTAAGAGTACCAGATGCAAAAAATCCGTTTGATGCAACTGGTATTCATCCTGAGAGCTATAAAGTAGCGGAACAAATCTTAGAAATAGCAGGATTAAAGAAATCACAGATTGGCTCAAAAGAGGCAGCAGAAGCTATGGCGAATATTAATATTATAGAAGTAAGTAAGGATTTAGAAATTGGAGAAATCACGTTAAAAGATATAGTGGATACTTTGATTAAACCAACTCGGGATCCTCGAGAAGCGTTCCCACAACCTATTTTGAAAAAGGATGTTCTTAAAATGGAGGACCTTCAAAAAGGAATGGAACTTCAAGGAACCGTTCGAAATGTTGTAGACTTTGGTGCATTTGTTGATGTTGGTGTAAAACAAGACGGATTAGTCCATATTTCCAAGTTAAAAAAGGGTTTTGTTAAACATCCACTTGATGTAGTGTCACTTGGAGATATCGTAACTGTATGGGTAGAACAGTATGATGCGAATAAAGGAAAAGTATCTTTAACTATGCTTCCGCCAGAACAACAAGTTTAAGAAATTAGAGTTGTCCAATGATGAATCATTGGGCAATCTCTCTTTTAGTAGGAGAGAGTAATATGTCAGATGAAAAACTTTACAAATTAGTATGCAATGTATCAAAAGAAGTCTTTGGGAAAGACTTTCAACATGAAGCTTATTTCAATAGTCGTCTCCGTACTACTGGAGGAAGGTATATGTTGCGAACACATCATATAGAAGTAAATCCCCTTGTTTTTGAAAAACATGGCATGGATGAATTGATTGGTGTCGTTAAACATGAGCTTTGTCATTACCATTTACATATAGAAGGAAAAGGATATAAACATAGAGACGCTGATTTCCGAGAGCTACTAAAAAGAACAAACTCACCAAGATTTTGTTCAACACTTGTAGAACCTAAAAAGCGTAAGAACAATAAGATTTACACGTATCAATGCGAAAAATGCTCGCTATTATATAATCGGAAAATTAAATTAAATACACTTAAATACAGATGTGGCAAGTGTTTTGGGAATCTTATCTTAGTCTTTTCAAAGAATCCCGAAAAAAGTTCTAAAAAGTAGTTGACGTTTTTATAAAGGCTCTTTATAATAATAAAAGTCGAGTAAAACAAACGACAAAAATTATTCCGAAGTAGCTCAGTGGTAGAGCAACCGGCTGTTAACCGGTTGGTCGTAGGTTCGAGTCCTACCTTCGGAGCCAACATGGCCCCTTGGTCAAGCGGTTAAGACACCGCCCTTTCACGGCGGTAACACGGGTTCGAATCCCGTAGGGGTCATTTTCTAAAAAAACATTATTTGTATGGTCCCGTGGTGTAGCGGTTAACATGCCTGCCTGTCACGCAGGAGATCGCCGGTTCGATCCCGGTCGGGACCGCCATATTGGGGTATAGCCAAGCGGTAAGGCAACGGATTTTGATTCCGTCATGCCCTGGTTCGAATCCAGGTACCCCAGCCATTTTCACGAGCCATTAGCTCAGTTGGTAGAGCATCTGACTTTTAATCAGAGGGTCGAAGGTTCGAGTCCTTCATGGCTCATTAATTTGTTATTGACTTTCTCTAAACAAGAGGGTACAATGAAACTTGTCCTAAAAAATAACTACGCGGTCGTGGCGGAACGGCAGACGCGCTAGGTTGAGGGCCTAGTGGGGGATAACCCCGTGGAGGTTCAAGTCCTCTCGGCCGCACCAAAGCACATTACGCGCCCGTAGCTCAATTGGATAGAGCGTCTGACTACGGATCAGAAGGTTGTGGGTTCGACTCCTGCCGGGCGCGCCAAATAACAAATTAAATCTTATATTGCGGGTGTAGTTTAGTGGTAAAACCTCAGCCTTCCAAGCTGATGATGAGGGTTCGATTCCCTTCACCCGCTCCATACTTTATAACTATGAACATTGAAAACTGAACATGCAAAACGTTAAGACATATAGCTTGATAGGCTAACTTCGGTTAGTCCGATAGCAAACAATTTTGACATCATTTAATGATGATGCCAGCAAAACAAAATGAGCTTTTTAAGTTCTCTATTATGGAGAGTTTGATCCTGGCTCAGGACGAACGCTGGCGGCGTGCCTAATACATGCAAGTCGAGCGAATGATGAAGAAGCTTGCTTCTTCTGATTTAGCGGCGGACGGGTGAGTAACACGTGGGCAACCTGCCCTGTAGATTGGGATAACTCCGGGAAACCGGGGCTAATACCGAATAATCCATTTCCTCACATGTGGAAATGTTAAAAGACGGTTTCGGCTGTCACTACAGGATGGGCCCGCGGCGCATTAGCTAGTTGGTGAGGTAACGGCTCACCAAGGCGACGATGCGTAGCCGACCTGAGAGGGTGATCGGCCACACTGGGACTGAGACACGGCCCAGACTNTTCTGATTTAGCGGCGGACGGGTGAGTAACACGTGGGCAACCTGCCCTGTAGATTGGGATAACTCCGGGAAACCGGGGCTAATACCGAATAATCCATTTCCTCACATGTGGAAATGTTAAAAGACGGCATCTCGCTGTCACTACAGGATGGGCCCGCGGCGCATTAGCTAGTTGGTGAGGTAACGGCTCACCAAGGCGACGATGCGTAGCCGACCTGAGAGGGTGATCGGCCACACTGGGACTGAGACACGGCCCAGACTCCTACGGGAGGCAGCAGTAGGGAATCTTCCACAATGGACGAAAGTCTGATGGAGCAACGCCGCGTGAGTGAAGAAGGTTTTCGGATCGTAAAACTCTGTTGTGAGGGAAGAACAAGTACGAGAGTAACTGCTCGTACCTTGACGGTACCTCATTAGAAAGCCACGGCTAACTACGTGCCAGCAGCCGCGGTAATACGTAGGTGGCAAGCGTTGTCCGGAATTATTGGGCGTAAAGCGCGCGCAGGCGGTCCTTTAAGTCTGATGTGAAAGCCCACGGCTCAACCGTGGAAGGTCATTGGAAACTGGGGGACTTGAGTGCAGAAGAGGAAAGCGGAATTCCAAGTGTAGCGGTGAAATGCGTAGAGATTTGGAGGAACACCAGTGGCGAAGGCGGCTTTCTGGTCTGTAACTGACGCTGAGGCGCGAAAGCGTGGGGAGCAAACAGGATTAGATACCCTGGTAGTCCACGCCGTAAACGATGAGTGCTAAGTGTTAGGGGGTTTCCGCCCCTTAGTGCTGCAGCTAACGCATTAAGCACTCCGCCTGGGGAGTACGGTCGCAAGACTGAAACTCAAAGGAATTGACGGGGGCCCGCACAAGCGGTGGAGCATGTGGTTTAATTCGAAGCAACGCGAAGAACCTTACCAGGTCTTGACATCCCGCTGACCGTTCTAGAGATAGATCTTTCCCTTCGGGGACAGCGGTGACAGGTGGTGCATGGTTGTCGTCAGCTCGTGTCGTGAGATGTTGGGTTAAGTCCCGCAACGAGCGCAACCCTTGATCTTAGTTGCCAGCATTTAGTTGGGCACTCTAAGGTGACTGCCGGTGATAAACCGGAGGAAGGTGGGGATGACGTCAAATCATCATGCCCCTTATGACCTGGGCTACACACGTGCTACAATGGACGGTACAGAGGGTCGCAACCCCGCGAGGGTGAGCTAATCCCATAAAACCGTTCTCAGTTCGGATTGTAGGCTGCAACTCGCCTACATGAAGCCGGAATCGCTAGTAATCGTGGATCAGCATGCCACGGTGAATACGTTCCCGGGCCTTGTACACACCGCCCGTCACACCACGAGAGTTTGTAACACCCGAAGTCGGTGGGGTAACCCTTTTGGGAGCCAGCCGCCGAAGGTGGGACAGATGATTGGGGTGAAGTCGTAACAAGGTAGCCGTATCGGAAGGTGCGGCTGGATCACCTCCTTTCTAAGGATAATTACGGAATACAGATCTTTATCTGTATCTTAACGTTTTGCAGTTCAGTTTTGAATGTTCATTTTTATGAGCATTTGAAAACTTGTTCTTTGAAAACTGGATAAAACGACATTGAAAGCAACAAATTCAAGAAATTCAATAGAATCACTAACGTGATTTTTATTTTGTGTAGTACTTTTAACTACTGATTGAACGGTTTTCTTTTGAAAACCAAATTAGGTTAAGTTAATAAGGGCGCACGGTGAATGCCTTGGCACTAGGAGTCGACGAAGGACGGCACTAACACCGATATGCTTCGGGGAGCTGTAAGTGAGCTTTGATCCGGAGATTTCCGAATGGGGAAACCCACTGTTCGTAATGGAGCAGTACATTTGCGTGAATACATAGCGCATCTGAGACACACCCAGGGAACTGAAACATCTAAGTACCTGGAGGAAGAGAAAGAAAAATCGATTCCCTGAGTAGCGGCGAGCGAAACGGGAAAAGCCCAAACCAAGAGGCTTGCCTCTTGGGGTTGTAGGACACTCTACATAGAGTTACAAAGGAATGAGTTAGACGAAGCGATCTGGAAAGGTCCGCAGGATAGGGTAAAAGCCCCGTAGTCAAAAGTTCATTCTCTCTTGAGTGTATCCTGAGTACGGCGGAACACGTGAAATTCCGTCGGAATCCGGGAGGACCATCTCCCAAGGCTAAATACTACCTAGTGACCGATAGTGAACCAGTACCGTGAGGGAAAGGTGAAAAGCACCCCGGAAGGGGAGTGAAATAGATCCTGAAACCGTGTGCCTACAAGTAGTTAGAGCCCGTTAATGGGTGATAGCGTGCCTTTTGTAGAATGAACCGGCGAGTTACGATTACATGCAAGGTTAAGTTGAGAAGACGGAGCCGCAGCGAAAGCGAGTCTGAATAGGGCGAATGAGTATGTGGTCGTAGACCCGAAACCAGGTGATCTACCCATGTCCAGGATGAAGGTAAGGTAACACTTACTGGAGGTCCGAACCCACGCACGTTGAAAAGTGCGGGGATGAGGTGTGGGTAGCGGAGAAATTCCAATCGAACCTGGAGATAGCTGGTTCTCTCCGAAATAGCTTTAGGGCTAGCCTCAAACGTTAGAATCTTGGAGGTAGAGCACTGTTTGGACTAGGGGCCCATCCCGGGTTACCGAATTCAGACAAACTCCGAATGCCAATGATTTATGTTTGGGAGTCAGACTGCGAGTGATAAGATCCGTAGTCAAGAGGGAAACAGCCCAGACCACCAGCTAAGGTCCCCAAGTATTTGTTAAGTGGAAAAGGATGTGGCGTTGCTTAGACAACCAGGATGTTGGCTTAGAAGCAGCCATCATTTAAAGAGTGCGTAATAGCTCACTGGTCGAGTGACGCTGCGCCGAAAATGTATCGGGGCTAAACAAATCACCGAAGCTGTGGATTGATACCTTT
>NZ_VDGI01000001.1:0-75160 GCF_006861825.1 Psychrobacillus vulpis | reverse complement strand
TTTGGTATCAGTGGTAGGAGAGCGTTCTAAGGGCGTTGAAGTCAGACCGGAAGGACTGGTGGAGCGCTTAGAAGTGAGAATGCCGGTATGAGTAGCGAAAGATGGGTGAGAATCCCATCCACCGTATGACTAAGGTTTCCTGAGGAAGGCTCGTCCGCTCAGGGTTAGTCGGGACCTAAGTCGAGGCCGATAGGCGTAGACGATGGACAACAGGTTGATATTCCTGTACCACCACCCCGCCGTTTGAGTAATGGGGGGACGCAGGAGGATAGGGTAAGCGTGCTGTTGGTTATGCACGTCCAAGCAGTGAGGTGTGAGTGTAGGCAAATCCGCACTCTATAACATTGAGCTGTGATGGCGAGCTCGTATGAGCGAAGTTCCTGATTTCACACTGCCAAGAAAAGCCTCTAACGAGGCGGGAGGTGCCCGTACCGCAAACCGACACAGGTAGTCGAGGAGAGAATCCTAAGGTGAGCGAGAGAACTCTCGTTAAGGAACTCGGCAAAATGACCCCGTAACTTCGGGAGAAGGGGTGCTCTTTGAGGTGCATAGCCTCGAAGAGCCGCAGTGAATAGGCCCAGGCGACTGTTTAGCAAAAACACAGGTCTCTGCAAAACCGTAAGGTGAAGTATAGGGGCTGACGCCTGCCCGGTGCTGGAAGGTTAAGAGGAGTGCTTAGCGCAAGCGAAGGTGCGAATTGAAGCCCCAGTAAACGGCGGCCGTAACTATAACGGTCCTAAGGTAGCGAAATTCCTTGTCGGGTAAGTTCCGACCCGCACGAAAGGCGTAACGATCTGGGCACTGTCTCAACGAGAGACTCGGTGAAATTATAGTACCTGTGAAGATGCAGGTTACCCGCGACAGGACGGAAAGACCCCGTGGAGCTTTACTGTAGCTTGATATTGAATTTTGGTGCAACTTGTACAGGATAGGTAGGAGCCTTAGAGCCCGGAGCGCCAGCTTCGGAGGAGGCGTCGGTGGGATACTACCCTGGTTGTATTGAAATTCTAACCCATACCCGTAACCCGGGTAGGAGACAGTGTCAGGCGGGCAGTTTGACTGGGGCGGTCGCCTCCTAAAGTGTAACGGAGGCGCCCAAAGGTTCCCTCAGAATGGTTGGAAATCATTCGAAGAGTGTAAAGGCAGAAGGGAGCTTGACTGCGAGACCTACAAGTCGAGCAGGGTCGAAAGACGGGCTTAGTGATCCGGTGGTTCCGCATGGAAGGGCCATCGCTCAACGGATAAAAGCTACCCCGGGGATAACAGGCTTATCTCCCCCAAGAGTCCACATCGACGGGGAGGTTTGGCACCTCGATGTCGGCTCATCGCATCCTGGGGCTGTAGTCGGTCCCAAGGGTTGGGCTGTTCGCCCATTAAAGCGGTACGCGAGCTGGGTTCAGAACGTCGTGAGACAGTTCGGTCCCTATCCGTCGTGGGCGTAGGAAATTTGAGAGGAGCTGTCCTTAGTACGAGAGGACCGGGATGGACACACCGCTGGTGTACCAGTTGTTCTGCCAAGAGCATCGCTGGGTAGCTATGTGTGGACGGGATAAGTGCTGAAAGCATCTAAGCATGAAGCCCCCCTNATGAGGTAGATAGGTTCGGGGTGGAAGCGTGGCGACACGTGCAGCTGACGAATACTAATCGATCGAGGACTTAACCAAATAGAATTTGTTTGTCGATATGTCGTTTATCCAGTTTTGAAAGAACAAGTACTCATTGTCTAGTGATGATGGCGAAGAGGTCACACCCGTTCCCATACCGAACACGGAAGTTAAGCTCTTCAGCGTCGATGGTAGTTGGGGGTTTCCCCCTGTGAGAGTAGAACGTCGCTAGGCACTAAGGTCGTTACCGAGTCATCGGTAGCGGCTTTTTTCGTTTATTCACCAATAAATAAAGTGCCGAAGGCAAATTGTAGAATGAGCAGCGAGAAAGTAGAGGAACAAAGAGTTCGAGGAAGCAAAGAAGAGAGACTCGGAACGTATGACATACGCGAGAATCGAACGACTGCGGCTGACGAAGAAATCTGCCGTTCATCTGCTTTCGCAGCCCGAACACGGAAGTTAAGCTCGCGCGTCGATGGTAGTTGGGGGTTTCCCCCTGTGAGAGTAGAACGTCGCTAGGCACTAAGGTCGTTACCGAGTCATCGGTAGCGGCTTTTTTCGTTTATTCACCAATAAATAAAGTGCCGAAGGCAAATTGTAGAATGAGCAGCGAGAAAGTAGAGGAACAAAGAGTTCGAGGAAGCAAAGAAGAGAGACTCGGAGCGTATGACATACGCGAGAATCGAACGACTGCGGCTGACGAAGAAATCTGCCGTTCATCTGCTTTCGCAGCCCGAATAAGCTCGCGCGTCGATGGTAGTTGGGGGTTTCCCCCTGTGAGAGTAGAACGTCGCTAGGCACTAAAAAGTCGTTACCGAGCAATCGGTAGCGGCTTTTTTCGTGTATGATCCAGAAAATAAAGTGCCGAAGGCAAACTGTAAGAAGAGTAGCGAGAAAGTAGAGAAACAAAGAGTTCAAGGAAGCAAAGAAGAGAGGCTCGGAGCGTATGGCATACGCGAGAATCGAACGACTGCGGTTGACGAAGAAATCTGCCGTTCATCTGTTTTCGCAGCCCGAACACGGAAGTTAAGCTCGCGCGTCGATGGTAGTTGGGGGTTTCCCCTTGTGAGAGTAGAACGTCGCTAGGCACTAAGAAGTCGTTACCGAGTAATCGGTAGCTGCTTTTTTTATTTGAAAATAAAATACCGAGGATAATGTAAAGCAAATAAAAGAAACCATTACTTTAAAACGACATTTCCCGGGAAATAATAACATTTTTCGTCATCTAGAAAGATTATTAGATGGACAAAAAAGATATTATCCGGTATAAATTAATTTATCCGAGCACAATTGTTACCAGGTTATAAAAAAATGCTATCCGGTAAAAAACGCTAAAAAGCCCCTTCAAAGAGGGGCAGAGACGTCATATTTTGATTTCACTCATTAATGCATGGGTATTACCTTCTGTATCTTTAAAGAACGCCATCCAGATCTCTATGTTACCCATTGTTCCTACTTGATGGGGTTCATCAAGAAACATAGCACCAGCTGCTTTCATTCGTGAAACTTCTACATTCAAATCGTCTACTTGGAAATACAATACTGAACTTGGATGATCGAATTCTTCCGATTCTGGACGACTCAGTAATAATCTAGTATCGTCACATTGAAAAAAAGCTAGCCCGTTCGTTTCAAATAGTAGGGGTAACCCTAATACTTCTCTATAAAATTCGACAGCTCGTTCCACATTTTCTACATTTACTGCAATTTGTCCTAACTTCATATGTATAACCTCCATATCTCTTATATAAATTCTATATCAAATCCAAAAAACCTTTTAAAAAAGACTATAAGCTTCGCAAAAAATATCAAAACTATCCCAAGTAGAACTATTAAAATAAGTAATAGAGGAGGTGCATGAGCTAGTGAATATTATTCAAAGAACAGTAAGCTGGTTAGAAACAAAGATAGAAGAACCGATAAGAAATGAAGAAATTGTTCAACTAACAGGATATTCTTTCTATCATTTTCATCGATTATTTCAAAAGAATGTAGGGATGTCATTTCATGAATATGTGCGGCAAAGAAGAATAGCAAGTGCAGCAAAAAAACTCATTTACACAGACACTCGAATATTGGATATTGCTTTTAGTTATCAGTTTGAGTCACAAGAATCTTTTACAAGAGCATTTCGGAAAATTTATGGATTACCACCAGGAAAGTATCGCACGCTCATGCGAACTTTATTGGAAGAAATAACTCAGCAGGAGGTACAGATTATGGAAGGTTGGTTTCTAAGTGGTACAAACAGTAATAGTTATGAGATGCGTAGGGATTTCAAAAATGTTCATAAAGGGAACGCATCAGGGCACTTACGATCAGTAGATCAGGTAGCTAAAGAAGATTTCGGTACGGTCATGCAACAATTCCTTGCCAAAGATTGGTGTGGAAAGCGTATGAAATTGTCGTGCTTTATTCAAACGAAGGATGTAGAAGGATTTGCTGGCTTGTGGATGCGAGTCGATGGCAAAGATGGAGATACATTGCAATTTGATAATATGCACAACCGTCCTATTAAGAATACGACTGGTTGGAATCATTACACCGTCGTGTTAGATGTCCCACAAAATGCAAGTGCTATCTATTTTGGCGTCATGCTACAAGGTGCTGGAGAAGTATGGATGGATGAGTTTACCTTGGTAGAAGTGGATGAGAAAACCCCTTTAACAAATATGATGGTGCCTGAAAATATGCCAAGTGAGCCAGTGAATTTAAATTTTGAATCCGAGTTTGAGAAGTAAAATGATCTTTAAATTATCCACATTCAAATAGAATGTGGTTTTTTTCTGACTAGAAAAGTTTTATTAATGGTTGTCATTAATAAAATAAGTTAGACTTTTGAGATGTTTTATTATATACTACATTACAACACTAATGCACTAACTTTTAATGAAAGGAGAATAACTAAATTGAATCTAAATGCAGATAGCACGAAGCCCATCTATATTCAAATTGCAGAATGGATTGAAAATGAAATAATTGCAGAGCGATTTCTAAGCGATGAAAAAGTAAATTCTCAATATCAATTAGCTGATCTATTTAACATTAACCCGGCGACTGCTGCAAAGGGTTTAACGATACTTGTTGAAGAACAAATTCTGTACAAGAAAAGGGGACTTGGAATGTTCGTTGCACCGGAAGGAAAAAGCATAATTTTGGAAAAGCGACGTAACGAAACTCTGACAAGAATGGCAATGGAGCTTGTTCTAGAAGCAAGACGACTTTCTGTGACGGAAGATGAGCTCATCAATTTAATAAAACAGGAAAATAAGAAGTGTGAGGAGGAGCAAAACAATGGTGGTAATTGATTGCCAAAATCTCCAAAAGAAATACAAGGGAATGGCCGCACTTAATGGGATAACGTTTCAATTGGAAGACCATAAAATTACAGGTTTGATTGGTCGTAATGGAGCAGGAAAAACGACATTGCTCAAAATCTTAGCAGGCTTTATTAGAGAAAATTCTGGAGAGGTTAGAGTATTTTCTAACAAACCATTTAATAATTTGCGGGTATCGGCGAACAGTATTTTAGTAGACGATCAAATGAGCTTTCCGGATTCTTTAACGTTAGCTGATATATTAGAAGCTGCACCTAGTTTTTATAAGAGGTGGGATGCGGGGCTAGCGGCAAGCTTATTTGATTATTTTAGATTGAATCCAAAACAATTGCATTTTAAATTATCAAAGGGTGCAAAGGCTACATTTAATATGATATTTGGATTAGCGACACGCTGTGAGTTAACAATGTTTGATGAACCTACAAATGGCATGGATGAGGCAGTTCGATCCGATTTCTATCGAGCGTTGCTAAAAGAATACATAGCATACCCACGCTCGATTCTGATTTCTAGTCACCATTTAGCTGAAATGGAGCATTTGCTAGAAGATATTCTACTTATTCATAAAGGGAAAGTTGTTCTACATCAATCATTAGAAGAAGTAAAAGAGTATGCAGTTGCTCTTCAAGGACAAACAGACATAGTGGAGAAGTTAACAGCAGAAAAGGATGTTCTTCATATAAAACAATTGGATAGTCATCGTAAGTATGCAGTGATAAAAAAAGAAGACTCACTTGGAGTGGAAGGAGTCACAATACAAACTGTATCCGCGACTGATGTTTGTATGTTTATGACGAGTGAAAGGAAAGGAGGGATTGATGATGTTTTTAAGTAATAGTACTTTAGGAGAAGTGGTAAAGTCACAAGTGGAATTTAAGCTGAATACTTATATGGGAGCAGTGGCATCGCTTATACTAGTACAGATAATTGGGCTTCTCTTTTCGATGAATGGAACGGGTTCGAGTGGAACTAGTATAAATAATATTTCGATTCATGTATCTATAGTTTCGCTCGATATTGTATATATTTTTGTAGCACTTTGGGCATTTGTAATTGGAAATATGATAACGATTAAAACAAATTGGCACAGTGACTTTTCGTTCGTAGGAACTCGCTTAAGTAGTAGTCTAGCGAATATCATTGTACTTTGTATGATAAGCGTATTTGCTGGAGTAACTACATTTTTATCCAATTACGTTTTACGCGTTATACTTCTTCTTTTTGGTAAGGTAGATTATGTGAAAAGCTCAAGTATT
Source organism: Psychrobacillus vulpis (assembly GCF_006861825.1). Taxonomy (GTDB): domain Bacteria; phylum Bacillota; class Bacilli; order Bacillales_A; family Planococcaceae; genus Psychrobacillus; species Psychrobacillus vulpis. The sequence goes on along the minus strand of NZ_VDGI01000001.1, from coordinate 68,962 downwards.
TTTGATGATCCATTGAACTCCATTCTTAACATTGGAGTAATGATAGCATTTATTTTAATGATTTCGGCAATAGGTTATTTTCGGGGAATCCTTGTTCAAAATAATAAAATATTCACGTTTCTATTGCCGGTTTTGTTAATTACAATATTAGTAACAAAGTCTGGCCAAAAGCTTTTTCAATACGTATTTATCGGAAATGAATCTATTCTAATTTTGATTGTTAAGCTAGTTTGTATTTCTATTGTCTTCTTTGCGCTTTCAATATTATGCTCGAATCGTTTGGAGGTTAGATCATGAATAATTGGATGCTATTACCTCTTTTAGGTACACTTTTTATCGCATGGTTAATCTTTCGAGTAGCGAAAAGTGTATCGAAACGTATCAATTGGAATCAACGATTGAATAAATGGACTATTAGTACTTATGTAGGCATTCTTTTATTAGCGGTAATTGTGTATGAATTTATACCTGCGAATGGCGATGAAGTAATTGACAAAAAAGAGTATCAGGCGTTATCACACGAAAATAATTTATTTGAGAAGGCTTTCGGAAATAACGAAGAAAGTAAATTTGATTCAAAGTTTTTAGTGGAAGAATGGATGGAAGAATTAGAAGGAGACACATTAGAAATAATTTCACAAGGTTCAACTTTTCCTACAGCAAAGTTAAATATTGAATGGACGGATTCAAAGGAACAATTTGTGGAAGTTAAAATGTTTCAGACGAATATACTTATGAATGGTGTTAATGTAACAGGTAAAATTCCATTGTCAACCATTGAATGGGAAAAGGATCAACTTGTTATTACAGCTCCTAAAGCAGGAGAATTGAGATATTATCGTTTTTCCAATGAATTATTTGCCCTTTCAATTGGCGACGATATTATTCAAAATAGGGGAATTTTTGGAGACACATATATATACTTAAAAGTTCCAAAACATATCAATGTTATAGACAAAAATGGATTACAATTTTACTAAGAAAAAGTGCCTTCCTAAGGAGGCACTTTTATTTTAATTTCACATGAAACAAAAACTTTAACCTCCATAGAAGCCAATTGGATGGGATGAACGAAAATAAAAAGTCTCGAGCAGTAGTAAGTGAGCGAGAACGAAGCTGAGCAACTGCTCCAATTTGCCGAGATAGATTAATCACTTTTGCGGTACGTGCTACTCGCTTTTCTTCGTAAAAAGCAAGGGCTTTATCTATATTTCGAAACATCTGAAAGGCATTTCCTAGCACAATTCCATCTTCAATTGCTTGTCCAGCACCTTGCCCCATATTTGGCGTAGTTGCATGTGCTGCGTCCCCTAGTAATACAATGCGATTAAAAACAAATCGTTGAAGGGGCTCAATGTCCGATATGTCATGGTGAAGAATATTGTTTGTAGGTGTATTTTGAATTATTTCGGTTACAACCTTTGGGAAGTTCTTAAATAGATTGGCAATTTCCTGCCGTTCTAGGTTTTGATAAAAAGTGTCCTTTGCTCGAGTACTTACGCATGCAAACCAATAGACTTGTCCATTACTCATAGGTGCCATTCCGAATCGCCCGGATGGAGACCATATTTCCGTAGAAGTGTAATTAGACACTCTCTCCTTATTTTCAGTAACACCTCTCCAACATGTATACCCTGCGTAACGAGTTTCAGATCCTGGTATAAGCTTTTTTCGAATAGGAGAATGAATGCCATCTGCAGCAATTAATAGGTCTGCGGTCACTTCGGATTTATCTCCAAAATAAGCAGTAACTTTACCTTCCCTTTGTTCAACGTTGACACATTTTTTATTGTAATACATCGTATTTGGACCTAATGCATCTAGAAATGTTCTATGTAAATCGGCTCGATGAATCGTAATATTTTCTTGTCCAAATCGTTTTTTTAGCAAGGAAAAGTCTATCGTATTTAATGTCTTTCCATTTGCGTTTTGGAAGACCTGAGTGTGCAATACGTTACCATTTGCAAAAACTTTATCACCAACTCCAATTTTCATAAGGGCTTGCATAGCATTCGATCCAATTCCAATACCTGCTCCTACAGGTTGAAAAGTTGGAGCTGCTTCGTACACTTTTACAGAATATCCATGTGTTTGTAAAGTTACAGCAGCGCAAAGTCCACCAATTCCACCGCCAATAATTGCAATCTCCATAGCGCTCAGCACCTTTCTTGTCTTTAGTTTAGCAAATAATGAGGAGATTTTTGTGTTATGCTAATAAAAAATCAATAAGTGGGGGAATTATTGTGACTGAACTTATAGCATATGAAGAAAAATATTTTGCAGATCTTGAAAATTATCCACTGTCTGAAGAGCAGCTAGGATTTACAGGGCATCCACTCGAATTGCTAGAACGAAGCACAAATATATCAACATACACACCTATTATTATATTGGAAGAAGGACAAGTCGCTGGATTTTTTGTGCTCGATACTGGCGAAGATAAATTCAATTATACGGATCAGCAGGAGAGCATATTACTTCGCGGTTATTCCATTCACCCTGCATTTCAAGGGAGGGGAATAGCGAAAACTTCTATGAGTCTCATACCTCCATATGTTTTGGAGCATTTCCCAAAAATCAAACAAGTTGTACTCGGTGTCAATGAAGCTAATAAGGCTGCTCAGTCTGTATATTTAAAGACAGGGTTTATCGATGAAGGAAAGCGATTTAATGGGAGATCAGGTGTACAAATCGCTATGAGCTTGAAGTTAAATGAAGTAATTACTCGACAAGCCATTCTTGGAGATGAACAAGGTATCGTCGATGTGTGTGTTGCTGCTCAATGGAATACATATAAAGAGCTGTATACTGTAGAATACATAGAAAGTATTATTGAAAAGTACTATACGACAGAACGAATTAAAGAAGAAATAACTTCTACAAGTCGTGACTGGAATGGTTATTATGTTGCTTTGCTGAACAATCGAATTGTCGGTGCAATAGGGGGAGGAGTCGATGAAGAGGGAGTTGCAGAAGTATATGTATTCTATCTAGATCCCCAAAAACGAGGGGAAGGTATTGGTACAAAACTGCTCCAAAGCTTTACAGAAATACAACGAAATCAATATAATGCACATGAACAATGGGTGTCTGTAGCAAAAGGAAATGATCTCAGTATCCCATTTTACGAAGCACGTGGATTTGTTTTTCAAATGGAAGAGGAACCATACGAAAGCAACCAAGAAAACAATGTCCAATCATTGCGCTATAAAAGAGAGATTTAATTCCCTAAGGGGTAAATGCATCGTAATCATTTCTAGCTAATCGCGTGCATTTTATAAGTTTATGAACACCATCGTCTTGTTAAATTCGTAGAGGAAAAAGCTGCGAAACTCCTGTGGAAAAAAGGAACGTCCAATACCCCGCACGAGCGTAGCGAGGCCACTGAAAAACTCAAAATTATTATTTTTATAGGAACTATTTGCTTGTATATCATTTAAAGAATTTAGCGCGACGCATGAGACTCCTGCGGGAAAGCGAGACAGACGAGACCCCGCACGAAGCGAAGCGTAGGAGGAGGCTCGTCGCTCGCCCGCGGAAAGCGAATGCCAAAGCGCTAAATTCTCTTAGGACTATTTGATAGATAATTTATATGAATGACACTTTTTCAGTGCTCTCAGCGCAGCGCGGAGGAGGCTTGGCGATTCGTCCGCGGAAAGCGAGTGGCTTTTTCTATATAAATTAATCGACATTCTGAACCCCCTAAAATAGGGGGTTTTTTCACTCTTTTAATTTATACAACACATCGTCATCTGCCTTAGGTGTTCCTCGACCGTCTGTATTGTTGGTAATGAAATAAAGTGATTCCCCGTCGGAATATACATCTCGTACTCGTCCGAACCCAGTAATAGACCGTTCTACTTCACCAGTGGATACATCCATTACTTTTACTGCCTCTCCACGAAGTGTGACGACGTATAGTTTTCCCTTATGGAACGCGATACCAGACGGAGCCCAAGTTTCATTATCACCAGAAGTTATAATAGGTGTTTCTAGCCCTTCTTTAGTTTCTTTTCCTTGGATAATCGGATATCCATAGTTACTTCCTTGTGTTATCTGGTTGATCTCATCATTTGCAAATTGACCATGTTCTGATTCATACAGAATTCCATCCTTATCCCATGCTAGACCCTGTGGATTACGATGACCAATAGAAAAGACTTCGAAAGTGCCGTCCTCCTTCATTCGCAAGATTTTCCCATTAAGTGTTCTTATATCCTGTGCATTGTCGGGATTTCCTGCGTCACCAATAGTCACATAAAGGAATCCATCAGGTCCAATTTCTAACCTTCCACCATGATGAATATTGCCAGTAGGTATCTCGCTAAGGTGTATTGTAGTTTCACGCCAAGTACCGTCTTCAAGTTTAATCGTTACGACACGATTGAAGGCTTCTCCGTCCTGGTCATAAGTGTAATAGGCGAAAGCTTTCTGTGAATCCGCAAAATCTTTCTTCAATACAAACCCGAGCAGACCAGCCTCGGATGCACGAGATAAATCACTCGAGAGCTCCACATTTTGATGCTCAACTTTCCCATTCTTATTTATTTTAGCAATCGTTCCAACTCGTTCAGATATATAAAAAGTATCTTCATATAGATTAATGGACCATGGAGTATCCAAATTAGTGGCCACTTTTTCAGCAAGAACTTCATTTCTAGTACTTGTTTCATCTGAACAACCGAATAGTAGCAATGATAAAACTAATATTTTTTTCATATGAAATCCTCCTCATCCTAGTTATTCCCGTTTCTTAGTAAATTCTCCTTCAAGGGATGATAAGTTTTTCAAATCGAAAACTATAAATACTATCGAATTTACTTATTGTATGGAGAGGAGTATGCTGAATTTACATCAAGTACGAGTTGAAAGAGGGGGCAACTATGGAATTCATCCTATTTTTCTTTGTCGGAGTTGTCGGTAATATTGTCGGCACATTGGTAGGTGGAGGAGGGCTAATTAGCTTACCAACAATGCTTCTTATGGGGTTACCAGTGCATTCAGCAATTGGAGCAAACAAAGTGTCCAATACAGTTAGTTCGTTATCTAGTTTTCTTGTTATTTTCAAGGACAAGGAAGTTACCTTGAAAGAAGCACTATCAGTTGTTGCTTTTTGTATGGGAGGAGGGATATTGGGGGGGCTAATCGCTTCTTTCATAAGTGGAGACACACTAACGATTATCGCTATTTTACTATTAACCTTTGCATTTATTACATCCTTCATGGGAAAAGTGAACTTTGAAGGAACAGAACCGCTAAGATTGAATAAAAAAATAGGTCCTGCACTACTTGGGATAGGAATGTACGATGGTATGTTTGGACCAGGGAGCAGTACTCTAGCACTTTACTTATATGCGAGTCAAAAAATAGCATATATTCGAGCGGTTGGTTTAACACGTATTGGTGTATTTGCAAGTTGCTTTGGGGCTTCCATCACATATATTTCGACTGGTAAGATTATTTGGCCAATCACAATTGCACTAATGCTTGGAGCTATTGTAGGTGCACAGCTTGGGGTACGTTTAGCACGTAAATTGAAATCGGAGCAAGTTAAGCCTTTGCTAAGATTAGTAACTGTTTTATTAATCGTACAAATCGTGATGGATTATATAAAATAATTGTATGTTGAATGAAAAAGGGGGATGTAGTATGAATTTACGTTGTGCAATACTAGATGATTATCAAAATGTAGCGTTAAAAATGGCAGATTGGTCTAGCGTTATGGATAAGGTGGAGGTGAAAACATTTCACAACCATTTTGAACAAGAAGAGCAATTAATAGAAGCAATTAGAGATTTTGACATTATAGTCATTATGCGTGAGCGAACACCTTTTACAGCGGGTATCTTTGAACAACTACCTAAACTTAAATTACTCGTAACATCTGGTATGAGAAATGCTTCGATTGATTTGAATGCAGCTACAAAACATGGAGTAGTTGTATGTGGTACTGCAAGCATGTCTGAGCCACCAACAGAGTTAACTTGGGCGTTATTATTAAATATTGCTCGCCAGATTACGCAAGAAAACAATGAGCTTCGAAAAAATGGACCTTGGCAAAGCACAGTAGGAACAGATCTATACGGCAAACGTCTAGGACTACTGGGGCTTGGTAAAATAGGAAGTCGAATGGCAACAATTGCTCAAGCATTTGGAATGGAAGTCATCGCATGGAGTCAAAATTTAACGAAAGAACAAACGGATAAAATTGGTGTGCAATTAGCAAAGTCTAAAGAAGAATTACTTGAAACTAGCGACTTTGTTTCCATTCACCTTGTTTTAAGTGATCGAACAAAAGGAATGATAGGAACAAAGGAATTACAGCGCATGAAAGCTTCTGCTTATTTGGTCAATACATCACGTGCAGCAATTGTGCACCAAGAGGCACTGATAGAAGCACTTCAAGAAAAATGGATAGCTGGAGCAGGAATAGATGTATTTGAAGTAGAGCCACTTTCAGAAACTCATCCATTCCGAACACTTCCGAATGTTTTAGCAACACCACATATCGGTTATGTGACTAAAGATAATTACAGTACGTATTACAGGGAAGCAGTTCAAGATATTCAAGCATTTTTGGATGGAGCAGCTATACGTCAGATTAATTCATAATGGAAAAAGAGCTCCTAACAAATCGTTAGGGACTCACAGGTTGTAGACGGATCAAATTTCGAAGGTTGTCACTTCAGACTGACTTGAAAACGCTTGTCAGTCGAGGCACGCAAGCGCGAGGCGGAAGCGAATAGAACTAAAGTTCATGAGCTTACAACGAGCTCCAGTAACGAAGAATGAAAGCGTTTGTCAATAGTCAGAGAGCTCCTAACAAATCGTTAGGAACTCTTTTTATATACATTACTTCAATCCATCCAACATCTCATCAAGCTTTTTCACGCTTGTAATTTCATCTGAGACTGTAGTTTTCAACAATTCTATTTGTCTTTCTAGCGAACCGTTCAATGTTTTAAGCTCTGCAGACACATCTGCATCTGATTGTTCACTTTTATTCTTCAACGAACTAATCGTGTCAAATAAGTCTTCGTGGCCAACAATTCTGCCAGCACCCCACATAAGCTTTTCTTTCGGTGCCTCTAGTACATAATCTGTGAAATAATCGTATACTTCTTTTTCAAAATCATATGCGTACCAGTTGTTATCAATTGCCCACAGATACTCATCAATAGGTGTTGCAATGTCGCCTTGGTTTAACGAATCGATAGATAAGGCTAGGTTCTTAATGTTATTTTGTGCATGTTCATGAGGGAAAATTGGTTCATCTTCCCATGTCAAACGCACAAATTGATCTTCTGCATATTTAAATGCAGCAAGTAATCCACTGTTCAACTCTCTGCTTTCTTCATATAGCTTTTTAGCAGTATCAGCATCGCCTTTTGTTAGAGCAGCTAAATAATCTTCGTTCACTTTCGATACTTTTGCATTTACGTCTTCAGCAGTTGAAATCGCATGATTGATTTCTGCAATAAGCTCGTCCGAGGAAACTCCAGCTTTTTTAAATGCTTCTGCATTAATGTCTTCTTTCATAGCATTTAAACGAGTAGTAAAGTCTAATGGTACAACAGCTGTTTGATCATAATGCATTGTAAGTAATCCATATAAATTTAAATGGAATTTTAGAGCATCCGCATTAAATGCATCTTCACTATCAAATTGAGAGTGATAATGAGAATGCATAAACTCACTATCTTGGAAATCATTACGAAGTGCAGGAACACCCGCAACTCCAAATGAGAAGTCATCTGACCACGTACGTAAAGGCGATACTACTGAAATACCATCTTTATAAATTCCATCTACGCTTGGTACCTTTTCCGCAAATTTAGTTAAATAGTTATTCAACTCATAAACTGAGCGAATTTCATCTTGTGTTGTATGTTCATAAGCAGGAAGCTCAAAGTTCATATTGGCAAATGCTTTGCCAACCCATTCCGGATGAACATTGAAAATTTGATTGTATGCGCCTGTTGACCAGTCATAACGAGAGTTCGAGACTCCCCATTCTTCTGCGGCAAGTGCATTGAAAATAATCGTTTTTTCCGGTTGATATCCGCTATCGACTAATCCTTTAGCAATGCCCATCATTAAACCTATCGCAGCGTTATCATCTTGGAATCCAGAAAAATACGAATCATAATGCGCAGATAAAATGATATATGATTCTGGGTCTTTTCCGATAATCTTACCGTAGTAATTATATGATTTACCATCAAATTTCACAGTAGATTTTGCATCAAATTTCACTTTAAGCGTACCGTTTTCACTAGCTTCCAGTGCTTTCTTTAAACTGTTTCCGTCTGTTTGAGACATAGAAAATGCAGGAGCATCATCAGGTCCACAAATATCTTGAGCATTAAGTGCATCTGAATCTACTTCACCATACCCAGCTTCTTGTACTGCGATTACTGCAGCTGCACCTTTTAAATGTGCTTGATAAGCAGGGTAATTAATCCACCATTCTTCTCGTTGGTTAATATCTATTAAAACGAGTTTTCCTTCGATATCCAGTTCAGCAAGCTCATCTGCTGTCCCTTTACCAACGTAGACAATCTCAAGTTCCTTTACACCATTCGTATCGAAATTAACTTGGTAACCTCCTAAAACAGCGAGATGTTCTTTACCGTTTGCATCTGTAAAAGTTAAATCGGCTTTTTCGAATTCCCATGAATCGACTTTGAACTCATCTTTAGTCACTTCGGTAAGTCCAATTTTCTTCATTTCTTCTCCAATTTTTTCACCAGTCTTCCATTCTGCTTCTGATCCAGCAGTACGATATCCAAGCTTTTCATTGGTTTTGAATTCTTCCAAACTTTTTGCGAATTGAAAAGCATAATCCACGTTTACTGCTGATAAATAATTGGCATTTGCATCTTTAATAGAAAGAGTTTTCCCGTCTTGGACTGACTCTTCTTTCACTTTTGTAGATTCTTCGGTTGGGGTACACGCCACTAACGACATTGCTACTAACATCGACAAAGTCAGGCAGCTAACGATCTTTTTCATTTATCACATTCCTTTTCTAAAAATAGTCGAACTAGATTATTAAACGATAATTTTGAAAAATTAGCAATATATTTATAGTTTCCCTTAAAATTAAATAACTAAACTTTGCAAATATATTAATTGCATTATCACTATTGTTATAATAATATTTTATTTGTCGTTTTGTTGTGAATGTTCAGAAAAAATGATAAAATATAAAGGAAATACTTAAAAAAAATAAAAATAAAAGTGAATCCTTCAAAAAGGAGAACCAAATCCTATGTATGAATATGAAACTAGAATAAAAGATAATTTTAGCGACCTGTCTAATAGCTTAAAAAAGGTTGCCGAACTATTAAAAGAACATCCTTTTGTTTTCGCATCCAATTCAGCAGAAAAGATTGGAAAGATTATTGGTGTAAGTGAAACAAGCGTAATTCGTCTTGCATATTCTATCGGATATAAGAGCTTTTTAGAATTACAAAAAGAAGTGAGAGCTTCTGTATTTGAGATGAAATCAACGATATTAGATTATGATTCGAACGCAGAATCTGCACAGCAAGAATCTACGGTATTTGAGCAGGTTATGCTTAGAGATCAAGTAAATATTAGAAGGACAACTCAATCTTTAAATGAATCTAATTTTAACGAAGCAGTAAATAAAATATATAATGCTAAACAAGTAGTTGTTGTTGGAAACGGAGCTTCATTTGGACTAGCTCATTGGTTTTGTTTCACTTTGAATACAATAAGGGGGACTTGCAAATTAATTAATTTAAATATGGACGACTACTTTTCTTTACAACAACTAGACGAGGAATGTGTACTAATCGCTTTTTCATTTAGTCGATACATGGTACAAACATTACATGTAGCGGAAGAGTTAAAGAGGAAAAATGTATTTGTGATTGGAATTACGGATTCCGAAATCTCTCCAATTGCAGAGCATTCAAATTTATTGTTTTCAACTAAACTGGCATATATGTCTACGTTAGATTCTGCACCGGTAGTTACATCCTTTTTAAATGCACTACTAGCAGGTATCATCATAAAAGACGCAGACAAGTATAAAAAACAAAAAGCAACTTATGAACAAACATATAGTAAATTATTTTTCAATTAAATAGAGGAGGAATAACAGTGGTTAGCATATTGGAAGTAGAGAAAGATATTAAAGAAATTTTTTCTTATTTACATGAACATCCTGAAACAAGCTGGAATGAAGTACATACTACAAAATACATTAAAGAACTACTTGAAAAAGAAGGATGTAGAGTTACGAGTTTCAATGATTGTACTGGCTTATTCGCAGAAATTGGAGCTGGTAGCCCTGTAGTTGCTATTCGTGCTGACATGGATGCACTTTGGCAAGAAGTAGATGGAGTATTTAGAGCAAATCATTCTTGTGGACATGATGCTCATATGACTATGGTTATTGGAGCGATTCGTCTACTTTTGGCCACCAAATTTAACGGTAAAATACGTTTTATTTTTCAACCAGCTGAAGAAAAAGGAAATGGTGCTTTAAAAATGGTGGAAAAAGGTGCTGTTGATGATGTAAATTATCTATTTGGCATTCATTTAAGACCTATTCAAGAGTTACCATCAGGCAAGGCTTCTCCAACAATTGTACATGGAGCAGGATGTTTTATGCATGCAGTCATTACTGGTGATGATAGTCATGGTGCTAGACCTCATCTAACATCTAATGCGGTTGATGTGATAACTTCCATAAATCATTTAATTAAATTCATCAATGTAGATCCTCAAGTACCATCATCCATTAAAATTACTTCAGTGCAAGCTGGAGGGGACAATAAAAATATTATTCCTGGGAATGGAAATTTTAGTATTGATATGCGTGCACAAAATAATGAAACAATGGCTATTTTGAAAGAAAAAGCACTTAAAGTATTTCATGATGTTGAACGTTTATATAATACTAAAATTGAATACTATTTTGAATCGGAATTACCCGCTGCTATTGTTAACGAAGATGCACAAGATATAATGGGGAAAGCTATCAGTCATGTATTAGGAAGAGAAAATTGCACACAACCACTTGTAACTTCTGGAGGAGACGACTTTCATTTCTATACGATTAAAAAACCTGAACTGAAAGCAACTATGATTGGATTAGGGTGTGATTTAGAACCTGGGCTTCATCATCCTAAAATGACATTTAATCACGACATGCTCATGACAGGATCGGAAATTTTGAAGGAAGCTGCACTTATTGCACTAAGTAAATAATGAAAAAGAGGGTTTTATATGGAAAAAACTACCTAATAATGTTAGGTAGTTTTTTTGCATGTAATTTAGTTAGAAGGTATTAAAGAATCTATCGTAAACTCGTTTGTTTCAAGTGTAAATTCCTCTAAAGTATCTAAGTCGACTTCATAACCCATACCAGGAGTAGTAGGGACTTGAATATGTCCTTCCTCATTCATCGTTATCTCTGGTTTAATAATATCTTTTACCCAGTAACGAGTAGAAGGGGCAGTATCTCCAGGAATAGTAAAGTTCGAAAGGGAAGTGATGGCTACATTATGCGCTCTTCCTATTCCGGATTCTAACATGCCTCCACACCACACAGGTATATTATTTTGAAGGCAAAGGTTATGAATTTTAATAGATTCTGAAATACCACCTACACGACCAATTTTAATGTTAATAATTTTACAGCTACCGAGCTCAATTGCTTTTCGTGCATCTTCTACAGAATGAATACTTTCATCCAAACATATAGGAGTTTTGATGGCATTTTGTAAAACAGCATGATCTACAATATCATCATGTGCTAAAGGTTGTTCAATCATGATTAAGTTCAAATCATCCATTTCTTTGAATAATTCTATATCATCTAATGTGTAAGCCGAGTTAGCATCTGCCATTACTGGGATATCACCAAATTTTTCACGCACACTTCGTAAATATTCTATGTCTTTTCCAGGCATAATTTTAATCTTAATTTTTTTAAAGCCTTGTTTTAATGACTCTTCTACTTTATTTAGAAGATCTTCTTTCGTTTCTTGAATTCCAATACTTACGCCAACAGTGATTTCTGATTTTTGACCGCCTATAACTTCTGCTAGTGACTTGTTTTGTGTTTTTGCATAAAGGTCCCAAAGTGCACCCTCAATTGCCGATTTAGCCATATTATTTCTGCGGATACGACTGAATAGCTTATTTACATCATCAGGATGTTGAACATCTTTTCCTAAGATAAGTGGTAACAGGAATTCTTTTATAATAGAAAAAGCAGTTGAAACTGTTTCTTCACTGTAATAAGGATTGGAGCTAACAACACATTCACCGTATCCAACATGATCTCCGCTGTATATTTCAGTGATAAGAAATAACCGTTCTTGCAGTGTTCCGAAACTAGTTTGGAAAGGGAATTTTAGATCCATTTTCATTTTTCGAATAACCACTTTTTCAATTAGCATTTAATTACCTCCAAGTTTTTAATAAAGATGGCAAGCCACTTTGTGTTCTAAGTCTAGCGTTTTCATTATTGGTTCATCTTGTTTACAGACATCCATTGCAAAAGGGCATCTTGTGTGGAATACACAACCACTAGGTGGATTTACTGGAGACGGTATTTCGCCAATTAGTTTAATCTTTTCTCTTTTTACAAATGGATTGGGCACAGGTATTGCAGATAGTAGTGCTTTCGTATAAGGGTGTAAAGGATTAGTATATAACTCATCAGTAGGAGATTCCTCTACCAATTTTCCAAGATACATAACTCCAATTCGATCAGAAATATGACGTACAACACCGAGGTCATGAGAAATAAACAAATAGGTTAAATTAAACTCTTGTTGAATATCTTCTAATAAATTTAGCACTTGTGATTGGATAGATACATCTAGTGCTGATACTGGTTCATCGCATATGATGATGCTCGGATTTATGATTAATGCTCTTGCTAGTCCAATACGTTGTCTTTGACCACCTGAAAACTCATGAGGAAAACGGTAATAATGCTCTCTTTGAAAACCAACTTTATTTAAAATGTTCATTACTTGTTCTGTTCGTTCTTTTTTGTTTCCCATTTTATGAATTTTTAGTGTTTCTTCTAGTATAGTTCCAACGCGTTTTCGGGGGTTTAATGATGAATAAGGGTCTTGGAAAACCATTTGTAATTCTCGTCGAATATTTCTTAAATCGTTTCCTTTTAACTTGTTGATATTTTGTCCATCATAAATTACTTCCCCTTCAGTAGGTTCGAGTAGTCTTAAAATTGTACGTCCAGTTGTACTTTTTCCACAGCCAGACTCACCAACTAGCCCGTAAGTTTCACCTTTAATAAGACTGAAAGAGACATCATTTACTGCTTTCACTTGTGAAACCGTATTATTTAAAGATCCAGTAATAGGAAAATATTTTTTAAGATTTTTCACTTCTAAAATGACATCATTAGATGCTTCTGTTTTAGGAGTTGACTGTTTGAGACTCATTTCTAATACCATTCAACCCACCCCTTTTTTCTTGAATATCTTTGAAATGCCAACAACGTACTTTTAGGTCATTTTCATAAGACTCTAATTGAGGCATCTTGTCTCTACATAATTCGGTTGCAAACTCACAACGAGGTGCAAAACGACAGCCTTTTGGGATTTGTGTTAAAGTTGGCACTTTACCTTCTATAACATATAGCTTTTCATCTCGAGGTCCTTCAATATGTGGGATAGATTTTAAAAGCCCTTGGGTATATGGATGAAGAGGGGAGGAAAAAATAGACTCCACAGAAGCTTCTTCAATTACTTGACCCAAATACATAACTACAACTTTTGTACAAACTTCAGCAACAACACCTAAATCATGTGTAATCATAATGGTACCCATATTAAATTCATCTTTTAGCTCATTAATTAAATCTAATATTTGAGATTGAGTTGTCACGTCTAGTGCAGTTGTAGGTTCGTCTGCGATTAACAATTTTGGTTTACATGAAAGAGCCATTGCAATCATGACACGCTGTCTCATCCCCCCGGAAAGTTCATGTGGATATTCATTCACTCTTTTTTCAGGGAGTGGAATACCCGTTAACTTAAGCATTTCAACAGCTTTTACTTCGGCTTCTTTCTTCGTTAAATTTTGATGAAGTAGTAATGCTTCAACTATTTGATTACCAACTGTATAAACTGGATTTAAGGAACTCATTGGGTCTTGGAAAATCATAGAAATATCATTGCCACGAAGTTTTTGTAATTCGCTATAACTAAACTTTAGAATGTCTTTTTCTTCAAAAAGAATATTACCTTCGTAATGTGTATGTTTTTCATTTAAGAGGCGAAGAATAGACTCTGCAGTTACACTTTTACCACAACCGGATTCTCCTACAACTCCTACAGTTTCCCCTTGCTTGACAGAAAAAGACACATCATCAACAGCTGTGACAGTCCCATTCTCCGTATCAAAATGGACCTTTAAATTTTTTACTTCTAAAAGTAATTCGGACATTGTATCACCACGCAGTTTCTTATTTTTTTGCCTTATTATTATGTGGGTCTAATAAATCCCTAAGTCCGTCACCAAATAGATTGAGCCCAAAAACGGTAAGCATAATTGCGATACCAGGGAAAAGAGTCATCCACCAAGCATTAAATATTACAGTTTTTCCATCATATAATAAGTTCCCCCAGCTTGGATCAGGCGCTGGAATCCCAGCTCCTAAGAAACTTAATGCAGCTTCAATGATAATTGAATCAGCAAAAATAAAAGTTGCTTGGACAATTAGAGGAGATAAAACGTTTGGTGCAATGTTTAACCAAATAATTCGAGAGGAGCTCGCCCCTTGTGCTCGTAAAGCCTCCACATAAGTTTGTTCCTTTACTACTAATACAGCAGAACGAACTGTTCTAGCTACAGAAGGAGTGAAAACAATGGTAAGTGCAATTATTACGTTTTCTAATCTTGGTCCAAGTGAAGCCATAATTGCAATTGCTAATAAAATTGCTGGAAAAGCCATTAGACCATCTGAAATTCGCATCAATACTCCGTCTAATTTTTTAAAATATGCGGAGTAAAGACCAATAATCATTCCTAAGATAGAGGTAATAATAGCAACTGCAAAGCCAATCATAAGTGAAACCCTTGCACCGTGTACTACCCTACTAAATAAATCTCTACCATAGTTGTCTGTTCCAAAGAAATGCTCTCCACCTGGTGCTTTAAGTCTTTTCATTGCATCTAATTCATATGGCGTAAAAGAAGTAAAGAAAGGAGCAATAATCGCTAGTAAAATAATGACGATCATTATGATTGAGCCAGATAGTGCAAGTTTATTCGAAAGAAATCGTTTCACTAAAAGATTTCTATGCTTCTTTTTCATGTCACTCTTCAAAACATTAAGCTGTTCTTCAGTCATTACGTTTTGCACTTTTTGTCAACTCCTTTCTATTTTCTACCCAATCGAACACGTGGATCGATAACGCCGTATAGTAAGTCGATGACCAAATTTATCAGTACATAACTCACAGCTATTAACATAACGGAACCTTGTATGACAGCGAAGTCACGTCGTTCAACGGAGTTAATGATTAGTTGTCCAATACCTGGAATGTTAAAAACTGTTTCAACAACAGCAGCACCTGCAACAAGTGTCCCAAATGTTTGTCCAATAATTGTAAGAATAGGAATAAAAGCATTTCTTAATGTATGTTTAATTACAATAATAGTTTCTTTTACACCTTTTGAACGTGCGGTTTTAATATAGTTTGCATTTAATACATCTAGCATGGAAGAACGTGTCATTCTTGCGATAAGTGCGGCTTGCATGGAGCCAAGTGCAATTGCAGGAAGGATTAAGTATTTGATATGGTTGACTAGTCCAGCATCAATTGGCTTATATCCAGCAACAGGTAGCCATTTTAGTTCAACACCAATCAATAAAATTAAGAATAAACCTAGTAGAAAACTTGGAACTGAAATACCTAGTAAAGAGATTCCCATAAAAGTTTGGTCCAAGATGGACCCTCGAAACTTTGCAGCAAGAACGCCGAGAGGTATAGCAACTACAATTGCGAGAACTTGAGCCATGATCGCTAGGGAAAGAGTAGGTCCCAAATGTTCAAAAAAAGCTTGTGAAACTGGCTGTTTCATAAAAATGGAAGTACCGAAATCTCCTTGAAGTACATTACCAAACCAAGATATAAATTGTTCGATTGGCGGTTTGTTTAAGCCGAGCTCTTCTCTGAGCTCGGCAACCTCCTCAGGGGATGCTTCGGGTCCTAAAATTACAGCAGCAGGATCACCCGGTGTTATATGCATTAATAGAAACACAACCACAGCTACTACTAGTAAAACTGGGATTAAAGATAATAGACGCTTTAAAATATAGCCTTTCAAGTGATCATCTCCCCGATGATTTATTTCTCATTTTACTTCTTATCAACATTCCATAGGATAATTCCTTGTAAGAAATCCATTCCTTCCACATTAGAACGTAGAGTTGTAATCGTTGTTTTGTTACCAAATTTAATCATTGGTAAATATTCATAGAATTCTTCTTGTAAAGCATCAAAATACTGTTTTGCTTCCTCTTGAGAAGCTGCAGTGTTAATTTTGTTTAATAAATCATCGATAATGGGATCGTTAGTCCAACCTGGCCACTCATTAGAAGAGGCTAGGAATACATACTTATTAGGAATTGGCTCTGTAGGGAAACCAGTTACAAAAATATCGTAAGCAGTTTCATCTGCTCGTTTTTGTAATACAGTAGCCCAATCGTAAATATCTAGCTTTACTTTCATGCCAATACTTTCTAGTTGTTGTTGTACTACTACTGCCGCATTATAGTGATCTTCGTAATCTCGAGTTGAAAGAATTACAATTTCTTCCCCGTTATATCCAGCTTCCTTAAGTAACTCTTTTGCTTTCTCAGGGTCATTTTGATTGTATTGATCTTTACCTGCTTCGCTGTACCATTCCGTTTGTTCTTTGATCATTAATCCATGCTCTAATTCATAAAAGTCTGGACTTGTAAAAGCTGCTGTTAAAATTGCTTCTTCATTTAACGCTGCATTTACAGCTTGACGTGCAACGACATTATCGAATAAACCAGCTTTCTTATTAAATACAACTCCATTAAATCCGTTATGGTCTATGGAATTTTTTACATCACTATTGGACGCAAGTTGCTCTGCATTATCAAAAGAGATTGCATTTGCAATGTCATATTCGCCAGATTGAATACCTGCTAATCTTGTAGATGCATCTGTTACAAATTGAAAGTAAATATCATCAATGAACGCTTCTTTTTTGCCTCCGAGACCACTTGCTGGCTCATCGATTGCTTGATAATCATCGAATTTTGCTAAATGTACATATTGATCAGCTTTCCATTCAACAAGTTTATAAGGACCAGTACCAATAAACTCTGTTAATCCTTCTGCAGTCGCTGATTCAATAGTAGATTTCGGTGCAATGACAGCTGCTTGTCCAGGATCGGCAAGCATATGCAACACAGTAAATTGTGGTTCTTTCATTTCTAGTATTACAGTCTCTTCATCTACTTTAGAAAAAGTAGCATCGGCAAAAGATGTTTTACCTAGTGAAGTTGTTTCAGCCCAACGTGTCATAGAAGCTACAACATCGTCAGCCGTCATAACATCCCCATTATGGAATTTAATATCTTTACGTAATTTGAAAGTAATTGTTTTACCATCTTCACTTTGCTCATATGATTCTGCAAGTAGTGGAGTAATTTCGAAGTTCTTATTTAATGTTAATAATGATTCATACACGTTTCTCATTACATCGCGTGTAGCAACTGCAGTTGTGATAAGTGGATCTAGAGTTGGAGGCTGAGCATTATAGGCTATTTGTAATTCTTTCTTTTCATCAGAATTACTTCCTTCAGAATCTCCATCAGAAGAACATGCCGCTAAAGCTAATACAAGTACAAGTATTAAAGCAAAAAAACTAAATTTATTCTTTTTCATAAATTTCCCCCCATTTTTAAATAATAAAAAGCATAAACTTCATAAAAATTATTTTTGAAGGAAATACTTTAATTTAATTTAACACCCAATTCTAATAATTTCAATAGATTTGAAAATTAAAATTATTATTCATTAAGTTCATAGTTTAATCTCGAAATGATTTCCATTTAGTATGTGTAGAGTGATTTATGAGATGAATGAACTAAAGGATTTCCAACTAATTTGTAGAATTAGGAAGTAGGGGGAGATTCATTTGGAAAAAAAGTCACTTATTGAACCAATTTTATATGCCATTTTTGTTTTAGTTGGCCTGTTTTTCTTAACATTAGTTGTTTTAGCAATAGTGTATATAGCGGGAAAGATACATTTTGTAGGCTTAATTATTACATTAGTAGTTGTTTTATATGTATTTTATGTATTGGGCCTCTTCCATTTTTTCAAAACGAAGAGGCGTAAAGTTGTTTTTGGAAGTATTGCAGGAGCAGCTATTATTGTCAGTTCCATCTATCCAATTTATCATGTATATACGAATTGGATTCCGACAGTGGATGCAGAAGTGAATGTATATGAATATATGCCTTTTTCAGACTCTCTCAAAATTGCAACTTTAGACTATGATTCTACTTGGAAGCCGACAGGGGATTTGCCAAGATTGGACGGAGCAACAGCACTTTATCCACTTTATTCTGCATTTGTGCAAGCGACTTATCCTGAAAGAGAATATAATCCTTATCAAAGTGAAGTTATGGTCAATACAACGCCAGATGCGTATAGCAATCTAATTTTTGGAAAAGTTGATATGATTTTTGCTGCAGCTCCCTCCGAATCGCAACTGAAAACAGCAAAGCAATATGGGGTAGAGCTGAAAATGACACCGATTGGCCGAGAAGCATTCGTCTTTTTCGTCAATCAAAAAAATGCCATCGATGGATTGACGATAGAACAAATTAAAGATATTTACTCTGGCAAAGTGAGGAATTGGAAAGAGGTCGGCGGTGCCAATGAAGAAATACGAGCATTTCAGCGACCAGCAGATAGTGGAAGTCAGTCAGCGTTGGAGAGACTAATGGAAGATACTCCAATTATGAAAGCAGAAACAGAGGATATTGCCTCCGGCATGGGGGGCATTATTCAGGAAGTATCCCAGTATAAAAACTATAAAAATGCGATTGGCTATACGTTCCGATTTTACTCGACTGAAATGGTACAAAACGACAAAATCAAGTTGCTTGAAATAGATGGAGTAGAACCGACGAAGGGTACGATTCGATCTGGATCCTATCCTATTTCATCCGAGTTTTACATCGTAACAGCTGAAACAGACAATCCAAATGTGGAGAAATTCATTGAATGGATCTTGTCTTATCAAGGACAAGAGTTAGTAGAAAAGACTGGTTATGTACCGCTTGTTGGACAATTTTGAATACATACCAAGGGAAAATATACTTCCCTTGGCATTTTTGTTTTAGATGCACTTAGATTGGACAATCAAATGCAATAGTTGGACAATCAAGCTAGAAAGTTGGACAATCAACACGATTAATTGGACAAGCATACACGAAAGTTGGACAATCTATCCTCACATTTCCATTTTAAAGCAATTCGAGCTCTTCATTTAATTTCTTCATTTGACGTCTAAAGTATAAATAGAAAGATGTCCAAATAATAGCGTAAAATATGAGGAAAGTAGCTATTGCTATGAAAAAGCTAGTCAAATCAAATGGAACCCATCCAATTCCCAAAGCGAATATAAAATATAAAATAATGACTGTCACAAAATGCAGTAATGTCTGTTGTGATAATCGTAAATTTGGATTTTCAAAATAGAGAGCACTTACCGTGAAAAACCAACCGCAAAAAATAGAACCTAGTGAGTTTCTCAAAAACATTTGGCTATCTAGCAGTTCTTTCCCACTAAATAGAACGAATACATTCGTAAAAATGACTGCGATAAAAGCTCCAAAGAAAATACCAATCATACTTCTAAATAAGAAGATTTTCATTCGCTTTTCCTCCTGTTCATCTTCAACGCTTCTTTAATTGTATTAACGTAAGTTCGGGAGACATATTCCTTTGTACCCGACTTGAAATATACACAAAGTGTTCCATTAAACGATGCTTCAAAACGACTCATTTCATGAAGATTTGCAATAACAGATTTCGAGAGACGAATGAACTTATTAGGCGGGAGAATTTCTTCTAACTCATATAATTTCTCTTTCAATTTATACGAACCAGTGGAATTTACAGCGAATACACCTTCAGTTTCCGTATGGAAATAGTGAATGTCACTAGGTTTTAAAATATGTTGCATTTCTCCGCTTTTTCCAACGAGGAATTCTGTTTCTCGTCCCTTTATAAAATCAAGAATCTCCTGAACAGAATTATCTAATTCTGGAGTTTCAATCGTTACTTTTGTCTCTTTAAAATCACAATCTATATTTAATGAAACTTTCAATTCCTAACACCCCTCTCCACTTAAGTGTAAACGTTTCAAAGTCAGGGTGCTATCCTATTTTACGCTTATTTTGGAAGCGGAGGATAATGCCGGAAACTATAACGAGTGCTCCAATATATCCAATGGAAATGAGAGTGCTGGTAGTAAAGGTTAACTGCCCATTCCAAACAGCGATGAATAATATATTCATGTGATACATTGGATTGAGATCTGCAATAACCTGGATGAACTTTGGCATCATACTGATTGGCATTGCAAAGCCACCCGTGAAAATCACGACTTGAAAAATAACTATGGAGAACACTAAAGCACTATTCATATTTTTGAAAAAAGAGTAAATTGCAGAAGCAATGATAAGCAACACTGCATTTAGTAAGATAAAAAAACAATAAGAAGCTATTGTCTGAAGTAACTGGAACTGTAAATCATACATCAACAGTCCAATTAAAGAAATAATAAAATAGCCAAGACTTGTAATGATAACAGAGCGGATGATACTAGAAAGCAAAAGCGTATTTTTTGAAACGGGTGAAAGATGAATTCGTTTCTCTACCCCTGTAGTTCGATGTGTCACTTGATCAAATCCGAAAGCAAAAAATACAACAGTGAATGTAATGAGAAGAATGTAAGACGGTGTATACGTTTGCACGTAACTTAGGTTACCAGCATATGTTTGATCTCCAAACAATTGCCCCATGAAAATGTAGGTTGCTGGTGGCACAAAAATTGTGAACACTAAATAAAATATCTCCCTTGAAAACATTAATAAGTCGTATTTTAACTGTGTAGCTAACATGTTGACTCCCCCTTAAATAGATACTTTCGTAAGATAAAATTCATTAATAGATTTGTAACCTGATGTCAGAATGTTTTCGGTAGTATCGAATATTTCATTTACACCATTATTAATGAGCATAACTTTGTCACAATATAGTTCGATTTCATCCATATTATGAGTCGTTAAAATGACCGTGCCACCAGTTCTTTTATTGTAATCTGTAATGTACGACCAAAGAATATTACGCATATGCGGATCTAGTCCAGTAGTAGGCTCATCCAATATTAATAATTTTGGTTCAGATAAAAACGCAATCGCTAAACTTACAATTTGTTTCCAACCACCGGAAAGCTTATCAAAATATTTTTTGCGATGAGGTTCTAATTTGAAATCCGAAATGATTTGTTTAATATCTATGGTTGATTTGTAGTACCCTTTGAATAACTTCAATAATTCTTCTACTTTTAAATTTTTATAAAATTGAGTAGGTTGCAGAACGACTGAAATCTGTTTTCGAACAGACTCTAACTGACTAGTAGAAAGAGACTTTATATTTTCATCTAATACAACGACCGTTCCAGCGTCATATTGTTTGATGGTCATTAGAATTTCAAGGAATGTTGATTTTCCAGCTCCATTTTTCCCAATGACTCCAATCACCTCACCTTCACGTGCTTGAAAATTCAAGCCTTGTAAAACAATGTTCGTTCCATAAGACTTTTTTAAATTATTAACATTAACAATATTCACAGCCAACCCTCCAGTAATTTTCTTTGTAATCAAAGTGTATGTTGTAAGGACATAGAAGTCTGCTGTTTTTCAGTGACTGGCAGCAATTGAAGGGTAAGTTACCAAAAACTGATGGTCACTTACAAGCACCTTTTGATCAAATTCTGTCCAATAAAAAAGACTGCCCATTATTGGACAGCCTTAAAGTATTAATGATGACATGTTTGAAAATGCTCTGCACTTCGAGCAAATGCATCCTTTTCTATAGTAAATCCAAGATCCTCGATCATCTTCAGATCTTTTTCAGCTTCTTGGCCAGAAGTTGTTAAGTAATCCCCTAGGAAAACAGAATTGGCTGCATATAACGCCATCGGTTGCAAAGAACGCAAGTTTAGTTCGCGTCCTCCTGCTATACGTATCTCTTTCGTTGGTAGCATGAAACGGGAAAGTGCCACAATACGTAAACACCACATAGGCGTTATAGGTGTTTTACCTGCAAAGGCAGTTCCTTCGATTGCATGTAAGAAGTTTATCGGTATAGAGTCTGCATTTAAAGAAGAAAGCGAACGCATCATACTAATAATATTTT
Source organism: Psychrobacillus vulpis (assembly GCF_006861825.1). GTDB lineage: Bacteria > Bacillota > Bacilli > Bacillales_A > Planococcaceae > Psychrobacillus > Psychrobacillus vulpis. Next base: position 46,460 of record NZ_VDGI01000001.1, on the reverse strand, counting down.
CTAATGATTCTCCCATTCCAATAATAACTCCGGAACAAGGAGACATTCCAGCCTGTTTCACTTTCTCGACGGTTCCCACTCGATCATCAAAGGAATGCGTGGATACGATGTTATCATGGAATTCAGATGATGTATTTATATTGTGATTATATCGATCAATACCAGCTTCTTTTAACTCTTCCGCCTGGTTATCAGCAAGAATACCGAGACAGCCGCATAATTTAAGTGGTAATGTTTCTTTGATTTCTCGAGCTGCTGCTTTTACAGTTGCTAATTCATGTCTGCTTGGTCCTCTGCCGCTAGCAACAATACAAAACGTTCCAGCTCCAAGTTCTGCTGCACGTTTTGCACCCTTTACAATCTCATCTTTAGTCATCATTCGATATTTCTCAATTGGTGCATTTGATTCGGATGATTGTGAACAATATCGACAGTTTTCAGGGCATAAACCAGATTTCGTGTTGATAAGCATATTTAATTTGACATCGTTTCCATAGAAATGGTGGCGTATTAAATACGCTGCATCTAATTGAGATAGCGTTTCTTTACTATCGGCCTGCAAAAAATCGAGACATTCCTGATTTGTTAGCTGATGTCCATTCAAAACACTTTCTGCTAATGAGTGCCAATTCATCCTATCACCTCATGTTTAATAGTTGTTTTACCTTGTTCCTTTTCAGGAAATGCTCGAAGCACTTTATACGAAATCATAGCGGAAAGAACTGATAAAGCTATATCCTTCGGAAGAGGTACTAGCATGAATGTCCAAGCCATTTTGTAATTAAAGCCTTCTGGAGCATCGAACCAAAACTGATATGCTAAATACATCCAATTAGTTCCAATTAAATAAACAATGACAGTTCCAATAAAAGAAGCGATTAATAGCCCCTTAAATGATTTACTCTTTTCAGAAATTACTCCTGCAATCCAGGCAACAAAAATGAATGCCAGCAAAAAGCCAAAGGTCGGGCTAAGAACGGAGCTAATACCACCACTAAAACGTGCAAACACTGGAATACCAGCAAGTCCTATGAACAAATAGATCGTCATAGCTAGTGGTCCATATTTTTTCCCGAGCAAAGTACCTGCAAGTAAGCTAACTACTGGTTGAAACGTAATAGGAACTCCAGCTATTACGAAAAATGGGAGCAATGACGTAATATTTGCTCCAATCCCCATTAATGCAGCAAACAAAGATGCCAAAATCATTCCATGCAATCGTGATTTAACCATTTACACACCTCTTTCTTTTATTCGTTTTTAATTATATGTATTTTCATTAAATGTGTAAACCTATTATTATTTTAGGTTAACACAAATGAATGATATTATATAGCAGAAAATTGTAAAGAGTGGGATAATATTGATGGGCATGTAATTACGAAACCATTATCACTCGTTTTCATACTGCAGAAAGTAAAAGGACGTCAAGTTATTGTGAATGATGAAGAATAAAAAGGATAGAAATATGACCGCATGAAATGATTTCTCACCGGATAGAAATACTTATGACCACATAAACAAATTACTGACCGTTATTGTCTAATTAGTTAAAGAAGAGTAATAGAAATGCAGACTCAGTGTACGTGCAGAGTCTGTATTTTTGCGCTTTGTGGATATAGCCCGCTAGTTCTTCCTAGTCATCTAATTTAGTACAGTATATACAAAGGTTTTAAGAGGGATAGGACAACATGGTCGCTTATAATGAGTAGTTTGGAGAAGCGTCCGTTCGACTCCTGCGGGAATAGCGAGGCAGACGAGACCCCGCACTGAGCGTAGCAAAGGAGGAGGCTCGACGCTCGCCCGCGGAAAGCGAACGGTAAGCTTCGGAAAACTTACCAAATGTAAATTAGAAGTGTATGGTGGACTTTTTCAGTAGACTCCTAAAAGGGTGCCACGTACTATTCTTAGGAAATTTATGATTCATGACTTGTGGGATGGAATTTTTAAGAAAGTCTTCGAATATGGTGTACATAACGAAGAGTGGACAAAAATTCCTTTATTGCTGCTCTTACTATAAGGGGGTTGGATGATGACAGTGGTGAACGGGAAGTATATTGAAGTAGATTCTGGTGTAGAATTATTTGTTCAAGATGTAGGGCATGGAGACCCTATTATTTTCATACCTGGCTTTACATTTACAACAGAAGTGTTTATTCATCAAGTCGAACATTTCTCTAAGACAAATCGTGTAATTGTTATTGATCCCAGAAGTCATGGACGTTCAACCATTACCTTACAAGGAAATGATTATGTAACACATGGTACGGACTTGGCGGAGGTTATTGATGCATTGGAGTTAAAGAATGTAACGTTAGCGGGCTGGTCGTTCGGATGCTTAACTATTTGGGAGTATCTTAAACAAGAAGGCTATGATAATGTAAAATCCCTTATTTTTATTGATATGTCACCAAAGGCACTGTCAACTAATCATGAAGAGGATTGGGTGGAAGGTCCGCTTAATGACATAGGAACAATTTATAACACTTATTTACGCAATCCAGCAGGACAAAGGGAATTTATCAAGGCATATACAACGAGTGTTATGGTACAACGTGATGTAACAGAGGATGAGTTGAATTGGCTTGCGGAGCAATCTTTAAAAACACCATATTATATTGCATCGAATTTATTCGCTTCTGGCATGTTCTCTGATTATCGTAATGAAGCGAGGGAAGCGTCTGAATTAGTACCAACGCTGACAATTGTTGCAGATCATTGGGCGGATATAGCAACCCGATTCACTCAAAAAATTTCCCCAAAATCCTCCATAGAAGTACTTGGGGGACACCTAATGTTCTGGGAGCATAGTGAGGAATTTAACGAATTGGTAGAAAAGTTTTTGTCTGGAGAAAACTAAGAAAAAGGTATGGATACAGACTCTATAATTTTGAGTCTGTATTTTTATTTTTAGACTGTTGACATGGAGTATGGAGTGATTCCAAAATAAGGATAAGAAGTTGCATACTTTTAAGGAGGTTTAAATATGAAAAAGCTTTTATTAACAGGATTTGAACCATTTTTATCATTCACCGTAAATCCGACGAAGCGTATAGTAGAAGAACTTAATGGACAGGAAATCGGAGGATATCAGATTTTAGGTAGGGTGCTAACAGTTGATTTTGCATCATCTGGAGCTGAACTTTTATCGTACATAGAAGATACAAAGCCAGATGTTGTGATTTCATTGGGTTTAGCGGGAGGAAGATACAAAATCACACCAGAACGTATAGCGATAAACATAAAAGATGGAGCAGCTGATAACAAGGGGCATACTCCACTTGATGAATTTATTAATATAGACGGAGAAGCAGGCTATTTCTCGACCTTACCTATTCGCCAAATGGTTAACAAACTAATGGAAGCAGGATTACCAGCTGAAATATCTAATACAGCTGGAACGTATCTCTGCAACAACGTTATGTACGAATCTTTACACTACGCAAAAACAAACAATCCGGACATGACTGCTGGATTTATCCACATACCAGCTTCACATGAACTAGCAATTCAGCATGGTAAAATACCTAGCTGGTCGCACAGAGATTTGAAGAAAAGTGTGGAGATTTGTATTGGAGTGTTGAGTGAATGATATGTAAACAAAAGGAGTGGGTAATCCCCGACTCCTTCTTTTTACATATGGTAAGCAATTGAAAATGACCTTACTTCAGACCGGTATATTTTCTTTGTACATATCTTTTACGGCTAAATGCATATCTTTTGTTGAATTCCATTGCGCTTGTTAAATCATCAAAAGTCTCTTTCAAGCCCTTAGGAAATTCCATTTCATACAAGTCGTCAATGCTCTCAACTCTTAGAGATTTTCTCAATATGCGCCTTGAAATAAAAAGGGCTACCATAAAATACTCGAAGAAAACTAGTAGATAACGTATGATATAGAAAAAAGAGAAGGTGACTTATGAAAGCTTATATACTAAAACTATTATTTGAAGACATTAAGCCACTTGTTTGGAGACGTGTAATTTTACCGGCAGATGCGACATTTAACCGTCTGCACGAAACAATTCAGTACGTTACGAATTTTCAAAGTGAAATATCTCCGTATCATTCCTTTGGAGTAGAAATTGATGGCAATTATATTACAAATAATGAATCGATTTTAGAAGAATACAAGGGGAAGAACTATGCGGGTCAAACTGTGAAGCAACCAGCACGCATAAAAATCGATTCCTACCTTGAAAAAAGTGGCGAATTTATATACAACTATGATTTTGGGGACGACTGGCGGATTCGCGTAGTGCTTGAAGACACTGTCGAGGATTATTATTTTGGATATCCAACATTACTAGACGGTGAGGGGATGGCACCACCAGAGGACGTGGGAGGTCCACCTGGATATGAAGAGTTTATAAGGGTGTTCCACGATCCGAAACATCCAGATTATTTAACGACTTATGCCTGGGCAGAGCAACAGTTATATTTGCCGTTAGATATCGCTGAGGTGAATGAACATTTAAAATATGTAAAATATAAAAAGACGGAATGGCGACACATTGATCATGACAATTACTTCGTGTTATCGGATAATTATCGTGGTGCAGATTTCATAGATATTGACGTACTGCTTAACAAAGAACTTATAATTCAATATGTCGAAGCTTGTACTAATCTTTATGGGGTGATTGAGTATCCGAAGTTTCTTGAGATTTATAATTCTCAAAACGAGCCTTCTATTTCTAGTAGGGAGTTACGAGCACTCTTAACGGATCCTCATTATACAAAATTACTTGAGAGTAAACATGTGTTTGTACATAGAGAAGCATTGATCCATGAGACAATTGAATATTTTGAGGACTATGCTGAATTTTTTCAGGAAGTTATTGGAAAACCTTTTTATGTGCCTGCAAAAGAGGAGCTATTACGCTACACGGATGAATTCTACTATGAAAAGACAATCCATCAGGAAAAGCTAGCCAACATGCTTAAGAAAGATTTCTTTGGTGGTAGTACACTCACGGTACAAGAAGAAATAGAGGAGTTAGTTTTCCAATTACAAGTTGTGCATACCCAGTTCCAAGAAGTTGTGCAGGATTTTTTAGGACGTTTTGATGTTAAAGATATGAAGCAACTGACTGAATATGTTGGTGCAATCACAATGATTGCGAATACGACGCGCGTTTGGGAAAATAGAGGCCATACACCTACTGAACTTGCACAAATGGAAAAGCATCATTTGAAACCACTACCAACTGCACCGTTCAATGTAATCGAAGGAGGCAAAGTTGGTCGAAACGATCCTTGCCCATGTGGGAGTGGTAAAAAGTATAAGAAGTGTTGCGGAAAATAATACACTAGAAAGAATAGGTACGCATGTTCAACAGGACATGGGTGCCTGGTTTTATATTACAAAGAAATTGTATTCGGAGGAATATGTATGTATGATCCAACCATTTTTGAGAATTTAAAAGTTGCATTTGAAAATCATGTGTATGATTTAGATAATTTAGACGGCAAGATAAAAATTATGAACCGGGTGGATCGAATGGATTTCTCCATTCTTGCGAGAGAGTTTGCCCTTCAATTTGCATTAGTCGATCAGCAAGATGTTACAGTAGAAATCGTATTAAATGCTTCCTTAGAAGAATTGGCAGGAGAGATACTAGAGATGCCTGAAAAAAATCTAGGCTGCTCCTTGTTATTACGATTTCACAAACATGTTCAAAATGTAAGCCTACAGTGTCAAATGATTGAGTCGGCACTAAATGATATATGGGAAGATGAAATCCAGCTAACGCAAACATTGAGCTTCGTGTATGAACAAGAAGCACAAAATTATCTAGATACAATCGAAGTGAAGTTTATTAACAAAATTAATGAGGATCATATGAGCGACATTACAAATTTTCTCGATCATGTTTTAGAAACGTTAGAAGTATTGAATGGCATATAGAGGTTGTCAATGACGGGTAAAAGAAAATACTACCGGATAGAAAAATCCAACCGTAGAGTAAAATTGTGATCGGATAAAAGAATATACGTCCGTAATTGTGACCAGATAAATAAAAATACGATCGAATAGAAATATTTGTAACCTTATAAAAGAAATTATGACCTAATAAATTTATGCACTTAATCCAAGGGTGACAAAGATAAATAATCCAGGAAAGAAACAGTTAGCAACGTTTCTTTCCTGGATTTTCTCGTGTTTCATGGAGATCAGATAGAATAAATCTATTTTCGAGAAGCATCCAGACCGTTTATTTTCCGTATTCGAATAAGAAAAAGTTAATTATCCTCATCTTCTATTAAATAAATTCCTTCTTCAAATCCGCCACGTTTTTCTTTCTTGGCAATACGGATTTTTTCTAGTTCTTCAAAGGTGGCTTTATGTACGGGAAGAGCTGCATGGAGTAGTTCTAAAATATCGGCTAGTTCCTCTAAAGCATCGTGACGGTTAGTTGTTTCGGTAAATTCTTGTACTTCTTCGAATAGTTTTTTCTTAATTTCAGTTAGATGTTCTGATTTATCTAGTATTCGCGATGAAAAATGAGAACCTGATTTTTCAATTACTTGTGGTATTAAATCACGAACAAGTTTGTTATAGACTGGCATTAAAAAAACCTCCCTATTTTTTAGTGAATTAGTGGAAATATTAGGTACTAAAATAAGCTTTTTAGATGAGATAATCATTTAGAATGGGTTGAACACAGAAACAATTCTGTATATAATAAAATTAGAGATATTCAATGAAAAGACTGGATATTGCAGTATCCAGTCTTACAATTGCAAACCGCAGAAAGAGCGGTCGATCCTAAAACTGAAATAACCGTTTATCCTTCTTGCTGAGGAACGGTTATTTCTTTTTTACTAAGAAAATTATTAATGTCACAACAATTGAAAAGGCTGCTAATAGAACAGTGCTTAGCTGTATTAACAAACTGATGGTTTCGTATGCTGTCATTAGCATCAGCTCCTTAAAAGAAGTGACCAACCGCCACACTGATATGCAATTGTAAGTTTATTATAGCACGAAATAGAACTGGTGTTCTAATTTTGTGATGAATATTAAATAAATTATCCAGGCTAGAAACAATCAATATAAGTTTTTAACCTGGATTTTTATATAGAGAAATGTCCTTAAGAATATTTCGTTTCTAACTTTAAAAATGTAGTTAAACGGAATTATTTTAATTAAATGAATAAAATACTTAATTATTTATTGGATATTGTTACACTTATTTATTAATTTTAATGTTTTATTTATAATTAGTTAAAATATAATTTTGGGAGAGAGTAGAAGATGGATATTATTGATGCGAAGATTTTAGAGGCATTGAAACAAAATGGGAGATCTACTGCTTCTGACATTAGCAAAAAAGTGAATCTTTCTGTTCCAGCTGTATCAGAAAGAATAAAAAAATTAGAAGAGGCAAATATTATAGAGCAATATACAATAAAAGTTAATCGAGGGAAGATGGGTTACAAATTATTAGCTATTGTATTTGTGAATATTGACCATACGACTTATATTCAGCAATTCAGGGAGTCGATTATTCAGTTTACCGAAGTGATAGAATGTCATCATATGGCCGGGGAATATGATTATATGTTAAAAGTTCTAATAGAGGATACTGCTGAATTAGAGACTTTTTTAAATGATAAATTAAAATCGATCCGCGGAGTTCAAACGTCAAACACTTTAATCGTTTTATCTACATTAAAAGAAAAATTAAATAGGTAGGAGACTTGCAGATGATTTGGAAAGGATTTCGATTTGGAATGTTACTGCAAATCGCTGTTGGACCTATTTGTCTATTTATTTTTCAGACTGCGGCAACATCCGGATTTGTTGCAGCTGAGATAGGTGTTTTTGGGGTAGCCATTGTAGATGTTATATTCATACTTGCAGCAATCTTTGGTATAGGAGCTATTCTTAATAAAAATAGAAAAACACAAGAAATGGTACGTTATTTTGGAGCAGTCGTTCTTGTTATTTTTGGTTTAAGTAATATAGTTGGTTTTTTTGAAGTTTCACTTTTACCAAGCTTAAGCTTTCTTTCGCAACAAAGTACAGATACTGTTTTTTGGAAAACGCTCGTATTAACTCTTTCTAATCCGTTGACTATTCTTTTTTGGGCGGGGGTTTTTTCAACTAAAATGGTTGATGAAAATCTTCAGAAAAAGGACATGTACTTCTTTGGATTAGGGGCAATTTTGTCTACACTTCTTTTTCTTACGTGTATTTCCATCTTAGGTAGTTTCCTAACTATTTTTTTAGCTGCATCGGTTTTGAAAGTATTAAATTTAATCGTTGGAATAGTATTGGTAGCGTTTGGACTAAAAACCTTTATGAAATGAAACAAATAGCGAAAGTGTTGAATCCATTAGCGCTACTGTATATAATGATAGTAGAAACATACAATAAAAAAAGAACTGGATACGGGAATATCCAGTTCTACAACTGCAAACCGCAGAAACAGCGGTTGGTCCGGTTGAACGTAGAAATAATCGTCCACACCTTACCGGGGGAGGACGGTTATTTCTTTTTTAAAAAGAAAATGATCAATGTCACTACGATTGAAAAAGCTGCTAAAAAAACAGCACTTAACTGGATTAACAAACTAATCGTTTCGTATGTTGTCATTGGCATCACCTCCTTGAAGGAAGTGACCAACCGCCCACCCTGCTATGCAATTGTAAGTTTAATATAACATAAAAAATATATGTTTATCTTCCTTTATTATACTTTTATTCCACCAAGTATTGCTTTTGTAAATTTTCTGCTTTCCTCTATAAGATCATATCCTTCCTCAAATAACTGCCAATCATAAAGAGTTCCTCGCATACAACGAGTGATCAACATAGTTACCTCATTAGATGTAAGTTCATTTGTAATTTCTCCATTTTTTTGTGCTTTCAAAACGATAGAATTAATTATTTTATATAATTTTCGATCTGTGTTTGTAAAAAAGTTGTTTTCAGTTTGTGTAAGTCCGCTCATATATACTGTCCTCATAAGATCCTTACCTAATTCATCACGTAAATAAATCATTTGTGATTCTATTAAACGAAGTATTTTTTCTTGAAACGATAAACTTATAGGAAGGTTCTCAAAAAAATCTGCGTAAAAATCATCTATTTCTTTAAATTTTTCAAGGAAGACATCATATTTGGAAGGGAAATGAACATAAAAGGATCCTTTTGACATACCACTTTTTTTTACGATTTCATCGACTGTTACACGATCGAAACCCTTTTTACTGAAGAGTTCCAAAGCAGTTTCTTGTATTTTCTTCTTTGTTTCCTTTGCTTGTCTTTGTCTTAGTGTTAATTGTTCCATTTCTATTCCCCTTTAAACACTATATATAAAAGTATAGTGTGCATAGTAATTAACTCACAATGTTTAAACTGAATAAAGGTAATATTCTAAAAATATTGAAAATTAAATTGACATACAAAAAAAGCTAATTTAATATAATGACTATAGTCAATGACTATGGTCATTTTGATGATGCTATCGAGATTTTCCATATAGATTAAAGATACATCTTCATTTAATTTTATATACAACTTTGGATGACTGTAGTCATTATTTTTATTATACCAAATGTAAGCGCTTTTTTTATTGAGGTAAGTATGTTGAGAAGGAAGTGATTTGGGATGGATATTATCGGCAATAAAACTTTAAAGGATTTGTTAAACGAGAAAGTAAGAATGTATCGGAACAAGACTTTTCTACTTTTTGAAGATAAAGAAGAAAGCAGATTTGAGTTGACGTATGGGCAATTTGCTTCTCAAGTGAACCGCCTAAGTCAAGTATTCCTGAATTTTGGTATTAAGAAAGGTACCCATGTAACATTACATCTACCAAATAATATGGAATTCATCATTTCTTGGTTTGCTTTAGCTAATATCGGTGCAATTATGGTGCCGACCAATGTATTATCTACATCTGATGAAATGGAGTATGTATTAAATCACTCGGAATCCTTGTTACTTATTACAGAAGAAGAATACCTAGAAAAGTTTACTAGAATTCGAGATCAGTTACCTTATCTACAACGAATTTTACTGGCAAGATACGATGGGGAAGAATACAAGGACCTAAACTTAAGTAGACTCATTGCGGCTGCCAATGAGGAGGAACCTAATATTCCATTAGATTCAGAAGATGTCGCAGCGATGCTATATACTTCCGGAACAACTTCTAAACCAAAAGGGGTACTGATTACGCATGCCAACTATATCTTTACTGGAGAAGTAATGTCGAAATCTATTCGACTAGGGCCAGATGATCGACAGTTTTTAGTGCTACCGTTATTTCATGGGAACGCTCAATATTACTCAACAATGTCAGCGTTAGATGTAGGCGCAAGTGTTGCACTTACGGAACGATTTAGTGCTTCACGTTATTTTAAACAAGCTAAAAGACTCGGTGCTACGGTCGGATCTTTATTTGCAGCACCAATTCGTATGATTCTTGCGCAAAACTATGATTCAGATGATAAAAATCATTCGATACGGATTATTTGGTTTGCTCAAATGGTTTCTGAGCATCAGTTAGTGGAATTCGAAGAGAAATTTGAAGTTTCTTTATTGCAAATGTATGGAATGACCGAAACAATAGGAGTTCCTTTGATGAATCCTCTAGATGGTATTCGAAAAAATGTAAGCATTGGAAAGCCGACTATCGGTTATGAAGTGAAAGTTGTTGATTCAAATGGTGATGAAGTACAGGATGGTCAAACAGGACAAATTATTGTTAAAGGGGTTCCAGGACGCTCGTTAATGAAAGGGTATTTTAAAAATCCAGAAGCTACAGCAGAAGCACTCCAAAATGGATGGTTGCATACGGGAGATAATGCAAAAATTGGAGAAGACGGATACTTCTATTTCGTCGATCGCATGAAAGATATGATTAAGCGATCGGGAGAAAATGTTGCGGCAAATGAGGTAGAGAGCGTTATTTCTAGCCATCCAAGTGTATATGAATCAGCAGTTATTGGGATTCCAGATGAGATGCGGGATGAAGCTATTAAAGCGTTTGTTATTTTACATGAGGGTCAACAAATATCAGAGGAAGAGTTAATCACGTTCTGTCGTGAGCGTTTGGCAAAGTTTAAAGTTCCAGACAGCATAGAGTTTACAAAAGAGTTTCCGCGAACATCAGTTGGAAAGATTCAAAAACATATTCTTAAGAAAGAAGCATCAATAATAAATTTATAGCTTTAATTTACTGAATTTTCATTTTAATTCAAACAGAAAAACATTTAAAAGGAGGAATAGTAATGAAGAAAAATCGGGTACTTTTTGCCAGTTTAGCGGGTTCTGTAATTGAATGGTATGACTTTTATTTGTATGGAACAGCAACAGCTTTAGTTTTCTCTACACTTTTTTTTCCAAATAATGATCCAACGGTTTCGGTTTTAATTGCTTTTGCAACATTTGGAGCAGGATATGCTGCAAGACCATTAGGAAGTATTATTTTTGGGCATATGGGAGATAAAATAGGACGCAAGGCAACCTTAATGCTAACGCTCATTGGAATGGGAGGAAGTTCCTTCTTAATCGGTTTATTACCGACGTATGCGCAAATTGGTATTTGGGCGCCAGCGATTCTTGTTATACTACGTCTTCTTCAAGGGATTGCCCTTGGTGGTGAGTGGGGTGGAGCAGTTTTATTGGCAACAGAAAATGCACCAAAAGGAGTTCGAGGCTTTTATGGGTCAGTTCCACAATTAGGAGTTCCTCTTGGGTTAGTTGCAGGTACGTTTAGCTTTACATTGATTAGTTCATTAACTACGAATGCACAGTTTTTAGCTTGGGGTTGGAGACTGCCATTTTTGTTTAGTGCAGTGCTAATTGTGCTCGCACTTTGGATTCGAAATGGTATCGAAGAAACTCCGGCATTCCAACAGCAGAAAGATAGTGGAGAAATTGTGAAGGTTCCAATTTTAGAAACGTTCAGAACAAATTGGAGAAGTGTATTACAGGTCATTGGATTAAAGCTAGGAGATGGGTTCTTTAATGTATTCCTAATGTCTTATGTACTTGTGTTTGCAACTACTTATTTAGGCTATACAAGAGATACCGCTTTGCTTGCGCTAACGATAAGTTGTGCGACGATGATTTTAACTATTCCTATTATGGGATATATTTCAGATTATATTGGTAGAAAAGCAATTTATATAGGTGGATTAGTGCTGATGTTTTTACTATCTATTCCTTATTTCATAATGGCAGGACAAAGCGTAAGCATGTTCTTTATTATGCAAGTAGCCCTTTTAGGTGTTATTTGGGCAGCTATTTTCTCCACGCAAGGGACGTTCTTCTCTGAGCTATTCCCAGCAAATATTCGTTACACTGGTTTATCGGTCGGTTATCAAATTGCGGCAGCGATTGTTGGTTTTGGTCCACTTCTATGGACTGCAATGGCGGTATCTTATGGACCATCACCATGGATATTTGGTGGATTTATGATGGCAGGTCTCGCAATTTCTCTAGTAATTGCATTATTTACGGCGGATACTAGAAAAGTAACACAATACGAAGAAATCGAAGGATTAGAAAAGGAACAAAAACCTTCTAATCCCTTAGTAGATTCATTAACGTTAAATGCTAGTATTAAGAAGTAAAAAATAATACTTTTAGAGAAGAGGCCATTTTCCAAGACAACTTTTGTGTTGTTTTGGAAGGTGGCTTTTTATTTGTTTATGCGGGAAGAAGTAATAATTTATTACTCAATTATAAGTCTACTTACTACGTAAAGATCTTCGCACAAAACATTGTTTGAGCTTGTTTAGAAGCGAGCGCATCTGTTCTTAAATTCCTTTTTATTCGCAACTAAATCACTTTTTAAAATAAGAATGTTTGTTTTTGAAAGTTTTGGGCAAGACTTAGTCAAACTAAAAAGTGATTTACAGATTACTTGTAAAGGAGGAATTTAAGGTTGAAAGTTAAAACCTTTTTGTTCGTTATACTTTTAGCATTGTCAACGAATTCAGTAGCGTATGCTTCTAATATGTTATCTTCAACCATGGAAGGGGAAGATTTATCTAATCCACCAAATTATTTAGAAGATTTAGAGCGTACATTAGAACACTCGAAGGAAAGTGATATACTCTTCCAGTACGCTTTAGATATGGGATTAGTCACCTATCCACCTCTGGAGCTTCCAACAGAGCCCGAAACGTATACGGTTGTCGAGGGAGATAACTTGTATCGGATAGCGCTTAAGCACGATATATCATTAGATAATCTTATGATGTGGAATAATCTTACGGGCTCTTTAATTCACCCGGATGATGTTTTGATAGTAAGCGGAAATGAAGAAGGATCCCAATCGATTGATTCTGAGCAAGACACGATGGTGGCTGTATCCTCTCCAATCAGTGCTCCTCCACCAGTAGAGGATTCGAAGGAAATGCTTGTTACAGCCACGGCATATACAGCATATTGTGAAGGCTGTTCAGGGACAACTGCTTACGGAATTGACTTACGTTCCAATCCAAATCAGAAAGTAATCGCAGTAGATCCGAGGATAATTCCTCTTGGGACGAAGGTTTGGGTCGAAGGTTATGGAGAGGCAATTGCTGGTGATACTGGAGGAGCTATTAAAGGACATAAAATCGATGTATTCATTCCGTCTTACAATAACGCGATGGAATGGGGAGTAAAGAAAGTTAAAATAAGAGTGCTCAATTAATAAGAAATGCCTGTGCAACAAACGATTATAAAACGTTTGTTGCACAGGCATTTCAATTTTTATACATGATTCTTGAGAAGAAGTCCATTATGATACGTAATGGAAAGTCAAAATCATAAATAGAGAGAAATAACAAATGATCTCTTCCATTCAACGGAAGAGATCATTTTACTATCTGTATTAAATTTCAATTGGCTTTTTAGCTCGAATATCTCCTAAGAAAAATTTCCCGTAAGGTATAAGTTTTTGAATGATAATCGAAGTAATTATCGGGATAATTAAACCTAATGTCGTAAATCCGATTAAACCGTATTGGAAAAAATCATTTAAAATGATATCTGTGAAAATATGCAAGTACATAATAGAAATCGAATGTTTTTCGATTTTTGCTAACCAATGTAATGGTAGAATTTTCGTTAGTCTCTGGAAAATTCCTAGGATCATTATAATAAAAGCAATCGGAACTATTAAATCTAGCAAAAGATGATCATATCGCAAAAATTTCATACTCAAATGATAATCAATGATTCCTACATTGTCTGCGACTGCGAAGCTAATTGCAACGACCATTGCACCAAGGAGACATGGTAGAGTAATATTCATCCAGATCCTTTTTGCATAATAACCGAGAGCAAAATAGACGATAGCCATTAACACAACATCTAAATTCCAAAGCATTGGAATCGTTTGGGAAGCTTCATCCGGGGCACCACTAATTACGTGCATTGCAAAAATACTTTCCAGATGAGCGACAAGATAGAATGTTACAAGTAGACTGATTTGTTTTAGACGACTTAAATATTTTGTCATCCAAATGAATAGTAAATAAGTGAAAAATAGTGTAGTTACAAACCAAAAGACTCCATATGCACCACGAGCAAAGCGCCCTGCAATAACTAGTTTCCACAAGTCTTGTAAATACCAAGATAGATCGAAGTTTCCTAATGCTAATTCCATACTATAACGAACAGCTGTAATGACAAAAAGGAAAAATAAATAGGGAATCATTAGCTGTATAAATCTTTTTTTAATCGTTTTGTTTGAGTGCTCATTCTCTGCTAATTCTTTAAAGAATAATCCACTTAATAAGAAAAAAGCTGGCATGTGAAACCAGTAAATGTATTTAATGAATGGGAAATCTAATTCACCAGGGTAATGACCTATGACAACAAGAATCATCAAAAATCCTTTTGTTACATCTACCCAGGCTAATCGTTTTTGAGACATAATACTTCCTCCAAAAGTTTTGTTCTATATGTTTGTTTATCCAGTATACGGTGAATATAAACTTAAAGTGTATTTCAATTACATTACAATAATTTAGTTAGGAGAAAAGTAATGATAAAAGTAGTTTGTTTCGGTGATAGTATTACAGCACGTAAAGAGGGGCATCCTTCCCCTATTTTGACATATAAGCTCTCCTCTAAAATGCAAGACTATCAATTTGTGAATGCAGGTGTTTCCGGAAGTACAACTGAACAAGCAATGCAACGGTTTAAAAAAGATGTACTAGAGAGAAAACCAGATATAGTGACCATACTATTCGGAGCAAATGATTCTGCGAAACATAAATTAGTTAATCTAGAATCGTTTAAGCAAAATATTTTTGAGTTTACAAAACAGGTTGGACCTAAGAAAACTATTCTAATTACTCCAGCTCCTGTTGATGAAATACTTCAACCGAACAGATCTAACAAACTTCTGAAGCAATATGCACAAGTTGTGGAAGAAGTAGCAGATGAAACTGGTAGTCATCTCATTGACTTTTTTACAATTCTATTTTCCAAGCCGAATTATAAAGAACTTTTAAAGGGAGAAAAAGACGATGGTCTTCACTTTGGTGAAGCGGGATATGACATACTTTCGGAATTGATCGCTCATAAACTAGAAGAGATGAGAGTTGACAACAAGAACACTAGTTTATTTCAAAGGCTGCTAAATAAATTCAATAAATAAGAGCTTCTTTTAAATTCCAACGTTTCCAAAGCGGTATTATATCCTTGAGTTATGGAAAGAATAGTAAAGAATATTTTTAAAAAGGAGTGTATGGAATGTTACAGTTGCAAACAGACCTTGAAGGGAAAATGGCCTATTTTGGTGATTTGAAAAACCGCATTAAAAGTTTAGGCTATAGTATCGGTGGAAATTGGGATTATCATAAAGGAAGCTTTGATTCAGTACTTTGGCGTAAAGAGGGGGAAACTATTTACTTGAGGCTTCCCTTTGAAGTATTAGAGGGAGATCTAGATCATCATGAAGCTTATATCAAGTTTCAAACTCCATATGTAATTAAGCACGTAGTTAACGTAGGCTTAGATAAAGATGAAAACTCATTGTTAAGTACATCAGGGTTTAATCAATTTCAAGATCCTATTGATAAAGACGGTCAAATTGTTGATAAAAGCAGATGGGAATTAGCCGGTGAAAAAGCTGTAGAACAAATAGTTCATTTAGTACATTAATTTCTTTAACGATTTTCATTATTAAAGTGCCTTTAAGGAATTACCAAAAAAATAGTGCTAAACCTTGTTCTCTTCTAACGGGTATCTAAAAAGGACAAGGCATTTACAATTCGTGTTCTTGCTTCTTCGACACAAAAGATAGAAGAGTTTTTAGCAATATGTACATCTTTTATTCGACAAGAATGGTTTTCTAAGAACCTTTGTCATTAAGAAAAATATAAAAAAAAGACTAAGAATGGGAGAATTCTAACTCCTTTTTCATTAGTCTTTTTTTCATCATTTTTTATCATAAATACAGGATACTTACATTCCGCATTGTATTTCTTTATAATAGAACTCAAATAGTGAACTCGAAAGGAATTTACGATTGATGAAGTATGAACGTATTATTAACTCGGAGCAGGAGACAGAACAGCTTGCTCAACAACTTGCTTCACTCCTTAAGCCTAATGATGTACTGACGTTAGAAGGAGATCTAGGTGCAGGGAAGACGACGTTTACAAAAAGTGTAGCGAAAGGTCTTGGGATAACACGAAATGTGAATAGCCCAACGTTTACAATATTGAAGCAATACGAAGGTCGTGTCCCTTTGAATCATTTAGATGTATATCGCTTGGCGGATAGTGATGAGGACTTAGGGTGGGACGAGTTATTTTATGGAGATGCAGTGAGCATTATTGAGTGGGCTCATTTAATAGAAGAAGATTTACCACCGGAGAAATTGGCAATACAGATTCATCGACTAGAAGAGGATAAGCGAAAGTTTACGTTTGAGCCTTTTGGGAAACGATATGAACAATTATGCGAGGAGCTTTTTGAATGATTTGGTTAGGAATAGATACATCACACACGCCGCTTGCGGTATCCATTGTAAAGGATGATCAAGTGCTTGCAGAGTACAAATCATCACTTAAAATTACACATTCAATTGGCGCCATGCCTGCGATCGAAGAGTTATTGAAAAAAGCGGAAATAGAGCCGCATGAGATTGATGCAATTGCTGTCGCAAAAGGGCCAGGGTCCTATACTGGTGTGCGAATTGGTGTGACGATTGGAAAAACACTTGCTTGGACACTGAATATTCCTATCGTTTCTGTCTCAAGCTTGCAAGTGTTAGCAGGCAATGCACCATACTTTCCAGGTATCGTTTGTTCGATTATGGATGCACGTCGAAGTAATGTGTTTGCAGGTGTTTATGAAAATGGACAAGTAGTGAAAGAATCTCATATGTCACTTGTAGATCTTTTGAAAATGCTAGATGAGTCAGGAAATCCGGTTTTATTTGTTGGAATGGATGTAAAGATTCATTGGGAACAAATAAAAGAAGTACTTAGAGACAAAGTCCATCAAGCAAATGCAGCCTTCTCTTTACCGAGCGCAGCGGTTTTAATAGAATTAGCGAAAGAGCAAAAAGCAACGGAAGCTCATACAACTGTTCCAAAATATTTACGTGTGACGGAAGCGGAAGCAAATTGGATGAAAGAGCAAAAGAAAAATGGACATGAATGAAATAATAAATTACCGAAAAATGACGCTCGACGATATTGATCAAGTACTATTAATAGAAAGAGAAGCGTTCACGGCTCCTTGGACTAGAGAAGCATTTGAGCATGAAATGACGACGAATTTATATTCCTACTATATTGTAGCCGAAACGGAAGCAAAAGAAATTGTTGGTTATTGTGGAATGTGGGTTGTCATGGATGAAAGTCATATTACGAACGTTGCAGTCGCAAAACGTATGCGTGGGCATAAGATTGGCGAAGGATTAATGCGTGAAGCAATTCGTGTTGTGTTAGACCAGGATGTTGTGTTAATGACACTTGAAGTGCGAGTAACAAATGATGTCGCAAAAAATTTATATTATAAACTTGGTTTTCAAGACGGTGGAATACGAAAAAATTATTATACAGATACGCAGGAGGATGCTCTTGTGATGTGGGTGGAATTTAAATGAAAAAAGATCAATATATATTAGGAATAGAAACAAGCTGTGATGAAACGGCAGCCTCCATCGTGAAAAATGGCCACGAGATCATTTCCAATGTCGTCTCATCTCAAATCGAAAGCCACAAACGATTTGGTGGAGTTGTGCCTGAGGTCGCTTCGAGACATCATGTGGAACAAATAACAATTGTTATCGAAGAAGCATTAAATCAAGCAAATATGACTCCTAAAGATTTGGATGCAGTAGCTGTAACAGAAGGGCCGGGATTAGTAGGAGCTCTATTAATAGGAATAAATGCGGCGAAAGCTTTTGCATTTGCAAATGGTCTGCCTTTAGTAGGAGTCCATCATATTGCAGGTCATATTTATGCGAATGCACTTGTGCAACCGATGGAATTTCCGCTTCTTGCATTAGTAGTATCAGGCGGACATACGGAACTAGTGTTAATGAAAGAGGACGGTCAGTTTGAGTTAATCGGAGAAACACGTGATGACGCAGCAGGTGAAGCTTACGATAAAGTAGCAAGAGTGCTGAATCTCCCTTATCCAGGAGGTCCACATATTGATCGTCTCGCGAATGAAAGTGACGGAGCAGTACCTTTTCCGAGAGCTTGGCTTGAAGAGGGATCATATGATTTCAGCTTTAGTGGCTTGAAATCTGCTGTTATCAATTATCAGCATAATGCAGAGCAACGCGGTGAAGAAATCAATCCCAACCACCTAGCTGCAGGTTTTCAACAAAGTGTAATAGAAGTGCTAACAACAAAAACGTTAAGAGCGGCACGTGAGTTTAATGTGAAACAAGTTATTGCGGCAGGCGGAGTAGCTGCCAATAAAGGACTAAGAAAAGTATTGGAAGAAACATTCGAAAAAGAGAACATTCCCTTTTATGTCCCACCAATTTCATTGTGCACGGATAATGCAGCGATGATAGCTGCTGCAGGAAACTCCAAGTTTTCGGCAGGAAAAACGGGTGATATGTCGATGAATGGAAGACCAGGACTAGAACTTAATAGTTGGAATTAAACGCAATCCCCTTTTCTTCGACAAAGAAATGGGGATTTTTTTAACAGGTATAGTTCAAATTGTCAATAGGGAACATTCGTACTTATGCACATTTTGGGGATAAGATGTGTATAAGTTGTGTGATTTCAATATATAGTGTCTCTTTTATTCACCTTCATGTGGAAAAAAAACTTTTTAATCTGTTGATAATGTGCATAAGTCTGTTGATAGTTTGATATTACTTGATTTTTCTTGTGTACAAATTTGTGGAAAAAAATTTTGCGAAAATATGTACTTGACCTACATATATGGACAAGATTCGACAATGACCTGTAGTAAAAGGTCTTAGAATCGAATGGCATAAAAAAAACAGTGCAAACCGATGATTTGCACTGCCAATCTCATGTAGCTAACTCTTCCAATTGCTCTTGTAGTTCGAGCCATTGATTTGACAGCTCGTCTTGTTTTTCTTTCAATCCCTCCAACTCAAGCTGCAATTGTTGTACTGCTTCGTGATCTTGGAAAATCTCTGGATTGCAAAGCTTCTCTTCTATCACAATAATTTCAGCATCTACTGTTGGAATTTGTGTTTCGAGATCTTCAAGTTGTCGTCGTAGTTGACGCTCTTTCTTTTTAGCTTCTTTATCAATTAAAGAAGTATTAGTCTTTACAACAACTGTTTTTTCGACGACAGCATTTTCTTGGGCAAGTTCTTCTAGTTCTTCTTTCTTTTCTAAGTAGTAATCGTAATCACCTAGGAAAAGGGAAGCATCGTTCGTTGATAACTCAATCACTTTCGTTGCAATTCTGTTAATGAAATAACGGTCATGAGATACGAAAAGGATAGTTCCAGGGAAATCGAGTAATGCGTTTTCGAGTACTTCCTTACTATCTAAGTCTAAATGGTTAGTCGGCTCATCTAATATAAGAGTGTTCGCTTTTAATAGCATTAATTTAGCTAGGGCAAGTCTCGCTTTTTCTCCACCAGATAATGTAGAAACCGATTTTTGTACATCATCCCCACTAAATAGGAATCTTCCCAATACTGTTCGGACATCTTTTTCATTCATAAGTGGCCATTCATCCCACAATTCTTGGAGAACGGTTTTATTACCAGTGAGTGCAGCTTGTTCTTGGTCATAGTATCCAAACTGGACGTTTGTTCCGTATTGAATTTTGCCCCCAGCATCGGCTATTTGCTTCATAATTGTTTTAAGGAGGGTGGATTTACCGACCCCATTTGGTCCTACTAGTGCAATTCGGTCTTGTTTATACACTGAAAAAGAGATATTCGACGAGACAGTTTTGTTCGGATATCCAACAGATACCTCTTCTAAACGTAATACGTCATTTCCACTCGGGCGGTCGATTGTGAACCCAAAAGAAGCCGACTTTTCATCGCCATCTGGTGCACCCATCCAGTCTGTCTTTTCAATGATTTTACGTCTAGACTGCGCCATTTTTGTAGTAGAAGCACGTGCTAAATTTCGGTTAACAAAGTCTTCTAATTTTGCTTTTTCTTCTTGTTGTTTTTCATATATTTTTTTATCTCGCTCATAGTTCTTTGCTTTTTGATCTAAGTATGCACTATAATTTCCGACATACCTCGAAACATTATGGCGAGAAACTTCATATACAAAGTTCACGACTTGATCTAAAAAGTATCGATCATGGGAAACGATTAAAATCGCTCCGTTATAATTTTTTAAGTAGTTTTCTAAAAAGTTTAGTGTAGCGATGTCTAAATGGTTAGTCGGCTCATCGAGAATAAGCAAATCTGGTTTACTTAGTAACATCTTCGCCAATGCAAGTCTTGTTTTTTGCCCACCTGATAACGCCTGTACAGGTTTATCATAATCTTCTGGGAAGAACTGCATCCCGTGTAGGATAGAACGAATGTCAGATTCGTATCGATAGCCACCAGCTTCATTAAAAGCTAGTTGTAACTCGTCGTAGGCAGCTGTTACTCGAGCATATGCCTCTGTGTCCTCATAAACAGAGGGGTCTGCCATTTGGGACTCTAATAATCGAAGTTCTTTTTCAGAGTCAATGAGATGACTAAATATCGACTTCATTTCCTCCCAAATAGAAAGTTTTGAGTCGAGTCCGGCATGTTGCTCTAAATACCCTAATTTAATATTTTTGGGTATGATAATATCGCCGGTATCATATGACATTTCTCCAGCAATTATTTTAAGTAAAGTAGACTTTCCAGCGCCATTTCTTCCAACGAGTGCTACTCGATCTCGGTCTTGAACTTCTAGCTTTACATTTGTTAATATATCTTCACCATTAAAGGATTTTGTTAGTTGATTGACTTGTAAAACAATCACGATATTTCGCACCTCAATTCTATCTTAAGTGTAATAGATAGGGCTTACGGTTGCAACGCTAGAGCTTTACAAGGACCTCAATGTCTAGTAATATAAAATCGATTTGTTCCAATGAAATAGGAGGGTTTAGATGAAACCTGAACCACAAAGAATTCCTCAAGCTACAACGAAAAGATTACCGTTATATTATAGATTTTTACAAAGTTTTCATAATGCTGGACATAAAAGAGTTTCTTCACAGGAATTAAGTGATGCGATGAAGATAGATTCTGCCACAATAAGAAGAGATTTTTCTCACTTTGGGGCACTTGGCAAAAAAGGGTACGGCTATGATGTTGCCATTTTGTTAGAATTTTTTCGGAAAACATTGGATCAGGATGAAGCGGCAAATGTGGCATTAATTGGTGTCGGAAGTTTGGGTACTGCTTTTCTCAAATACAACTTTCAAAAAAACCACAACACAAAAATTGTCGTTGCGTTTGATACAAAAGCTCCTGTAGAAGGAATGATGAAAAGTGATATACCAGTTTTTCATCCAAGTGTGATGGAAACGAAACTGGCGGAGTTTGGAATCGAACTAGTGATTTGTACTGTTCCAAGTCGTTCTGCACAAGAAGTAGCTGATCGATTGGCTGAAACTTCTATTAAAGGTATATTGAACTTCACTCCAGTAAGACTGACAGTCCCAGATACGATACGTGTACATACGATTGATTTGTCGGTCGAAGTACAAACACTAATTTACCTTATAAGAAACGAGCATACAGAAGAATAACAAACGTAAAGCCTTCCCCGATTTCTATCGGAGGAAGGCTTTTGTTTTTGTGAATTGAACTAAGCATAATGTGGTTAGAGAGTTGTTGTACGAGCATGAGGTGGTATTATCTGAACATAAGGGAGTGTTATCCGAGCGTAAGACCAGTCCAACCGAGCATAACCACTACTTATGCGAGCATAAACTAAGGGGTATCCGGTCGAAGAAATGTAGTCCGAGCATGAGTGAGTGTTATCCGAGCATAACCCCAAGCCATGCGAGCATAAACCCAAGCTATGCGAGCATAACTAAGCGTAATCTGGGCAAAGAGATGTCGTGCGAGCATAAGGAGGCGCTATCCGAATATAAGACCAGTCCATCCGAGCATAACCTTAAGCTATGCGAGCATAACTAAGGGGTATCCGGTCGAAGAAATGTAGTTCGAACATAAGGAAGTGTTATCCGAGCGAAAGACCAGTCCATCCGAGCATAACCAAGGTGTATCTGGTCGAAGAAATGTAGTTCGAGCATAAGTGAGTGTTATCCGAGCATAAGACCAGTCCATCCGAGCATAACCTTAAGCCATGCGAGCATAACTAAGATGTATCCGGTCAAGGAAATGTCGTGCGAGCATAAGTGAGTGTTATCCGAGCATAACTAAGGGGGATCCGGTCGAAGAAATGTCGTACGAGCATACGTGAGTGTTATCCGAGCATAAGACCAGTCCATCCGAGCATAACCTCTCGATATGCGAGCATAACTAAGATGTATCCGGTGAAAGAAATGTCGTTCGAGCATAAGGAAACGTTATCCGAACATAATAGCAGTCTATCCGAGCATAACCCCAAGCCATGCGAGCATAACTAAGGGGGATCCGGTCGAAGAAATGTCGAACGAGCATAAGGAAGTGTTATCCGAGCATAACCTCAAGCTATGCGAACATAACTAAGGGGTATCCGGCCAAAGAAATGTCGAACGAGCATAAGGAAACTCTATCCGAACATAAGAGCAGTCTATCCGAGCATAACCTCAAGCCATGCGAGCATAACTAAGATGTATCCGATCAAAGAAATGTCGAACGAGCGTAAGACCAGTCTATCCGAGCATAACCTCAAGCTATGCGAACATAACTAAGGGGCATCCGGCCAAAGAAATGTCGAACGAGCATAACCTAACCCCATCCGAGCATAACCACAACCCATCCGAGCATAACCAAGCGTTATCTGGTCAATGAATTCTCCTAACCTATTAAAAAAGCAGATCAGATGAGTATCTGACCTGCTTTTTTTATGGCATTTGGGAGTATGTTTTGAGAAACTCTTGTATTGCTTCTCCGTAGAACTGGAATAGAACGACAAACCCATTTAATAGCATATGGGAAATTATCGAAGCCAGTATTCGCTTTGTCTTGTAATAAATAAATGCGAATATAAACCCAGATACCGCATATAGTAGTATGTGCGTGAAGTCGAAGTGTATGATTGCGAATACAATTGCACTGACCGCAGCAGCAACAACAAAGTTCGTTTTTGGTAATAAAGAACCGAAAATAATTCGGCGGAAAATAAGTTCTTCTAATATAGGAGCGAAAATGACAATCGAGAATATTGCTAATGGAACGGAATGGGCAATCTCGATAAACTGTGCAGTATTTTCTGACCCTGGTTCAATGCCAAGTGCAAGCTCAATATATGCTGCAATACCTTGCCCGAAGAAAACTAGTAGAAATCCGAGAAATCCCCATCCAATTGTTTGCCAAATTGGTGACATCTTTCCTTTCATTGGACGCAAAAAAGAATTATCTCTTCTAATTAATAGTAGTGTAATAAGTGTAGCAATTCCAAAGCTTAAGAATACCCACCAGCCAGAAGCAACTAGTCTAGGATTCTCCACATCCATAGAAACGAATAATTTTAGAAGTAGTGGGGCAAAAATAGCGCCTGAAAGCTGCATGATGCAATAGACAATTAATATATACAAGCCTGTTTTTTGATGTTTCATATCATTTGATTCCTCTCTTGATAACATTCTATTTCATTGTAAAGGAAATTTGGAAATAAACAAAAAGATATCTTTCAACGATTGCCGAAAGCGAACAACAAAAGCGTTCCACAACAGTCTGAAAAAAGATAATCTTCTCGCTTGCATTCTGTTGTGTGATTATTTATTATTAGAAGTGTGTTAGCACTCAAAGAGACAGAGTGCTAATAATATTAAATTTTACTATTTTAGGGAGGTAGTTTCACTTGTTAAGACCATTAGGTGATCGTATCGTAATCGAATTAATCGAAGCTGAGGAAAAAACAGCATCTGGCATCGTACTTCCGGACTCTGCTAAAGAGAAGCCACAAGAAGGTAAAGTTGTTGCTGCAGGTACTGGACGAGTACTTGAAAACGGTGCTCGCGTTGAATTAGACGTGAAAGAAGGAGACCGTATCATCTTCTCTAAATATGCAGGAACAGAAGTAAAATATGAAGGTAATGAATATTTAATATTACGCGAAAGCGATGTTCTAGCTGTAATCGGCTAATATAACGGATAATAATTAGGAGGTAAAAAAACATGGCAAAAGAAATTAAGTTCAGTGAAGACGCTCGTAGTGCAATGCTACGTGGGGTAGATAAACTTGCAAATGCTGTAAAAGTAACACTTGGACCAAAAGGTCGCAACGTTGTACTTGAAAAAAAATTCGGTTCACCACTTATTACGAATGACGGTGTAACGATTGCAAAAGATATCGAACTAGAAGATGCATTCGAGAACATGGGTGCAAAATTAGTTGCTGAAGTTGCATCTAAAACAAATGATATCGCTGGTGATGGTACGACTACTGCTACTGTTTTAGCGCAATCTATGATCCGTGAAGGGTTAAAAAACGTAACAGCTGGTGCAAACCCAGTAGGTATCCGTAAAGGTATCGACCTTGCTGTTGCAGCTGCAATTACAGAACTAAAAGCAATCTCTAAAGAAATCGAAGGAAAAGAGTCAATCTCTCAAGTTGCTGCTATTTCTTCAGGAGATGCTGAAGTTGGTGAATTAATCGCAGAAGCTATGGAGCGCGTTGGTAACGACGGCGTTATCACAATCGAAGAGTCTAAAGGATTCACAACAGAGCTTGATGTTGTAGAAGGTATGCAATTTGATCGTGGATATGCTTCAGCTTACATGGCGACAAATACAGATAAAATGGAAGCAGTACTTGATAATCCATACATTTTAATTACAGATAAAAAGATTTCTAGCATCCAAGAAATTCTTCCAGTGCTGGAGCAAGTTGTACAACAAGGAAAACCACTTTTACTTATCTCGGAAGACGTAGAAGGGGAAGCATTAGCTACTCTAGTTGTAAACAAACTTCGCGGAACATTCAATGCTGTAGCTGTTAAAGCTCCAGGATTCGGAGACCGTCGTAAAGCAATGCTTGAAGATATTGCTATCTTAACAGGTGCAGAAGTAATTACAGAAGATTTAGGTTTAGACTTAAAATCTACGAATATTACACAACTTGGACGCGCTTCAAAAGTTGTTGTAACTAAAGAAAACACAACAATCGTTGAAGGTAACGGAGATTCAGCTCGAATCGCTAGCCGTGTAGCACAAATCCGTACGCAACTAGAAGAAACAACTTCTGAATTCGATAAAGAAAAACTACAAGAACGCCTTGCTAAACTTGCTGGTGGTGTAGCGGTAGTGAAAGTCGGAGCAGCAACAGAAACAGAACTTAAAGAACGTAAACTTCGCATCGAAGACGCTCTTAACGCAACGCGTGCAGCTGTTGAAGAAGGTATCGTATCTGGTGGTGGTACTGCACTAGTAAACGTATACAACAAAGTAGCTGAAGTTGCTGAGACAAAAGAAGGCGACGTAGCAACAGGTCTTAAAATTGTACTTCGTGCACTTGAAGAACCAGTTCGTCAAATCGCAAACAACGCTGGTCTTGAAGGCTCAATCGTAGTAGACCGCCTAAAACGCGAAGAAATCGGTATCGGTTTCAACGCTGCAACAGGCGAATGGGTAAACATGATGGAAGCTGGAATCGTTGACCCAACGAAAGTAACTCGTTCAGCACTTCAAAACGCTGCATCTGTAGCTGCATTATTCTTAACTACAGAAGCAGTAGTAGCAGATATCCCAGAAGCAGCTCCTGCAATGGGTATGCCTGATATGGGCGGCATGGGCGGTATGATGTAAAAAGAATATGAAAGCCTTTATTATTAAGGGCTTTTCTGTTCGAATTACATCGCTTGACCATTTTTTGACCACTTGATGGTGTAAAAAAATGCATATGATTCATTTTAGAGAAGGTCTTTCATCAGTTTGCTAAACTGTTGGGAGGCCTTTTTTTCCATGTTTTTTGTCATATGTGCATAAATGTGCATAGTGGTATTCATAGTTTTCTAAATAATATTAAAACTTTTGAACGAAATGTAGCATCGCTGCGTCTAATGAAGTAAGGAGGCGAAATGGATGGAATTTGAAATCGTTCAGCGTGCTATTCGTGGGGATCAACGAGCGATACTTTCACTCATTGAAATGGATGAAGATATTTTATATCGCATGGCCTTTACATACATGAAAAATGAGCAAGACGCTTTAGACGTGATGCAGGAGCTTATTTACAAGGCACTTAAAAAAATGCATACCGTTCAACAGCACGAATATGCCAGAACATGGCTCGTGCGCGTTTTAATCAATTGTTGTAAAGACCATTTACGAAAACGCCAACCAACCGTTCCAATTGAGGAACACCACCTATTTGAATGGGTCATCTATTCTGATATGGAGCGATTATTGGAACATTTATCCTTGTCGGAGCAGCAACTCGTCTATATGAAATATTTTCAGCAACTAAAAAACAAAGAAATTGCCGAGCTAAATCAAATTCCTGAGGGTACTGTAAAGTCTAAGCTTCATCACATACTAAAGAAGCTAAGAAACTTCGCTGGAGAAAAGGAGGACTGGCTATGAGTAAACTACCGATTGACGTCCCAAAGGAGAAACTTCAACAAGTTCGAATGGATACGTTTCGTAAAGTTCAGCGAGAAAAAGGAACAAAGAAGCGCATTGTTTCGGTTGCAGTAGTCTCTTTGTTTTGCTTTAGCCTTTTATTTTCAATTCGCGTTTCTCCTACGATTGCTAGCTTTGTCGCAAAAATACCTGGCTTTGAAATACTTAGACCAGCGATTACAATCGATAAAGGGCTACAAGATATTGTAGACAATGAATACTATGAGGAGATCAATGAGATGCGGTCTAAAAATGGCCTATCGCTTACATTGAAAGGCGTGATTGCAGATCAATCGGGATTTGTACTTGACTATGACGTCGATGCCTCATTTGATATTTCGAAATTATACTTGGAGGAAGTTCAATTGTTCCAAGGGGACGATGAAATGAAATGTGGCTGTACATTTGTCGCGAATGCAGATAATCAAACACACATATCTTCTTTAGTAGAATATAATTTTTCAGAGCCGATAGCTTATACTTCGAAGGATTTTAAAGCTGTTTTTCATTTTAATGATAAAGATAAGGGGAACATTGAAATTGCGATACCGTTTACACTACAAAATGAAATCGCAAAGGAAAAAATTATTACTGCGAATCGTACTGTAAATGTCGATGGTCAGAAATTTACAATTACACAAATTCGCCGCTCTCCATTAAAAGTGGCACTCGATATTGAAGTTGACGAAGAAAATACAATGCAAATTTTATCGCTTGATGATATTGCAGTCGTGACGGAAAGTGGTGAGCGAAGAGATAGGATTAAACAAGGCATTTTAGCAGACGGAGATATTCGTGACGGCAAATATACGCTATATTTGCAAAGTAATTATTTCGATGATCCAGAGTCATACACGATTATAATTGGAGCTGTTCAAGCCGTTCCAAAGGGTGAAGATTTTATCGAAGTTGATTTTGGTACAAAAGAAGTACTCACGAAGCCCGACTATTTTGATTGGGACATTTCTGTAACGCAGCAAAGTGTATCAGTTGCTGTGAATAAATGGGATAATCAAGGTAGACTTTTAATGTTGTATGATGCTGTTAAAGAAGATGGTAAGACGTTAGAATTTACGGGTAGCACGGTTTCACGAGATGAGCAGTACGTATTGGAGACGACGCAATTTGAAGATTATGATGGTAAAGCAAAAATATATTTGAACTATTACTTCAATCCTATTGGAGAAAATATTGAATTGAAGATTCCATTGCAATAAAGTGCAGATGTTCAAAAAGGAGAGCCTTTTTGAACATCTGTTTTTAATATTTTCGACTTGCGATAAACACAGGTGAAAAATCTGTATCAAAGTCAATCAAAGTCCATAGAAATTTCCACTTTCCCAGGTCTTGGCATTCCTCTTAGCGAGTTCTGCATTCTGATTAACTTCAGTATTTGCCATTTCTTTGAAACTTTTTCTTTTGAAGTAGTCATAGCATATTCCTAATATCACGAACAAACTGATCGGTATAAAGAAATACAGCCAAATCATGTAAACACCCTCCTTTTAAAGCGTTTATTAAATTAGTGTAATTTATTTCTGAAAATACAGAACATTTTATGTTTAATTATACGTTAAGAAAGAAGAATGGTTTCATTAATATTACAATCCGCCATGTTTTTTAAGAAAGACGATTTCCTCTAGAATCGCCAACTCTCAATTATTTAAGTTGCTTCTTGTCAAATTTACCTAGAGGTGTGTAAGGTAAATTATTTACGAAGACAATATCTTTTGGTAATTGAAATCTAGCTACTTTAGGTCGTAACCATTCAACAAGTTCCTCTTTTGTAAGATTTTCATTATATCGAGGTTGAACAAATGCTTTCAAGGTCTGTCCATATTGATCATCACTAGTTTCTATAATGGCTACATCGTTTACAAGTGGATGTTTAATTAATACATGTTCGACTTCAATTGGGTAAATATTTTCACCAGCTGAAATGACCATATCATCCGTTCTTCCGCTTAAAAAATAATATCCGTTATGATCTCTGTATCCTAGATCCCCAGTTTTTATCCAGTGGCTTTTACTGTTCCTCATTGACCATTTATTTTTAATATAAAATTGGCCAATCCTACCATTCCCAACTTCTTTATTGTTGTCCAATATTTTTAATTGAACACCTTTTATCACTCTACCAATCGTGTTGACTGAGTATTTCAAGTCCTGGGGAGTAGCTATAATATTCAAACCTGCTTCTGAAGTACCGTACAGATTGTACAATACATCTCCTAATTCTCCGAAAACTTCCTCTACTAGTTTTGGGTTAAGCTTAGCGCCTCCTGAAGCTATGCAAACAAGCGATCTTAAATCTACCACACTAGTTTCTAACATTTTTTTTATCATTAACGGCACTACAGTTATAATTTCAACATTATGTTTACGAATAAGACAACATGCTTTTTTAGCATTAAATCCATCATGAATAACTACTTTTTTTCCTAATGCAATAAATGAAAACAATATAGCTATACCATAGCCGTGGTAGAGGGGAGTTGCTATATAAGCCGTGTTATGACTTAATAGATTTAATCTACTCAGTAATGTTGAAAATGGATTTAAAAAATTTAAGATAGAGGGCTTATGCGTTACTTCTTTAGATTTTCCTGTAGTGCCTCCAGTTAGGAGGACAATCTGACTCATGGAAGACCTAGGGATTTTGTAGTTTTTATTCATTTTTTTATGGATTAAATTATTTATGGATGGCAAGCTAGGATGATAACTCAAGATGTTCGCTTCATTATACTTTGATTTTTCAATATAAGACCTTAACTCCATATCATAGATAATTAGGTCAAAATTATGCTTATCTACTAGTAGATTAAATTGCGAATTGCTCATTTTTGTATTGAGTAAATAAAGTCGTGCTCCTAAGCGAGAAGCAGCAAAAATAGATTTAACTAAAGAAGCGTGGTTATTACACAAAAAAGCTACTTTTTGCCCTTCTTTTACTTGATAGTTTTCTTTGAAAATAATAGAGAGTTTTTCACATTGTAATAATAATTGTTTATAACTTATTGTTTCATTCTCGTCTACTATCGCAATTTTATTGCTATATGTCTTTTCCGCCATAGTTAATAAAAGCATTAAATTTACCCCACTTTTATAAATGGAAGAAATAAACCAGTACAATCCTAAAGGAGAAAGTAACTTGATTTTGTATAAAACTTGTATTAGTTTAACTATTGTCAATTCCGTTCCTCCTTTTTATAATACGAGGAATAAACACCTCCCATGTACACCTTAAAAATATCGATGCTAACTGACCAAAAAATAACCACCATGGTCTATACTTTCTCTTTTTTGTATACATTGATTTACCAATAATTTTTGCAACTTGCTTCGGACACATTGCGGGCATTTTTTTATATGCAACAGTTGGCTGAATCATAGGTGTTTTTACTAACGGGAGATATATTGAAGTTGTTGATATCCCCATTGCATTTAATTCAGGAGCCGCTGAACGAAACCAAGTGTCAAACGCAGACTTTGATGCTTGATAGGCAGTCCAGTATGGAATTGGTATTAACAAAGCGTTTATTGTAGAGATATTAATAACCTGACCTTTGTTTTTTTCTAATAAAGGAATAACGGACAACAGTAATTGAACAGGTGCAAAGTAATTGATGGCCATAGTGCGAGTAAAATCGTGATAACGGTCTAATGAATGGTTAATAGAACGATTAATGGATATCCCCGCGTTGCTGACTACTAAATCTATGCCAGCAGGTAGTTCATGAATAAACGACAATAATTGTTCCATTTCTTCCTTATTTCTTAAATCTGCCCGGAAAACACTTACTTTAGCAGTTCCCTTTTCGATTTTCCTCTTCATTGTTAGAAGCTTTTCCTCTCTTCTAGCAACTAAAATTAGATGAGCATCTATATCTGCTAATAGATATGCTAGCTCCTCTCCTATCCCAGAACTTGCTCCAGTAATAAGGATGGTCTTACTATGTAGTTCTAACTTAAGCTTCTTTTTATTAAGATTAGTAGAAAAAAATAATATATTTTCCAATAAGTTATACTTATGCATCCTAGCAAATCCTTTGCTTGTTTATTTATATTAGGAGTGCTTTTTAAAAGTAGAATATTACAAATGTTCACATAGAATAAAGTTGTTTAATCTTAATACTCTAAACACGCATAACACCGTTCGGAAACGACGGTGTTCAAGAAATAATTGTTTAATTTTCTTCATCTAATATTCATTTTCCTCAAAACAAACAATAATAAAGTCATTTAAGAACTAAGTGTTCTTCCAAAATCTCGCCCTAGTGAGGAAGAATGACTCATTTAATTGTTACATTAATAATCCCTATACTGTAGAAATTATTCAGTTTTCCCTATCATAGCTTCAAGATCCTTTTGAATGATTCTAAAATGATGCGCTTCATGTATAGCTAAAAGTTGAATCGCTTGAATAAGATTAGGAAAGTTTGCTACAGGGTCCAAAAAAATGATATGACCTGCGATATCTTCTTCAATATTATCTACTATTTTCGATACTTTTAAAGTTTCATTGATTAGAAGCTGATTCAATTGTGTAAAGTCCATACTATTATAAATTTTATTGGATGGATTCAAAATAAATGGTGCATTCATAGTTTTTCCATGTTTTTCTTTATACTCCTTATAAATATCATTAATACTATGCTCAAATGATTTATTTCTCATCATTTGAGCATAAAATTTTGTACATGGAATGGTAATGATAGCTGCAACTCGTAGCATTTTTGTAATTAAAAATAAGTGATAAATGGACTCTCCAATAGACCATTTATTCTCTTCAGGTCTTTCCCATAATTTTGTCATCGATAATGATTTGAGTGTAGGAAAAAGACTTTCTCTTTGTTTTTCTAGTGTTGTAAAATGTTTTTTTATACTTTCAGATTTCATAGTAAACCTCCTTTTTCTAGGTCTATTTGGTTATTTAGTCTTCATTTATTGGTGATTTATTAATATAATTTATTGCAATTATTTTCAATAATTTACACAATGCTTATTCCAGAAAATGACCCTTAATGGAATAACATGACTTACATTTTTAAACAGCTTTATTATCACTTAACAACAAATTATCGCTCTAATAAGTATATCATTTAAAAATAATAATCCAATAAGTGGAAAGTATTTTGAATCAATACTCCTTCTCCTTTAAGGTCAATAGCATCCTCTAGATACCATTTAATTAATATAGACATGCACAATCTACTTTTTCCTGCGATAGCTTATAGTATTCAGTGAAAAACATACGGAGAGAAAAGGTAACGGCTCCTTTTCTAGAAGAATAATTATAGTGGAGGCTTGTAGATGCAAATTTTTTACACAGTCCGTCCAGGGGATACGCTGTATCAGATTGCAAAGCGATGGGAATTACCGGTGGAGTCCGTCATTGCTGCAAACAATTTGGAAGCACCTTACACGATTTATGTAGGTCAGCAGCTTTCCGTTCCTCCTGGAGTTGATGTCATACGAGTAAGGCCAGGCGATACCGTTTTTGAAATTGCTCAATTTTTTGGTGTTCCACAATCCGTTATCATCGAAGCAAATCAACTTTTTCCTCCATTTATCATTCAAAGTGGTCAACTTTTGAAAGTTCCTCCAGGTAATCCTTATTACGTTGTTCAACCTGGGGATACACTATTTCAAATCGCTAGTCGTTATAACGTAATAACAAATGAGCAAAGTAAACCTGAGCTGATTAGAGAAGTGAACAACCTTCCGTCCAATACTATATTCCCTGGTATGAGGTTACTCATACCTTATGCTCTTCCTGGCGGGCGAGGTTTAATTGCCTATGTATCCAGCGTAGGAGGAATCTATGATTTATCGTTATATAACCCTACGAATGGGGATAATAGAAAAATTACAAATGGTTTAGGAGAATCTTTTTCGATTCCTTTTTGGTCACCTGACAGTAATAAAATAGCCTTTGTAGGAAAAAGTGAAATTCTATATGTACTACATTTAATGGAAGGTACCATTACACGTATTGACCAATTTAGCGAAGGTTTAGGCATATATATTAGTTGGTCACAGGACAGTCAACAAATAGCTTATACGAAACAGAATGATATCATTCTGTACAATCTCAACACACATCAAGTCAAGAAAATAAACCAACCCGGTTCTACGGATGTCCAATGGTTTCCGAGCGGAGCAGAATTACTTTTCCAAGCACCCGATGCGTCAGGAATAAGTCAGCTTTACCGTATACGAACCGATGGAACTAATAAAAAACAAATCACTCGTAACGATGGCGGACTGCTTAATAATGTTCGCCTCTCCCCAGATGGATCGTATGCTCTTTATACAACTCCAGGTGCTAGTATCTCCATTATTTTTACGTTAGAAATTTCTACTGGAAGGACATTTGAAGTGAGGGGGGGACCGCTTGCGAAAAACTATTTTCCAGTATGGTCACCTAATTCATCGACAATTGCTTACAGTGCCACTGCTTTTGAAGACGTCGGATATTTTTCACTAATAAGAATTACGGAAAGAACAGGAGAGAACGATTTAACAAAAGCCATTTCGAATTGCTTTGCTACTCCTGCTACATGGTCCCCAGAAGGTCGGAAAATTGCATATCTTTCGGGTTGTTATAACCAGGGAATGGCTAGTGAGATGTGGTTGATTGACTTAACGCATCCTGTCCCTGTTCGATTATTAGAAGGGTCATTCATTACGTCTTTGCAATGGTCCCCTATGCCAATTCCTCCTAGGAAAAAAACTTATACGAGCCTTGTTTACAAAGTTCAATTTCAATATCCAGCACATTGGGAAAAAGTAACGAACGAGAGATTTGAAGGACCAGATGGCTTCTTTCAGGTTTCTGCGATTTCATCAGAAGAAACAATTAACGAAGTTTGTCACAATGAAGCATTCCACCAACTATTACCTTACGGTTCCGAACCTCGTATTCATAAAGTACAAATTCAACAACAAGAAGCATGTATTATCTTTCCGTCAGATGATCAACCATCAGAAATGAGGGAGCAATCTGCTCTGATTGTAAAGTATCCAAAACTGATTCAAATAGAGGGAATAACCTATAATTACTTTATTTTGTGGGTAGACCAAGATCATATGAATAAAATTAGTTCTACCATCATTTTTCTATAAATATATTTCACTAAGACTCAAGGCTTAGATTTAAACACCACTTAGGTCCATTTGAATGACTTGCTAATTGGCTATACTAATAAGTAAGAGGTATTGTTTAGAAGGGGAAGGACATATGGTTGATTATACAAAGGAAGTAGAGCAAGAACTTTACTTTTGGAAGCAAAAAATGACAAAGAGATCCGGTCTCATAGGTCGTACATCCAAAACTGTTCAGACGAAGATTAACGGTCTTATTCCAGAAAAATTTCATCAAGTAATGACAGAGAGTATCAAAAACATGGTGAAGGCAACGCTTGTAGGCTCTAACATTACAACAAAAAAACGGTTATCATTAGAACTTAGTCTCTATGAGAGAGACGAACAATTAAAGGAAAAACTTTCTACCTTTAGAAAAACGGCTGTTATAGAAGGCGCTGGAACGGGTGCAGGAGGTATACTACTCGGACTAGTTGATTTTCCATTACTATTATCTATTAAAATGAAATTTCTTTTTGAGGCAGCTGCTATTTATGGGTTCGATACGAATGATTATGAAGAACGACTCTTCCTTCTGCATATTTTCCTATTAGCCTTTTCAAGCGAGGAAAAAAGAAAAAATACATTATTTATCATTGAAAACTGGGAACAACAAAAACATGTAATTGCTGATATGGACTGGAGAGACTTTCAACAGGAATATCGGGATTATATTGATTTGGTAAAAATGTTTCAATTAATACCTGGCATCGGAGCAGTTGTTGGGGCGTTTGCCAATTATAATCTACTCGACCAGCTCGGGGAAACAGTAATGAATTCCTATCGGTTACGTTTATTAAAGCCGATTTAAATTATTCCAAAGACATTTTACTCAATTGACTCTATTTAAAAATAATGCTATATTGAAAATATTCTTATAAAAGGTGTGGTGAAGTATGTCGGTTGTAGGTATAAACTAATTTAGTTTAATAAGGCTTTTAATATCTGGTATTATACCTGTTTATTAAGTGCGCCTTGTTTCACAGTGTTTACTCAACATTGTGAATACCTACCTAAAGACTGCTTCCTTTTCCATATAATCGTTTAACATAATTATGTGTTATGACGAAGAGCATGGCGGGATTTGTCCTGCCATGCTCTTTTTCTTTCATACCCTATATTTGTTGACGATAAAAATGACTTGTGACGACCACAAGGCTGATGCCCGCAGGAGCTTTCTATCCATTTTTCGGTTTAAACCGTAAATATGGAAAGGTAGGAGAGATTCTTGCGGGCATTTTTCTATTGAAAGACCAGTTTACGCGTCTGTCACTTTTCTGATTATTAAAGGAGGACTACACATGAATAAAATGACATATGAAAAATTACAATATAACGAACTAAAGGAAATGGTGAAATCCCACTGTGTAAGTAGTTTAGGAAAGGAATTACTGGATAAGCTTCAACCAAGCACAAATAGTAAAGTTGTAAAAAATAGATTAAACGAGACGACAGAGGCACGAAAGTTATTAGATGCAGAAAGCGCTCTTCCATTAAAGGGGATTTCTAATATTAATCATCAGATGGAAAAGCTTGAAAAAGGGATGATTCTTGGTCCGTCTGAGTTAGTAGCCATTTCGGACTTTTTAAGAGGCTGTCGAGTTATAAAGAAATTTATGTTAGATAAAGAGTTTTTTGCACCTGTATTACATTCTTATGCTTATTCCATGATGGAGTTTCAAAGCATTGAAGAGAATATTAACTACTCCATTAGAGGAAATAGAGTGGATTCGGAAGCTAGTAAAGAACTAAAGCGAATTCGAAATCACATTGCGAAGACAGAAGAAAAAATAGAAGAACGGTTAAATAAGTTTCTGAAGAGTAGTGCGAACAAAGAGTATATTCAAGAATTTTTCATTAGTAAAAAAGATGATCGGTTTACGATACCTATTAAAGCATCTTATAAAAATCAAGTAGCTGGAACGATTATTGAAGTCTCCTCTAAAGGGTCTACTGTATTTATAGAACCAGCTACTATATCCAAATTAAATGCAGAATTAGCAGTTCTTAAGACGGAGGAAGCGATGGAAGAGTATCAAATTTTGGCAACTCTTTCAGGAAGTATTTTAGAGGAAGTAAGACAAATCAACATCAATATTGAATTGATAGGGCAATATGACATGATTTTTGCAAAAGCGAAGTTTAGTAAAAGCATGGATGGAATGGAGCCAAAGTTAAATAATCATGGGTACATTAAGCTGCAGAATTGTAAGCATCCGCTTTTGTCAGGAAACATTGTACCTTTAGACTTTGAAATTGGGAAGGACTATCGAAGTTTAATTATTACAGGACCAAATGCAGGTGGTAAAACAGTCGTATTGAAAACAATAGGAATACTAACATTAGCAGTAATGTCAGGTTTTCATATTGCAGCAGCTAAAGGTACGGAAATAGCAGTTTTCGATCACCTATTTGTTGATATTGGGGACAATCAAAGCATTGAAAACTCACTCAGTACTTTTTCATCTCATATGAAAAATATTTCAGAAATTATGAGTGCTTCAACGAATAGTACATTACTACTTTTTGACGAAATCGGAAGTGGTACAGAACCAAACGAAGGGGCTGCACTTGCGATTGCGATACTCGAAGAATTTTATCAAATGGGCTGTATTACAGTTGCCACCACTCACTACGGGGAGATTAAACGTTACTCGGAAATTCATAGCGACTTCATGAATGCTGCTATGCAATTCAACAGTGAAGCTTTAGAGCCTATGTATAGGCTTTTAATTGGTAAATCAGGGGACAGTAATGCGCTTTGGATTTCTAGAAAAATGAATTTGCGTGAAAAGGTGCTACTAAAAGCACAGCACTATATAGAAAATAAAAATTATGATTTAGAGCGTGTCAAAGAAAATAAAGTAAGAAAAACAATCTTGACTCCTATTCAAGAAGAAGCAACTTATGAATTTGAAGTAGGAGACAGAGTAAAGTTAATTGAACAAAATGATTCTGGAATTGTATATGAGAAAAAGGACAATTTCAATAACGTGTTAGTGTTCTATAAAAATGAAATAATCAAAGTAAACGCGAAAAGATTGGAAATTGAAGTAAAAGCAGCCGAGTTATATCCTGAAGGTTACGACTTAAATGCTCTGTTTGTTAGTTATGCAGAACGAAAATTCCAACATGATATGGAAAGAGGCTCAAAGAAAGCATTAAAGAAAGTTTCAAAAGAAATAAAGAATAGGCTTAGTGAATAATATGGTAGAAAGCTGTACGAAAAAATAGTAACCACTTTAGGGGTAATCGACAGTTTGAAGGGTAGAATAATTAGTGATCTTTTATTCGAAAAAATGTAAGGAGGGAATAGGAATGGAAGAGAAAATGGGTGGCATTGAAGTTGGAGAAATCCTTACTGTAATGGATGAAGAGGATAGGGAGCAAGAAATGGAAGTAATCGGTCTGTTAACAATTGAAGATAAGGAATATGCTGCTGTTGCATTTGCGGATGATGCGCAAGAAGAAACAGTGGAAGAGGTAGATATATACTTTTTCCGAATTGAAGATGGTGAGGAGTTAGCAGAAATAGATACTGACGCAGAATTTGAGAAAGTATCTGCGGCATTTTTAGAAGCACAAGAAGGCATGGAAGAAGAATAAATGATGGAAAGGAGAGGGGAATATCTCTTCTCCTTTTTATAGATGCTTTTATCGCGGTAAGACTAGTTATAATCCATCACGGCATTCGGATTTGCCTTGAAATTGATTATGTTTTATTATCTCACTTATCGTTTCTTCTATTTCATCTATGTAATGTTTGAATAAAGGATGATTCCCTGATTCGCTAAAGTTCTGTTGATCTATAGAATTTAGCAAAGCAATTATTCCTTGGAATTTTAAATCATCATAATTTGGAACTTCAGATTCTCCCTCAATTTCCCCTTTTACTACTAGCTGACCATTGTCATTCTCCATCTGAAATGTAAATTTTATCGTATGTTCAAGTTTCATTTATTATCACCCCTAACTTGATCAATCCCTTTACATACTATATCCGAAAATAGGGGTTTTAATCTCAAAGTATTTTTGGCACATGGGATAAAATAACAAAAGACTTTAAAGAGTATATCTAAGTCATTTTGAACAATATTATAACTATTGAAAATCAAAAGGAGGTGGCTTCAATGGATGCACAACGAGCACAAGAAGTTTCTATTTCGCCAGTTATGATCAATGTAACCTATAATGGAGAAAATATTTACATCGAGCATGTGGATCGTCAAAGTGGAACAGCTACAATCCATTTCCTTAAAGAACCAAATGAGAAACAAAGCGTTTCTATAACAAGCTTAGTTGAACAGTAATTTAGACATGTATTTCCCTTAAAGAAACCACCACTTTTTAACTGCACACCAATTGTTAAACACAAACAATTAGTGTGCAGTTTTCTAGTGATACGATATTGAAATGATTCTATTATTGCAAGTAGAAAATTTTAATATTGTCATTTTGAGAGGTACTACTTATTTTTACTTTGCTAAAAAACCAATAATAGTAGATAATCAAATGTAAGTTAAAATAGGAACTATGCAAAAATAGTGTGAGGAGGAAATTAGAATGGAAGAAAATAAAGGTAAAATCCAAGTTGGCGACATTTTTATGGTGCTAGATGAAAACGAACAGGAGCAAGAAATGGAAGTTCTTGGTTTGCTAACAGTGGAAGAAGCTGACTACGTGGCAGTTAGCTTTGTCGAGGATATTCAAGAAGATTCTACAGAGGATATTGATATATTCTTTTTAAGAGTGGAAGAAGACGAAGAATTATCCATGATTGAGAGTGAAGAGGAATTTGTGAAAGTATCTTCAGCTTTCCAAGTAGCTGAAGAACAATAAATGGTCAAGAAAGAGGGAGAAATTTCTTCCTCTTTTTTTTTTGCAATCGTACATAATAACACTTTAAGAAGAGGGCAATGCAAACAGTTAGAAAAAATAGGAATGTTCCTATACTTGCTAACATAATATTTATAGATTTGCTTACTACCACCAAGAAAGGAAGATAATAACATTGATCTATGATTTGATCAAATGTAAATCAATTGGCTAATGGGCTAACTAAATACCTATACATAGGAATTTATTGATAGCTTCATAAATTGTGCATAAAATTTAAAAAACTTACGTTTGTAATTTACAAAATATGGTGTACGATGTATATGTTACTAAAAAAAGGGGGATTATTTAAATGAGATTAAAGAAATTTGGTATTATATTAACATCTTCTGCTTTAACCTTTGGAATGTTTTCGTCTATTGCAAGTGCTTCAACTTCTATGAATGAACAGCCTAAACAAGTACAATTCGCTTCTACAGAAAAAGTAATATCTAAAACCGAATTAATTAAAAAGTTCCAAGAATTGTTCCCAAAGAAGTTTGACTTTTTATCGAGTAGTGACTTTCATATGAATAGTGGCAACTTTTTTCAAGAGAATGATCAATTACGATACGATTTATCCTTTACTAAAGTAATTAATGGGAAAAGAGTATATGGAAATGTTTCGTTTGTTGGAGAAGAGTTAGAAATGGAGCAATTTTACTACCAACCACCAGTTGAAAAAGATGCTCTATTTCCTGCAAAGGTCTCAAAAGAAGAGGCTAGGAAAATTGCGGATGATTTTGTAAAGGAATTTTTGGGTGGAGAGGAATATCAGCTTGAGACAGACCCTGAAATCTTTTTTCCAAGTCAAATATTAACAGAGCCGATTCGTTACTCTTTTTCATTTACTAGTACTAAAAACCAAGTCTCCATATCGGATCAAACAATAGGAGTATCAGTATTAGGTAATGGTGAAATTGTCAATCTTTACAGAAACCCTATCGAGAAGAACGTTTCTACTTTTGATGATGTAAAACAAGTAAAAGATAAAAATGAGATATTAGAGAAAGTGAAAGAAAATCTTTCGGTTGATTTGCAATACCAAGTGAATACTGATTACAGAACGGGTGAGCGTAGCGTTCAGCTCGTTTATCAACCAACAACAAAATTGCGTGGAGTTCAAGCATCCACCGGTAAGTGGCTAACAGCAAACGGTTACTCAGAAGATATTCCTAAGTCGACAAAGATTGAGAAACTTTCAGCTAATCCATTACCACCAAAGCAAAATGGAGTTACTTTGGAACAAGCAAAGAAAATTGCTGAACAATTTCTTAATATAAAATCCGATAAGGTTAAATTAAACATTGAATCGATCAACGAGATAAAAAATTATAACGGACAAGAAGTTATTAGTGTTCAATATATGTATCAATATGCAAGTGGTGGTTCTGGAACACATCTAGAAATAAATAAAAAAACGGGTGAGATTGTTCAGTATAGTGATATGAAAACCCATATTTTAGAACAACTTGGAGAGACTCCTAAAAAAGAAAATGCTCTTACTCAGGAAGAAGCTCTAACAAAAGCAGTAGGATATTTAAAAGAGTGGGTTCCATCTTATTTACACAATTATGCTATGCCTTTTGAAGAAGCTTATTTTGAAGAAAGACAAGGCATTTATCAGTTCTCATTCCCACGAATTGTAAATGGTATTGCAGTGATAGGCGATCAAATTAATGTTAGTATTGCTGGTGACGGTTCGTTAAACAGTCTGAATGTTAGTTA
Organism: Psychrobacillus vulpis; assembly: GCF_006861825.1. GTDB lineage: Bacteria > Bacillota > Bacilli > Bacillales_A > Planococcaceae > Psychrobacillus > Psychrobacillus vulpis. The sequence continues at coordinate 5,536 of NZ_VDGI01000001.1, read as the reverse complement.
TCAAGAGGAGGAAAAATGGCCATCTATTGATAAAGTTATTTCAGAGGAAAATGCAAAAGCTATTCTGCAAAAGACATTAAGTCTAAAACTTAATTATATGAAATCAGATACAAGCGAAAACAAACATCACTATGATCTAGTATATTTACCGGTATTTAATGAAGATTCGTTTAGTTTTCTAGATGCCAACACAGGGAAATGGAGTAGCTTGTTCGATGAGAAAAATTCATCTTCCATTTCACATCCTTGGGCACAAGAGGAACTTAACTATCTAATAAAAGCTAAGGTTTTAGACATTAAAGATACTAAGAAATTTAATGGAGATGCGTCTGTTACAAAAGGGGAAGCACTAAAAATTATCATCAATTCTCTGACTTATTTTTATGAAGACAGATATAATTCTGAACAAGAAGACAAGAGCCAAACGTTTAACAATATAGATTCTAAACATCCTTTATATCAAGTGATTGAACGTGCCGTGGAAATGGGCATTATTCAACCAAATAGTAAGGGCTTTGATGTGGATGCTCCTATCAAAAGAGAAGAGCTAGCAGCTTGGTATATTCGAATTCTAGGACTTGAGCAAGCAGCTAAACATAGTAGTATTTATAAACTGGATTTTGCAGATGCAAATAAAATTCAAAATGAATACATTGGTTATGTTGCTTTAGTTAACTCTATGGGACTGCTAGAGGCTGATAAAAAGCACTTTAACCCTGATCGAGAAGTGACATATGCAGAGTTAGCCGTTTCAACAATTCGACTTGCTCATGAAATATCTGAAAAAGGAAACGAACTACGCTATTAAAATATAGACAAAATGTAATTTATCGGTTAAACCCCCTCCATCGGTTGAGAAATTCAAACGGTGGATGGGGTTTTGCTTGTCCAATAGATTTCCGGCATGACGGTAATTGTGGAGAGTTTTTCAACTCTTTCATTTACCTCATGCCTTTTTATGTTCTGTACTTTATGATTGCGCAATATATATGAGTTATACGAATTTTTTATCTTCCAACAAATGATGGATACAAAGGAGCAAAAACATGCTAACAAAATTCTTTAATAAACGTAAATTACAAATTTATGCACCTGTCACTGGAGAAATACTTACACTAGACCAGGTTCCCGATCCAGTTTTTAGTCAAAAAATGATGGGAGAAGGAATTGCGATAATGCCTAAGAACGGTAATATTCATGCTCCTATAGAAGGTACAATTACTCTAATTTCAGAAACCAAACATGCAATTGGGCTTCTATCAAATGATGGTACAGAGGTTCTCATTCATATTGGTTTGGAAACAGTTTCCCTAAAAGGACAAGGCTTTACAGTTACTGTTAAAACAGGAGATCGAGTTTCTATTGGGCAATTACTAATCGAAGTAGATTGGGAATATATTCGTGATCATGCCAAAAGTATTATCACACCCATCGTAATTACAAATAGTGCAGAAAAAAAAGTTCAACATGAAGGTACAAAAGAATGCCTAATGGGAGAAACCGTGATAATGGTTACTTCATCAAAATAAATTACTGTTAACGAGCCGTATTAAGTTGAAATGCCTGTAGAAGAAGCATCCTATATCGCATTTCATTTCTATACGATGAAACTAAAGGGAGGAGGTTCACATCAAACTGTTCGAAAAGGAGCAATCATTTTGGAGAGGCTTCAAATGCTCTAGGAATTAATTTAGCTACATGCACTCCGTACTGAATGTTTATTAAAGGAATTGCTATTATTTTATATTTATTTAATTGATTACTAGAAAACTATGAATTGGAGTTGAGTAACAATGATGAAATATCTTCAAAAGCTCGGTCGTTCTTTAATGCTACCTGTAGCTGTTTTACCAGCAGCGGCAATTTTGATGGGTATTGGATATTGGATTGACCACGATGGTTGGGGTTCAGGAAATGTGTTAGCTGCTTTCTTAATAAAAGGCGGGGCTTCGATTATAGACAATATCCCAATTTTATTTGCAGTTGGGGTTGCTCTAGGAATGTCTAAAGCTAAAGATGGTTCTGCAGCAATAAGTGGGTTGGTTGCATTTTTAGTAGTCACGACCTTGTTATCATCAGGTTCGGTAGCTATGTATCAAGGGATAGATGTAGCAAATGTTGACCCCGCTTTCGGTAAAATAGGGAATGCCTTTATCGGAATACTTTCAGGGATTGTAGCATCCATTATGTACAATCGATTTAGTCAGACGAAACTACCGGATTTCTTAGCATTCTTTAGCGGAAAACGACTCGTTCCAATTATGTCCGCTGTTTCAATGCTTGTAGTTTCAGGTGTGTTATTCATCATATGGCCTATTTTCTTTGGTTGGTTAGTTTCTTTTGGAGAAGCAATAAGTGGGTTAGGTTCGGTTGGAGCTGGTTTGTACGGATTCTTTAACCGTTTGCTAATTCCAACTGGTTTGCACCATGCTTTAAATAACATATTCTGGTTTGACACCATAGGGATTAATGATATCGGAAAGTTTTTGGATGGATCTGGTGTCAAAGGAGTCACTGGTATGTATCAGGCTGGTTTCTTTCCAATCATGATGTTTGGATTACCAGCAGCTGCTCTTGCAATGTATCATACTGCTAAAACAAATAGAAAAAAACAAATTGCAGCATTAATGTTAGCCGCTGGATTTGCTTCGTTTTTTACAGGTGTGACAGAGCCTATTGAATTTGTATTTATGTTTTTAGCGCCAGCTCTTTATGTAGTGCATGCCGTATTAACTGGTCTATCTTTGTTCATTGCCGCAACGTTTCAATGGACTGCTGGATTTGGTTTTAGTGCAGGGTTTATAGACTTTTCCTTAAGCTTAGCAAATCCACTCGCGAACCAACCTTATATGTTACTCGTACAAGGTTTAGTATTTGGACTCATTTACTACTTCTTATTTAGATACTTAATCGTGAAATTCGATTTGAAAACACCAGGTAGAGGTGACGATGAAGATTATGAAGATCAGGGCGGAGAAACAAGCACTACAGCAGGCAACAAATTCACTGCTATGGCATCTGAAATTTACGAAGGTTTAGGTGGAGACGATAACGTAGTTTCTGTTGATTTCTGTGCAACTCGTCTACGTGTGGAAGTAAAAAATATGGATTCAGTAGACCAAAAGAAGATCAAGGATACTGGTGTTCCTGGTATTAATGTTGTAGGACCACAAAGTATTCAAGTAATCGTTGGAACAAATGTACAATTTGTAGCAGATGAAATTGAAAAAATGCGCAAATAACATTAATTAGTTTTATATACCAGATTGAAAAAGCTGTTTAACAAGGATTATTCCTTCATTAAACAGCTTTTTATATAACTATTGGAGGTTGAATAATGGAAAAAACATTTAAAATTACTACTTTAGAAGGTGTACATGCCAGACCTTCTGCATTAATAGTTGCTGCTGTAACACCATTTACATCAAATGTAGAGCTTATTTATAACGGTAAATCTGCAAACTTAAAATCTATTATGGCAGTAATGACTCAATCTATTCCTACAGGATCAGTTATAACTATTTCAGCTGAAGGTGCAGATGCAGAAGCATTAATGAGTAAGGTGACTAATGTAATTATTTCTCATGGGATTGGTGAAGAATGTTAGAAATTAATGGAATCGCTGTTTCTAATGGCATCGCAATAGCAAATGCTTATTGCTTAGTTGAGCCTACTTTGTCTTTTGAAAAAGTTGAAATTAGTGAGATAGATGCTGAAATAGAAAGATTAAAAGATGCAGTTGCAAAAACAAAGTTGGAGCTAGAAGTAATACATGAGTCAGCAATGCTCAAGTTTGGAGAAGAGAAAGCAGGAATCTTTTCTGCACATTTGCTATTACTAGAAGATCCTGAAATGTTTTCAGCAATTGTAGGGAAGATAAAACAACAAGTTAATGCAGAATTTGCTTTAGATGAAGTATCTACGATGTATATTAACCTGTTTGAGTCGATGGAAAGTGATTATATGAAGGAACGAGCTGCAGATATTCGAGATGTTGCCAAAAGATTACTAGCTCATTTATTACATATAGAGCTTCCAGATTACAGTCGATTATCAACAGAAGTTATTATTGTTGCGGAGGATTTAACGCCTTCTATGACAGCGCAATTAGATAAACAATATGTGAAAGGAATTGTCACAAATATTGGCGGAAGAACATCTCACTCGGCTATTTTGGCACGTTCAATGGAAATTCCAGCCGTCGTAGGTACAAAAACAGCAACGAAGAATATCAAGCATGGTACATCGGTTATTGTTGATGGAAAGAGCGGAAAGGTTATTGTTGATGCAACAGAAGAAGTGAAGGAATTTTATCTAACTGCACAAAAGGATTTTGAACAGGAAGGTCAGTTACTCCATCCGTATATTTCGCTTCCAAGTGTTAGTGCAGACGGTCATCACGTTAAAATTGTTGGTAATATTGGTACACCAGAAGATATTGAAGCTATTGTTACAAACGGTGGGGATGGGGTCGGTTTATTTCGTACAGAATTTTTATATATGGATCGACAAGAACTACCTAATGAGGAAGAGCAATTTACTGCTTATAAAAAAGTTCTTGAGAAAATGGAAGGCAAACCTACTGTCATTCGTACATTAGATATAGGTGGAGATAAAGAGCTGCCTTATTTAAACCTAGCAAATGAAATGAACCCGTTTTTAGGTTATCGAGCAATTCGATTATGCTTGGACCAACAACATATTTTTCGTAATCAGTTACGTTCGTTATTAAGAGCAAGTGTGTATGGTAATTTAAAGATTATGTTTCCCATGATTGCAACGCTGGATGAATTTAGGGAAGCAAAGAAGTTACTGTTGGAAGAACAACAAAAACTTATAGATAATGGGATTCCTGTTTCTGAAAAAATGGAAATAGGAATGATGGTTGAAACTCCTTCTGCAGCAATCATTGCAGATTTGTTTGCAAAGGAAGCAGATTTCTTATCTATTGGAACAAACGATTTAATCCAATATACATTCGCAGCAGACCGTATGAATGAAAGAGTTTCTTATTTGTATCAGCCTTACCATCCTGCCATTTTAAGACTTGTTAAAATGGTGATAGATGCAGCACATTGTAATGGTAAATGGGTAGGGATGTGTGGGGAGATGGCTGGAGATGAGGTAGCCATTCCAATACTTTTAGCATTAGGGCTAGATGAATTTTCTATGAGTGCATCATCCATTTTAAGTGCACGTTCTCGAATTGCACGATTATCTAAGGAAAAATTAATGCCTCATATGGAGTCTATATTAAGCTTAACAACGGCAAAAGAAGTTGAGGAATATGTTAAAAATATTCTTATTTAACTAGGGTTAGTAGAAAAGAGTGTATTTCATTCATAGAAGGCACTGAAATACTACCTATAATTCGGAGTTGCCAGATGAGGTTGTTAAATATTCCAATAGATAAGAAAATCGTTGAAACGGCTCCCTTTCCGGAGGCCACTGAAAAAGTCCATATAGTTTCACTTTTAATGAAGTTCCCCCGTAGTTTTCCGAAGCTTACCGCTCGCTTTCCACGGGCGAAGAATTT